>CAVRDA010000010.1:0-24296 GCA_963719755.1 Vicinamibacteria bacterium | reverse complement strand
CAGCTGGGGCGACGAGCCCGGAGCGTGCCATCGTTGGCTCGCGTCGCACGGGTGGTAGTTCACCAACAAAATCGATATCGCTGACTTGTCAGGTTGCTCAAAGAGTGTGCCTTCTCCCGAAGGGTGGTTTGGGAGCAGACGGGCTTTGGCGCAGCGGCGGAGGGGCAGGAAGTATCAGCGCCACGTCGAATGTCGGCGTCAGCCCGGCGGTCTCGTCGCGGGTGCTCAGCTCCGACCGGCCAGCGAAATTGGTCGCGGCGCGAGGTCGCCATGTGGCGACGAACCCGAACGCGAGGGTCAGCAACCGGCTGGCACGGCAGCCCTTGCAAACGTCGAGATGACTCCCAAGATGATCAAACGCGATCGGCAGCACTGTGCCGATGGGGATCGGGGGTGTCCGGATAGCGTCGCGAAATGCGCCTGGACAGGAAAGTCGCTCAAAGTTCTGCGGATCTGGTCGCGCAGATGCGCCCTACAGGCGCCCTGCAGAGGGCTCTGCCATCGACCGCGATCTCAGACGATCGAGATCGGCGTCGACCATCATTCTGATCAGAGCTCGGAAGCTCACGTCACGGCGTCCATCCGAGCACTGTGCGCGCCTTCGACGGGTCGCCGACCAGCAGATCGACCTCGGCCGGCCGCAGGAAGGGCGGGATCCTTGACGACGTGCTTCTGCCAGTCGAGTCCCGACGTGCCGAACGCGACCTCGACGAATTCCTCGCACCGAGTGGCTTTCGCCGGTCGCCACGACGTAGTCGTCGGCCGCGTCCTGCTGCAGCATCAGCCACATGGCCTTGACGTAGTCGCCGGCGAATCCCCAGTCGCGCTGGGCGTCGAGGTTGCCGAGCGCGCAGCTCTCGCTCAGGCCCAGCTTGATGCGGGCCACGCCATCGGTGACCTTCCGGGTGACGAACTCCAGACCGCGCCGCGGCGACTCGTGGTTGAAGAGGATGCCGGAGCAGGCGAACATGCCGTAGCTCTCGCGATAATTGACCGTGATGTAGTGCCCGTAGACCTTGGACACGCCGTACGGGCTGCGCGGATAGAACGGCGTCAGCTCCGTCTGCGGGACCTCGCGCACCTTGCCGAACATCTCGCTCGACGACGCCTGATAGAAGCGAATCGCGGATCGACCTGCCGGACCGCTTCGAGCACCCGCGTCACGCCCTGCGCGTTGAACTCGCCCGTCAGCACCGGCTGGTCCCACGACGCGGGCACAAACGACATCGCGGCGAGGTTGTAGAACTCGTGCGGCGGATCTCGCTCGAGGACGCGGATGAGCGACAGCTGGTCGAGCAGGTCGGCCGGCACGAGCGTGATCCGAGTCGAGCAGATGCTCGATGCGCCAGTAGTTCGGTGCGCTGAGCCGCCGCGTGATCCCCACGACTTCGTAGCCCTGTGCGAGCAACAGCTCCGCAAGGTACGAGCCGTCCTGCCCGGTGATACCGCTGATAATCGCCCGTCGAGCCATAATCCTTTGGAATCCTATAAGGTCAGGGTACGCCCGTCAACGTGGAACGACCGTGCTAGCGGCTGCGCGCCTTCATCGCGGCCCGCGTCTCGCGATCCACTTCCTTCTTCCTGATCGCGTCACGCTTGTCGTGCGCCTGCTTGCCTTTCGCCAGGCTCACGGCCATCTTCGCCTTGCCGTTCTTGAAGTACAGCCGCAGCGGCACCAGCGTCATGCCCTTCTCGACGGTCTTGCCGATCAGCTTCCTGATTTCCTGGCGGTGCAGCAGCAGCTTGCGCCGGCGCGTCGGCTCGTGGTCGGCGTAGCCGCGATGCGAGTACGCGCTGATGTGGATGTTGTAGACCCACACTTCCCCCGACTCGACGCGCGCGAAGCTGTCGCGCAGGTTGACGCGGCCTTCGCGAATCGACTTCACTTCGGTGCCCTGCAGGACCAGGCCCGCCTCGAAGGTCTCGAGGATGTGATAGTCGTGCAGCGCCTTGCGATTCTCCGCGACAAGCCGCTGCGCCTGCTCGCGTTCGGTCTGCTCAGCCATGGGGCGATGCCTCGGGTGTCGATGCGCGGGCCAGGCGGGCCGCCAGCCGCACGGCCTCGACCATCGAGCCGTGATCGGCGCGCCCGGTGCCGGCGATGTCGAACGCCGTGCCGTGATCGACCGACGTCCGGACGATCGGCAGGCCCAGCGTCACGTTGACGGCCTGGCCGAAGGCCAGCAGCTTCACCGGAATCAGCCCCTGGTCGTGATAGCAGGCGACGACCGCGTCGAACTCGCCGCGGTGGGCGCGGAGGAAGACGGTGTCGGCTGGAAACGGTCCGGACACGTCGATGCCGGCGGAGCGGCAAGCCTCGATCGCCGGCGCCAGCACCTCGGCGTCCTCGTGGCCCATCAGGCCGTGCTCGCCGGCATGCGGGTTCAGCGCGGCGACCGCGAGGCGTGGCGCGCTCGCGCCAAACCGCGGCAGCTCGCGTGCCGTCAGCGCGATCGTCTTCTCGACCAACTCGCGCGTGAGCAGCACCGGCACGTCCCGCAGGGCCACATGTACGGTCGCCAGCACGACTCGAAGCGCCGGCGATTCGAACATCATCGCGACGAACGGGCTGCCGGTGAGGTGCCCCAGCAGATCGGTGTGCCCCTTCCACGGCACGCCGGCGAGCGCGAAGGCTTCCTTGCTCACGGGCGCGGTCGCGATGGCGGCGACCTCGCCGCGCGTCGCGGCGGCCACCGCACGCACGATCAGGTCGTAGGCGGCGCGTCCCGACTCGGCCGACAGCCGCCCGGGGATGAATGGCGCAAGGTCTGGCGGCCCGAACAGGACCGGCTCGCAGACCTCGAGCACCCGCGGATCCTCGGCCGCCCGGGCGGCGATCTCCGGGCCGATTCCCGAGGGATCGCCGACGGTGATGGCCACGCGGGGCAGAGGCATCCCGCGATCGTATCAGACGCCGAATCGCGCGCGGACTACGGCGCGAGGCGTGCGCCGGCCTCGTGGAGGATCTTCATCGCGTCGAGCCGCAGCTGCCGCAGCCGCCCGTGCCACACCCGCCGGTCCCGCAGCCGGTCGGGTTGTCGCAGCTGCCTTCATCGCCGCAGCCGCCGCCGCGCACGCCCTTGCTGTTGGGCAGCTCGTAGCGCAGGCAGCACTTCAGCCGGCCGCACAGCCCCGACAGCTTCGACGGGTTCAGGGACAGGTCCTGCTGTTTGGCCATGCGGATCGACACCGGCTCGAATGAGGTCAGCCAGGTGCTGCAGCAGAGCGGCCGGCCGCAGGAGCCGTAGCCGCCGAGCATGCGCGCCTCGTCGCGCACGCCGATCTGCCGCATCTCGATGCGCGTCCGGAAGCGCGCCGCCAGCTCGCGCACGAGCTCCCGGAAGTCGATGCGCGACTCCGCCGTGAAGTAGAAGACCATCCGCGAGCCGTCGAACGCCTGCTCGACCCGCGACAGCTTCATCGGCAGCTCGTGCGCGCGGATCCGCTCGACCGCGTATTGCCGCCCTTCGCGCTCTCGCTGCTGGTGCTTCAGCCGGGTGACGACGTCCGCCTCGCCGACCTTCCGGACGACGCGCAGCGGAGCCGAATCGTCGGCCGGGCGGCGTCGCGCGGCGACGTCGGCCGGCACCGCCTCGGTCCGCCCGATCGCGGGGCCGTCGTAAGTCCGAACGACGACCTCGGTCCCCGGAGACAGCGGCGGCAGGTCGTCTGCAAGCAGGAAGAAGTGCGCCCGCCCGGCGGGCGAGAAGCGGACCGATACGTGCGACTGACCGGCGGGTTCCACGCAGGAATCCGATCTATGAAAACGGCCCGGCCGTCGCGCTGCTGCGCGTCGGCGTGCCTACAGGTTCAGTACCACCCAGTCTGCCACGATCTTCGGGCTCGCGTTGCGGTCGAGCGCGGCCAGCGCGCGGTCGACGGCGGCGAAAGCCTGAAGCGTCCGATCGACGCCATAGGATGGCGCCAGCCGGGCCAGTGCCGGCTCGAGATCCGACGTTGACGACGCCAGCCTGCGATTTCGTGGCCATGGCGCCCAGGTCCCGCAGCAGCGACGCCAGCGCGTGCAGGTGCGTCGCCAGCGAGTCGCGCTCGCTTGCTCCCGACCCCTTGCCCTTGCCGACGATGTCGCGTGTCGCGTCGAGCCGCTGACGCGGGTCCCGGGAGTCGGCAACCGACGCCAGGACGCGTTCGGCTGCCGCCCGGACTTCCTCGACGCCGGTCTCGGCGGTTTCGCGGGCCGTGGCCAGGCTGCCGCGCGACACCGCCGCCACGGCGCGCGCCTGCGCTTCCGGGACGGCATGCTCACGCATCAGCCATTCGGCGACGTCTCCTGGGGTGAGCGGCGCAAACCGCACCACCGGACATCGTGAGCGGACCGTCGGCAGCAGCGCGTGCAGATGGCCGGTGACCAGTATCAGCACGGATCCCGGCGGCGGCTCCTCCAGCGTCTTCAGCAGCGCGTTCTGTGCGTCGTCTCCGAGCCCGTCGGCGTCGTCGAAGATGACGGCGCGGCGGCGCGCCTCGAAGGGCTTGAAGGTCGTCTTGCGAATCTCTTCGCGGACGACATCGATCTTGATCGAGCCGGTCTCTCCAGGCGCGACGACCGTGACGTCGGGGTGAAGGCCGCGGACGATGCGGCGGCAGACCGGGCATTCGCCGCACGCGTCCACCGCGAGGCGGTCGGTCGCCGGCACCGGATTCGGGCAGTTGAGCGCCTGCGCGACCGCCAGCGCCGCGGCGCGCTTGCCGACGCCATCGGGTCCCGTGAAGATGAGACTGGGCGGCAGCGAGCCCGCGGCGACGGCGCGCGAGAGCAGCGCCAACGTCGGACGGTGGCCGAACAGCGTTCGAAATGGCATCGCCGGGGAACTCGCCACGGATCGTAGCACGCGAGGCGTGCGCGCTATTTCGGCGTCGAGGTCTCGCCGGGCGGCTTCGGCTTGTCCTTGCCCTTGCCGAACACGCGCGACCAGAACCCGCGCTTCTTCTTCTTCGGTTCCTCACCGGCTCGCGGCGTCTCGTCCGCCGGATGCGCCTCGGCGGCGGCCGGTTCGGGCGCGACTCCCGGCGCCGACTGCGTGGGCACACCGGCGTCGGCACTCGAGACCGGCTTTGGTCCGTCCTTGCCGAACCAGCCGGCCATCGTCGAGAAGAGGTCGCCGCCGGGATGCAGCGGGCAGACTTCCTCGGGCGCCTTGCCGCGAGCGAAGTAGTCCGTGATGACCATCGAGCGGCGGGACACTTCCCCGCTGTCGCTGACGACTTCCACGTCCAGGCAGCCCTCGCCGGGGAGCTTGCCGGAGATGCGGCACACCGAGACGCCGACCAGGCCCTTCGGCGGCGTGAACCACTCGGGCCGATCGCCCTTCGTCGCCGCCTTCATGAAGCGGCCCCACAGCGGCACCGCGACCTCGCCCGCGTAGCCGCCGCTGATGATCGTCTTCGGCTGGTCGTAGCCGATCCAGACGCCCGCGACCAGCTTCGGCGTGTAGCCCACGAACCAGGCGTCGACGTAGTCGTTGGTGGTGCCGGTCTTGCCGGCCGCCGGCAGCTGGAAGCCGACGCGGCGCGCCTTCCAGGCGGTGCCGTAGTTCACGACGTCGCTCAACATGCTGGAGAGCAGGAACGCCGTCTGCTCGGTGACCACGCGCGTCGCGTCGACGGGCGACTCGAAGATCACCGCGCCCTCGCGGTCCTCGACGCGGCGGATCACCACCGGCGCGTGGCGCATGCCGCCGCTGGCAAAGGTCGCGTACGCCGCGGTCATGCCCTCGAGGGTGACCTCGCCCGAGCCGAGCGCGAGCGACGGCACGCTGGGCACGGAGCCGACGCCGAGCCGCTTGGCGTAGTCGACCGTCTTCGGGATGCCGACTTCCTGCAGCAGCCGCACGGCCGCGCGATTGCTCGACGTGCGCAGCGCCGTGCGCAGCGTCATCTCCGGCGTGGTCGCGTGCTCGTCTTCCGGCATCCACGCGCCCTGCAGCGTCTGGATGGGCTCGTCGAGGCGATCGACGATTGACGCCGGCGACCAGCCCTGCTCGAGCGCCGTCGCGAACACGAACGGCTTGAAGGCCGAACCCGGCTGCCGCTTCGCCTGGATGGCGCGGTTGAAGTGGCTCGACTCGAAGCTGCGTCCGCCGACCAGGGCGCGAACCGCGCCGCTCTGCGGGATCCAGCGCCACCAGCGCCCCTTCGAGCTCGGCCCCGTCGTCCGGCGTCTTGCTCTTGCGGCTGGCGCGGCGCTCCTCGACTTCGGTGAGGGCGTCCTCGATCAGCAGCTCCGCCGCCTGCTGCATCGCCATGTCCACGGTGGTGTAGACCTTCAGCCCGCCCTCGTAGACGCGGTCGAGGCCAAAGCTTGCGACCAGCTGGCGGCGCACTTCTTCCTTGAACCACGCGCCATGCGGGTCGTCGCGGCCGAGCGCGCTCTTGCAGCTTCACAGGCTCGGCTCTCGCGGCCTCGGCTTCAGCCGCTCGTGACCGCGCCGCTCGCCGACCATCGTCTGCAGGACGAGGTTGCGGCGCGACTGCGCGCGCGTGAGGTTGACCGTCGGCGCGTAGGCCGAGGGGGACTTCACCAGGCCGGCGATGAGCGCGGCCTCGGAGAGCGAAAGGTCCGACGCGTGCTTCCCGAAGAAGCCGAGCGAGGCGGCCTCGACGCCGTGCAGCCCGTCGCCGAAGTACACCTTGTTGAGGTACAGCTCGAGGATCTCGTCCTTCGGTACTCGGCCTCGAGCTCGGCGGCGACGATGACTTCCTTGATCTTCCGCCGGTAGGACTTGTCGAGCGTGAGGAACGACTGCCGGGCGAGCTGCTGCGTCAACGTGCTCGCGCCCTGGGCCCGACGGCCGGTGCGCAGGTTGGTCAGCGCGGAGCCGACGATGCGGACGGTGTCGACGCCCTGATGCTCGTAGAAGCGCTGGTCCTCGATCGAGATGATCGCCTTCACCAGCAGCGGAGAGACCCGCGTCAGCGGGATCTCGATGCGCTGTTCCTTGAAGATCGTGAAGACGGGACGGTCGTTGCGATCGAACAGCGTCGTCGCCTGCGCCATGTCGCCGACGCGGCGCAGTCCGTCGTCATCGGGAATGGCGGCCAGCAGGTCCCACGTGAACCACGCCAGCACCATCGCGAAGACCCACGAGCCGACGACGCCGACGACAACCGCGCTGCGCGCCGCCGCCGGGCGGGCCTCCAGCCACCGGCCGAGACCTTCGACCCCATGCCTGACACGCTCGGCCCCACGGTTGAGCCAGCTCCTGACAACGCGCACGGATCCACTGTAACAGCCTTCGGCCTTCAGCCTTCGGCCTTCAGCCGTCAGGGGATTGCGCGGATTCAGACCGGCAAACCGTCAACCTGCAACCGTCAACCGTCAACCGTTCAATCGTCAATCGTCAATCCCCAATCCCCAATTCCCTACCCTCCCGCCATTGCGCCGACGACGAGGAAGGGCTCGTCCCCGGAGGCGACGGCGGCAGGCAGCGGCGCGTCGGGGGAATCGTGCGACACGTCTTCTTCGCAGGCGAAGAAGCGGACGAAGGGACGGCGGCGCTGCGTGACGTGATCGCGAATCGTGCCGCGCAGCACGGGATACGACTCCTCGAGCGCGTCGAGGATCGCGCGTGTGGTGACTTCGCTCGACAGGTCGAGTGTCACTTCCCCGTCGACGCGGGCGAGCGTCCGCAGGTGCTGCGGAAGGATGATTCGAATCATCGCAGTGTCTGGACCTCCACTGAAACGACCGGTGGCAGATCTCTCACGATCGGCGCCCACGTGTCGCCGGCATCGGCCGAGCCGTACACCTGCCCGCCGGTGGTGCCGAAATAGACGCCGCAGGAATCGAGCGAGTCGACGGCCATCGCGTCGCGCAGCACGTTGACGTAGCAGTCGCGCTGCGGCAGGCCGTTGCCGAGCGCCTCCCACTCGTTGCCGCCGCTGCGGCTGCGATAGACGCGCAGCTTGCCGTCGGGCGGATAGTGCTCGGAGTCGCTCTTGATCGGGACGACGTAGAGCGTCTCGGGCTCGTGGGCGTGGACGTCGATGACGAAGCCGAAGTCGGTGGGCAGGTTGCCGCTCACCTCCGTCCACGACTCGCCGGCGTCGTCGGTCCGCATGATGTCCCAGTGCTTCTGCATGAACAGCACGCCCGGACGCGTCGGGTGCATCGCGATGCGATGGACGCAGTGGCCGACTTCGGCGTTGGGATCGGGGATGCCCTCGGATTTCAGCCCGCGGTTGATCGGCTTCCACGACGCGCCGCCGTCGTCGGTGCGAAAGGCGCCAGCTGCGGAGATGGCGACGAACAGGCGCTTCTGGTCCCGCGGGTCGATGAGGATCGTGTGCAGGCAGAGCCCGCCGGCGCCAGGCGCCCACTGCGAGCCGGTCGAGTGGCGGCGCAACGCGGAAAGCTCGGACCACGACTTGCCGCCGTCGGTCGTGCGGAAGATCGCCGCGTCTTCCGCGCCGGCGTAGACGGTGTCGGGATCGGTCAGCGACGGCTCCAGGTGCCAGACCCGCTTGAACTCCCACGGATGCGGCGTGCCGTCGTACCACTGATGGGTGCCGGTCTCGCCGTCGTAGACGAACTTGTTGTCGACCGGCTCCCAGGTCTTTCCGCCGTCGTCGGATCGCTGAAGGAGCTGGCCGAACCAGTCGCCCGACTGCGACGCGTAAATGCGATTGGGGTCGGCGGGCGATCCCTTCATGTGGTAGATCTCCCACCCGCCGAAATGCGGGCCGCTGACGTCCCAGCGGGCGCGTCCTTCATCCGACGTGAGCACGAACGCGCCCTTGCGCGTTCCGACCAGCACTCGTACACCGCTCATCATTCGCTCCTGTTGCGACCTCGACAGTCACTCCTGAGTCGTTTCACTCATTCTAGATAATCGATCGGCAGGTGCAACGGGACGTTCGGCCGGTCAGGAAGAAGTCGCTTCGGACGCGTCCCGCCGCATTACGAAGCTGGTGGGCCGACTGCCGGTTCTGGCATTGCGGGAGCCCGGCCGTTCCACCTCGACCGGGATCCGGGCGCAGATCGCGCGGTTCGCTGGCACGCCTCTTGTCCCCTGGGCCTGCCGGAGGTCACCGATGCGTCGTCATGTTTTCGCGGTCGTCGCGCTGCTCTGCCTGAGTCCGGTGTGGCTCCATGCACAGGGCCCTGCGTTCACGGTCGGCACGCCATCCGCCGACGTCCACGCGGCGCCAAGTGTTGCGAGCCCGGTGCTGGGACAGGCGCAGCGGGGCGCCGTGCTGCCGGTCACGCGCGAGCTCGGCAGCTGGGTCAAGGTGGCGTGGCCCGCGGCAAGCGACGGCATCGGCTACGTCCACGTGAGCCTGGGCACGACGACCGGCGGCTCGCCGAGCGGCATCACCAGTCTCGCGGGCACCGCGTCGCGCTGCCGGTCTCGAGCGCCGCGGCGGCGAGCACCCGGCGCCGACGGCGGCGAGCGCGGCGTCGGTGAGTCCGGGCTACGTCGTGGCGCCCGCACACGTCGTCGGACTCGGCGGGCAGATGGGCAACGCCGCGTTCGGATCGGGACTCAGCACGCGCACGTGGATCACCGATCGGGTGGGCCTGCAGCTTGAAGTCGCCCGATCGCCGCTCACCGATCCCGTGCTGGCCGATCGCCGGACGGCCGTGCAGTTCTCGCCGAGCGTGCTCTTCGCCCTGCCCAACCTCCTGACCGACTACGTGTGGGTGCGGCCGTATCTCGGCTCCGGGCCACGTCTGCTGCGTCAGACCGTCGGCATCGGCCCGCAGGCGAGCGGCCTCGCCCTGTCGCAGAACAGCTTCGGATTCCAGGCCTTCGGCGGCAGCGAGCTGACGTTTGCCGGCATCCCGCGGTTCACGCTGAGCGCCGACCTGCGATACGGGTGGGTCCAGGAAGGCGAGGTGTCCTCCGAGCTCGGAGGTCCTGGCTTCGCGGTGTCGGCGCACTGGTACGTCAAGTAGCGGCGAGCGACGTATACTTGGGCCCGGTCGGGCGCACCTCAACCGTGCGCCGCGCCCGGACATGCCAGCCACCTCCAGCGCGGCCGACGTCGCGACGGCATCACCAACGCTGCCGGCCTCTGGCCAGCCGCTCGTCTCGATCGCGGCGCGGTCCCTGTGGCTGCTGTTTCTCTTCAACGCCGTTCTCCTCACCGCGACGCTCTCCTGGTTCGGCGCGCCGGAAGGCGAGACGATCGTCCAGCCGCTGCGGCGATTTTTCCTCGGATACCAGCAGACCGACTCGTGGCGGCCGATGGCCGCCGCCGAGCAGTACCTGAGCGCGCCGCACGACCGGCCCGTCTACCAGGAAATGCTCGACGTGCGGAAGGTGAAGTTCCAGTACCCGCTCACCTCGCTCCTCTTCACGCGGCCGCTGAATCTCGAGTGGCTGACGATCGTCTCCTGGTTCAGCGTGGTGGCGATCGTCGTGTCGAACTGGTGGATCCTGAGGCGCGCCGGCGGCGGCACGTCGCTCGAGTTTCGATCCGACGACCCGGCCGTCGGTCTCGCGATCGTCGGCCTGACCTTGAGCTTCTATCCGGTTGCCGTCGCGTACTGCTCGGCCAGATCCAGGCGTGGATCAACGGCCTGCTGGCACTGGCGCTTCTCGCGTGGCTCAGGCGCCGCGAGGATCTCGCGGGTGTCGCCGTGGGGTTGGCGTGCCTGATGAAGCCGACGTACCTGCTGCTGGCCGTCTGGGGCCTGCTGCGCTGGCGCGTGCGATTCCTCGTGCCGATGGCCGGCGTGCTGTTTCTTGGCGGCGCGGCGGCGCTCATCGCGTACGGGGTCGCCGACAACGTCGACTACCTGCACGCGATCCGCACGATCGGCCGGCAGGGCGAAGCGTTCCTGCACAACCAGTCATTCAACGGCCTGCTGAACCGCGTCCTGGAGAACGGCGACAGCCTGAGGTTCAACCGCAGCGCCTTCGCGCCGTTTCATCCGGTCGTGTATTACGGGACGCTCAGCGCGTTCGTCGGGCTGACCGGCCTCGCGCTCTGGCTGCCGGTGCGCTTTCGCGCCGCCGGCAGCACCGCCGACTTCGCGATCGTGCTGTTGACGCTCACGATGACGTCGCCGGTCGCGTGGACGCACCACTACGGCGTGCTGCTGCCGATCCTCTTCGCGACGGCCCCCTGGATGCTGCAGACGCGGACGTCCGGATCCTGGACAGGTCCCATGCTCTGCCTCTGCTACATCGCCGCGAGCCACTCGCCGTCGCTGCTCAGCCGCTACATCCCGCTTGGCTACCATGACTGGCTGCTCGTGGCGGCGTCGTGCGTGCTGGCGATGTTGTACTGGACGCTCGGCCGGCAGCTCGTCGAGCCGATGGCCGTCGCGCCTGCCCAGAAAGTCGTGCCGCTGACGCCGGTCGGGCCGGACGCCGACGCGCTCGGCGCGTGAGCGCGAGGCTCCTCAGGAGCAGCGCACCCGCCTTCCCGGCGAACCGGCCGCGGTGCTCAAACGGCGGGATGCCCTCATCGCCGACTTCGATGCGCAGATCGCCGAACGCGGCGCGGAGAACGTGCCCTTCTGAGAGACCGGCAGGCTTGCTATAGTTGCCACGCGGTCCGGCACGACGGACCCGCGTGGGAGCGCCGATGACGTGTCCGAAGTGCAAGGCTCCGATGGAGCGCGTGCAGGTATCGACCGTTGAAGTCGACCGCTGCACCGGCTGCCATGGGATCTGGTTCGATTCCCTCGAAGAAGAGCGCCTCGAGGCCGCCGGCGCCGCCGCCGACGTCGACACGGGGGAGGCCGGCGACGGACGGCCGGATACCACCCTCGTCAATTGCCCCCGGTGTCACACGCGGATGATCCGCATGGTCGACGTGGACCAGCCGGAGATCGCGTTCGAGTCCTGCAAGTTCTGCTACGGGCGCTTTCTCGACCCTGGCGAGTTCCGTCAGCTCGCAGGTGCCGGCGTCGATTCCCTGCTCGAACGCTGGCGGGCGGCGGGCCCTCCGCCGATGGCGTGACCCAGACGTCACGGCCGACCCATGCCTGGCGCTGACGACTGGCTCGCGGCTGCGAGAACCGACGACGCCGACGACCTGCGGGAGAAGATCCTCACGGGCTACAAGGCCGGCAAGCCTTTCACGCCGTACGAGCCGACAATCCCGCTGCCTGCGGCTCCGCGGCGTGTCCTCGATTTCGGGTGCGGACTCGGCCGGAACTTCCCGCTGCTGACGCGGCTGTCGCCCGAGGTCGTGGGATTCGACCTGCCGCCGATGATTGCCCGCTGTGGGCAGCTGTCGATTCCGACGCGGCGTGCAGTTGAGCGACGACTGGCCTCGGCTCAGAGAGGCGGCGTTCGACCTGGTCTATGCCTCGCTGGTACTGCAGCACATCGAGACCGACACGTGTCGTGCCTACCTGCGCGACTTTGCGGCGATGGCGCCTCGCGTGTACCTGCTCACGCGTGCCTCGACGGATTTTCATGTGAACCTGCTCGGCCTGGTCGACGAGGTGACTGCATTCGACCAGCCTGCCTGCACGGTCGTCGAGCACGATGAGGCCACGCATCAACTGAAGGTTCTCGGTCACGTCACGTTCGCCGAGGCGCGCGGCTCGGCCGGTCACGAACACTACGAACTGCTGCTCGGTCGTCGGGTCTGAGCGCGGCGCGGCACGCGCCGCCCAAGGAGGCGTCCCATGGTCTCGATCGGCTCGCTCTGGCTGCCCATCCTGCTCTCGGCCGTCGTCGTGTTCCTCGCCAGCTCGGTCATCCACATGGTCCTCGGCTACCACGCGGCCGATTTCAAGAAGGTGCCGGACGAAGACGCGCTCCAGGAGGCGTTCCGGAGGCTCGGAGTCGCTCCCGGCGACTACGGCGTCCCGAAGCCGGACTCGAGACAGGGGATGAAGGACCCGGCCTACGTCGCGAAGGTGAACCAGGGTCCCATCGTCTTCATGACGGTCATGCCCGGCGGGCAGTGGTTCATGGGGGCCGCGCTCGCGCAGTGGTTCGCCTACTGCCTCGTTGTCGGCCTCGTTGGCGCCTACATGGCGGGCCGCGCGCTCGGGCCGGGTGCGGAGTATCTGGATGTCTTCCGCTTCGCGGGGACGACCGCCTTCGCGTGCTATGCGATGGCCCTGCCGCAGGCGTCCATCTGGTTCAAGCGGAACTGGGCCACGACGCTGCGGTCCATGCTGGACGGGCTGATCTACGGCTCGCTCACCGCGGGCGTGTTCGGCTGGCTCTGGCCCCGGTAGCGGTCCGCCGATGTCGGCGACGTCGTGAAGCTCAGTAGGCAGCAGTCGTAGAGGATGCCAGGCTTCATTGGGGCGAGCCGACGACTCAGACAGTCACTCTTGAGGCGCGGGATGCTCGTTTCGATCGTGGCCTAGAGGTCTGTCGGCTCGAGATTCTGCTTCAAGCCCAAGACGAAGGCACTTCAAATAGAGGCCTTTACGAGATAAGCCCAGCAGCGCTGCCACCTGCTCTCGGCGACCGTCGCACAGGCGTATCGCGTGGGTAATAGAAGCTCTCTCCAGTTCCTCGGTAGCATTCGATAGAGGCTGGTTGAGAGAGATCTCAACATGTGGCTGTGGCGTTCCCGACGTGGAGGTGGAGAACGACCCTCCGACGTCCTCCGACAGGTCTCGGCTTGTAATTGTTCCGCCAGCCTTCGCGAGTGCCGCGGCGCGCCTGACCTCATTCACAAGTTGTCTGACATTGCCAGGCCAGTCGCAGCAGATAAGCGCCTCGCGACAATCCGGCGAAAGAGTCAGCGGCGCCTTTCCAAATTGACGCGCAAACTCTGCAAGCGAATCCTCGGCGATGGGTAGAATCTCGCCCTTCCGATGGCGCAGCGCCGGAATCTCTATTCGAAGGACACTAAGACGGTAAAACAGATCCGGCCGCATAACCCCGACCGACCTCAGTTCCTCGAGACGTCGATTCGTTGCCGCAATCACCCTAACACTTACCTTCTTCGGCAAAACGTCACCGACGGCATGAACCTCGCCGGCTTCAAGAAATCTGAGCAGTTTTGCCTGGCACTCCAAGGACGTCTCAGCAATCTCGTCCAATAAGACTGTGCCGCCCTCGGCCGCTCGTATAACTCCAACTGAACTATCGATCGCTCCCGTAAACGCACCCCTTCTGTGACCGAACAGTTGTGCTTCGAGCATCTCTCGACTAACCGCCGCGCAATTGAAGCCAACGAACCTCGTTGCGGTCCGCTTTGACCACTCATGAATGCGCCTTGCGAGCCACTCCTTCCCAACCCCGGTCTCGCCCAGCAGAAAAACCGGTACATCGGTTTCTGCGATTCGACGAGCCAGTTGAAGCACCTTGGCCATTCCTGCGCCTTCTGGCGACATCCGGAACTCACGCCCATCTGTGAGGGCACTCGACTTTGAGTGACCCGACGAGTACTGCACGATTCGCAGTAACCTTGAAAGTGTCTCGATGGCCTCCAGCGATGGGACAGGCTCGGCTATGACTCTTATCTGAGTTCCACGACTCCCCGGTAACTCAGTTACCAATGTCGTTCGATTCACCGTGAATTCGGCGAGTTCGACGGGAGAAAACGGATGGCTGGCATCTAGCACAGCGGGGGAAGGACCGCGCAATTGAACAATCGCCCATCGACTACAACACGCAAGGTCACGGAGGAGATGACCGACTTCTAACGCCGCACATTCGGGATGCATTGCCTGTTCAAAAATCGCGGCAGTTCTATCGAGAATTCGACCACATGCGTTCCTGATACGACTTTCAGGCTCCTGACTGACACCGACTGATGCCGTCGGCCCTAGATGTTCAGCATGGCGAGGGACAACAGGACGAGCACCCAACGCGGAGCTCAGCCTATTGGCGCGTTCCGCGAGCGCCTGCGCCTGAAAGGCGAAGCCTCCCAGAGCCAAGATGCTTGCTATCCGGTGGTTTACTTCGGCCAACAGGCCGGCGGATGCGTCACCGACATCCCGCCGCGCGATGGCGGCGACGTGTCCCGCCTCGCTGAAAGCCCCGGACCGCGCAAAAGCTTCTGCGAGGGTGAGTCTCAATCGAAGCGAGAGCCCATTGTCCACGTGTCTAGGCATCGCGTCGAGCGCCCCGATGCATTGATCCCGACAGTCCTCATATAGGCCCTGCCTGAGCAACATCTCCGACTTTGTCAGCGCGCTCCAAAGGCGGGCGTAGGCATGAGGTCTCGCTCCGGAGGCCAACACCTGTTCAACCAGAAGGCGGCTACTTCTCAGGTTGCCGGTGTTTAGCTCGAGCTGAGCGATTCCGTCTCGTACGCAATCCCGACATCGCGGGCTCAGGTCACACATATTGGAGGCGCGCCTCAACATCAGCGCGGCCTCATCGAATCGTCCTAACCGAATCCAGACATGCGCAAGGTCGATGACAGCGGCAAACTCTCCTCGGAGATGACCGGAGGCCCTCGAGAGGTGAAGGGCATTCTTGGCAGCTGTTTCCGCAGCCAAATAGTCCATCTCAAGGTACTTTAGGCAGAACGTACTTATAGCGATCAGCCCGCCAAGCCAACGATTCTCGTCCGCCTTATTGAGGTCTTGAGCGATCGCCAGGTGAGAGCGCGCCGTGCCAAGCAGACCTCGCTTCGCGTAAACCTCAGATGCGAAGACATGAAGGCCGACCATTGCCGTGGAGTCAGGCAGCAGCTCCACGCTTCGCCTTACGTCGGCGACTTCCGCGTCTAGGTCTAAGTCCGCGTTGATCTCAAAGTTCGCGAGTAGTAGGCGCAGTCGACTCCAACACCTCTCACTTGGGTATCCGGCCTGTGTCGAGATCGCGAATGCCCGCTCCAAGGTCGCGACCGAGTCAGTAGCCCGGTCAGCCTCAAGTTCGAGGACACCCTTGACTATCAGGGCACGAGCTAACGCCCGTGTCCCAGCGTTGCCACGTCGACAGACCTCGAACACAGCCGCGTCAGCTTCAGAGACGTGCCCGGTACGCTCCAAGGCCTCGGCCGCTAGTGAAAGCAGCCAAGGGTCCTTGAATTCCGTAGGACGACGTCCCTTTATCGAGTCAACAGCCTCGATGAATCGCCCTTGCTGCAACCGCCCTTCCAGAACGGCGCTATCCATTGGAGCACCTATCCGTCAAATCCACGGTAACGATCTAGCCGGTGGATTCACTTGGAACTTAAAAAGAACTCTTCCATCGACATAGAGATTGAGAATAGCTGGCGGTTGTAAGAGAGCACCGTTTGATGGTTTTCAAACTCGAGGGCAGGCAACCAATATGTGGTCTCGCGAGCTTAAGTCGAATGTGTCCGGTCGCTATGACGCCGCTCGTGTAGCGGCAGAACTGTCGAATACATGTTCTGCATAGTTAAGAAGTGACGCCACTGTCGCCCCTTCGTCGGGCAGACTCAACACAGTACCCTCGAACTCTTCAGCTAGGCTTGAGCGCATTGCGCGCACTATCCGCTCACATGCGGCCTTGGCCGCCTTCTCATCGCCGCCTGCGAGAAGGCATACAAGGGTCTGGCTGTCGCAGACAAAGACCAAGTCTCCACCTCTTAGATTTGAGTAAACGTCACCTACAATCTGGCGAAGGCCACGAGAAGTAGTTCGTGCCATCGGCGATACACGCAACACCAGAAGGAATAAGGGCGAGCCAGAACGGCGATCCAAGACGTGACGCACGTATTCGTCTAGGTGGCGAGCAGTGAGGAATCCGTCGGCTCCCGGTAGCGCCCTTCCAACTGCATACCTTCTCCTCAAGAGCGGAGCCAAGTGGCTGGCAACGCTCTCGAGAATCTCTCCGTGACGTGGACCAAATGCCTCCTGACGCACTGCGTAAACCGTCACAACTCCGAGAAGATTGCGGCCCTTGAGCACCGGCACGCTCATGCTGCTCAGATACTGCTGCAGCACTGGGCTTCCTCCAATCTCGGAGTCCAAGGCACCCGGTGAGTTCACGACAGTTCGCCGATTCGCCGCGACCCATCCCGAGAGACCCTGCCCGACCTTTATGTGCCTCCTGCGCAATGAAGCGATGTTCTCACCGTGCACGGCCTCGCATACCAGTTCGTCGAGGGCATGGTCGTAGACAAACACGGCTGACGCCTGAAACGGGATCACGTCCTTGAGGCGGTGAAGTACGAGCTCAACCGTGTCGTGCCATGAGCGGTCGGTCGACTCAGCGAGAAGTTGATAGACGCGAAAGATCGGAATCTCGTCTCCATGGTCCTTGGAGGTCTGGAACACGTGAGATTCGTTCCGACTGGGTCCCACCGCTAACAGTCCGGCAGGGGGCTGGCGGCCATCATCAACGGCCTCGGGGATCAGGGCTGGCTGAAGCCGCACAAACGTATCAACGATCATCGGATCGTACATTCTCGAACGACGTTCCAGAAGAATAGCAGTCGCATCCTCGAAGCTCAGACGGGGTCGATACGGGCGATCTGAAGTCAATGCGTCGAAGCAGTCCACTACCGAGAGGATTCGTGCGCCGATCGGAATGTCCACCCCTGAGAGGCCCGCAGGATAGCCAGTACCGTCCCAGTTCTCGTGGTGATGTCGCACGATTGGCACGACCGGGTATGGAAACTCGATGGAAGAGAGAATGTCCGCGCCGATGCTGGCATGGAGCTTCATCTTCTCAAATTCTGCATCGGTGAGTTTCCCGGGCTTGTTGAGGATGTGCTCAGGGACGGCCAGCTTTCCCATGTCGTGCAGGAGTGCCGAAGCTTCTATTGCCTTCAATTGTTCGTGCGACGTGATTCCTATCGACTTGGCCAATTCAACTGCAAATGTCTGGACGCGCCTGATGTGCCCGTGTGTTACCTGGTCTTTCGCGTCGATGGCCAGTGCTAGCGTTTCGATCGTTGATAAGTACAGTGAATTGACTTTAGTGAGATGCCGGTTGGTATCCTCGACACGGGCCATTGGTATCTTGAACGTGAGGTACAAGATCAAAAGTAATGGCACGATCACACTGAGATAAGCAGGGTGAATCTCTCGAGTGTATATGACGAGCAGTGCAGAGACGGACGCGCCGCCGAAATAGTTCAGTGACAACCAAAGAAAATCTCTTCGCCAGATATCCCACACCCGCCGACCGGTTTCGAAGCCGACGGCGACTGCGATGAGAACGCTATTAATGACGAAGTGAAGAAAGGTGAACGTGAGAAGCGGAAAGACGATCTCGTTGATCGTGTTCTTCCCTGAACTCAGGGGCTGAATGCCAGGAAAGAGAAAGTAGACCTGCGCGGCCAGCCAGATTGAGAGAGCTGGTGCCGCCATGTTGAAGGCTATTCGGTACAGCTCCTTGCGACGCCGGGAGAACCAAGACGAGATGATCAGTCCGTCAAGCGCGACAATCGTTGTGCCTGCAGATGGGCCGTACAGCAGGACCGAGGTAAAGACGAACGTCTCGGAAATGGAGATCGTTGCAGGAACAGATGGCAGCTTTACTGTCGCGGAGCCGCTTAGCAGTGTTAGGACCGCGAGGATGAGCCAGCGGGGACCGAGCGACTCCTGCCAGACGCCCCCGACAGAATGCGCGATGACCGCAGTTCCGGCCAAGGACACTGCAGCGACGAATAACTGGCCACGTCTGGGGAGAAGGCGGTAGCTCATCGATGGGCAGGCGGGCCGACGACCCTGGCCGGTCCCCCCTTGCTTATCGGCGCGTTAGGTCCAAACGATTATTCTTGGCATCGGTTCCTCGCTAAGTTCGACGAAACGCCGGTTGCGCCGCGGGTCAGTTGCCCCAGACCAAGCTGTCGGAGCTACCCCAAACGAGGCTGCTGCCCCATACCAAGCTGCTGCCCCAAACGAGGCTGTCGGCACTGCCCCATACCAAGCTGTCCGAGTTGCCCCAAACGAGACTAGAGGCATTTCCCCACACCAAGCTGTCAGAGTTGCCCCAGACGAGGCTCTCGCCATTGCCCCACACCAGGCTGTCGGCGTTTCCCCATACAAGGCTGTCGCCGTTGCCCCACACGAGGCTGTCCGAATTGCCCCAAACAAGGCTGTCGCTGTTACCCCAGACCAAGCTGTCGGCGTTGCCCCAGACGAGGCTGTCGCTATTGCCCCAAACCAGGCTGTCGGCGCTGCCCCAAACCAAACTGTCCGAGTTACCCCAGACCAAGCTCTCACCGCTACCCCAGACCAGGCTGTCCGAATTGCCCCAAACAAGCGCGCCACCCCAAACAAGGCTTTCGTCCGAGCCCCAGACGAGAGCGTTCGCAAGCACAAGCGTTGCCAGCGCTGGTATTGAGAAAGGCAAGTGCGGAATTTGTGATCGGCTCTTCGGAGATCAGCGTTCGAATGGTCGCCGGGCCGCTCCTCGCCAGCTGCACCGCCGCCGCGGCGTTGACGCTCCCCGCGCCCGCGCCCACCAGGCCGGCGTCCTTGATGAACGTGCTCGACATCTGGATCGCGATCCGCACCTGCAGCGGCGTCAGGTTGGGGTTCGCTTCCCGCACCAGGGCCGCAATCCCGGCCACGATCGCCGTCGAGATGCTCGTCCCCGACAGCTCGAACACCCCCGACTGGCCGTTGCCGCTCACCAGCCGCTCCGGGAACCGCCGCGCCAGCGTGCTCCCCGGCGCATACAGCGACGCCACCCGGCGCCCCGGCGCCGCCACGTCCGGCTTCAGCAGCTGGTCGTAGAGCGTCGGCCCCCACGAGCTGAAGTCCGCCACCGTGTCGTCGCCCCGCCCCGGCGTCCCCTGGTCGTCCATCGCCCCCACGGTCAGCGCGAAGGGCGAGTTGCCCGGTGAGCCAATCGCGCGCAGCACCTTCCGGCCGTCCTCGGTCTTCCCGTAGTTCCCCGCCGAGACCACCACCACCAGCCCGGCCCGGAACGCCCGCTCCACCGCCTGGCACAGCGGGTCGTCGACGTAGCTCTCGAACACCGGCCGGCCCAGCGACAGGTTCAGCACCCCGAGGCCCAGCCGCTCCTTGTTGGCAATCGCGTAGTCGATCGCGCGGATGACGTCGCTCGTCCGCCCCGACCCGTCCGCGCCCAGCACCTTCAGGCTCACCAGCCACGCCCCCGGCGCCACGCCGCTGACCTCGGCCGACCGGCTGCCGATGAGCCCGGCGATGTGCGTGCCGTGCCCCAGCTGGTCCTCGCCGGTGCCGTTCGCCGCGGTGAAATCCTTCGCCTCGATGATCGCGTCCTTCAGCGCCAGGTGGCGCGAGTAGCCGCTGTCGAGGAACGCCACGCCGACGCCGCGCCCGGTGACCGAGCCGACACCCGGCAGCGTCCCCGCCCACGCCTGGTCGGCGCCAGTCGCCTCGTTCGCCACCGTCCCCATGGAGCGCACCTGTGTGTCGCCCGAGAGGTGCCCGACGCTGTCGTCTGCCGCCAGCGCCGCCAGCTGCTCGCCGGTCGCCGAGAGCACCGCGCCGGTCCGCAGCCACTTCTTCACGGTGGCGCCGGTGCGCGCCGCCACCGCCTCCACCGTCGGGCGAGGCGGCCTGGAAGATGAAGTCGCCCCCGGCCCGCGCCTGCAGGGCCTCGGCGACATCTTTTGAAAGCTTGTTCCGCGGCGCCGCCATGGCCGTCGACGCGCTCATGACCATCGCCAGCCCGAGCCCGACTGCCAGCGCCGCCTGGCCCTTCGGCGCCGCCGCCGGCCGCCGCCGCGACGTCTGATTCCTCGTGTCCCGCGCCGCCGCCTGCGGCAGCGAATCCACCAGCACCCGTTGACTCCGCCCCAGCGTCCGCACCGTCGTCAGCCACCCGCCAGAGATGAGGTTGTAAACCGTCCGGCGCGAGCAGTTCAGCAGCTCGGCCGCCCGGTCGATGCTCACGCTCCGGCCAATCCTCGGACCTGATTCGGGGTCTGCGGCCATGGGTGTGCGGTTGGAGAGTTCGGGCATGTCTAGGGAGCCTCCGATGCCTCCGGCAATGGCACAGGTGGTGCCAGCTCGTGAAGCCGCGACAGGGAGGGTCCGATAAAGGCCTGTGCACAAAAGCTTTAGTGGGTCAGGGGTCCGGGGTCCTGGGTCCGACGGCCGGCGCGGCCGTTCGGCCAATCCATTGCCCAGCTTCAGGCTCGTCTATAGGGATGTGCACGGAAAATACGGCAGAGGTGAATTGTTCGTGCGAACGGCTCCCGGGGGAACCCCGAGGTCAACCGATTGGCTAGCTCGGCTAAGATCCTGACCACTATGTTTCGCCGGATTGTCGCCGCATTCGCTCTTATTGCCGTCCTCTGCCTTGGTCTGCTGTACTTCCGGGGAGTCTGGTCGGATGTTCGATCCGGGGTCGAGACTCCGGGCTCCGGGGTCCAGGGTCCGGGGTCCGGGATCCCGGGTCCGACGCCGGGGGGCATTCTCACGGGGACGTACCGGGGGGAGCTCACGACGTTCAACCGCTTCAGCTCGCCGGCCTTTCCAACGCACCTCGCCAGCCTGCTCACCCACGCGCGCCTGGTCCGCATCAACCCGGCCACCGACGAGCCGGAGCCCTGGCTCGCCGCGTCTATCGCCCGGCCGTCCGACACGGTCATCGACATCACGCTCCGGCCCGGCCTCCGCTTCTCCGACGGCTCCCCCCTGACTGCCGACGATGTGGTGTGGTCGATGAAGGCGGGGTATGGGACGCCGGGCGGCGGGATCGGCGATGTGATCCGCATCGGCGGCGCCGAAATCCAGGCCCGCGCCGAATCGCCGACGCGCGTCGTCCTCACGCTGCCGTCGCCGTGGGCGCCGGCGCTGCGCCTGCTGGAGGCGCTGCCGATCTACCCGCGCGCGGTCGTCGAGCCGGCGCTGGCCGCCGGCACGTTCGCCGCGGCCTGCCCGACCACCGCGCCCTGCCCGGGCGCCGGCCCGTTCGTCGTCTCCCGCTACGAGCCGGGGCAGCGGATCGTCCTCGCGCGCAACCCGCACTACTGGCGGACGGCCGCGTGCGCGGAGCCGGGATGCACGGGCGCGAAGCTGCCGTACCTGGACGGGCTGACGCTGGAGCTCGTCCCCAGCCAGGACGCGGAGCTGTTGCGGCTGACGAGCGGCCAGGCCGATCTCCTGCAGTCGGAGCTGCGGTCGGAAGACGTCCGCGCGCTGCGTGCCGACGCCGACGCCGGCCGCGTCGTCCTCACGGACGTCGGGCCGGGGCTCGACCGGCAGATGCTGTGGTTCAACCTCGGGCCGGCGCCGGTGGATCCGGCCCGCGCGTTCCTGCGCCAGGACGCGTTCCGCGAGGCGGTGTCGCTGGCGGTCGATCGCCGCGGCTTCGCCGACACGGTGTTCCTCGGCGCCGCGGAGCCGAGCGCGGAGCCGGTGCCGTCGGCGAACAAGACGTGGACGGCGGCCGACCTGCCGCGCCCCAGGTACGACCCGGCGCGCGCCGCGGCGCTGCTCGAGGGGCTCGACCTGAAGGACCGCGACAACGACGGCGTGCGCGAGGACGCCTCTGGCCGGCCGGTGCGGTTCACCGTGCTGGTGCAGAGCGGCATCACCGCCGCGCGCACGGGGATGGAGTTCGTCCGCGGCGCGCTGGCCAACGTCGGCGTCGGCCTGGACATCGTCGCGCTGGACATGGGCGCGGTGATGCAGCAGTTCGCGAAGGGCGACTACGACGCGATCTTCCACTTCATGCAGGTGAGCGACACCGACCCGGCCAGCAACATGGACTTCTGGCTGTCGAGCGGCAGCAGCCACCTGTGGCATCCCGGGCAGCCGGCGCCGTCCACCGGCTGGGAGACGGAGATCGATCGGCGCATGCTGCTGCTGGCGAGCCAGGCGGATCGGCAGGCGCGCGTCCGCGAGTTCGCGGAGGTGCAGCGGCTGATGCTGACGCACAACCCGGTGCTGTGGTTCGCGGCGCCGCGCGTCTACGTCGCGACGCGCCCGCGGGTCGGCGGCGTCAAGGCGAAGCTGGCGCGGCCGCAGATCCTGTGGAATGCGGACGAGTTGTTCGTCAAGTAACGAGAGGTTCCGTCGGGTTGCGACGGGTTCGGTCGGGTTCCGTCAGGTTGGTTCGGTTGCGTCAGGTTTCGACAGGTTCGTCAGGTTTATCAGGTTCGCTGATACGCTGAGCGCGCCGTGATCCGCTTCCTGCTTCGCCGTGCCGCGGCCGCGATCGTCCTCGTCTGGATCGTCGCCTCGTGCGCGTTCGTGCTGGCGTGGGTGGCGCCCGGCGACGCCGCGACGTTGTCGCTCGGCATCGGCGCCTCGCCCGAGGCGCTGGCGGCGGCGCGCGCGGAGGCGGGGCTCGATCGGCCGTTCGTCGTCCAGTACGCGTCGTGGCTGGGCCGTCTCGTCACCGGCGATCTCGGGACGTCGCTGCTCTACCGCGCGCCGGTCGGGCCGATGGTCCTCGACCGCGCCGCGAACACCGCGCTGCTGGCGCTCACCGCGTTCCTGCTCGCGCTCGCCATCGGCATTCCTCCTGCCCTGTACGCCGCGCGGCATCCGCAGTCGCTGGCCGCGCGCGTCACGCGCACGCTCTCGCTGCTGCTGCTCTCGATTCCGCCCTTCGTCGGGGCGCTCGGGCTCGTGCTCATCGCTGCACGGACGGGATGGCTGCCTGCCGGCGGGATGACCAGCGGCGCGGAACTGACCGGTGCGGCATGGCTGGCCGACGTGCTGTGGCACCTGCCGCTGCCGGCGCTGGCCCTGGCGCTGCCGCTGGCGGCGACCTTCGAGCGCCAGCAGTCCGCGGCGCTCGCCGACGCGCTCGCGCTGCCGGCCGTCCAGGCCGCGCGCGCCCGCGGCGTGCCGGAGCGGCGCCTGGTGTGGCGCCACGCGTGGCGGTTGTCGCTGAAGCCGGTGGCCGCGCTCGGCGGCCTCGCGATGGCGGCGCTGCTCGGCGGCGCGTTCGTCGTCGAGGCGATCGCCGCGTGGCCGGGTCTCGGCCGGCTCACCTACGACGCGCTGCGGGCGCGCGATCTGCCGCTCGTCGCCGGCTGCGCCGTCGCCGGGTCGACGGTGCTTGCGATCGGGCTGTTCGTGTCGGACCTCGTAGTGAGATGGGCAGACCCGAGAAGTGCGGGTTGAGGGTGGCCGGGGAGCCTGGTGTTCACAGTGCATCCTGGTTGCGGCGGGATTTTAGGCCGCGGGCCCTGGGGAGAGCTCAACCCCCGAGCGCCTGGGGTGAGGGCCAGTGGTGGCGTGATTATACGGGCGAGAGGGACTCGCGGACGGGACAGTCCCCGTTAAACGCCGATCTGGTTACGAACGACCCTGCCGCGTCTTCGGTCAACACTAGGCGACTAATCGCGAGTATTCAGCCGCGGGCAACGTGCTTGTGGGAGAGCGGTTCGATTCCCATCTGGTCCACCATCTCCAAGTCGTTGATTCTAAACGACCGAAATCGCGCACCCACTCCGTAGATCGAACCGCTATGACTTTGTTGTCTGGCGGCCTGGTACGTTTGTTGTGTAGCGGTCTCCTGAAC
>CAVRDA010000009.1:0-349208 GCA_963719755.1 Vicinamibacteria bacterium | reverse complement strand
ACGCGAAAGTCACCGGTGGCCTCGGCGTCTGCCTGGTCACGGCCGGCCCGGCGGCACGAACGCGCTCACCGGCGTCGCCGGCGCGTGGCTGGACTCGACGCCGATGCTGGTGCTGTCGGGACAGGCCAAGCGCGCCGACCTGAAGGGGATTCCGGCGTTCGACAGATGGGCGTGCAGGAAGTCGACATCGTCTCGATGGTCGCCCCGATCACCAAGTACGCCGTCACGGTCATGGAGCCGGCCGACATCCGCTACCACCTCGAGAAGGCCGTCCACCTGGCGCTGACCGGCCGCCCGGGCCCGGTCTGGATCGATCTGCCGCTGGACGTTCAGGGCGCGACGATCGACGAGACCTCGCTGCGCGCTTTCAACCCGGCCGAGGAGCCGATTCGCGGGCTGGCGTCGGCGGACGAGCTCGCCGCCGCGGCCGGCCGCGCGATCGAGCTGCTCAACGCCGCCGAACGGCCGGTCATGCTCATCGGCAACGGCGTCAGGCTCGGCGGCGCGCGCGACCGAGATGCGCGCGCTGATCGAGCGACTCGGCTTGCCGGTGCTGACGACCTGGCCGGCGCACGACATGGTCCCCGACGATCATCCGCTGATGGTCGGCCGCCCGGGCCCGCTCGCGCCGCGTGGCGCCAACTTCACGCTGCAGAACTCCGACTGGCTCCTCGCGCTCGGCGCGCGACTCGATCTCGTCGTGACCGGCTACGCGCCGCAGAACTTCGCGCGCGCCGCGAAGAAGATCATGGTCGACGTCGACGCCGCCGAACTGCGCAAGATGGGCGGACACGATCGACGTGCCCGTCCACGCCGACGTGCAGGACTTCATCGCTCGAGATGATCCGCCAGCTCGATCGACGTGAAGCCACGCGACCGCTCGGCGTGGAATCGCGCGATGGCGCGAGTGGCAGACGCAAGTATCCGGTCGTCCTGCCCGAGTACCGGAACCTGCGCGGACGGCGTCAGCACCTATGTGCTCGGCGAAGCCATCTCGGAGGCGTCGGCGCCGCGACGACGTGATCGTCTCGGGCAGTTCCGGCGCGGGCATCGAGATCTTCTGCCTGGCCGTGACGCTGAAGGAAGGGCAGCGGCTGTTCCTGACGACCGCGCTCGGCGCGATGGGCAACGGCCTGCCGGGCGTGATCGGCGCGTGCCTCGCCAACGGGCAGGCGCCGGACCATCTGCGTCGACGGCGACGGCGGCCTGCAGCTCAACATTCAGGAGCTCGAGACGGTCCGCCGGCTGCAGCTGCCGATCAAGCTGTTCGTGCTGAACAACGACGGCTACGCGTCCATCCGCACGTCGCAGTCGCGCTACTTCGGTCGGCTGGCCGGCGCCGACGCGACGAGCGGCGTCACCCTGCCGCCGCTCCGAGAGCGTGGTCGAGGCGTACGGGCTTCCATACGCCAGCATCGACACGCGATCGCGACCTTGTCGAGCGCGTGCGCGAGCTGCTCGACGCGCCGGGGCCGATTGTCGTGGAAGTGATGACACCGCGCGACGAGCCGCGAGCCCCGAGCCTGTCGTCGATGCGGAAGCCCGACGGGTCGATGGTCTCGAAGCCGCTGGAGGACCTCTGGCCGTTCCTGCCGCGCGAGGAGTTCCTGTCGAACATGATGATCGCGCCGCTCGAGAATGACTGAGCGGATGCGGATTCTCATCGCCGGCCTCGGCGCCATCGGCCAGCGGCACGCGCGCAACCTGCGCGCGATCTGCGGCGACGGCCTCGAGCTGCTCGCGTACCGACGCCGGCGGCCTGCCGTACGTCGTGACCGAGACGCTCCAACGTGACGACTCGCGCAACGTCGAGACGGAGCTCGGCCGTCACAGTCTTCGACGACCTCGACGAGGCGCTCGACGGCGCGGCCCGACGCGGTGTTCGTCTGCACGCCGTCCAGCCAGCATCTCGAGATCGCGCAGCGCGCCGCGGACGCGGGCTGTCACCTCTTCATCGAGAAGCCCATCTCGCACACGCTCGAGCGGCGTCGAGCGAGCTGCGCGAGACCGTGCGCCGCGAAGCGCTGGTCGCGCTGGTCGGCTGCCAATGGCGTTATCACCCTTGCGTGCGATGGCTGCGCGAGCTGCTGCAGGACGGGCACGCTTGGTCCGCTCGTGCGCGCGGAGATCGACTACGGCGAATACCTTCCGGACTGGCATCCCGTATGAGGACTACCGCACGTCGTACGCGGCGCGCGCCGACCTTGGCGGCGGCGTCGTGCTGACGCAGATCCACGACTACGACCTTGCCTGGTGGCTCTTCGGCGCGCCGCGGACGGTGACCGCCACAGGCGGCCACCTGAGCGATCTCGAGATCGACGTCGAAGACACGGTCGATGCGCGTGCTCGAAGGGGCGCGACGTTCCGGTGCACGATCCGCCAGAGCTTCGCAGTCGCGTCCGCCGCGCCGCACGCGTCACGGTCGTCGGCGAGCACGGCATCGGTCACGGTCGATCTGCTGAGCGCGCCGCGCCAGCACGGACCCGCGCATCGGCGCTCGGCGATCGCTTCGCCGAGCTATCAGCGCAATCAGATGTTCGTCGACGAGGCGCGGCACTTCCGCGCCGTGTCTCGGGGGCGCGAGCGCCCGCCGTCGCCGCTCGACGACGGGATCGCGGTGCTGCGGGTCGCGCTCGCCGTGAAGGATGCGCATGCGCACGGCGGCCACGAGTCGCTGATGGAGCCATGACGACCGTGAGCCGCGCGGACGCGGACTTCTCGCTGACCGGCCGCGTCGCGATCATCACCGGCGGCGCGGGTCTGCTCGGCGTGCGGCACGCCGAAGCGATCGCTGCGGCCGGCGGCGTCGCCGTGCTCGCCGACATTCGACGGCGCGAGGCCGAGGCCCGGGCCGCTGAGATCGCCGCGGCCTATCGGAGTGCCGGCCGCCGGGCATCGCAGTGCGACGTCACGCGCGCCGACTCGATCGAGGCGCTGCTGCGAGGCCGTCATGCCGCGGCTCGGACGCGTGGACATCCTCGTCAACAACGCCGCCAACAACCCGAAGGTCGAAGCGCCCGGCCAGGCGATTTCTCGCGCCTCGAGCACTTTCACGCTCGAACAGTGGGACGCCGACCTTGCCGTCGGGCTGACCGGGCGCGTTCCTCTGCGCCAAGATCTTCGGCGGCGCGTTGGCGCGTCAGAGGCGCGGCGTCATCGTCAACATCTCGTCCGAGTACGGCGTCATCGCGCCCGATCAACGCCTCTACCAAAGACGGACTGCGCCGCTGACGCAGCAGCCGGTCAAGCCGGTCACCTACTCGGTGGTGAAGGCGGGGCTGCACGGGCTGACGCTCTACCTCGCGACCTACTGGGCCGATGCCGGCGTTCGCGTGAACACGATCTCGCTGGGCGGGGTCGAGAGCGGGCAGCCGGCCGAGTTCCTCGAGCGCGCGGCGGCTCGCAGATTCCGATGGGACGCATGGCGCAGCCGCACGAGTTCCAGGGCGCGCTCGTCTATCTCTGCTCCGACGCCGTCGACGTTCGTGACCGGCGCCAACCTCGTCGTCGACGGCGGCAAGACCATTTGGTAGACGACGGCAGCGGTCGGAGCTCGACGCGCTGCTGTCGCGCGACCTGGCCGACGGTCGCGCCTGCGGAGGCGGCGCGAGTTCGATCGGCTTCTCAGGGGCCGCCCGCTCGTGCTGATGGGCGCCGGCGGGCTCGGCCGCCGCGCCCTCGCCGGCCTGCGCCAGCACGGCGTCGAGCCGCTCGCCTTCGCCGACAACGGCCCGGCGAAGCACGGGCACGACGCTCGACGGCCTTCGCCGTGCTGTCGCCCGAGGCCGCCGCGCGCGAGTTCGGCCGCACGGGCCGCGTTCGTCGTCACGATCTGGGGCGCCAACAGGCCGCATCGCTTCGCCCATTCGCGGGAGCAGCTGCGAGACGCTCGGCTGCGACGTCGTCTGTCCGTTTCCGCCGCTGTTCTGGAAGTACGCCGGACACGCTGCTGCCGTTCTACCTGCAGGACCTGCCGTCGAGGGTGCTCGAGACAGCGCGCAGACGTGCGACCGCGCTTCGACCTGTGGGAGGACGATCGCGTCACGCGCCGAGTACGTCGCGCAGGTGCGCTTCCGGCTTGACGCCGATTTCGACGGGCTGTCACACCCGGTGGCGCACCCGCAGTACTTTCCCGACGACCTGTTCGCCTGGCGCGACGACGAGTGGATCGTCGACGGCGGCGCCTACGACGGCGACACGGTGCGCGCGGTCTCGCGCCTGTACGGCGACCGGTTCGGCCACCTGCTGGCCGTCGAGCCCGATCCGGCGAACTTCGCCCGGCTTGACGGCAACCGTCGCCGAGCTGCCGCCGGAGGTCGCGCCCGAAAGTCGACTGCCGGCAGCTGGCGCTGGGCGCTCGGAGCCACGCACGCTGCTACCTCGATGCCGACCGGGACCGCCGCCAGCGCCACGACCACGACGCCGCCTCGCGGGAACCGTCGCGGTGCAGCGCCGAGACGCTCGACGCGCTCCTCGGACCGCAACCGCCCGACGTTCATCAAGCTCGACATCGAGGGCTTCGAGACCGATGCGCTGCACGGGCGCGCAGGCGACGATCGCGCAGCACGCGCCGGTCCTCGCCGTCTGCGTCTACCACCGGCAGGATCATCTCTGGACGATTCCGTTGATGCTGCGACGAGTGGCGCGACGACTACGCGTTCTTTCTGCGGCCGCACAACGAGGAAGGCTGGGACCTCGTCTGCTACGCCATTCCACGCGCAGCGGCTGACAGGCGGACCGCGACTGAGCCGCTCGACACGTGCGCCGCGGCTGTCCGATCTGCGCAGCGCGAGCGATCGCGAGGTCCTGTTCGCCAGGAGTTCGCGGCTGTCGATCAGGCGACGCCGGTGACCGGCTACGACGTGGCGTGTGCGAGCGCTGCGGCGTGCGGCTACGCCGACGGCATTCCCGGATCAGGACAGCCTTCGACCGCTACTACCGCGAGATGTCGAAGTACGAGTACCACGCAGCGGGCGGGTGCGGAGTCCGAATTACGACTCGGCGGCGGCTGACGCTGATTGCCGACATCGTCGCGCCGCACCTGCCGTCGCCGACGACGCGCATCCTCGATGTCGGCTGCGCGAGCGGGCCGCCTGCTGGCCAACATCCGCGGAACGCGGATTCCCGAACGTCATCGGCCTCGATCCTTCGCCGGCCTGCGCCGCCGCCGCAGCGCGCCTCTACGGCATCGACGTCGTCACGATGACGCTCGCGGAGATCTGGCCGCGACCGGCGAGCGATTCGACGTCGTCATCATGGTCGGGCGTGCTCGAGCACCTGCGCGATCTCGACAGCGCGTTCGATCAGCTGCGGACGATCCTGGCCCCGTCGCGGCCTGCTGTACGTCGAGGTGCCGGACGTCGACGGCGTTCGCAGACTGGCCGAACGCGCCGTACCAGGACTTCAGCACCGAGCACATCAACTTCTTCTCGCCGATCTCGCTCGGCAACCTGATGCGACGCCACGGGTTCACGCAGGTGTTCCTCGAGCAGAATCACCGCGAGCAGAGCTACCGGACGGTGATGTCGAACGTCTCGGCCATCTACCGGCAGCGAGGCACGACGTGCCGACGTCGGCACGGTCGAGTTCGACGCGCGACACGCGCGGTTGGGCTGCGACGGTACATCGCCCAGTGCGCGCGCGGACGACGAGCGGCTGCATGCGAAGATCGACGCGCTCGTGGCCGACGGGCGGCCGATCCTCGTCTGGGGCGTCGGCACGCACACCACCCGGCTGCTGGCGACCAGCCGGCTGGCGGAGGCGAACATCGTGGCCTTTGTCGAGTCCAATGCGCGCTACCACGGCAAGACGCTCCACGGCCGGCCGATCCTGGCGCCCGAGGCGCTCAAGGAGCGGGACGAGCCCGTGCTGATCAGCTCGCGCGTCTTTCAGCACGAGATCGCCGATCAGATCCGCAACGAGCTCGGCTGCTCGAACGAGCTGATCCTTCTCTACCATGTCTGACATTCCGCCGCATCACCGTCCTGACGCCCTGCTACAACGAGGCGGAGAACGTCGAGCACGCTGTACGAGCGCGTCCGCGCCGTGTTCCAGCGGCTCGACGACTACACGCTACGAGCATCTCTTCATCGACAACGCCTCGACCGACGACACGGTCGCGATCCTTCGAGGAGATCGCCGCACGTGACCGGAACGTCAAGGTCATCGTCAACACGCGGAACTTCGGGCACATCCGCTCGCCGTATCACGCGCTGCTGCAGTGCCACGGCGACGCGGTCATCGGCATGGCGGCGGACCTGCAGGATCCGCCGGAGCTGATTCCCGCGTTCCTCGACGAAGTGGCGTGAGGGCTACAAGGTCGTGCTCGGCGTCAAGGAGGCGAGCGAGGAATCCGCGCTGATGTTCGCGGTTCGCCGATTCGGCTACGCGGTGATCGACCGGCTGTCGGAAGTGAGGCAGGTGCGCAACAGCACGGGCTTTGGCCTCTACGACCAGGCGTTTCGTGCCGGCGATCCGCCAGCTGTCAGACCCGCACCCGTACTTCCGCGGCATCGTGGCCGAGCTCGGGTTTCGCTATGCGACGGTGCCGTACACGCAGCCAAAGCGGACGCGCGGCATCACCAAGAACAACCTCTACATCGCTCTACGACCTCGGCATGCAGGGCATCGTCAATCACTCGAAGATTCCGCTGCGGGCTGGCGACGATCCTGGGGTTCGTCAGCTCGGTCGTGAGCCTCGTGGCCGCGCTCGTCTACTTCGTGCATGAAGCTGCTGTTCTGGTACAACCTGCCGATCGGCATCGCCCCGCTGATCATCGGCCTGTTCTGCGTCGCGTCCGTGCAGCTGTTCTTCCTCGGCGTTCTCGGCGAGTACGTCGGATCCATCTATACGCAGGTCCGCAATCGGCCGCTCGTCATCGAGCCGAGCGCATCAATTTCGACGACGTGCCGTCGACGATCAGCCAGAAGCGCGAGACGCTCGTCGACAGCCGCGCCGAATGAATTCGGGACCGGTCGACCTGCCTCCGGACACGCGCCGCCACCGTGGCAGTGCGCGGTGCTTCTGGCAGCTCCTCCTGTACTTCTCGCTGCGTGGAATCGAGTGGCGTCGAGGTTGGGCGGATCGTCGCTGGCGCCAATCTCGGATATCTCGCTCTAGGAGCGTTGCGATCGCGACTGGAACGTTGCTGCTGCGGGCGTTGCGGTGGCGCATGCTCCTCAACGCCAGGGCGACGTCAGTGTCCTCCCGGCCTTCTGGGCGACTGCCGCCGGCTACCTCGGCAACAACGTCCTTCCCGCCCGTGCCGGCGAGCTCGTCCGAACGGTGATGATCAGCTCGCGCAGCGGGTTGGCGACGGCATTCGTGCTGGCCACCGCGCTTGCCGAGCGCGTGGCCGACGGCGTCGTGCTGGTGGCCGTCGCATCGCGTCATCGTGCTAACCGTGCCGGTCCAGTTGGGATGGCTGGCCGTCGCGCTCAAGCCCCTGGGCGCTGCTCGGACTGATCGCCGCGCTCCTGATCGCCGTTCTGCCGCGGCTGGAGCCGGTGGCAACATCGGCTCTAGCCCGGACTCGCCTGCCCGATCGCTTGGACGAGCCGGCTGCAGAACACAATGCAGCAGGGCGCGGGCGGCGTTCGCGTCTTCCACGACGGCCGCCGCCTGGTGGGGTTCGCCGGCCTCACGGTCGCTGATCTGGACCCTTGACGCCGCTCGCCACGGTCGTTGGCGGCGCTGCGCTGGGTCTTGCCATTCCGGTCCCCGCGGCCTTTCTGCTGCTCGCGGCCTTGGGCTCGGCAGCGCTCTGCCGTCGACGCCTGGCTACGTCGGCATCTATCAGTTCGCCGCCGTCAGCGCCCTCGACCCCGTTCGGATTCAGCCGCACCGACGCCATCGCCTACATCCTCGTCGCGCAGGCGCTCATGGTCGCCGTCATGGCGTTGTGGGGCTCCTTGGGCCTTCTAGCAGTACCGCCGCTCGAGGCCGGACATCTCCGACCTGTCCTCGCTTATGGAAGTAGATGGCCGTCCCCAGCCAGAGCAGCAGAACACCGACGGCGGCCGTCGTGATCCGTAGCCCTCGGAAGTACGCCGGAGCCTCATAGACAAATCGCACCGTGTGGCGTCCCTTCGGCAGCGCGATCGCTCGAGACGTGATGTTGGCGCGGGCAATCGGCACAACTTCGTCGTCAACGTAGGCGACCCATCCGGGATAGTAGGTGTCGGCCAGCACCAGGTATCCGGCCCCACCCGCCGTGGCCTCGATGACAATCTCGCTCGAACGCTCGCTGACGATCGTCGCACCCGTTGAGCCGTTACGCCCGGCATGCGACGCCTCCGCCTCTGCGCCAGCCAACGGACCGTGCAGCAGCACTTCGCGATGTGGGTCGAAGCTCAGGCTGGCGAGCAACGTCGAGGCCTCGTTGTCGTTCGCCACGGCGCGTGCGCTGCCCACTACGCGCACTCTTGCGGAATCGGCAACGCGATAGATGTAGGCCGTACCCTGACGGCTGACCAGCGACAGTCCAGCGGCGGCAGTCGGGAATGCACTGAGCACGTGCGTGACGCCGAATGTCGCGAGCACCCTGGGAAGCGCGGGATCGATCGTCAGGCGACCCGCTGTCACGTCGATGGCGGTGAGAAACGACGCCAGGCCCCGGCGATTGTGGTCGCCCCATACGGTCACGTGCCACTGCGGCGCGATGCCCGCATAGCAGTCGGCCGAGGCCACGCCCCAGTAGCCGCCACCGAGGTTGGGCTGGAGGACGTCGCGAAGCCGGAAGTACGGCTCCACCGTCGTCCAGCCGCGCGCCTGGTCGAATGCGGCGATGTGAAGGCTGTACTGTTGCGGGGTGTACGTCCGGCTGTCGGGACGATCGCGTCGAATCGCCAGGACCGAGTCCGGCGGCCTGAGCCACTGTTCGCCGCCCACCATCGGGTTCTGACGCGGCTGATGAATGAAGAGGTCGACGGCAGTGGCGATGCAGAGCCCGCCGACGATCAGGCCCGGAAGCCACGAACGGCGCCCCGACCGTCGCGTCAGTTCTGAATGCAGCCGGGTCAACCCAACCGCCGCCGATATCGCCAGCCCCAGTTCGACGACGATGAGAAATCGTGTCGGCAACCGGAACGTGCTCATCCCGGGCACGACGTGGTACGCAATCGTGAACACCGGAGTGCTGGGCCCCAGCACGAACAGATACGCGACCACCGTCATCGCCACGAAGAACCTGACTGATGGCCGGCGCCGTTCGGCGATGCCGCCATAAACGGCCAGGACGAACGGCACGAGGCCGATGTACCCGTAGTCCTCCCAGAAGATCCCTCGCCCGCGATAAGTGGCGTCGGAGATGTCGCCGTAGATGTACGGCTTGACGAATGTCAAGATGTTCGGCGGCCAATACTGCCAGAAGGTGGCCCACTCCCATCCGAGAGCCTGGCTGCGATCCGAGGTCGCTGCCGAGTTCCGCCAGCGGCAGCAGGACGACGGCGCCTGCGGCCGCTGCCAGGGCGGCGGCGACGCCAAGTGCCGCCAGCAGGACAGCGCCGGCAGGCACGTGACCGACGCGCTGGCGGAGCCCCCATGCCCTGAACAGGGCGAACGCGCCGTAGACAAGCCCGCAGTGTACGCCGACTGGGGAAAGCCCGAAAGGACCTGCTCGGCAAGGACGAGCCCGAACAACGCGACCCAGATCATCCGCCGCCAGAAGTCGGCTGGCACAACGGAGGGACTGGTTCCCGCGGTGTCGTTCTCCGGCCGAGCCAACGCACGATCGAGCATCACCAGGCCCACGGGCAGCCAGACAACCGTCGAGACAATCGACAGGTGCTTCAACTGGCACGCGAAGTAGCCAGACCCGGCGAATGCCAGGCCCGCCAGGATCGCACCGGGACGGCCCGCCTCGAGCCGGCGGGCCAGCGAATACGCGCCGTGCGCGGCAACGAGCAGCAGCGCGATGACGAGCAGGTCGAGCGCCGCTGCCGCCGGCAACAAGCGAGAATGCGAGCGAGCCCGAGCGGCTCAGCCGGGTGGCCGCCGAGGGGCAGGCCCGAACACAACTGCGCGGTCCACAGCGGGAGCTCGCCCTGGCGTAACAACTGCCCCGTCAAGACACGGCCCGCCAGCTCGCCGTTGAAGATGTCGGAGGCGAACCAGTCGTCCGTGACGTAGATGACCTGAAGGGTGAGCAGCGGCCAGTACGGCACGAGGGCGCCAGCCGTCAGCAGGATGCGCGCCAGGGCCTCGCGACGCCGTCGCGTTGTTGTCGTCTCAGACGGCATAGGGTCGCACGAAGCCGTGCCAGCAGCCTCGGCAGGCTTTTCGATATCAGCGGGAGGCCCCGTGATCCGCGCCGGCGGGCGGGGAGATCTGGTGACTTCCAAGCACCGTCTCAGGCGGCCGCCGTGCAACTATGGCCGGCTCGAGCAGGCCGATCATCAACTCGTAGGCGGCCAGTGCCGCCACGACCCACTCGATGCGTGAGCCCCGCGTCCAGTGATCCCAGACGGAAGCCGACATGAGCAACGCGCTCGTCAGTGCCCACGGCAACAGCGGGTACGCCGGCCGCCAGACCAGTGCCAGGCAACCTCCGAGTGAGAAGATCCCGTGCGAGCGCATGCCCATGGCAGACGCAATTGTAATGCCGCGACCCTTTCTGTAATCGGACCTCGCCGGGCAGTCCTGTCACCGGCCCGCGGCTGAGAGAGTTCCCCGGGCAGGCAGGGGATCGTCTGCCGAGGGACAGCCGGCAGGCTTCGGGCGGACGCGTGCGAGCTTCCAGATCAGCACAAGCATCAGGATCGGCGTCACCTGCACGTGCGTCAGCCGCGCCAGCGGCCCCACCAGCGGCGCCCAGACCAGCGCGTATGCGATGACGCCAACCGATCGCGCCGCGTCATTCTCGCCCTCGCCGATCGCCCAGTCGGCGAGAAGGCCCAGCGGCGGCACGAGCAGCACCAGGTCGTAGACGTAGAGATGCGGGTTGAGGACAAGCGCCGTCAGGCACACCGCGGCAAATCGCAGGCGCGGATCGCTCACCTGACGCCACACCTGCCGGCAGAGCCACAGCACGCATGGCACAGCCACGAGCCAGATGACCAACGCCGCCCGACGCTGGCCCGCCAGCAGCTCGATTGCCCCGCGCAGGCTGTGCATCTGCCAGACCTTCGGCTCGAAGCGCGCGGCATCGGCCGCGACTCGCAGCATCGTGTCGACATACGCTGGCAGAACCGACCAGCCGAAGACGAGTCCCGCCACGAGCCACTGACCGGCCGCAGCCGTCAACACCCCCAGCCAGAATCGCCGCCGCGGCCACATCAACCCCGCGACCAGCGCAAAGACCAGCAACTGCGGCTTGTAAGCGAGCGACCCGAGAGCCAGCCCGTCAGCCATGGCGAGTCGGCACGGAAATCCAAGCCACGCCAGTACCACGAGCAACACGGCAGGCGCGGCAATCTGCCCGTGTGTGACGAGCTGAACGAGCGCCGGAAACCCCGCGGCCAGCAGCGCCGCTTCCAGCCGAAAAGGTCGCACGGCGGACAGCGATCGCATCCCGAGCACGACGGCCGCGCCGTACAGGGCCAGCGAGATCGCGGTCCAGAAGGCAAGCGCCACCGGGTACGACAATCGTGCCAGCGGCGCAAAAGCCAGCGCCACGACCGGCGGGTAGATCGGAAGATACCCGAACGCGCCAGCGCCATCGGCCAGTGCTGGCAGCGCTTCGACAAACGCGCTCCAATCGTAGAGTGCTGCCGGTGCCAGCTCCCCGGCGAAGTGGCCGGCCGCATAGAACTGCAGGAAATCGACGCCGCGCAGCGTGCCAAAGCGATCGAGCGGTCCCGGCACGGCGTGCGTCCACACGACCACGATCCAGAGCGACGCACACAGCGCAAGCGCGTGCTGCCGGATCGTGGCCTGTGTCAGCAGGAATCGCCGTGGCACGCGGGTATCATAGCGTCACGTCGATGCCGTCCTCACCGCGAAAGGATGCGACCGGTCTGCCGCTCGAAGCGATTGCGCTCGTCGCGCTGGCCACGGCGGCGCTGCTCTCCCCCGCCCATAACGACACGTGGTGGCATCTTCGCACGGGACAGGAAATGCTGGCCCGCCACGCGTGGATCGCGGTCGATGAGTATTCCCACACGGTCGCCGGCGCCTTTTTCTGGAACCCGCAATGGCTTGGCCAGCTGCTGATGATCGCCGCGGTGAAGGCCGGCGGCATGCCGGCCCTGAGCGCGCTCTGTGGCGTGTTCCTCACTGCCGGGTGGGTCGTGGCCTGGCGGATGGCACGCGGCGACCGTCTCGATCGGCTGCTCCTGCTTGCCATCGCGGCGTCGCAATCGACGGCGATCTGGTCGCTGAGACCGCAGGTGTTCTCCGTGCTGTTGCTTCCGGTCGTGCTCTCACTCGTCATCCGCGACAAGTGGCCTCTGGCCATCGTCTGCATCGTCCTCTGGGCCAACCTGCACCCTGGTGTGTCGATGGTCGCTCTCGTGATCGCGTCGGTATTGGCCACGACGGCCGTGTACGAACGACATCGGTTGGTGCGGCGGGGCGCCTGGTGCCTTGCGGCCGCCCTGGCCACCCTCGTCACGCCGCTGGGCGTGAGGAACTGGCTGGAGATCCTGGCGTCGATGGGGCGCTCCCAGGCGAACAGGATCCAGGAGTGGAGCAGGCCGGGCCTGCCGCCCGAGCACCTGCTTTTCTGGGCCTTCGGCGCGTGGGTGATGTGGCTGGTCGTTCGACGATGGCGATCGGCGTCCTACGACGACCGCGTCATCGCGCTGACGTCGCTGTTGCTGTTCGCGGCGGCCGCACGATCCCTGCGGGTCATTCCCTACTTCATGATGATTGCGGCGATCGCGGCAAGCCGCCTTCTGTGGGGGTCGTCAGACCCGAAAGTGCCGGTCAGGCAGCTTTTGACTTCCCGGGCGCTGTGGGCTGCCGCAGCTCGTCGGCGCCGCAATCGTGTGGCATGCATGGACGACACCCTGGCAGCGCCTGGGTTGGGAGCCGATGGCGCCGGCGGCGGCTCGCGCAATCGCCGCGTGCCCTCCTCACCTCTACAACACGTACGCCGGCGGTGGGCCGATCATCTGGTTCGTGCCGGGCCAGCGGGTGTTTGTCGACAGCCGCCAGGACCCGTATCCGATCGAACTGATCCAGGAAGAAACGACGATCGAGACAACCGGGCTCTTCGAGCAGACGTTCGCACGGTATGGCATTCGATGCGCTGCCCTGCCCCCGGACTCGTTGACGATTGCCGCTCTACGACGGTCCGGATGGCGCGAGACTTACAGGGACGGACAGTGGGTCGTCCTCCAACCCTGACCTCTGACGTCGTGACTCGTCCAGAGCAAACGCTCCGGCCCCTGGCTCCGATTCGCCCTGCCGCCACCGGAGCAGCACGAGCCACGCCGCTGCCGTCGCATAGAAGTAGGTGGAGGCCAACGTGAGAGTGGCCAGGACGGACGGCTGCCCGGAATCGGCGCTCTCCTTCGGGAGAAAGAGAAACACGAGCGCGACGGCGGCCGCGATTTTCGCGGCCGTAGCCTGACGATTGTAGGCGTGCCAGCCCAGGCCGGCGCCGAAGAGGCCAACGGCCGGCGCCCATGCGAGTGGCAGGTAGTACACCCAGCCGAGCGGCGACGCGAGAATCGCCCCTGCCAGAACCAGCAGCACGACCCTGTCGTGACTCTCCGCGTACGTCACTCCGGCGCCCGGCGGCAAGGATCGGTGATCGCGCAGATTGCGAGTCCGCCAGCCGTCGCGACCGGCCGTATCAGGGACTCTCCCGGCCAGACGGGCGCCATCGTCGTGCCTTCGCCGATGGTCCTGCTGACGAATCCCTGCCATGAGGCATTCATCGACAGCCACCACCAGTCCACCTTCCCCAGCGATCCGAGCCAGAGACGGTAGGTATCGACGCCGTATATTGCGGCGCCCAGCGCCGCCAGCAGACCGGTCGCCGCCGCGCAGGCAGCCAGGGCCCGCCATCGCCGCTGCAACAGAAGCACCGGGACGAAGAGCAGGAAGAACAGCTTGAACGTGATGCAGACGCCAAGCCACGCGCCGGCGCGGCCCCAGGCGCCTCGGCGCCACGCCCGCCACATCAGCGTGAACGGCAGCATCAGCAGGAACGTCAGCTCGTCGGTGATCGCCACGGTCACAAACGGCGTAAGCCCCATCGTGACGGCGCCCCAGATGTAGAGGCGTTTCCACGTAAACGGGACCTTCAGCTCCCTGACCGCGATCAGGATCGAGGCGACGAGAGCCGCGAGATTGACGGCGACCCAGGTGAGCAGGGCCGGCTTGTAGGCCAGTGCGGCGATGGGCGAGAAGAGCAACTGAAACAGCGGCGGGTTCAGGTTGCCCAGGTGCCCCGCTTTCCAGGTGACGCCGTACGCCAGCGGCGACGCGCCATACATCGGCAGGCCGTCGGCGACCATCCGGCCGGTGAAGTAGAAGATCGCGAAGTCGCTGCCGGTACTGGTTCTCGAGAGCCAGGCGAACCATTCGCACGTAGACGGCGCCATAGAAAACCCACGCGCCTCCGACGATCGTCCACAGGGAGGCCCTGATCAGGTCGCCGAGCAGGGCGACGCTGGACTTCGACAACACCCGGCGCAGCTGGTCGTCAGAAATCATCTAGGGCAACCGGTCATCTCGTTCTGGCGACCCGGAGCTTTGGTCTGCACGGCGCTGTCTCCGATTCGATACCGCCGTAAGCCGAGACAACACACCGTCCGCCGTGGCCTGTCGAAAAAACTCCCTGCGCTTGATATGCTCGGAGCGCCCCTGCGCGAACGGCTTCTCGGTGCGGCGGCCGGATCATCATGAAAACATCAGGCGCGGCAACAGAACACCGGATGACGATCGCGCTCGTCGTCGTAGGGGTGGGCATCGCCATGCTGCTCGCGGGCGGGCCAACGGAGTTGATGATCGCCTTCGAGCGCGCGTTGCGATCGGTTGGGCAATCCATCTCCCAGTTGTGGCGCGGCTGACACGGCAGGCGGACCGAGGTGCGGCGCCGATCGCCGTCACTTGTCCGGTGCGCGGTATCCGCCGCTGCTCAGCACGGCAATGCCCGGTTTCCGCGATCGGATCTCCACCTTCCTCCAGCCGCCGTCGCGTGTCGAATTGCTGCTGGTATAGGTGATCACGTAGCGGCGTCGTAGCGTCTCGAGAATCCGATTGAAATCCCGGGCAAGATCGCTGACGTCCTGCGGGAAATACGCCTCTCCACCGGACTTCGCGGCCAGTTCCTCGAGCACGCCGCGGTCCAGCTTCGCGCCCAGGCCCACCGTGTAGACGGTCGCGTCGACGCTCTTCAGCCGGTCCAGGACCTGGGCGTAGGTGTGCGAGCTTCCCGGGCCGGTCCCCGCGTTGTTTTCGTCCCGGCCGTCGGTCATCAGCACGACGACGCGGCGCCCCTCGACGCCGCGCAGACGCGTCAGGGCGTCGAATGCCGCGTCGTAAAGCGCGGTCCCGCCATCGGCCACGTAGGCGTCAATGGCCTCCACGCTCCAGTCGCGGCGCGTCGTCATATCGTGTGCGAACCGGGACGTGTTGGCGAACAGGATCAACGCGAGCGCATCCTCGGGACGCACGTTCTGCACGAAGGTCTTCGCCGCCGCCTTGACGTCGTCGGTCGCCTTCTTCATGCTGCCGCTGGCGTCGAGCGCAAAGACGATCGAGACCGGCGCGACGGCCTCCTGGAACGCCTCGAGCGGCTGCACCACGCCGTCCTCGACGACCTCGAAATCGTCGATTGACACGTCGACGAGCTCGCGGGCCAGATCCTTCAGCGTGAACTCGATCGACGGCCGGATCGGCGGCGGTTTCGGTGCGAAGTAGCCTGGACGCGCCCGTACCTTCAACGACGGGTCCGACACGGCAACGTTGATCTTCCGCCACGTCCCGTCCACCTTCTGGTTCTCCGGCACGTAGGTGAGGATGTAGCGCAGTGTCACCTCGTTCGCGACCATCTCGTGAATCGACCCCAGCTCGATCTCCCGTGTCGGGAAGAACGCGCGGCCGCCGGTGTCACTGGCCAGCTTGCGCAGGAACCTCTCGCCCTTGAGTGAGATTCCCGCGACCCCGCCAATCCCGACGACGTAGACGGCTGCACCTGTCCGCTGAACGTCGGACAGCGCATCCTCGAAGGCTTGAGTGCTGTGCTCGTCGTAGCCATCGGTGAGCAGGATGATGGCATGACGGCCCTCCACCGAGGCGATGACCTTCGCCGCGTCTTCGAGTGAGTCGAGGATCGCGGTGCCTCCCCTGGGTTCGATCTTCGAGATCGCTTCCGATACGGTCGCGCGATCGTCGGTGGGACCGGTGATGGCGCCAAGCGTCCGCGAGAACGGAGCGACGAGGATTCGGTCCTTCTCCCGCAGATACCCCGTGAGCCGCGTCGCCGCGTCACGTACGAAATCGATCCGCCGCGACATGCTCTGGCTGCTGTCGATGAGCAGCGTGTAGGTTGCCGGCAGCTGCTCTGCCTTCACCACGTCCAGCCGCTGCGCCGTGCCGTCTTCGGTGAGCGAAAAGGCCGCAGGCTCCAGCCCGGTGACGAAGCGGCCGGTCTTGTCCTGGACGGAGGTCTCGACGTAGACGCTCGAGATCTCGGCGCGCTCGAGAATCTCCAGCGGTTTCAGCGCGATGACGTCGTGCGCGGCGTTGCCCTCGGAGTCGGTCACGTCGGCGCGGATCTCGTGCGCCTCGAACGGGTTCTCGTCCGTCCATTCCACGGCATAGGGCGGGCCGGACAGGTCTTCGCCGACAAGCGCGTTGTCGACGTAGAAACGGACCGCGCTGAGCGCCACGCCCTTTTGTGCCGTGACCTGGGCCACGATACGGATTGCCCCGGTCGTCCCGGTACGGCCGAGCGGCGAGGTGATGCGGATGGAAAGCGGAGACGGAACCTGACCGTGGCCAGCGGTCTGGCCCGAACTAAGTCTGGCCGGCGGCCGAACTGAAGTTCGGCCCTACGTACCCGCGACGAGAATCGCGATGGCGAGCCAGCAAACCGACGTAGTGCGGCGCGCTCATGCATGCGGCTGCAGCGTAGACATCTCTTCCGTGCTGTCGTCTACGAAGTAGCTGTCGCACGCCGCGCGCAGCAGTTCGGCGGTCAACTCGGGAGGCTGGGCCAGGTATTCGGCCAGCGACAGCGATTGCTCGATCAGATCGCGGGGATGGCATCCGCGCAGCGGGATCTCGCGGGGCTTGTAGTAGTTGTCGAGAAGATCCTGCACGAGGGTACGGTCGAACGCCACGTTCTTCACATGGCAATAGTTCCGGAAGATCGCCATGTAGTCTTCGTAGCTCGGGCTCTCGCAGAGGACCTTGTAGTGGATGCGGCGGAGGAACGCCTCGTCCACCAGTTCCTGCGGCCGGATGTTGGTGGCAAACGACACCAGGGTCATGAACGGCAACTCGAACTTCTGGCCGGTGTTGAGGGTGAGAAAGTCCACCCGGCTTTCGAGGGGGACAATCCACCGGTTCAGCAGGTCGCGCGGCGCGACGCGCTGGCGGCCGAAGTCGTCGATGACGAGCACGCCGCCGTTGGCGATTGCCTGCACGGGCGCCTTGTAGAAGCCGGCAGTCGTGTTGTAGCTGAGCTCGAGTGCCTCGAGCGTCAGCTCGCCGCCGACCATCACCATCGGCCGCCGGCAGCGCACCCAGCGGCGGTCGACGTGCGCTCCGCGGTCGAGGCCCACCGGCACGCCCTGCTCGGACAGTTCCTCGTGCACGACCGGATCGAACAGCCGGATGATGGCGCCCTCGACCTCCAGCGCGTGAGGCACGTGAAGATCGCCGTCGAGCAGCTTCTGAATCGCCTGCGAGATGACCGTCTTGCCGTTGCCGGGAGGTCCGTACACGAACATGGAATGCCCGGCGTTGATTGCCGGCCCCAGCTGATCCATGACGCGTTCGCTGATGACGAGGTGCGCGAAGGCCTGGCGGACCCGCTCGCGCGTCGCGGTACGCGGCGCGCGCTTCTTGAACTCCGCCATGTAGCGCTTGTACTGCTCCAGAGGAACCGGCGCCGCGCCGACGTAGTGATTGGTCTCGAGGAAGAGCTGCGCGCGGACGCGGCCGGCATCCGTGATGCGGTAGCGATACGACGGCCCCCCGATCATCGCGCCACCGGCGACTTCGACGTGGTGCTGCGACTTCAGGAGCTGGAGAGCCGGGTCGATGACCGAGAACTTCACGCCCAGGCGATTGGCGATGTCGGCACCGGACAACTCGCCCACGAAGTGCAGGGTCTTGATGACGAGCTGCAACACGAGATCCAGCGACAGCCCGGTCTCCTCGAGCGTATTGGGAGCCTCGGGATGCGGCAGAATCGACCGAACTGTGGGTGGACCAGCGAGCATGAGCACCTCTAGGAACAACTACGCGTCAGCCGCTCGACGTTTTGCGCCGCCCACGGCGCGCTCGGGCTTGAGCTGCAGGGCCGTGCGGTACCTGCGCCAGCGCCTCCGCGCAGAAGCCGCGCGCTCCAGGATCGTCCCAGAGCGTAGTTTCTGACTTCAGCCGACCTCGGAGCGAAGTAGCGCGCCCGATGGGCATCGGCGAGCGCCATGGCCATCAGGCCAACGTCGCGCAGGAGCCGCGCCCGGCCTTCGAGGGCAGCGGCGCTTCGCGGATCCAGCGCAAGCGCGTCCGAGTAGTGATCGTACGCCAGGTCGCGCACTCGCAGACGGTTGTATTCGGCGGCCACACGCAGGTGCGTGGCAGTCGACGGCGCTGCCGCCAGCGCGGCCAACGCGTCGCGCAGCCCGGGTCCTTGCCCTCGATCGTGGGCAGGGTCGGGGGCGGGGCGGCGGACCGCTGAGCCAAAGCCTCTCTCTTCGCCTGCTCGAACGCCTCAGGGCTGATGGCCGTGTCGCCATGTCGAGCGTCGGCCCCCCGACGTCGACGAAACCTTCGCCCTTTCCGACGAACGCCATCGAGCGCTGACTGGCACAGGCCATCCCGCACGGGACCGCCGCGATGGCAAGTGCCAGCCCGACGCTTCGACGAACCCCCAGCCAGCGATGCCTCACCGGCTAGTCGTCATCGCGATGCAGGCGCGCCCGCCGCTTCAGGAGGTAACCTGCGAGAGCGGCAACCGCCAAAACGATCAGCAGTGTGTTTGTGTCCATTCCGCCTGACTCCTCCTCGTTAGACGATCCCACCTACAACAGCGCTTCCATGATCTTGATGACGGCCGGCCCCAGCACGACGACGTACAGCGCCGGAAACAGGAAGAAAACCAGGGGAAAGACCAGCTTGACGCCGAGCTTCGCCGCGCGCTCCTGGGCGCGCTGGCTGCGCTTCGTACGCGACGTCGCGGCGTGTATCCTCAGCGCCTGCGCGATGCTCGTGCCGAACTTGTCGGTCTGAATGAGCATGGCCACCAGTGAGCGAACGTCCTCGACGCCCGTCCGCGAGGCGAAGTTCTTGAACGCCTCGAGCCGCGGCTTGCCTGCGCGGGTCTCCGTGGTGATAAGCGTCAACTCTTCCGCCGAGCGCGGATAGGCCAATGCCAGCTCCTCCGACGCCTTGACGATTGCGGAGTCGAGACCGGCGCCGGCTTCAACGCAGACAATCAGCAGGTCCAGCGCGTCCGGCAGCCCATTCTGGATCTGCTTCTGCCGCTGCGAGGTCTTCATGGCGAGCCAGAAACCGGGAAGCGCGTACCCGATGGCCGCAGCCAGGAGGGCGAAAATAGCGCCCCGCGATACGCCCAGATACGTCACCGTCGCCAACCCGAACACGATTGGCAGTATGAGCTCGGCGATGGCATAGATGACCGCGGCGCGCGAATGCTTGAAGCCCGCGCGCGTCAGGCGCCTCTGCAGCCGGCTCATCTCCTTCGGCGACTTCGGCACGAACGTCGAGACGCGCCGTGCCAGGGCGTCGGGCTTCTCGGTCAGCGAGACGGGCCCTCCCGACATCCCAAGGCCGCCGGCAACTCCAGCGGTTGTCAGTTCGCGCAGCCGTCGCCGCTCGATTCGACGTACGAGACATCACGAGCGTTGCGATCGCCGCTGACAGGACGGCAACGCCAAGGAAAACGATGACGAGCGCGAGTAGGAGTTGCTGGTCCACGGGTCTCGGTACTCCACGTCCACCAGCTTGCGGATGATCAGGGTGCCGATAATCTGCATAATCAGGGCGACGACCACCATCTTGATTCCCGTCGGATGGTCCAGAGCAGGCTCATGTGCGTCGGGGCCAGCATCGTGAGCATTACCCCAAGTGTTGGCGGCAGGAGCGCCAGCACCCAACCGGTGATCCGCGCGTGCGCGGTGATGACCCGCACCTGTCGCTTGACCTTGAACCGCTCCCGGATGACCGTCGCAAGGTTGTCGAGGACCTCCGACAGATTGCCCCCGGCGTCGCGCTGTGTCAGCACGGCCGTGACGAAGAACCTCGCGTCGAGCAGCGGCACGCGATCGCCCAGCGCCCGGAGCGCATCCGGCATCGGCATGCCGAAGTTCTGGCGATCGTAGGCGAGGCGGAATTCAGTCCCCACCGGATCGGGCATCTCCTCAGCGGCCATCGACAGCCCGGTCGTGAAGGCGTGGCCCGCCCTCAGCGCCCGGGCGAGCAGGTCTATCGCTTCGGGGAACTGCTCCTCGAACTTGGCGATCCGGGCCTTTGCCTTGAACTTGACGAACCACAGGGGAATATATGTGCTCGCGGCCCCGAAGACAGCGGCGGCCAGCGAGAAGCGACTCACGTACTGCACGATGAGAAAGACGATGCCCCCGGTGCACAGACACATGAGGATGAGCGTCCCCACGGTGATGTTGAGGCCGGAACTGTCGATCAGACGCTGAAGCGGTCGGCTGATCGCTCCGGTACTGCCAAGAAGCTCGTTGACCAGCGGGATCTGGCTGAACTGTGTCTCCGTCCGCAGCAAACCCGCCTCGCCGCCAGCCCCTCTCGACCCGGCGGTGCCGGTCTTCAGTCGACGACGCAGGCTTCGCTGCTCGTCGTCTTCGGGCTTCACGATCAGGAAATAGTAAGCCGCCCCGATGATCCCTAGGACCATCACGAACGTGATGAGAACTGGCGTCGGGATCGGCATGCGCGGCTCCCTAGGCCACCAGCTGGACGTGCTCGAACATGTCCATGGGCAGCGGGTGTCCCGATGCCGCCAGCCGGTCGCCGCACTTCGGCCGGATGCCTGTCGCCCGGAACCGCCCCGACACCTTGCCCGACGCCGCCAGGCCCGTCTTCTCGAACAGGAAGATGTCCTGCATCGTGATGACTTCCTGCTCCATGCCGGTGATCTCGGAGATGGCCGTGACCTTTCTCGTGCCGTCGGCCTGCCGGGACACCTGCACGACGAGGTCCACCGCCGAGGACACCTGCTGCCGGATCGCGCGGTCCGGGATGTTCAGGTTGGCCATGGCGACCATCGTGTCCAGGCGATAGAGCGCGTCCCGGGGAGAGTTCGCGTGAATCGTGGTGAGCGAGCCGTCGTGGCCGGTGTTCATGGCCTGCAGCATATCGAGCGCCTCGGCGCCGCGCACCTCGCCGACGACGATGCGATCGGGCCGCATGCGCAGCGAGTTGGTGACGAGATCGCGCGCTTTCACCGCGCCACGCCCTTCGATGTTGGCCGGACGCGTCTCGAGCCGCACGACGTGACGCTGCCGGAGCATCAATTCGGCCGCGTCTTCGATGGTGACGATGCGTTCCTTGTCCGAGATGAAGCTCGACAGGATGTTGAGGAGCGTCGTCTTGCCGGCGCCGGTGCCCCCGGACACGATGATGTTGAGGCGGCTGTTCACCGCGACCCTGAGGAAGTCCAGCATCGGCTGGGTCAGCGACACGCGCTCGACCAGGTCTGTGGCGCCGAGCCGATCGGTCCTGAAACGCCGGATCGAAAGCGCGGGACCATCCAGCGCGAGCGGCGGGATGATGGCGTTGACACGGCTGCCGTCCTGCAGACGCGCGTCCACCATCGGGCTGCTCTCGTCGATGCGGCGGCCGATCATGCTGACGATGCGCTCGATGATCTGCATGAGGTGCCGGTCGTCCTTGAAGACGATGCCGGTTTCCTCGAGCAAGCCGTTGCGCTCGATGTAGACCTGGTCGAAGCGATTCACCAGGATGTCCGAGATGTCGCGGTCCTTGAGCAGCGCTTCGAGCGGCCCGAGCCCGAACAGCTCGTCGAGCACGTCGACGATCAGGTTCTCGCGCTCGAAGAGGCTGAGCGGGGTATTCACCGCCTCCGCCTCGATCATGTGATTGATCAGGTCGCGGATCTCGGGCTCGGCTTCACGGCGGCTGACGCGGTTCAACCGCTCGAGATTCAGCCGGTTCAGCAGCTCCTGGTGGACCTTGGCCTTGAGCTCCTGGTAGTGCGAGCTGCGTGTGTCACCGGCGGCCGCCGGCATGATTTGGTGCGCCATCTTGGACTCCAACCCTCGTTGCGCTATTTGCGCATGAAGCCGAACAGGCCCCCGGCTCGCTCCTTCTCGGGGGCCTTCTCCACACGAATGCCCGCCAGGTCGAAGGCGAGGCGCTGGAACGCCGATGCGAGCGGACTGTCCTTGTCGAGCGCGATCGGCCGCCCCTTGTTCAGCGAGTTGAGGGCGGCGCGGTAGTCGCTCGGCACCGTGTACTTGACCGGCGAGCCGACGACGCGCTCCACGTCTTCCGCGTTGATCTCCGCCTGCTTGTCGTAGCGGCTGATGACGACCTTGACGCGGTCCTTCCCGTAGCGCTGGCGGAGCGTCGCGGCGATTTTTCCGGCATTACGCACCGTCGCGAGTTCCTGGTTGGCGACGATGAAGATACTCGCGACGGTCTCCAGCGAATCCAGCACGGCGGCTTCCGAGCGCGGCACGTCGAGCAGCGTGTAACGATAGTGAGCTGCAGCAAACGTCAGCAGCGTCGGCACTCGCCGCAGATCGACGTTGCCCACGGCGCGCTCCGAGGAGGCGAGCAGGTTCACACCGGTCGTCTTGCTTCGGAGCACGAGGGTCTCGAAAAACGCCTCGTCGAGCCGGTGCGTGTTCTCCATCGCGTCGGCGACCGAGAATCGCGGCTCGGCGCCGAGAAAGACGGCCGCGTCGCCGTAAGACAGGTGCAGGTCCATCAACAGCGTGCGATCGTCCACGAGCTCCTGCGCAAGCGCCGTCGCGACGTTCACCGCAATCGTCGTCGTGCCGACACCGCCTTTCGCGCCGACGAACGCCACGATCTGACCCTGCGTCGAGCCGACCCGTGCGGCGCCGACGCGGTCGATTGCGGCGTTGAGCTCCGCCGCCGTTATCGGGTCGGCGACCCACTCGTTCACGCCCGCGCGCATCGCCTCCAGCATGAGCACGGGGTCCATCCGCGCGGCGACGATGACGACGCCGGTGCCCGGGTGCTGGCGCTTGAGCGTGGTCAGCGTCGGCGGCAGCGACGAGGTCTCGCGCAGATCGAGGATGACGACGTCGGGCTGGCTGGCGGCCGGCTGCGCCAGTGCGAGCAGGTCCGCTACCGCCAGGCTCTTGATCCGGACGCTCGGCCCCCGCAGCAGCTCTTCGAGCTGGCGGTCGTTGGCGCCGATGATCGTGATGTTCAGAGCCACTTGCCTCTCCGCGTACGGACTTACCGGACCAGGATCACCTGGCGAAGAAATGCCGCCGTCGAGACCGGGTTCGACGTCCAGACCACTGCCCGGGGACTGACACGAGGGCGCCATACGACGTTGTCGTTGGTGTTGCCATGGCCGAGGTTGAACCCAGGTCGCTCGGCTTCGTCGGGGTGAAGGATGAAGAACCCGAAGATGTTCGTGACGGTTACGGTCTGGCCAGAACCATTGGGATCTCGCCGCCAGATACGCGTCCAGATTGAAGGTCGGGACCGCGACGATTCTCGGGCTCTGCGCGTAATAGTGCCCGTCGGCGCAGACGCCAGGCGCACAGCTGCTTTCGATCGACTTCGTCGGTGGATTCCACCGGGCATTCGGATCGCGTTCCCAGAGCCCCATCTCTGCCATTCGCCGTCAGCTCTCATAGGTCGCCTGCGCCGTCGGACCCGTCGTGTTGCCCGTCTGGTTGTCGAACGTCAGCGTGTCGCCGATTCCAAGCGGCACCTGGATGCAATTCTGGATCTGCCACCTGTACTTGTCCGCGCCGGAGTTGGTGGGGCAATCCCCGGGGGGGTTGGGCATGGCAGGTCGAGCTTCTGGAACCAGCCCGAAGAATATCGTTCGTTAGCACCGCCGCCGACCCTGCTTCAACTGCAGAACCCGGCCGTAGTCCGGTCCGCGTGTGCCATCAGCGTTGAAGGGCTGGAACCCGGTGCCGGGATCAGTCGGGCCATTCGTCCCCGGCGGCTCGGTAATAGTCCGGGCCCAGCGTCGCGGGCGGGTTGATGCCGGATTCAGAGCCCGTCGTATCTTGTCGAATGTCTTGGTCTGGTCCCAGACGGTACTAGGCACCCACGTCCCGGGCAGCTGCCGTTGCCGTTGTCTAGTTCGTGCACCTGACCGCTTCCCCCCACTTGTCGGCGACCGCCCACGGCTTCAGGCAGTCCGACTCGTCAACCGACAGGATCTGCGCCGTCGCGGTCGCGCGAACTCCCTGCACGGTCCGGCCGAAAAGCGGGGCAAAGAACACCGGCAGCGGGTCCTTCGCCGGGAACCCGCCCTGCGCGAGGTTGGTGCGGTAGACGTTGACTCGCACGCACGAGTCGGGAGGACCTGGCGTTCCCGCCGGGCAGGTGGGGAAGCTGATGTCTTCGGTGATGTCGGTGGTCTTCCCAGCACCCTGCGTGATGTTCAGGGTGCCGCCGAACACCTTGTTCAACTCGCCGATCGTCTTGGCCGTGGCGCGCGCACGGTCGAAGTCGTTCGGCGCGTCAAAGGCCAGCGTGGAGGCAGCCGCGAGCGCCGCGGCGTCTGCCGCGTTCTGGGCCTGCCGGCGCGACATCCACATCACCCCGTAGTCGATGCTGAGCGCGCTGAAGGCGACCAGCCCCAGGATCGCAACCGCGACGTACACGATCACCGATCCTCGCTCCGAGGAATATCTCGACGGTGTGAGTGCTCTCATGTCGGTCACCTCGCTGATACGACTCATCGACCGTCGGGCTGTGCCGGCGGGCGGCGGTGCGTCGGCCGGAGCGCGGCGGCGCCTCCGGCGCGGGCAGAAACTGGCGCGGCTGCGTCGGCAGCGGCGGCACTTCGTCGGGATCGAGCGCGCGCACCAGGCGCGGCGTGATCAGCACCATCAACTCCGTCCGCGTCGCCCGCTCCGCCTTGCTCTTGAACAGCGTGCCGATGATCGGAATCGAGCTCAGGAACGGGATCGCCGAGTCGTCGGTCTGCGAGACGTTGTCGAGCAGGCCTGCGATCGCGAACGACTGCCCGTCGCGCAGTTCGACCTCCGTCTCGGCGCGGCGAGTGGTCAGCGCCGGGATCCGGAACCCGCCAGATCGTGACGCCGTTGTTGAAGTCGAGCGTGCTGACCTCGGGCCGCACCTTCAGGCGAATCACGTCGCCGGCAATCGTCGGCCGGAAGTTCAGCCGGATGCCGAACTCCTTGAATGAGACCGAGACGGTGCCCGCTGACTACCCGAGACAAAGGGCACCGGGAACTCACCGCCGGCAAGGAAGCTCGCTTCCTGGCCGTTGTAGGCGATGAGATTCGGCTCCGCCAGGCTCTGGAACAGGCCCTTCTGCTGCAGCGCGCGCACGACCACGCCCATGCCTTCGCTCCTCCAGAAGAAGAACAGGTTCAGCAGGTCGGAGAACGTCGTGCGTGTCGCCATCGATCGTCGGCCGCCGGGAATTGCCCCGCCGTCGCCGCGGCCCGCCCAGTCGGTCGCGATTCACCGAGTAACTAGGCGCCCAGTTCCTGCATCGCCGACCGGTTGACCTCCGCAAAGCGCACCTGGAGCATCACCTGCTGGCTCTCGGTGCCTCCGGGAAGCTGCAGCAGGTTGATGACCTTGAACTTGGCCGAGCTCAATGTCGCGATCTCGGCCGCTTTCAGCATGATCGCGTTGCTCGAGACGCTGCCGGACAGAATCAGCGCTTCCTCGTTGAGGTGACGCGGATGTCTTCGCCCGGGAACAACGTCTTGAGCTGCTGCTCGAGGCCGAGCACGCCGGCGTCCACGACGACGTCGTACTGAATGCGGGTGCCGGCGCCCCAGATGATCAGGCTGACGGTCCCGGGGCCTCTGCCGTCGATCAGGATTTCGCGCGGCTGGACGACGACCGCATCGGCGATCGCGGGATTCGTGATGGCGACGCGCGTGATGTCGAACTCGGTTGTCAGGATCGTCGACCGACCGGCAGTCAGCGTCACTTGCGGGTACGCGGCAGCCGCGACGGGCGCCGGCAATGGCTGCGCGGGAGCTGCCGACGGCGTGCCGGCCGGCTGCTGCGCCTGCACGGTGCCGCTGGCCAGCAGGCCAGCCACGAGACCGAACCCGAACAATCGTATCGCCGGAAACGTTCAACGGACCTCCTCTTCAGAGCGCTTCGCGGCGCGAATCGTCTCGACGGTATAAGGCTTCGGTGGCGGGCGGCGCCGGCGGCTTCGGCGCGGCTCGGACGACAGGACGGCCGCCGATGACCTTCTGGACCGGGGGCGCGCTCGGCTCGCCGAGCAACTGCGACATCCGCGCGCCTTCTGTTTCCGTGGGCGCGTTGTCGAGCGGGTTCCGGAGTGTCAGCATGATGCGGCCATTGCCCGACGCCAGCACCAGCTTCTCGGCGTCCTCCGGCGTCAGCAGCAGCGTGACGACGTTGGTGGGAATCGGCTTGCCCTCGGCCGTGGCCCGATCCTGGTCGTAGCGCGTGCCCGCCGTCAGCACCACGACGTTGCTCAGCACCGACTTCGTGATCGGCTGCCCGTCCTTGGCGGCAATCGACACCAGGACGTCGACGCGCGTGCCAGGCACGACGAAACCGGCCACGCCCACCACCTCGTTGACCTGGATCGAGACCGCCCGCATGCCTTCCGTGATCGTCGGCGGCAAGCCCGCCCCGGCACCGACCGCCGCGAGCTTGGGTTCCGTCAGCGGCTCGTTCTCGGCGACCGAGACGATCAGCCCGCGGTTGACGACCTTCTCGACTTCCACGAAGCCGCCGGGGATCTGGTTGGCCGCGGGCCACGGCACGAGCTTCACGTCGTCCTTCGTCAGCATCGTGCCGAGCGTCATCGGACGCGCCGCGACAACGGCCTGGGCGCTGGCGACTTCAATCTCGCGCACCGGCATGCTTCGAACGGCGAGGTAGACACCGAAGCTCGCAAGCGCTGCCATGAGCAGCGCCACGGCCAGCACGATTAGCGTTCGCGTATTCCGGTTCATTTACTTCCTCAACTCCCCGATGCCGCTGACTTCCAGCCGCATCTGCGACGTCGCGTGCAGCGTGATAGTGGGACCCCAGGTTGCGTTGATCAGACTCAGCATCGGGCCGAGAAGCAGATACGAATGGTTGTAGTTCACGGTGACGACCCTGGTCGCCACCGTCGCCGTGCCGCCGCCCGGCAGAGGCACGGTGATGTTCTGAGGCTGCACCGTCACGCCACCGGTCGTCGGGAGCGCAGCGGTCAGCGCAGCATTGCTCAGATTGAGCCCTTGCTGAACGTAGGTGCGGACCCGGAACTTCAACGGCCGCATCGTCGTAGCCAGGCAGGGCCGCCAGCCGGGCGCCTTCGCGGGCGGCGTTGGTGATGACCTCCTGCCGCTGGAAGACGAAGTCCGAAGTCCACGATGCCAGCGATGACCACCAGCAACAAGGGGCAGCGTGAGAGCGAACTCGACGAGCGCCGCACCCCGCTCGTTTCCGCGGTGGCTGTGAGCGTTTCCCCGAGCCGTATCGCTTATCGGAGCCATATCGCCGCCACTGCACCCGCGGTAATGGGAAACGCGTACGGCAGCCGCGGGCCCGCGGCCGTACTGAGCATCAGTTCCGGGTGGGGCTGCACGCCGGCAATTCGCCAGAACATCAACAGTCCCCACAAGTTGCGAAACATCGTGACAAAATAGCCTCGGTAGAGGGTCACCACGATCGCCAGCGCACCCCCCGCGAGTGCGCCGTACAGCGCGACCCAGACGACCGTCGCCGGACCGAGCCAGGCCCCGAGAGCCGCCAGCAGCTTGACGTCTCCCCCGCCCATGCCACGCAACAGGAACCAGGGAAGGAACAGGAGACAGCCAACCAGCCAGCCGGCAACACTGCTGAGAGCGCCGTGGATCCCGCCGGCCGCCGTCCAAAAAATCAAGAGCCGCAAGGGCGGCCCCGAACGTCAGCGCGTTGGGCACGCGGCGGGACCGCCAGTCAGTCACGCACGCAGCCCCGCCGAGCAGGAGGGCAGCACACCGGCTCCACGTGACGACATCGCCCATCAGGACCCCGTGATCGGAGGAGATTCCCAATACTGGGGCACGTTAGTGTTGTAGTCGGTGTAACGGTCGCCCAGGAGCACGACGATGTTCTGCCAGAGCAGGATGCTGACCACCCCGATGCAAACGCACAGCAGGGCATACTCGACCAGGTCCTGACCCTCGTCGTCTGCCAGGAACTCCGCCAGACGATTGATTCGCACCACGATCCCCCGAATCGTCGGAAGCCGACGGAAGCAACCGGCCGGCCATGCCGTCCGGTTGCTCAGCCGGCTTCGCACGAACGGAAAGTTACGATCCGGCGCCCAGCGTGGCGGAGATGCTGTTGAACTTCCCGTTGATCGCGGTGCCCAGGTTCTGCATGCCGATGACGCAAGCCAACGCGATGAACGTGATGAGCATCGCGTACTCGACGAGGTCCTGGCCCTCTTCCTCACGAACGAAACGAGCAATCAGATTCTTCATGTTTCTGTCCTCTGTCCTTGACCGGACGACTGCGCGAGAGACCATCCCCCGCAACGACTTGCGCACAACTGCTCTCGAACCCAAACAGCCGGCTGTGCGCCACGGCTGACTTGCGTCGCGACGGGGTGACCGCCCCTTCGCGACAACCTCCGGCGGAACTGAAGTTCCGCCCTCCTACCGGCGAATCTGCACATCCGCCGGTACGCAATGACCGCGCTACATCGGGCGCGGCGTGAACTCGAACTCGACCGGCTGCTGCGGCATTATCGGCCGCAGCCGCGGCACCACGCGTCGCAGCGAGGCCGGCCCCGGCTGCGTCGTCCACAGGAACTCCGCGCCGACATGCCACATCGCTCCCGCACCGTGCACTTGTTGTACCCGCGTGATCCGGACGTCGTCGGCGTACGTCTCGCCGTCGACCCGAATCGTCAACGCGCCGGAAATGCCCGGATCCAGGCGCGAATTGCTTTCCACGAGGCACCCGGACGCGCTGATGTTCACCAGCCGCACCCGCGTCTCACGTGTCAGCACACCGACCAGGTCGTCGGAAGACAGCACATCCATATCCGCCGGGATGGCCGTCACGCCGTCACCCTGTTCTCACTGAACGACGCCAGCTCAACTTCCGGACGCCGGTGCCGCTCCAGCACTTCCACGCGGACGCGATGCCTGACGCTCCCGTCCAGGATCACCGGCCGGCTCTCCTCGACCCGCACCCGCAAGGTCACGACCTGCCCGCCGCCCGTCAGGTCCAGCGTCAGGTGCTCGCCTACTACGCCGGGCGCGTGGCCGATCACAACCAACCCGCCCTGCGGGTCCTGCTGCACGATCACATCCCGCAGCACCTTGAGGGCCCCCTCCCACGGCTGCGCGGGAGCAAATCTCTCGTGCCTTCGACGACCGGACATCGCCACCTCTGTGGAGCGCGTTACCGCATACGGCCAGCGGGCGCACCTGGATGTCCCGCCTGGCGCCCCTCGATGGCGCCGACACGGTCAGTAATCGCAACGGCCGTGCCGGATACGCAAATTCTAAAGGGGTATCGGCCGAAAGCGTAATTTTATCAACAAAACTGGTATTTCTTCCGGCAAATCGCCGTAACTGTTGTGTCCGATCTGCTACAGACTCGGTCCCCTTGTCTGATGACGGTCAGACAAAACTCCCAAGGTTACCGGGATTGTCGCGTTCTTACCAGAACTGCACATCCGACCCCGATACCCGCCCTCTGCGCCGCGCCCGCCGGCAGCTCGATGACCGCATAGCCCCTGAGCGCCACGGCGATTCGCCACGCCGGGACGGCCTGCGCTACCTTCACCACCCGGCCAGCCTTCGTCGCGAACACGATGTCGATCGGAAACCGCATGAAGAACGTGTGGACCGCGTTCGTGGGGGCAATGACCAACCCACTCGCCGTCATCCAAACCGTCACGCCCAAGCAGCCCCTTGTTCCGCGTCGCGGAATCGACCGCGATTTCCAGTGCGGGCACCAGCATCCGCCCGCTGCCCTGCTCCACGAGCTCGAATGCCGATCCCGAGGGCGCCTTTGTCACCTCGGACAGAAACGTCGCCATCACTGCCCTTATCGGCGGGCAGGGTTCCGAGTCTGCACGAAAATACACGTCCGGCACAAAAAAGTTGGATGGCGCGGCCCGTAAAATCGCGCCAATGGCTGAGCTTAGACTCGGAACGCTTCGAAGTGCGGAAGCACCGAGAACCGCGTCCGGAACCGGTCGAGCAACTCACCGCGCTGCACGATATCGCCAGCGCTCCACGTTGCCGAGAAACTCGCCCGCCATGCGCAGGTACCCCAGCTTCTCCGGCCTAAACCAATGATCGCGCGCGCACGTCGCATCGACCGCCACCAGGTCCTGTCCCATCACGATGCAGCCGACCGGACGCGGCGTGCCCATGATCGGCCCGTCGCCTTCCATGCCGACGATCGCGTCCACGATGGCGAGGCCCGGTCGAATCGTCGCCGCCAGGTCGACGATCGAGTTCTCGATGCCGCGCCAGTGCAGGACGTTCTTCGGCCATCCGTAGACGGCGCCCGGGACGGTGCCGAACAGGTTCTTCAGGCTGCACGTCATCCCCGCCCAGTGGTGCGTCTTCAGCTTCGGCATCGAGACGACGAGATCCGCCTGCAGGACCTCCACCGGCAAGGCCAGCTCGGAAAGCTCCGTGAAGCGGCTGCCCGAGCGCCACCCGACGCACGTCATCATGATTCAAATCCACGAAACGGACGTTGACGTCGCGCAAATAGTCCCAGAGCCCGGTGCCGGTCACCAGATACTCGGTGTCGCGGCGATGGCCCGGCCCTTCGGCCACGACCACACCGGCGGCCCCGGCGCGCAGCAGCGCCTGTGCGGCGCCGGCTACCAGCGCGGGATGCGTGTTGATGACGCGATCGCCCTCGTATTCGACCAGGTTCGGCTTCAGCAGCACGCGCTTGCCGCGCACGTCCACCTTCAGCAGCGCAAGGCCGCGCCCGACAACGTCGGAGAGATCCTTCGTGTAGTCTGCAGCCGGCAGCAGCGCGACGTCGGATGTCGGTGGATGGACGAAGCGCGCGGCGTCGTACGGGCGCGGTCCGCGACGGCAGGCCACGGCCGCGGCGAGCGCCGCCGCAGGGATGCGCCTTCAGGACGTCGCGGCGTGAAACTGCCGACCTGCCCGACCTGCTCGACCTGCCCGACCCGCTCGACCGGCCCGACCTGCGACCGCGACCTGCCCGACCTGCCCGACCCGCCCGACCCGTTTGTCAGACACCGAGCGCCTCGTAGCCGCGCGCGGCGCCAGCCGTGGCGTAAAGCGCAAGTGCGACGCCGTGGATGTTGCCCATCGACGCCGATTGGCTCCACTCGGCATCGAGGGCGTTCTGGACGTCGTCAGCAGCAACGGCATACAGGCCGAGCGCGACGCGGGTCAGTGCCGAGGGAAATGGACGCGCGCTCCGACAGCCGCTGGGACGAGAGATAGCGCAGGCTGCGGGCGACGCGTTCGTCGGTACCGAAGGTTCCTCAACGCGATGAGACCGAGCGCCGACGTCGCGACGTAGGGCTCCAGCTTCTTGCCGAGCACGTTGGAGTTCCCGTAGTTCCAGCCGCCGACGGCGCACACGCGATCGAGCAGCAGCCGCTCGGCTTCGGCGATGCGCGCCCGCGATTCTTGTGAGTTCGCGCCAAGCTTCTTCAGCGCCAGCAGACCCAGCGCCGTCGGTTCAACCCAACTGAAGGTGCTGCTGACCCACGACCAGCCCTGGAGGCTGTTGTCCTGCACGTTGCTGTCGGATTGCGGCAGCCGCTCGCCCTTGGAGGCGACGAGCGCCCGGGCCAGCGGATCGGTCATCGCCTTCGGCGCGCCGAGCGCGACCAGGGCCACCGCGACGATCGCGTTGAACGCGACGTTGACGTCGTCGGAAGTGCGATCGAGGAACCAGCCGTCGCGGCGCGGCCATGCCGCGAACGGGTCGATCGAGACCGGCTCGCCCGCCGCCTGCAGCGCGAGCAGCGCCCACGCCGTCGGCTCGAGACGCGAGGCCTTGCCCGGGTAATACGGCCAGCCTCCGTCGGCGTTGCGCGCGGCCAGGACAGCCTCACGCAACCTGCCGAACCCTGGCGCAACCTGACGCAACCTGTCGGAACCTGGCGAAACCTGACGCACCCTGCTCAACCTGACGGAACCTGACGGAACCTGTCGGAACCTGACGGAACCTGTCGAATCCCGGCGGAACCTGAAGTCGGTTCTCAGATGGTGAGTCGTACCCGAGTGATGTACCGGACCGGACGCCCGTCCTTGTAGGCCGGTCGGAACTTCCACATCTTCGCGGCCGAGACCAGCATCCGCTCGTGGAATCGGTTGGCCGGAGAGATCAGCTTCACCCGCGTCACGTCGCCGCGCTCGTCCACCCACACGTCGATGGTGCCGATCTGTTCGGGCGGCACGTTCGGCGGCGGATCCTTCGGCAGCACGGGTCGCACGATCACGGCCGGCGTCACCGAGGTATCGGCGGCAGTGAAGACGACGACGGGCTCTTCGACGGCGCGATCGACGGTCGCCGCCGGATAGGCCGGCGCCGCCTCGACGGCCACCGGCACAAACGCCGGCGTGGCCGGTGCGGCCGCTGGGGCCGGTCGCGCGCCGAGCCGCGGCCGCGACGGCGTCCGACTTCGGCGGCGCCGCCGGACGTGCCGCGGCCGTGCGGCTGGCTTGCCCGATGTCTTCGCGTTGGCGGTGGCCGGCGCCGGCGTGGCGGCGCGGGTGCCGTGGCGCGGGGGCGGGCTCGCCGCCGACCAGCGAACCTACCGCCGAACGGACCGCATCGGTCGCGCGGGCGACAAACGACTTCGGCGGCTCCGGCGCCGCGGTGCCTGGCACCGGCGCCGCGGCGTCGCCCGTCGCTGGGCGGCGCGGTCGCGGCCGTGACGCGTCGGCAGGATTCGGCGTTGGCGCCGCGGCCGTCTCGGCCGGCGCGGCCTGCTCGGCCGGAGCGGTCGCGGCGTCACCGGCGGCGGACTCACTCGCGGTCGCCTGAGTGGAAGCAGGCGACTGGGGAGCACTCGCCCGCTGCCACAACCACAAGGCTCCCGCGACGACCACCACGCCGGCCGCCGCGACCGCGGCGATCGGAACCGTCTTCGCCTTCTTCGTCGTCTGCTGCAGGAAGTCCGGCGGCTTGACCTCCGGCGTGACTTCCGCCGCGCGCTCCTTCAGGCGCCGCAGTTCCTCGTCGGCGCGGCTGTTCTGCTCCGCGGCCCCGGCACGCTCGACGAGACGCTCGACGTCGGAGCGGCGTCCCGGCCGCTCGAAGAATGCGAGGTTGCGCGAGAACTCCGCGACGGTGTCGTACTGCGGCGGCTCTGCGATGTTGCGGCCGATGAACTGCTCCAGTTCCGGCGGCGCCGGGACGCCATCGATCAGTAGCTGCAGGAGCACCGCCGCATGTCGCACGGGCACGGCGGGCTGGGGGCTGCCCGGCAGCGCGACGACATCGCCGTTGGGAATGAGAGCGACGTGTTCGAGATCCGGGAGGAGCTCCGCGCTGCCGGTCGTCGCCTTGACCGTCTGAATCAGTTCCTGGACGACGGCGACAGCCTCCTGCCAGATTGGCGTGACGTTGCGGGCGCGAAGTTCGGGGAGCGAAATCATAAAAGCCTTCAGCCTTCCGCCTCGCGGCGCTTCTGGATTCGGCGATTACGGGCGAACATCCGCCTTCAGCCTTGGGATACTGATTGTCGGTCTTTACGACCATCCGCGCAATGCCCCGAAGGCGGAAGACCGAGGGCCGAAGGCCGCGACTACCACCTAGAACGCTTTTTCCCGGTCTTCCGGACTGTATCTCATCCGGTGGCGGCTGGGCGTGCCCGCCCACCAGCGGCGGCAGCAGGCGCGGCGCCCGCATCGGGCCGGTCGGCGCGGTGCCGTTGCGGAATGCCCTGAAGTCGACATTGCAATCGTGTGCAGCCAGGAAGTTCAGGAAGCGCTTGTAGTCACCGGCCGGCAGCCCGAACAGCCGCAGCAGGGACCGGTAGTTGCCCCGCGTCGTGGTCAGGCCGCGGCGGACCAGCTCGCGCATGTCGTGGCGCGTCACATCGCGCTGCAGGAACAGGGGGTGCACGTGCTCCCAGAAGTTGTAGCCGCCATTCACCAGCGCGCCGTACAGCTCATCGGCCACCTGGCGGCGGCGCTCCTTGACGGGCAGCACGTGTTCGGCCGCGGTCTGCACCGCGACCGGCAGGTGCTCGACCTCCACTGTGCTGCCGTTCGACATCCACAGCGCCTGCTCCACGACGTTCTGCAGTTCGCGGACGTTGCCGGGCCAGCGATAGCGCTCGAGCATCCGGAGCGCGTCCTCCGAGAACTCGACGACGCGCGATCCGTTCTTGGCGGCCAGGAACTGGACGAGGACGCGCACATCCTCCTTCCGCTCGCGCAGCGGCGGCACGTGGATGTGAATCACGCGCAGGCGGTAGAGCAGATCCTCGCGGAATTGTCCGCCCGCGACCATGTCGGCCAGGTTGCGATTGGTCGCGGCGACGACGCGGACGTCGACCGTGGACTTGGCGTGATCGGCGCCGACAGCCTGGATCTCGCCGTTCTCGAGGAAGCGCAGCAGCAGCGCCTGCATCCGCAGGCTCATCTCGCCGACCTCGTCGAGAAAGAGCGTGCCGCGGTGCGCCAGCTGCAGCTTGCCCGGCTTGTCGCGGTAGGCGCCGGTGAAGCTGCCCTTCACGTGGCCGAAGAGCTCGGACTCGAGCAGCGTCTCGGTCAGGCCGGCGCAGTTCACCGCGATGCACGCCCGGGGCGCGCGCGGCGAGCGCGAATGAATCTCGCGCGCGATGAGGTCCTTCCCGACGCCACTCTCGCCGGTGATCAGGACCTTCGCGTCGCCGGTGGCCACGCGACCGACGAGCGACAGGATCTCGCGCATCTGCGGGCTGGCATGCACCAGCGCCGAGGGCGCGGCGGGTTTGTCGGTCGAGTCCACGGGCACGGGGACCACTGCGTCGCTTCGCACACACGCCTCCAGCGCCTGTCCCGATCTTCGACATACGCGAAGGGTTCAACCGGAGACGTCCGGCGGATCGGGAGCAGGCGGCTGTCCTGGTCAGCAAGCGCGATGCCCGCGTCGGGCTGCCGTCGGACTAGTTGCGTGGGATCGACGAAATACCGAGGAAATGCTGCCGATCTTCGACAGTCTGTCGCCGCGGGGAACTCTTGGACGGGTTCTTCAGACCTCTGACCGGCGGCAGAAGTCGTTACGAAAGCGTAAGGCGTCTTACAGGTTGCCGCCCCCGGCCGGCCCTTCGGGCGCACGCGATCCGGGCGATTCGCCGCGGCTGCCGCGGAACTCCCGGAAGTCCAGGGCGCACTCGTGCGCCGCGAGGAAATTGAGCAGCCGCTTGTAGTCCTCGCGCGCCATGCCGAACAGGACGAGGAGCGACCGGTAGCTGCCGCGCGTTGCCGTCAAGCCGCGCCGCAGCACTCCGCGCAGGTCGTCGCGCGTCATGTCGCGGCGCATGAACATCTCGTAGACGTCGGTCCAGAACTTGTAGCGGCCCTCGACGAGGCCCGAGTAGATCTCGTCGGCCATCTGCCGCCGCCGTTCACGCACCGGCTTCAAGCCGCCGGCCGCGTAGCCGCGCACCGATTCCGGCAGGTCGTCCAGGCGCACGGTCGAATCCGGCGCCGTCCACGCCAGCTGCTCGACGATGTTGCTCAGTTCGCGGACGTTGCCCGGCCAGTAATAGTGCTCGAGCGCGGACCAGGCTTCCGAGGTGCAGGCGAGCACCGCGCCGAGCCGCCTGGCTTTCCACTCGGCGAGCGGCCGCACGTCCTCGCGGCGCTCGCGGAGCGGCGGCACGTGCAGGTGCACCACCTTCAGGCGATACATCAGGTCTTCGCGGAATTGCCCCGCGGCAACCGCTTCGGCAAGGTCGCGCGTCGTCGACGCGATGACGCGCAGGTCGTACGCCTGGCCGTCGGCGGCGATGATCCCGCCGTCGAGGAGCCGCAGCAGACGCGCCTGCAGCGTCAAGCGGCAGCTCGCTGATCTCGTCGAGGAAGAGCGTGCCGCCGCGCGCTTCGAGAATTGCGGAGGTGCCGGCGCCGTTCGGGTTCTGTGCCGTCGGCCTGGCGCCGAACAGCTGCTCGCCAAGCGCGCGCTCCGCGACGCCGACGGCGGAGATGGACACGAACGGCAGATGCGAGCGCCGGGAACGTGCGTGGAGAAATCGCGCGAGCACGTCCTTGCCGACGCCGCTTTCACCGGTGATGAGCACGCGGGCGTCGCCGATGGCGACGCGAACCGCCGCGGCGCGCAGGCGCTCGATGGCCTCGCTGCGGCAGATGAGCAGGGTGTCAAGCGGGTGCTGGGGAACGGCGATCCTCGCTGTCACGTTCGGGTCTCGCTCCAAGGGTCCCCCTGTTCGCGGGCACACAACCGGCCGCAAGGGAGTCTGGAGGAGTGACTGTGACGGTAGGGGCGCTTCGCGCAGGTGTCAAGCTCAGCAACCTAACCTGACTGAACCAACACGTCACCGAGGTTTCGACAGGTTCCGTCAGGTTCCGTCTGGTTTCGTCAGGTTGGTTGCGGTTCCGTCGGGTTTGTCAGGTTCGTCAGGTTGCGTCGGGTTGCTGCTGGTTGCGTCGGGTTGAGGCGCGACGAACCGGAGAACCGACGGCAACCTGGCGGAACCCGCCGGAACCTGACAGAACCTGACGAACCGCAACCAACCTGACGGAACCTGACCAAACCCGACGGAACCTGACCGAACCTCTTCGAGCCGGTTCGGTTCGCGAGTCGTCGAGCCGGTTAGGTTCGCGAGTCCCAGCGGTTGGTGGTTCGCGAGTCGCCCCGTGATCGCGTCGACGTCGTAGACGCAGCCGCCCCACGTGCCGCCGCTGGCGTTCTGCAGCGCCGCCCAGAGGCGCGTGTCGGCGGGCAGCTCGGGATCCGGGGCAAGGTCGGGTCGCGGGACGCGCGACGCGAGCTCGTCGTCGAGCGGACGATCGTCGGCGCCGACGAGATCGACGCGGCCTTCGAGCGACGTGCAGTCGACGACGACGCGCACGCGGTCGCCGTCGCGAAGCCTGCCGATGGGGCCACCGGCGAGGGCTTCCGGGCCGACGTGGCCGATGCAGGCGCCGGTCGAGACGCCGGAGAAGCGCGCGTCGGTGACGAGCGCGACCTGCTTGCCGACGTCGAGGTACTTCAGCGCGGAGGTCACCTGATACACCTCCTCCATGCCGGCCCCCATCGGCCCGCGGCCGATGAGCACGATGACTTCGCCGGCATGAATGCGGTCGGGCCCCTGGCTCTTGATGGCCGCGATCGCCGCGCGCTCGCGTCGTGAACACGCGAGCCGGGCCGGTGAGGCGATAGACGCCGTCCGGTGCCGATCACGGAGCGGTCGATGGCCGTGCTCTTGACGATCGCGCCCGTCGGGCGCGAGGTTGCCGCGCACGAAGCGTCACCGTCGGCGTGAGTCCCCTCGCCGCCGCGCGGTCGGGGCTCATGATGACGGCGTCGGGATCGACGCCGTCGGCCTCGCGCAGCCGCGCGCGCAGCGCCGCGCGCCGTTCCGACTGCTCCCACCAGTCGAGCACGGCCTCGAGCGTCTCGCCGGTCACGGTGAGGACGCGCGTGTCGAGCAGGCCAGCGCGCCGCAGGTGCAGCATCACCTCGGGCACGCCGCCGGCCAGGTACACGCGGACGGTCGGATGCGGGCCGTTCGGCAGCACGTCGACCAGGCGCGGCACGCGCCGGTTCATCGCGAGCCAGTCGTCGATGCGCGGCCGGCGCAAGCCGGCGGCATGCGCGATGGCCGGGACGTGCAGCAGCAGATTCGTCGAGCCGCCGAACGCGGCGTGGACGGCCATCGCGTTGCGGAGCGCGCCGTCGGTCAGCACGTCGCGCGTCGCGAGCCCCGCGCGCACCATGTGCGCCGCCGCGCGCGCCGAGCGGCGGGCGACGTCGAGCCAGATCGGCTGCCCCGACGGCGCGAGCGCCGCGTGCGGAACGGTGAGGCCGAGCGCTTCGGCGACGACCTGCGAGGTGGCGGCCGTGCCGAGGAACTGGCAGCCGCCGCCCGGCGACGCGCAGGCGCGGCACCCGAGCTCGGCCGCCTCCTCGAGCGAGATCTGGCCGTATGCGAAGCGCGCGCCGATGGTCTGGACCGCGCCCGCGTCCACGCCATCGGTCGGCGGCAGCGTCACGCCGCCAGGCACGGCAATGGCGGGCAGGTCGTGCACGCCGCCAGCGCCATCATCATCGCCGGCAGGCCCTTGTCGCACGTCGCGACGCCGATCACGCCCGCCGCGTCGGCAGCGATCGGATCAGCCGCCGCAGCACGATCGCCGCGTCGTTGCGGTACGGCAGGCTGTCGAACATGCCGGTGCGTGCCCTGCGTGCGCCCGTCGCAGGGATCGGTGACGAAGCCCGGCGAAGGGCAGCAGCCCCGCCGTTGCGAAGGGTCTCGGCCGCCGCCCGCACCAGCAGCCCGACCTCCCAGTGCCCGGTGTGATAGCCGAGCGCGAGCGGCGTGCCGTCGGGCTCGCGCATGCCACCCTGCGTGCTGAGGATCAGGACTTCGGGTCGCTGCAGTTCGGCCGGCGCCCAGCCCATGCCGACATCCTGCGTCCAGCCGAAGATGTCGCCGCTGGCCTTGTGCAGCAGGTCGTCGGCCGTGATCGGCAGCGCGCCGGCGGGGCCGGGCTGCTTGCTCGTCACGGCGTAGAGCGCGGAGTCGGCGGAGTCGAAGGCGGGGTTCACGAGGCCACTATATCTCCGCCAGCTCACTCCGCTACCGCTGGTCGCTGCGCCCGATCTGCTCCCGCGTCTCGACTGCGGAACCGTTCTTGAAGTCCCACCATTCCGTGACCGCGTCGATCGTGAACGTCCGGAAGACCAGCGATCGCCCGGTCGCGTTGACGACGCGCGTTTGGGGAGCCACACCTCGCCGTTGACCTTCGTGCGATCGAAGCGTCCGGTAGCGCCCTTGTGGATGCGGCCCACCAGCGCCCCATCCGACCGTCATGTCCTCGAGGACATCCGCCTCGGCGCGGACGACCTCGTAGTCGGTCTCGTGGATCCAGGCGCGCAGGCGCATGTGCTTCATCCACTCCCCTTCCTTCGTCCGCGGCCGGTAGTTCGGCTTGGGGTCGAGGCGCACGGCGATGACGGGATGTCCGCCGAGTTGCTCGCGGCCGACGACGCGAATGTCGTAGAGGCGGAACAGCTCGTCGATCGCGGCGCGAGTCTCGGCCACATCCTTGGCGTCCTCGCGCTCCCGCTTGGCCTTCTCCGCCGGCGACTCGCGCTGCCGCGCGACCAGATGCTCGCGGTGGATCCGATCGTTCTTCTCGAGCTCGGCTGGGCGAGAGCGGCTTGCCGTCCACCGAAATCAGCCGCTTCCAGGTGTTGCCCGACTCTGCCGATGGGTGGACCTCGTAGACCTTCACGGGGCCCTTCCTGACCTTCCCGAGCCTGCGTGACGTCGATCTCTTCACGGCGCTCCATGAAGGTGTATTGCGACAGGACGTCCCGGTCCGGATCCGAGGCGCTTCCGCACTTCGGCCTTGAAGTGCTCCAGGTCGGGCATCGGCGCGTCGGCAGGCGGCTGCAGGCCGCTGGCGCCGGCAACGGCCGATAGAACCCAGAGAGACGCGGCAATAAGGACGAGCTTGGGAATCCGGACCATGCAAGATAGCTGCACTACAATGACACCAGAGGAGTTATGCGTTTAGACGACGCCCGCTTGTGCCTGGATTGCGAAGAGATTCACCAGGAGCAGGAGTGTCCGGGATGCGGCTCCGAGGCCTTCGGGTTCCTGACGCGCTGGATCCAGTCCACCCGGCCCCGACCCAGCCGTCCCGCCGGCACGCCGAAGGCGCCCGAGGCCGCGCGCCTGTCGGGACCTTCCCGTGAGTACCTCGACACCTGGCGGCGGATCGTCGACGGCACGCCTGCCGACGAAGGACGCGGCAAGAAGATCGTCGCGCGCAGCCTGCTGGGCCTGGCCGCAATGGGGCTGGCGGGATGGGCGTGGACGAAGACCGGCGACTCGAAGGACGGGACTCGTAGACTGGCGAAGTGCAAAGTGCCAAATGCTAAGTGCTAAGTGGCATTGAGGGATCGGCTCGTGCAACATTTCGCACTCCCACTCGCATTTCGCACTTTGCACTTTGCACTAGTAAAATCAACAGGTTATGCCCAAGGCAAAAGTCGCACTCCTGACCACCTCTCCCGCGACGGTGCTGCGGGATTATCACGACGTCATGAACCTGGCCGGGTACCAGGACGTCATCGCCAAAGACGCCGATACCGCCCTCAAGGTCAACATCTCCTGGCACTTCTTCTACCCCGGCAGCTCGACCACGCCGTGGCAGCTCGAGGGCGTCATCCGCGCGCTCAAGCAGGACGGCTACAGCCCCGACCTGATCCACGCGTGCCATAACCGCACCGTCGTCATCGACGCCCATCTCGGCGAGCGCGAGAACAAGCAGGTCAACGTCGTCGAAGCCCATGGGCTCCGCAACGTCCACCTGTACGAGGGCGAGGAGTGGATGCCGATTGGCGACGCCGTCGGGGATCTCACGAAGAAGTTCCTCTGCCTGAACGAGGTCTACCCGAAGGGCTTCATGATCCCGCGCCGCTTCATCGGCGAGAACATCATCCACCTGCCGACCGTGAAGACGCACATCTTCACGACGACGACCGGGGCGATGAAGAACGCGTTCGGCGGGCTGCTGAACGAGCACCGGCACTGGACGCACCCGGTCATCCACGAGACGCTCGTCGACCTGCTGATGATCCAGAAGAAGATCCACCGCGGCGTCTTCGCGGTGATGGACGGCACGTTTGCCGGCGACGGCCCCGGGCCGCGCTGCATGGTGCCGCACGTCAAGAACGTCGTGCTGGCCAGCGCCGACCAGGTGGCCATCGACGCCGTCGCGGCCAAGCTGATGGGCCTCGACCCGATGTCGATCAAGTTCATCCGGCTCGCGCACGAGCAGGGCCTCGGCTGCGGCGACCCGCGGGACATCGAGATCGTCGGCGACGTCGAGGCCGCGAAGCAGAACTGGCACTTCGACGGCCCGTTCAAGAAGATGACGTTCGCCTCCCAGATGCAGCACAAGATCTACTGGGGGCCGCTGAAGAAGCCGATCGAGTGGTCGCTGAAGACCGTGCTGGCGCCGTGGGCGTACATGGCCAGCGTCGTCTACCACGACAGCTTCTGGTATCCGGTGAAGGCCAAGCACATGATGCGCAAGGTGCTGCACTCGGACTGGGGCAGGCTGTTCCGCAACTGGGAGCAGCTCACGCCGGACGCCAACGGCTTCCCCACCGTCGGCACCGAAGGCGTGGAACTGCAGCGCGTCGGCATGAAGGCCTTCGGCACGTCGCTCGGGATCCTCGGCACGTGCATCAAGGAAGCGCCGGAGTTCAGCAACCGCAAGCGCAAGGTCGTCACAGCCGCCGACGGGCGCTGACGACCTACGTACCAACCACAGAGTCACAGAGATCACAGAGAGCACACACGCACCGAGGCGCGGCCGCCGCGGATCATCCGCCGGCCGCGACACTGCCCACTGTCGCGATTCATCGGGGCGACGCCGACGAGCGCCGCGATGGTGCGGCGCTCGAGGGATCCGAGTTCCGGTAATTCCGCGAGGAGCGTCCGCGCGACGATGGGGCCGATCCCGGGCACACTGCGCAGCAGATCCTCCTGCGCACGCCACAGCGGACTCCCTTGAATGCGCCGAGTGAGATCGGCATCGACGTCGGTCACCCGTCGCTCGAGCCAGCGAATGTGCGTCCGGAGATCGCGTTGCACCGGCGTCGTGGTCACTTGGGCCAGCCGCTGTCGCTCAGCGATGAGCATGTCGAGTAACTGGCGTCGGCGCGTCACCAACGCCGCCAAGGCCTGGGTGTCCGCATCCGGCAGTGGCCGGATGGCGGGCTGGACGCGGGCCCCGAACGCGGCCAGCACCTCGGCATCGATCCCATCGGTTTTCGCGGTGCGCCCGAGGGCGTGCGCAAAGGCCCGCACCTGGCGGGGATTCACGATGACCAGGGGCAGCGCGGCCGCCGCCCCGGCGATGCCGGCGCCATCGTGCGAGCTCGAGCGCCTCAGGTGTGGTCGCACTCGTCCATTGCTCGCCGCTCGGTGTGACGGCGATCGCCACCTGGTCTTGCCACACGACCACCGCAACGATCTCCGGCTGCATCTTCGGCCTCCGTGTCATCGCGGCTCCCGCTCATGCGCGTGCAGGCCAGGCCCAGTCAACTGTTCGGGATGAACGATGACGCTAGCGAGAGGAGGCCCAAGCTGTGCGACGGTCTGGCACCAAGAGACCACGGGCTCTCGCTCTCTCGGCCCCTTTTCAGCAAACTTCGGAGACATACAGAGAAGGCTTTGGCAACGACGGGATGCACCCAGACGCAAGGGTTCATCCGGACGCTGCCAAATTCGGCCTCTGTGCGTCCTCTGTGTCTCAGTGGCTCTGTGGTTGACGCCCGTGGACAACGTCGCAGATCGATCCGAAGGCCAGCCCCTTCTCTCGCAAGCGCGGGATGAGCCGATCGACGGTCTCGACGGTGTAGCGGCGATCGGCGCGCGGGTTCTTGTGGTGGCCGTCGTGCATCACGACGATCGACCCTGGAGAGGCGCGCGCCGCGATGCGCGGCACCAGGCGATCGGGACTGGGCCGCCGGAACCAGTCCCAGTCCCAGAGAAACATCCCCCATCCCACGAGCCGCCGCCCGCTCTGTCGAAGCCCTCGCATCATGTCCTGGCTGCGGCCGCCGCCGTGCGGGCGGAACGCCGCGCACGGCCGGACGCCGGCCAGCTGTTCGAGCCTCGCCGACGCCTCGTCCAGCGTGCGCGCCAGCATCGCGGGCGACTGGAGCGTCAGGCGCCGCGTGTGCGAGTGCAGCGCGATGCCATGCCCCTCGGCCGCGGCGCGGCGGACGATTGGCGCGGTCTCCGGCGTCAGGTGTCGATCGATGAGAAAGAAGGTCGCGCGTGCGCGGTGACGCGCGAGGACGTCGAGCAGCGCCGGCGTGGCGTCAGGGTTCGGGCCGTCGTCAAACGTCAGGTAGATCTCGCGCCCGCCGGGCGGCTGCGGCACGCGCCACATCGCGACGTCGCGGTTCGTCCAGTCGAGCAGGAACGGAAATGGCGCAAGGTGCATCAGCAGCAGCACCCCGGTTGCCACAGCCGCGAGGATCCACATCAGCTGCCCGGCGGCATCCACCGAAGTCCGAGCCTCCGCGCTCAGGCGGCGACTGCGGAAGACCCGAGCCGGCGCACCTTGAACGAGAGCACGACCAGCACGACGCCGAGCGCAATCGCGTAGGCGCCAATCAGCCAGACCAGGGCGAGGGCGCCGGCCCCGGGAGACGCGAGCACGGCAACGCCGAACAGCACGGAGACAACGCCGGCGGCAATCAGCAGCCATTCGTGGTCGATCACCTTCCGGAGCTGGATCGCGCCGACGATCTCGAACACGCCGCGCGCGATCGCCCACACGCCCATGCAGACCACCAGGGCGACGGCCGTGACGCCAGGCCAGATGAGCGCGAAGAGGCCCGCCGCCAGTCCCAGCAGCCCGACCGCCAGGAGCCACCCGCGGGAGACCGTGTGTCCGCCGGCAGCAGCGGCCCAGAGCGCCATGATGCCGTCGCCGATGGCGAAGATGCCGTAGAGCACAATCAGGGTGAACAACGTCAGTCCAGGCCAGGAGAAGGCCAGGAGCCCGAAGCCAATCGCCAGCACTCCGCGCAGCAGCAACAGCCACCAGTTGCGGGCAAGATTCTGAAGCATTGAGCCCTCCTGATGTCCGGGAGTGAAACGCGCGAGCCGGCGGCAAGCACGGCCGCCTCGCGTTCATCGCGACTCGGCGGCTTTGTCCAGGGTCGCGCGCACGATGAAACGCCTTGGCGCCGGTCCGACCCACTCGAAGGGGAAACAGGTCACCAGGGTGATCGCCGGTTCGCTCGTGGGATCCAGCACCGACACCTCGGTCGGGTCAACGACCCACGTGCGCTCGACGCGGTAGGCTCTGACGCCTTCCAGCGTCTCGAGGTCGATGCGATCGCCGGCCGCGATGTTCTCGAGGCCGCGGAAGAACCCGTCCCGGTGACCGGCGATGCCGACATTGCCAGCGGTGCCTGGCACCGCGGTGTCCTCGATGTGCCCGACGGCGCGGTTCAACGTCCAATCGCCGGTGCCCTCGAGCACCGCGACTTCGAGCGCGATGCGGGGAATGCGGAGGACGGCCAGCGGCACCGGATCCGGCGACCTGAGCGTCGCCTGCCACGCCAGCATGCGCTTCTTCGACCAGCCCTTGAAATCCGGCGGCGCCGTCTCGGCACGCAGTTCGCGCGCCGCGGCGAACCGCGCAATCTCCTTGCGTGCGCCGACCGCGCCGGTCGCCATGGCAAGCGCCCAGACCCCGACACACACCACGCCTGTCGCCCAGGCCAGGCGTTCGATCCAGCGCCATCGGTTGGAGGAGGATCCTGCGGTTCGGGGACGCGTGACAGCTCGGCCGGATTCCATGCGTGTGCGAAATCGCAAGCCACCTTAGCACACGCCAGCGACTCGTTACGTTCGCGGGCGTCAGGTATCGCGCGAGCCAGCCCAGCACTTCCGAATACCAGTGCTTCGAGTTCTGGGGCTTGAGGATCCAGTGGTTCTCGTCCGGGTAGTACACGAGCCGCGCGGGTACGCCCTTCGCCGTCAGCACGCCATACAGCTCCAGCCCCTGTGTGACGGGCACGCGGAAGTCGCGTTCGCCGTGCAGGACGAGCATCGGCGTGTTGAAGTTGACGGCGAAGCGGTTCGGGCTCCACTTCTCGATGTTCGTCGAGGTTCGTGAAGGGGTATCCGCCGTAGGAGTGCTGCCGCCCTTCGACGGCGTCGGAAGCGAACTGCCCGGTCAGGCTGTAGACGCCCGCGTGGCTCACGAGCGCCTTGAAGCGATTGGTGTGCCCCTCGATCCAGTTGATCATGAAGCCGCCGTAGGAGCCGCCTGCCGCCGCCAGCTTCTGGTCGTCGATGTAGCCCTTGGCGATGAGGAAATCCGTCGCCGCCATGACGTCGGCGAAGGGCTTGTCGGGGTGCGCGCCGAGAATCGACTCCACCCATTTCTGTCCGAAGCTCGACGACCCGTGGAAGTTCACCATCGCGACGACGTAGCCGGGCGCGGCGAACGCATGCGGGTGCCAGCGGAAGCTGAAGCCGTCGCCGAAGGTGCCGACCGGGCCGCCGTGCACCAGCTGCACGAGCGGGTACTTCTTCGCCCGGTCGAAGCCCGGAGGAAAGACGACGAACATCTGCACCTCGTCGCCGCCGGCTCCCTTGAACGTCATCTCCTCCACGTCCCCATCGACGTCGCGGCCATCAGCGCCTCGTTGACGCGCGTCAGGTAGCGGAAGCCGGTGCCGTCAAGCTTCACCGCGGCAATCTCCGGCGGCGCGTCCACGGCGTGGCGCTGGAAGATCGCCTCGCCGCTCTTCGTCAGTTCCACGCCCGCCACGGTGCCGCCGTGATGGATCTCGCGCGGCGTGCCGCCCTGCGGCGTCGACCGCGTAGAGGTTGACGCGCGCCCGGACTTCGGCCGTGAAGGCGAGCGTGCGGCCGTCCTCGGTCCACTGCCATCCGCCGGCGGAGTTGTCCCAGCCGTCGGTGAGCATCCGCACCGCTTCCGGTGTCGACGTCGAGCACGGCCAGCCGCGTGTAGTCCGGCCAGCCGTCGGCCTTCACTTCCCTGCCGAACGCGATGCGGCGGCCATCCGGGCTGAAGACGGGCGACGTGTCGGGGGCGGGGTTGTCCGCCGTGAGGTTCGTCACGTCCCCACCTGTCGTGGAGACGCGGAACAAGTCGTAGTTGACGGTGCGGTACGGCTCCGGCGACGCCAGCGCGGAGAAGACGATGGTCGTCCCGTCGGGCGAGATGTCGAAGTCGCCGCCCCCATCCTGCAGTCCGAACAGCCGCCGCGAGCCAGGCGTGAGGTCCGTCACCTGCTTCGTCGTGACGTCGACGACGAACAGGTGCGGGAACTCGTCGTCGGTGAGCCAGCGATCCCAGAAGCGGTAGATGCGGTTGTCGGTGACGCGCGCCTTGACCTTGTTCTTCTCCCGCGCCTCGAGCGCCTTGGCCGTCGCCTCGGGCGCCTCGTGGCCGGCGATGACGTGAGACACGAAGACCAGCCGCGTGCCGTCCGGCATCCACTCGAGATTCGAGACGCCGAGGGGCATCTCCGTCAGGCGGGTCGCCTCGCCGCCCCTGACGTCGATCAGGTAGATCTGCGCGGCCTTGTCGGCGTCGCGGCGCGAGACAAACGCGAGGCGCTTGCCGTCCGGGCTCCAGACCGGTCCGCTGTCCGACGCCGGGTTGGTGGTCAGCCGCCGCGGCGCCCCGCCGGCTGCCGGCACCACCCAGATGTCGGCGTTGCCGCGGTTCTCGGCGACGTCGTAGGTCGTCACCGTATAGGCGACCTCGGTGCCATCGGGCGACACCGCCGGCGTGCCGACGCGCTGCACCGCCCACATCGTGTCGACGGAGAAGGGCTTCTTCTCCTGGGCCGTGGCGGTCGCTCACGGCGACGATCAGCGTCAGAACAGCGGTCAGTGCTCGCATGGGGGGAATCGTAACCTGAACCTGAACCTGAGGTTGGGTCAGGTCCCGTCAGGTTTCGTCGGGTTCCGTCAGGTTCGGCAACCCGACGAACCGGGGTGCAACCTGACACAACCTGACACGAACCTGACCTCGCAACCTGACACAACCACAACCAACCTGACAAAACCCGACGGAACCCGCACTGAACCCGACCAAACCTTATAATTCAGGTTATGTCCTACCGCGCGGTCTTCCGGTGCATCGCCGGGTGCCACGGCGAGCACGCCCTCGCCCAGCCGCTCTACTCGTGCCCGACGTGCGGCGACCTGCTCGAGGTGAGCCACGACATCACCGCGCTCAGGGACCGCAGCGCCGCCGCGTGGATGCGCCTGTTCGACGAGCGCTACAAGCGCACCGAGTGGCCGTACGGATCGTCGGTCTGGGGCAAGAAGGAGTGGGTGTGCCCCGAGATTCGCGACGAGAACATCGTCTCGATGGACGAAGGGGGCACCAACCTGCTCTGGGCCGACCGGTTCGGCAAGTCGCTGGGGCTCGACGACCTGTGGGTGAAGCAGTGCGGCAACTCGCACAGCGGGTCGTTCAAGGACCTCGGCATGACCGTGCTGGTCTCGATGGTCAAGCAGATGATGGCCGACGGCAGCCCGGTGCAGGCCGTCGCGTGCGCATCGACCGGCGACACCTCGGCGTCGCTGGCGGCCTACGCCGCGGCCGCCGGCATTCCGGCCATCGTCATCCTGCCCAGGGGCAAGGTGACCACGGCGCAGCTGGTCCAGCCGCTGGCCAACGGCGCCACGGTGCTCTCGCTCGAGACCGACTTCGACGGCTGCATGACGATCGTCAAGCGCCTGGCCGCCGAGCAGCGCGTCTATCTGGCCAACTCGATGAACAGCCTGCGGCTCGAGGGACAGAAGACGGTCGCCGTCGAGATCGTGCAGCAGTTCGACTGGCAGGTGCCCGACGTCGTGATCATCCCGAGCGGCAACCTCGGCAACGTCAGCGCGCTCGGCGCCGGCTTCGACCTGCTCGAGGCGCTCGGCATCACCCAGAAGCGCCCGCGCATCGTCGTCGCGCAGGCGCAGGCCGCCAATCCGCTCTACCTGGCGTATCAGCGCGGGTGGGAGTTCGAGCCGGTGACCGCGCAGCCGACGCTGGCCTCGGCCATCCAGATCGGCAATCCCGTGTCGGTGCGAAAGGCGATTCGCGCGCTGCAGAAATACGACGGCATCGTCGAGCAGGCCAGCGAGCAGGAACTCGCTGACGCGGCGGCCGAAGCCGATCGGACGGGCATGTTCAACTGCCCGCACACGGGCGTCGCACTGGCTGTGCTGAAGAAGCTGGTGGCGCGGAAACAGATCGAGGCCGGGCAGCGGGTGATCGTGATTTCCACTGCCAACGGCCTCAAGTTTACCGACTTCAAGATCGGCTACCACGAAGAACGGCTGGCAGGCATCGAGTCCCGCCACGCCAACCGCCCGCAGGTCCTGCCGAACGACTACGACGCGGTCGTGGGCGCCATCGATCGCCAAACGACCTTGGCTAGCCGCTGATTCCGTACGTCACGACGATCACGTACGATCGACGAGCACGGAGTCACGAAGGACGCACAGAGAACGAACTTGGCACCGCCCGGATGAACCCGTACGTCGGGGCCCATCCCGACGGTGCCAAATGATTCTCCGTGAGTCTTTGTGTCCTCTGCGTCTCTGTGGTTGACGTACGTGTGTCGTCGTTGACGTTTGTGTCTATTGCTTCGAGCTGAACGCGTAGATGAACGCGATCGACACCGTGCTCTGGTTGTCCGAGAGATCGTCATCGTCGTCGAGGAAGAACGGCCTCGTCGGAGAAGTCCGTTGCGGTACTCGAAACGCGTGATCAGGCCCGCCGAGCGCCTTGTACTCCCCGGTCAGCGTGATGCTCGGACACGCGTTCGGTGCCACCGGTGACGAACCGCGAGCCGTCGGCCAGCGTCTCGAAGCGCGGCGAGAAGGCGAACTTGTCGGTCGCCTGATACTTGAGCGCGCCCGACGACGCCGAACCAGTCGACATCGTCATCGTCCACCTCGTCGACGCCGTAGTCGCAGATTGCCGAGAATGGTCAGTTTGTCGGTCACCGCATACGTGCCGACGACGTCGATGAGGTTGCGCGTGCCGCCGTCGAAGTCCTCGGGGAACTCCTTGCCGACCAGGTAATTGAAGTTCAGCCCGATCTTGTCGGTGGGCTTGGTCGCCAGGCTGACGCCGAAGGTCTTGTCCTCGTTGTTCTCCCTGACATTGTTCCAGCCGTTCACCAGGTAGCCGGTGACCGACACTTGGTCACTGAGCGCGTAGCCGACGCGGAATCCCATGTGGTAGTAGGGAATCGCCAGCGCGAAGAGCAGGCCGCGGCTGTAGTTGAAGTTGTCCTTGTTCTCGATGACCTCGGCGCCGGCTGGCGTGACGAACTTGCCGAACTCGATGGTCAGGCCCTTGCCCACCGGCGCGAGGTAAGAGACGTACGCCTGCTGGACGTACTTGAGATAGTCCGTGCCGCCCGGCTCGAACGCGTTCACCAGTTCGGCCGTGTCGCCGGCGCCGAAGTCGAGGCGGAACCCGCCGCGGCTGGTCTCGCTCACCGGCTTGCCGAAGGCGATCTCGGCGTAGTTCAGGCTGAAGGAGTTGTGGTTGACGTCGAAGTTGCGCAGCTGCGGGTTCACCTCGTTGAACGCCCAGAGGTAATAGCCGTCGACGAAGCCGGAGACCTCGGTCTGCTTGAAGAACTCCCAGACCGGATTGGGTGCTGGCGCCGCGTCCTGTTCCTTCGTGGCCGGCGCCGGCGTGTCGTCGGGCGCCGTCACGGCCAGAGCGGCAGCGGTCGCGAGAGGCTTGGTGGCAGGTGCAGCGCCGTCGACCGGAGGGTCGGCGGCAAAGGCGGTAGCGGCCATGGCAACCGTCAGCACTGCGGCACTGACGGCCCGCACCATCGTGTCCAAACCTGTCCGGCCCATCATTCGCATCATCGTGTCGGTCCTCCTGGCAAGACGCACTGCGCCCGTCACTGCCGGCGCGTTGCCGCACGTTTACAGCACGCGGCGTACCAACCACACCGGGGCGGCCAAAGTGGATCGACCTCTGCAGTTTTGTTCGGGAACTCGACCGGAATCGGCGGCCCGCGCTCTGCTCGGTGCGGAGCCGGAAATCCTACGGCTTTGTAGGAGCGGCTGCCGAGACCCTACAAAAGCGTAGCCAGTTGGGGCTAACGGCGGCGAGCGACGCGAGCGCGAGGCCCTCGGCGGCGAGCAACGCGAGCCGCGCCCCGCGGCGAGCGACGCGAGCGCCCCCTGAGCCCCCGCCGAGCCCGAAGGGCGAGGCGCCCTATTTGAATCGTTCGGCGTTGATGCGGTACTTCCGCACCTTGTAGTTGAAGATCCGCTCGGTCGTCGCCAGCAGCTTGGCGGCGCGCGCGCAGTTGCCGCGCGAGGTCTTCAGCGCGTCGGCGATCAGGTCCTTCTCGAACGCCTCGACGGACTCGGAGAGCGACAGCCGCGGCACGGTGTCGGAGGCCTCGGCCGTCTGCAGCGTCGGCGGCAGGTGATGGGCGTGGACGACGCCGCCGTCGCAGACGAGGACGGCGCGCTCGATGGTGTTCTCGAGCTCGCGGACGTTGCCCGGCCAGTGGTAGCTCGTGAGCATGTCGATGGCCGGCGTCGAAATCCGCTTGATTGCCTTGCTGTGCTCGCCGGAGTACTTCTGGAGGAAGTGATCGGCCAGCAGCATGATGTCCGGCTTCCGCTCGCGGAGCGGCGGGGCGAAGATCGTGAAGACGTTGAGCCGGTAGAACAGGTCTTCGCGGAACTGGCCCTCGGCAATCAGCTTCTCGAGCGGCCGATGGGTGGCGGCGACGAGCCGAACGTTCACCCGCACGCTCTGCGTGCCGCCCAGCCGCTCGAACTCGCGCTCCTGGAGCACGCGCAGCAGCTTCACCTGCGTCGCCGGGCTGAGGTCGCCGATCTCGTCCAGGAAGATCGTGCCGCCGTCGGCCAGCTCGAACCGGCCTTTCTTGAGCCCCTGGGCGCCGGTGAACGCGCCGCGCTCGTAGCCGAAGAGCTCGGACTCGATCAGCGACTCGGGCAGCGCCGCGCAGCTCACCTTGACGAACGGCTTCTTCGCGCGCGCGGAGTTGTAGTGGATCGCGTGCGCGATCATCTCCTTGCCGGTGCCCGATTCCCCGAGGATGAGCACCGTGGTCGTCGTGCGGGCCACCTGGGCCACCTGGTCGTAGACCTGGCGGATGGGCGCGCTGGTGCCGATCAGGTGCTGGAACGAGTAGCGGTCGCGCAGCTCCTCGCGCAGGTGCGTGTTCTCCTCGACCAGCCGCTTGCGCTCGGCCTCGGCCATCCGGCTCACCTTCACCGCCTGGGCGATGATCGCGGCCACGACCTTGTAGAACTTCAGCGAGCGGTCGAAGTCGCGATCCTTCTTGAACGGCAGGTCGACGCCCAGCGCGCCCACCGTCCGGCGGTTGACGATCAGCGGCACGCAGATGAAGGTCAGCTCGCGCCGGCCCGGGTCGCGCCTGGCGGCGCGATTGAGCAGCATCGGCTCGCGGCTCACCTGGGGGACGACGATGGCCTTGCCCGTCTCGACCACGCGGCCCGTGATGCCTTCGCCGAGCCGGTAGCGCGCGCGCTGGCCGTCGGCCGTGAGGCCGGTCGAGGCGCGAATCACGAGCTCGCCGCTGTCCTCATCGAGCACTGTGACCGCGCTCCGCACCACCTGATGATGGCGCTCGAGCACCTCCAGCGCCTGCGGCAGCGCGGCCGTCAGGTTCAGCGTGCCCGACAACGCCTGGTTGATCTCGATGAGCGAGGAGAGGCGACGGATCTCGCGGGTCGCGCCACGCGGGCTCGCTACAATTTCGTCGCGCGTTACGGACATCGGGAACAGAATTGTAGCGCGAGGCGCGGCCGCCGACGGGCACAATCGCCACGGCGCGGCGGCAGACTGCACGAAGGCGTGATGCGGCCCGAATCTATAATCCAAACATGAGTTCGCCATCTGAAATGCGCATCGCTCTGCCCTCGTGGACCATCAGCGCGGCAGGCGGCGCCGGCCGACGCCGGCCGCCTGCGCGATCTCTATCGCGCGCTCGTGTTTCCGCGGCTGGTCGAGGAGAAGATGCTCATCCTGCTGCGGCAGGGGCGCTTGTCCAAATGGTTTTCGGGCATCGGCCAGGAAGCCATCGCCGTCGGCGTCACCGCGGCGCTGCGGCCGGACGACCCGATTCTGCCGCTGCACCGCAATCTCGGGGTCTTCACCGGGCGCGGTCTCGATCTGCTGACGCTCTTCCGTCAGCTGCTCGGCCGCGACGGCGGCTACACGCGCGGGCGCGATCGCACCTTTCACTTCGGGGCGCCCGCGCATCACGTGATCGGCATGATCAGCCACCTCGGCGCCATGCTGCCGGTGGCCGACGGCATGGCGCTCGGCTTCCAGCTCAAAGGCGAAGACCGCGTCGCGGCGGTGTTCAGCGGCGAGGGCGGCACGTCCGAGGGCGACTTCCACGAAGCGGTCAACCTTGCCGCCGTCTGGAAGCTGCCGGTCATCTTCGTCATCGAAAACAACCAGTACGGCCTCTCGACGCCGGTGGACGAGCAGTACGCCTGCGCCCGGCTGTCGGATCGCGGCATCGGCTACGGCATCGCCGCCGAAACCGCGGACGGCAACGACCTGCCGACCGTGATCGAGGCGATCGCCCGGGCGGCGGCCCGCGCCCGCGCCGGCGAGGGCCCGACGCTGCTGGAGTTCATGACGTTCCGCATGCGCGGACACGAGGAAGCCTCGGGCACGGCCTACGTCCCGAAGCACCTCTTCGACGAATGGAGCGCGAAGAATCCGATCGCCCGCTTCGAGCAGCGGCTGCTCGACGACGGCGTGCTCTCGCTGGACGAGCGAGACGCCATCCGCGCCGCGTTCAAGGCGCACATCGACGAGGTCGCCGACGAGGCCTACGACTCCCCGGAGCCCGATTCGACCGCCGAACGGGAGCTGGCGGATGTCTACGCCAATCGCGAAGGCGCGATGCCGCCACCTCACAACCACGATGCCGCGATGCCGCTACGCCGCGAAGGCAATCACAACCCTTCCTCAGCCCCACCGCCAACGCGAAGCGCGAGGCGCCCCGCAGGGCGAGTCGCGCGAGCCGCGCCCCCGCGCGAGCGAAGCGAGGCGCCCTCCGCGCGAGCGAGCGAGCGCCCCCCGCACGAGCGCAGCGAGTGCGCCCCCCGTGAGGTGCGCTACATCGACGCCATCAGCGACGGCCTGCGCCAGGCGATGCGCCGAGACCCGCGCGTCATCCTGCTAGGGCAGGACATCGCCGAGTACGGCGGAGCCTTCAAGGTGACCGAGGGCTTCGTCGAGGAATTCGGCAAGGCCCGGGTGCGCAACACGCCGATCATCGAGTCCGGCGCGCTCGGCGCGGCCATGGGGCTCGCGCTCGAAGGCTTCCGGCCGATGGTCGAGATGCAGTTCGGCGACTTCATCTCGTGCGGCTTCAACCAGATCGTCAACAACCTCGCGAAGACGCACTATCGCTGGGGCACGGCGCTGCCGGTCGTGGTGCGCGTGCCCGTCGGCGGCGGCAGCGGCGCCGGGCCCTTCCACTCGCAGAATCCCGAGGCCTGGTTCACGCACGTCGCCGGTCTCACCGTCGTCGCACCGGCGACGCCGGCTGATGCCAGGGGCCTGCTGATCAGCGCCTTCGACGCCGGCAACCCGGTGCTCTATCTCGAGCACAAGGCGCTCTACCGATCCGCCAAGGGGCCGATCGGAGACGGCGACGAGCCGGTGCCCATCGGACCGGCGCGCCTCGCGCGCGAGGGACGGGACCTCACGATCGTGACGTGGGGCGTCGGCGTCTCCTGGGCGCTCGACGCCGCCGCGACGCTCGAGGCTGAAGGACGCTCGATCGAGGTCGTGGACCTGCGCACGCTGCTGCCGTGGGATCGCGAGACGGTGCTCGCCTCGGCGAAGAAGACCGCGCGGGTGATCGTGCTGCACGAGGCGCCGGCCACTGGCGGCTTCGGCGGCGAAATCGCCGCGGCCATCGGGCAGGACGCGTTCGCCTGGCTCGATGCGCCCGTGACGCGCGTCGCCGGCCTCGACATGCCGGTGCCGTTCAGCAAGAAGCTGGAGGCGATCTACTCGCCGCAGGGGAGGCTACTGCCGGCAGTTCGGCAGGTCCTCGCCTACTGATCACAACCGCGAAGGCGCGAAGCCACGAAGCCGCGCAAGGCAGGCACGTTGGTTGACGTGGCTCGCGAGGGCTGCGTGGTCTCCCTACTCGAGCATCGCGGCGTCGCGGCGTCGCGGCATCGCGGTTGTGTCGTCAGGGCGAAAGTTTACGCACGCATCACGATCAAAAGCGTTTATCATCGTTTCCCATGAGCACAACGGGCGGGCGCCTCAAGCACGTAGGCGCCGGTGAGGTCTGGAGCGTCTCCGACGCGAGCGAACTCTACGAGGTGCCCCGCTGGGGCAAGGGCTACTTCTCAGTCAACGGCGCCGGCAACGTCCAGGTCCATCCCACCAAGGAGCCTGGCCGGGCGATTGACCTGAAGCGGCTGGCCGACGACCTTCAGGCGCGCGGCATCAACCTCCCGCTGCTCATCCGGTTCAGCGACATCCTCCGGCACCGCCTCTCCGATATCCACGACGCGTTCAAGGCCGCAATCTCCCAGCACCAGTACGGCGGGCGCTATTGCTGCGTCTACCCGATCAAGGTGAACCAGCAGCGGCAGGTCGTGGAGGAAGTGCTCAACTTCGGCGCGCCGTATCGCTTCGGCCTCGAGGCCGGCAGCAAGCCGGAGCTGCTGGCGGTCGTCGCGATGGCGAACAACGAGACGCCCATCATCTGCAACGGCTTCAAGGACGCGGAGTACATCGAGGCGGTGATGCTGGCCACCAAGATGGGCCGCACCATCATCCCCGTCGTCGAGAAGTACACCGAGCTCGAGCTGATTCTCGAGTACCTGCGAGAAGGTGGGCGTGCGGCCGCAGATCGGCATGCGGGTGAAGCTGGCGGCGCGCGGCGGCGGGCGCTGGCAGGGCTCCGGCGGCTACCGGTCGAAGTTCGGGCTGACGGTTGCCGAGATCCTGACCGGCCTCGACGCGCTGAAGCAGCGCGGGATGCAGGACTGCTTCAAGCTGCTCCATTTCCACCTCGGCAGCCAGATTCCCAACATCCGTGTCGTCAAGCACGCGTTGAACGAGGCGGCCCGCATCTACACGGAGCTGCACAAGGCCGGGGCCGGGCTCGAGTACCTGGACGTCGGCGGCGGGCTGGGCGTCGACTACGACGGCAGCCAGACCAACTTCGAGTCGAGCACGAACTACACCCTCGAGGAATACGCGAACGACGTCGTGTACCACATCCAGAGCGTGTGCGACGACGCGGGCGTGCCGCATCCGATAATCGTGTCGGAAAGCGGGCGCGCGGTGGTGGCGTATCACTCGGTGCTGATCTTCAACGTGCTCGGGGTCAGCGGCTTCGGCAGCAACGGCGGGCCCAAGCTGCCCAATCCCGACGAGGTCGAGCAGCCGCTGGTGGACCTCAGCGACACGTTCAACAACCTCACGACGCGCAACGCGCTCGAGGGGTATCACGACGCGCAGCAGGCCCTGGACATGGCGCTGAACCTGTTCAGCGGCGGCTATCTCCCGCTTACGCAGCGCGTGCAGGCCGAGACGATCTACTGGGCCATCCTGCTGAAGCTCCAGAAGCTCGTGCAGCAGATGGACGAGGTGCCCGAGGACCTGCAGAACCTGGACGAGCAGCTCTCGTCCACCTACTTCTGCAATTTCTCGCTCTTCCAGTCGATTCCCGACAGCTGGGCGATCAAGCAGCTGTTCCCGGTGATGCCGATTCACCGCCTGCAGGAACGGCCGACCGAGCACGCGGTGCTGGGCGACATCACCTGCGACAGCGACGGCAAGATCGACCAGTTCATCGACCGCCGCGACGTGAAGCGCACGCTCCCGCTGCACACGTTCACCGACGAGCCGTACTACCTCGGCGTGTTCCTCGTCGGCGCGTACCAGGAAATCCTCGGCGACATGCACAACCTGTTCGGCGACACGCATGCCGTGCACATCCGCCTCGACGGCGACGGCAACGTCGTGCTCGAGGCCGTGATCAAGGGCGACACCGTCGGCGAAGTGCTGGACTACGTCGAGTTCGACGCCGAGTTGCTGATGCACAAGATGCGCGTCGACGTCGAGTCGGCCGTCCGTGAGAACCGGCTGGAACTCGAACAGTCAGGCCGTCTCCTCCGCTTCTTCGAAGACGGACTCCACGGCTACACGTACCTCGAAGACAAGTAGACGTACGTCAACCCAGCAGCACAGAGGTCACGACAGAGACGCACAGACACGAGAGCACGGACGCTTGGCAGCCTCCGGATGAGCCCGCGCTGTTGGGGTTGCATCCGGACGTTGCCAAGATCTGTTCTCTGTGTGTCTTTGTGTTCTCCGTGTCTCTGTGGTTGACGTACGTCTACTGCAGGCTGAAGACGACCGTCACCGTCATGATTACCTCGACGGGCTCGCCGTTGAGCCGCGTTGGCGTGAAGACCCACTGACGGACGGCGGTGAGCGCGGCGTCGTTCAGCACGTCCCTTCCCCTCATCACGACGGCGTTGCGCACGCGGCCGTCGGTGCCAATCAGCGCTTCGATCACGACGGTGCCCTGCACTCGCGAGGTCTGCGCGATAACGGGATAGACGGGCTGCACGCGACGGACGATCCGCGGCGGTTCGATCTTGCCGCCCGGCCGTACCGGCTTCCGTTCGTCCGGCGGTGATGGCGGCGGCACGTATGCCGGCGAGGGCAGCGCCAGGCCTCCCGCCTGCCCGAAATCCACGCCCCCGAGATCGCCGAGGTCGACGCCGCGGCCGATGGTTGTGGGTTCGATCGCCGGCTCGGGCGAGATCTCTGCTGGCGCGTCGAGCGGCGCCTTCGCGGGAGACGTTCGTGGCGCGGCTGCTGCATCGACTGCATGGGCGCCGGCGGCGGGGGCGGCGGCGCGACGGGCGTGTAGGCGATCGGCCCGCCCTGCACGACCGGCGGAAGGTCCCCGTCGGCAAGGACCGGCATCAGCACCGCGGTGGCGATGATGGCGACGTGCACCGCGAGCGACACGGGGAGCAGCGACGCGCGTCTCGGCGCGGTCGTCGACGGATGATCGGATCGAAAGAGCTCTGCTGGCATGAGCACTCCTCTGTGCGCAGGGCTGACCAGTCTCCGCCAAGGCAGAGGCTGGTCAGCCCCGCATTCCCGCACATCACGTCAGCAGCGCTGCTTCACTTCATAAGACACCGAACCTTCAGAACCGGCACCAGTCAGCGAGGGACGCACGCTGAGCGCGCGAAAGGCGTGGCGCAGGGATGCTAGACTCATGGGTTATGGCCGAGGCTACGAAGTCTTCGATCCTGGAGGCCGCCGGACACCTGGCGTCGCTGCTCCAAGCGGTGCCCGCCGACGCGCGGCGGGACAAGGCGCTCTACCATCTCGAACGGCTGCAACTGTCGGTGGCCGCGTCTCACTCGGAGGCCGTCCGGTTTGCCGCCTTCACCGTGAACAAGACCGTTCACGACGCCGCCGCCGACTGGGGCCCCGCGGTCACGCAGGCGATGGACGCGCTCCGCACCGAACTGCACGCGAACGGACACGTATTCTGAACCTGAGGTTCGCCAGGTTTCGTCGGGTTGCGACAGGTTCGCGTCAGGTTCAACGCTTCCTGACGTCGTACGCGTAGATCGTGTCCTGGTCGCGGAGGTACAGCCGGCCGCCGGAGACGATCGGATGCGCCCACGTCGGCAGCCCTGCCTGCTGGATCGTGAAGCGGCCCTTCTCGCGATAGCCAGTCGGCGTCGCTTCCGCGAGCCCGACGACGCCGCCCTCGCTGAACAGATAGAGGTGGCCGTCGGCGAAGACGAGCGAGCCCTTCCCCACGCTCCGGTCCTTCCAGGCCGTCGCGCCGTCGGCAAAGCGCAGCGCCGTGAGAATGGCGCTGGAGAATCCGTAGAGGTGATCGCCCACCAGGATCGAGCTGCTGTGGTGATTGCGCATCTCCTGCGTGAAGTACACCTCGGTGGCGGTGACGCCACTGCCAGCCGCGTCGAGCTTCAGCAGCGCGGCGCCGGTGCCGTAGTCCGATGAGAGGAAGACGAAGTTGTCCTTCACGACCGGCGTCGCGATGTTCGCGATGCGGTTGGCGACGCGCGTATAGCTCCACAGCCGCCGGCCGTCCTTCACGTCGACGCCCATCGCCCGGCTGGCAGTGAAGAACACTGCCTGGTCGGTGTTCCCAACGCGCTGCACGACGGCCGAGGAATAGCCGGCGTCGTCGCTCTCGGACTTCCAGATCAGCTTCCCGTTCTGCTTGTCGAGCGCCACCACGGATGCGCCCGGACCGCCGGCGTTGACGAGCACCCGATCGGACAGGACCAGCGGCGACTCGCTCAGGCCCCACTTCGGGTTGCTGCCGCCAAACGTGCTGAGCACGTTGACGCTCCACACGCGCTTCCCGCTGGCGGCATCGAGGCACGTCAGGTCGCCGCTGGCGCCCAGCACGTACAGCCGGGAGCCGTCGATGGTCGGCGTGCTGCGAGGACCGTTGCCGCGGTCGTTGTTGTACTCGGAGCCGTTGGCCGCCTCCCAGAGCTTGCGACCCGTCGCGACGTCGAAGGCGTGGATGTACTCCGTGCCGCCGCGGGCGCCGACGGTGTAGAGCCGGCCGGCCGCCGTGCTGATCGACGAGTACCCGGTGCCCGCACCGCCGGCCTTCCACGCCAGCGGCGGCCCGTTTGCCGGCCACGCCGTGAGCAGACCGGTCTCGGTGGAGCGCCCGTCGCGATTCGGCCCGCGCCATTGCGGCCAGTCCCCGGTGGACTGATTCGAGACGGCATGTCGAGAGGGACAGACAGAACGCGGCCGTGGCCGCGGCGAAATGACGAGATAGCACGTGTTCTACCTCCGTTAGCGTCTACGACGAAATCGACGAACCTACTTACCAACCTGACGCAACCCGACGAGACCCGTCGTAACCTGACGCAACCGCAGCCTCTATACTCCCCCCATGTCCGTCACCGAGCTTGTCGGCGGCGCCATCGGCTGCGCGCTGCTCGGACTCGGCGGCACCGCGCTCGTCGCGTGGAGCCTCCGCGGGCGCCACGCCGATCGATCGCTACTCTACTTCGGGCTGTGGTGTTGCCTGTACGGCAGTCGCCTCGTCGCCGAGCAGCCATTCGTCCGGGCGACCGTCGGCGGCCCAACCGACAGCTGGCGCTACGCCATTGCGTTCTTCACCTATGTCATCAACGTGCCGGCGTGGCTGTTCGTCGAGGCGCTGATCGGGCCGGGGTGGCGGCAGTCGATTCGACGGGTCTGGCAGGTGCAACTGGTGTACGCGATCGCGGCGATCGCCGCCGATCTGCTGCTCGGCCGTCCTCGTGCGGCGATGTTCCTGAACTCGCCAATCGTGCTCGCCGGACTGGCGATCGGACTCGCAAACCTCTGGTACTACCGACGCCGGCTGGGCAAGCTCTTCACGACACCGGCGCTCGTCGCCGGCGCCCTCGCGCTGGCGCTGTTCGTCGTCAACGAGAACCTCGGCCGCCCGCTGATGCCAGACGTCAACACCGAGCCGATCGGCGTGCTGCTCTTCATGATCCCGCTCGGCTACGGCGTGGTCGGCAGCGTCATTCGGAGCGAAGCCGAGCTGGCCGCCGTGCAGCGCGAGCTCGAGACGGCGCGCCAGATTCAGGCGTCGCTGCTGCCGCGCGCCCTGCCCCAGGCCACCGGCCTCGACCTCGCCGCGCGCTACATCCCGATGACCGCGGTCGCCGGCGATCTGTACGACATCGTGTCGCTCGGGCCGGCGCAGGTTGGCATCCTCGTCGCCGACGTCGCCGGCCACGGCGTGCCGGCCGCACTCGTCGCGTCGATGGTCAAGCTGGCCTTCTCGACCCAGGCCGAGCACGCCGGCGATCCGGCGCGCGTCATGGCCGCGATGAATCAGATCCTCTGCCGCCACGTCGAAGGCACGTTCGTGACCGCCATCTACGCCGTCGTCGACACCGAGCGCGGCGCCATCACCGTCGCCAGCGCCGGTCACCCACCGCTGCTCGTGAGGCGCGCCGGAGGCGTCGTGGACGAGAGCGACGGGCACGGACTGATGCTCGGCTTTCTGCCGCAGGCGACGTACGAGACCTGCCGGATGACGCTTCGCCCCGGCGATCGCCTGCTGCTCTACACCGACGGCGTCCCTGAGGCCCAGAACCCGCGCGGAGATTTCCTCGACGCCGACGGCCTGCGCCGCTGGCTCGGCTGCCAGCGACGGCCCGGACGCCGCCCACGTCGCCGACACCGCGCTCGCCCACCTGCGCCGCTGGCGCGGCGCCGCCGCCTTCGACGACGACGTGACGCTGGTGGTCGGCCACTTCAACCTGACGAACCGCAACCAACCCGACGGAACCTGACGAACCCGACGCAACCTGACGAACCACAACCAACCTGACGGAACCCGACGCAACCTGACGCAACCCGACGAAACCGGTTGATCCGGTCAGGGCACTCCATGGAGCCGGAACCCCGCCCAGATCGCCGGATGGGCCGGCAGCACCACGTCGCCGGCGGGACTGGCGACCTTCACGCGACCGGCACGCAGATCGGCCAGCAGCGCCAGCTGCGCCGCGCGGAGCGACTCCGCCGCGGCCTCCCCCTTCGTCAGGTGATCGTAGAAGCGCGCCATCACTCTGCGGGCCGATTCATCCGGCGCGTCCCACAGGCTCGCCACCACCGTCTTCGCGCCGGCCGAGATGAAGGCGCGCGTGAACCCGGCGACGCCGTCGCCGGTCACCCGCCCGCGCCCCGATCGGCAGGCGCTGAGCACGACGAGGTCCGCGCCGACGTGCAGGTCGTAGATCTCGGCCGCCGTCAGTTTGCCGTCGCCATCGGCCGACGTCGTCGCCGGATCGCGGCCGAAGGCGACAAACGCGCCGGTCGCGTCGGCCGACGGCACCACCGCGTGCGCGGCGATGTGGACGACCCGCGCGTCGGCAAGCGCGGCGCGGAAGGCCGTTTCGGTCGCGGTCGTGCCCGAAAGCCGGCGAACGGCGCCCTGCGGCGCGACCGCCGCGGCGGCCGCGATCTCGCGCCGCGCCTCGGGCAATGCCGGCAGCTGCGCGGCGCCTCGCGGGCGCGGCTGCGGGTCGGCGACGAGCAGCCACGAGTCGCCGGCGCTCTGCGGCCGCGAGGCCGCCAGGGCGAGCACGGCGCCCGACGGCACGTCGTGAAGGGTGTAGCGCTCGATCAGATACTTGCCGCGCGCGCTCCGCAGCGCGCCGAAGGCCAGCGAGAACAGCGGCCCGTGCGGGACGATCGTCAGCCGCGCCCCGGCGGCCGGCAGCAGCGGATCGATAGGCGCGATGAGCGCGTCGTACAGCGCGCGCAGCGCGGCGAGCGCGGCATCCGGCGTCTTCGAGGTCCCCTCCACGGCGATCACCGGCGGCTTCGACGCCTGGTCCACCAGCTGCTGCAGCCGCGTGCGCGTCACCGGGAGCGTCGACGAGAAGATCGAGCCGTCACCGCGAATCACCCAGGCGATGCTGCGATCCTTGCCCACCCAGTAGCTGACGATCGTCGTGTGATGACGGGCCGCCAGCGCCGACAGATCGGCGGCCGAGAGCGCCCTGGTCGCGACCGGGCTGTCGAGGCCGGCCGGCGCGGTGTCGGCCGAGGGGCGGCCGGTCAGCAGCGTCGCCGCGCCGCGCTCGGCGCTGCCTGGCGCCGACGGCGCCGCACGGGTCATCCGCGACGCCAACAGGTCCGCGAGCGCTCGCCCACGCCCCTCTTCCGCGGTCGTGACGGCCTCGGCGTCCCGCCCGCTCTCTTCGAGGGCGCCGACGGCGAAGTCGAACACGTCCTGAATCAGATCGCTGTAGCCGCGCTTCACGAAGTCGAGGGGCAACAGCGAGCTGCGGATGCGCTCGAAGGTGTCGAGCGATTGCCGCGCGTCGGCGATGGCATCGGCCTGCCGGCCGAGCGCGGCGTTGGCGCGCGCGCGCGTGAACCGGAAATTGGCGACGGCATCGGGGTGCGAGGACTGGTCCATCGCCAGCGCGCGATCGACGGTCTTCAGTGCGTCCTCGGCGCGTCCGACGGCCAGATACGCCTGGGCGAGCCCGGCGAGCCGGAACCGCGCGATGTACGGATCGGGGTTGTCGGACAGGACGCGCTCGTAGATTGGGATCGCCTCGCTGGCCCTGCCGAGCTCGAAGAGCGCGTTGGCGACCGCGCCCTCCATGAACTGCGTCGCGCTCTTGTCGCCCAGCGACTGCGCCTCGGCCAGCCCGCGGCGGTAGCACTCGAGCGACTTCTCCTGCTTCCCCAGATTCGCCCAGGCGACGCCCATGGCGTTCCAGCTCTGGACGACGCCGAGCCGGTCGCCGATGCGGGTCTGGACCTCCATCGCCTCGCGATAGGCGTCGAGCGCGCTCGCCGGCAGTCCATGCGCGCGCCGCGCGCGGCCAAGGCTGGTGAGCGCGCGCGCCAGCGAGGACTGCTCGCGCGGGCCGCTCGCGCGCAGGTTCGGCACCGCGAGCTCGAGCCGGCGCACGGCGTCGGCGAAGCGGCCGCTGGTGAAGTCGCGATCGGCCAGAAAGTGGTGGATGCGTCCCTGGGCGCCGACGTCCCCGAGTTTCTCGGCCAGCGGCAGCGCCCGATCCGCGATCTCCTGAATCCTCACGTCGTCGTCGCCGATGGTGTAGTAGAAGCGGCCGGTCAGGCACTCGAGCAGGAGCTCTTCGTCGCCGAGCCGGAGGATGGCCTCTTCCGCCTGCAGGCTCTCCGTCATCGCCAGATCGAGCTTCTTCTGGCCGCGATAGGCGCTGGCGAGCGCCAGCTGGAGTCGGGCCTTGACGGCTTCGTCCGGCGTGTCGCCGAGCGCGGTCAGCGCTGCCTGCAGCGTCGTCACCGCGTCGTCGTTGCGGCCGGCGCCGATGAGCGCGTTGCCCTTGATGCGGAGCGCTTCGATCCGCTGAGCCTCGGTCAGCGACGGCGCCGCAAGCACCGGCTCGACGAGCTTCAGCGTCTCGGCGCGGCTGCGCGTGTCGTAGTTGGCGGCGAGGTCCCGCAGTGCCGTGTCGACGTCCACGGACTGGGCGCGAGCGGGAAGAGCGGCGAGGAGAAAGACGAAGACGAGGGTGGCTGGGGAGCGCACCGGATGATGTTAGCAGGCGCCGAGGTGAGGACTACGGACTCCAGACTACGGACTACAGGAATTTCGAGGACGGTCATCCGAAGTCCGGAGTCTGGAGCCCGGAGTCCGGCCGTCAGCGCAGCGTCGCCTTCGCCTCGCAGGCGGGCGTCTTGAACGCGCTGCTGCTGTCGCAGAGGGTGGTCAATCGCGCGCGAGCCTCGTCGAGGCGTCCGATGCGAGCCTCGGCCGTGGCCAGCAGCCACTCGACTTCGTCCGCGCGGTCGGCGACGCCAAGCGTGCGAGCCCGGTCGAGCGCCTCGCGCGCGCCGGCGGGGTCGCCGTCCAGCAGGCGCGTAGACCCGAGGTAGAACCAGGCATCGGCCGACGCGGGATGCTCGGCGACGACTCTCTCCAGCAGCCGCTCCGCGGCGACGTAGTCGTCGGTACGATAAGGGCGCCAGCGCCTCGGCGAGGGCACGGCTGGCCTCGGCCTCTTCGCCCCGGACCACGAGCGCCGTCGCCAGGGGCAGCAGCAGCGCCGGCTTGCCGATCGTCCACGAACCCGGCTGCGGGGCCGCGGGCGGCGCGGGCGTCTCCACGCGCGCGACCTCCTTGGTGTCGACGGGTGTGCCTCCGCGGCGCGTCCAGATGCCCAGCGCCACGGCCGCCACGAGCACCGCCGCCATCGGCAGGAGCGCCCCCTTCCACCAGGACGCGGCGCCGCGCGACTCATTCAGCACGCGCGCGTCGAGGCTCTCGGGGACGTCCACGTCGATTGCATTCAGGTCCGCCAGCAACGCGCGACAGGCCGGACAGTGGGCGACGTGCGCTTCGGCCGGCTGCCGCAGCTCCTCGGGCAGCGCGTCGCCGCCGAGCGCCATCAGCACGTCGGGCGACGGGCACCCCAGGGTGGTCGCGCGCGGGCCGCTGTAGTCGTCCTCGACGAGTCTCATGACGCCTCCTGGGTCGCCAGCCGCTTCCGGAGCAGCTCGCGGGCGTATTGCAGGTGGCCCTTGACCTGCGTTTCGCTCAACCCGAGGCGCTTGGCGATGTCGGCGCGATCGAGGTCGTACACGTAACGCAGGTGCAGACAGGCCCGGTGAATCGGCTTCAGTTCGGGCGCCCGCAGCCACCACGGGTCGTATGGCGCGTCCGGTTCGACCGACGGCTCTGCGGTGCTGAGACCCGACAGATGCCGCTGTTCGACCGCCTTCCGCCGCCAGTAGTCCACGCTCCGGTTCTTCACGACCACGAACAGCCAGCCCGGCAGCTCGTTGGTCCGAATCTGATCGAAGCGCTTGTGCAGTTCCATGAAAGCGTCGGCCGCCAGGTCTTCCGCGACGTCCTGCCGCCCCACGCATTTCACTGCATACCGGAAGACCGCTCGCGAGTGCTCCCGGTAGACCGTCTCGAACTGTTCCATTCGCAATACGCTCAGGGGCGTTGACGGGGAAGAAAACGGTTACGAGTGACGAATTACGAGTTTGACGAATGGCGATTGCACGGCGCGATCTGCTAACCAGTAACCCGACAGCTCAGTAACCTGCGAAACCTGACTGACGAGCCGTGTTTAGCACGTTGGAGCCGCCTGCGCGTCGTATGAAAGGTTGGGAGCCAGCCAGCGCTCCACCTCCTCCACCGGCATCCCTTTCCGCTCGGCGTAGTCCTTCACCTGGTCTGCCCCGATGCGCCCGACCATGAAATACCGGGCCTCGGGGCTGGCGAAGTACAGGCCGCTGACGCTGGCCGCCGGGGTCATCGCGAAGTGCTCCGTCAGCTCGATCCCCTGCCGCCCGGCGTCCAGCAGCGCGAACAGCTTCCCCTTCTCGGTGTGGTCGGGGCAGGCCGGATAGCCGAAGGCCGGCCGGATGCCGCGGATACTTCTCGGCGACCAGTTCGTCGTTGGTCAACCGCTCGTCCTGTCCGTAGCCCCAGTCCTGGCGGGCCTTCGCGTGCAGGTACTCGGCAAACGCCTCCGCCAGCCGATCGGCGATCGCCTTCACCATGATCGCCGAGTAGTCGTCCAGGTCGGCCTCGAAGCGGCCCACGAGATCGTCGGCCCCGAGTCCGGCGGTCACCGCAAAGGCGCCGAGGTAGTCCCGGCGACCGCTGGAACGGGGCGCCACGAAGTCGGCCAGCGACCGGTTCGGCCGGCCATCGGCGATCGGCTCCTGCTGGCGCAGCATGTTGAAGCGCGTCACTTCCCCGCTGCGCGACTCGTCGGCAAAGAGGACGATGTCGTCGCCCTGGCGTTCGGCGGGCCAGAACCCGTAGACCCCGCGCGCCTTCAGCAGGCCGCCCTCGACGATCCGTCCAAGGAGCGACTGCGCGTTGTCGTACAGCTCACGCGCGGCGGCCCCGTACTCGGGATGATCGAAGATCGCCGGCACGCGCCCCTTCAACTCCCAGGCGTGGAAGAAGAAGGTCCAGTCGATGTACGGCACCAGGTCGGCCAGCGGCACGTCGATCTCCCGCCGCCCGAGAAACGCCGGCACGGGGACGTCGGCCGCCGCCCAGTCGATCTTCAGGTGATTGGCCCGCGCCGCCGCCAGCGTCAGCAGCGGCTTCTGCTGCCGCGTGCCGTACTGCTGCCGAAGCGCCTCCTGATCCTTGCGTGTCGCGGCGATGAACCGGTCCCGCTGCGTCTCGCTCAGCAGGCTCGACACCACGTCCACCGCGCGCGACGCGTCGAGCACGTGCGTCACGGGTCCGGAATACTCGGGCGCGATCTTGACGGCGGTGTGCTGCTTGCTCGTCGTGGCGCCGCCGATGAGCAGCGGCGTCTTCAGGCCGCGCCGTTCCATCTCGCGCGCCACCGACACCATCTCGTCGAGCGACGGCGTGATCAGGCCGCTCAGCCCGATGAGGTCGACGTTGCGCTCTTCGGCGGTCCGCAGGATCTCGTCCTGGTGCACCATCACGCCGAGGTCCATCACCTCGTAGTTGTTGCAGCCCAGCACCACGCCGACGATGTTCTTGCCGATGTCGTGGACGTCGCCTTTCACGGTCGCCATGAGAACCGTTCCCTGCGCGCCGCGTCCGCCGGCCCCCTTCTCCTCTTCCATGAACGGCTCGAGCCACGCCACGGCCTTCTTCATCACGCGCGCGCTCTTCACCACCTGCGGCAGGAACATCTTGCCGGCGCCGAACAGGTCGCCGACCGTCTTCATGCCGTCCATCAGCGGGCCCTCGATGATGGCGAGCGGCCGGCCGTACTTCACGCGGGCCTCTTCGGTGTCCTGGTCGATGTAGTCGACGAGGCCGTGCACGAGCGCGAACGACAGGCGCTCCTCCACCGACTTCTCGCGCCAGCTGAGATCCAGTTCGCGCTTCTTCCCGCTGCCCTTCACGCGGTCGGCGAACTCCACCAGCCGCTCGGTCGCGTCGGGACGCCGGTTGAAGATCACGTCCTCCACGCGCTCGAGCAGGTCCTTCGGGATGTCCTCGTAGACGGCGAGCTGGCCGGCGTTGACGATCCCCATGTCCATGCCGGCGCGCAATCGCGTGATAGAGAAACGCGGAGTGCATCGCCTCGCGGACGACGTCGTTGCCGCGGAACGAGAACGACAGGTTGCTCACGCCGCCGCTGATCCGCGCGCCGGGGCAGGCGGCCTTGATGATCCGGGCCGCCTCGATGAAGTTCTTCGCGTACTTGTTGTGCTCCTCGATGCCGGTGGCGATGGCCAGGATGTTGGGGTCGAAGATGATGTCGGTCGGATCGAACCCGGCCTCTTCCGTGAGCAGGCGGTACGCCCGCTGGCAGATCTCGACCTTACGGGCGACCGTCTCGGCCTGTCCCTGTTCGTCGAAGGCCATCACGACCACGCCGGCGCCGTAGCGGTGGATCGTGCGAGCCTTGGCGAGAAAGTCGGCCTCGCCCTCCTTCAGGCTGATCGAGTTGACGATGGGCTTGCCCTGGACGCACTTGAGCCCGGCCTCGATGACCGACCACTTCGAGCTGTCGATCATGAACGGCACACGGGCCACTTCGGGCTCGGTCGCCAGGTAGTTCAGGAACGTCGTCATGGCGCGCTCGGAGTCGAGCATGCCTTCGTCCATGTTGACGTCGAGGATGTTCGCGCCGCCGCGCACCTGGTCGAGCGCGACCTCCACGGCCGTCGCGTAGTCGCCGCTCTTGATCAGGCGCGCGAATTTCGCGGAGCCGGTGACGTTGGTCCGCTCGCCGATCATCTGGAAGTTGCTGTCGGGGCGGATCACCAGCGGCTCGAGGCCGGAGAAGCGGCCGAATAGATCCGTGCCGGGTGCTTCGTGCTCGGTGCTGGGGTGCGGTGCCGGGTGCTTCGTGCTCGGTGCTGTCGTGCCGCGTGGCGGCAGATCCTTGACCGCCGCCGCGATGGCGGCGATGTGGTCCGGCGTGGTGCCGCAACAGCCGCCGACGATGTTCACCCAGCCGCGTCGCGCGAAGTCCTCGAGCAGCGCCGCGGTCTGCGGCGGCAGCTCGTCGTAGGCGCCGAACTGGTTCGGCAGCCCGGCGTTCGGATAGCAGCTGATGCGCGTCGGCGCGACCTTCGACAGCTCCTCGATGTACGGCGCCATGTCTTTGGCGCCGAGCGCGCAGTTGATGCCGACGCTGAACGGCCGCGCGTGCGCGACGGCGATCCAGAACGCCTCGACGGTCTGCCCGGAAAGCGTGCGGCCGCTCCGGTCGGTGATGGTCACCGAGATCAGGAGCGGCAGGCGGATGCCCTTCTCCGCAAACACCTCTTCGGTGGCGACGAGCGCGGCCTTGGCGTTCAGCGTGTCGGTGATGGTCTCGAACAGCAGCACGTCCGACGCCGCCGTCGACGAGGCCGCGCACCTGCGTGCGATAGGCGTCGCGCATCTGGTCGAAGGTCACGGCGCGCGCCGACGGGTCGTTCATGTCGGGCGAGATCGAGAGCGTGCGGTTGGTCGGCCCGAGCGACCCGGCGACGAAGCGGGGCTTGTCGGGACTCGCCGCCGTGAACTCGTCGCACGCCTGCCGCGCCAGCCGCGCGCCGGCGACGTTGATGTCGTAGCTCGCGTCCTCGAGCGCGTAGTCGGCCTGCGAGATCGCCTGCGCGCTGAACGTGTTGGTCTCGACGAGGTCGGCGCCGGCGGCGAGGTACAGGCGATGGATGTCGAGGATGACGTCGGGGCGCGTCAGCACCAGCACGTCGCTGTTGCCCTTGAGCTCGTGCGAATGCGACGCGAAGCGCTCGCCGCGGTAGTCGGCCTCGGTGAGGCCGCGCCGCTGGATCATCGTGCCCATGGCGCCGTCCAGGATGAGGATGCGTTCGGCGGCGGCGCGATGCAGTGCGGCGGTACGGTCGGTCATTCTCATCTCCTGCTTGACGGTTGCAGGTTGACGGTTGACGGAATCCGGTCGCGGCCCAGACCTCGGGACCAGCAACCGTCAACCGTCATCCGTCAACCTTTCGTCCACTGGCTATCAAGCACAGTAAAAGGGTCGCCGGTGAGGCGCGCGCCGGTCGAGACCTTGACGTCCTCGAGGCCCGCCCCCTTCAGCAGCGCCCGCAGCGCGTCGTCATCGAAGCCGAGCCACCGGTCGCCGAGGCGTTCCTGGACCCAGGCTTCCTCGTGGCGGCGCAAGTCGAGCACCAGCACCTTGCCTCCGGGCCGCGTCACGCGCACGGCCTCTCCGAGCGCGCGTGCCGGCTCCGCCGCGTGGTGCAGCGCCTGCGACAGCAGCGCCACATCGACGCTCGCATCGTCCAGCGGCACGGCCTCGAGGTCGCCGCGCTTCCAGACGATGTTGCTGACGCGGCGGCGGCGGGCGAGCGCGCGGGCGCGATTCAACACGTCGGTCGAGCGGTCGACGGCGATCACGCGACGCGCCCACCGCGCGGCTTCAACCGTGAGATACCCCTCGCCGCAGCCGAGGTCGGCGACCTCCCAGGCCGGCAGCAGGTGACCGAGCGCGCGGGCCCATGCCGCCCAGCTCCGGCCCGGCACCAGTTGACGGCTGTCGGCGTCGCCGTGCCTGGCGAAGCTCTCCTTTCGCAGGCGCAGGACCTCTTTCAGCCTCGCGCGGTCGGCGCGCGCCACCGGGTCGTCGGACGCGGCCGCGAACTGCGCGTCCAGCAGCGTCCACAGCGACTGCTGGCCGTTGCGTGCCTCCGGCGGCGGCACGCGGAAATACGTGAAGCCGCCTTCACGCCGTTCTTCAATCAGCCCGTGATCCCGAAGCAGCCCCAGGTGCCGCGACACCCCCGACTGGGCGATGCCGAGAATGCTGGTGAGCTCCGTGACGTTCAGGCGCTCGGCTGCCAGCACCCGCAGGATGCGGAGGCGCGCCTCGTCGCCGAGCAGGCGGAACAGCGCGGACGCGTCCTTCACATATATAAATCTACATATGTGTATCACGGTCGTCAAGGGCAAAGACCAAGTCATTTCCACGTCAGAATGTGGCGCGCGACGCCTCGTCCGTCCGAGGCACTTTGGCGTCTAATAGGGGTATGGGCCGGCCGGCGTGGGGCGCGCGGAGTTGCGCCGCTGTAGCGTTGATGGCAGGAAGCCTCACGGTGACTGCCTCCGCGCAGCAGGCGTCCGCGCAGACTGCGCCGGCCGGCTCGACTCAATCGTCGGGCGAACAACCAAATCGCCAGGACGGCACGCCGAGCCAACCGCCCGTCTCCGTCGAGCGCGTTCGCGAGGGGCTGACCCGCGAACCGGCCATAAGACTCGACGTCCAGCCGATCTTCCGCCTGGAGGTGAAAGAGCGGCGCCCCCGCTATTGGGATTTGCAGTCGCCGTTTCTCTTTCCCGTCGAGGCGCGCAGCAGCAACACGCGCTGGCACAACGAATTCCTGTCGATGGTGACGCCGGAGGAAGCCTCGCTCTACAGCCCGATGCTGACCACGGGCGAACTCGTGACCGTCGCAGCGACCAGCATGCTCTTTGCCGGCGCGACGGAGCTGATCAAGGACGGCTTCCAGAAATGGGGGCAGGCACGCAAGAAGGGCAAGCAGCGCGCAGCCAGGAAGGAAGTGGACGAGGCGATCCTCGAGTGGGAGTTCGCCAACCCGCGCCCTGCGCCGTCGCAGTGACGGAGCCGACAGCCTCAGCCTTACAGCCCTACCGCACGCCCTACAGCCCTACACGCCTTACAGCCCTACAGCCCTCAGCCTTCAGCCTTCAGCCTCGTCCCTGCGGAATGCGCGGTTCTGCCGATACACCACGCGCGCCGGACGCCAGAACGGGACGAACCGGCGGCGCACGCGGTGGGCGCTGGGCACCCACATTCCGAACTCACGCTTCTCGACGTGCCAGGCGACGGGACCGTCGCCGCGATAGGTGACCTTCAGCCGGCAGCTGTCCGACAGGCCATACTCGAAGCAGTCGTAGGCGTCTTCGGCGCGATCGAACTGGTGGCGCCATCCGTCGTAGTCGACGACGTACACGCGGTCGTTCACGATGCGCAGCCGCACGAGGAACCCCTCGTCGGACGCGGGCGGCACCTCCACCGCGTTGTCGGAGACATCGAACCTCACGCCGTCCAGCGAGCGCAGCGCCTTGACAGCGCGATCAACGACTGAAGCCACGAGGAGTTCCCCTCACAACCGCGATGACGCGATGCCACAAAGCCGCGATGGAGGCGGCGATGGACGATGACACCTCGTTCGCGGCGTCGCGGCTTCGCGGCGTTGCGGTTGTGCAGGCGGGTGCCTCATTCGAGAAACAACCGGTAGGCGTCGTTGCCGAACTCGGCCAGATATGGATAGCCGAGCCCGTCCAGGAACGCCTTGAACGCGCCAAGCTCCGCGTCGGGGACTTCGAAGGCGGCGAGCACGCGGCCGAAGTCGGCCCCGTGATTCCGATAGTGGAAGAGGCTGATGTTCCAGCGTCCGCCCAGGGTCTCCAGGAACTGCATCAGCGCGCCGGGCCGCTCCGGGAACTCGAACCGGCAGGGCCGCTCGTGCTGCGCGTCGCTGGCACGGCCGCCCACCATGTGCCGCACGTGAAGCTTCGCGAGTTCGTTGTCGGACAGGTCGAGCGTCTCGTAGCCGGCCTCGCCGAGCTCCCGGGCGAGCCGCCCGGCGTCCTCCCGCGAGGCCACCGAGACGCCGACGAAGATGTGGGCCGCATCGCGGCTGCCGAGCCGGTAGTTGAACTCGGTGACGACGCGGGGACCGAGCCGGACGCAGAATTCGCGGAAGGCGCCTGGCCGCTCGGGGATCGTCACGGCGAAGATCGCCTCTCGTGCTTCGCCGAGCTCGGCCCGTTCGGCGACGAAGCGCAGCCGGTCGAAATTCATGTTCGCGCCGCTCAGCACGGCGGCCACGCGCCCGGTCGCCTCGGGATGCGCGCCGAGCCAGGTCTTGAGTCCCGCCACCGCCAGCGCGCCGGCCGGTTCCATGATGCTGCGCGTGTCGTCGAACACGTCCTTGATGGCGGCGCAGATCTCGTCGTTGGTCACGCGCACCACGGCGTCGACGGCCCGCTGGGCGATCGCGAACGTGTGGCGGCCCACCTCGCGGACGGCGACCCCATCGGCGAAGATGCCCACCTGATCGAGCGTCACGCGGCGGCCGGCCTCGAGCGAGCGATACATCGCGTCGGCCTCGAACGGCTCGACGCCGATGATCTTCACTTCGGGCCGGAGCGCCTTGATGAAGCTGGCGATGCCCGAGATCAGGCCGCCGCCGCCGACGGCGACGAAGACGGCCGACAGATCGCGCTGGCTCTGTCGCAGTATCTCCTCACCTATCGTGCCCTGGCCGGCGATGACGAGCGGGTCGTCGAAGGGGTGAATCGCCGTCGCGCCGCTCTCGCGCTGCAATTCGTCGCAGCGCACCTTCGCGTCGGAGTAGCTGTCGCCGTACAGCACCACCTCGGCGCCCAGGTTGCGCACCGCTTCGACCTTGATGTCCGGCGTGGTCTGCGGCATGACGATCACGGCGCGGATGCCGAGCTTTCGCGCCGAGAAGGCGACGCCCTGCGCGTGATTGCCGGCGCTGACGGCGATGATGCCCCGCGCCCGCTCGGCGTCGGAGAGGTGCGCGATCCGGTTGTAGGCGCCGCGCAGCTTGAAGCTGAAGACCGGCTGCAGGTCCTCGCGCTTGAAGAGCACCTGCCGGCCGACGCGGGCCGACAGCCGCGGCGCCGGATCGAGCGGCGTCTCGCGGCAGACCTCGTAGACGCGGCTGGTGAGAATCAGGCGCAGGAGTTCGTCGACGGAGGGCGGCGATTCGCTGAATTGCATGGATTACGCGGACAAGTCTATCCGCAGATTTCGCAGATGACGCAGACGCTGCCAATTCTTCCAGACTTCAGCCGGGCTGCGGTTCAGCGCTCACCGGGAAGCGACCGGGCACCGGCCGCGAGCCGGTCCAGGGGTGCGGAGATGAGACTCGCGCTCAACCGATCTCATCTCCGCGCCCGTGCTCTCTCGCTGCCGCGGCTAAAGCCGCGGCGGTCGCTGCGGTCCGCAATCTGTGTTCTGCGTAATCTGCGGATTATGAGTCTCCGCCGGCGGCATCGGCCGCCCGTCAGCGCGCCAGGGTTCTGCCCCAGTTGAGGAGCACGCGCACGGTCTGGGCCGGTGTGCGGTCCTCGACGGGCCGCAGCATGAGGAACCGGCTGCCGGCGGCGTCGACGCTGTAGGTCACCGCCGAATCGGTGCGCAGCTCGGTAAGGGCGTCGAACAACATGGTAGGCGTCGAGGCCTCGAACGACGACGTGCTGTCGATCTGCGACACCATGAAACGCGACTCGCTCCAGTAGTAGAGTTGATGCCCGTCGGGCGACCAGCGCGGCTCCTCGCCGATGCTGCTCGACACCTGCCATCTGCCGCCCGCAGGCGCCCGTGCGTCGCGCACGTAGATCTCGTAACGGCCGGTCTCGTCGGAGGCGTAGGCCAGCCAGCGGCCGTCGGGCGACAAGCTGCCGCCCGTCTCGTCGAAGGTGGAGGACACGAGATACTCGATCTCCGCCGGGCGCCCGGCGGCAAACGAGACGCGGGCGATGTCGGACAGTTGCGCCGGGCGCAACGCATCGACGAGCAGGAGGCCCCGCGATTCGTCGACCTGCTTGAGATAGATTCGCTCGTCCAGTGTGGCGAGCCGCTCGGCCTCCCGACTGCCGTCGACGGGCTTGCGGAAGATGGTCGACTTCTGTCCCGACGCGTCGAGGTTCGAGTAATAGAGTGTGCGCCCGTCGGCCGACCAGACGGGCGTCGCGTTGTTGCCGCCGAAGCTGAATCGGGTTGACGTCCGGCGAGTGAAGTCGTGAATCCAGACGTCGTTGTTGCCGCCCGACCTGATCACGAAGGCGGCGCGACCGCCGTCCGGCGAGATCACGGGGTCGGCGAGCGCGAGCGATGTTTCTGCCGGCAGATCGAACGCCGTGGCGACGGTGCCCTTCCGATCTGCCCAGACGACACGCCGACCGTGGCCCAGGGGATTGCCGGGCACGTACCACAAGCGTGCCGTCGGGCGCATAGGCGAAGTGCGACGCCCCCGTGGTCTTGTCGCCATACACACCTTGCACGACCTCCCTCGGTGGTCCGGTCACTTCCACCCGGCGGCTGTCGAAGGGCATGGCTGAGACCACACCTAATCGCGCCATCAGTAGCACGCCGTCGGGTCCGGCCAGTGCCAGGCGGCCGCCCGTCACGAGCGCCTTGCGAGACCCCGTTGCCAGGTCAACCGCCTCGATCCTGGAATCGTCGTAGTCGTCGGGGTTGCCGAAGGTGCCGACGGTGAAGATGGCGGTCGCCCCGCCGGGCAGCACCTGCGGCCATCGGTGAGTGCGCTCGCCAGGTGCAAGTGTCGTCACGGGCCTGACGGCGCCGCCGACGGCCGCGACTTCGACGAGTCCCGACGTCGGCTGCGTCGAGATGATCAGCCGGTCGTTGTCGCGCCACGCGTGACCGCGGGAGTCGTTGACCGGGAGGACGTCGGTGACAGCGCCGCCGTCGACGTTGACAAGGCGCAGGCGCGCGTTGGCGACAAACGCGATGCGGCGCCCGTCCGGCGACAGCGCCGGACCGCTTGCGCCGACGGTGCCCTCGATCAGACGCGGAGTGCCTTCGTCGCGCCGCTTGACGAACAAGTACGGGATGCCGCCGCGGCGGCCGACGAATGCCACCGTGCCACCTGACGGAGATACCGACACCGCCGTTCGATTCACGAGCGCAAGCGGCACATCGGGAGGCGGCGTAATCTCGAAGACGGTCAGTGGCTGTGCCGGTGTCGGCCGCGGCCAGACGGCCCATGCACCCGAGACGATCACCGCACCGGCGGCTGCGGCGACGAGCAGTCCGGCACGTGACTTCGTCTTCGCCGCTGGACGTGCGACGGCCGGCGGCGCGCTCGCTGCCGGATCGCCCAGGACGACCCGCGCCTCGCCGATGTCGCGCAGTCGCAGCCGCGGATCGCGTTCGAGGCAGCGAGCGACGAGTTGGCGCACGGTGGATGGCGTCGCCGGTGGCAGCGCGCCGAGGTCGGGCGGCTGCGTCAGCACCGCCGCCAGCGTGTCGCTGATCGTCTCCCCTTCGAACAGCCGGCGGCCCGTCAGCATCTCCCACAGGACGACGCCGAACGCCCAGATGTCGGCGCGCTTGTCCACGGCCCGCCCGCGCGCTTGCTCGGGCGCCATGTAGGCCGCCGTGCCCAGGATGAGCCCGGCCTCAGTGCCACGCGCCGTCAGCGTCGGCGAGTTGGAGGGATCCGAGCCGTTCCCGCCCGGCGATCGGTCCAGCGCCTTGGCCAGCCCGAAGTCCAGCACCTTCGCCGTGCCGTCAGCGCGCAGCTTGATGTTGGCCGGCTTCAGATCGCGATGGACGATCCCGGCGTCGTGGGCCGCCTCGAGGGCCTCGGCGATCTGCCGGGCGATGGGCAACGCCTCGTCCACGGCCATCGCCCCCTGCGCGAGGCGATCGGCCAGCGTCGGGCCTTCGACGAGTTCGAGGACGAGGGCCGTGACGCCGCCGGCCTCTTCCAGGCCGTAGATCGCCGCGATGTGCGGATGGTTGAGCGCGGCCAGCACCTGCGCTTCGCGCTCGAAGCGCGCCAGCCGATCCGGATCGGCAGCCACCGCGGCCGGCAGCACCTTGATCGCCACCTCGCGGTGCAGCTTGGTATCCCGCGCGCGATACACCTCGCCCATGCCGCCAGCGCCAAGCGGCGCGACGACTTCGCAGGGGCCGACCTTCGTACCGGGGGACAGCGTCATTCTGGGGGGCAGGATGCACTCTACCTCATCTGCTGCGGCGGCGGATCCCGGTCGGGGAAATGGGCCCGGGTCTGCGGACCAGCCGAGGGCTGGACGGGCCGAGCCGCCCGCGAAAACAGGCCTGCCGGGACGGGTGCGAATATTTTGGCAGCCGAGCCAACTTATTCGGTGTCAAATCCGTCTATTACGTCCGGGATGCCGACTGCAATGAATCTTTGTACACGCTGCCGCCCTGTCGGGGCGCTTCTGTTGCTCCCCCCCTTTCTGGCCTTGTCGGGATGTGACCGCGCGGTCGGCGCCGACGCGCAGGCGGCCTCGGCCGCCGCTGTCGAAACGACCACCGTCACCGTCAAGCCGCGCGACTTCGTGAAGAAACTGCGCCTCACCGGCCTCACCGAAGCCACCCGCTCCTACATCGTCTCGACGCCGCTGCTGGCCGGGGCCACCCGCGGTTCGCTGGTCGTCACCAAGCTGGCGCCGGCCGGCACGGCCGTGAAACCCGGCGACCTGCTGGTGCAGTTCGACAGCCAGATCCAGGAGAAGGCGGCGATCGACAAGAAGGCCGAGTACCGAGGAGCTGGTCCAGCAGATCCGGCAGAAGCGCGCCGAGCAGGATGCCGCGCGCATCAAGGACGAGAGCGAGCTGGCGCAGGCGCGCAACGCCGTCAAGAAGTTCGAGCTCGAAGTCCTGAAGAACGAGATGCTGTCGCGCGTGCTTGCCGAGAAGAACGACCAGGACCTCGCCGAGGCGCGGTCGAAGGTCGAAGCGCTGGACGAGGTCTACAAGCTGAAGCGGCAGGCGGCCGGCGCCGAGCTTCGCATGCTCGAGATCCGCCGCGATCGCGCGAAGGCGGCGATGGACTACGCGCTCGAGAACTCGAAGGACATGACGGTGATGTCGCCGCTCGAAGGCCTGGTCGTCCCCAAGCTCACGTGGCGTGGCAACGGCCCGGCCGACATCCAGGAAGGCGACGAGATGTGGCCCGGCGCGCCGGTGCTGCAGGTCGTCAACCAGGCGTCGATGCAGGTGCGGGCGCGCGTCAATCAGGCCGACGCGCCGACGGTACGCGCCGGCATGCCGGTAATCGTGCGGCTCGACGCGTACCCGGATCTCGAGATGCCCGGCACCATCGCGTCGCTCGCGCCGATCGGCGTCCCCGGATCGTTTTCGACGCGCGTGCGCGCGTTTGCCGCCGTGGTCACCATCGCCGGCTCGAACGCCCGGATCCTGCCGGATCTCACGGCCGCGATTGACGTCGAAGTCGAGCGTACCAAGGGCGCCCTCGTCGTGCCGTGGTCGGCGGTGAGCCGCGACGGCGACAAGGCGAGCGTCCGGGTGCGCCAGGGCAGCAACGTCGAGACGCGTCCGGTGACGCTCGGCCCTGGCGATGAAGTCGAAGTCGTGGTGACCTCGGGGCTCACGGCGGGCCAGGTGGTGATGAAATGACACGGCGTCGGAAGAGAGCAGCAGTCGGCGGGGCGATCGCCGCTGTCGTGGTCGCAACCTTCGGATGGATGGCGCGCGGCGCGACGCCCGACGTGCCGACGGCGGTAGTCGAACGCGGGACGTTCGTGGACGCCGTGCAGATTCGCGGCGAGGTGAAGGCCGGCCGATCCATCACGATCATCGCGCCGTCGGACGCCGGCGACCTGCGGATCATGAAGCTCGTGCGGAACGGCACCGCGGTCAAGAAAGGCGACGTGCTGATCGAATTCGACGGCGCCACCGTGGCCAAGACGCTCGACGAGAAGAAGAGCGAGGTTCGCGGCTTCGACGCCCAGATCGAGCAGTCGCGGTCCGAGTCGCAGGCGGCGGAGCAGACGAGCCGGATCGCGGAGGCGACGGCCGGGTACGACGTCGAGCGCGCGAAGCTCGACTACTCCGCGAAGGAGATCCTGTCCCGCGTCGAAGGCGAACAGCGCGGCCTGAAGGTCAACGACGCCGAGCACAAGCTCAAGGAATCGTCGGCGAAGCTGTCGAGCGATCAAGTCGCCGGCCAGGCAAAAGTGGCTGGCGTTTCCGGCAAGCGCAACAAGTCCGAGTTCGACCTCACCAAGGCGGAGCGGCAGTTGAACGCGCTGCGCGTCCTCGCCCCGGCCGACGGCACCGTCGCGATCCTCCGCAACTGGCGCTCGGGCAACTGGATGAACCCGCAGGATTTCAAGGAAGGCGATCGCGTCTGGTCAGGCGCCAGCATCGCCGAGTTGCCGGACTCCTCCTCCATGTTCGGCTCGGCGCGCGTCGACGAGATCGAGCGCGGCCGCCTCTCGATGAACCAGACGGCGACGGTGCGCGTCGAAGCGCTGCCCGACAAGGAGCTCAAGGGCCACATCGCGAGCATCAGCGCACTGGCGAAGGCCGACTTCACCTCGTGGCCGCCGCCGCGCAACTTCGACGTCACCGTCGCGCTCGACGAGCGCGACGATCGCCTGCGCCCGGGCATGACGGCCAACATCCGCATCGCGACCCAGACGCTGAAGGACATGCTGATCGTGCCGCCGCAGGCGATCTTCCTGGTGGGCGGCACCGACGTCGTCTACGTGATCGGCCGCGGCGCACCCCAGCGGCGGGTCGTCACGATCGAGCGCCGCAACGCGGACCGGGTGGCGATTACCAAAGGCGTGGAGCCCGGCGAGAAGGTGGCCCTCGAAGATCCGACGCTGGAGACTCGTAAATGAAGCCCTGGCGCATCATCGCTGTCGTCGTCGCGCTGGCCCTGGTGGGCGGAGCGGTCGTCATGGGATTGCCCGACGTCACGCCGCGCGGCGAGACAATCCCCACAGTCCGGCCGACCAAGGGCGACATCGACGTCAAGGTACACACGCTTGGAGAGCTGGGGCCGCGCCGCTCGATGACCCTTGCGGCGCCCACCGTCGGGGGCCTGCTGCAGATCGTGACGCTGGCGCCGGCCGGCAGCGTCGTGAAGAAAGACGACGTGATCATCGAGTTCGATCGCGCCGAGCAGACCTACAACCTGCAGCAGGCCGAGTCCGAACTGGCCGAGGCCGAGCAGGAGATCACCAAGTTGCGGGCGGACGCGAAGGTGCAGACGCTCAACGACCGCCTCGCGGTCCTCCACGCCCAGCACGAAGTGCGGCGCGCCGAGATCGACGTCAGCGGCAACGAGTTCGTCGGCCGCATCGAAGCCGAGAAGAACAACATCAAGCTCGAGGAGTCGAAGCGCGCGCTGACGCAGATTCAGGAAGACGTCAAGACGCACGCAGAGAGCAGCCGGGCCGGGCTGGTCGTGCTCGAGGAGAAGCGGAGCAAGGCGACGATCGCGGCCGACTTCGCCCGGAAGAACATCGAGAGCATGACCGTCCGCGCCCCGCTCGACGGCCTCGTCGTCATCAAGGACAACCAGGATTCCTCCGGCGGCTGGAATTTCCCCGGCATGAGCCTTCCCGAGTACCGCCAGGGCGACACGGTGCAGCCGGGACGCACGGTCGCCGAGATCGTCGATCTCACTGAAATGGAGATCAAGACGAAGATCCTCGAGACCGATCGCCCCTCGCTCGAGAAGGGCGGACCGGCCAAGGTGCAGGTCGAAGCGCTGCCGAAGACGGAGCTGACCGGCACGTCGAAGGGAATCGGCGGGCTGGCGCAGAACATGTTCTGGGAGCCGCAGACCACGCGCCAGTTCAACGCCGCCTTCGCCCTCGAGCGCCCGTCGCAGGTGCTCCGCCCCGGCATGACGGCGCGCGTCGTCGTCGAAGGCGAGACGCTGAAAGGCGTCACCCACCTGCCCCGCCAGGTGCTCTTCGAGAAGGAAGGCAAGCCCGTGGTCTACGTGCGTGAGGGCACGCAGTTCAAGCCGGTCCACGTGAAGGTGGCGCGCGTCACGGAGAACCGCATCGTGCTGCAGGACTTCGACGCCGACGTCGACGTGGCGCTGGTCAACCCGGAGACCGGCACGGCCGGGCAGAAGGCGGCCACGACGTCCGGTCCGGTGCCCGGAGGCGGCCGATGAGCCGGCTCGCGTCGCTCTTCGACGACTCCACCCGCCTGCAGATCCTCGTCGACTGCAAGCGCGGAATGGAGACCCTGCTCTCGAATAAGGTCCGCTCGTTCCTGACGATGCTGGGGATGATCTTCGGCGTCGCGGCGGTGGTGTCGATGATGTCGATCGGCGCCGGCGCCCAGCAGCAGGTGCTGGCGTTCATCGAGCAGCTCGGCGTGCGTAACCTGATCGTCGAGGCGCGCGAGGCCAACGATTTCATGGCGTTCCAGAAGGCGCGGAAGGTGTCGCCCGGCCTGACCGAGCGCGACCTGCGCGTCATCCGCGCCAACGTCCCGGGCATCACGGCTTCCACCGCGCGCAAGCGCTACGTGCCGCAGAAGCTCGTTCCCAAGCCGCAGACCGAGGCGCCGCAGGTCTTCGGCATCGAGCCCAGCTACCAGGAGATTGGCGGCTTGTCGGTCGTCTCCGGCCGCTTCTTCACCGACGAAGAGGCCGCGGCCGCCGCGCCGGTTGCCGTGATCGGCGAGGGCGCGCGGACGAATCTGTTCGGCGCGAAGGATCCGATTGGCGAGTACGTGAAGGTGAACGAGCAGTGGTTCCGCGTGATCGGGATGGTCGGGCCGCAGGTGAGCTCGCAGACCGACGTCGCCGGCATCCCGGCGCAGGACCGGAACAACCTGATCTACGTGCCCGTCGCCGCGGCCATCCTGCGCCTCGAGGACAGCTACAGCCGCTTCAAGGACGAGATCGACGGCATCTACCTGCAGATGGCCAACGCCGACGACATGATCCGCACGGCGGATGTCGTACGCGGCATTCTCAAGGCCTCGCACCGCGGCTCCGACGACTTCTCGCTCGTCGTGCCGGCGGCGCTGCTGGCCGAGCAGCGCCGGACGCAGCGCATCTTCGGCTTCGTCATGGTGGCCCTGGCGTCGATCTCGCTGCTCGTCGGCGGCATCGGCATCATGAACATCATGCTGGCCAGCGTGCTCGAGCGGACGCGTGAGATCGGCATCCGCCGCGCCATCGGCGCCCGCCAGAAAGACATCATCCGGCAGTTCCTGGTCGAGACGATCATGATCGCCGTCTGCGGCGGCGTCATCGGACTCATTGTCGGCGTCGGGCTCTCACGGATGATTGCCGTGCTGGCCGGCTGGGACACCATCGTGACGATGGCCTCGATCCTGATCTCCTTCCTCGTCTCGGTCGGGATCGGGCTGACCTTCGGGGTCTACCCCGCCGTGCGCGCGTCGAAGCTCGACCCGGTCACGGCGCTCCATTACGAATAACCGCAACCTGAACCTGGAACCTGTCACCGAACCTGTCACCGAGGTTTGGTCGGGTTCCGTCTGGTTCCGTCTGGTTCCGTCAGGACGCGCACGGAACCCGGCCCACGAACCAACCTGACGGAACCTGGCGGAACCCGACGTAACCTGACGAAACCTGTCCAACCTGTTCAGCTGCCGCAGCGCTGCGGGCGTCCCGATGCAGGGGATCGCCGACAGGTACTCGTAGATCGCTTCCAGCTCCCGGTCGCTCATCTTGGCGAAGATTGGCCACGGCATCACCTGAAGCAGGTCGTTGGCCGGGCTCGGGACAGGCGGCGGGCGGTCTTTCATGTCGCGGCCGGTGCGGATGGTCTCGATGAACTCGTCGAGGCTGAGCCCGGCGGGTTCGCCCGACGCGTTCGGGGTGAGGTTGCGTGGCACGAACGGCCCGAACAGATCGCCGCCGCCGGACAGATAGGTGTCCTGACTGATCACTGCAGGCTGTCCAAGGTGCGGGTCGCCGCCCTCCGCGTACAGCGGGGTGCTGTGGCATCCGGCGCAGTCGGCCTGAGCGTTGACGATGTAACTGCCCAGACCGACGAGCGCCCTGTTCTTGCCATTCAGGTCGAGCGGCACCGGCGCGATGGCGAAGCCCGCCTGAATGCGGCTGTGCTCGTCGCTGCTTCCCTGGCCCTGGCCGTAACCACGGCCCGTCAAGAGTGCGAGAAGACAGACCGCTGCCAGGAGCGGCGAGGCACGGAGAGCGTGCACCATACAAACCTCCCTGAGTTGTAAAGGCAGTTACCTTGGATCCCTGGAACGGCTGAGGTTAGCCCCCACCCGGAGTCCAGTCAAGGGACCCCTCCGAAAGTGTGGAGGACCGAGGGGGCGAGGGCGTGCCGCCACGCCCCTAGCCCCGCTAGGCCCCTCCCAGCCCGCTATACTCCTCCCAATGAACGCGATCCGCGTCGTGCAGTTCGGAGGACCGGAGGTGCTGACGCTCGCCAATATCGACGAGCGCGAGCCGGGTACTGGTGAGGTCCTGGTGCGCCTGCACGCGGCAGGCGTCAATCCCGTCGACGCGTACGTGCGGAGCGGGCAGTACGCGCGGCTTCCCGAGCTTCCCTACACCCCCGGCAGCGATGGCGCCGGCATCGTCGAAGCGGTCGGCGACGGCGTGGCGAGCGGCCTGCGCGCCGGCGATCGCGTGTACGTCGCGGCGTTCGGGGTGCGCGACGGCACATATACCGAGCGGATCACCTGTTCCGCGCGCTTCGTCCATCGCCTTCCAGATTCGGCGTCGTTCGCCCAGGGCGCTTCGCTCGGCGTGCCGGCGGCGACGGCGTACCGCGCGCTCGTCCTGCGGGCGCACGCCAGGGCCGGCGAGACGCTGCTGGTCCATGGCGCCAGCGGCGCTGTCGGCGTCGCCGCGGTGCAACTCGCGCGGGGGCTGGGACTGCGCGTCTTCGGCACCGCCGGCAGCGACGCCGGCGCCAACGCCGCGCGCGAGGCCGGCGCCCACCAGGTCTTCGATCACAAGAGCGAGGGGTACACGGCGCAGATCGGCCAGGCCACCGGCGGGCGCGGCGTCGACCTGATCCTCGAGATGCTCGCGAACGTGAACCTCGACCGCGACCTGACGCTGCTCGCGCCGAAGGGACGCGTGGTCGTGATCGGCAACCGCGGACGGACCGAGATCGACCCGCGGCTCACGATGGGCAAGGAACTGGCGATCCTCGGCACGACGCTGTGGTCGACGACGCCGGACGAGTACGTCGAGATCCACGCCGGGCTCGGCGCAGCGCTCGAATCGGGCGTGCTGCGGCCGATCGTCGGCCGTCAGCTGCCGCTCGACCAGGCGCCCGAAGCGCATCGGGCCATTCTCGCCGACAGGGCGGTGGGAAAAATGGTGCTGACGATGTAGCGGCTGGTCAGTGTGCACGGTGCACGAAGCGCGTGCACCACGGACAAGGATCAAGAGAATGCCAACGCGACGAACGTTTCTAAGCACAGCCGCCGCGGTGACCGCGGCCGCAGCGTGGCCGTTAGATGTCCACACTCGTGCGCAGGCCGGCGTGAAGTTCAAGCTCGGTGTCACGGACTGGAACCTGAAACTCGAGGGCGACCCGAAGGCCGTGGAGCTGGCGAAGGCATGCGGCTTTGACGGCGTGCAGATCAGCCTCAGCAACCGGCCGAGCGGCACGGACTATCTCGGCCCGGCGGTGCTGGACCAGTTCGTCGCCGAATCCAAGCGCCTCGGCATCCCAATCGGCTCGGTCTGCCTGAACATCCTCCATCGCAACTACCTGAAGAACGATGCGATGGGCATCACGCGCGTGGCCGACTCCATCGGGATGGCGAAGCGGGTCGGCGTACAGGTGGTGCTGCTGCCCTTCTTCGGGCCAGGGGCGTTGAAGACGCCGGCGGAGATCGACTACGTCGGCGACGTGTTGAAGGAACTGGGGCCGCAGGCCGCGAAGGCCGGTGTCGTGCTCGGACTCGAGAACACGATCTCGGCGCGCGACAACGTCCGCATCATGGAGCGATCGCAGTCGCCGGCGGTGAAGACGTATTACGACGTCGGCAACTCCATCAAGCAGGGCTTCGACATCATCGAGGAGATCCGCTGGCTCGGCAACGACCGGATCTGCGAAGTCCACCTGAAGGACAACCCGCACTATCTGGGCGAAGGGCCGATCAACTTCCCCGCCGTCATCGACGCGCTCGGCGACATCGGCTTCGATAAGTGGGCGCAGCTCGAGACCGACTGCCCGTCGAAGGACGTGCAGGCCGACATGACGCGGAATCTGGGGTTCGTGCAGAGGGTTGATCAAGGCGCGGGGGTGATCACAACCGCGAAGCCACGACGCCGCGAAGCCGCGAAGATCAGGAACTCGCGGCCGTGACAACCCGGCTCCCCCCTGCCTGTCCTTCGCGGCTTCGCGGCTTCGTGCGCCTCGCGGTTGTGATCGACGTCGTCCACATGATCCACTTCACCAACGGCTCGGTTGTCGCCGACGCGCTGGCGGCATCGGGACTCCCCGGGCGCTTCATCGAATGCGCCGACCCTCTGCACGACGGCCCGTGCCTGTCGGGCCTGGCGCCGGCGGAGTGGCGCGAGCTGCGGGCGCGGTTTCTCGCGAGCGACGGCTCGATGTCCGTGCAGGACGTCCGCGACGACCTTGCGGCACGCGACGCCGAGATCGAGGCGTCGGTGGACGAGGACGAGGTCGTGCTCTGGTTCGAGCACGACGTGTTCGATCAACTCAATCTCCTCTGGCTGCTCGATGCGCTCGCGGCGTCGGGCGCTCGCCGCGAACGCATCGCGCTCATCGTCATTGGCGAGCATCCGGACGTCACCAGATTCGACGGACTGGGGCAGCTGACGCCGGCGCAGCTGCTCGCGCTCTTTCCGTCACGGCAGCCGTTGTCGGCCGGCGCGCTCGACGAAGCGCGACAGGCGTGGACCGAGGTCTGCGCCCAGGATCCCCGGCCGCTGGCGGCGCGCGCCGCAGGCACCAGCACGCACTGGGTCTGGCTGCCGGGCGCGCTGCAGCGGCTGGTGGAGGAACTGCCGGGCGTCAGCGATGGGCTGTCGCGAACGGAACGCCAGGGCCTGGAGGCCGTCGCCGCGGGCGCGGCGACGCTGGGCGAGGCGTTCGGCGGCTGCGCGGCACGCGAGGAGCGCGTGTTTCTCGGCGACTGGAGCTTCTATCGGACCATGCGCCGGCTCGGCGACGCCTCGACGCCCTTGATCGACGTCGCGACCATCGAGGATCCCGATCCATCCGCGCAGCACCGCGCGCCGGTGGCGTTGACTGCGTTCGGCCGGCGCGTACTGGCTGGCGAGGCCAGCCACGCCACCGAGAACGGCCTCGATCGATGGGTCGGCGGCGTGCGGCTCGAAGGCCAGCACCCCGAGTGGCGGTGGGACGCGGCCGCGCGCCAGGTCAGGCGGTTCGCTTGAACGGCGCGGCGATTGCCGGCTGAGTGCGGCGGTCCTATAATCTCGCGACGTCCACGGACCATCGCGTGGGGCCTCGATGAAACGACGTGACTTCCTGGTAAACAGCGCCGTCGTGACCGCCGGCGTCGGCCTGATCGGATCGCATGGCGTCGTGGACGCGTTCGCCCCGGAGACGATCTGGGACCGCGCCTTCCGCGAGCTGGCCATGCGGACACTCGAGGCGGCCCGCGCGGCGGGTGCCGAGTACGCCGATGTCCGCCTCAACCGCAACCGGAGTCAGGCGGTCTCTACGCGCGAGCGCCAGATCACCGGGCTCGCGGACAACGAGACGTTCGGCTTCGGCGTGCGGGTGCTCGCGGGCGGAAGCTGGGGCTTCGCGGCAAGCTGGAACCTGACCGCCGACGAGGTGGTGCGCGTCGCGCGCCAGGCCGTCGCCCAGGCGAAGGCGAACACGGCCTCCCGGTCTCGCCCGCTTGCACTTGCCCCCACCGAGGTTCACCGCGACGCGATCTGGCGCAGCCCGGTCGAGATCGATCCGTTCGAGATCCCGATCGAGCAGAAGGTCGAGCTGCTGCTCGCTGCCAACGCCGCCGCGCTTTCGGTCAAGGGGGTTCGCTTCGTCAACTCCGCGATCTCCTTCCTGCGCGAGGACAAGTTCTTCGCCTCGACATTGGGGACGGTGACGGACCAGACGATCTTCCGGACCTTCCCCACCATGACCGTGACGGCCGTCGCGCCCGACAACTCCGACTTCCAGTCGCGCCAGTCGACCGACGTGGCGCCGATGGGGCTCGGCTTCGAGCACGTGCGCGACGCGAAGCTGGTCGAGAACGCACCACGGTGGGCCGAGGAGGCGGTCCAGAAGCTCTCGGCGCGTGCCGTCGAGCCGGGCCGATACGACCTGGTCCTCATGCCGACGCACCTCTGGCTCGACGATCCACGAGTCGATTGCCCACCCCACGGAACTCGACCGGATCATGGGCTATGAGGCGAACTACGCCGGCACCAGCTTCATCTTCCCGATCCAGGACTACCTCGGCAAGTTCCGCTACGGTCCCGACATCATGAACGTCGAGGCCGAGCGCTCCTCGCCCGGCGGTCTCAGCTCCGTGGGATACGACGATGAGGGGGTCAAGCCGCGCGACTACCGCATCGTCAAGGGCGGGATCCTCACCGACCTGCAGACCACGCGCGAGCAGGCTCCCTGGCTCGAAGGGTGGTACCGGCAGAGCGGCCAGCCGGTCCGCTCGCACGGCAACTCCTACGCGCAGAGCTGGGCCGACGTTCAGTTCCAGCGAATGCCCAACGTCAACCTCATGCCTCACCCCGAGCGGGACGTCGCCGTCGAGGAGCTGATCGACGGCGTCCGCGACGGCATCCTGATCGATGGCAGCGGTTCGTTCTCCATCGACCAGCAGCGTTACAACGCCCAGTTCGGCGGGCAGGTCTTCCATGAGATCAAGGACGGCAAGGTCGCCAGGATGCTCAAGGACGTGGCGTACCAGATCCGGACGCCGGAGTTCTGGAACAGCATGGACCTGATCGGCGGCAGGAGCGCTTATCGCGTGGGCGGTGCCTTCAACGACGGCAAGGGCCAGCCGTCGCAGTCCAACGCCGTCTCGCACGGGTGCGTCCCGACGCGGCATCGGCAGGTGACCGTGATCAACACAGGACGGAGCCGCGCCTGACCATGTCCGAAGCTCGCTTCCTCTCGCGAGAGCAGGCCAAACAACTGGCCGACCGCGTCCTCAAGTTCTCCAAGGCGGAGCAGGCACGCGTCAACATCAACAGCGGGCTCGAGGGAAACGCGCGCTTCGCGTCCAACCAGGTCAGCACCGCGGGCGACGTCACGACCCAGTCGATCGTGGTCACCAGCGCCTTCGGCAAGCGGGTGGCGTCGGCCACGACGAACCGGACCGACGACGAGTCGCTGCGGCGGGTCGTCGAGACGAGCGAGCGGCTGGCGAGGCTCGTCCCCGAGAACCCGGAGTACATGGGTGAACTCGGCCCGCAGCAGTACGCCGATGTGAAGGCGGTCTTCCCCTCGACGACCGGGATCAGCCCCGCGCAGCGAGTCCAGGCCGTGGCGGCGGTCACCGGGCGCGCTGTCGAACGCAACCTGCTCTCCACCGGCTTTCTGGTCCACGAAGCCGCATCGACCGCGGTGGCGACGACCAAGGGGCTCTTCGCGTACAACGCGATGACGCGGGTCAACTTCACGACGACCGTGCGGACACAGGACGGGACCGGGTCGGGATGGGCGGGCACGAGCGTCCACGACTGGAACGACCTCGATACCGCCGCGCTCGGCAAGATCGCGGTCGAAAAGGCCGAGGCGTCACGCACTCCGCGCCCTGTCGAGCCGGGGCCCTGGACGGTGGTCCTCGAACCGACCGCCGTCGGCAGCATGGTCGGCTTGATGATGGGACAGCTCGGCGCCCGCACCGCCGACGAGGGGCGCAGCTTCTTCTCCAGGCCAGGTGGCGGCAACCGCATCGGCGAGAAGTTTGTGGACGCGCGCGTCGCCATCCACTCCGACCCCCAGGACCAGGCGCTCTTCTCGGCGCCCTTCAACGGCGAGGGGCTCCCCAACCCGCGGATGGTCTGGGTCGAGAACGGCGTGCTGCGTAACCTGACGTACGACCGCTTCTGGGCACAGAAAGCCGGACGGCAGCCGACGGGTTTCCCGTCGGGCTACGCCATGCAGGGAGGCGACGCCAGCATCGAGGAGATGATCCGCTCCACCGAGCGCGGCCTCCTGGTCACGCGGTTCTGGTACATCCGCCCCGTCGACCCACGCACGATCCTGTTCACCGGGTTGAGCCGCGACGGCACGTTCCTGATCGAGAACGGCCGTGTCAGCCACGCGGTCAAGAACCTCCGCTGGAACGAGTCGCCCATCTCCATGCTCAACAACATCGAGATGCTGGGGCGGCCGGTCCGCATATCTCCGAGCGAGTCGAGCGACGTCAGCCCGACGGTGATCGTCCCGCCTCTCAAGGTGAAGGCGTTCACGTTCACCTCGCTCTCGGACGCGGTTTAGCGCCGCGAACCGACCCAGCCCGAGAGGCCAGCGCAGGTCAGGCGGTTCGCTTGAGCGGCGCGGCGACACCGAGCTCCGCCAGCAGCGTCCGGGCCACGGCTTCGCCGGTCTCGACCGCGCCCTCCATGAACCCCTGAAACGCCATCGAGCAGTGCTCGCCGGCGAAGTGCAGGTTGCCGACGCGCTCCTGCTCGGCGCCGCGGAACGCTGTGCGCTGACCCGGCCGGTAGCTGGCGTACGAGCCGCGCGTCCATTCGTGCGACGGCCAGTGGAAGCGCACTTCGGGCGCGCCCCCGCGCGCGGCGGAGACACCGGGAAAGATTGGCTCGAGCCGTGACACCAGCTCGAAGGCCTGCTCGCCGGGGGTCCGCTCGCCGAGCGCCACGCCGTGGCGCCCACCGGTGAAGTTGGTGAGGATGCCAGATGCGCCGGCCTGGGCCCGACTCGCCTCCCACACGCACTGAAAGCCGACGTCGGCAAAGGCCTCGCCCGCCGACCGGCTCGCCGTTCGCCAGGGACGCGACTCGAAGCCCACCATGAGCTTCGCGTTGGTGCCGTAGCCGAGTTCGTCGATCGCCCGGCGCTTCACGGGCGGCAACTCGACATCGAGCCGTACCTGGCGCAGCAGCGTGAACGGCAGCGCCAGGACGACGTGGGGCGCCGCCATGGTCAGGCTGGTCGCGCCGTGCCGCACCGTCAGCTCGTACGCGCCGTCGGCGCGCTGTCTCACCGCTTCCAGGAGCCGCCCGCCCTCGATGATCGACCCGAGCGGGCGCGCGAGCGACGACACCATGCGGTCGTTGCCGCCGCGGATGTGATAGCGCTCGTCGCTGTCGCCGAAGATGTCGAACGGGGGGCACGACGGGCGGATCAGCCACAGCAGGTTGAGCGCCGACTGATCGCCGACCTCGAGCCCGTACTCCGTCGTGTACGCGATGTCGATCAGGCGGCGGAACCAGCCGCTGGCGCCGGCGCGCGTGAGCCACTCGTCGAGCGTCATGCGGTCGAGCGCTTCGAGGCCGCCGGGGTTGTTGTAGGTGATATCGGCGGGACGGCCGGCGAGATCGGCCGTCAGCCGCGAGGCCAGCGGCGCGAACGCCTCGCAGATGTCGCGCTCGGTCCGGGACTGGCCGTCGAAGTGCCAGACGGCCTTCGCGAGCGCCGGGTCTTCCGTGCCGAGAAGATCGTCGAGCTCGATCTCGAACTCGGCGCAGAGCGCGCGGACCGCGGCGTGCGGCGAGTCCACCAGCTCGCCGCCAAGCTCGGCCACCTGCCCGTCGGGGAAATGACGCCGCAGGCTGTAGCAGCGCCCGCCGACGCGCGTCTGCGCGTCAATCACCCGCACCGCGACGCCGGCCGCATGGAGCCGATACGCGGCCGTCAGGCCCGCCAACCCCGCTCCGACGACGATCACCTGCGGATCGCCGGCGCGCGAACCCACGCCCAGCGTTCGGCATCCGCCGAGCGCCAGCGCGCCGGTGGCGGCGCCGCGCCGGCGAGAAACGACCGCCGCGAGAGCCGTCAGTGCCTCGACGCGCTCGATCAGCTCGTCGATCGGCTCACGGGTCTGTGCCGCGTGAGCGCAAAGACGCGCCGACCGCTGGACGAGCGCGAAGAGAGGCGAGCGCGGCACGGGAATATCCTGATGCGATTGCGGATTGCGGATTGACAGATTGGTCACTGAGACACAAAGGTACAGGACACTCCGTGCTGTCTCCGTACCTTTGTGCCTCCGTGATTGACGGGTGTCAGTTCGAGGCTGCGGGCGCCTGAAGGTCGGCCTCGATGTTGATCGCGATCTCGACCTCTTCGCCGACCATGACGCCGCCGCTCTCGAGGGCGCGGTTCCAGGTCAGGCCGTAGTCCTTGCGGTTGATCGTGATCGCGGTCTCGAAGCCGGCCTTGGCGCCCTTCATGAACTTCTGCTCGCCCAGGAAGGTGACGGGCAGCGTGATCTGCTTGGTCACGCCGTGCATGGTGAAGTCGCCGGTGACGTCGAACTTGTTGTTGCCCTTGGAGACGACCTTCGTGCTCTTGAACACGATCTCGGGATGCGTGGCGGCGTCGAAGAAGTCGGGGCTGCGCAGGTGATCGTCGCGCTTCTGGACGCCGGTGTCGATGCTGCCGGTCTTGATGCGGAACTCGACCGACGAATTCTCGGGCTTGGCCTTGTCGAAGTTGATCGTGCCGCCGAAGTCGCGGAACGTGCCGCGCACCTTCGTCAGGATGTGCCGCACCTGGAAAGTCGCCTCCGAGTGGTTCTTGTCAATCGCGTAGGTATCGGCCAGCACCGGCGCGGCCAGCGCCAGCGTCAAACCAGCCGTCAGCAAGGTCTTGCGCAACATCATCGAAGCTCCTCTGAAATGGGCGCGCCGGCCACGATCGGGCGGCACCGGTCACTAATACGCGGGCCACGAGTGCATCGTTACGCCTCCAGGCCGCACGTCTGCTTAGATGCCGGCTGGCATCTGGCTGGGAAGGAGCCAATCCTATAACTTCCCGTGCTCCCAGGGGCCGGTCACCGCAAAGGTCACGCCCGGGGTCTGCACGTTGAAGAACATCCAGCGCCCGTCGGCGCTGAAGCACACGCCGGTGAACTCCCGGTCCCGGAAGTCGCCGCGGAACGTGTTGCGCTCGCCGTTGAGCACCATGGCGTTGCTCGCGAAGGGGAACAGGCGCCCGTCGCGCGTCATGCCGTGAATCCGCTGCGGCCCGCCGCCCCCGTCCTCGCAGATCGCGAGGCCGCCGCGCGGGCTCATCGTCAGGTTGTCCGGCATGTTCAGGACCTGTGGGCCGGGCGACTCGAACACGAGCCGCAGCTGCTCGCGGGCCGGCGTGTATTCCCAGACCTGGCCCGAGCGCATGTCGCCGCCGCTGGTCGCGGTGAAATACACCGCGCCGCGATCGCACCACGCGCCTTCGAGCCGACTGAAAACCGCCGCGCCCTGGTCGACGCCCTGACTCGAGACCCCCTGCGCGTCGCCACGTTCGGCGACGCGGTGCGGGCGATCGGGGTCGCGGATCGGCACCCAGTGCACGGGAAAGCTGGTGCCCGATCGCTGACCGGTCCGGGTGTCGTACCGCGGCCGGGCGTCGAGCGCCAGCATCTCCAGGCGCCCGCCCTCACGCAGCCGCCCCGGCGTCGTCGGCACGTAGCGGTAGAAGCCGGAGCCGGTGTGGTCCTCTGTCAGGTAGACGATCCCCGTCGCGGGGTCCACGGCGACAGCCTCGTGAACGAAACGGCCCATGCCGACGATCGGCTCCGCCGTGGCCACGCCGTCGACGGGCACTTCGAAGACGTAGCCGTGCGGCTTCGAGTACTTGTTCGCCGGCCGCGGCTCGTGCAGCGTCTCTTCGCAGGTGAGCCACGCGCCCCAGGGAGCCGGGCCGCCCGCGCAGTTGCGGACGGTGCCGCACAGGCTCGCCCACGACTTCACCAGCTTGCCGGCATCGGGATCGAACTCGAGCGTCGTCGTGCCGCCGCCGGCCTGCGGATCGTAGGCCGGCGCAGTGCCAAATGCGCCGAGGTCGCCGTCGATTTCGTGATTCCGGATCAGCCGCACGCGGCCGCCCGGCGCGGTGAACGCCGCCATGCCATCGTGCGCGCCTGGCGTCACGCGGCCGTCGTCCAGCCGGTCGGCGCGCCAGGAAAACGAGAGATACGTGAAGCCCGGCGGCAACGCCAGCAGCGGCAGCCCGGTCGTGGCATCACGAACCGGCTGCAGATCGCCGTAGCCGTCGTCCGGCCTTGGCGCTGCGCCGGCGCCGGCGGCGAGGCGCTCGCGAAAGGCCGAGAGCGGCGTCGAGAGGGCGAGCCCTCCGGCGGCTGCGAGAAAATGGCGACGTGAAAAGGGCATCGAATTGGCGATTGTAGATTGACGATTGACGATTACGCCGGGCCAACCCTTCGGCCCTTGCCAGAATCCCGCGATTCCGGACATGTCTGGGCCGCATCGCCCGATCGGTCCTGCATCCAGCTGGTTGGTGCCTGTTCAGCACGTCACACCGCGTTGCCCGACGTAATCGGCAATCGGCAATCTGCAATCCTCAATTCTTCGCAAGCCAGACCGGCGGAGGCGTGATCTCCGGCGCCGGCGGACCGCCGGGATCGGGACGCCCGCTGCCTTCGAGCCGGCTGATCGCGCGCACCGCCATGTCGTGATCGGCGACGATCTGACACGACAGCCGCACGCCGGTGAGCCCGCGCTCGGCCAGCTTCGTCTTCTCGGCCTCGGTCATCGCCGTCGGCTCACCCGAGATGAACTCGACACGGCACGTCGTGCAGCGCGCGTTGCCGCCGCATGCGTGCAGGATGTCGACGCCGGCGTCCTGCTCCACCGCCAGCACCAGACGCTTGCCCTCGGGCACCTCGAATGTCCCGTAGCCCTCGACAGTCAGTTTCGGCACACACACTCTCCTTGATACAACCGTCGATGGCGCGACGCCGCGACGTAATGGTAGAACTCTCACGTCTCTTCGCGGCTTCGCGGCTTCGCGACGTCGTGGTTGTCGCTACAAGTTACTCTTCCGGATTTCTTCCGCCAGGTAGTCGGTCGCGCGCAAGGACAGCGCCAGTATGGTCAGCGTCGGGTTCTTCTCCGAGGCGCTCGTGAACGCCGAGCCGTCGACGACGAACAGGTTCTTCACCTCGTGCATCTGGTTCCACTTGTTCAGCGCCGATCGCTTCGGATCCTCGCCCATGCGGCAGCAGCCGTGCTCGTGGATGGCCGACCCGTTGCTGTCGAGCTCGCCGCGCTTGAAGTGGACCCACTCGATGCCGGCGGCCTTCCCGACCTCGTCGAGCACGTCGAAGATGTGGTCGGCCATCTTCCGCTCGTTGTCGCCGATCTGATAGTCGATCTTCAGCTTCGGCACGCCGTAGCGATCGGGCTGGCTCTCGTCGACGGTGATGCGGTTGTGCGCGTACGGCAGCGTCTCGCCGAAGGGGTGCAGCTCCACCCATGCGGGGTACTTGCGCTTGATGTCGGTCTTCAGGCCGGCACCGAAGCCCTCGCTGAGATTGGCGACGCGCGGCAGGTTGTAGGGCTGACACCCGGTGTTCCAGAACTGCATCTGGAAGCCGCGCAGATAATTCAGATTCTTCAACCGGTGGTTGAATCGCGGCATGTAGATGTGCTCGCCGCCGATTCCGAGATCGTTCTGCACGCCGTTGCCGTAGAGCGCCGGCAGGAACCCGGCGACGTGCACGCGCAGCTGCTCGCACAGGTAGCGCCCGATCACGTCCGACCCGTTGCCGATGCCGTTGGGGTGCTTGTCCGACTTGGAGTTGAGCAGGATTCGCGTGGTGTCGACGGCGGAAGCGCCCATCACGACGACCTTGCCGAAGACGCGCTCTTCCTTGCCTGAGACGCGGTCGAAGTACTGCACGCCGTTGGCCAGGCCGTTGTCATCCACCAGCACGCGTCGCGACGACGGCGTTGCTGCGGAGCTCGAGCTTGCCGGTCTTGATGGCGTCGGGCAGGAGGTGATCGGCCGAGCAGAAGAACGACCCCGTGTCGCAGCCCGCGCCGCAGTTGCCGCAGTAGTGGCACGCCGGCCAGCCGCGGAGCGGTTTCGTGCGGTTGGCCCGCCGGCCGGCGACGATCGGGATGTTCGCCTTCGCGAACCCCTTGGTCAGCAGCACCTCGCCGCACCGCGGAGCCGGCGGCGGCATGTGGAACTTGCTGCCGGGCAGCGAGTCCGAGTCGTCGTCGCCGCCGCAGACGCCGATCAGCTGATCGACCTGATCGTAGTAGGGCGCGACGTCCTTGTACTCGATCGGCCACGGGATCTCCCACCCGTCCCGGGCCGGGCCCTTGAAGTCCAGATCCGCATAGCGCAGGCTGACGCGGCCCCAGACGTTGGTCTTGCCGCCGTGCCCCCAGACGCGAATCAGCTGGAACGGCTTGTCCGCGGGCGTGAGGTACGGCTGTTCCTTGGTGTCGAGGAAGAACTCGGGCGGCTTCTCGCCGCGCGCGCGACGGGCACGCGCCTCCCACGGACGGACATGGGTCCAGAACGTGCTGCGCTCGAACTTCGAGCCCGCATCCAGCATCAGCACGTTGATGCCCTTGCGCGTGAGATTCCACGCCGCCATGCCGCCAGACGCGCCGCTGCCGACCACGATGACCGGGTAGACCTTGGGCGATCGGGTGACCTGGGCCATGGGGGAATAGTAAACCGAGGTTGGTCGGGTTGCGTCGGGTTCGGTCGGGTTGCGTCAGGTTGGTTGCGGTTACGTCAGGTTGGTCAGGTTGCGTCAGGTTGGTCAGGTTGAGGTGGATGCGTCAGTTCGCCGAGCGGCCGTCCAGGCGCGCCGCCAGTTCCTTCAGGAAGAACTGGCAGTCGGTGACCAGGCCGAAGGCCTGGCGCGTGCCGCGGTCCATGAGCTTGGTGATCGTGTCGGTGTTGTTGTCCACGCAGATGATCCGGACGGTCGCGGGCAGCAGGTTGCCGGTCGCCACCGAATGCAGCGTCGTCGCGACCATGATGGCCAGGCCGACGCCGGGGACGCGTGCGCGCATCTCGTCCTGGGCGGTCACCGTGTTCGTGATCACGTCGGGCAGCGGGCCGTCGTCGCGGATGCTGCCGGCGAGCACGAAATCCACGCCATGCACGACGCAGGCGTGCATCACGCCTGTGGTCAGCACGCCCTGATCGACCGCGGCCTTGATGCTGCCGGCGGCGCGGATGGCGTTGATGGCGCGCAGGTGGTGGTTGTGGCCGGTGGCCATCGGCACGCCCGTGGCGAGCCTGACGCCCAGCGACGTCCCGAGCAGCGCCGCCTCGATGTCGTGCGTCGCCAGGGCGTTGCCGGCAAAGAGCACGTCGATCCAGCCGCCGGCGATCAGCGCTTCGAGATAGCGCCCGGCGCCGGTGTGAATGATCGCCGGGCCGCCGACGAAGAGGATCTTCTTGCCCTCGCGCCGGCTCACGATCATCCCCTCGGCGACCGCCGCCACGGTCAGTTCCTTCGGGCGTTCCGCGGACACTTCGCTCGACATGAAGCCGAACACCGACACCGGGTCCTTGCGCGGCGCGACGACGACCTTCACGGCGGCCTCGTGCACGAGCACCTGGTCGCCCTTGCGGATCCGGTGCACGGGCGTCGTCAGGCGCCCGCAGGCCATCGGGGCCGTCGACGAGCGTGACGCCGCAGTCCATCTCGATCTGCTCGATCGGCAGCCACTGCCCGCGATGGCGCACGTAGCTCTCGAGGTTGGTGGTCGAGTAGAAGTCTGGGGGGAACACGCCATCGCCAGGCGCCGGCACCCACTCTGCGTCGTGCGCCACCGGGTTCGCGCCGTGCTGCCCCACTTCCTGCAGGATCAGGTGCAGCACCGACTCGCTTTCGGCACGGACGACTATCTCGGCGTGGCTGGCGGCCTCGCGCGTCGTGCCGATCTGGAAGCTGGTGATCTCGTAGTCGCCGCCATGCAGCAGGATCAGATCCAGCACCTTCGAGAGCGTGCCCGAGTCGATGATGTGGCCGTCGAGGTGGACGGTTTCGGAGAGCATCATGTCAATTGGCGATTGCAGATTGCAGATTGCAGATTACGAGCGTGCGAACCACCCCCCAATCCGCGTAATTCTTAATCTGCAATCGCCAATCGGCAATCCTCAATTCTAGTAGCGCTGCCGCAGTTCCACCGGCGCCTCGGGCCCGTGCCGCAGCGCGCGGATCCGCAGGTTGATCATCTCCACGAAGACCGAGAAGCCCATCGCGAAGTAGATGTAGCCCTTCGGGATGTGCTGGTGGAAGCCTTCGGCGACCAGCGACAGCCCGATCAGCAGCAGGAAGCTCAGGGCCAGCATCTTGACCGTCGGATGCCGCTCGACGAACTCGCTGATGGTCCCGGCGGACACCATCATCACGCCGACAGCAATCACGACGGCGGCGATCATGACGCCAAGATCGCGCGCCATTCCCACGGCGGTAATCACCGAGTCCAGCGAGAAGACGATGTCGAGCAGCAGGATCTGCACGATCACGGCGGTGAAGGACGGCGCGACTCTGGCGGAGGCGTGTCCGTGCTCGCCTTCGAGCTTGTCGTGAATCTCGAAGGTCGCCTTGGCGATGAGGAAGAGCCCGCCCAACAGCAGGATGAGGTCACGCCCGGATACGTCCTGCCCAAACGGGCTGAAGAGCGGCGTGGTCAGCTTGGCGATCCACGCCAATGAGGCCAGCAGCGCGATGCGCATGAACATCGCAAGGGCCAGGCCGACCTGCCGCGCCTTCTTCTGCTCCTTCGGCGGGAGTTTGCCGGCGAGGATCGAAATGAAAATGACGTTGTCGACGCCCAGCACGATCTCCAGGAACGTGAGGGTGACGAGCGCAATCCAAGCTTCAGGGGAAGTCAGCCATTCCATGGCGTATAGAGTAATTGGAGATTGCAGATTTCAGATTGCAGATTACGGGTGGCTCAGCTTGAATCCGCCAATCCCGCAATCTGCAATCCGCAATCTGCACTGCAATCTGCAATTCTTCTTCAGTTGTCCCCGTCGAGGAGGCCGCCGAGGCCCCCGAGGACCGAGCCCTCGCCGACGCGTTTGCCGCCGGCGGCCGGCGCGGCCTTGTAGATGCGATCGGCCAGGCGGCTGAGGGGCAGCGACTGCAGCCAGACCTTCCCGGGCCCGCGGAGCGTGGCGAAGAAGAGGCCTTCCCCGCCGAAGAACGCGGTCTTCACCTTGCCGACGAACTCGATGTCGTACTGGACCGTCGGCTGCAACGCGACGAGGCAGCCGGTGTCGACGCGCAGCGTCTCGCCGGCCCTCAGCTCGAGCGGGTGCACCATGCCACCGGCGTGGGCGAAGCACAGGCCGTCGCCTTCGAGCTTCTGCATGATGAAGCCCTCACCGCCGAACAGCCCCGCGCCGATCTTGCGCTGAAAGGCGATGCCGACCGACACGCCGCGCGCCGCGCAGAGAAACGAGTCCTTCTGGCAGATCAGGTGACCGCCGAGGCCCGCCAAATCGAGCGCGAGGATGCGTCCGGCATAGGGCGCGGCAAAGGCCACGCGGTGCTTGCCGCTGCCAGTGTTGGTGAAGACGGTCATGAACAGGCTTTCACCCGTGAGCAGGCGCTTGCCGGCTCCCATCAGCGCGCCCATGATACCGGACTTCTGCTGGCTGCTGCCGTCGCCGAACACCGTCTCCATCTGGATGCCGTCGGTCATGTACATCATGCCGCCGGCTTCAGCCACGGCGCTTTCGCCCGGATCGAGCTCCACCTCGACGAACTGCATGTCCTCGCCGAAGATGCGGAAGTCGATCTCGTGCGCCCGGCGCGCCTTGCCTGGCATCGGCGGCGGCGGCGCCGTGGCGCCGCCCTTGAGGTACGCGGCCAGCGACGGCACGGCCGAAATCGGCGTCCAGTTGGTCATCCCGGCGGTGAAGACCAGCGTGTTGCCGTCGGCGGTGCCGTTCTCGATGCTCGAGATCACTTCCTGCTCGCTCACCGGACCGAGCTGGTTGCCACCCACGGCCATGTACCACTGCTGCGCGGACATCTCGACTACTCCTTCTGGCGGCCGTGTGCGGCCCCCGTTCGTTGATACTCAACGTGTCTCCTCGATCAGAGCCCTCCGCCGAGCGGCGAAGCGCGAGCCGCCCCCGCCGAGTGCGAAGGCAAAGCGCCCAGCGTCCCCCGCGGCGAGCGGCGCGAGCCGCGCCCTCTTCTATTCCTGCGAAGCCGAGGCGATACGCTCGGCGGCCTGCTGTTCGAGCCGCGTCACGGCGTCGGCGTCGAGCCCGAGGCGCGCGGCCAGCTCGTTGAGGTATCCGCGCTCGCGGTCGTTCACCTGCTCGTCGGCCCGGACGATGGAGAACGCGAGCGTGTAGAGGTCCTCGCGCACGCGTGCGTCGGCGACGCCGGTGACGATGTCCCCCACCGGCTTCGGCGCGTCGAGCTCGGCCGCGACGATGGCGTCGGCGCCGGCGTTTCTCGCCTGGGCCAGGATGGCCTCCCGCTCGTGCGGCGTCAGCGTGCCGTCGGCGCTCGCCGCCGAGAGCGTCAGGCGCAGGACCCGGAGGACCTCCGGGCTGACCGCGGGCGCGGCGGCCGCCTGCGACGGCAGCGGTGGCGGCAGGGCGGCGGCAGCGGCGGCGGAACGACCGGCGTCTGCGCCACCGGACGCGGGGGCGGCGGCGGACCAGGCGGCGCCTGGCCGGCGCCGGTCGCCTGGCTGGACTGGGTCATCGTCTCGTAGACGCCCCAGGCCAGGCCGCCGAGCGCCAGCAGGGTGCTGGCGTTCAGGAACGACGACTTGCCGCCGGTCAGAAACCGCGTGACGCCACGCGTCTTCTTGCGCTTGCCGCCAAGCGCCCCTTGAAGCACCGAGTTGATCAGCTGTTCGACGTTGAGTGAGTCCACGGCCCCCTCGGACGAGAAAGCATAGCAAGAAGCGCCAGCCCGACGCGTGGCATAATCGATCTCAGATGAGTGATACGACGACAAGAGGGATCAGGATTCAGGTGCAGACCCAGTACCTGCCCGAGCGGAGCACGCCGCGCGACCAGCAGTACCTGTTTGCCTACCACATTCGCGTCAGCAACGAGGGCGAGGAGACGGCGCAGCTGGTGAGCCGGGAGTGGATCATCAACGACTCCGACGGCCACGTGGAATGCGTGAAGGGCCCTGGCGTGGTCGGCGAGCAGCCGGTGCTCGGCCCCGGCGACGCGTTCGAGTACACGAGCTTCTGTCCCCTGAAGACCTCCGTCGGGTCCATGCACGGCACCTACCAGATGCTGACGGCGGCCGGCGAGACCTTCGACGCCGTCATCGCGCCGTTCACGCTCGCGACGCCGAACTCGCTGAACTGACGGGCAGCCTTCGGCTCGCCTTCAGCCTTCAGCCTTCGGCCTGCCGATCCACCGCGGCACGTCCGCCTTGTATCGCCGGTAAGAATCGCCGAACTGCTGCTCGAGCGACGGCTCCTCGACAGCCATCACGAACACGCAGAAGCAGGCGGCGACGAAGGCGGCGTAGCCGAGAAGCGGCCACGAGGCATTCGACAGCGAGAGCCCGAGCAGGATGGCCAGCACGCCGACGTACATCGGGTTGCGGGTGAACCGGTAGGGGCCGCGCGCCACGAGCGTGCCGGGTGGGTCGTACGGCGCCAGCGTGCCGCCTCCTTCACTGGCGAAGCGGAAGATGCAGCTGACGAGCAGCGCCAGGCCGGCAGCGGCGAGGAGCGAGCCCGCGACAATCGCGAGCGCCGTCGCCTCGCCGGTGCTGCCTCGCAGGATCAGTTGCGGGATGACGCCGGCCACCATGCCCGGCATCAGGAGCGCGGCGGCGCCCGAGCGGAGCGTCAGGGGCACCTGCCGGCCGACGCGGCGGTGCCAGCGGACGTCGATCCAGAGGCCGAAGCCTGCGAAGAGCACGGCGAAGATCAGCAGGATCGTCCAGCCCGACAGCGGACTGGCGGCCAGCGCGCTCCTGGCAGATGGCGACGGTCGCGCCGCCAGTGCGGCGAACAGCAGCAGGCTCGTCCACAGCCCGACCCACGGATGCGCCCAGCGGCGCCACTGTCTCAGCCCGAAGATCGCCAGCGCGATCGGCGCTCCCAGCAGCGTTCCGAAGACGACGATCTCGAGCGACCCGCCCGTCGAGAACCCCGAAGGCGCGCCGGCGAGCCACGACAGCACGCGCATCGCGACGCGAGCGCCGACGCCCAGCAGCAGGCCAGCGATGGCAGCCTCGAGGATCCAGATCACGTCAAGGACTCCGTGCGTCTCCGCGGCTTCGTGCCTCTGTGATTGACGCCGCTCAGTCGAGATGCGCTCGGCCCGAGTCACCCATCTCATCCCGCCTGAAGGAAATACTCCTTCCAACGCCGCGTGACGGTTTCGGCGACCTCGGGCGCGCAGAACAGCTCGTCCGGGAACCCCGGCTTCAACCGCGCGTCGATGGCGACCGGCGGCGTGTAGGTGACGTGATGGCGCACGAGCCCGATTGCCGCGGCATGAATGTCGCGCGCCGGCTCGAATCGCGTGAACGTCGTCCACAGGAAGTTGACCGGGCTCTTCGCGGCGCGCGCCGGTTCGTCCGTCAGCACCAGCAGCGGCCAGCCGGCAAACGCGGGATGCGCGGCCAGGCGCGACGCGGCGTCCGGGTCGTCGGCAAACGGCCGGGCGCCGATCACGAGGCACCCGCGGCAGAAGACGCGCACGTCGCTGACGTCTGACGGCGGCGCCACGGCGGGGTGAAACTCGCCGGGCAGCTCGCGGACGGGGTTGCCGAGACCGAGCCACACACCCTTGGATCCCCTGTTGACCTCTGGCCCGGTGTAGTCGAGCGTGTCCATCGAAAGATTCGAGAAGACGTAGAGGTCGGTTTCGGGATGCGTCCGCGCCAGCAGATGTTCCAGCGTCGCGCGAAAGTCCTTCAGGTCGACCGGCTGATCGGTGGCGATGAGGAACTTGGTGAGCGAAAGCTGCCCTTCGCCGAGAATCCGGAACGCGCTGGCCATGGCCTCGCGCGCGTAGCGGTCCCTGACGACGGCGCCGGCCAGTGAGTGGTAGCCGGTCTCGCCGTACGACCAGAGATCGCGGACCCCCGGCATCACCAGCGGAAACAGCGGCGACAGCAGCTCCTGCAGCAGGTCGCCGATGAAGAAGTCTTCCTGGCGCGGCTTGCCGACGACGGTGGCCGGGTAGATCGCGTCCCGGCGGCGGGCAATCTGCCGCACGCGGAACACCGGGTAGTCGTGCTGCAGCGAGTAGTAGCCGTAGTGATCGCCGAAAGGACCTTCCGGGCGCCGCTCGTGCGGCGGCACCTCGCCCATCAGCGCGAACTCGGCATGCGCCACGAGCGGGTGCGGATGGCCGGACGGCGCGGACGCCAATCCGAGCCGCTCGCCGGCAATCAGCGAGGCCAGCATCAGCTCGGGGACGTTCTCGGGCAACGGGGCGATGGCCGCGAGGATCAGCGCCGGCGGCCCACCGACGAAGACCGTGGCCGGCAGCGCCTTGCCGCGCGACTCGGCGACCTGGTAGTGGAACCCGCCGCCCTTCCCGATCTGCCAGTGCATGCCCGTCGTCTGGCGGTCGTGGATGTGCAGCCGGTACATCCCGAGGTTGTGCCCCTTGCCGTCGGGGTGCTCGGTATAGACGAGCGGCAGCGTCACGAACGGGCCGCCGTCTTCCGGCCAGCAGGTCAGCGCGGGAAGCCGATCGAGCGCCGGCGCTTCGATGACGTCGAGGATCGGGCCGCGCACGCCGCGCTTCAGCCCGATGCGCAGCGCTTCGCGCCCGACGTCGCGCGCGCCCCACAGCTTCGCTGGCGTCGGCGGCATCAGCGTCTCGGCGAGTTCGACGAGGCGTTTGATGAGGCCGAGCGGCCGCGTGCCGAAGGCGAGCTCGGCTCGCCGCGCCGTGCCGAAGAGATTCGTGACGAGCGGGAACGCCTTGCCGCGGACGTTGGTGAAGAGCAGCGCCGGGCCGCCGGCAGCGATGACGCGCCGGTGGATCTCCGCAGCTTCCTGGTTGGCGTCGACCTCGGCGTCGACCGTCACGAGGTCGCCGTCACGCCGCAGCTGCGCCAGAAACGCCCTGAGATCGGTCATTTCTTCCGGCCGAGCCGGCTGACGATGTCGAACTCGGCTTTCGCGACCGGCTGGACCGACAGGCGCGCGCCCTTCTGGACGACCATCATCTTCTCGAGGCCCTTTGTGGTCTTCAGCACGTCCAGCGGGACGATCTCGGGAAAGGCCTCGACGAACTTGATGTCGACCATGAACCAGGTCGGCTTCTCCTTCGAGCTGGCCTCGTCGAAATACGTGTGGCCCTTCTTCCACGCGGTGTGATCGGGGTAGCCGGCCTTGACGACTTCCGCGAGCCCGGTCACGCCAGACGGGTCGGCGCTGCTCGCATAGAAAAGCACGCCGTCGCCGACCTGCATCTGGTCGCGCATGAAATTGCGGGCCTGGTAGTTGCGCACGCCCTCCCAGCTGCTGACGCCGTCACGCTGCAGGTCGTGGATGGTGTAGGCCTCGGGTTCGCACTTCATCAGCCAGTACCGTCGTGGCACAGATGCTCCTTGCGGTCACAACCGCCAGGCCGCGATGCCGCCAAGCCGCGAAGACAACAACAATATTCTTCGCCCTAATCGCGGCGTCGCGGCTTCGCGGCTTCGCGTCATCGCGATTGTGAATAGAGGTCGATCACTTTCTCCAGCGCTCTCCGGCACACCGCGCAGAACGGGACCTCGTTCCGCGTGAACATCACACAATCCACCTGCGGCCGATAGTAGCCCCGCGCTTCGTACATCGCGCCTTCGAAGGCGCCGACGGCGTGCGCATGTGGCTCGGCTTTCAGCATCGCGGTCTCCTCCGCTTGCTGCACGCGGAAGAGCGCGTCCATCTCGGCTTCGGGGCGATTGGCGGCGCGGATCGCGCGGCGCTTCGCCTGGACGTCCCGGGAGTGCGCCTCGAAGGCCTCCTTGTTCCACGGCGTCGGCAGCGGCGTACCGGGCGTGACGAGGTCCTTCCATTTCAGCGACGCCGCGTCGAGCAGCGCCGTCACGTTCATCTCCCAGGGCTCGACGCGATCGGCCGCCGGCAGGTACGCGACGTCGGAGGTGTAGTACCTCGTCGGCCAGGCCCGCGAAGTGGTGGCCGAACTCGTGCACGAAGACATACGGCGCCCACGCGCTGTCGGCGGCCACCGTCGCATACAGGTTGAAGATACCGCCGCCTCCATAAGTCTGCCCGTTCGCCAGGATCTCGACGACGTCGTACGGCGCCTGGCTCGCCAGATCGCGAAACGCGCGGTTGTCGAACGTCAGGACGTAGCGCTCGGACCCGAACGCGTCGTAGGTCGCGCCAACCGGCGACCGCCGGTACACGCCGGTCGACGGGCGGGAAATACCCGACGCCCCGGCAGGCGGACACAATCCCCAGACGTTGAAGTCGGCCTTGCGCGACTTGAACGGCTCGTACGAGAACAGGATGTCGACCAGGCGTTTGGCGTCGCGCTCGAACTTGGGCCGGTCGGCGGCCGTGTAGCCATCACCCAGGATCAGCAGATCGACCTTGGCAGCCGGGTCGCCGTTCCGCAGGAGTTCCAGCACCGGCCCGGCCGGCGGCGGCGCGGCCCGATCGACGAAGATGTCGGCCGGGTCGACGAGCAGCGACCACACCTCGCGAAACGCGTTCCGTGCGTCCCGTTTCTTCAGCACGACCTGCACGGGAGCGGCCGGCATCGGGAAGCGCAGCGACTCCTGGAACGTGCGAGCCGCCGACTTGGCCTCCCCCGTCGTTTCCCACTCGCCGTAAATCGACGCGAAGCCGCGCGAGTAGACGACGCGGTTGCTCGCGCGGTCGACGACCTCGAACAGGTACTTGCCGAGATTCGTGTCGTCCACCGCCCGCGCCGGGTTGCCCGGCCACGGCGTCGGCTCGACGACGATGCGGTCGAGCGAGAACACCTCGGTCGTTGCGGTGCCGGTGTGGTAGTAGTCGACGCGGAGGGTGCGCGTGGTCTGCGCGTCAACGAGCGTGGCACCGAGCAGCACCAGCGTCAGCGCCCACAACCACGATGCCGCGAGGCCGCTATGCCGCGAAGACTCGCAGGAAGGTACTCGACCTTCCCATCCAGGCCTTCGTGGCTTCGCGGCGTCGCGCCTTCGCGGTTGTGCACGCGCGATTCCTCGTGGCTTCGCGGCTTCGCGGCGTCGCGGTTGTACGCATCGCTCCATACGCGCTACCGCGTCAACTTCCGGTACTTGATCCGATGCGGGCGGTCGGCTTCGGCGCCGAGCCGGCGCTTCTTGTCGGCCTCGTAATCCTGGTAGTTCCCCTCGAACCACACCACCTCGCTGTCGCCCTCGAAGGCGAGGATGTGGGTGGCGATGCGGTCGAGGAACCAGCGGTCGTGGCTGATCACGACAGCGCAGCCGGCGAAGTTCAGCAGCGCATCTTCGAGCGCACGCAGCGTGTCGACGTCGAGGTCGTTGGTCGGCTCGTCCAGCAGCAGCAGGTTGCAGCCGGTCTTGAGCAGCTTGGCCAGGTGCAGGCGGTTGCGTTCGCCGCCCGAGAGCGACCCTACCTTGCGCTGCTGCGCGGCGCCCTTGAAGTTGAACCACGAGCAGTAGGCGCGGCCGGGCACGGAGCGCTTGCCCATCTCGACCTCGTCGAGGCCGCCGGTGATCTCTTCCCACACCGTCTTGTCGGCGTTCAGCGCGTCGCGCGACTGGTCGACGTAGCCGACCTGCACGGTCTCGCCCAGCCTGAGTGTCCCGCCGTCCGGCGTCTCCTGTCCCGTGATCATCCGGAACAGCGTCGTCTTGCCGGCGCCGTTGGGGCCGATGACGCCGACGATGCCGCCGCGCGGCAGCGTGAAGTTGATGTCTTCCATCAACAACACGTCGCCGTAGCCCTTGCGCAGGTTACGCGCTTCGACGACGACGTCGCCAAGACGGGGACCTGGCGGGATGAAGATCTCGACCGTGTCGATCTTCTGCGCCGTGTCCTGGTTCAGCAGCTCTTCGTAGGCGTTGAGGCGGGCCTTGCCCTTCGCCTGCCGCGCGCGCGGCGACATGCGAATCCACTCCAGCTCGCGCTGCAGCGTCCGCTGGCGCTTGCTTTCGGCCTTCTCTTCCTGCGCGAGCCGGTTCTGCTTCTGTTCCAGCCAGGACGAGTAGTTGCCCTCCCACGGGATGCCATGGCCGCGGTCGAGCTCGAGAATCCAGCCGGCGACGTTGTCGAGGAAGTAGCGGTCGTGCGTGACGGCGACGACGGTGCCGGGATAGGCGGCGAGATGGTGCTCGAGCCAGGCCACCGACTCCGCGTCCAGGTGGTTCGTCGGCTCGTCGAGCAGCAGCAGGTCCGGCGTGCTGAGCAGGAGCCGGCAGAGCGCGACGCGGCGCCGCTCGCCGCCGGAGAGCGTTGTCACGGCCGCGTCGGCCGGCGGCAGGCGCAGCGCGTCCATCGCCTGTTCGAGCTGGCTGTCGAGCTCCCACGCGTTGGTCTGGTCGATCCGGTCCTGCACTTTGCCCTGCTCGTCGAGGACCTTCTCCATCTCGTCGGGCGGCAGGTCCTCGCAGAGCTTCATGTTCAGCTCGTCGTAGCGGGTCAGCAGGTCGCGTGTCGCCTGCACGCCCTCTTCGACGTTGCCGAGCACGGTCTTCGCCGGGTCGAGCTTCGGCTCCTGGTGGAGGAACCCGACCTTGATCCCCGGCGACGGGAAGGCCTCGCCCGTGAAATGCGGGTCCTCGCCGGCCATGATCTTGAGCAGCGAGCTCTTGCCGGCGCCGTTCATGCCGAGCACGCCGATCTTGGCGCCGGGATAGAACGAGAGCCAGATGTCGCGCAGAACTTGAGAATCGGGCGGGTGGATCTTGCCCAGCCCCTTCATGGTGTAGATGAACTGCATAGAGAATTGACGATTGCAGATTGACGATTGCAGATTGCAAATTCGCGGATTCCAGACGGATCGGCGATCCACACGCAGCCCGCAGACGTCACTGAGTATATCCCGTAGTCCGGCATAACCCCGGCTGGCGCCTCGTAGTAGACTCTGCCGCATGAGCACAGAAGTCGCGGGCACTCCAACGGGACGTCGCATCCGGCAGTTCGACGTGCTCGTCGCCGACGTGATCGTCGAGACGCCGGACACCGTCACGCTGGTCTACGAGGGCCCCGAACCCTTCGAGTACAAGGCTGGGCAGTTCTGCACCATCGACCCGCACCAATTCAAGGTCTCCGCCGGTGTGACGCGGTTTCTCGAGGACCTCAAGAAGCACAAGGAGCCGCCGCGCGCGTACTCGATGGCCTCGGCGCCTCACGAGCCGCTGGCGATCACGATCAAGGAAGAGACATACGAGTCTGGGTCGACCAAGTACCCGCCGCTGCTCTCGCCGGTGCTGGTCCACCATGTCGAGAAGGGCTCGCGCATGGTGATCAGCGGCTTCACCGGGCCGTATCACCTGCCCGACAACGTGCTCGAGAAGACGGACCACCTGGTCCACATCACTGCCGGCTCCGGCAGCGTGCCGAACTGGTCGATGCTGAAGCACGCGGTGAAGTTCCTGCCGCAGCTGAAGCACACGTTCATCTACTCGAACAAGACCTGGGACGACGTCATCTTCCGCGACGCGTTGAACGCCTTCTGCGCGGAGCACGCCGACAAGGTGCGCCTCGTGCACTGCCTGACCCGCCAGGAAGTGCCGGAGGGCGCGCCGCCGGGCACGCGGAAGGGCCGCGTCAGCGCCGACCTGCTGCACGAGCTGATCCCGGACCCCACGGCGGTCCTGATCTACGCCTGCGGCCCTGCCCTCTCCTCCCACGACCGCGCCGCCGCCCGCGAGAAGGGCGTCGAGCCGACGCCGCGCTTCATGGAAACCGTCTCGGCCGCGGTGAAGGAGATCGGCGTGCCGAAAGACCGGTATAAGACGGAAGCGTATGGGTAATTGACGATTGCGGGTTGACGATTGACGATTACGTCGGGGCAACCCTCACCGGATGTGCCAAACGCCTCGGATTGGCTTGTTCGAAGGCCAAACACTGTCACCGGCCGACGACCTGGCGAGCAGGGGGCGTTCGGCATGGTCCCGAGCGTTGCCCCGACGTAATCGTCAACCGTCAATCGCCAATCGCCAATTCGATGCGCCGCATTCTCCACGTCGACATGGACGCGTTCTATGCGTCCGTGGAGCAGCGGGACAACCCGTCGCTGCGCGGGCTGCCGGTGGCGGTTGGCGGCCCGGCCAGCAGCCGCGGCGTCGTCGCCGCTGCCAGCTATGAGGCGCGCACCTTCGGCGTCCGTTCGGCGATGCCGATGGCGCACGCCGTGCGCCTTTGTCCCCATCTCGTGATCGTCTCGCCCGAGTTCAGGAAATACCGCGCCGTGTCGTCGCAGGTGTTCGCGATCTTCCGCGAGGTGACCCCGCTGGTCGAGCCGCTGTCGCTCGACGAGGCGTACCTGGACGTCACGGAAAACGCGTGGGGCGAGCCGCTGGGTCGCACCGTCGCCGACCGGCTGAAAACGCGCATTCGCGCCGAGACCGGGCTGACCGCGTCGGCCGGCGTCGCGCCGAACAAGTTCCTGGCGAAGATCGCGTCCGGGTGGAAGAAGCCGGACGGCCTGACGGTGATCGCGCCGGAACGCGTCGAGCGCTTCCTCCAGGGGCTGCCGATCGACGCGCTCTGGGGCGTCGGACCGGTCACCGCGGCGCGGCTCCGCGAGCACGGCATCGAGAAGCTCACCGATGTCCGCACGACGCCGGTCGACAGTCTGCGCGCGATTGTCGGCAGCCTCGCGCCCTGGCTGCAGCAACTGGCCGAAGGCGTGGACGACCGTCCGGTCGAGCCCAATCGCGAGGCGAAGTCCGCGAGCAGCGAGAACACGTTCCGCAACGACCTCACCGATCTCGACGAGATCCGCGCGGCGGTGGACGAGATGGCCCGGGACGTCGCCGCGTGGCTGGTGCGCAAGCAGCGCAAGGCGCGCACGGTCACGTTGAAAGTGCGCTACCACGACTTCACGACGATCACGCGATCGCAGACGGCCGAGCCGCCCGTCGACGACGCGTCCGTGATTGCCGAGCGGGCGGTTGCGCTGCTGAACCGCACGGAAGCGGGGCGACGGCCGGTGCGGCTGCTGGGCGTCGGCGTTCACAACCTGTCGAGCGCCGAGGACGAGCGGCCCATCGAAGCGGTCGATGACGGCATTCCCCGGCTGCCGTTCGACGAGCCGGATGAGGTGAGCTGATGCCCGTCGTGATGCTGGCCCTGATCCTCGCGCAGGCGGCCGCTGCCGGCATCCGTGCGCTCGAGCGCGAGCGCGTGCTGCTGCCGCCAACCGTATCTCGCCGACGCACCCGTCACCGTCACCGCCAGCGCCTCGCCGCGCAGCGCCGCGGCTGCCACGACTTCTTCTCCGAGGGCGACTACTGGTGGCCCGATCCGGCCAACCCCGGCGGACCGTACGTGCAGCGCGACGGGATGACCAATCCCGACAACTTCGTCGCCCACCGCCGGGCGCTCATGCGCCTCAGCGTGCAGGTGCCCGCGCTGGCGGCCGCGTGGATGTTGACGGGCGACCAGCGATACGCCGCCCACGCGGTGCGCGCACCTCAAGCGCCTGGTTCGTCGACGACGCCACCACGCGATGGCCCCGCACCTGCGATACGCGCAGGCGATCCACGGCCGGTTCACCGGCCGCGGCATCGGCATCATCGACACGATCCACCTGGTCGAAGTGGCGCGCGCCATCGAGGGCCTGAAGCGAGCGCAGAGCGCTGTCCCTGGATGACGACCGGGCCGATCCGCGCCTGGTTCGCCGACTACCTCGAGTGGATGACCACGCACCAGTACGGCATCGACGAGCGCGAGGCGAAGAACAATCACGGCACGTGCTGGGTGTTGCAGGTCGCCGCATTCTCGCGGCTGACGGGCGGGGACCTGCTCGGCGTACGCGCGTGACCGCTTCAGACCGTGCTCGTCCCGAACCAGATCGCCGCTGATGGCAGCTTTCCGCTGGAGCTGCGGCGCACCAAGCCTTACGGCTACTCGCTGTTCAATCTCGACGCCTTCGCCACCACCGCGAGCTGCTCTCCACTCCGACCGTCGACCTGTGGCCTTCAGCTGCCACGGCCGCGACTCCGCAAAGCGATGGCTCACATGACGCCGTTCATCCGGACCGCGCGCCTGGCCGCTGCCGCCCGACGTGATGTACGCCCATGCCTGGCCGATGCGTCACCCGAGCCTGCTCTTCGCGGCGCGCGCGCTCGCCGCGACGAGACCTGCACTGTGCACACTACCAGCCATTCCACGTCGACAGTGATCGCAACTTTCGTGCGGCAGCCGGTGATCTGGCTGGCTAGGAGGGCGCAGCTTCAGCTGCGCCCGAAGAACGTGGGAACGTAGGAGCGTGGGGGAGCGCAGGAGCGATGCGCTACAATTTCCTCCATGTTGAAAGGCTCTCGCGAGGTCATCCTTCGTAAGGTGCAGCCCATCAGCGTGCACGGGCAGATCTCCTGGGACGTCTACTTCAGCGATCCCGACGATCCCGATCACGTCTCGGTCGCCCGCGTCGGTCCGGAAACGGTCAATCACCGCCTCGAGCCGGGCGATCGGATACGCCTCGACTACCTGTTGGGCGCGGTCGTGGCCGTGCACCGGGTCGCTTCTGGTGTCTGACTCCTCCACCCGCAGGTTCTCTTCGGTGACTGACGAACGCTCCCTTCGCCAGCTCGGATTCTCGATGCCGCCGGAATGGCACGCGCACGCGGCCACCTGGATGGCATGGCCGCATGACGACGAGCAGTGGGTTGGGATGCTCGAGCCCGTTCGCCGTGAGTTCGCGGCGTTCGTCGACGCCATCGCGGTGCGGGAACCGGTCGAACTGCTCGTCGCCGACGAAGAGTCGGAAACCGATGCCAGGCGTCGCCTCGGCGGCGGTCCGATTCGCCTCCACCGCGTGGCGCACCAGGACCTCTGGCTCCGCGACAGCGGCCCGACCTTCGTCACCAGGCCGGACGCGCAGGTGGCGCTCGTCGACTGGGAGTTCAACGGCTGGGGCGAGAAGTACCCCGCCGACCTCGACAACCAGATCCCGACGCACGTCGCCCGCATCCTCGGTCATCTGCCCCTGACCCGGCCGGGCATCGTCATGGAAGGCGGCTCCATCGAGGTCGACGGCCGCGGCACGGTGCTGACGACGCGGCAGTGTCTGTTGTCGCCGTACCGGAATCCGGGACTCGACGAGGGGGCGCTCGAAGCTCATCTGAAGAACGCCATTGGCGTCAGTCAGGTGCTCTGGCTCGACGAAGGCCTGGAAGGCGACCACACCGACGGGCACATCGACACGATCACCCGCTTTGTGGACGGCCAGACGATTGTCACGGCGACCAGCGACGACCGCGACGACCCGAACTACGCGGTGCTCTCGGCCAATCTCGAGCGGCTGCATGCTGCGCGCGATGCGCACGGCGCTCCGTACCGAATCGTCGAGCTGCCGATCCCGCGCCGAAGCGCGCACTTCGAGGGCGAGCGCCTGCCGCTCACGTACGCGAACTTCTACGTCGTCAACGGCGCGGTGCTGCTGCCGGTGTACGGCGACGAGAGAGATCGCGAGGCGGTCGAGATTCTGACGCCCCTCTTTCCCGGTCGCCAGATCGTGCCGCTGATGGCCCGGGCGCTCATCACCGGCGGCGGCGCGTTCCATTGCGTGACGCAGCAGCAGCCTGCGGGACCGTTCTGGAGACCCGAATGAGCGTCGCGCTGGGCGTCGTGCAGATGGCGATGAGCGACGTGCTCGAGGAGAACGTCGCCAAGGCGATGGACTTCGTGCGGCAGGCCGCGTCGAAGGGCGCGACGGCGGTGCTGCTGCCGGAACTGTTCGAGGGCTACTACTGGCCGCAGGCGCAGCGCGAGCGGTTCTTCGACCGCGCGCATGCGGTGGACGGACACCCGTTCATCGGCCGATTCCAGGCGCTGGCCCGAGACCTTGAAGTGGTGCTGCCGCTGTCGTTCTTCGAGAAGGCCGGCCACGCGCACTACAACAGCCTGGTCATGATTGACGCGACCGGCGAACTGCTCGGGCTCTATCGGAAATCGCACATTCCCGACGGCCCGGGCTACATGGAGAAGTACTACTTTGCGCCCGGCGACACCGGCTTCAAGGCGTTCCCGACGCGTTCAGGCACGCTTGGCGCGGCGATCTGCTGGGACCAGTGGTATCCGGAGACGGCGCGGGCCATGGCGCTGCAGGGCGCAGAGGTGCTGCTCTACCCCACGGCGATCGGCTCGGAGCCGGACGCCGCCGGTCCGATGGACACCAGCAAGATGTGGCGGCGCGTGATGGTGGGCCACGCCGTTGCGAACGCGTGCTACGTCGGCGCCGCCAACCGCGTCGGCACTGAATCGATTGAAGGGGCCGAGCAGACGTTCTACGGCACGAGCTTCATCTGCGACTTCAGCGGCGAGGTGCTGGCGGAAGCGAGCCGCACAGAGGAGACGGTGCTCGTCGCGCCGCTGGATCTGGATCAAGCACGCGCCTTCCGCGCCGGCATGGGCTTCTTCAGGGATCGCCGCCCCGATTTGTACGGACCGCTCCTGACGCGCGACGGCAAGACACGACCCTAGCTCGGCCGTTCAGCCGCTTCGCTGTTCGCCTTCCGTCCCCATCACGTTCTCAATTCACAGAGAGTCCGCTCGCGTCACTGCGAAACGGCACGCCACCTCAACTGTAGCGAGTCGCGAGACGCGGGCTGCCTCATCGGCGCTAGAATGACGCGCGAACGGCCTCATGCACTACGACGGCGACGCGTTCATCAGTTATGCCCACCTCGACAATATAGGACTGGCTGAAGGACAGAAGGGCTGGATCGCCAACCTGCAGCGCGCGCTCGAGATTCGCGTCGCGCAACTGCTGGGCAAGCACACCGAAGTCTGGTGGGACCCCAAGCTCCAGGGCAATGACGTCTTCGCGGAGACCCTCATCGAGCGGCTGCGCGCGTCGCGGCGCTCGTGCCGTCGTCTCGCCGCGCTACGTGAAATCGGAGTGGGGCCGAAAAGAGCTCGCGCATTCGTCGAGGCGGCCCGTGAGCAGGGCGGGTCTCACGGTCGGCGACAAGTCCCGCATCTTCAAGGTCCTGAAGACGCCCGTTCCGCTGGACGAACATCCTCCGGAGCTGCAGCGCGCTGCTCGGCTACGAGTTCTTCCCGGTAGATCCGAGGACCGGGCAAGGTCCGCGAGCTCAACACGATTTTCGGGCCCGACGCCGAGCGCGAGTTCTGGCTGCGAGCTGGACGATCTGGCCCATGACGTCTGCCGCCTGCTCGAGCAGCTCGACGGCGAGGCGGAACCGGCCGGAGCCGACGCGCCGGGCAGGCCACGCGATCTTTCTCGCCGATGACGACCGGCGAGCTGAGGGAGGAGCGTGATGCGCTGAAACGCGATCTGTTACAGCACGGCTACGTCGTGCTGCCGACCGCCCGCTGCCGCTGTCGACCCACGAGCTGGAGACCGCCGTGCGTGCGCGACTCTCGAACGCTGCCAGCATGTCGGTGCACCTGGTGGGCCGATCGTACAGCCTCGTTCCGGAAAACGGCCTGAAATCCGTGCTCGAGATGCAGGCCGACCTTGCCGTCGAGCGGGCCGCCGCCGGCACGCTCACACGGCTGGTCTGGATTCCTGCCCGGTCTCGATGTGCACGACGATCGGCAGCGCGCCTTCTGCAGCGGCTTCGCATGGAGCCCCAGCTCCAGCGCAACGCCGACCTGCTCGAGACGCCGCTCGACGATCTGAAGACGCTCATCGCCGACACGGCTCGAAGCGCCCGTTCGAAGCCCGACGCGCCCCCGAAGCGGCGGCGGCGAGGCGCGCAGCCTCGCAGCTCTACCTGATCTACGACCAGCGCGACACCGAGCCGATCGCGCCCTGGCAGGACTACCTCTTCCAGCAGCGGCATCGAGGTGCTGCATCCGCTCTTCGAGGGAGACGAGGCCGACGTCCGCGAGTATCACGAAGAGAACCTCCGCATCTGCGACGCCGCGTCGATCTTCCACGGCGCGGCCGAACGAGTCGTGGCTCCGCCGCAAGCTGCGCGAGATCCAGAAGAGCGCCGGCTACGGCCGGACGAAGCCCAAGCCGATCGTCGCGATCTGCCTCATCGCGCCGAAGACGCCGGACAAGGAGCGGTTCCGCACGCACGAGGCGCTGGTGTTCCCGATGTGGGACGGGATTGTCGGCGACCCGCTGCATGCGTTCGTCGATCGCCTAGAAGGTCGGCGAGCCGTTAATCGCGCGATGGCGCGCCAGACCCTCGACCAATCCTTTCCCTGGCCTGCGGCCGTTCGAGCCAGACGAGGATCATCTCTACTTCGGTCGTGAGAACGAGATCGACGAGTCCTGCTCCGGCGGCTCCGTCCCGGCGGTTCCTCGCCGGTCGTCGGGACGTCGGGCAGCGGCAAGTCGTCGCTGGTTCGCTCGCGGCCTGATTCCGTCGCTGCAGAGCGGCATCATGGTCGACGGCCGGCTCGAGCTGGCGGATGCCGATCTGCCGGCCCGGGCGAGGATCCGATCGGCCATCTGGCCGCGGCGCTGGACGCGCCCGGCGTGCTCGGCGCCGGCGGCGAGCTCGCGGCCACCAACCGCGTGCTGCTCGAAGCGACGCTGCAGCGCGGCACTCTCGGCCTGGTCGAGGCGGTGCGGCAGGCGCGCTGCCCCGCCGACGACAACGTGCTGATCGTCGTCGACCAGTTCGAAGAGCTGTTCCGCTTCCGCCGGAACCGGCAGCTCGACCGAACTCACGCGATGAGGCCGTCGCCTTCGTGAAGCTGCTGCTCGAGGCCGCCGCGCAGAACGACGTGCCGATCTACGTCGCGCTGACCATGCGGTCCGATTTCTCGGCGACTGCATGGAGTATCCCGGCCTGCCCGAGGCGGTCAACCAGAGCCACTACCTGGTGCCGCGCATGACGCGCGACGACGCTGCGCACGGCGATCACCGGGCCGGTCGCCGTTGCCGGCGGCGACGATCGCGCCGCGGCTGGTGCTGCGGCTGCTGAATGACCTGGGCGACGACCAGGACGAGCTGCCGCTGCTTCAGCACGCGCTGATGCGCATGTGGGACCACTGGCAGCGACCATGCGCGCCGTGGCAGCCGATCGACTTCGACGACTACGAGGCGGTCGGCGCGCTGCAGCGCGCGCTGTCCCAGCATGCCGAAGAGGCGTATCGAGGAGGCCGGCGACGAAGCGCGCACAGCGGTCGACGAGCGGATCTTCAAGGCGCTCACCGACACGTTCACCGACCCGCGCGGCATCCGCCGGCCGACGTCGGTCGCCGAGCTGGCCGCGATCTGCGATGTGCCCGAGGCGGAGGTCAGTCCGCATCGTCGACATCTTCCGGCGCCAGGGCCGATCGTTTCTGACGCCGCCGGCCGCCCGTGCCGCTCGACGCGACTACGATCGTCGACATCTCGCACGAGAGCCTGATGCGGGGCTGGACGCGGCTGATCAGCTGGGCGCAGGAGAGCGGGAGTCGGCCGGCATCTACGCCCGGCTGTCGCCCGAGGCCGCGACTGGTGGAGCGAAGGCGTCGGCCGCCTGTGGGGCGATCCCGAGCTGGAGCTCGGGCCTCGATGGCGGCGGGAGTACATCCGACGGCGGCATGGGCGCGGCGCTTCGACGACCCTTCGAGGCGGCGATGGACTTCCTCGACCGCAGCGAGCGCGAGCAGCAGCGAATCGAGGCCGAGCGTGAAGCCGAGCGGCGCCGCACGCTGCGCCGTTACGCAGCTTGCCGCCGGCGTGCTGGCGGCGCTGCTGGTGATGGCGCTCGTCGTCGACGTGGTGGGCTGGCGAGAGAACGCCCGCGCGGAACGCAATCTCGAGGTCGCCCGCGAGGCCGTGGATGAAGCGCTCTCGTCGGCCTCGACCGACCCGGCGACACTCGGCGCCGACGTGCCCGAGATGGTCGCGTTCCGGCGCGACCTGATGCGGAAGGCCGAGCGGTTCTACACGGAGTTCGTCCGCCAGGAGCCCAACAGCGAGGCCGTGCTCTCAGATGTCGCCGAGGGGCACAAGCGCCTCGGACACATCCACCGCATCATGGGCGACGCGGCGTCGGCGGAGCACCACTACCACACGCAATTGGCCAGTTCGAGCGCCTGGCGACCGACCGGCCGGCAGAATCGCGGTACCGGCGCTCTCTCGCAGACACATACAACTGGCTCGGAGAAACCCTGCGGCCGCTTGCGCGCGCGCCGGCGACGCCGAAGTCGGCCTACGACGACGCCATCGCGCTGCAGCAGCAGCTGATGAGCGAGCGGCCGGAGAGCGCCGAAGCCCGGCTCGACCTCGCGCGGACACACTACAACCGCGGCATCCTGCTGTGGGATGCGGCGCTGCAGCCGGGCGACGCGGGATTCGTGGGGGCGGAATTGGAGTTTCGGGGCGCCATCGAACTGCTCGAGCCGATCGGCAGCAGCGGCGCGGACGTCCGCCTCTCAGGGTCTGGCGCGCGCGCTGAACAATCTCGGGACGCTGCTCGCATTCGATCGCCAGCGCCTCGCCGACGTCCAACGCCTCTACGAGCGCGCCATAGGCTGTACGAGGACCTCTTGGCGGCTGACACGGCAAACCGCGAATACGCGCTGGAACTCTCCAAGCTCGACAAGAACATGGCCGATCTGCTGCGCCGCCGCGGCGAACCTGGCGCGGCATTGCGGCAGAACGAGCGCGCGCTGACGACTCTGCAGTCGCTGGCACAGCCGGCGCCGTCGGTCGCCATCGAGCAGGCGGACGGCTACACGTTGAAGGGCCGAGTCCTCGAGTCCGGCAACCCGGCGGCCGCTGTCGAGGCGTACACGCAGGCGTACCGTCTGTTCGAGGCGCTGGAGCGGCGCGAACACGTCAGCCATCCGCAGGAGTTCGAGTGGCGCTTCGTGGACCTGCTGGTCAACGTGGCCGCGTTCGTCCGGGCGCGCCCGACGCTGCAGAATGCGCGAGCGCTGCTGCTGCAGGCGGCCGAGTCCTACTTCAGGATGGCGCGCGAGATCGCGCTCTCGGGCACGCCGTCGGAAGTGCAGAGTGTCAACCGCAACGCGACACGGCTCTGGCAGCAGATTGCCGAGCCCGATCGCCGCGCGCTTGCCGAGCCGTATCGCGAACTGCAGCGTCAGCTGCAGAAGCGAACCGCCGATCCGAAGTCTCCCCCAGCACCATCCGAACCACACGACGGGAGGAATCGATGAAGACCGTGTCGCTGATATTGACGACGCTCGTGGCCTGCGCGGGTTTCTCCGCCGCCGGCGAAGCGCGCGCCTGGCAGGACAAGGCCGACGCCGTGATGTCGATCAGGGGGTGGCCCAGCAAAAGCCGCTGCCGCCACAGCCACCGCCGCCACAACCGCCGCCACCACCGCCGCCGCCCCACCGCCGCCGGTCGAGGACCGTCCGGAGCGGCGGAACAGCATGATCGGCTACATCGACGACGCGATCATCGGTTCGCAGGTGCGGGTGAGGTTCGATGTCGGCCTCGGCAACCGCGCGCCGGATCGCGCCGAGTTCTTCTATGCCAAGTGCGGCTGCTTCGCGGATCCGGCACTCGGCGAGCTCTTCGACCCCAATGCCCCTGGCCCGCGGCCGAATGTCGCCACCGAACTCGACTTCAAGCAGCTGATGGTCGAAGCCGAGTACGCGTTGGGCCGACATTTCGCCGTGTTCGGCGAGCTGCCGCTCCGCTGGATCACGCCGCAGGCGTTCCTCCTGCCGGTCGCCGGGTTCGAGGGCCAGGGCGGCTGGGCGATCTGCGCGTCGGCGCGAAGGTCGCGCTGGCCGCATCGTCGGACCACGCGCTGACGGCGCGAGTCCAGTTCTACTTTCCCACGGGCGACGCCGGCGAAGGCCTCGGCACCGATCACACCAGCATCGAGCCTTCGCTGCTCCATCTCTACCGTCACGACCGGTTCGCCGTCGAGTCGCAGTTCGGCTTCTGGCTGCCTTTCGGCGGCTCCGACGGGCCGCCGGCCGACAGTCGACGACGGCTTTTCCGGCAACGTCATGATCTATGGCATCGGACCGAGCTACACCGTCTACGACAACGGCACCGTCGCTCTTGGACCCGTCGTGGAGTTGTTCGGATGGCACGTGATGAGCGGCTTCCATGCACCGGATGCCAGTGGCGGCGGTCTGGACGCGAGCGGCACCAACATCGTGAACCTGAAAGTTGGACTTCGCACCAACGTCCAGAAGGGCTCGTTCTATGTCGGCTACGGGCACGCCCTCACCGACGACTCCTGGTACGACGACATCGTCCGGCTGGAGTATCGGTATTCGTTCTGACCGCGGGAAGATGCGGCTCTGAAAGGCCGCCGCCACAATCGTGGAGGCGGGGCTTGAGCCCCGCACCGCTGTCGCTAGAGCGCCCTGCTGGGAGCAACCGCCGGGGCCACCTTGTCGGGCTCCGGCGTGAAGTCCTCGCCGGGATTGATGAAGCGATCGCGCTCGAAGTTGTACTGCTTGTCGTAGAGCTGGCGGTACCGGCCGTCGTGGGCGAGCAGCTCCTCGTGCGTGCCACGCTCGACGATCTCGCCGTGCTCGAGCACGAGGATCTGGTCGGCGCTGCGGATCGTCGACAGCCGGTGGGCGATGACGAACGTCGTGCGGCCCTGGCGCAGCGAGCGCAGGCCGTCCTGGATCATCGCCTCGCTCTCGCTGTCGAGGCTCGAGGTCGCCTCGTCGAGGATGAGGATGCGCGGGTCGGCGAGGATCGCGCGGGCGATCGCGACGCGCTGGCGCTGGCCGCCCGAGAGCTTCACGCCGCGCTCGCCGACGATGGTGTCGTAGCCCTGCTCGAAGCCGAGCACGAACTCGTCGCAGTGCGCGATGCGGCCGACGGCCTCGATCTCCTCGCGCGTCGCGCCCGGCGTCGAGAAGCCGATGTTCTCGGCCATCGTGCCGTCGAAGAGGAAGTTGTCCTGCAGGACGACGCCGAGCTGGCGCCGGTAGTCGCGCAGCCGCACCGACCCCGAGGTCGCGGCCGTCGATGCGGATGCGGCCGCTCTTCGGCCGGTTGAACGCCATCACCAGGCTGATGAGCGTGCTCTTGCCGGAGCCGCTCGATCCGACGAGCGCGGTGGTGGTGCCCGCCGGGGCGTGGAACGACACGCCCTTGAGGACTCGACGTCCTCGACGTACTCGAACCTCACGTCCTCGAACTCCACCTCGCCGCGCACCGTCCCGATCGGCTCGCGCGCCGCGTCTTCCTCGTCCTCGGTCGCCATCGCGCGGATCTCGCGGATGCGATCGAGCCCGGCGAACGCCTCGCTCACCTGCGTGCCGATCGACGCGATCGGCACCAGCGGCGCGGCCACGAGGCCGGTGAAGAAGATGTACATGACGAAGTCGCCGAGCGTCATCGTCCCGTTCAGGATCGCGCGGCCGCCGACGACGATCATGAGCACGCCGATGACGCCGACGATCACCATCGACGCGGCCGCGACCGCCGACACGCCGGCCATCGACCTGGCGACGTTGCGGAACAGCCGGTGGATGCCGCGCGTGAAGACCAGCGCCTCGCGCTTCTCGGCGGTGTAGGCCTTGACGATGCGGATGCCGCCGAGCGTCTCGGCGAGCCGGCCGGTCACCTCGGCGTTGAGCTTGCTGCGCTCGCGGAAGAGCGGCCGCAGCCGCCTGAACGCGACGGCCATCATGCCGCCGAACGCGCCAGCAGCACGAGCGTGACCGTCGTGAGCTGCCAGTTGAGATAGAACAGCACGCCGAGCGCGATCGCCGCGGTCACCACGCCGCCGACGAGCTGCACGAGCCCGGTGCCGACGAGGTTCCGGATGCCTTCGGCGTCGGACATGACGCGCGAGATCAGGACGCCGGTCTTCGTCGAGTCGAAATAGGCAACCGGCAGCCGCGGACGTGCTGCTGCACGTCGCGCGCATGTCGGTGATCGCGCGCTGCGCGGCGATGCCCAGCACCTGCGAGAGCGCGAAGGCGGTGGCGGCCTGCACGAGCGTCGCCGCGCCGGCGGCGAGCGCCAGCGGCACGAGCAGGTCGCCGCGCGACTTTCCGATCACGTCGTCGATGAGGGACCTTGGACGTCGCCGGCAGCACGAGCCCCGCCAGCCGGCTGATGATCATGAGCACGAGCCCGACCGCCAGCCGTCCCTTGCGCGCCCAGATCAGGTCTCGCGCTTCACGCCAGACGACCGTCCACGACGGCTTCTTCTTCGCCGGCGCGTCACTTCGGTCGTGCGCTGCCCGTGTTCCTCGCGCTGCGCTCGGCCCTCAGACCGCCGTGACGCAGCCCTCCTCCCACGCCTCTTATTGCTGGATCCTGACCTTGATGACGTCAATCCGCTCCACGGCGCGTCGCCGCTCACCGGGCCGCGTCCAGCGCCTCCACGACGTTCATCCCGTCCACGACGTGGCCGAACGCGGTGTACTTACGGTCGAGCGACGGGGCCGGCCGGTGCAGATGAAGAACGACGTCGAGGCGCTCGCGGGGTCGTCGAGGCGGGCCATCGAGACGACGCCGGCGACTGCAGCGTGTCGTTGAACTCCGGCTGGAGGTTGGTGACATAGCTTTGCTGTTTCTGCGTGAGCGGGGCCGCCCGCGTCGGCAGAAATCCGGTCTGGACGACGAATCCCTTCACGACACGGTGGAAGGCCGTGCCGTCGTACACGCCCGCGGACGCGAGGCGGAGGAAGTTGCGGACGTGCTCGGGCGCTTTGTCGGGAGCGAACGCGATGGTGATGGCGCCCTTCGTGGTCTCGAGGACGGCGCGGTATTTCGCCAGCGACTCCGCGTCTCCGTCGCAAACGGTGGCGGCTCCACCTCCGGGGCGTCGCGGATCGTCACCGATTCGATCTCGATTCGCTCCATCGACCTTGACTCTCGTCGACGGGCGATTCCGAGATCCCTGCACACCTCGAGCCCATCGACGACGCGACCGAAGACGGTGAACTGACCTTGAGCGCCACCTGGTCGGTGACGGCGACGAAGAACTGCGACCCCGCGCTGTCTGGCTTCCCCGGCTGCAGCACCGCGGCCACGGCGCCTCGCGTCATGGGCTCGCGGTTCAGCTCTGCCGTCAGGATTCCGAGTCCGCCGGTGCCATACATCGCCCGTTTGGCCGGGTCCTTCGAGAGCGGATCGCCGCCCTGGATGATGCCCATCCTGATGGCGCGATGGAACGTCGTCTTGTCGTAGGTCCCCTTGCGAGCCTCGGCGATGAAGTGCCCGACGTGGTTCGGCGCCGCCTCCGGCAGCAGCTGGATCACGAACGCACCCTTCGACGTCGCGATCACCGCCTGCTTTCCCTTCATCTCGTCCATCGTCAGCGCTGTCTTGTACGGCGCCGCCGGCTTCGGCGCTGGCCGGGCCGGTCGCGGCTGCCGCCGCAGTCCGCTTACCGAGAGGGCGAGCAGTGCCAACAGCATGCGCATAATCCGATCGTAAGCAGAACCTGGGCAACCTGGCCAACCTGACAAACCGCAAACGAACCTGACGTGACCTGGCGCCACCTGCCGTAACCTGACGCAACCTGTTACCCTGCCGCCCATGGACGCTGTCACCGCCGCCTGTCCGGCCTCGTCGACTACGCCGGCCTCTTCCCACCGGCCGGGCTTCGGCTCGACGTGGTGCTCGACCGCTACGGGCGCTACCGCGCCGGTGGGCATGCGGGGATGCTGGGCCGGCTGATTGTGCCTGTGAGCGCCTCGAGGACGCCGAGCGGCTGGCCGAAGTATCGGGGTTCCGTCGACGCGCTGTGGCGTGTGAGCGTCCTCGTCGGAAGCCAGCGACGAGTGAGAGCCTGGCCACGACACTGGCGCTGGATGACCATCCGCGGCGGCTGCGAGTGGAGGCGATCGAGGCGGTCGCCGCGAATGCCGCAGACATTGAACGGCTGGCGGCGATCTGGCCGGCGCAGCTTGAGCGCTACGTAGAGATTCCGGCCGATCCGGATTCGCTACCGCTGCTGCAGGCGCTGGCCACGCACGGCCTGTCGGCGAAGATTCGCGCTGGCGGGCTGACTGCGGATCGCTTTCCATCGACTGCGCAGGTCGCGCGCTTCCTCGTCCGTGCCAGAGACAGCGGCGTCGCGCTGAAGGCGACCGCGGGCCTCCATCATGCGCTGCGCGGCGAGTACCGCCTCACCTACAACCCGGCAGCGAATTGGGCACGATGCACCCTTCGTGAATCTCGTGCTGGCATCGGCGCTGCTGCTGGCCGGCAAGATCGACGAGGATCTGGTCGATGCCTGTCTCGACGACGACCGGCCCGGCGTCTTCGACGCGTCAGGCCGCGCCGGGTCGTGGCTGAACGGCGTCGTGACCTATAGCGAGCTCTCACACGCGCGGCGCGCGCTGCTGGGTCGGTCGGGTCGTGCTCGTTCGAAGAACCGGTCGCGGAGGTCGACGCCCTCGATTTCGGGCTCAACGGCGTCGATAGGCCGGATGACTGTCGGGGGGCGAGTCGCTCGGGTCGGGCAGGTCAGGCGGAGACCCGCGCATAACGGGCTTCAACGGCTGGATAGACCTCGCCGTCCGGCGAGTATGTTGTACATCCGGACCAGCAGCTCCTCGGGCCTGCCGGAGCTGAAGTCGATGCGCCAGCCCCAGTCGGGGCCGGTCGGCGCCGCGTACGAGCCCAGCAGCGACAGGCCGCCGTCGCGGTCGCCCTCGCCGCCGAGCGTCATGAACGTCTTGCCCACATGCCACGAGTCGATCCAGACGCCGTCCAGTGCGCTCTGCTCCGGGGCGAGGCGCACGGCGAGCAAGCCGTCCTGCGGCTGTCCCTGTCGGCCCAGGTGTACCTGACGATTGCAAACGCCTCGCGCGCCCGAGCTGAACGTGGCGATCCCTTCGACTGGAGAACGGGCTCGTCAGGCGACAGCCACACCTGGTTGCTCCCCTGCCACCTGCCGACGAGGTCCTTCAGCGCGGTACGGACATCCATCGCCAGTCACCTCTCTTTTTGCGGACCGTCGCGGGATGCTGAGGGAGCGCCACTCGGCCCCGCGGAACGACTTGCCCAGTAGACGATCTGTCCGACGTGATACGTCGTATGCGCCAGCGACCGATGCAGCGCGTCCCGCACCGTCAGCGCCTCTCCCCGGATGCGGACCTCGCGTCCGAGGTCGCTGTCGGATAACGCCTCGAGCGCCGCGAACAGCACCGCCCAGCCCTCGGCCCACTTCTCCAACAGCTCGTCGTGCGTGACGACGCGATCCCGAACTCGGAGTCACGCTGTCGCCAGGGCTTTTCTCCGTCGGACGTCAGGAAGTCGGTGAAACGCGACTTCAGGTTGCCGGACACGTGCCAGGCAATCACGGCGATGGAATTGCCATCGACGCCGGCGGCCTCGGCCAGCTGCCCGGCTGTGAGCACCGCGAATGTCGATTGGCAGCGTCTTGTAGCGCCGTATCGCGCTCGATGGACGCGATGGTTTCGCGGTTGGTTACCCCTGCTCCGGCGGAGCATTCCAGATGTCCACGGCGCACGGTTTGTGACGGAAGGACGGCGGGCAGGCCGCCCGCGAGCAGGGAGGGGGGTAGAGTGAGTGATAGTACCAGGATTCGCGCGCCAGGTCGGGCTCAGCGACCATGCGCAGGACATGCGCGCCCGTCACTGCCAGAAAGATCAGCCCGGTCGTGATCGTGTAGGCCCGCATGTCCGCCCCCGCTGGTAGGATAGGTTGAACGGTTGCTTTTCAGGCGGTTTCGTCGTGGCCTGGGACCTGAAGACGCGGGGGCCAGGGGGAGGGGGGCCCCCGCGAGAGGCTTCTCGCGCGCGAGTCCGCGAGACGGGGAGGGGGCGCGACTGGGGGGGTTTGCCCATCTCTTCTGGGCTGTGGCGCGCGCCGACCGGGACGTGTCGGACGAGGAAACTCGCGATAGGGAGCGTGGTGTGGGGGAGCACGGCCTTTTGACGAGCGAACAGTCGATGCTCGTGGTGCAGCTCGCCCGGACGAACAACCTGCTCTTCGGCGGCACGGCGGATTTCATCGTCGCGCGCGAGTTCTCGGCGGTGGCCAGCTACGAGGAAAAGCTCGCGCTGATGCGGTGCCTGTTCGCGCTGGCCGCCGTCGACTTGAGGATCTCGACCTCCGAAGAGGGCGAACTTCACCGCATCCCAAGAGCTCCGCGTCGAGCGTGCCGACCTCGTCGCGCTGCGCGTGGCGCATCAACGGCATCTGCCGGGCCTGTCGGACGCTGACTCTATTTGCCGCCGCTCGTCAGCGGAGTCGGACTTGCCCCGAACCAGCAGCGCGCCGTAGACCACCGCCATCAGCGCTGCCGCCGCCGCCAGCCACCACAGCGTCGCCGCGCTTCCCGGCTCTCGCGCCGCGCGGAGCAGGACGAGAGCGCCGATGAAATACAGGGCGAAGTTCGTCAACACCACGGGCCTCCCGTGGATGCCGCCAACCAGCCGGGAGCGCTGCGACCAGTTGAGCATCGCCACCGCCAGCCAGGCGGACGCCAGCAGCTGACCGATCCAGGACGCGGCTGCAGGGAAGCCAGTACGACGGAGGGGAGGATGACGTCGGACGCGAACAGGAGCGCGATCCCTCCGAGGAAAAGTATCGCGGCGCTCGCGGTGGTGATCAGAGACGAAATCACGCGACTGCCTCAGGCCATGACCGCGCCGTGGCCCTTCAGCAGCGCCCGCAGGATCGACCAGTGGCAGCGCCCTTCATCGGCGCAGTAGCAGCCGACGGAAAAGCTGGTGTGGCGCGGAGAGCGCTGCGAGGAGTCCAAGCAGCCGGACTGCCTCGGGCCGCTTCATCTCGGCACGATACTGCCGCTCGAACGCACGCCACGTTTTCATTTCGTCGGTCCGCGTCGCCTGCGTGACCAGTCCTTCCAACAGCACCAGATCCGGCAGCCAGACGTCGTAAAAATCGCGCGAGGCGAACTGCGCCCTGGGTCCGCCACGCGGCGGGCGCCGCACGGTGCCGAGCCGCAGGCCTTCGTTGCGTGCGCGCAGACTGCGAGCTGGACGATGCGGATGGGCACGGGCTCCTCGACGGATCACTGGGCCGGGTTGGTGAACACCCGCCGCCTCATGTCAGTGTATGCAGCTTCGATGCGCCTCTTTACTGCCTCGCCATCCACATCACATTCGGGCCTGACTTCACATGCCGCATGAACGTGCCTGCCTTCTAGCAGACCCTCCGGATCAGCAACTCGGCCCCACGGAAAACCCGACATTAACATGAGCGGCGAACGCATTGACATAGCCGAATGCCGCATCGCCGACGCACGCTGTCGGATGGCCGTCATGCAATAGCTCTCGAACATCGTCGCCGCAGTCGCGCATACCTCAAACCACCGCCGCGCGATCGCCCCCAAGTCACCGGAAGGCCCACGCATCCACTCTTCGACCGCCGGGTCTCGCCTGACCGAACCATGGAACCGCAGAACCTGACTCATGGCACTTCGGGCAGGCCTTGACTGACTCGGAACACGTGCCCGTCCGGGTGGCGCACGTGCATCTCGCGCGCATTCCAGGGCATGTCGGTCGGCAGCCATGTGACCTCGAGCCCCTGCTCGACGCAGCGCCGGTGGATGGCGTCGACGTCGTCCACCCAGATGGACATCCAGACGGCCTTTTCGGCTTCCTCGTTCGACCCGGGACCAAATGTCGCAGGCAGGCCGGTTGTCCCGCGTCCACCCTGACCGTTCAAGCACAGAAAGATCTCACAATCGCCGGAACAGACGCCTCCGAAGGTTGGAGGCTCACCCCAATCCCAGGCCTTCGTCCACCCGAGCTTCTCGAACCAGCGGACGCTGTCGGTGAGATCGAGACGTTCAGAATGGGTGTCAGACGCCTGGCAAGCATTGCTCCTCCTCTGAGGCGATTGGCCGCGTGTTCCGGCCGGTCATCGGCCGACGGCCTCGCCGCCACGGGAGAAGCCGCGGAACACGCCGCAACGTCAAGCGCGCCGGTGAACTCCTGCAATCCATGTTGGCCAGCGACAGGTTCGCCTGTCCCGACCAGAGATGTGCCGGTATCACTCGGAACGACGCACCGCGCGGCTCGTACAAGTTCACGACGCGCACGGCACCATCGGCACGCGTCAGCGCGTCCCCGTCCACCAGGAAGATATAGAACGGCTCCTGTCCTTGTGGGACGAGTTCCAGCAGACGCTCGACGGTAAGCCCCTCGAATCGACGATCATCGACCGGGCGAATCGCCGCGCGGAATCCGTCATGGAACGCGGTTGCCTCCGCCAGCAGCGCCTTCCACGCCTGATCGTCTCCGAAGTGCGTGCGGACGAACGGCAGCTCTAGGATCGCCGGCTGGCGGAAAGACGCCCATTGGTCGAAGCGATGGCGACGCCGACGAGCGCGCGATGACTGCCATGCCCGCCACGGCCATGCAACGAGCTCGCGCGTGATCCAGCCATGTCTGTGCTCGCGGGGTGTCAGCGCGCCCCGGGCCGTGTGGGTCAACAGGGCGTCAGCGGTAAGGCCCGCACAGGCGCGACTGCCACGACCGGAATCCAAAGCCCGCGCCTCATCTCAGGTATGCTCCACTCGGCTCATCGGCCGACGACGGGATGCGGCCGTCTCCTCGCAGCACCCGAAGTATATCCGCGCCAAATCATCGGACGCGTGGAAGACCATTACCGAAAGCTGGGATTTATCGTGACACTGCTCCGCTCCCAAACCGAGTCGCGCGCGGCGTGTGCCGCAGGGGCCGCCTGCCTCATTGCCGCCATGCTCGCTGCGTCGGCGCAGACAGAAGGCCAGACTCCTGGCGCAGCGCAAGGCTCGTTCGACCTCGTCGTCGCGAACGGCCGCGTGATCGACCCTCAGACCGGCCTCGACGCCATACGGTCGGTTGGCGTCCGCGATGGCCGGATTTGAAGCCATCTCGCCGACGCCACTTGCAGGGGCGCACGGTGCTCGACGCGACCGGGCTCGTGGTGACGCCGGGGTTCATCGACCTGCACGCGCACGGCCAGGACCTGCCGGCGGCGAGATGCAGGCGTTTGACGGCGTCACGACCGCGCTCGAGCTCGAGTCCGGCACGCTTCCGGTCGCGGCCGCTTACGAGCGGGTCGCCCGCGAGGGACGGCCAACCAACTACGGCTTCTCGGCGTCGTGGCTCTTCGCGCGAATCGCGGAGAAGCCCGGCGCAGATACTGGAAGAGGGCGTGCCGCAGATGTCAAGAAAGGGGCGTCTCACGGTCGGCGCCGACGCCGACATCGTCGCGTTCGATCTGGCGACGGTGTCGGACCGCGGGACCTACACGCAGCCGCACCAGACGGCGGTGGGGATGCGCTACGTGATCGTGAATGGCACGCCCGTAATCCGCGACGGCGTCTGGTACGAGCGGCGCTGCCGGGGCAAGCAATCCGGCGTCCTGCGACAGCGCGGTGAGCCGTGCGGTCCTCTTAGACCGTTTAAACTGCGGCAGCCAAACGTCGCAAGTTTTGGAACGCACTTTCAGGTCGGCCTGCATGACGGAAAGCCGGCGCGGCTCTACGTCACCTGACAAGCGCGGTGAACGGCGCGACATACGCCTGCAGCATCACGAGCAGCACCCACGAGGCACGCAAGGACGACGCTGTGAACGAACACGTAGCGCAGGATGTCTCCTTCATGCCCGTACCACCTCGTCGCCGTGCTGGCGACGACGATGCTCTGGGCGTCGATCATCTTGCCCATGACCCCGCCCGAAGAGTTGGCGGCGGCCATCAGCACCGGGCTGAGTCCGAGTTGCTCGGCCGTGATCTTCTGCAGGCTGCCGAACAGGACGTTCGACGACGTGTCGCTGCCTGTCAGCGCGACCCCCAGCCACCCCAGCATCGTCCCGAAGAACGGGTAGAAGATGCCGGTCTTCGCGAAGGCGAGGCCGAGCGTCGCGTCGAGCCCCGAGTAGCGCGTCGTGAAGCCGACCGCCATCATCGCGCTGATGGTGATGAGCGAGAGCCGCACCAGCTTCAGCGTCTGCCAGTAGGTGCGCGCCATCATGCCGATCGAGCACCCCATGGCCAGGCCGGCGAGGATCGACGCGAGGAAGATGCCGCTGCCGGTCGCCGACAGCCAGTTGACGGCGTACACCGCCGACTCCGGGTGCGGTGCGGCAACGACAGGAGGCACGCGCATCACCGCCTGGTGCAGCCACGGCACGGGAATCCTTACGACTGAGAGGCTGTCGAGCCATGCCTTCGTCGCGGGGATGCCCCACGCGAAGACGACGACGCTGAGAATGATCCAGGGCGTCCACGCGCGCCAGACATCCCGGCCTGCGAGACCCGCATGCGGACCCGCTCGACCCGCCTGGGACCTGCCTGACCTGCCTGACCCGCAAGACCGCCTTGACCCGCCTCGGTCCAACGCTGCGCCGGATGCCAGACGCGGAGGAACAACGTGACCAGCGTCAGCGACACCACCGACGCGACGACGTCCACGAGCCACGGTCCGTGATAGTTCGACACGAGCCATTGCGGCACGGCGAATCCCACCCCGGCGACCAGGATTGCCGGCCACACCTGGACCATGCCGCGCCAGCCGGCAAACGCGCACACGAGCCAGAACGGCACGATGACCGAGAAGAACGGCAGCTGCCGCCCGACCATCCCGCTCAACGCGAACAGATCGAGTCCCGTCACGCTCTGGAGCGCGATGATCGGCGTGCCCAGCGCGCCGAACGCGACCGGCGCCGTGTTGGCGATGAGCGACAGGCCCGAGGCCGCCAGCGGCGAGAAGCCGAGCCCGATGAGTATCGCGCCGGTCACCGCCACAGGCGTGCCGAAGCCCGACGCCCCTTCGAAGAAGGCGCCGAAGCAGAACGCGACCACGAGCAGTTGCAGGCGGCGGTCGTCGGTGACGGCGGTGATGCTGTGCCGCAGCACGTCGAAGAGCCCGCGCTCTTCCGTCAGCCGGTAGAGAAAGATGACGTTGAGGACGATCCAGCCAATCGGCAGCAGACCGTAGGCGGCACCGTAGCCCGCCGAGGCCAGCGCTATCGGCGCCGGCATACCGAAGGGACCGATGGCAATCGCCAGCGCCGCGCCAAGGCCGGCGAGGGCTGCCAGGTGAGCCGGCCAGCGCAGCACGGCCAGCGTGCCGAGCAGCACGATCACCGGAAGCGAGGCCAGCAGCGTCGAGAGAACGAGACTGCCGAGAGGGTCGTAGGTCTGCGGCCAGGGCGTCACGGCGTGGGGAGCATATAACAGCCGTACGAGCCCGCAGGGGCCGCGCGATCAGCGCGTCGCCAGCGCGCAGGTCCAGATCTGGAGCGTGACGGGCGGGGCACCGGGTACAACGGCATCATCGGTGACGACCCCGCTCAGGACGAATCCCAGGCGTCGTGGCACCGCGGCGCTGGCGGCGTTGGTCATCTCGCAGCGGACCTCGGCATGGCCGATGCCGAGCTCGGTCGCGGCGAGGTCGAGCAGCGCGCGCGTGGCCTCGGTCGCGTAGCCACGGCCGGTGACCGCGGCGTCCAGCCAGTACCCCAGCTCCACGCAATCGGCGTCGGCCAGCGGAACGCGCCCGGTCGCATTCCGCGGGAACAGGTCGGCTTCACCCAGCAGTTGCCCGCCCTTGCGCGTCAGCAGCGCGAAACGAAACGCCCGGCCCGCCGCGAAGTCGCCGGCAAAACCCTCCAGCCGCGCGGCCAGCGCCTCGAGCGGCGCCGGCGCCGCGACGTGCGGCGGAATCCACGGGCCCAGATGGGCGCGATTGGCTTCGAGGAGCGGCAGCAACGCGGGGGCATCCTCGGCGGCCCACGAGCGCAGCAGCAGACGGTCGGTCCGAATTCTGCCAGGCACCGATGCCGTCACGCCGTAGCGCTCCATCAGCCGATCAGCACGACGTGCAGGTCGCCGGGCCCGTGGACACCGAGCACCAGCGTGCCCTCGATGTCGCCGGTGCGCGAGGGCCCGGTGATGACGACCATGTTGGAGCCGATGTCCGCGGCGCCGGCATTGGCGGCGAGGAAATGCCCGAGACTGGGGAACAGCTGTTCCGCGCGGACGACGGCGATGTGCGTCGGCGGCAGCAAGGACGCAATCCTCCCGCGGCCCGGTCCGCTGATGACGACGACGCTGCCCGTGTCCGCGAGCGCCGCGAAGGCGCCGGTGAGGCCGACCGGCACCGGGTCGAGGGCCTGGAGCCGCGCCGCGCGTTCCGGTCCCGCCGCCGGCAGCCAGCACGGCTCGAGCGTCACGCCGCGCGCTCGCAGGCTGTCGCCAATCCCTTCAGGCTGCAGCCACCGATCGTCCCAGGCCAGGACTCGCGTGGCGCCGCGCGCCTCGACGAGCCCGAGCACGGTCGCGACGGCGTCTCTGTCGCTCGACACGCGGTGCACGACGCCAGACAACTTCTCGAGCTGCGCGATGAAGCTCGCGGCCATCGCGTCGCGGTCTGACGGGCGGCCGAGCACCGGCGGCGCACCGGGGTGCTCCGCCTTCGCGCCGGGCGGCAGCGTGCCGGAGCGGACGCCGCGCGCCACCGTCGCCAGGACGTTGTCGCGGCTGTCCTTCATCGCCCGCGCTCCTGCCAGCGCTGCTGGAAGGTCTTCGCCGCAAAGGCCGGGAAATCGCGCTTCTCGGTCCAGCGGGCCATGTGACCGGGCAGCTTGCGAATCCAGCCGTTGCGCGCGAGCCGCCGCGTTGCCCAGCCCGCCACCGACTGGGCGCGGCGGAAGAGCGCGGGCCGCGTCGCCAGCTGGCGGAACACGGTGACGCCGAAGGTCACCCACATCGGCGTGAGGCCGGCCTGCGTGGTCTTGTCGCGCAGCTCGAGCAGCATGCGCGGGATGTCGATGCGCACGGGGCACACCTCGCGGCAGGCGCCGCAGAGGCTGCTTGCCTGCGGCAGGTCGTGCCACTGGTGCAGGCCGCGGAGCGCCGGCATCAGCACGGCGCCGACCGGGCCGGGATACACGCTGCCATAGGCGTGGCCGCCAAGCTGCTGGTAGACCGGGCAGCTGTTGAGGCACGCGCCGCACCGGATGCAGTACAGGATCTCCGCCAGCTCGCCGCCCACCAGCGAGCTGCGCCCGTTGTCCACGAGCACCACGTGGAAGTGCTCGGGCCCGTCGGACTCGTCGTCCTGACCCGCCTCCGCCAGCTCCGGTGGCAACCTGCCTGACCCGCCTGACCTGCCAGACCCGCCTGACCCGCCCGACCATACCGCCGCGGCCCGCTCATGACGTTGGAGTACACGGTGAGCTGCTGGCCCGTGGCGCTCCGGCCGAGCACCTGCAGCATCACGCCGAGATCGTCGAGGTTGGGCACGAGGCGTTCGATGCCCATCAGCGCGATGTGCACGCGCGGCACCGACGTCGTCAGCCGGCCGTTGCCTTCGTTGGTGGTGATGCAGACGCTGCCGGTAGCGGCGACGCCGAAGTTGCCGCCCGAGATGCCCATGTCGGCGCGCAGGAATCCGGCGCGCAGCACCCGCCTGGCCAGCCCGGCCATCCGCGGCGCGTCCTGCACCTCGTCCTCGGTCGCGTTCAGCGTGCGGCGGAAGAGGCGTGCGACGTCGTGGCGATCCTTGTGGATGATCGGCATCACGATGTGCGAGGGGTGATCGCCGTCGAGCTGCACGATGAACTCGCCGAGGTCGGTCTCGATCACCTCGACGCCGGCGCGCTCGAGGCCGGCGTTCAGCTCGATCTCCTCGCTGACCATCGACTTGCCCTTGACCACGGTCTTCACGTCGTGCCGGGCGGCGATCTCGCGGACGATCGCGACGGCCTCTTCGGCGGTGGCCGCGAAGTGCACGTGCCCGCCGCGGCGCTCGACGCTCTCGGCAAACTGCCGCAGGTAGCGATCGAGATGCGCGATGGTGTGCGCGCGGATGGCGCGGGCGTGATCGCGCAGCGCGTCCATCTCGGGCAGGGCCGCGACCGCGGTTTGCCGCCCGCCGGCCATCCGCTGGGTCGCGCCGCGCACCGCGGCCTGCAGCCGCGGGTTGGCCAGCGCCTGGTCGATGCGCGCGTAGAAGGTGGCGGGCTTGCCCGCCGAAGCCTTGGCGGAGGCGGGCGTCGCGGCACTCATCTCGGCAGCCCCTCGGCCAGCACCTCGGCCAGGTGCTTCACCCTCATGGCGCTTCCCTTCCGGTGCAGGCCGCCGGCGATGTGCATCAGGCAGCTGACGTCGGTCGCCACCAGCGTGTCGGCCCCGCTCTGCTCGATGTTCGCGATCTTGCGGTCGAGCAGGCTGCCGGAGACGCCGTGCAGCTTGACCGCGAACAGGCCGCCGAAACCGCAGCAGGTGTCGGCCTCTGGCAGCGGACACCGGGTGCCTGCCGTCGCCGCGTCGAGCAGCGCCAGCGGCTGTTCCGCGATACCCAGGCCGCGCAGGCCGTGGCAGGCCGGGTGATACGTGACCCGGTCACTGGTGCGCGCGCCGGTGTCGCGGACGCCCATGACGTCGACGACGAACGCGGTCAACTCGTGCGTGCGCGCCGCGAGCGCTTGCGCGCGGGATGCATAAGCGGGCTCGCCAGCCAGCAGATGCGGCGCCTGGTGGATCACCATGTCGCCGCACGACCCCGATGGCACCACCACCGGCACGTCGTCGTCGCCGAAGACATCGATCAAGTGCCGCGCCATCGCGCGCGCGTCGTCCCAGGAGCCGGAGTTGAATGCCGGCTGGCCGCAGCAGGTCTGGCCGGCCGGGACCTCGACGGTCAGCCCCAGGCGCTCGAGCAGGGTCACCGTGGCGAAGCCGACGTCGGGATAGACGGTGTCCACCAGGCAGGTGACGAGCAGCTTGACGCGCGTCGGGCGCGCCGATGCGGCCGGTGACTGACTCACTTCTGTCCTTTCGACGGGTTGATCTGGTAGTAGTTGCGCACGGCGCGCGAGCCGATGCGTTCGCGCTTCTTGCGGTCCTGCTGCGCGAGTGTGTCCTGCCGCGCCGCGAGCGCGTCCTGCTCGGCGCGCAGCTTGTGGAAGTTCGCGAGCCGCTCGGCCGGCAGGCGGCCGTCTGCCACCGCCTGCTTCACCGCGCAGCGCGGCTCGGTGGCGTGCTGGCAGTCGGCGAAGTAGCACTCCGGTGCGAGCGCGCTGATGTCGTCGAAGGCTTCGACCATCCCGGTCTCGGCCGTCCAGAGCTGCAGCTCGCGCATGCCCGGCGTGTCGATGAGCAGCGCGCCGCCCGGCAGCACGATCAGCTCGCGATGGGTCGTGGTGTGCCGGCCGCGGTGGTCGGAGTCGCGCACCTCATTGGTGCGAAGCCGGTCCTCGCCGATGAGCCGATTGATCAACGTCGACTTGCCCACGCCGGACGAACCGAGGACGACCAGCGTGCGACCCGGTTGCAGGTATGGGGCGAGCGCTTCGAGCCCTTCACGATGCTTCGCGCTGATGGCGTGCACCGGGACGCCGCTGGCGACGCGATCCACTTCGGCACGCACGGCTTCGACATCGGTCGACAGGTCGGTCTTGTTGACGAGGATGACCGGCGTCGCCCCGCTCTCCCACGTCATCGCCAGGTAGCGCTCGAGCCGGCGCAGGTTCAGGTCCTGATCGAAGGCCGTCATCAGGAACGCGATGTCGACGTTGGTTGCCAGCAGCTGCTCGGTCGTGTCCGTGCCGGCGGCTTTCCGCGAGAACAGGCTCGTGCGTGGCAGGATGGCCTGAATCGTGGCGCGCCCGCCGGCCATCGTCGTCGGCTTGACCGCCACCCAGTCGCCGACCGCCGGCAGATCGCGCCGGCCCTGCGCCTCGTGCCGCATCCGGCCTGTGGCGTCCGCCAGGTACTCGCCGTCCCCGGTGACGACCCGATAGGTCGCCCCATACGCCACGGCCACGCGCGCCGGCACCAGTCCCTCGGCGGCGTGAGGCGCAAATGCCGCCTCGAGCGCCGGCGTCCATCCGAGAGTGGTCAGCATGGCGCGAGGAGAGCGAGGAGAAGTGCGAAATGTGAAGTGCTAAGTGCGAAGAACGGGAGCATTGTTCGAGCGCCCTCCCTACGGGTGCACGGCCCCGTCGTATCTTGCGCCTGGCACTCGCACTTGGCTAGTTCACTTCCGCACTTTGCACTTTGCATTTTGCACTTTGAATTACTGCGACGGCTTCCGGGTGGCCATGTCGACGACGTTCAGCGGCACGTCCCAGTGGGCCACGAGAATCTCGAAGCGGCGCTGCTCTTCCTTCCGGAACTTCTCCTGGTCCGGATAGAGCTTGGCGATGGTGGCGGCTTCGTCGAAGGGCGGCTTCTTGGCCGCCTCCACCAACTCCACGGCAAACGTCCAGTCGGCGCGGCCATCCCCGTGATTTTCCGGCACGAAGGTGCGGACGCGCGTGAAGACGCCGGCGTCGAGCTGGGCCTTCAGGATGGGGTAGTGATTCCGTTGAAAAAGGTCCAGGAACTCGTTCTGGAACCCCCATTTCACGGTGTAGAAGAACCAGATGGTCTTGGTCGCCTCGGCCGATGGGGCCGGGGCCTGCGCGGCCGGGCCGGCCGCGGCCGCCAGGAGGAGTGCAAGAACGAGCAACACGCGTCGGATCGGCATCGATGTCCCACCCTCGAGAAAGTTCGGGGGATTATACGGCGCAACCCACCGCGCAGCTCATCCGCCCGCTACATCCAGTCATAAGTTACGTTTATCTTGATTGCCACCTCGATAAATTCCAAGTAGTCTTTTCGGACTGTGCGTATCGCCTTCCAGGGTGAACCCGGCGCGTACAGCGAAGCCGCGGCGCTTCGCTTCATCGACCACGCCGATCTGCTGCCGTGCGAGAGCTTCGAGCTGGTCTTCGAGGCGGTCGCCGGCGGCAAGGCGACGCATGGCATCCTGCCGGTCGAGAACTCCATCGGCGGCAGCATCCACCGGAACTTCGACCTGCTGCTGGAGCACGACCTCCCCATCGTCGGCGAGGTGCAGCTCGTCGTCACGCACAACCTGATGGCGCTGCCGGGCACGCGGCTGGACGAAATCACGCGCATCTACTCCCATCCGCAGGCGCTGGCGCAGTGCGAGCGGTTCCTGCGCGCGATGCCCGGGGTCGCCGTCGAGGCGACCTACGACACCGCCGGCAGCGCGAAGCTGGTGAAGGAACAGCACCTGGTCGGCGCCGCCGCCATCGCCTCGGAGCGCGCCGCCGAGGTCTTCGGCCTGGAGATCCTCAAGGCCGAGATTCAGGATTTCTCCGACAACATCACGCGGTTCCTGCTGGTGAGCCGCGTCGCCGACAGCGACCCGCAGGTGGACAAGACCACGGTCGTCTTCTCGCTGCCGAACGAGCCGGGCGCGCTCTTCAAGGCCCTCTCGGTGTTCGCGCTGCGCGACATCGACCTCACGAAGATCGAGTCGCGCCCGATTCGCGGGCGGCCGTGGGAATACCTGTTCTATGTCGACCTGCCGCTCGGGCGCCACGACTTGCGGTGCTCGCGGGCGCTGGTCCATCTGGCCGAGTTCGCGCGCTCGATGCGCACGCTCGGCTCCTATCGCAGCTGGAAGAGCCGCGAATCCGCGGCCACACAGGTCTGATCGATGAGTTTCGTGCCGGTTTACCGCCGTAACAGCGCCGCCATCACCGAGGGGCCGCACCGCGCCGGCGCGCGGGCGATGCTGAAGGCCTCGGGCTTCGACGATGAGGCGTTGCGCAAGCCGATCGTCGGCGTCGCCAACACGTGGATCGAGATCGGCCCGTGCAACTACCACCTGCGCGCGCTGGCCGAGCACGTGAAGGACGGCATCCGCGAAGCCGGCGGCACGCCGATGGAGTTCAACACCGTCTCCATCTCCGACGGCATCACGATGGGCAGCCCCGGCATGCGTGCGAGCCTCATCAGCCGCGAGGTGATTGCCGACTCCATCGAGCTCGTCGCCCGCGGCAACTGCTTCGACGCCGTCGTCGCGCTCTGCGGCTGCGACAAGACCATCCCCGGCACCACGATGGCCGTGGCGAGGCTGGGCGTGCCGGGCCTGGTGCTCTACGGCGGGTCGATTGCGCCGGGCACGTTCCACGGGCAAGGACGTCACGATCCAGGACGTCTTCGAGGGCATCGGCGCGCACGCGGCCGGGAAGATGAGCGACGCCGACCTGAAGGACCTCGAGGACCACGCGTGTCCCGGCGCCGGCGCCTGCGGCGGCCAGTTCACCGCGAACACCATGGCCACCGCGATCGAGTTCCTCGGCATCGCGCCGATGGGCAGCGGGTCGGTGCCGGCCACAGACCCGGCGAAGGCCGAGGTCGGACGCCAGGCCGGACGGCTGGTGATGGACCTGGTGAAGTCCCAGCTGATGCCGTCGGCGATCATCACGCGCGCGTCGCTCGAAAACGCGATTGCGGCCGTCCTCACCACCGGGGGGTCGACCAACGCCGTGCTGCACCTGCTGGCCATTGCCCGGGAGTCCGGCCTGCCCCTCGCGATGGAGGACTTCGACACGCTCAGCCGGCAGGTGCCGACCCTCGCGGACCTGAAGCCGGGCGGGCGGTTCGTCGCGACCGACCTGCACCGCGCCGGCGGCATCCGCCTGGTGGCCAAGCGCCTGCTGGACGCGGGCCTGCTCCACGCCAGCCAGCCGACCGTCACCGGCCGGACCATCGGCGAGGAGGCGGCCCTGGCGCAGGAGACCGCGGGGCAGGAGGTCGTGCGGCCGCTCGATCGCCCGATAAAGAGCACAGGCGGCCTGGCGATCCTGAAGGGCAACCTGGCGCCGGAAGGCGCGGTGGTGAAAGTCGCCGGCTCGAGCCTGCAGCATCACCGCGGGCCGGCGCGGGTGTTCGAGGGCGAGCAGCCGGCGCTCGACGCCGTGCTGCACAACCAGATCAAGGCCGGCGACGTCGTCGTCATCCGCGGCGAGGGGCCAAAGGGCGGCCCCGGCATGCCGGAGATGCTGGCGGTCACCGCGGCGATCGTCGGCGCCGGGCTGGGCGAGTCGGTGGTGCTCCTGACCGACGGCCGCTTCTCCGGGGCGACGCGAGGGCTGATGGCCGGGCATGTCGCGCCCGAGGCGCTGGCCGGCGGACCGATCGCCGCGCTGCGCGAGGGCGACACGATCGTGTTCGACATCCCCAGCCGGCGGCTGGACGTGGAGTTGAGTGACGAGGAGATCGCGCAGCGGCTGAAGGCGTGGACGCCTCCGGCCCCGCGCTACACGAGCGGCGTCATGGCGAAGTACGCGCGCCTGGTGTCGTCGGCGAGCGAGGGAGCGATTACAGGATGACAACCACGACGACACGACGACACGACGACACGACGGTTCTCGGGACGGAACGTCCGGGATCGTTCGTCGGCCATTCTGGCCGTGCCTTCGTGTCATCGCGGCATCGTGTCTTCGTGGTTGTTGGTTGTTGGCAACGGGAACTCATATGAAGAAAACCGGCGCACAGATCATCTGGGAGTCGCTGCTGCGGCAGGGCGTCAGCACGGTGTTCGGCTATCCGGGCGGGGCAATTCTGCCGGCCTACGACGCGATGACGCAGTACCCGATGCGGCACATCCTCGTCCGCCACGAGCAGGGCGCCACGCACATGGCCGACGGCTACGCGCGGGCGACCGGCCAGGTCGGCGTCGCCATCGCGACCTCGGGCCCCGGCGCGACGAACATGGTCACCGGCATCGCCACCGCGATGCTCGACTCCTCCCCCATCGTCTGCATCACCGGGCAGGTCGGCAGCAAGCTGATTGGCAGCGACGCCTTCCAGGAAACCGACATCACGGGCGTCACGCTGCCGATCACGAAGCACAACTACCTCGTGACCCGCGCCGACGACGTGGCGCCGACGATCCGCGAGGCGTTTCACGTCGCGGCCTCGGGCCGGCCGGGCCCGGTGCTGATCGACATCACGAAGGACGCGCAGCAGAGCAGCGCCGAGTTCGACTGGGACGCCGCCGAGCCGAAGCTCCGCGGCTACCGGCCCGATCACCGGCCGGCGCCGGCTGACTACCAGAAGGCCCTCGCGCTCATCAACGACGCGAAGCGGCCGGTGATTCTCGCCGGACGGGGCATCATCCAGTCGCAGGCCGGACGCGAGGTCGTCGCGTTTGCCGAGCGGACGCAGACGCCGATCGCGATGACGCTGCTGGGACTCGGCGGCGTCGCCGCCAGCCACGAGCTGAACCTCGGCATGATGGGCATGCACGGCGAGGCCTGGGTCAACACCGCGATCCAGGAGGCCGACCTGCTGCTCGCCTTCGGCATGCGCTTCGACGACCGCGTCACCGGCAACCTGAAGACGTATGCGCCGAACGCCAGGAAGATCCACATCGACATCGATCCGGCGGAGATCAACAAGAACGTCCGCGTGGACGTGGCGCTCGTCGGCGACCTGCGCGAAGTGCTGGTGGAGCTGGCCCCGCATGTGCCGTCGACCGAGCACGTCGAGTGGCTGGCGCGGATCAACGAGCTGAAGGGCGACTCCGCCGTGCGGGACATCCAGAACCTGCCCGACAGCGGCCACCTCTATGCCGCGCACGTGATCAACGACCTCTGGCGCGAGACCGACGGCAACGCGATCGTCGTCACCGACGTCGGCCAGCACCAGATGTGGGAGGCGCAGTACTACAAGCACAACACGCCGCGGTCGCTCATCACGAGCGGCGGCCTCGGCACCATGGGCTTCGCGCTGCCGGCGGCCATCGGCGCCAAGATTGCCAAGCCCGACGCCGAGGTGTGGGTGGTCGTCGGCGACGGCGGCTTCCAGATGACGATGTGCGAGCTGGCGACGGTGATGCAGGAGAACATCGACATCAACGTCGCGATCATCAACAACGGCTACCTCGGCATGGTCCGGCAGTGGCAGGAGTTCTTCTACGAGAAGCGCTACGCCGCGACGCCGCTGGTGAACCCGAACTTCACCAAGCTGGCCGAGGCGTTCGGCCTGACGGGCGTGACCGTCACCAAGCGGGCCGAGGTGGTGCCGGCGGTGCGTTCCGCCAGGAATCACAAGGGCGGCGTCGTCATCGACTTCCAGGTCGAGCAGGAAGACTCGGTGTACCCGATGGTGCCGGCCGGCGCGGACCTGCACGCGATGATCCGGCGGCCGAGCCCGATTGTCGAAACCGCGGCGGACGCCTAGTACATGTCACGATCGGCGATTACGGATGACACGGAGATCACAGAGGACGCACTGAGAACTTGTTGGGAGGTCGGAACCGTTGAAGGCTCCGCAATTCGCCATATTCCCTGCAACTCTGTCGACGTACGTATGATGAGAGTTGTATATGCTCCATACACTTGTGGTTTACGTTGAAGACAAGCCGGGCGTCCTGAACCGCGTTGCCTCGCTGTTCCGGCGGCGCGCGTTCAACATCGACTCGCTGACGGTCGGTCACACCGAGACGCCGGGCGTCTCGCGCATGACCATCGTCTGCGACGCTGACCCGGCGTCGGCGCGGCGCGTCGAAGCCAACATCTACAAGCTGGTGGACGTGCTGCGGGTCGACGACATCACCGATCAGCCGTCGGTCGAGCGCGAGCTGGCGATGATCAAGGTGACGGCGACGCACGAGACGCGCGCGCAGATCATCCAGCTCGCCGACGTCTTCCGCGCCCGCACGGTCGACGTCTCGCACGACTCGCTGATCGTCGAGATCACGGGCAGCGGCGACAAGGTCGAGCGCCTGCTCGACGTCCTGCAGCCATACGGCGTGCTCGAGATGGTCCGGACCGGGCGGGTGGCGATGGCGCGCGGCCCGCGCCCCGCCGAGAAGCTCGAGGACCGCTTCGCCGGCGAGGACGCGCACGAAGACGTCGGGGGTTTCTTACTCGGTGTGAGATTCGGGGTCCGGAGTCCGGGGTCCGGAGTCCGGGTCCGGAGCCATCTCCAATCGTCAATCCGCAATCGTCCAATCGTCAATTCCCATGGCAACCATCTACTACGACAAAGACGCCGACCTCTCGCTCATCCAATCGAAGAACGTCGCCATCATCGGCTACGGGTCCCAGGGCCACGCCCATGCGCTGAACCTGAAGGACAGCGGCGTGAACGTCGCCGTCGGCCTGGCCGAAGGCAGCAAGTCGGCCGCGAAGGCGAAGGCCGCCGGGCTCGAGGTCAAGACCGTCGCCGAGGCCGCGAAGTGGGCCGACGTGATCATGATCCTGGTGCCCGACACGACCGCGCCGAAGCTGTATCGCGAGTCGATTGCGCCGCACCTCACCGCCGGCAAGACGCTGATGTTCGCGCACGGCTTCAACATCCGCTACGGCACGATCACGCCGCCGAAGGACGTCGACGTCTCGATGATCGCGCCGAAGTCGCCGGGGCATCGCGTCCGCGAGCTGTTCGTCGAGGGCGGCGGCACGCCGGCGCTGGTCGCCGTCGAGCAGGACGCCAGCGGCAAGGCGCTCGCCCAGGCCCTGGCGTACGGCAAGGGCATCGGCACCACGCGCGCCGGTGTGCTGGTCACGACGTTCACCGAGGAGACCGAGACCGACCTGTTCGGCGAGCAGGCGGTGCTCTGCGGCGGCGTCAGCGAGCTCGTCAAGGCGGGGTTCAAGACGCTGGTCGACGCCGGCTATCAGCCGGAAGTCGCCTACTTCGAGTGCCTCCACGAGCTGAAGCTGATCGTCGACCTGATGTATCGCGGCGGCCTCAACTACATGCGCTACTCGGTGAGCGACACGGCCGAGTACGGCGACTACACCGCCGGTCCGCGGGTGATCGGCGAGGCCGCGCGCGCCGAGATGCAGAAGCTCCTCGCCGAGATCCAGGACGGCACCTTCGCGAAGAAGTGGGTCAAGGAGAACGAGGACGGGCGTCCGTGGTTCCAGCCGCACCGCGCGGCCGAGCAGACGCAGATCCTCGAGGAAGTCGGCGCGAAGCTCCGCGCGCTGATGCCCTTCATCCAGCCCGTCACCGTCAGACCGGACGGCCAGGGCGCTAGTCCACGGACGTCAACCACAGAGACACAAAGGACACGGAGACGCACAATGAACGCGACTGGCAACGTTCGGATGAACCCCAATACGGCGGGTACATCCGACGCTCTGCAGGTTTCGTTGTCCGTGTAACCTCCGTGTTCCCCGTGACTCCGTGGTTGGCGTACGTGATCAGTTGACAGGAACAATCCTCAATACCCGATCGTCGTCGGCCACCGGCGACGTCCTTCCGTCGCGGTTGCTCGTGCACACGTACAGATAGCCGTCGGGCCCGGAGACGACGTCGCGCAGGCGGCCGTAGCGGTTCTCGAGCAGCCGCTCCTGCGCGGTGATGCGGCGGCCGTCGACGGTGATCCGTAAGAGCGCCATGCCCCGCAGCGTCGCGACGAACAGCTGATTCCTGAACGCCGGGATCTGCGTGCCGCGATAGAAGGACGCGCCCGATGGCGCGACCGCCGGCACGTAGAACGTCACCGGCGTCACCATGTCGGGCCGCGCCTGGTCCGCCTCGATGATCGGCCAGCCATAGTTGCGGCCGCGTTCGATCACGTTGATCTCGTCGTTGTTCGTCTGGCCGTGCTCGGTGGCCCAGAGGTCTCCGGTGACGGGATGCCAGTCGATGCCCTGCGGGTTGCGGTGGCCGGACCAGTAGACCGGGGAGTTGAACGGGTTGCCGGACGCGCTGGTGCCGTCCTCGTTCAGGCGCAGCACCTTGCCGTTCAGCGACGCGACGTCCTGCGCGGTCGACGGCACGGCGACATCGCCGAAGGTGACGTAGAGGCGCCGATCGGGTCCGAAACGCACGCGCGATCCGTTGTGGATGCCGGCCGCCGGCACGTCATCCAGCAGGACGACGCCTTCGGCGAAGCGGTTGTCCAGCTCGCGGAAGCGCATCAGGCGCGCGATCGGGCCGCGCGGGCCGTTGGCGGTGTAGGTCAGGTACACCAGGCCGTTGGTCGCGAAGTCGGGATGGACCGTCATCCCGAGGATGCCGCTCTCGCCGTCGGTGAACACATCGGCGAGCGTGAGGGCGGGATCGGCGCGCAACGCGCCGTTCTGAAAGACGCGTACGCGGCCTGGCCGCTCGGCGATGAACAGCCGGCCGTCGGGCGTGAACGCGAGGCTCCACGGAATCTGCAGTCCGGTCGCCAGCGTCTGGACACCGAAGCGCGTGCCGTCGGCGGCGGTGAATGTCGCGACCGGCAGACCGCCCGGTGGCGTTGTCGGCGGCGGCTCGCCGTCCTCGCCCGAATCGCCGCCGTTGGACCCGCCGCATCCCAGCAGCACTCCCAGCAGCAGCATGGCGATTCCGTGCGCGGGCAATCGACGAATGACCATGGCCCATCCTACGCCCCGCGAACGGCCACCGGGTCGGATATGCTCGATACATGAAGATGAGCCGGGCTTGCGTGAGAGCGACAGTGATGTGCGCGATGGTCGGTCTGCTGGGCTTAGTGCCGGCTGGTACCGTCAGCAGGATTCACGCGCAGGCAGGAACGGGCGTCGAGGCGTATCGCGAGCCGGTCGCACGGATTCTCGCGGCCGCCACCGCCGATCAGTTTGCCTGGAATCGCCTGGCCCTGCTGACCGACTTGTTCGGCCATCGCCTGAGCGGCTCCGCCTCGCTCGAGGCCGCGACGGCGTGGGTGGCGGACCAGATCCGCAAGGACGGGCTCGACGCGGTGTGGACCGACCCGGTGAAGGTGCCGAAGTGGGTCCGCGGACAGGAGTCGCTCGAGACGGTTGCGCCGCGCGCGCATCGCATCCCGATGCTCGGACTCGGCATGAGCGTCGGCACGCCGCCCGACGGCCTCGAGGCAGAGCTGCTGGTCGTCACCAACTTCGGCGAGCTGGAGCGGCGGGGCGCCGAAGCCCGGGGCCGCATCGTCCTCTTCAACGCCCCCTATCGAGGCTACGGCCAGTCTGTCGCGGACCGGACCAACGGCGCATCGCAGGCGGCGCAGCACGGCGCGGTCGCGGCCCTCGTGCGCTCGGTCGGTCCTGAAGGCCTTCGCACGCCGCACACCGGCATGCTGACGTATCGCGCCGGCGTGCCGGCGATACCGGCGGCCGCCATCCCCGCCGAAGACGCGCAGCGTCTCGCACGCCTCGCGGCGGCCGGGCAGACGGTCAAAGTCCGCCTGAAAATGGACGCGCGGCTCGAGGGCGAGGCCGACTCGGCCAACCTGATCGCGGAGCTGCGCGGACGCGAGCGGCCCGACGAGATCGTCGTCGTGGCGTGCCACTTCGATTCGTGGGACGTCGGCACCGGCGCCAGCGACGACGCGGGCGGCTGCGTCGCGGCCTGGGAAGTGGCGCGCCTGCTGAAGCAGCTCGACCTTCGCCCGAGGCGCACGGTGCGCGTCGTCTTCTACACGAACGAGGAGAACGGCCTGCGCGGCGGGCTCGACTACCGCACGCGGTATGCCGCGGCGCTCGACCGCCACGTGCTGATGATCGAGTCCGACCTCGGCGTCGCCGCGCCGACCGGCTTCGGCTTCAGCGGCAACGACGCCGCGCGCGCGCAGGTGCAGGCGATCGCGTCGCTGCTCTCGCCGATTGGCGCGACGCACGTCGGGCCGTCCGGCGGAGGCGCGGACATCGGACCCAGCGTCGCCGCCGCGCGCATTCCCGCGATGTCTCCCGAGGTGGACTCGTCGAAGTACTTCGTGGTCCACCACACCGAGGCCGACACGGTCGACCGCATCGATCCGGTGGACCTGGCCAAACATGTCGCCGCGCTGGCCGCGATGACCTACGTGGTCGCGGACATGCCGATGCGCCTCGGCGAGCCGGTCGGCACTCGCTGATCACGGACGTCAACCACGGAGACACGGAGCACACAGAGGACGCACAGAGAACGAATCTGGCAGCGTCCGGATGAACCCCAGCGCAGGGGTACATCCATCCGCTGCCAAAGCTGTTCTCCGTGTGTCTTCGTGATCTCCGTGTCTCTGTGGTTGCCGTACGTGATCACGCCGGCAGGACGACGCCGCGGCAGTCGCCGAGGCCGATTCGGGTCCAGCCTTCCCGCTCGCACCAGCCGCGGAAGATCACTTCGTCCCCGTCTTCGAGGAACGTGCGCGTCTCGCCGGTGGGGAGCGTGATCGGCTGCTGGCCGCGCCAGGCGAGCTCCAGCAGGCAGCCGCGCGACTCGCGCGTCGGGCCCGAGACCGTGCCGCTGGCGAACAGATCGCCGGGCCGCAGGTTGCAGCCGTTGCTGGCGTGATGGGTCAGCAGCTGGCCGGGCGTCCAGTAGAGATGCCGCAGGCTGTTCCGCGACACGACAAACGGCGCGATCTTCGCGCCGCGCATCTGCTCGCTGGCCAGGCTCGCCTCGAGTCGGATGTCCATGCCACCACGCTCGCGCTGGCGGGGATCGTCGAGGTACGGCAGCGGCTCGGGGTCGCCATCCGGCCTGATGAGCGCCGGGACGCGAAACGGCTCCAGCGCTTCGAGCGTCACTACCCACGGCGAGAGCGACGTCGCGAAGCTCTTCGCGAGAAACGGGCCGAGCGGCTGATATTCCCACGCCTGCATGTCGCGCGCGGACCAGTCGTTGACCAGGCAGACGCCAAACAGGTGCGACTCGGCCTCGGCGATCGGGATCGGATCGCCCAGCGGGTTGCCGCCACCGACGAAGAAGCCGACCTCCAGCTCGTAGTCCAGCCGTCGCGACGGGCCGAAGGACGGCTCCATCACCGACTCCGGCTTCGACTGCCCGCTGGGCCGCCGCACCGGCGTGCCGCTCGGGACCAGAGACGAGGCGCGGCCGTGATAGCCGATGGGCACGTACTTGTAGTTCGGCAGCAGCGGGTTGTCGGGCCGCATCATCGTCCCGACGTTGGTGGCGTGGAAGATCGAGGCGTAGAAGTCCGTGTAGTCGCCGACGTCGGCCGGCATCAGCATCACGGCCTCGGCCTTCATGACGAGACACGGCTCGACTTTCTTCTGCAGCGTGCGGCGGCGGTCCTCGCGCAGCAGCTCGCTGACGCGCCGGCGGAGCGCCGACCAGGCGCCGGGGCCGAGCGCCATCAGGCGATTGAGCGACGTCGCGAGACATGCGTCGCCTATTGCCGCGAGGTCGCCTTCGAAGAGGCCGGCGCGGTGGCAGAGACGGAGATCCAGAATGCGGTCGCCAATGGCGACACCGATGCGCGGCGGCTCCGGCGTCAGCGCCCGATGGAACACGCCGAAGGGAAGGTTCTGGATCGGGAAGTCCGAGGCGGCCTGATTGGCCGACTCGACCCAGCTTCGCAGGTCGGGATCGTGCGTCTCGTTCACGGCGAGCATCGCGCCGTTATTACATCACTGAATGCCGGCGCTGTCGCGCGAGTGGAAAGACCACGCGCACGAAGCTGAAGTCGAGCCTGCGTACCGCGAGTCGGACTCCAGTCTCCGACGAGTGCGCGACTACGACAGCCACGAGTGGTAGTACTCCGGGTCCTCGATTTCGAGGGCCTGGCGGCTCACGTGAAACGGCTTGAACGTGTCGACCATCACCGCGAGTTCGTCGGTATGGGTCGCGCCGAGCGAGGCCTCGGTGCGCCCCGGGTGCGGTCCGTGCGGGATGCCGTCCGGATGCAGGGTGATCGAGCCGTACTCGATGCCCTTGCGGCTCATGAACTCCGAGCTGGCGTAGTAGATCACCTCGTCGGACATCACGTTGGAGTGGTTGTAGGGCACCGGCACGGCGGACGGATCGAAGTCGTACGGCCGCGGGCAGAACGAGCAGACGACGAAGCCGTCGCCTTCGAACGTCTGGTGCACGGGCGGCGGCAGGTGAATGCGGCCGACGCGCGGCTCGTAGTCGTGGATGCTGATCGCCCACGGATAGTAAAAGCCGTCCCAGCCGACGAGATCGAACGGGTGGTAGACCAGCGACATCTCGAACAGGCGGTTCTCCTTCTTCACCACCAGCCGGAACTCGCCCTTCTCCTCCACCGTCGGCAGGTTCTGCGGCCGCCGGATGTCGCGCTCGGAGTACCGGCGACATCTCGGTCAGCTGGCCGTGCTCGTTGCGATACCGCTTCGGTGTCCGCACGTAGCCCGTGCTCTCGATGACGAGGAACTTCAGCGGCCCCGGCTCGAAGCGATAGCGGTGCAGGATGCCGCGCGGGATGACCAGGTAGTCGCCGTCCTTGAACGCCAGCTCGCCAAGCGGCGACTCGAGCACGCCGCGGCCCTGGCTGACGAACACGACCTCGTCTCCCTGCGCGTTGCGATAGAAGAACTCGTCGGCACGCGTCGGCTGGACGAACGACATCGCGACGTCGGTGTTGAAGAGGAGCGGAATGCGATCCAGCGTCAGGCTTCCGCCGGAGCCGAGCTGATGCGTCCGGAAGTGGCGATGCCGGAACTCCCGCTCGGGATCGCGCTGCCACGCGAGGTCGCGCATCTTCCGTACTGCCTGCACCGGCGTCGGCTGGTGCAGGTGATACAGCAGCGACGACGGACCGGTAAACCCCTTGTTGCCGATCAGCTCTTCGGCCAGCAGCGCGCCTTCACGGCGGAACACCGTATGGCGCTTGTGCGGCACGGTTCCAAGGGTGTGGTAAATGGGCATGGTGACTCACGAAGTGCCGAGTGGAGAGTGGAGAGTGGAGAGTGCAGAGTGGGGCTGAGTGGAGAATGCTAACGAACGCAGCGCCATTCACTCAACACTCGGCCACTCGGCCACTTCAGCACTCGCACTCGGCACTCTCCACTCGGCACTTTACAAATTCCCCCTGAGCGCCTGCTCCCGCTCGATGGCTTCAAACAGCGCCTTGAAATTCCCCTTGCCGAAGCCCTTGCTCCCCTTCCGGTGGATCAGCTCGAAAAAGACCGTCGGCCGATCCTCGACCGGGCGCGTGAAGAGCTGCAGCAGGTAGCCTTCCTCGTCGCGGTCCACCAGGATCCCCAGCTGGCGGATGACGTCGATGGCCTCGTCGATCTCGCCGACGCGCGCCGGCAGCTGATCGTAGTAGCTGGGCGGCACGTTCAGGAACTCGACGCCGTTGCCGCGCAGGTGCCGCACGGTGTGCTCGATGTCCACGGTCTGCAGCGCGATATGCTGCACGCCCGGGCCACGATAGTAGTCCAGGTACTCCTCGATCTGGCTCTTGCGCTTCCCCGTCGCCGGCTCGTTCAGCGGGAACTTGATGGCATGGCTGTCGTCGGACATGACGATGCTCATCAGCGCGCTGTACTCGGTGTTGATGTCCTTGTCGTCGAAGCTGAGGAACCGCTTGAACCCGAGCACGTCGCTGTACCAGCCGGCCCAGTAGTCCATCTTGCCCAGTTCGACGTTGCCGACGATGTGATCGATGCGCAGGATGCCGGCGTCCTCGCCGGCCACGGCGCGTTCGACGTAGCCGGGGAGAAACGGGCCGTTGTAGTCGTCGAGACCGATGAACGAGTGCAGCGTGTCGCCGTAAGTGTGGATCGAGGCGCGGCGGATGCGTCCGTGCGCGTCGACCTCGTCGTGCGGCTCGACGGCGGGCTTCGCGCCTCGCTTCACCGCCTCCTCGAACGCCCGATCCGCATCGTCCACCTGGAACGCGATGTCGCGGACGCCGTCGCCATGCTGCTTCAGGTGTTCGGCCGCCAGGTGGCCGGGGCCGAGCGGCGTGCGAAAGACCAGCCGCGCCTTGCCCTGGCGGAGCGCGTACGAGGCCATCTCGCGATTGCCGGTCTCGAGGCCGGAGTAGGCGAACTGCGAGAAACCGAAGGCCTTGCGGTAGTAGTAGGCGGCCTGCTTGGCGTTGCCGACCCAGAACTCGACGTGATGAATCTGCCGCAACTTCAGCGGGTTGTCGGACATGCCCCGATCATACCGCCGACGCATGATGGTATGCCAGTCAGCGCATGAGTGCGGCGAACACGCAGCCCTGAAGGGCTGCCTCCCCCTGCCGGTATGTGGCGGCAGGGCTTTAGCCCTGCGTTAGTGCAACCCGCGGATGATTGGCAGACCTGTCACGAGCGACACCACGACGGCGATGGCGGTGATCACGATGCAGATGAGCCCGGCGATCAGGTGATCGATGCGCTCGTGCGTCAGCGGGTCGAGGAACTTCGACATCACCCAGCCGCCGGCAAAGCCGCCGGCGTGCGCCCAGTTGTCGATGCCCGGCATGAACAGGCCAAAGGCGAACATGATCGCCGCGTTCTGCCACGCGGCGGCGCGCATGCTGGAGCTGCCGCTGCGCTGCCCGTAGTAGACGAGCGCCCCGAGCAGTCCGAAGAGCGGCGCCGAGGCACCGATGGTGAGCTGGGAGCCGCTGATAATCGGCACGCCTGCCAGGTAGAAGCCCGCCAGGGAACTGGCGGCAAAGCCGACCACACCGCCCGCGGTGTAGATGAGCATCATGCGTCCCGGCCCATAGAGATCGGCGACCGGGGGGCACAGCTGCCTGACGGCGTTCATGTTGAAGATGATGTGCAGCAGGCCGCCGTGCAGCCATCCGGCGGAGAGCACCGTCCACCAGCGGCCGTACCCGAACGTGGGAATGGCGCCGCTGGAGCCAAACATGAACAGCGCCGCCGTATCGGGAGACAGGAACGAGAAGAGTCCCTGGCCGCCAAGCGGATTGTCGCTTGCCGCCAGCGTCGCCAGGTAGAGGCCCACCGAGGCGACGATCACGAACGTGCCGAAGCCGAGGTCCTGCCCCAGCCGCCGCAGCAGGGGCGAGAACCCCCAGAGTGACGGATTCCGGCGCCCGCAGTTGTAGCAGGTGTCGTCGTTGACCCCGACGAGCGACCCGCACCCGGGGCAGACGGTGGAGCCAGTGCGCTGACGCAGCATTGGACGATTCTACTCAACCACGACGTACGTCAACCACAGAGACACGGAGATCACAGAGGACGCACAGAGAAACGAACTTGGCAACGCTCGGATGCACCCGAGCGCCTGGGTTCATCCATCGGCTGCCCAATCCCGTTCTCCGTGTGTCTTTGTGACCTTTGTGGCTCTGTGGTTGACGTCCGTAATCAGTCGTCGACGCGCTTCGGGCGCATGTTCGCCGCGAGGATTCGCTTGCGCAGGCGGATGCTCTTCGGCGTCACCTCCACCAGCTCGTCGTCATTGATGAATTCGACCGCCTGCTCGAGGCCGAGGCGGCGCGGCGGGATCAGGCGGATCGCCTCGTCGGCCGACGAGGCGCGCATGTTCGTCTGCTTCTTCTCTTTCGTGACGTTGACGTCGAGGTCGTTGACGCGGGCGTTTTCGCCAATGACCATGCCCTCGTAGACAGTCGTCTGGGGGTCGATGAAAATCTCGCCGCGCTCCTGGAGGTTGAAGATCGCGAACGCGGTCGCGACGCCGGGGCGATCGGCGACGAGCGCGCCGGTCGCGCGCGCCGGAATCGGGCCGTGCCACGGCTCCCACCCGCCAAACAGATGGTTCATGATGCCGGTGCCCTTGGTGTCGGTGAGGAACTGCGACCGGAAGCCGATGAGCCCGCGCGCGGGAATGCGGAACTCGAGGCGTACGCGTCCGCTGCCGTGATTGACCATCTTGGTCATCACGCCCTTGCGTGCGCCAAGCGTCGCGATGACGACGCCCTGGAACTCCTCGGGCACGTCGATGACGAGCTCCTCGACCGGCTCGACGCGAACGCCGTCGATCTCCTTGGTCACGATCTCGGGCCGGCTTACCTGCAGCTCGAAGCCCTCGCGGCGCATCATCTCGATCAGGATCGAGAGCTGGAGCTCGCCGCGCCCGATTACCTTCATCTGCTCGGGCGTCTCCGTCGGCTCGACGCGCACCGACACGTTGCCGAGCAGCTCCTTGTCGAGCCGCTCCTTCAGGTTGCGCGATGTGACGTACGGCCCTTCACGGCCCGCCATCGGCGAGGTGTTGACGCCGAAGATCATCGACACCGTGGGCTCGTCGACAGCCGTCGGCGGAATCGCCACGCGGAACTCCGGATCGGCGATCGTCTCGCCGATGGTGATGTCGTCGATGCCGGCGACGCAGACGATGTCGCCCGCGCCTGCGCTGTCGATGTCCACCCGCTTCAGGCCTTCAAACGCGAACAGCTTCGTGATCCTGGTGTCCTGGTGCACGCCCTCGAGCTTCAGGACCGCGACCTGATCGCCGACGCTGATCTTCCCGTTGAAGATGCGGCCGATGGCGATGCGGCCCAGATAGTCGCTCGCGTCGAGATTGGTGACCAGCAGCTGCAGCGGCGCCGACACGTCTCCCCGCGGCGGCGGCACGTCCGCGACGATGGCGTCGAACAATGGCCGCAGGTCCTCGCCCGGCACGTCGAGGTCCGTGCTGGCGGTGCCGGCGCGGGCGCTGGTGTAGAGCACGGGGAACTCGATCTGCGCCTCGGTGGCGTCGAGGTCGATGAACAGGTCGTACACCTCGTCCAGCACGGCCCTGGTCCGCGCATCGGGACGGTCGATCTTGTTGATGACCACGACGGGCGCCAGGCCGCGCGCCAGCGCCTTGCGCAACACGAATCGCGTCTGCGGCAGCGGCCCTTCGGAGGCGTCCACGAGCAGGACGATGCCGTCCACCATCGCGAGCGTGCGCTCCACTTCCCCGCCGAAATCGGCGTGGCCCGGCGTGTCGACGATGTTGATCAGCAGGTCCTGGTAGTGAACGGCCGTGTTCTTGGCGAGGATGGTGATGCCGCGCTCGCGTTCGAGGACGTTGCTGTCCATGACGCGGTCGACGACGCGTTCGTTGGCGCGGAAGATCCCGCTCTGGTGGAGCATCGCGTCGACCAGCGTGGTCTTGCCGTGGTCGACGTGCGCCACGATGGCGACGTTGCGGAGCAGCGGGTTGGCGATGCCCGGCTTGGATTTCTGTGACGAAGGCATCCTTACAGTATAGCCCTCGGCCCTCAGCCTTCGGGCATTACACGGATAGATGGGCTATCCGCGCAACCCTTGAAGGCTGAAGGCCGAGGACGGAAGGCTATACTTTGCTTATGCCGATTTACGAGTACGGGTGCCGCGGCTGCGGCGCGCGCTTCGAGGTGCTGATTCGCGGCCAGGAAACGCCGCGCTGTCCCTCGTGCGAGAGCACGGACCTCGAGAAGGCACTGTCGACGTTTGCGGTCGGCGGCAGTGCGGCGCAGACGGCGAGCGCCCCGGGCGCGTGCGGCCGCTGCGGCGACCCGCGCGGACCGGGCGCGTGTTCGATGAACTGAGGTCGGGCGGGCGGGCTGTGGGTCTATAGGTCTGTGGTCTGTAGGTCTGTAGGTCGGTAGGTCTGTAGGTCTGTCCCACCGACCTACAAACCTACAGACCTACAGACCCACAGACCTACAGACCTCACCACCCCGCTAGATTCCCACCGACCTCGCGGGGACTGGCACCACGGCGCGCACGGCGGCCAGGTCCGCGATATTCGCCCGCGACTGCCGCGGCAGGTGCATGCTCATCTCGCGCCGCGCGCGGTCGGCGTCGTGGGCCCGGACCGCGTGATAGATGTTGCGGTGCATGATCGCCGTCTCGCGCAGGTCGCGGCCGCGCGGCAGCGTCCGCTTCCGGTGCTCGAAGTAGAGCGACGACACCATCTCCACCAGCGTCGCCAGGATCGGGTTGCCCGACGCCATCGCCACCGAGCGGTGGAACCGGATGTCGTGCATCAGGAACGCCTGGGGGTCCTCGACCGAGGCAAACATCCCGGTCACTTCCTCGGCCATCGCAGCGATCTCGTCGCCGCTGGCGCGCTCGGCGGCCAGGCCGGCGAGCCCGACTTCGAGGACGCGACGCGCTTCGAACATCTGCTCGGGCGTGAAGCCGTGCAGCGAGGCCAGCATGCTGAGCGGCCGGCTGTCGAGCTGCGGCGGTCCGTCGGCGATGTAGGTGCCCGACCCGTGCCGCGTCTGGACCACGCTCATCGCCGACAGCGACCGGAGCCCCGCGCGCACGCTGGGCCGGCTGACGCCGATCCGCTGGGCCAGTTCGCGCTCGGGCGGCAGCCGATCGCCCGGCCGCAGCAGCCCCTTCTCGATGTGGCCACGCACGAAATCCACCACCAGTTCGGCTGCCGCGGCATCCGAGGCCCGAAAGTCGCGATCCTCACCCTTCATATCCGTTTCCGCCTTCCCTGTTCGCAACGCCCTGGTCCCCTGGGTCTCCGGCCTGCCGCCGGTCTGACCTCGGGACGCCTCATGGCGATCACCGTATCGCGGTCCCTCCACTGGTCTGATGACGGTGGGGTAACCGCGGCGTGACGGCCTGGCGTGTGCGAGTCGAAGTGATTATAACAAAGTGACGTTAAATCTGTGCAACATTCGCAACTGAAACGCATTCACTTCACGCTACAGAGTAGCGCCAGCTGCAATATCGACCGACAGCCATCATGCCATTTCAGCACGCAATCCAACACCGCAAAGTGGAGATTGCCGTCCCTCGCCGCACGCATTGGTCACGCCGAAACGGCCGCCGGGCCGGTCGAGCGGGTTGACCACGTCCTGAATGGGTTTCAGGTGGCGTGACAACTCCTTGGATGCCGGAGCCGCCTCGGCCGGAGGCGGTATCGAAGGATTGGGCCTCAGCGGCGGCGCGGACGGCCGGGCTCGTCAGCCGCGATGCCGAGCACCAGTGTCACGACCTCGTCGTAGCTCCGCACGCCGGAATCGACGCGATTGGCCTTGAGGAACTGATCGTAGGTTCGCCAGCTCGCCTGCTGAATCGCTGGCTGTCCACGCTGCAGCCGCGCGGCAATCGCCCGCAGGTCCTCTCGTGGACCGGCCGCGAGGCGAGCCTCGAGCGCGGCGCGGGCCTCGCGCGGGTGTTCGCGCCGCAGGTGCCAGTAGAGCGAGAGCCACCCGCTGTAGCGCGCGGCGTGTTCGCCGGCGAGGCACGTGAGCCAGCCGACGTAGCTCGCCTCGCTCTCCGCAGCCCACCCCGCAAGATGCCCCCACTCGTGCGCGATCACGAACGGCCGCTCGACCGGCAACACGTCGGGGTTGACGATCACTTCGAGTCCGAGCGGGTTGACCATGCCGTCGACGGTTGCCCACCGGAAGAACGGCGAGAGCATCGAGACCTTCGGGCGTCCTGGCGTGGCCAGCCGTGCCGCGCCAAGCGCGCGCTGCGCGTCGGCAAACGCCGGCGCCAGCCGCACCCGCACAGCCGCCAGCGTCGGCATCGTCGCCAGTTCCGCATGCGCCGGCTGATGCAGACGGTTCAATTCCGCGACCGCGCGTCGACGCGGCAGTAGCGATAGCGTCCTCGGTGACTCGGGCGCGATCGAAATCGAGGCCGGCGGTGATCGGTTGCCGGCGATAGTTGAGTCCCCAGCAGGCGAGGAACAGCAGGTAGATGCCGCAGGCGGCCACCAGCGCCGTGCGCAACGCGCCGAAGAGCACTGCCCAGCGCGTGCCCGAGCGGGCGCGCGCCAGCCGCACGACGGTCCATCCTGCCGCGACCAGCGCCGCGCCGATCCAGAGATCGAGGACCGCAATCGGGAAGAGGCTGGAGGTCGCGGTCAACAGCGGCTGCAGCGCCGCATACCAGCCGCGCGAGTAGACGCGCTCGATCCAGGCCGGATCCATAGGCGCGACCGCCAACGCCGCCGCCGCGGCGACCAGCAGCCACCCGGCCACGACTCGCGTGCGCGACGGGGCGCGTTCGGTCGAGCGTGCACGAACCGGCGTGGCGCGCGCCATCGCCCGCCGGCGCCTCAGAACGTCCGCCGAGGTGAAGCGCGGCGCGATATCGACCGGCACCGCGGTCAGCCGATCGAGGACGCGCTGCACCGAGGGCCGCACGACGCCAAGCGTCCCGATCATCTGCTTCGCCTTCGCGTAGTCCCCCGCCGCTTGCAGCATCAGGATCTCGCGGGTGAGCGAGGTGACGGCCGCGCGCATTCGGGCCGGCACAACGGCAAACGTGCCATCCGTCAGCCACCGTCACCGCGCCCTGGTCGAGCAGGTAGTTGAGCTGAATGGCGATGCCGCGGCCATGCGCCTCGGTGATGCCGAAGCGAATCGACCGGAACGCCGAGGCGAGGAAGGTGTCGTACATCGAGTCGGCCAGCGACGCCGGCAGCGACCCCTTGTCGACCAGGTACTGCAGCGCCCAGAGGCCAGAGATATCAGCCTTGGCCTCCTCGATGGCGCTGTAGGTCTCCTTCAGTTCCTGCCGCACGGTCGTCGCCCGGCCGGACACGCGGATGTCGTGCGGCCCGAGCCCGTGCATCAGCTCGTGCATCAGGATGTGGGTGAAGAAGGCGTCGAACGAGACCTTGCGCCGATCGGCCTCGGCGCAGGGCGACCGCCGCGATGGGCTGCAGCACCATCGAGAACTTCGCCTCCTGCACGTTCTTCAGCATCACCCGCTTGCTGCCCTTCTCGCGGATCACCCGCTCGTCGTTGGGCAGGTTGAATGCCGCCGTCTGCACCCCGCGGTTGCCGTCCCCGGCCGTGAAGACGACGTTGACGACGCGGATGGGAGCGAGCGCGCCGAGGGCAGGATTGCGAAGCGAGGGGTCGATGGGCAGATGGTTCTCGATGTCCTGCAGCTCGCGGCCGAACGCGTCCAGCTTCTTCGTCTCCGCGTCGTCCCTGATCGTGATGAACGCCTCGAACGCGGCCTTGTAGTTGAACCACTCGTCCTCGTACACCTCGTAGGGGCCGATCGTCGGCTCGATGCTGGCGTCGAGCTCCATCCACGCGACGTCGCTGGCGTAGTAGTCGTCGGACAGGAAGGCCGCGGCGCGGGTCTCGAGGAACCGCTTCAGCGTCGGTTGGCTGGTGAGCGCGGCGGCCTCGCGCAACAGACCGGCGGCCTGCCCGAGCTCCCCCTGATACTCCAGGCTGTACGGCACGGCCTGAAACGGCGAGGCGCTGCCGGGCGGCGTGCGACGGATCGTCGTGAAGAAGCCGCGGGCCCTGGTCTGCTCGGCTTCCGGCAGCGACGCCAGCCAGCGCTCGACCTCGGCCCTGGTCGCACCGGCCGGATAGAAGTTGGCCTCACCGGGCTTCTCGGCGGGCACGCCCGGCACGCACGGGCGGTTGTTATCGAGACGCGACCACGGCCCCTTGTTAATGAGGAAGTAGCGAAGGCGCGCCTGCCCTACTGGCGACGCGTCGTCGAGGAGCGTGAGCAGTAGCGCCTCGTTCCCCGCCCAGACCTGGCGCAGAAACAGCGCGTCCATGACGCGCGCGGCTTCCACGAGCTTCGCGAGCGCCTGACGCTCTCCGGCCGGCAGCGCCGACACGTCAGCGTGGATATCCACGGGGGCAAACCGCGCGGCCATCGCCTCGAGCTGACGCTCGTCGGGCGGCGCCTGATCGGCGACGAGCCAATCGTCAATCATCAATCGACAATCGCCATTTCAGTGAACCCCGGAGCCCAGCTGGAGACTGCCGGGTTCGGCGCCCAGGCGGCGGATCGCGCGCTCCCACATCTCGGTCGCCGGCGTCTGGAACACGATGTCGAGGTCGATGTCGCCGGTGAGCCAGGCGGACGCCGCGACTTCCTCGTCGAGCTGTCCCGGCCCCCAGCCCGCATAGCCGGCGATCAGCCTGGCCCTTGACTGGTCGGGCGCTTGCAGTACGCCCTCGAGGACGCGCGCCGAGGTCGACAGGTAGATGCCGTCGCACACGCGAATGGCCTTTTCGTCGAGGGTCGCGTCGCTCAGGAGGATCCAGCTGCGCTCGGGTTCAACCGGTCCGCCGATCCACACATCCACTTCCTGCTCGGTGGCCAGTTCGGGATCGGCCTGGGGGACAATGCGCGCCGTCGTCGTAATCGGTCGGTTGAGCACCAGCCCGAACGCCCCGTCGGCGTCGTGCTGGCAGAGCAGGACGACGGACCGGGCGAAATTCGGGTCGTCGAGCTGCGGCATCGACAGCAGCAGCGACGGCGCGAGCGTGGGCTGGTCGGCAGAACTATCGGACATGGCTCCGATCATACCCTCGTCATGCGCCGAGGCCGCGACCGTCTGTCCCTGCCAGCCGCGCGCGCGCCCACCGCACGCACTCGGCCACCTCGGCGTCGTCGAGACTCGGCCGGGGCGCGGCGCCGGCAGTGTCGAACACATCGGCCGGCACGTGCCCGGCGGCGTTGCCAATCGCAATCGCGAGATTCCGCCGCAGTCGGACGACACCGGCGCGCGTCATGGCGGTGCCTCCGATCAGCCGCTCGAGCGCCTCGTCGTCCATACGCCATAACGCCAGCAGGTCGCCGTCGGCCAGCGGCGACCGCGGCGTCCACTCCGGCGCCTCCGACACGGCGGCGTGGCGGTTCCAGGGACAGACGTCCTGGCAGATGTCGCAGCCGTAGACCAGCGATCCCATCTGCACGCGGAGCGGCTCTGGCGGCGCTTTGCGCAGCTCGATGGTGAGGTAGGAGATACACCGCGTCGCATCCAGCTGGCCGGGACCGAGAATCGCGCCGGTCGGACACGACGACAGACACGCGGTGCAGTCGCCGCACTGGTCGAAGCCGGGCGAGTCGGCGTCAAGCGGCAGGCTCGTGATGAGGCAGCCGAGAAACACCCACGATCCAAGTTCGGGATCGATCAGGCAGCTGTTCTTCCCGATCCAGCCGAGCCCGGCGTACTGCGCGTAGACGCGCTCCTGCACCGGGCCGGTGTCGACGTAGGCGCGCGCTTCAGAACGGCTGTCCGTGCTCGACGCGCATCCACTCGGCCAACGCGTCGAGCCGCTGGCGCACGATCACGTGGTAGTCGTCGCCCCATGCGTAGCGTGAGACAACGGCCCGCCCGGGGTGGCATGTGTCGATGGCGTGAGGACGGTCGGTGTTGTACACCGTCGCGGTGACAATTACGGATTGCGCGGCCGGCTCGGCAGCGCGCACCTCGCGCCGCTTCTTCGCCGACCGTCCCAGGTAGCTCATCGTCCCCGAGTAGCCGCGGCGCAGCCACTCGTCGAGGTAGGCAAGCTCGGGAAACGGCCCGACTGGGGCGATGCCGCACCGGTCAAAACCGAGGGCGAGGGCGTGGGACTTGATGGAGGAAGAGCTGAGCATTGGCGATTGGCGATTGCGGATTGCCGATTACGAAATTACTCCAATTCAGCAATTCGTAATCGCCAATCGTCAATCGCCAATCGTCAATTCTTCGTAAGCTGCCTCAGCACATACGGCAGTATGCCGCCGTGGCCGTACGCGACCAGTTCCTCCGGAGTGTCGATGCGGACGTTGGCAGTGAACGACTTCACGGAGCCGTCGTCGCTTGTCGCCTTCACCGTGACGGTGCCGCGCGGCTTGAGCGCCGCGCCGGCGCCGACGAGGTCGTAGACCTCCCGGCCGGTGAGGCCGTGCATGCTCACCGACTCGCCAGGCAGGAACTGCAGCGGCAGCACGCCCATGTTCACGAGATTGCTGCGATGGATGCGTTCGAAGCTCTCTGCCACGACCGCCTTCACCCCGAGCAGCATCGTCCCCTTCGCCGCCCAGTCGCGTGACGAGCCCGAGCCGTACTCCTTGCCGGCAAGGATGACGAGCCGCACGCCGGCGTCCTGATACTTCATCGACGCGTCGTAGATCGACATCACCTCCTCGCCCGGCAGATACGTCGTCACGCCGCCTTCGGTCCCCGGCGCGAGCTGGTTGCGCAGGCGGATGTTGGCGAACGTCCCGCGCATCATGACCTCGTGGTTGCCGCGGCGCGCACCGTAGGAGTTGAACTCCTTCGGCTCGACGCCGTGCGCGATCAGGTACTTGCCGGCCGGGCTGTCGGCCTTGATCGATCCGGCCGGCGAGATGTGGTCGGTCGTGATGCTGTCTCCGAGGACAGCCAGCACGCGGGCGCCAGCGATGTCGGCCAGCGGCGCCGGCTCACGTGTCAGGTTCTCCAGAAACGGCGGCTTGCGGATGTAGGTGGAGTCGGCGTCCCAGGCGAAGTTGTCGCCGGTCGGCACCGGCAGCCCCTGCCACCGCTCGTCGCCGTCGAAGACGCTGGCATACTGCTGCTGGAACATCTCCGCCGTGACCGCGCTCAGCACCGTCTGCTGCACCTCGCGCTCCGTCGGCCAGATGTCCTTGAGGTAGACCGGCTTGCCGTCGCGGTCGGTGCCCAGCGGATCGGTCGTCACATCGACGTTCATCGAGCCGGCAAGCGCGTAGGCCACGACCAGGGGAGGCGAGGCCAGGTAGTTGGCGCGCACCTCCTGCTGGATTCGGCCCTCGAAGTTGCGATTGCCGCTCAGCACCGACGCCACGACCAGCCCGTGCTCGCGGACCTCGGCGCTGATCTCGTCCGGCAGCGGCCCGCTGTTGCCGATGCACGTCGTGCAGCCATAGCCAACGAGATTGAAGCCGAGTTGATCGAGGTACGGCTGGAGGCCAGCCTTGGCGAGGTATTCCGTGACGACCTTCGAGCCTGGTGCAAGGCTGGTCTTGACCCAGGGCTTCCGGGTCAGCCCCTTCTCCGCCGCCTTCTTCGCGACCAGGCCGGCGCCGATCATCACGCTCGGGTTCGACGTGTTCGTGCAGCTCGTGATGGCGGCGATCACCACCGACCCGTGTTCGAGCGTCGTCTCGGTCGCGACGGCCGTGCCGCCGCCGGCGGCCGACTTCTTCACGCCCTTCTGGAGATCGGGCAGCGCCGCGGCAAACGACGGCTTGGCGTTCTTGAGCGCGACGCGGTCCTGCGGGCGGCGCGGGCCGGCGAGGCTCGGCTCGACCGTCGCAAGATCGAGCTCCAGCGAGTCTCCGTGTACTCGGCGTCCGGTGTCGCGTCGGTGCGGAAGAGCCCCTGGGCTCTGGCATAGGCCTCGACCAGCGCCACCTGCGCCACGTCGCGGCTGGTGAGTCGCAGGTACTCGAGCGTCATGTCGTCGATCGGGAAGATCGCGACCGTCGCCCCGTACTCCGGGCACATATTGCCGAGCGTGACGCGGTCGGCAATCGTCAGGTGCGCCAGGCCCGGGCCGTAGAACTCGACGAACTTGCCGACGACGCCCTTCTTGCGCAGCGCCTCGGTGATCGTGAGCACGAGGTCGGTGGCGGTCGCGCCTTCCGGCAGCTCGCCTACGAGACGGTAGCCGACGACCGGCGGGATCAGCATCGAGCTGGGCTGCCCGAGCATCGCCGCCTCGGCTTCAATGCCGCCGACGCCCCAGCCGACGACGCCCAGCCCGTTGACCATCGTCGTGTGAGAGTCGGTGCCGAAGACGGTGTCCGGATACGCCAGCGTCCGGCCGTTCTGCTGATCGCGGCAGACCACGCGCGCCAGGTACTCGATGTTCACCTGGTGCACGATGCCGGTCTCCGGCGGGACGACGCGGAAATTGCGGAACGCGGTCTGGCCCCACCGCAGGAAGACGTAGCGTTCGCGGTTGCGGTGGTACTCGAGGTCGGCGTTCAACTGGAAGGCGTTGGCCGATCCGAAGTGATCCACCTGCACCGAGTGGTCGATGACCAGCTCGACCGGCTGAAGTGGATTCACCTTTTCCGGATCGCCGCCGAGCGCGATGATGCCGTCGCGCATCGCCGCCAGGTCCACCACGCAGGGCACGCCGGTGAAGTCCTGCAGCAGCACCCGCGCCGGCATGAACGAGATTTCCTTCTCGACGGCGGCGCCTGGCGTCCACCCGGCAAGCGCACGGATGTCGTCGGCCTTCACGAAGGCGCCGTCCTCGCGCCGCAGCAGATTCTCGAGCAGGATCTTCAGCGAGAACGGCAGGCGCGCCACCTGCGGAAACTGCTGCGCGAGCGCCGGCAGGCTGTAGTAGTCGATCGACTCGCCGCCGATGGCGAGCGTGGACAGCGTCTTGAAGGTGTTGGTCATCGCGGCAGGCTAGGAAAAAGAAGTCAACTTGCCGATCATATATTCTCTGCCCATGCCGGAGCCAGACCTCGACCAGCGTGATAAGTCGCTGTTCGTGCTCCGCCTCGGGCATGCGCTCCACGCGTCCGGCTACGCGGCGCACAGCCTCGAAGAGATCCTGCTCCTCGTGTGCGACAGGCTGGAGATCGTCGGGCAGTTCTTCTCGACGCCGACGGCCCTCATGGCCTCGTTCGGCCCGCTCGATCACCAGCAGACCCACCTGATTCGCGTCCAGCCTGGGGCACTCAACCTCGGGCGCCTGTCGGCGCTCGACGACGTGGTGCAGGGCGTCCTGGCGGGAACGGTGTCGCCTCAGGAGGGATCGGCGCGCATCGACAAGGTCCTCACCAAGAAGCCGACCTATCCCTGGTGGCTCCGCGTCATCGGCTACGGCATCGTCTCGGCTGCCGGCTGCCGGTTCCTGGGCGGCGGCTACGACGATGTCGCCGTCGGCGCGTCGGTCGGCCTGCTGATCGGGTTGATCGCTCTCGCCTTCAAACGGCTGACGATCACGTCGCACGTCTTCGAGCTGACGGCGTCGTTCGTGGCATCGGCGGTCGTGTCTTTCGTCGCCGCAAACGGCCTGCACATCTCGATTCCCACGACGACGCTCGGCGGCGTCATCACGCTTCTGCCGGGACTGACGATTACCGTGGCGATGACGGAGCTGGCGAGCCGTCACCTCTCATCGGGCAGCGCGCGGCTCAGCTCGGCGTTCATCGTCTTCGCGTCGATGACATTTGGCGTCGCGCTCGGCACGGCGCTCATGACGGCGATCCACGGCGCGCCGATCCGCAGCTTCGCGCCGGAGCGCCTGCCCGAATGGACGCAGTACCTCGCGCTGGCGCTGGCGCCGATCGGCTTCTCGCTGCTGCTGCGCGCGCGACCGCGCGATATCCCGCTGGTGTGCGGCGCCAGCTGGCTCGGCTACCTTGGGTTTCACTTTGGCGCGCAGCACCTTGGGCAGGTGATGGGGGCGTCGATCGGCACGCTGACGGTGGGTGTCGCAAGCAACCTGTTCGAGCGCCTCAAGTTCGGCCCCGCGTCGGTGCCGCTCGTTCCAGGGGTGCTGCTGCTCGTGCCAGGCAGCATCGGCTACAGAAGCCTGTCGATGCTGTTGAGCCAGAGCTTCGAGCCTGGCGTAGCCGCGGGCATCACGGCGCTGCTCACTGCCGTCGCGCTGGCCGGCGGCCTCATCGTCGCCAACGTGCTGGTGCCGCCGACCAAATAGCGGACGTTCTACCGGCTTCGCGTGAGGATCTCGAGGAAGAGGGACGGGGCGAGCCCCGCCTTCGCGTCGAACTTGCTGTCGCACAGCCACCAGCGGCTGTCGCGGTAGACGGCCGCGACCTGGTCGGTGCCCGACACCGATTCCTTCCCGCCGTCGGTCCTGGTCGAATCCCAGCGCACGTCGGACACCGAGCACGCGTCTCCGGCCTTCGGCCCGGACGGACAAAAGCCGCCGAAGTTCACGGTCACACGCGGCGGCCCGACCGAATACGACGTGATGGTGAAGTTCTTCCGGTTGTCGGCTCACCTGTTGCCGCTCCTCGGCCGTGCCGTAGCAGCCGACGAGGAAGTCCTTCATCACCTCGTCGACCGACACCGATGACTTCGAGAAGTTCTCGAGGAACAGCGTCGCCATGCCGCCGACTTCCTTGATCGAATCGTGAACCTTGACCGTGAAGGTCCGCTCCACGCGATGCTCGAAGGTGATCGGCAGCCCGCTGCCGTCGGTGGTCTGAAATCTGTCCACGACGACCAGTTTCAGGTTCGCGACAAACGGCGTGGATCCCGACGCCGGCGCCCGCCACTTGACCGTCGGGCCGCTGCTGCTGAACGTGCCGTCTGTGCCGGTCCATTCGTAGACGAGCCTGTCGGGAGTGGTCTCGGCGTCGGTCACGACCGCGGTGACGTCGATCTCCTCATTCAGATCGGCGAAGCCCGTCGGCTCGTTCGGCCTGGTTCCGCGCGCCGTGACGCTCTGAATCACCGGCGGCTGGTTGTTGATCTGCTGCGGCGCGACGTAGGTGAACGCGCCGGGCAGGCTGCTCGATCGCCCGTTCAGGGTCACCGTGACCTCGACGTTGCCAGCCGACCGCTGCGCCGTCGTGGCGGTGAGGCTCGTCGGGGAGACGACGACGACGTTGGTCGCAGCCGCGCCGCCCACGGCGACGGCGAGGCCGGCAGCGAAATTGGTGCCCGTGACCGTGATCGACGTGCCTCCCAGCGTCGTCCCGCTGTTGGGGGTCACGCCGGTGACCGTCGGCGTGGTCGGCGTCGGCTGGATGGGCGATCCGCTGCCACCGCCGCAACTGGCGGTAAGGGCCGCAATGGCGGCTGCCAGGGCCAGGCGGAGCGTCGTTCGGGTCGTTCGCTGGGGCATCAGCACTCCATTTTACAGGGTCCCGTCCCCGTGGTATCACTTGAGCGGACATGTAAGGTATACTGATACCTATTGGAGCAGCCCATGACCGCAGCAGAACGGGTGGCGGACGTACTCGGCGGCAAGGCGGTGCTGAAGCGCCCGGTGCGCACGTGGGGCGACCTCGAGGCGCTGATCAACGACGGCCTGCCGAAACGCGCGCTGCAGCTGGTGGCCAGCCGCGGGCTGCCGGACGGCGCGCCGGCTTCGTCGCTGGTCTACCGCGTCGTGCCGATTGCGACGTTCAAGCGCCGGACGCGCCTGACGCCCGAGGAGGGCGCGCGGACCGAGCGGCTCGCGCGTGTCATCGCGCTGGCCGAAGCGCTCTGGGAAGAGCGCGACGACGCCAGGCACTTCCTGAATCGCCCGCATCCGCTGCTCGACGATCGGCCGCCGCTCGAGGTGGCCTCGACCGAGCTCGGCGCGCGGCGCGTCGAGCAGCTGCTGCACGATGTCGACGCCGGTCTCCCCCTCTGACGGACTGCGCGCCTTTCGCATCGGATCGCGACGCTACGCGCTGTTCGACGGCGCCGGCGCCGCCGCCAGCGACACCGCGCGCTGGAACTCCCGCGGCCGCGAGGTGATCTACGCCGCCGAACACTACTCCACGGCCGTGCTCGAGAAGCTCGCACAGCTCAACGCGGTGAAGCTCCCGCGCTCGCTGGTCTACATCGAGATCCGCGTGCCGCGCGACATCGCCGTCGAGCGCCTGCATCCGCGCGACGTCGCCGGCTGGGACGCCGATGACCATTCCACAAGCCAGGCGCTGGGCGATCGGTGGTACGACGAGCGGCGCAGCGTCGCGCTGCTGGTGCCGTCGCTGGCGGCGCCGGGCCTTGAATGGAACCTGATCATCAACCAGCGGCACCCCGACTTCTCGCGGCTCACCGCCAGCACGTTGCGGCCCGTCGTGGGGCACCCGCACCTGATTGCCTAGCGGGGGTTTGCGACAAAAGCGCGGAGGTCCGTGCCGCGTTCCTCGTGCTACGTGCTCGTGCTGCTGCGTCCGAGGTGCTGCGTGCGGCACTCTGCATCGTACGGCCCAACTGCACGCGGCACCGCACGCGGCACGAGGAACGCGGCACGCAGCACGGACTCAATCGCACTCCGTCCGTCCGTGCCTGTGGCTACAACGCACCCGCGGCAGCCGCCGCTGACGCCCACGCCCACTGGAAGTTGAACCCGCCCAGGTGTCCGGTGACGTCGACGACTTCGCCGATGAAATACAGCCCCGGTGCCTCGCGGCACTCCATCGTCTTCGACGAGAGCGCGCGTGTGTCGACGCCGCCGGCGGTGACTTCGGCCTTGGCGTAGCCCTCGGTCCCGGCGGGCACCACAGTCCACCGGTGCAGCTGCCGCGCAATCGCCGCAATCCGTTCGTTGCTCGTCGACGCCAGCACGCCGTCGACGCCATCGTCGAACCAGCGATCGGCCAGACGGTTCGGCAGGTGACGCGCGATGACCGTCTTTGCCGCCGCGGCTTCGCCAGCCGCGCGTCGCGCGAGGAGGTGCCCTTCGATGTCAACCCCCGGCAGCAGGTCGACTTCGATCTCACTGCCGTCGTGCCAGTAGGAGGACGCCTGCAGCACGGAGGGACCGCTCAAGCCGCGGTGTGTGAACAGCAGGTGCTCGCGGAAGGACGCGCCTCCGGCGGTGACCACTGCGTCCACCGAGACGCCCGCGAGATCCGACCAGCGCCGGCGGTCGGGCTCGTCGAACAGGAGCGGGACGAGCGCAGGACGCGTCGCCACGATGGGCACGCCGAAAGACGACGCGAGGCGATAACCGAGGTCCGTCGCGCCGATCTTGGGAATCGACAGCCCGCCGGTGGCGACGACCAGCGAGGCGGCCTCGAGCGGCCCGCACGAGGTCGGAGCATGGAAGGCCCCGGTCTCAAGCGAGCGAACGACGTCGTGGACGTCGCAATTGACGACGATCTCCACCGCGCCAGCGCGGCACTCGGCGAGCAGCAGATCGACGATCTCGCGCGCGGAGCCGTCGCAGAACAGCTGCCCCAGCGTCTTCTCGTGATAGCGAATGCCGTGGCGCTCGACCAGCGCGACGAAGTCGGCCGGCGTGTAGCGCGCCAGTGCCGAGCGCGCGAAGTGCGGATTTGCTGACAGGAAATGCTCGGGCCGGCAGTGGATGTTCGTGAAATTGCAGCGGCCGCCGCCGGAGATCAGAATCTTGCGGCCGACCTCGCGATTGCGCTCGATGAGCGCCACCCGACGTCCGCGCTGCCCCGCCCGCGCTGCGCAGAAGAGGCCCGCCGCGCCGCCGCCGAGCACGAGGACGTCGAATCGCGCCGCCGACACATCATCAACCGTCAACCGTCAATCTTCAACCGTCAATCGCCAATCGCCAATCCGCAATCGTCAATTCCTGCTGAGCCCCATCTTCGGCAGCAGCTCGTCGAGGACGCGGATCATCTCGCTGATCTTCCGCGGCACGCGATTCGCCTTCAGGTAGACCCAGCCGGTTTCGCGAACGAGCCAGGGGCTGCTGATGCGGTGGCTGACGAGCGTGCCGGCCTTCACTTCCTGGGCGATGGCGTGGTTCGAGATGATCGTCGCGCCGATGCCACTGGCGACCATCGCCTTGATGATCTCGACGTTCTCGGTCTCCATCACGATGCGCGGCTGCACCTGCTCGCGGACAAAGAACTCGTCGATCACGCGACGGGTGTTCGAGCCCGGCTCGTACAGGATGAACGGCAGCTTGTTCAGATCCTGGGTCTCGATCTTCTTCTTCTGCGTCAGCGGATGCCCCGGGTAGGTGACGAGCAGCAGGTCCTCGCGCATCACCGGCTGGGTGATGAGGTCGGGCTCGTTGACGGGCAGCGTCAGCAGCCCGAGATCGACGGTGCCGGCCCGCAGACGCCGCACGAGCCGGTCGGCCGGACCGGTCATCACCTTGACGTCCACGTCCGGGTGCAGCCGCTGGAACTCCTTCAACAGCGCCGGGAAGACGTAGATGGACACCGTCATCCCGCCCACCAGGCGGATGGTGCCGGTCAGCTTCTGCTGAGTCTCGCTCAGCCGCTCGGTGGTCTCCCGGATGTCGTCGAACACCCGGATCGCCAGCTGCAGCAGCGCCTCACCCGCCGGGGTGATCTTGACCTTGCGCTTGATGCGCCAGAAAAGCGGCTCGTTCAGCTCGGCTTCGAGCAACAGGATCTGGCGGGAAATGGCGGACTGCGAGACGTGAAGGCGGCGGCCGGCCCCGGTAAACGATCCGGTTTCGGCTACCGCCTTGAGGATTTCGAGCTGTCGAAGGTCCATAACTGGGCGAACTCGCCCGGGTTAGGTCGGGCCAGCCGCGGTGGTCATAAGCGTAGCAGGGGTTTGCGCCGTAGTGCGAAAGAATTCTGCATGAAGTCGGGCCATCGCCGTGGACAGGTTGTCCTGATCCAGCACCAGCGTGACGTTCCGGCGGGCGTCGGCCTGCGACACCAGGCGCAACGGCAACCCCTCGAGCGAACGAACCACCCGCGAGAAGGCTGAGGGCTCCGCGCCGTAGCGGTCGCCGACCACCGCGACCAGGGCCAGTTGGCTCGACACCGTGACGTCGGCAAACGCCGAGAGCGCCGCGACGATGCTGTCGAGGTGCGTGCGGTCGTCGATGGTCACCGACACGCTCACTTCCGACGTGGAGACGACGTCCACCGGCGTGCGGTAGCGTTCGAAGACTTCGAAGAGGCGCCGCAGGTAGCCGTACGCCATCAGCATCCTCGTGGATGCGATCGTGACGACGGTGATCCCCTTCTTGCACGCCAGCGCCGTCACCGGCGACGCGCCCTCGGCGCCGTTGTCGGCGATGCGGGTGCCAGCCGCCGTCGGGCGGAAGGTGTTGAGGATGCGCACCGGGATATTTCGGGCCGCCGCCGGCTGGATGGTCTTGGGGTGGAGCACCTTCGCGCCGAAGTACGCGAGCTCGGCGGCCTCGGCAAACGACAGGGACGGCACGAGCTGCGCGCAGTCCACGACGCGGGGATCGGCCGTGAGCATGCCGTCGACGTCGGTCCAGATCTGGATCTCCTCGGCGTCGAGCGCCGCGCCGAGCAGGGCCGCCGAGTAGTCAGAGCCACCGCGGCCGAGCGTGGAGGTGATGCCGTGCCGGGTCCCGCCGACGAAGCCGCCGGTCACGATGACGCGGCCGGCGTCGAGCGCGGGACGGAGATGCGTGACTGTCTGTTCGTTGGTCTCGTCCACGAGCGGCGTCGCCGAAGTGAAGCTCTCGTCGGTCGCGATAAGGGCGCGGGGATCGGCCCAGGTGGCGGGGATGCCGGCAGAGACGAGCGCCGCGGTGACGAGCCGGCTGCTCGCGAGCTCGCCGATTGCCGCGATGGCGTCGAGCGATCGGGGCGACGCTTCGTGCAGGACCGCAACGGCGCCGGCAATCGCGCGCAGCTGGGAGAAGAGCGCGTCGATGGCCTCGGGCACCGGCCCGCCGTGCTCTCCGGGCGCCAGCGAGGCCAGGGTCTCGAGATGCCGGGTGTAGAGCCGATCGACCTGCGCGAGAGCGTGAGCGGCGTCTCCTCGCTTCGCCAGGGCTGCCACCTCGAGCAGCTGATCCGTCACACCGCCGAGCGCCGACACCACCACCACTGGTCCTACGATGGCCTCGCCTCGGCGCTCTTCGGCGACGATGGCCACCACGCGTCGTATGGCGTCGGCATCAGCGACCGACGTCCCCCCAAACTTCAACACCCGCATCGCATCACCCCCTCACGGCAGGCGCCGCGAGGACGCCCTCCGCCACCAGCAACTCGGCGTTCAACACCGCCGCACCAGCCGCGCCGCGCACCGTGTTGTGGCCGAGCGCGAAGAACTTGTAGCCAAGAATCGGGCACGTCCGCAGTCGGCCCACGGTCACCGTCATGCCGCCGTCGCAATCGACGTCGAGCCGCGGCTGCGGCCGGTTGTCCTCGGTCAGGTAGACGATCGGCTGCGCCGGCGCACTCGGCAGGCGATGCCGCTGCGGCGCGCCGGCAAACGACTCCAACGCCCGCCGGACGTCGTCGAGCGACGGCTGCTGTTCGAGCTGCACGGCAATCGACTCGGTGTGCCCGTTGACGACCGCCACGCGCGTGGTCGACGCGCTGACGACAACGGGATGCGGCACCACCTTGCCGCGCTCGAGGGCGCCGAGGATCTTCTTCGGCTCGCTCTCGATCTTCGCTTCTTCGCCGGAGATGAACGGCACGACGTTGCCGACGGCGTCGAGAGACGCCACGCCGGGATAGCCGGCGCCCGACAGCGCCTGCAGCGTCGTGACGACGACCGACTTCAGGCCGTACTGCCGGAGCGGGGCCAGGGCCATCGCCAGAAACACCGTCGAGCAGTTCGGGTTCGTCACGAGCGCTCCGGACCAGCCGCGCGCTGCGCGCTGGCTCTCGAGCAGCCCGATGTGATCGCTGTTGATCTCGGGCACCAGCAGCGGCACGTCGTCGGCCATCCGATGGTTCCGGGCGTTGCTGACGACGGTGTGGCCGGCCTTCGCGAAGGCCTCCTCGATCTCGCCGGCGACCGACGCGTCCATCGCCGAGAACACCAGCTCCGGCGCGCCCCTGCCCGGCCGTGCTTCCTGGACGACCAGCTCCGCGAGGTCGGCGGGCGGCGACACCGGCAATTTCCACGACGCGGCGTCGCGGTACTTCTGCCCGGCGGAGCGCTCGCTCGCGCCGACCCAGGTGAGCTTGAACCACGGGTGCGACGCGAGTTGCGCGATGAACTGCTGCCCCACCATGCCCGTGGCGCCCAGTACTCCGACCTCGATTTGCTGCGACATACGGTGATCCTTCACTGATTGGCCGAACTGAGGTTCGGACTGGCCGAACTAAAGTTCGGCCCTCCTAGAAGCCATCGTGCCGTCGAGGTTATGTCGTCGTGACGGCCCTCACGGCAAAAAAAAACCCGCCTGGCGGCTCTGGCCGCGTCGGCGGGTTCTGGTTGCTCGTAGTCTGCTCTTGCTAGTTCGTGTCGAGCCTCAGGGACACCACCGCGCGGCCGCCATGCTTTCGCATGGTGGTGGTCATAATCGCGATGGTGGTGCTGCGGCGCGTCATTTCCCGCCCAGTATAGGACCAGCCTGCGGCGGCGGTCAACCCGTCCGTCCCGACGCGCTACTTCTGCGGCGCGGCCGAGCGCTTGAACACCAGCGGAAGGTTGTTGGGCCCCTGTACCCAGGTGCCGGCGATCTGCCCGTCCTTCAGATCGCCCTCGTACGACGCCACGATCGCCCGGATATCGAGCTTCAGGTGGGACGCGTTCTGCTGGACCGAGGCTATCGGAATCGCCACGCCTCCCTGGTCCACGCTGACGAGCGACCCGACGGCCCGGCCCTCGGCGCTCGTCAGCGTCAACACAAGGCGCAGTGTCTTGCCGCCAACCTCGAGCGCGCCTTCCCACGTGCCCTCGAGGTCCTTGGTAATCGGCGTGCTCGGCGGGATGACGTCACGCTTGGCCTCGCCCTTCCACGCAAGCGTGAAGGGCAGCGTCGTACCGCCCTGGCTGTAATCACCGGCGATGACCTTGCCATCGGGCGAGAGCGTGCCGGTGAACTTCGGTTCGCCGGGTATGCCCGGCAGACCGAACTCCAGGACGGTGCCCTTGAACGTGACGTTCGTGAGCGGCAGGCCCTTGACGTTCTGCGCGGCGATCGCGATGGTGCCGTCCCACTTGTCACTGGGAGCGGCGAAGAGGTCGATCGCGATCGCTATCGGCTCCCCGGGCACCTGGATCGTGCCCTCCCAATGGCCCGCCGGCCCGGCCGGCGCCTGGGCAAGAGCGGGCGGCGCCATGCCGACCCACGCGATCGCGGCGACCAGCAGTGTCAGACGCTGGAGCGTGCACTTTGTCATGACCGTCCTTCCTTTCATCGGCTCCTCAGAAAGCCTCTCATCGCCTGAGCGATCTCGTTCAGCCTCTCCGACATGAATCGTGTGTGCGTCGTGCCACGGAGCTCGACGATCGCGATGTCCGGCACCTGCGCCCGCAGCCATTCGATCTGCTCCCGCTGCATCGGAAGCGTCACATCGTCATGAAACGCCGTGGCACGGCGGACGACATCTGCGTCCAGTCCGTCGGGCAAATCCGGATCGACCGGCACGGCAAACAGCGCGAGCGCCGGCGCCTTGACCGCCGCGTAGTCGGGCGGCGAGGCAGTGCCGCTGGCGATGAGTTCCTGCGCGATCGTCATCGATGCCGGAAACGCCTTCACGCTGTCCGCCCGCGTCGAGGTACATCTCGCGCGTGTCGGCCTCGACCGCCGGTGACCATGGGCTGATCGCGCCCTCGAACCATGTGCGAAACGCCACAAACGACACGCGCGCCTGGGCGGTCGGAAACGGCAGTCGGCTCACGCGAACGGGGTTCTGCGCCAGGCGTGACGCCCACTTCCGCTGAAAGTCCGCCGAGCGATCGTATGCCGAGTCGAGGTAGACGACGCGACCGACACGGGCGGGATACCGGGCGGCCAGCACCGCCGCCTCGGCACCTCCGGCCGACACACCGGCGACGTGGACGCGATCGAGGCGCAGCGCGTCGAGGACGGCCTTGATGTCTTCGACGAGAACGTCGAGCGAGTAGCCCGTCGGCGGGCTGTCGGAGCGGCCGTGGCCGCGACGTGTCAGCGCGACAACGCGAAACGTGCCGGTCAGCCGCGGCGCGAGCTCGTCGAACGCGTGCGCGGATCCGAAGAGCCCTGCGAGCAGCAACAGCGGCTCGCCGTCGCCGCCCCAGTCCAGGTAGTGCAGCGAGAGCCCGTTGGCCGCCACGAAGCCGCTGCGATGCGGTGATGGGTCCGCCCACTCGCCGGTTCCACTCCCGGTCGTCGCGTGGGATGGCTGCTGGTGCAGGCACGCCAGCAGCACGGCCACGCCGAATGCCCCGTGGCACCTCATTGCATCGCCTCCGGAAACGCTCAGTAATCCCGGCGTTCGACGATGGCCAGCGAGGCCAGGATGAAGGCGCCACCAAGGCTGGCGCTGAGAGCCAGTCCAGCCCAGGGCACCCGGTCGTAGAAGAAATAGTCGGCGCCGTTCATGACGCGAAAGATGCTGTACGGCGTCAGGTCCTTCACGACGAACGTGAACAGGATGCACAGCACGAGCAGGCCGCCGACTACGACGAACGCGGCGATGTCGTCCATCACGCACACGCAGGAACATCGTCAGGCCGATGAGGCCAAGCCCGCCCACCAGGACGATCGACGAGTGGACGAGCGCGTCGGCCACCGGATAGTGCTGTCCCCTGAGCGGCGCCATCGCGGAGAGCAGCAGCGACGGCAGCACGGTGAACGCGGCGATCTGCAGCAGGCTCACTGCCAGGCGCGTCAGCACGATGCGGCGGCGCGTGACGGGGAGCGACAGCAGATACTCGCGGCCGCCGGCCTTCTCGAGATCCGTCCCGGCCAGCGCGATGGTGAAAACGGGCCAGAACAGGAGCATCGTGGTGCTGAACCAGCGCAGCCAGACGTAGCCGCGGAACTCGCCGGATCGCAGTCGCGCCATCTCGGCGGGCAGCACGCCCAGCGCGCCGTTGGGGTACGAGTTCACCGGGTCGACCGGGTACGCCACGTAGAGCGCCAGCACCTGCGCGCTAAGGAGCATCAGTCCCAGGATGAACCAGTGCCGCGTTTCGACGAACGACTTGTACCAGAGCATGTCGTGCCTCCTATCGTTCCGAGACATTTGCCGCATCGAGGAAGATGTCGGCCAGCGAAACCGGCATCACCTGGATGTCACGCGCGCGCTGGTCGCGCGCGAGCGCGACGACGGCGTCGACGTGATGGCTCACCAGCATCGAGAGCATCCGCCCTTCGGCTCGCGCTTGTCGGACGCCGGCCGCGCGGCACAGTGCCTCCGGCGGTGTGTCGTCGAAGACCATCACGACCCGCCGATAGCTCGACTTCACCTCGTCCAGCGATTCCTCGAAGACCAGGCGGCCTCGATCCACGATCCCGACGCGATCGGCGATCTGGCTCACCTGGTCGAGCCGATGCGACGACAGCACGATCGTCATCGCGGGGTTGTCGGCGGCTGCGCCGACCAGCGCCTGAAGGACGCGCTCGTTGGCCGCCGGGTCAAGACCGTCGGTGGGCTCGTCGAGAAGCATGAGGTCGGCGCCGCGGCACAGCGCGAGCAGCAGCGCGAAGGCGGTTCTCGTCCCTCGGGAGAACCGGCCGACGGCCTGCCCCCGCGGGATCTCGAAGAGCTCCAGGTAGTGAGACTCGAGATCCGCGCGCCATCCCGGGAAAAGCGGGCGCGAGACCGCCAGCACCTGTTCGGCGGTCAGCGCCGGCCAGATCGCGCGGTCCTCGCCGACGTGCGCCGTCCTTCGTCGAATCGCGACGCCGCCCCGCGCATCGCCGCAGTCGTAGCCGAAGACATGCGCATTTCCCGAGGTCGCGTGAACCATCCCGAGCAGCGTCTTGATGGTCGTCGTCTTGCCGGCCCCGTTGCGGCCGACGAGCCCGTAGATCGAGCCGGCCGGGACCCTCAGGTCCAGTCCACGCAGGGCGGCCACCGTGCCGTAGTGCTTCTGAAGGCCGCGAGTCTCGATGACGGCGTCAAGCGTGCTCATGGTCGCCTCGTTCGCGGCTTGTCCCCCTGCCGCATCAGCTCCGCCTCGAACAGCCGGCGAATCTCGTCAGGCGTCAGGCCCGCGGCGGCCAGGCGGTCGAGCGCCGCCTGGAGGATGGGCTGCGCCTTGCGCATCTGCGCCACCCGGGCCGTAGAGCCGTTGCCGGAGACGAACGCGCCGGCGCCCTGCCGCAACTCGATCACGCCCTCGTGCTCCAGGTCGCGGTACGCCTTCGCCACGGTGTTGGGATTGATGACGAGGTCTTCGGCGACGCGCCGGATGGCCGGCAGCTGGTCGCCGGGCCGGAGGGCGCCGACGTCGATGGCGTGCTTCACCTGCTCGATCAGCTGCAGGTAGACGGGAACGCCGGAGGACGGATTCGGACGGAACAGCATTAGTGTACTACTACACTAGTACAGTAGCACCGTCTCCGGCACGACGTCAATCCCCTCTCGCGGGAGACCGCGAACGCCGCGGCGCGTCATGCCTCGTGGTTATGCAAGCAATGAGGGACATAAGCTTGACCGAACGCTTGGCGGTGCGGGACGATACGAGATCCGATGAGCACGCACACCGCCCGCGTGGCGATCCTGGGTTTCGGCACCGTCGGGCGCGCGGTGGCGCGGATCCTGACTGAACGGCCGCCGGCTGGCGTCCGCCTCACCCACATCTTCAACCGCGACGTCGCCAGGAAGCGCGTGGACTGGGTCTCGCCCGATGTTCGCTGGACCGGCGACATCGAAGACGTCTTCGCGTCCGACGCCGACGTGGTCGTCGAGCTGGTCGGCGGGCGCGAGCCGGCCGGCGCGTGGGTCCGCCGCGCGCTCGACTCGGGCCGCTCGGTCGTCACCGCGAACAAGCAGCTCATCGCCCACGAGGGCCGCGATCTCCTGAAGCTCGCCAGCGACCGGCGACGCCACCTGCGATTCGAGGCCGCCGTCGCCGGCGGGATTCCGGTCATCGGCGCGCTCCGCGACGGCATCGCCGGCGATCGCATCGAGCGCATCGCCGGCATTCTCAACGGCACCTGCAATTACATCCTGACCAGCATGGAGTCGCAGGGCGCGACGTTTGCCGAGGCGCTCGCCTCGGCGCAGTCGCTGGGCTTTGCAGAGGCCGACCCGACCGATGACGTCGAAGGATTCGACGCGCGCGCCAAGCTGGCGATTCTCTGCGCCGTCGGCCTGCGGGTCCAGGTCACGCCGGCCGACATCGCGTGCCGTCCCGTCACCGTCGTCGACGCGGTGGATTTTCAGTACGCCGACCAGCTCCAGTGCACGATCCGCCAGATCTCCCAGGCCGAACTGGACCCCGACGACCCGACACGCGTGATCGCGTCGGTCCGGCCGTCCCTTGTGCCGCGACGCTCCATGCTCGCGCGCGCCGAAGGCAGCAAGAACCTGATCCTCGCAAGCGGGCAGTACGGCGGCGACACCATTTACAGCGGATCGGGCGCCGGCGGTGGGCCGACCTCGGTGGCCGTCGTCTCCGACCTGGCCGCCATCGCGGCGTTGGAGCCCGAGCGTCCGGTGGCGGCGCCGCCGCAGCCGGCATCGCGCGTCGACCCGGAGTTCCTGACCGCGCACTACCTGCGGTTCGTCGTCAAGGATCGCCCCGGCGTGCTCGCGGCGCTCGCGGCGATACTCGCCTCGCATCAGATCAACATCGACGCCGTGCTGCAGCAGAAGGTGCACAGCAAGGACGCGAACCCGTTTGTCGTCACCATCGAGCCGTGCCAGCCGTCGGTGCTGGCGACGGCGCTCTCCGAGATCGCGCGGCTCGACTTCCATGTGTCGCCGACCGTGGATCTGCCGATCCTGGCCGACGGGAGTGGCGTGTGACCGTGGCCGGGGCCACCGGGCGGCGGACCGTGAGCGTCGACGAGGCGCGCGCGGCGATCGGGGGGCGGGACTTCGTCGTCCCGGCGTCGATTGCCAATCTCGGGGCCGGCTTCGACACGCTCGCGGTTGCCGTGCAGCTCTACCTGCGCGTCCGCGTCGCCTCGATCGCCGACACGGCACGCAATGAGGTTCAGAGCCATTTCGGTTCGGCCGCGCTCCAGGGCGAGGACTACGTCGCGCGAAGCATCACGACGCTCGCCCGTCGCGAGGGCGTGGAGTTTCCCTCGCTCGAGCTGGAAGTCGCCAGCGACATCCCGATGCAGGCGGGCCTGGGCAGCAGCGCCGCGGCCACCATCGCGGGCCTCCGGCTGTACGACGCGTTGACCGGATCGGCTGGGCGCGACCTCGTCGCCGAGGGCACGGCCTTCGAAGGACACCCGGACAATATCGCCGCGGCCGTGCTTGGAGGGCTGACGAGCGCCTGCGGCTGCGAGGACGGGCGGGTACTCGCCTCGTCAATGCCTTGGCCCGATCGGATCCGGTTTGTCGCCGCAACACCGGCGGCGCTCCTGAAGACCAGCGAGGCGCGGCGCGTGGTGCCCGAGACCCTCGCGCGCGCGGACGCGGTCTTCAACCTGCAGCGCGTGGCGCTGCTGCTCCAGGCGCTCCAGTCCGGCCGGACGGATCACCTGCGGGAAGCGCTGCGGGACCGGTGGCATCAGCCCTACCGCGCGCCGTTGGTCCCCGGGCTGTCGGAGGCGCTCGCTCTCGAACACCCGGCGCTGCTGGGCGTGTGTCTCAGCGGCTCGGGGCCAACCGTCGTCGCACTGTGCGAGGGCGACACGGCGGGGGTGGAACAGGCCATGGCGGCTATCTACACGCGACTCGGACTGCCCTGCCGCGTCCGCGTGCTCTCAGCACATAATCAATCATGAATTTCTTCACAGGACTCCGGTGCCGGATGTGCGGGACGGCGTTTCCCGCCGAGGCGCTCTACGTCTGCGATCAGTGCCTCGGGCCGCTCGAGGTCACCTACGACTACGCCGCCATCGGCAGGGCCGTCACCCGCGATCAGGTGAGCGCGCGGCCCGAGAACCTCTGGCGCTATCGCGAGCTGCTGCCGGTCAACGAGCCGCGCACCGGGTTCTACTCCGGCTTCACCCCGCTCGTGAAGGCCGAACGGCTCGGCAAGCGGCTTGGCGTCAAGGAGCTGTACGTCAAGGACGACTCGGTGAACCACCCGACGTTCTCGTACAAGGACCGCGTCGTGTCCGTCGCCGCCTCGCGCGCGATCGATCTTGGCTTCGACGTGTTCGCGTGTGCCTCCACCGGCAACCTCGCCAACAGCGTCGCGGCGCACGCCGCACGGCTCGGGCTCACCTGCTTCGTCTTCATCCCCGACAACCTCGAGGCCGCCAAGGTGATGGGCTCGGCGATCTACCGGCCGCGCGTCGTCGCGATCAAGGGCAACTACGACGACATCAACCGGCTCTGCACGCAGATCGCCGATCGGCATGGCTGGGGTTTCGCGAACATCAACCTGCGCACCTACTACGCCGAAGGCGCGAAGACCTACGGCTTCGAGATCGCCGAGCAGCTCGGCTGGCGCTTCCCGCGACACGTCGTCTGCCCGGTGGCTGGCGGCACGCTGCTGCCGCGCATCGGCCGGGCCTTCGAGGAGTTGAAGACGCTGAACTGGGTGAGCGGCGACACGCCCCGGATGCACGCGGTGCAGGCCGCCGGCTCGGCGCCGGTCGTGAAGGCGTTTCAGGCCGGCGCGGAGTTCCCGGAACCGGTGAAGCCGAACACGATTGCGAAGTCCATCGCGATCGGCAACCCGGCCGACGGCTATCACGTGCTGCAGACGCTGCGGGAGACCGGCGGCACGGCGACGATGGTGAGCGACGAGGAGATCCTGCAGTCCATCACGCTGCTGGCCGAAACCGAAGGCATCTTCACCGAGCCTGCCGGCGGCGCCACCCTCGCCGGCGCAATCGCGCTGATCAAGAGCGGCGCGATCCCCTCCGACGAGCCGGTCGTCGTGTGCATCACCGGCAACGGCTACAAGACGTCGGACGTGATGCAGGGCCGCACCGAAGATCCCGTGCACCTCGGCAAGGGCCTGTCGGAGTTCGAGGACTACCTGGCGGGGACGCAGTCGGTCGGACGATAAGGTCTGTAGGTCGGTAGGTCGGTAGGTCGGTAGGTCGGTGGCCGCCCACCGACAGACCCACAGACCCACAGACCCACAGACCCACAGACCTCACAGACCACAATCTACAGACTTACAGACCTCTAGAATCGCACCAGCGCCCGAGACGGCCCACGTCGTCCGCATCGACTGGTCCTCTGCCAGCTCGATGCCGCCGCCATCACGCAGGTAGACTCGCGCGTCGGCGCGCACGCCCAGTCCGCGAATCAGGCCGCGCGAGCGGTTGGTGAACAGGTACTTGACGCCGCCGCCGGCGTGGTAGACCTGGCCAGGCTCCGTCGTCAGCAGCGCCTCGTCGTCCAGCTGCCGGACGTAGCCGGCGCCGCCGGCGATGAATGGCAGTCCGCGCCCGCCGGCGAACGACAGGCCGTTCAGGTGCCACACCGCGGCGCCCTCGATGAAATACGTATCGACGTCCTGCACCAGAGTGACGTCCGGCACGTCTTCCACGTCGGCGGTGATTCGCGACTCCATGGTCGCGCGCGTCCACACGAACCCACCCTCCACCGCCAGCGCGCGCGTGATGTTGAACGCCACGCGTCCGTCGAAGCCCGTCCCGAGCTCGAGCGAATTGCGGGAGTTGAAGAGGGTCGTCTCCGGCCCGGCGGACTGGTTGCCGATCAAGCTGGCGGTCGACGACCCGAAGTCCGTGGATCCGACGAAGATGCCGGCAGCCGAGATCTCGAACGAGTGGGCGCGCGGCGCGGCGGTCGGCTGCTGCGCGACGGCGGCGGACGGGATGCCTGACACTGCCACCGCCATGGCCGCCACCATCACGAGGAGCCGCGTCATTTCGGCGAGACCTCGATCGTGATTCGGGCCGAGCCGTTGCCCTTCGGCACGGTGACCTGCCGCGGATAGTAGGCCGCCTTGAAATCGGCGTCGACGTTCGCCGACGCCTCGAAGAAGCTCTCGACGTCGCCGTCGTCGAGCGGCTCGACCCTGACGATATAGGTGCCGGGACTGAGACCGGGGATGGCGAAGTTGCCGGCGTCGTCGAGGGAAAATCCGCCGACGAGATTGCCGGTCCGCGGGTTGAACGCGACAACGTGCGCGCCGAAGATGCCGCGGCCGCCCTTCGTCACCGTCCCCTGGAGCGTGCCGGTGTCGCGCCGGAACCCGCCGGTCGAGTAGATGTCCGAGACGCCGGCGATGTCGTCCGCGGCGAGGTCCCGGTCGACGATGTTGCCGGCGGTGAACGCGATCGGGAACATCACCGCTGCCGACGCGATGAGGCGCCGGCCCCCGCTCGGCCGCGCTTCGGTTTCTCCGAGCAGCGAGTGCCCGAGCCCCAGCAGGTGGCCCGCCTCGTGCGTCGCGATCGACTGGACGTCGAAGCGTCCCGCTTCGCCGCCGGGCGCGACCGACCAGTCGAACGTCGAGTTGAAGAAGATGTCCGACTCGAGGATCTCGCCGTTGCGCGTGTCGATCAGGAAGCTCGTCGACGCCAGCGTCCGCTCGAGATCGGGGCGCGCGGCAAAGCCGATGACGTTCGCGTCGTCCTGATCGAGCGGCCGGCCGCCGACGAACCCGGCGAACTCGAACGCGATGGACGCCGTCCGCACCGCTTCCCACGTCTCGAAGCCGCGCTCGACGGCATCGCGGAACTGCGCCGCCGAGACGCCGCTCACGCCGCGGTCGGCGATGAAATAGCGGACGGGCGCGCCGCTCGGCCATTTCAGGCTGATCGTGCTGCCGTTGACGTCCGAGCCGAGCTTCAGGTACGCCTGCGTCGTCGATGACGTCAACGAGGTGAGGGCAAGCGCGGCAACCAGGACTCTCGTCGCGGTGCGGCCGATCACTGGGCCCTCCGCGCGGCAAGCGTGCGCACTTCCTGCAGGAAGGACGCAAGCGGCGCCGGCCGCCGGGTGGCGTCGCCCCGGACGACGCGCGCGGTCTCGACTGCGGCGGTCCCGGGCATGCGGACGATCTCGGGCGTCACCAGTCGCGAGCCGCTCGCGTCCGCGCGCACGCGGAAGACGCCCTGCGCGAGCCCCACCAGGTGCGGCACCGCAGGCCCCGAGGCGGCGAGAAACACGACGACTTCCTCGCCTTCGACAAAGCTCGGCGCGCCCAGCATCACGCTGCGATAGGGCCCCATCTGGCCGCCGGGCACGCGCAGCGTGACTGTTTCTCCGAGGTCGCCCTTCGCGTACGAGTCCACGTCCAGGGTGACAAGCGTCTCGATGCTGCGGCGGCCGTCGAGCCACCGCGGCTCCAGGCTGACGACGCGGCCGTAGGCGACGGCGCGCGCATCCGCGGTCAACTGCGCCAGGTCGGCGGTCACGTAAACGGTGGCCGACAGGTGGGCCAGCGGCCAGAGCGCCGCGACAAGGGCAAGACTGAGAAGCCGTCTGAAGATTGGTGTCATGTTGATGCCATCAGCGTAATTCGTGCTCAGCGGCGACTCGTAAAATCGCCGCGGCGGCGCGCCTGCTGGCGCCAGGGGCGCCCAGCCGCTCGCGAACCGTGCGGAGATCCCGCCGCATCTGATCGGCACGCGAGCGGTCGGTCAGAATTGCAAGAGCCTCGCCAGCTACTCTATCGGGTGTGCAGTCATCCTGAATCAGCTCCGGGACGACGCGGTGGCCTGCAATGAGGTTGGCCATGCCGAAGGTGTCCACCTTTATGAACGGCCGGCCGAGGCGATAGGTCAGCGGCGAAACCTTGTACAGGATCACCATCGGCTTCTCGTGCAGCGCCGTCTGCACGGTCGCCGTGCCCGACGCCGTCAACACGACATCGCTTGCATGCAGCACGTCGTCGGTTCGTCCCTCGACCATCGCGATGTCGGGCACGTGCGCGAGAGCATCGAAGAGCGGCGCCGCGAGCTTGGGCGCGCGCGCGACGACGAACTGCGTGCCAGGCAGGCCCGCGCGAATCTGCCCGGCAGCCTCCGCGAGCACCGGCACGAGCTGGCGCAGTTCGTTCAGACGGCTCCCGGGCAGCAGGGCCACGGTCGGCGCCGACGGATCGAGCCCGAGGCCGGCAAGGAAGCGATCGCGCGGCTCCGTCGTCGCGATCAGGTCGATCAGCGGATGGCCGACGAACTCCACCGGCACGCCTTCCCGCTCGTAGACCTCGGTCTCGAACGGGAAGATCGGCAGGACCTTGTCGGCAAGCCGCTTGATGGCGTGGATGCGGCCGGGCCGCCAGGCCCAGAGCTGCGGGCTGATGTAAAAGACAACCGGGATGCCGAGCGCATGCACGGCGCTGGCCAGACGGAAGTTGAAGTCGGCAAAGTCGATGGCGACGAAGACGTCCGGCCGGCGCGTGCGCGCGAGCTCGACGAGCCGGCGGTACATCGCGTAGGTGCGCGGCAGCACGCGGATGACTTCAGTGAGGCCGGTGACGGCGAGTCCGTGATAGTCGCCGGCCAGCTCGCCGCCAGCCGCGGCGAGCCGTTCCCCGCCGAAGCCGAACACCGTCGTCCCCGGAGCGAGGATCTGCAGGGCCTCGGCGAGCGCTCCGGCATACAGATCGCCAGAGGCTTCGCCGCAGGACACCATCACCGTTGCCATGCAGAAGCAGTGATGTCGCGCGACTGCGCTAGCGCCCGCCCGCGGCTGCCGGGCGCGCGCGGCGCTGGAAGGTGACCGACGACAGGTCGAGCTGCGGCAGCTCCACCTGCTCGAACCGGTCGAAGCCCACGCCGGCCAGCTGCCCGGTGAACGCGGCGGCGTTGCCTACCAGCACGACGGACAGCCGATCCGGGTGCAGGTACTGGCGCGCGACGCGCTGGATGTCGCTGGGCGTGATGGCGTTCACGCGATCGCGGTAGGTCTCAATCTCGCCCTTCGGCAACCCGTAGAACAGCACGTCGAGCACCTGCGTGGCAATCGCGCCAGGCGTCTCGATGGTGAGCGGGAATTTCCCCGCGAGATAGTCCTGCGCGCTGCGGAGCTCGCGCATCGACACCGGCTCTCGCTGCAGCCGCGCGACCTCGTCGACGATCAGGCGCAGCACTTCCCCGGTCGCGTCGGACCGGGTGTCGGTGTCGGCGACGAAGTCGCCAGACTCACGCAGGGCGGACACGTCCGCCGAGGCGCCATAGGTCAGGCCGCGATCGGAACGCAGCACCTGATGCAGGCGGTTGGCGCCCTCGCCTCCGAGAATCTTCAAGGCGAGATCGAACGCCAGGAAGTCCGGGTGGGTGCGCGGCAGGGCGATGTGCCCGACGCGCACTTCCGTCTGCACGGCGTCCGGCTTGTTGATCACGACCACGCGGCGCGTCGGCGTCGGCGGCGCGGCGTGATCCGATTTCGGCAGGTCCGCCGGCTGCCAGTCGGCAAACGCCTTCTCGGCGGCGGCCAGCGCCTCGGCGCTCGAGACGTCGCCGACGATGCCGAGGATGGCGTTGTTGGGGACGAACCAGGTCTTGTGGAACGCGCGCAGGTCGTCGACGTTGAGCCTTGCCAGCGACTCCGGCGTGCCGGTGTTGGGCAGCCCGTAGGGATGGAAGCCGTACACGAGCCGGTCGAACACGAGGCTCGCGACGTAATCCGGGTCTTCGTAGTTGACCTTGAGGCCCGAGAGCGCCTGCTGGCGCTGGCGATCCAGCTCCGCCTGATCGAACGCGGGACGCCGCACGACGTCGGACAGCAGATCGAAGCCGAAGGCGAGGCTGTCCTTCATCACCAGCACGTCGGCGACGGAGAGGTCGCTGCCCGCGCCGGTCGTGAGCCCGCCGCCGATCGTGTCGATGGCGTCGGCAATCGCGGCGGCCGACCGTGTGCCGGCGCCCTGGTCGAGCAGCGCCGCCGTCAGCACCGCAAGGCCCTGCTTGCCGTCCGGATCCTGCGCGGCGCCGGCCCGCACCAGCAGCCGCAGCGTCACGACCGGCTGCTCGTGATGCTGCACGACCACGACCTGCAGGCCGTTCTTCAGCGTCTTGAGTTCGTACGGCGGAAAGTTGACTTCACGCGCCGGCAGCGGCCGCGGTGGTTGTTCGGTCGGCCAGTTCGTCACCTGCGCGGCAGCGACCACCGGCAGCGCGACGAGAGCAAGTGGCGCGAGAAGGCGAAACGTCAACATTCGAAGCTGGTCCCTGGTCAATCGTCACCCACTCGCAACTTAGGTTGTGGGGTTGTGGGGTTGCAGGGTTGTGCGGTTCAGCCGCACAACCTTATAGCCCTACAACCTGACAACCCTCCAACCTCACGACCCTACAACCCCGTAACCCGTAACCCGTAACTGACTCGGACGGGAGTTACTGAGTGGAGCCCTTCGGCATGATCGTCATCACCAGCCGGTTGGTCGGCGTGAAGTACGTCTTGGCAACCCGCTGAATGTCGGCGGACGTGATCTTCTGGAAGATCTGGAACTCGCCGTCGGCCGTCGTGATGTCGTTGTGAATCACGGCGGCGTGCGCCAGCTGGCCGGCCTTGAGTCGATCGGTCTCGCGCCCCAGGATGTAGTCGCGGGCGAACTGGTTCTTGGCGCGCTGCAGCTCGTGGTCGCTCACCGGCTCGGTCGTCATCCGCTGCAGCTCGGCAATCAAGGCGGCTTCCACTTCCGCCGGCGACCGGCCCGGCTGGACGATGGCCGCGGCGTAGAACAGGTTCGGGTGCTCGATGATGTTGCCGCCGCCAAAGGCGGTGAGCGCGAGGCCCGAGTCGTACACCAGCTTGCGATAAATCCGCGAGCTCTGGCCGTCGGAGAGGATCTTCGACGCCATGTGGAGCGGGTAGGAGTCCGGATGGCCGTCGTAGGTGATGTGGTGCGCGACGATCACCGCCGGCAGCGGCCAGGACTCTTCCACCGTGACGCGCTTCTCTTTCGTCATCGGCGGCTCTTGCGGGATGTCGCGCGGCACGGGCTTGTTCGGCTTGGGGATGCGGCCGAAGTACTGCTCCACCAGCTTGGCGGCCTGCTCGGCGTCGAAGTCGCCGACGATCGTCAGCGTCGCGTTCGTCGGCACGTAGTAGGTGCGGTAGAAGTCGCGGACGTCGGTGATGGAGCCGGCCTCCAGATCCTGCATGCTCCCGATGACGGGATGCTTATAGGGATGCACCGTGAACGCCGCGTTGTACAGCAGCTCCGGCAGCCGGCCATACGGCTGGTTCTCGACGCGCATCCGCCGCTCTTCCTTCACGACCTCGCGCTCGCGCTTGAACGTCTCTTCGTCGATGCGCAGGGTCGCCATGCGATCGGCCTCGAGCCACAGCATGAGCGGCAGGTACTGCGCCGGCGCGGTCTGCCAGTAGATGGTGATGTCTTCGCGCGTCTCGGCGTTGGCCTGGCCGCCGACGCTGGCGATGAACGAGCCGTGCGCCTCGGGCTCGACGTTCTTCGACCCCTTGAACATCATGTGCTCGAACAGATGCGCGAACCCGGTGCGTCCGGGCTTCTCGTCCTTCGAGCCGACGTGATACCAGAGCTCGACGTGCACGATTGGCGTCGAGTGATCCTCCGACAGGATCACCGTCAGCCCGTTGGCGAGCTTCGTGATGCGGTAGTCGAGTTTCGGCGGCGGCACCGCCGCCGGCAGCCCCACGGGATCGAGCGCGAACAGGCCCGCCACGAGGGCGAGCCACAGGCCGGCGGTGCGGAATCGGGAGAACCCGTGGCGCATCATTGAATTATGGCACGGCACGTCGGCGGGTCGCGCCACCAAACCTTCAAACCCACCGACGTTCCGACTGACCCACCGGCCCGTTCAGTCCTTGAGACGCGCCTCTAGCGCTTCCAGCCGCGCCAGCAGGTCCCTGACCTGCCGCCGCAGCTCTGGCAGCTGCCGGAAGACCGCCGACGAGCGCAGCCAATCGCGATTCTCGATGGCCGGATACCCGGAGACGAGCGCGTCGGCCTCGACGTCGTTCGGGATCCCGGTCTGCGCGGTGGCCCGCGCGCGGTCCCCGATGGTCACGTGCCCGGCAACGCCCACCTGGCCCGCGAGCACGACGTGGTCCCCCAGGCGGCTGCTGCCGGCGATCCCGACCTGCGACACGAGCAGCGAGTGCCGGCCCACTTTCACGCCGTGCGCGATCTGGACGAGGTTGTCGATCTTGGTCCCGCGCCCGATCCGCGTCTCGCCGACCGCGGGCCGATCGATGGTCGTGTTCGCGCCAATCTCCACGTCGTCTTCGATGACGACGATGCTCTGCTGCGGGATCTTGTGATGAACGCCATCCGGCCCGGTGACGAACCCGAAGCCGTCGCTGCCGATCACGGCGCCGTCCTGGATCACCACACGCGCCCCGAGCACCGACCGATCGCGCACCGAGACGCGCGCGTGGATCACGCTGTCGGCCCCGACCTGGACACCCGGCCCGAGTACCGCGTGCGCGTGGATCACCACGCGGTCGCCGATCACGGCGCCCCGGCCGACGACCGCAAACGGACCAACCGACACGCCCTCGCCAAGGCGCGCGTCGCCGGCCACGACCGCCGTCTCGTGCACGCCGGCGGGCGGCCGCTCCTCGCGGCCGAGGACCCCGAGGGCATCGGCAAACGACTTGTACGGCTGCGGCGATCGAAGCACCGCGCACGGCAGCGCCGGCGCATCCGCCCCGGCGATGACGGCGCTGGCGCGCGTGGCCTGCGCGGCGCGCGCGTACTTGGGGTTGGCCAGGAACGTGACGTCGCCCGGTCCGGCCTCCTCGAGGCTGGCGACGCGCAGGATCTCGATGGAGCCGTCGCCCTCGAGCGCGCAGCCCAGGCGGGCGGCAAGGTCCGCGAGTGTCACAGCCGAGGCTTATATCACGCGCCGGGGACCGCGACGCGATCGAAGAAGCGGCGGAGGTCGCTCAGTTCGAGGCGCGAGGAGATCGCCTCCACCTTCGCGCGGCGCTCGTTGCAGTCGAGCGGCACCAGCGGCCGCAGATCCGAGAGCGCGTCGCTCGGCCGCGTCGTCCACGAGACGCGATCGAGGCCCTGCCGCGCGCCGCGCATCGAGAAGTAGTGGCCGACGAGACGGAAGGCGAAGTAGTAGCCGAGCACGTTCGGTCCCGGGACGAGGATGAGCAGCGCTGACAAGGCGACGAGGATGCTGTCGATGACGAGCCAGCGGCGGTGCTTCTCGAAGTCCGCCTGGAGTGCCGGCCGCACCATGCCCATCGCGGCGTCCTCGCCGACGTCGTCTGGATGCACGGCGACAGCCGACTGCTGGCGGCGCAGGTGCCACAACAGCCGCTGCTCGGCGATGCTCTCGGCGACGATGCGCAGGCCGCGGCGCTTCAGGCGCTCGAACCACCCGTGCGCCTCGTCGTCGCCTTCGTGATGCCGGCGTTCGCGCTCGATCCGATTGAGGGTGTCGCGGAACTTGCGCACGAGCCCGCGGAAGAATCCGCGGTCGTGATCGGGGGTGGCTCCGGAGGGGTCTTCGTCCGGAACCTCGCAATACAGCTCGTAGCGGTCGGTTCCGACGGGGATGAGGAAGACCTCCATTCCCTACCATCGTACGCCAGCATGCACGCGAACGCGCAGCGGGACGGTTGCTATAATCCGGCTGTGCCGCTGGCAAGCGTGAGCATTCTTGTCGCGCTGACGGTGTGGCCGGGCTCTGTGCCGCCGCCGCAGGAGAGTCGTGCCGAGAGCATTCGCACGGAGTTCCGCGTGTTCGACGGGACGACCGAAGTCTCGGCCGACACCCGCCTGCGCGTGCGTCCGGCGGGCTCGACGGAGACCGGCCGGCTCGTCGAAGGCCAGCCGCTCGCCGCGGATCTGCCGCCGGGCCTCTACGACGTGCAGGCCGTGCGGCAGCAGTCAGGGCAGGTCATCAACGTGCGGTGGGCCGAGAAGCTGATGGTGATGGCCTATCCCGATGAGGGCGGCCGGCACCTCGAGGTGATCAACTTCGCCAGCGAACACGGCGCGCTGCAGCTGCGATGGGCGGAAGGCATGGCGCCCGACCCCGCCGGCGTCGGAGTGACGGTCACACGGGAAGGAGAAGGCCGCCCCTCACCTGCACGCCCGCTGCACGGCCTCGGCTACGCGCTGCTGGTCGTCCCCGCCGGCACCTACGACGTCCGCGTCACAATCCCCGGCCGCGACCCCTACATCCTCTCGAGCATCGAAGTGCCTGCGGACCGGACGCGGATGAAGGTCATCCGGTAAAAAGCGTTGCACGTGCATCGTGCTGCGTGACCTCGTGCTGCAGCACCGCACGTGGCACCCGGCACGCGGCACGTGCACTCCCCACCTTCTACATCCCCGCCGGCTTCTGCACCTTTCGGATTTCCCGCGGCGGGTCGAGCGGCAGCGTCGGGCGGCCGCCGCCCTCCCAGGCGCCGACGATCGCCGAGGCGACGCTGCTGATGGCGGCGGACAGCCGCTGCTCGAGAATCGGCCTCGTGTCGCGATAGAGCAGGCGGAAGTACTCGTCGTCGTACTCGTCGCGCCCCGCGACCGCCGCCTTGTCGGCCTGAAGAATCTTCGCGGCATACGGGAAGCTCGCCTGGAGCACGTCGAACATGTAGGTCCTCGCGTCGCTGACCGCGGCCACCGGCGGCGGCGCGAGCCGCAGGTCCTTGATGTTCCGCATCACCAGCTCGGTCTCCCACCGGCTGTGGATGCCCCGCTGGCCGGTGAGCTGGCCGTCGTAGTTGAGCACGGCGTGGAAGGGCACGTGGCCGTCTTCGACGTAGTGCGCCAGCACGGCGCTGTAGAACTTGATGTTCTCGAGCGAATAGCCGGGAACGCCCTTCTTCTGCAGCTCGAAGTTCCGCTTCAGCTGGCCGTAGATCTCGCTGGCCCGCCACGGCAGCGTGCCGTTGCGGTGCACGAACTCGGCGCCGTATTTCTCGACGGCGCGGTCGTACTCGCGCGGCAGCTCGGCGAAGGGCGGCTGTCCGGTACGCGTCCATGTCGACGAAGTGACGAGGCGGCTCTTCTTCCCAGCCGGCGTTCCGCCAGAGATCGGGATCGACCGAGCGCTCGACGATGAAGGCGCGGTGCTTCTGGAAGAACGGACGGATCGGATCGGGCAGCAGGTCGATGGCCCGATCGGTGATGAAGCGATGCACGTCGAGGCCCCAGGCCATCGGCCGCGCCGCGCCCACGAGCACGAGTCCCACGAAGAACACCACGGCCGCGAGAGATCGCATGGTTGATATATTAGCGTTGGATTGGACAACCTCACGCACACGCTCGTTGGCGTGACGCTGGTTCGGGCGGGCCTCGGCGGCCGCACGGCAGGCGCCACGGCCACGATGATTCTCGCTTCCAACATCCCCGACGCCGACATCGTCACCGCGCTTGGCGGAGGCGTGGCGTACCTGTCGGCGCATCGTGGTCCGACGCACGGACTGCTCGGCGTCGTGCTCCTGGCGCTGCTGTCGGCACTGATCGTCGTGGCATGGCGAGGGCTGCGCGCGCGCAGCCGGCCGCACGCGTGGGGCGGGTTCGCGGGGCTGTGCGGCGTCGCGCTGACCGGCACCGTGCTCCACATACTGATGGACCTGCCGACGTCGTATGGCACGCGGCTGCTGAGCCCGTTCGACGACACGTGGTTCGCGTTCGACTGGCTGCCGATTATCGAGGTCTACATCTGGGGCCTGCTCGCTGCCGGCCTTCTCATGGCGCGCATCAAGCCCGACCGCCGCCGGGCCATCGCGCGCGCGACGCTCATAGCCGTCCTCGCCGTCTACGCGGTTCGTGCGACAGCCCATCACCATGCGCTTGGCATCGCCGCCGCCACGCGCGCCGACGGCACCGCCGCGCCCTGCGCCAGCGCCCCCGAGCTGACGCGACATCCGACGGTCATCGTCGCGGCCGCGGCCGGCCCGGGTGCGTGCCTCCAGGCCGCCGCGCTGCCGACGTTCTTCTCGCCGCTGAAGTGGCGCCTGATTCGCCAGCAGTCCGACGGCTACGAATTGCGCGACGTCGTGCTCGGCCAGCCGGATGCCGCCTCGCCGCGGGTCTTCGTGCCGAGCGAAAGCGACAACTGGGTCGCCCTGGCGAGACGGACCGGCACCGCGCGTGTCTTTCTTGCCTTCTCGCGCTTTCCCGCGACGCGATCCGCCGCGCTCCCCGACGGCACCAGGCGCGTGCGTGCGCTCGACGTGCGATTTCTCGGGCCGCCGCCGCGCCCGCTCGAAGTCGATCCGCAGGCGCGGGCGCCGTTCGTGATCACCGTGGAGCTCGACCCGGGCGGCATCGTCCGGTCGGAGCGCCTGGGCAACTGATCGTGCCCCGGCTGGGCGCCCACATGTCGATTGCCGGCGGCCTGCCGCGGGCGGTCGCCCGCGCGAGCCTTCACGGCTGCGAGACGCTGCAGATCTTCACGAAGTCCACGGGTCAGTGGCGGGCGCGCGTGATCCCCGACGAGGAGATTCGCGCGTTCAGGGAGGCGGTCGCCGCGTGCCGCCTCGACCCGGTCGTCTCCCACGCCAGCTACCTGATCAACCTGGCAGCCAGCGGCGAGCCGCTGCGCACGCAGTCGCTCGAGGCGCTGGGCGACGAGCTCGACCGCGCCGAGGCGCTCGGGCTGGCAGCGGTCGTGCTGCATCCAGGCGCGACCACCGGTGCACCAGAGGCCGAGGGGCTCAGGCGCGTCGCCGAGGGTCTGCTGCACGTGCTGGGCTCGCGCCGGAAAGGACGCACGCTGATCGCGCTGGAGCACACGGCTGGACAGGGCTCGACGCTTGGCTGGCGCTTCGAACAGCTGCGCTCGCTGCTCGAGCTCACCGACGGCCATCCTCGAGTGGCGGCGTGTCTCGACTCCTGTCACCTGCTGGCGGCCGGCTATGACATCCGCACCGCTGAGGGCGTCGGCGCCACGCTCTCGGAGTTCGATCGACTGGTCGGCCTCGACCGGCTGCGGATCGTGCACCTGAACGACTCGAAGACGGCGATTGGCAGCCGCGTCGATCGACACACGCACATCGGCGACGGCGCCGATTGGCCTGGAGGGGTTCCGCGCGCTCCTCAACGACGCGCGGCTCGAGGCCGTGCCGATGCTGATCGAGACGCCAAAGGCGGTCGGGGCGGGGACCGTGGTCGTCCACGACGCATGGGACTCGAAGAACCTGACCACGCTGCGGTCGCTGCTCATCCGCCGAGCGGCGACTCGTGGAAGACCTCGGCTTCGAACGTGAAGATGCGCGCGCCGGCGCGCCAGGCGTCCGGCGCGAGGCCGGCCTTGCGGCAGGTGTGGGACAGCAGCTCGTCGCGCGTCCAACCCCATTCGGTCGCGACCTGCGGCAGCAGCAACCCGCGACGGCCGCCCTGCTCGACGATCACTCCATGGCGGCCGACGGCCACCAGCGCCGGATCCTCCACCGCCACGGGCGCCGACAGGACGGAGATCGCGATGGCGATGCCCGCCAGGTCGAGGGGGCTCACCGGCGGGAATCGCGGATCCTCCAGCGCCGCCGCGACGGCGCAGTGGCTGATGACGTCGCCGAGGCGGCGCGGCTCGACGCGGCCGACACAGCCGCGAAGCGCCTCGCCGCTTGTCAGCGTCACGAAGGCCCCGGCGTGGCGATCGAAGACCGCCTGCCCGTCGCAGGCCGGCGCGCCGGCACGACGCACGGCCGCTTCAATCGAGTGACGCGCCAGCGCCAGCAGCGCGCCGCGATCGTCATCGCCCAGCTGACGGTTCATGTGGGGCGCGTCCATACCGCGCTCGCGTAGCCGACGACCCGCGTGACATCACCCGAGGCATCGCCGGAATCGCAGTATTGCCTGACGCCGCCGCCGGTTGCGCCGAGCGCACGGGCCGCCAGCATCACGGCGGCCGCCGGCGCGCCGCCGCAGGCGTGGGCGGGTTCGCGGTCGAGCAGCGCCAGCAGCCCCTGGCCGTCACACGCGTCGAAGCAGCGCAACACATCGGCGTCGAGGCGGCGGGCCGTGGCGCGCGGGTAGTAGTGCGACAGATCGCTGCTGGCGGCAAGCACCACGTGTTTGCCGGCGAGGGACTCGGCCAGCGCCGCGGCCAGCCGCTCGGCGCTTCGCCGCGATGCGTCCCCCATCAGGATCGGCACGACCGCCGCGCCGGGCTGCACACGCGCAAGCAGCGGCAGGTGCAATTCAAGGGAATGCTCGCCGGCATGGATGTCGCGGTGCTCGCGGGCGAGCCATGGGCTCGATTGCGCCAGCGCCTCGGCGAGCGTGGCATCGACCGGCAGTCGGCCCCACGGCGTGTCGATCGCGCCGCGCCGCAGCATCGCGCAGCCCTCGAAGGCGGTGTAGTGGGAAGGGCCGACGAGGACCACTGCGTCAACCGCACGACCGGCGAGCGGCGCATAACTCCACGCGGCGATCCGGCCCGAATAGCGCAGGCCGGCATGCGGCGCGACAAGCGCGCACGGCCGCTCGGCGAGCGGCTCGACGTCGGCGAGCCAGCTGTCGACGTCGTGCGCGAGCCGCGCCGGGTCGCCGTCGTACCAGGTGCCCGCAAACGCCAGCCGACGCACGGGTTCCGGGCCGTCGTCGTAGGTCATGTCACCGGTGATCGCTATGCTAGCATCAGCGGAATGGCCGACGTGCTCTCACGCGCGGATGTCCTGCGCATCGCCGAGCTCGCGCACCTCGAGTTGACCGAGGACGAGATCGCGACCTTCACCCGCCAGCTGAGCGACATCCTCGAATACGCCGCGCAGGTGCAGGCGCTCGACACCGCCGACGTGCCGCCGACGGCGCACGTCTTGAGCGGCGCGCCGGTCGAACGCGACGACATCGAGATCCCGTGCCTCGACCGCAGCGCGGCCATTGCCGCGGCGCCCGACGGCGATGACGAAGCTGGGCTGTTCCGCGTCCCGCGAGTGATCGGCTGATGGCGGAGGGGCCCGACCACCGTCGACGCGATCCGACAGGCGATCGCGGCCGGCGACGCGACGGCTTCGTCGCTCTGCGAGGCCGCGCTCGACCGCATCGCGCAGAAAGACGGCGCCCTGCACGCGTTCCTGCACGTCGCGGCGGACCGTGCCCGCGCGAAGGCCACGGCCCTCGACGCGCTGGCCCCGGCCGACCGCGGGCCGCTGCACGGCGTGCCGGTCGCCATCAAGGACAACCTCTGCACGTCCGGCGTGCCGACGACCGCCGCATCGAAGATCCTCGACGGATACGTGCCGCCTTACGACGCGACGGTGGTGCAGCGCCTCGAACAGGCCGGCTGCGTCATCGTCGGCAAGGCCAATTGCGACGAGTTCGCGATGGGGTCGTCGACCGAGAACTCCGCGTTCGGGCCATCCAGAAACCCCTGGGATCCGGCACGCACACCGGGAGGCTCGAGCGGCGGCTCGGCCGTCGCGGTCGCGGCCGGCATGGTGCCGGTGGCGATCGGATCGGACACCGGCGGATCGATCCGCCAGCCCGCCGCGCTCTGCGGCGTCGTCGGACTCAAGCCCACCTACGGCCGCGTCTCCCGGTACGGGCTGATCGCGTTCGCGTCATCGCTCGATCAGGTCGGCCCGTTCGGGCGCACGGTGGCGGACGCCGCGGAGATGCTGCAGGTGCTGGCGGGCGCGGACCCCCGGGACGCGACGGCGTCGGCCAACGCGGTGGACCACTACGTCGGTGCCCTCACGGGCGACCTCCGATCGCTCCGCATCGGCGTGCCGCGCGCGCTGCTCGCCAGCGGTGTGGACGCCGAAGTCGTTCAGGGGCTCGACGACGCGCTCGCGGTGCTCGTGGCGCGCGGCGCGACCGTCGTCGACGTCGAACTGCCGCACGCGCGCTTTGCGATCCCGGTCTACTACCTCGTCGCGACCGCCGAGGCGAGCTCGAATCTGGCGCGGTTCGACGGCGTGCGGTACGGGCATCGCACGCGCGACGCACGCACGCTGAAGTCGATGTATCTGCGGACGCGCGACGAGGGCTTCGGCGCGGAGGTGAAGCGCCGAATCATGCTTGGCACCTACGTGCTGAGCGCGGGCTACTACGACGCGTTCTATCTGAAGGCGCAGCAGGTGCGCACGCTGATTCGCCGGGATTACGAGCGCGCGTTCGACGGCTGCGACGTCGTCGCGCTGCCGACGACGCCGACGCCGGCGTTCCGCCTGGGGGAGAAGGTGGACGACCCCCTGCAGATGTATCTCGAAGATATCTTCACGGTCAGCGCCAACCTGTCGGGCCTGCCGGCGATCAGCGTGCCGTGCGGCTTCTCATCGAGCGGCCTGCCGCTCGGCCTGCAGCTCACGGGCCGGCCGTTCGACGAAGCGACGCTGCTCCGCGCAGCGGACGGGTACGAACGGGACACGGATTGGCACACGGCAGAAGTGCTGAGTGCGGAGTGCGGAGTGGCGAGTGAAGTGCTGAGTGCGGAGTGGTAGAGTCGCTGAGTGAACTCAGCACTTCGCACTTGCACTTCGCACTCGGCACTTCGCACTAGGCCGGGCTCAGCCCTCGCCTAGGCCACTGCGGGTCGGAAGCTGCGGAACACGGCCCACAGCAGCAGGCCGATGATGATCAGGGGCAGCAGCGGCGCGATGATCGCGACGACGGCGGCCAGGGCCGCCAGAACCGCGAGCACGATTCCCACCAGCAGCGCCAGCGGCAGGATGACGGCGCCGACCGCCAGCTTCAACACCGTCTTCGCAATCCAGAACGGGAAGAACAGCACTGCGAAGAGGATGCGAAACGGCAGCGTGACGAGGAAGAACAGGGTCTTCACCACGAGCACCCCCACCATCACGACGGCTGCGGCCATCAGGCCGGTCATCGCCAGCGATGCGAGCCCGAGAAAGGTGAGCACCGGAACGACTCCAACGCGCGCGATGGGCACCCCCAGGGCGCGGCGTCGATACACCACGGCTGAGGGGAAAGGCCCATCGGCGAGGTACCTAGCCTTTTACGGGTGGAGTCGGGCGAAAGTTTCGCGCTTACGAACTCCGTCGTCGGGCGGGGCGCCTTGAACTCGGGCAAATCGTAGCCGACAAAGCCCTTCCGGACTTCTTCCATCGCGATCCGCTCGGCCTTGAGCGGGTGATGGGTGTCCCGGCCGAGCCGGGCCAGCGCGCCGCGGCGCAGCTGCTTGGCACGCATCGCGGCGACGTCCACGAACAGGAACCGGCTCCGCGGCGGGTCGGCAATCACCGGTCCCGGCGTGGCGGATTCCGCAGCTTCGTCGAGATCGTCCTGGAAGTCCTCGGTCGTCATAACGCTTCAGGATAGCACAGGGGCGTTGGGGAAGGGCGTTGCGAGATGCCCCGGTCCAGGCCCCACACCCCCACGTCCCCACGTTCCTCTTAGTTGACCGACACCTGGATCTGGCGCGGTTTGGCCTCTTCGCGGGTCGGCAGAGTCACCGTCAGCACGCCGTTCTTGAACTCGGCGCCGATGTTCGTGGCGTCGACCGTCGGCGGCAGGGTGAACGACCGGCTGAAGGTGCCGAAGACGCGCTCGACCCGGTGGTAATGCTCGTCCTTCACGGCCTCGTCCTTCTTCCGCTGGCCGCTGATGGTCAACGTGCTGTTTTCCACGCGCAGGTCGATGTCCTCGCGAGCGACGTCCGGCAGCTCGACCTTCAGGACGAGCGTGTGGTTCTCCGCCTGATAGATATCCACCGCCGGCACCCACGCGCCGCGGGTCGTCAGGTCGTCGTCGTAGCGGCGGCTCAAGTCGCCGAACGCACGGTTCACGCGATCCTGCAGCACCGCCATTTCACGGAACGGATCAAAGCGAACGATGTTCATGATCCTTGCTCCTCTTCGGACTTCAGACTCGGAGGTCGGTAGGTCGGACTCAGGCTCAGGCTCCAGGCTCCAGGTCAGAGAGACGCGCCCGGGTTCACGCCTGTTTCGCTGGTCCGGAGCCGGACTCCACCGACCCATCGACCTCCCGTTACTTCGTCTCCGCGAACTCCGCGTCGACGACCTCGGACTCGGCGGCCTTGCCGGCTGTCCCGGCCTGCGCGTCGGCGGCCTGACCCGGCTGCTGCGCCTTGTAGAGCGCTTCGGCCATGGCGTGGCTCGCCTTCTGCAGGTCGTCGCTCGCCCGCGTGATCGCCGCCGCGTCGTCGGTCTTGATCGCCTCGCGCACCGCCGCGATCGCCGCCTCGATCTTCGAGATCTCGCCGACCGGCACCTTCTCGCGGTTCTCGTTCAGCGACTTCTCGACCGACCACGCCAGCGAATCGGCCTGGTTGCGGACGTCGATGACCTCGCGCTTGACCTTGTCGTCGGCCGCGTGCGCTTCGGCATCGCGCACCATCTTGTCCACGTCGTCCTTCGAGAGGCCCGAGGACCCGCTGATGGTGATCTTCTGCTCCTTGCCGGTGGCCTTGTCGGTCGCCGTCACGTTGACGATGCCGTTGGCGTCGATGTCGAAGGCGACCTCGATCTGCGGCACGCCCCGCGGCGCCGGCGGCAGGCCCACCAGGTGGAACTTGCCGAGCGTCCGGTTGTCGCGCGCCAGCTGCCGCTCGCCCTGCACCACGTGGACCTCGACGCTCGTCTGGCTGTCGGTCGCCGTCGAGAACGTCTCGCTCTTCCGCGACGGAATCGTCGTGTTGCGCGGGATGAGCGTGGTCATCACGCCTCCCAGCGTCTCGATCCCGAGCGAGAGCGGCGTCACGTCCAGCAGCAGCACGTCCTTGACGTCGCCCGTGAGGACGCCGCCCTGAATCGCCGCGCCGATCGCGACGACCTCATCGGGGTTGACGCCCTTGTGCAGCTCCTTGCCGAAGAAGTCCTTCACCAGCTGCTGCACCCGCGGCGTGCGCGTGCTGCCGCCGACGAGCACGACCTCGTCGATCTGCGACGGCTTCAGCCCGGCATCGGCCAGCGCCTGCGCCACCGGCGCCATCGACTTCTGCAGCAGGTCCTCGACGAGCTGCTCGAACTTCGCGCGCGTCAGCTTCAGCACCAGGTGCTTGGGCCCGGACGCATCTGCGCTGATGAACGGCAGGTTGATCTCCGTCTCGACGACGGTCGAGAGCTCGATCTTCGCCTTCTCCGCGGCTTCCTTCAGCCGCTGCAGCGCCATGCGGTCCTTGCCGAGATCCAGCCCTTCGGCCTTCTTGAACTCGGCGATGAGCCACTCCATCACGCGCTGGTCGAGGTCGTCGCCGCCCAGGTGCGTGTCGCCGTTGGTGGCCTTCACTTCGACCACGCCCTCGCCCACCTCGAGAATCGAGATGTCGAAGGTGCCGCCGCCGAAGTCGTACACGGCGATGGTCTCGTTGGCCTTCTTGTCGAGCCCGTACGCCAGCGCGGCGGCCGTCGGCTCGTTGATGATGCGCAGGACGTTCAGGCCCGCGATCTTGCCGGCGTCCTTGGTCGCGTGCCGCTGGGTGTCGTTGAAGTACGCGGGCACCGTGATGACGGCGTCGGCAATTTTCTCGCCGAGGTAGTCCTCGGCCGCCTGCTTCAGCTTCTGAAGCACCATGGCCGAGATCTCCGGCGGCGAGTACTTCCGGCCGCGAGCCTCGACCCACGCGTCGCCGTTGTCCGCGCGCACGACCTTGTACGGCACGCGGGACGACTCGCTCGAGACCTCATCGAACCGCCGGCCCATGAACCGCTTGATGGAGAAGACGGTGTTCTCCGGATTGGTCACCGCCTGACGCTTGGCGACCTGGCCGACCAGGCGGTCCTGCTCCTTCGAGAAGCCGACGACGGACGGGGTCGTCCGCGCGCCCTCCTGATTGACGATGACCGTGGGCTGACCGCCCTCCATCACCGCGACCACCGAGTTGGTGGTCCCGAGGTCGATTCCGATGACTTTTCCTGGCATGAATCCGTGTCCTCCGTATCTGAGATTCTTCGAGTCTACGCCAGACATGAGTGTCTGTCAATAATCTTATCTGCGTCTACTACACTAAATAGATGCCGGCGACCGCGGCACGTTTCGCGGCCAGGGCCGGCTCGCGGCACGGCCGAGCCGGAATTCGGGAAATTGTGCGATCCTTGGCGTCTCATGACCGCGTGGCCTTCCGTGCTCCACTCTGCTGAGCTTGGCGACTTGGCCGAGGATGTCCGCCGGCTGCTCCAGGAACTTGGGTCAGCGGCCGGCGGCCGGAGCACGGCCGCCGGCGACTGCGTGCCTCCCCTCGACGTCATCGAAACCGACGAGGCCGTGGAAGTCCTGCTCGACATCCCGGGGGTCGCCGCCTCCTCGCTCCGTGTCCTGCTGAAGGGATCCGTCGTGCTGATTGCCGGTGAGAAATGGGTGGCCGGTCCCGGTGCCGGTTCGGGGGGCTACCACCTGGTCGAGCGAGGATCCGGACGGTTCGCTCGTGCCGTCCGCGTCAGCGGCGCGTTCGATGGCAGCCGCGTGCGGGCCGCGCTGGCCAACGGCGAGTTGCGCGTCACGCTGCCGAAGCTGGCCGACCGACGCGGCGGAGGCGTGGTCGTGCCCATCGACGTCCCGACGCCGGGGCGATCATGAACCTGCTCTTCATCGGCGACATCGTCGGGCGCCCGGGCCGCGACCTGGTCCGTGTCGGACTGGCGCCGCTCGTGGCGCGTCACGCCGTCGACTTCGTGATCGTCAACGGCGAGAACGCCGCCGGCGGCAACGGCATCACGCGCGAGATCGGCGACAGCCTGCTCGCGCAGGGCGCGGACGTCATCACCTCGGGCAATCACATCTGGGACAAGCGCGAGGTGCTCGACTACATCAAGGTCGAGGCACGCCTGCTGCGGCCGGCCAACTACCCGGACGCGCCCGGCCGCGGCAGCTACGTCGCGCGGACGGCGGCGGGCCGATCGGTCGGCGTCCTCAACCTCATGGGCCGCGTGCACATGGCCGAACATCGACGACCCGTTCAGCCTGGCGCGGCGCGAAGTGCAGGCCATGCGCGAGCGCACGCCGGTCATCTTCGTCGACTTCCACGCCGAGGCCACCTCCGAGAAGATCGCGATGGGCTGGTACCTCGACGGCCTCGTCACCGCCGTCGTCGGGACGCACACGCACGTGCAGACCGCTGATGCCCGCGTGCTGCCCGGAGGCACGGCCTATCTCACCGACGTCGGCATGACCGGACCGCACGACGGCGTGATCGGCGTCGACGGGACCCGGTGATCCAGCGATTCCTCACCGGCATGCCGGTGCGGTTCGAGACCGCCTCGGGCGACCTGCGCCTGCACGCCGTGGTCGTCGACGCCGACGAGGCCACCGGCCGCGCCCGGCGGATCGAGACGCTGAGCCTGTCGATGGCCGACCTCGAACGCCTGGCCGACGAGTGGCCCGACGATGAGAAGGCGGCCGCGGGACGGGCGTGATGCCGTCGCTCTTCGACCTGCCGTTTGAAGAACCCGCCGCACTCCGATGGAGACGCGCCGCCCGGGGGCGCGCCGCCGACCGGTGCCGCTGACCGCCGGGTGGAACGTCCCGAGCCGGTCGTCCGCGCGGGCCGCTCACGGTCACGGAGCTCACGGCCGACATCCGTCGGTCCTCGAATCCGGCTTCGCGGAGGTGCTCGTCGAGGGCGAGCTCTCGAACTGCCGCTCTGGCAGACCGGCCACCTCTATTTCACGCTGAAGGACAGCGGCGCGCAGATCCGCGGCGTGATGTTCCGCTCCGCCGTCCGGCTGCTGAAGTTCAAACCCGAGGACGGCCAGCACGTCATCGTGCGCGGACGGCTGAGCGTCTACGAGCCAAGGGCGAATACCAGGTCGTCGGCGACACGCTGGAGCCGCGCGGGCTGGGCGCGCTGCAGCTGGCCTTCGAGCAGTTGAAGCGACGGCTGGAGGCGGCGGGACTGTTCGACAAGGCGCGCAAGCGGCCGCTGCCGGTGCTGCCGCGGAAGATCGGCGTCGTCACGTCGCTCGACGGCGCGGCGATTCGCGACATCCTGTCGGTGCTGGGCGCACCGCTACCCGCAGGCGCACGTCGTGATCCGGCCGGCGCGCGTGCAGGGCGATGGCGCGGCACAGGATGTCGCCCGCGGCCTGCGCGCGATCGCGGCGGTGGATGGCGTGGACGTCGTCATCGTCGCGCGCGGCGGCGGGTCGATCGAGGATCTCTGGGCGTTCAACGAGGAGATCGTCGCCCGGGCCATCGCCGCGAGCCCGGTGCCGGTCATCTCCGCCGTCGGGCACGAGACCGACGTCACCATCGCCGACTTCGTCGCCGATTTCCGCGCGCCGACGCCGTCGGCGGCGGCCGAGACCGTGGTCGCGCGGCGCGACGAGTTCGTCGCCCGGATCGATCGCCAGTGCGAGCGCCTCGAGGCGGCGCTGCGGCGGCGGCTGCTGACCGTCCGCTCGCGCGTGCACGTGCTGGACCGCAGCCGCGGCATGGCGCGTGTGCCGGCAGCGCTGGCGCTCCGCGGCCGCCACGTCGGCGACCTCGCGCAGCACATCCGCCACGTCCTCATCGAGCGCCTGCGCGCGTCGGGCCGGCGGCTTGCCGTTGCCGAACGCTCGCTCGAGCGCAACGATCCGCGCCGGCGCCTGGCGGACACGCGTACCCGGCTGACCGCCGGACGCGCCCGCCTGGACGCCGCGCTCGAGCGCCGCCGCACAAGCGAGGTCGCGCGACTCGGCGCCCTGGCCGGACGGCTCGACTCGCTGAGCCCGCTGGCCGTCCTCGGCCGCGGCTACGCCGTTTGCTGGGACGCCACCCGCACGCGCGTGATTCGGTCGTCCGCTGACGTCACCCCTGGCGACGCCGTGCGCGTCACGCTGGGCGAGGGCGAAATCGAGTGCGACGTGAAGGACATCAAGCCGTGACTACTGCCATGGACACCAGCATCAAGGACTTCGAAGCCGCCCTCGCCGAACTCGAGATCATCGTCAAGAAGCTCGAGGAGAGCGACCAGACGCTCGAGTCGTCGCTCGCCCTCTACGAACGCGGCGTGCAGCTGTCCCGGTTCTGCCACACCCGCCTCGAGGAGGCCGAAAAGCGGATCGAAGTGCTGAATGACAGGGGGGACGTGCGGAAGCTGGAATAGTGTTTCGTGCCTCGTGCTACGTGCCACGTGCTGCGTGCGGTGCTGCGTGCTTCGTGCTGTGTGCCTCGTGCGGTGCAGCGTGCACGTGCACTAGCACCCCGCACGAGGCACGTGGCACTAGCACCGTGGCACCGGCCGTAGCACCGCACGCAGCACGTAGCACCCAGCACGCAGCACGTCTCTTAAAGATGCGCCCCCGCCTCGATCTCCTTTTAGTGACCCGTGGCCTGGCGCCGTCGCGCGAGCGGGCGCGGGCGCTGATCCTGGCGGGACAGGTCCGGGTGAACGGGCAGCCGGCAACCAAGGCGGGCCTCGCCGTCGCGGAGGATGCCGAGGTCACCCTGGCGGTGCCGGATCATCCGTATGTCAGCCGCGGCGGTTTGAAGCTGGCCCACGCGCTCGAGGCCTTCGGCATCGACGTCACCGGCCGGGACGCGCTCGACATCGGCGCGTCGACTGGCGGCTTCACCGACGTGCTGCTGCAGCGCGGCGCGCGGCAGGTCGTCGCCCTCGATGTCGGGCACGGACAGCTGGACTGGCGGCTGCGCAACGACGCCGCGCGTGGTGGTTCGCGAACACGTCAACGCGCGCCATCTCCCTGCCGACGATCTGCCCGGTCCCTTCCAGATCGTCACCATCGATGTCTCGTTCATCTCCCTCCGGCAGATCCTGCCCGTCGTGCCCCCGCGCCTGGCGCTCAATGGCGACGTCGTCGCGCTCGTCAAGCCGCAGTTCGAGGCGGGACGCGAGGACGTCGAACGCGGTGGGCTGGTGACCGATCCGCTTGTGCACGCGCGAGTGCTCGAGGAGGTCCGTGCGGCGGCGCGTGCGGTAGGATTGACGCCCATGGCCGACACGCCCTCGCCAATTACGGGCGCCACGGGGAACCAGGAGTTCCTGCTGCACCTGCGGGGCGCCCGATGAGCGTGGCGCGCGTCGGCGTCGTCGCGAAGCGGGGCCTGACGGCCGCCGCGCCGCACCTGGCAGCGCTCATCGCCTGGCTCGGCGAACGCCGCATCGAATGCATCGTCGAGACCGAGACGGCCGAACTGGCCGGGCTGCGAGACGAGCCCGCCCTTTCGCGCGACGTCCTGGCGTCGCACGTCGACCTGCTGATCGTGCTGGGCGGCGACGGGACCATGCTGGGAATGGCGGCGCGCGTTGGCGCGTCGGACCGCGCCGTGCCGATCCTGGGCGTGAACTTCGGGCGCCTGGGATTCCTCACCGAGGTCACGCTCGCCGAGCTCTACCCGACGCTCGAGACCGTGCTGGCCGGCACAGCGCGGATGCAGGAGCGCCGCCTGCTCGAGGCGGCCACGCTGCGGAACGGCGCGCCGCGTCACACCCAGGTGGTCCTGAACGACGTCGTCGTGACCCGCGGCGAGATCTCGCGCGTCATCGATCTCGAGGTCACCGTCAACGGCCAGTTCGTCACGCGCGTCAAGGGGGACGGCGTCATCGTCGCGAGCCCGACGGGGTCCACCGCGTACAACCTCGCAGCCAGCGGCCCCATCGTCCATCCGGAAGTGGATGCGATCGTGATCACGCCGATCGCCCCGCACACGCTCGCCAACCGCCCGGTCGTGATTCCCGGGACGGCGGTCGTCGAGGTGCATCCGATCGAGATGGCGCGACATGGCGACGTGTATGCCACCTTCGACGGCCAGACGACCTCGAAACTCGACGCCACCGACACCGTCCGCGTCAAGCGCGCGCAGACGCCCGTGCAGATCGTCCGGTCGCCCTCCAGGAGCTACTACGACACGCTCAGGGAAAAGCTCGGGTGGGGGGAACGGTAATTACGATTGGCGATTGACGGTTGGCGATTGACGATTGACGGGGTTGACGGTTGGTCGTTGACGGTTGACGGTTGGTGGTTGGGAGTTGACGATTTCAGGGATTCCCCGATGGCGGAGTCTTGTCCTTGAAGAAGTCCTTTTGCCATTCGCGGACGTTCTTGTTGTGCTCGGCCAGCGTCGTCGCGAAGACGTGGCTGCCGTCGTTGCGGCTCACGAAGTAGAGATAGTCGACGGCGGCGGGCCGGAGCACGGCCTCGAGTGACGCCTTGCCAGGCGCGGCGATCGGGCCCGGGGGCAGGCCGGCATAGCGGTAGGTGTTGTAGGGCGAGTCGAAGCGCAGGTCCTGGCGCGTCAGGTTGCCGTTGTACTTGCCGGCGCGTTCGAGCGCGTAAATCACCGTCGGATCGCACTGCAGCCCCATGCCGATGCGCAGCCGGTTGAGATAGACAGCGGCGACGATCGGCCGTTCCTCGGGCTTCGCGGTCTCCTTCTCGACCAGCGACGCCAGCGTCACGACCTCGCGCACGGTCCGCCCCTGCGCCTCGGCCTCGCGGCGCAGCGACTCGTCGAACACGTCGACGAAGCGCTCGGCCATCTGCGCGACCAGCGCGCTGGCCTCGGCGCGGCGCGCGAGATTGTAGGTCTCGGGAAACAGGTAGCCTTCGAGATCCGTCGCCGCGGCGTCGACGGCGCGCACGGCGCTGGTGTCTCCGGCGGCATCGACAAACGCCTTGGCCGTGCCCAGCCCGCGCGACTCGAACAGGCGCGCCATCTCCTTGATCGTCATCCCCTCGGGAAAGGTGACGGCGCGGAGGAAGACCTCGCCGCGGGCGAGCTTGCGTGCGACTTCCTTCGCCGACAGCGGCCCGGTAAAGCGATATTCCCCCGCCTTCAGCTCGCGGCCGGTGCCGGTGAGGTGCACGGCCAGCCGGAAGGTCCACTCGTCGCGCACGACGCCGGCCTGGACGAGCGCGCGGCCGATGGCGCGGCTGCCCGTGCCGGGCGCGATCTCGACGAACTGCTCGGTGCCGGCGAAGCCCTGATAGCGCTCGTCGACGCGCGCGTAGTAGAAGCCGGCGACGGCGGCGGCCAGGGCGGCCAGCGCCACCAGGAAGATGATCAGTCGGCGCATGGGATCAGCGTTCGTCGGATTCGAGGCTGGAGGCAGGCTGGTGGGCGTCGAGGTAGTCCTGCAGAATCACGGCCGCGGCGGCGGCGTCGAGCACCTGCTTGCGGCGGCGCCAGTCCTTCTCCCGGACCGCCAGTCGCGACTCGGCTTCACGGCTCGTCAGCCGTTCGTCCTGGAGGATCACGGGCAGCGGCCGGCGGCTGCGCAGGACGCGCGCGAACGCCTCGACCCTGGGCGTCTGATCGTTGGGCGTTCCGTCGAGCCGGCGCGGCAGCCCCACGACGATCGTCCCGACCGGGTCGTCGTCACGACCGAGCGCGTCGACTTCGCCCAGCACGGCATCGGCGAGCAGGCTGTCGCTCGGAAGGCCCTGCCGGTCGATGGACTTCAGCGGGCGGGCCAGCACGCCGCTGGCGTCGCTGACCGCGAGCCCAACCCGCCGCGCCCCGTAGTCGATTCCCAACACCCGCACCTGGGAATCGTAGCAAGAATTGGCGATTGTCGATTTGCGATTGCGGATTGGGATTGCGCGGATCCTCCCAGCCCCGACGCCTGCGCGGGCACTTTGCCGATTGACGGTCAGGCGCTGATTGACCATCCTAGCGTCGTGTCTTCGCGGCTTCGCGGCTTCGCGATTCTGGTTGCGGCACTCTCGATCGGCCTGTCCTCCGGAGTCGGCGCTCAGGACGCGCAACGTCGCGTCTCCGAGCGCCTGCGCGCGCTGCAGGCCGAGGCCGAGCAGCTGTTGGCCGCGGAGAAGACCCTGCTGGTGGAGTTGCGGCAGCTCGAGGTGGAGCGGGACATCCGCCTCGAAGAACGGCGCGACGCCGTGGCCGCCCTGGCGGCGGCGACCGCCGAATTGACCACCACCTCCACGCACCTCGAGGCGCTCGACCGCGCGCAGTCGGCGCAAGTGCCCGGCCTGGCCTCACGGCTGGCCGAGGTCTACAAGCTGGGAAGCGGCGGGTATCTGCGCCTGCTCCTCAGCGTCGACGACATGCGCGAGATGGGCCGCGCCTATCGCACGGTCTCGGCGCTGGCGGCGTTCGACCGCGAGCGCGTACGGGCCCATCAGACGACGCTCGACTCGTTGCGCGAGGCGCGAAAGGAGCTTGAAGCCCGCCGCGCCACGGCGGCTTCGCTCGAGGCGCAGGCGCGGGGGGCGGCGCTGGCCGCGGAACGCGCCGTGGCCGCGCGAACGGCCCTCATCGGCCGCATCGATGCCCAGCGCGATCTCAACGCCCAGCTGGCTGGCGAGCTCGACGGCGCGCGCGCGAAGCTGGCCGCGGCCGTCTCTTCGCTGGCGCCGGGGGCCGCGCCGGCGCTGCCGTTCCGTCCGTTCCGCGGCGGACTCGACTGGCCGGTCTCCGGCATCGTCGCGTCGCGGTTCGGCGTCGGCCGCTCGGCGAGCTACGGAACGGCCGGCGCGAGCAACGGCATCGAGATCGCGACGACCACCGGCACGACCGTCGTCGCCGTGCACGAGGGCACCGTCGCGTACGCCGCGCCTTTCACCGGCTTCGGCCCGCTCGTCATCCTCGATCACGGCGACCGCGCCTACACGCTTTACGGCTATCTCGCGACGCTCGGCGTCACAAAAGGGACGCGGGTGGAGAGGGGCTCGAAGCTCGGCACCGTCGGCTCCACCCCGGCCACCGGCCGGCCGTCCCTCTATTTCGAGGTGCGCGTCGACGGCAAGGCAACCGACCCGCTACAATGGTTGAAACCTCGGACGCAAAGGCTTCCATGACGCCCCGAACCCGGCTGACCGTTCTCCTGGTGTCGACTCCGATCATCGTGTTCGTCCTGCTCGGCGGTTTCCTGAACCGCGTGATGGCCGGGCAGAACACCGGCTACCAGCCGCTGCGCGTCTTCCAGGAAGTCGTCAACCTCGTCGTCAACAACTACGTCGAGCCGGTCAAGAGCGACCGCATCATGCTTGGCGCGCTGCAGGGCCTGGCCGAGGGCCTCGACGCCGACAGCGCGTGGCTGACGCCGGCCCAGGCGACCGGCGTCTCGCGCTCGGCCTCGCCGGCGAAGGGCAACGTCGGCCTGGAGCTGACGCGTCGGTACCTACCTGCGGGTGATTGCCGCGCGCGACGGGTCGCCTGCGGCGCGCGCCGGCCTGGCGACCGGCGACTACATCCGCGCCATCAACGGCGCGCCGACTCGTGAGATGTCGGTATGGGCCGGACAGCAGGCCCTGCGCGGCGCTCCCGGGTCCTCGCTCACGCTCACGGTCCTGCGCGGCAACGCAGCCGAGCCGCACGAGGTGACGCTGGTTCGCGAAGAGACGCCGCCGGCGACGGTGACGAGCCGCATCGTTCGGCCGGGCGTCGGGCTGGTGCGCATCGCGGCGTTTGGCGAGCGGACCGCAAGCGACCTCCGGCAGCAGGCCATCGCGCTCCGCAAGGAAGGCGCGTCCCATCTCATCGTGGACCTGCGTCGCACGGCGGAAGGCACTCCGGCCACCGGCTTCGCCTCGGCGCGGCTCTTTGTCGCCTCCGGCACGCTCGGCTCGCGCGAAGGCCGCACGGTCGCGAAGGAAGTGACGACCACGGCTGAAGGCGACGGACTGATCACCCTGCCGACGACGATCCTCGTCGACAACGGCACCTCGCAGGCAGCCGAGGTGTTCGCCGCGGCGCTGAAGGGCAACAAGCGCGCGACGTTGATTGGCGAGCGCACGCTCGGCCGCGCCGCCGCGCAGGAACTGGTGAAGCTGCCCGATGGCAGCGCGCTCTGGATGTCCACCTCGCGCTTCGCCGCGCCGGACGGCACGCCGATTCACGAGAAGGGCCTGACGCCCGACACGGCCGTCGCCGAGCCCGACGTCGAGTTCGGGGCGGCCAAGCCGGCGGCCGATCCGATCCTCGACAAGGCGCTCGAGCTCATCGCCGTCGCGCCGGCCGCCTAGCGGCAACGTCGCGCGCTCCTTCCTTGACAGCGATCTGACCGTCGCGTATAACCGCGAAGATTTGCAGCTGCGTGCAATGCCGCGCAGTCTGTGCCCTGCGCCGCCCGGCGCCATGCGGGGCCAACCCGCTGCAGGAGGGTCAATGAACAAGCAGGACCTCATTCAGAAGATCGCGAAAGACGTCGACCTCTCCAAGAGTGCGGCCACCGCGGCCGTCGACTCGTTCATCGAAGGCGTCACCAAAGCCCTGAAGAAGGGCGACTCGATCACGTTCGTCGGCTTCGGCACGTTCAAGACATCGCACCGGAAGGCGCGCACCGCGCGCAATCCGCAGACCGGGGCCGCCATCAAGGTTCCGAAGCGCCGCGTCGTGCGCTTCACCGCCGGTAAGGCGCTCAAGACGGCAGTGAAATAGGCTGCGACTCCCAGGTCCAGGGTCCAAGGTCCGGGCCTGCTCCCAGCATCCGAAGCTTGGGACCCCGGACCCTGCACCACCGGACCCTGCACCCTGGACGCCCCCTTCCCGTTTGACCGTCCCTTCGCCCGATTGCTATACTGAGCGTTCGTCTTGACGCCGGACGATAGGCTATAGGCGCGTAGCTCAGTTGGTTAGAGCGCCTGCCTGACACGCAGGAGGTCGGCGGTTCGAGTCCGCCCGTGCCTACCACCGCACTGGTCACGATCTCAGCCGGAGGCGAAACCATTCCCCGCTCGCGCGGGCGTTCGTGTGTACGATGAGCCAGGTCACAGTCACGCTGCCAGACGGGTCCGCCCGACAGATCGCCGCCGGCTCGCCGGTGCGCGACGTCGCGGCCGCGATCTCGCCGCGGCTGGCCGAGGCCGCACTGGCCGCTGTCGTCGATGACCGGCTGGTGGACCTGTCGACGCCGCTTCACGCCGACGCGCGCGTCCGGATCGTGACCGACAAGAGCGCCGAGGCGCTGGGACTGGTCCGCCACAGCACGGCGCACCTGATGGCGGCGGCAGTGACGTCGCTCTTTCCCGGCGCGCAGTGCGGCATCGGCCCGGCCATCGACGAAGGGTTCTTCTACGACTTCATCGTCAGCCGCCCGTTCGTCCCCGGTGACATCGAGGCCATCGAGCAGAAGATGCGCGAGCTGGCCGCGGCGGACATGCCGTACGAGCGGCAGATGTGGCCGCGCGAGGAAGCGCTCGCCTTCTTCGCCCAGCGGGGCGAGCCGCTGAAGGTGCAGCTCATCGAAGAGAAGACGGCCGGCCAGAAGGACGTCTCGGTCTACACGATCAAGGACCGCGACACGTTCGTCGACTTCTGCATCGGACCGCACGTGCCGTCGTCGGGCCGGCTGAAGGCCTTCAAGCTGCTCTCGACGTCGAACGCCTACTGGAAGGGCGACGCGCGCAATGCGCCGATGCAGCGCATCTACGGCACGGCGTTCCTGCACGACAAGGACCTGAAGGCGTATCAGACGCAGATCGAGCAGGCCAAGGAGCGCGACCACCGCAAGCTGGGACGCGAGACGGGCCTGTTCATGTTCCATCCGTGGGCGCCGGGCGCCGCGTTCTGGCTCGCCAAGGGCACGACGCTGTACAACACGCTCGCCAACTACATGCGCGACGTGCTGTTCCCCGCCGGCTACGAAGAGGTCAAGACGCCGATCATCTTCAACAAGGCGCTCTGGGAGATGTCGGGACACTGGCAGCACTACCGCCAGAACATGTTCCAGATCGACGCCGAGAACGAGCAGATGGCCGTCAAGGCGATGAACTGCCCGGGCCACATGCTGGTCTTCGCCAGCCAGGTCCGCAGCTACCGCGACCTGCCGATCCGGCTGCACGAGCAGACCGCGCTCCATCGCAACGAGGCCAGCGGCGTGCTCTCCGGGTTGACCCGCGTCCGCCAGTTCTCGCAAGACGACGCGCATTGTTTCGTGACGGAGGAGCAGATCGCCTCCGAGGTCGAGGCGCTGTTGAAACTGGTCCAGCGCGTTTACGGCGACCTGGACCTGACTTACGAGGCCAAGCTCTCGACGCGGCCGGCCGAGTTCCTCGGCGAGGTGGCGACGTGGGATCGCGCCGAGGCGGCGCTGAAGCAGGCGCTCGAGGCGGCCGGGCAGGCCTACACGGTCAACGAAGGCGACGGGGCGTTCTACGGTCCCAAGATCGACTTCGACATCACCGACGCCCTGGGCCGGCGCTGGCAGTGCGCGACGATTCAGCTCGACTACCAGATGCCGCAGCGGTTCGGCCTGAAGTACATCGGGGCCGACAACGCCGAGCACATGCCGGTGGTCATCCACCGGGCGATTTTCGGCAGCTTCGAGCGGTTTATCGCCCTGTTGATCGAACACTACGCGGGCGCATTTCCGCTGTGGCTGGCGCCGATTCAGGCCCGGGTCCTGCCGCTGGCCGACCGCCATCTGGACTACAGCCGCGGCGTCGTCGCGCGGATGGAGGCGGCCGGGCTGCGCGTCGAGCTCGACGACCGGATCGAGAAGATCGGGTATAAGATCCGCGAGGCCCAGCTGCAGAAGATTCCGTACATGCTGGTCATTGGCGACCGCGAGGCGGTCGACGGCACGGTGGCCGTCAGGACGCGCGCCGGCGGCGACCAGGGTGCGCGGAGCGTCGACGCGTTCATCGCGGCGGCCTCCGCCGAAGTGCGTACGCGGCGCGCTGCCGCGGGCAGTGCGGAATCCGCCGCGTAGTTACGAGTGACGGGTTACGAGTTCGGGTTGCGCTCAGGAACCTAGGAGGACGTTATCGCTTTCGACCGCGGGCCACGAGGCCAACGACGTGACGATCGGGTTCGTGTGAACGAGCGCATTCGCGTGCGCGAGATTCGCGTGATCGACGATACCGGGCAGCAGCTCGGCATCATGGCTCCACCGCAGGCCCTGGCCATCGCTCGCCAGAAGGGCCTGGACCTGGTGGAGATTTCCCCAACCGCTGTGCCTCCGGTCTGCCGGATCATGGACTACGGGAAGTACACGTTACCAGGAGCAGAAGCGCGCGCGTGAGGCCAAGAAGCACCAGAAGATCATCGAGGTCAAGGAAATCAAGTTCCGTCCGAAGGTGGACGAGCACGATTACCAGTTCAAGAAGAAGCACATCGAGCGCTTCCTGTCGGACGGCGACAAGGTGAAGGCGACGATCTTCTTCCGCGGCCGCGAGATGGCCCACCCCGAGATCGGACGAAGAATCCTGGAACGGCTGATTGCGGACCTGGGCGAACAGGCCCTGGTCGAGTCGATGCCGCGACAGGAAGGCAACCAGATGCACACGATTCTTGCGCAGCGGGTCGACAAGTCCGGGCGCAAGGTCGCACCTGCCGGCGCGGAGACGCGGCGGCCAACAGCCACCGCCGCCGCTGAAAGCGCGGCACCCACGCCGGCCGGAGATGGGCCGGAGACTCAGAGCTAGAGAGCGAACAGGTCATGCCGAAGCTGAAGACGCATCGCGGCGCCGCCAAGCGGTTCAAGAAGACGGCCACCGGGAAGTTCACCCGGGCGGCTGCCTTCAAGCGGCACATTCTCACCAGCAAGACGACCAAGCGGAAGCGCGCGCTGCGCGGCAGCCAGGCGGTCTCCGATCAGGACACGGCCAAGCTGAGGCGGATGCTGCCGTACGACTAAATGAGTGCGAAGTGCGGAGTGGAGAGTGCCGAGTGAGCTCGGCATTCAGCACTCGGCACTGTCCACTCAGCACTCTCAAAGGACCAGAGAAATGCCTCGTGTAAAGCGTGGAACAGTTCGTCGGGCGAAGCGGAAGAAGCTGCTCGCACGCACGAAAGGGATGTTTGGCAACAAGAGCAAGCTCTATCGCGCCGCGAAGGAATCGGCCGATACGGCGCTCAAGTATGCCTTTGTCGGCCGTCGCAACAAGAAGCGCGACTTCCGCCGGCTTTGGGTGGTGCGGATCAACGCCGCGGCGCGTGAGAACGGCCTGACCTACGGGCAGTTCATCAGCGGCCTGAAGGGCGCGGGGATCCTGATCGACCGCAAGCAGCTCGCCGACCTCGCCGTGAAGGACGCCGCGGCGTTCGGGAAGCTGGTCCAGCAGGTCAAAGGGTCCGACGCGCGCGCGTAGCACGTGCAACGTGCCGCGTGCTACGTGCTGCGTGCGGTTCTGAGTGCCGCGGGGTTAGTGCGGCCACTCACTGCACGCGGCACTGCACGTAGCACACCGCACGTAGCACCGCACGCGGCACACGGTACTCAGCACACAGCACGAAGAACGCGGCACCGCACGTAGCACACGGCACTCAGCACCGCACGTAGCACGCGGCACCCAGCACAGACAGCGCCCCACCCGTGTCCATCTCCGCCATCCGCAACGACTTTGCCGCCGATCTCGACGCTGTCCGCACCGACACGGACCTGAAGGCGCTGCGCGACAAGTATCTGGGCCGCAAGGGCGGCGCGATCGCCGGCCTGATGAAGGCGCTGGGCGCCGCCTCTCCCGAGGAGCGCCCACAGCTCGGCCAGCAGATCAACGAGCTGAAGCAGCACATCGAGGCCGCGCTCGACGCCAGGCTCGGCGCGCTGTCGGCGACGCGGCGCCCCGCCGGCGCCGTGGACGTGACGCTGCCCGGCCGTTTGCCGGCCATCGGCCGTCTCCACCCGCTGACGCAGCTGCGCACGCGCATCGAGGCCATCTTCGCGCGACAGGGCTACGAGATCCTCGACGGCCCCGAGACCGAGGACGACTGGCACAACTTCGAGGCGCTCAACATGCCGCCGGAGCACCCGGCGCGCGACATGCAGGACACGCTGTACCTGCGCGAGCCCTGGGACCGGCCGGTCAATCGTGGCGGCGACTTTTCGGGGCCGCGTCGTCGCGGGGCCGACGCCCCGCCGCCACAGGCGCCGGCGACGCTGTTGCGCACGCACACCTCGGCGATGCAGATCCGCTACATGGATTCGCACGAGCCGCCGGTGCGCGTCATCGCGCCGGGACGTGTCTATCGCCGCGACAACCTCGACCTGACGCACACGCCGATGTTCCAGCAGGTCGAGGGCCTCGTCGTGGGCGAGGGCGTGACGATGGCGGACCTGAAGGGCACGCTGATCGGGTTCCTGCGCGAGCTGTTCACGCCGGACATTCCGGTCGTCTTCCGCCCGAGCTTCTTCCCGTACACCGAGCCCAGCGCCGACGTCTTCATCGGCTGCCAGCGCTGCAAGGGAGCGGGCTGCTCGATGTGCAAGCGCACCGGCTTCATCGAGGTGCTCGGCTGCGGGATGGTCCACCCCGCGGTCTTCGAGGCCGTCGGCTACGACACCGCGAGGGTCACCGGGTTCGCGTTCGGCGTCGGCATCGAGCGGCTGGCGCTGCTGATGCACGGCGTCGAGGACATCCGCCTCTTCTACGAAAACGACCTTCGATTCCTGGAGCAGTTCCCCCTGTGAAGGCGCTCGTCTCGTGGCTGCGCGAACTGGTGGACGTGCCGGTGCCGCCGGCGACGCTCGCGCACGACCTCCACATGGCCGGCTTCGAGGTGGCTTCGGTCGAGCCTGTCGCCCCGCCCGCGGAGGGACTCGCGTCGACCGATGCCGAGGACGCGGTCATCGACTTCGAGATCACCTCCAACCGCCCGGACTGCCTGAGCGTTATTGGACTGGCGCGCGAGGTCGCGACGCGTTACGCGACGACACTGCGCACGCCTCCAACCCAGTCGCTCGGCGAGCCGTCGCCCACCTCGCTCGGCCCGCTCAGCGTGGCCATCGAGGACCCCGCACGGTGCGCCCGCTATTGCGCCGCGATTGCCGACGTGCGCGTCGGCCCATCGCCCGCCTGGCTTGCCGAACGGCTCGCCGCGGCCGGCATCCGCTCGATCAGCAACATCGTCGACATCACCAACTATGTGCTGCTCGAGCTGGGGCATCCGCTGCACGCGTTCGATCTCGCCACGCTGTCGGGGCCAGCGCTCCGCATCCGCACTGCGCGTGCCGGCGAGACGGTGACGACGCTCGACAAGCAGCCGCGGACGCTGACGACGGACATGCTCGTCATCGCCGACCGCGATCGGCCGCAGGCGCTGGCCGGCATCATGGGCGGCCGGGACAGCGAAGTGAATCCGGGCACCACGACCATCGTGCTCGAGAGCGCGTGGTTCGAGCCGACATCCATCCGGCGCACCAGCAAGCGGCTCGGCCTGTCGACCGAAGCCTCCTATCGCTTCGAACGCGGCGCAGACTTCGAGGCCGCAGCCTCCGCGCTGGCCCGCGCCTGCCACCTCATCGAGGCCATCGGCGCGGGGTCGACGCGGCCGGGATGGATTGACGCCGTCGCGGCGCCGCCGCCGGCTCGCCTGGTGTCGCTCGACCTGGCGCGCGTGCCGCAGATCCTCGGCGCCGAGGTCGGCCGCGACGAGGTCGAGCGAATCCTCACGGGCCTCGGGTTCCGAGTGGCGTCCCAGTCCGCCGCGACGCTCTCGGTCACGGCGCCCTCGTGGCGCGTGGACGTCGCCCGCGACGTCGACCTCGTCGAAGAGGTCGCCCGGCACTACGGCTACGACCGCCTGCCGGCCACGTTCCCGCCGTTGTCGCGCGTGCCGTCCCGCCCGGCCGACCGGCTCGAGCAGGACCGCGCGCTGCGGCGGTTGACGACCGCGGCGGGCTTCAGCGAGTGCGTGACGTTTTCGTTCATCAGCGAGAAGGCGGCTCTCGAGTTTGCCGGGCCGGCCGACCTCGTCGCCATCACCAATCCGCTCTCCGAGCTGTTCGCGGTGCTGCGGCCGTCGCTGCTGCCCGGGCTGGTGGACGCCGTCGCGCACAACCGGCGGCACGGCCAGCGTGACGTGCGCCTGTTCGAGCTCGGCACACGCTTCGTGAAGTCCGGCGGCGAACGGCGGACGCTGAGCCTCGCGTGGTCGGGCGCCGCCGTGGCGGAGCACTGGAGCGGCCGCGCCCGTGTCGCGGACCTCTTCGACCTCATCGGCGTCGTCGAGTCGCTGGCGCACGCGATGGGGCTGACGGTGCGGTTCGCGGCAGCGGAACGGCCGCATCTGACGCCCGGCCGCACGGCCGAGGTGCGCGCGATCGCGGCCGACGGCGGCGTGCGCGCGTTCGGCAGCGCCGGTCACGTCCGGGCCGACATCACGACGAGCCGCGACATCCCGTCCCAGGACGACGTGTTCGTCGCCGAGCTCGATCTCGACGCGGTCGCCAATCTCGTCACGATGCTCGACGTCGCGCGGTCCCGGGCGCTGCCGCGCTTCCCGTCGATCGTCCGCGATCTGTCGATTCTCGTGGATGAGAGCTTGCTGGCCGCCGACGTTCGTGGCACGATTCAGGCGGTGGCGCCGCCGACGCTCGTGCGCGTCGCGGAGTTCGATCGATATCAGGGCAAGGGCATCGCCGACGGCCGCGTCAGCCTGTCGTATCGCCTGACGTTCCAGGCCGCGGACCGCACCCTGACCGACGTCGAGGCCGACGCCGCCATGACCGCCATCGTCGACGCGCTGGCAACGCGGCACGGGGCGGTGCGCCGATGAACATTCATTCCGTGTGTGACGCCCGAAGCGAGGAGCAGCAATCATGAAGACCGCGACCCCGACAGTCGATCTCGCGCCGATCGATCGGCTCGAGGAAAAGGTGAAGGCGCTTGTCGCGCTGGTCGAGCGGCTCAAGGGCGACGCCGGGCGGCTGGCCGAGGACAACGCGCGCCTGGCGCGGGAAGTCGAGGGACTGCACGCGCGGCTGTCGGACGCCGAGTCGACATCGGGCGAAGTGCTGGCGCTGCGCGAGGAGCGGGATCTCGTGCGCAATCGCGTCGCCGAGATGCTCGAACAGCTCGAAGGGATCAGCCTGTAAGGCGGGTCTCGCGGGTTTCAGGCGGGTCTCGTCGGGTCTCGACCAGGTTCGGGCGGGTTCGCGGATCTCGGGTGCAGTTGGTTGTGATGAGTGACGACTCCGAACGCATCGTGCCCGTGGTGATCCACGGACAGCGCTACCCGGTGCGGAGCGCGCTGAGCCAGGCGTACGTCGCCGAACTCGCCGCGTACGTGGACGAGAAGATCCGCGTCGTCTCGGACGAGAACCAGACCAACGACTCGCTGCGCGTCGCCGTCCTGGCGGCGCTGAACCTCGCCGACGAGGTCTTCCGCTATCGCCAGGACCGGGACGACAGCGCCGGCGCCCTGGCGTTGCGGGCTGGCGACATCGAGCGGCTGGTGGACGAAGCGCTCGCCAACGCGCCGCGTCTGCGCTGATCCCGCGGCGCGGGGCTGAAGCCCCGCCTCCACGCCTCGCGCGGCCGAAGGCCGCCCCCACTCACGCACCGCAGCCCCTTATCCGATACAATACCCGTGGCCCTGCGTTGATCGTGATGGCCAGGAGCGTCGCTTGAGCCAATGCAATACCCAAGCGAATCGCAACGTCGCCTTGTGTGCATGCCTCCGCAGAGAGGAAGCCTGACGGGCGGCGAGATCACCAGAGCGGTTCCACCTGCACAAGCAGGTTCAACGACCTCCCCACACGGCAAGGCGGGGCCACCTTTCGAGCCGGGCCGAGCGGCCCGGCACCACTCCTAGGCGCGCGAATCGGCAACGCCCGTGCCGGCCAACGTCATCACCTACGTCCTGGACTTCCTCGTCGCCCTCGCCGGCGCGGCGGCGGTCTACGCCTACTGGGTCGCCAATCGGCGGCGCATCGCCGCCGAGACGGTCGGCCGTGCCGAAGAGCAGGCGCGCGCGATCCTCCGCGAGGCCGAGCGGGAAGCCGACACGCGGCGCAAGGAAGCGCTGCTCGAGGCCAAGGAGCGCGCGCACGACCTGCGCGTCGAGGCCGAGCAGTTCGCGCGGGACCACCGTCAGCAGATCACTGGCATCGAGCAGATCCTGGCACGGCGAGAGGCCTCGCTGGTCGATCAGCAGCAGACGCTCGAGCGCCGGATGCAGACGGCCGACCGCCGTGAGCGCGAGCTGGCACAGCGCGAAGAACGGCTCGCGGCCGAGGAGACGCGCTGCGAGGCGCTGGCCGAGAGTCACCGCCGCGAGCTCGAAAAGGTAGCTGCGCTCACCCGCGATGAGGCGCGCGTCCAGCTGCTCAAGGAGATGGAGGCCGATGCACGGCGGGAGGCGGCCGCGCTCATCACCCGTGTCGAGCACGACGCCCGCGAGCAGGCCGCCGACAAGGCGCGCGCCATCATCACGCAGGCCATCCAGCGCAGCGCCGCGGAGCACACGGTGGAGACGACCGTCACCGTAGTCGACCTGCCGAGCGACGAGATGAAGGGCCGGATCATCGGCCGCGAGGGACGCAACATCCGCGCGCTCGAAGTCGCGACCGGCGTCGACCTGATCGTCGACGACACGCCGGGCGCGATTATCCTCTCGGGCTTCGACCCGTGGCGGCGCGAGGTCGCGCGCCTGGCGATCGAGCGGCTGATCGCGGATGGCCGCATTCATCCGGCGCGCATCGAGGAGGTCGTGGAAGCGGTCAAGAGCGAGATGGCCGACACCGCCCGGAAGGACGGTGAGGCCGCGGCCTTCGAGCTCGGCCTGCACGACGTGAAGCCGGAGCTGCTGACGTTGATGGGCCGCCTGCGCTACCGCACGAGCTACGGGCAGAACATCCTCAACCATTCGAAGGAGGTGGCCTACCTCGCCGGCGTCATGGCGCGCGAGCTGGGGCTCAACGCTCACGTCAGCGTCCGGGCGGCGTTCCTCCACGACATCGGCAAGGCGATCGACCGCGACCTGCAGGGCAGCCACCTCGAGCTGGGCCTCGACGTGCTGCGGCGGCACGGCGAATCGGAGCCCGTGCTGCAGGCCGTCGCCGCGCATCACATGGACATCGACTGGCCGTCGCTCGAGGCGATGATCGTGCAGGCCGCCGACGCGATCTCGGCCGCGCGGCCGGGCGCCAGGCGCGATCTCCTCGAGTCCTACGTCAAGCGTCTCGAGCGGCTCGAAGGCATCGCCGAGTCGTTCAAGGGCGTCTCGAAGAGCTACGCCCTGCAGGCGGGCCGCGAGATCCGCATCATGGTCGAGAGCGACCGCGTGACCGACGATCAGGCGGTCTGGCTCTCCCGCGACATCGCTCGCCGCATTGAAAGCGAGCTCGAATACCCAGGGCAGATCAAGGTCACCGTCATCCGGGAAACCCGAGCGGTGGACTATGCCAAATGAGGCGGTCGCCGCTCTAGGCGAGCACGCCCTTATCGAGCGCATTCGCCGCCGGCTTCCGCCGGCGCCCCAGTGGCTCATCGTCGACATCGGCGACGACGCGGCCGTCTTCGAGCCGGTCCGCAACCGCCTCTCCGTCATCACCACCGACGCGGTCGTCGATGGCATCCACGTCGACCGGCGCTTCGTGCCGGCCGAGGCCATCGGACATCGCGCGGTCGCGGTGAACCTCAGTGATCTCGCCGCGATGGGCGCCGAGCCCCAGCTGCTTACGCTCTCGCTCGCGCTGCCCGACGACGTGACGCTCGCCGAGTTCGACGCACTGGTCGACGGCGCGCTCGCGATGGCGGAACGCCATCGCGCACGGCTCGTCGGCGGCAACATCACTCGCACACGCGGTCCCCTGGTGGCCGACGTCACCGCGGTCGGGTCGGTGCACCGCCGGCGGATTCTTCGCCGCATCGGCGCTCGCGCGGGCGATTACGTCTTCGTCAGCGGCACGCTGGGCGACGCCAGAGCCGGCCTCGCCGTACTGGCTGAGAAGGGCCCGGATGCCGGTAGCTTGTGGCCGGAAGTGGTGGCACGCTACCTGCACCCGGAGCCCAGGTTACAACTGGGCGTGCTGCTCGGCCGGACGCGCGCGGCGACGTCGGCGCTCGACCTGAGCGACGGCCTCGCGGACGGCGCAAGGCGGCTGACTGCAGCTCAGGGGCTCGGCTGCGAGATTCTGGAGGAGGTCCTCCCGATCTCGCCAGTCGCCCGCTCCGTGTGGCACACTCGGGGCGCCGACGCGGCCGCGGAAGCAGTGGCCGGCGGCGACGACTACGAGCTGGCGTTCACGGTACGCCCGAAAGACGCGCGCAGGCTCAACGGCGTGATCCGCGCCTGCGGCGGCCTGCCGTTGACGCGCGTCGGCGTCGTCACCCGGACGCCGGGGTGCTGGCTCGTGCGTGCCGACGGGCGGCGGATGCCGCTTGGCGGCGGCTACGAACATTTCAGCAGCTGATGCTCGCAAATTCCCTCTGGCGGAAGCTCGCGTTCACGCTGGTCGCCGGCGTGGGAATCGTGTGGCTGTACGAGGTCACTGTCCTCGACTCGCGTTTTGCGTCGGTGCCCGAGGTCGAGGCGGGAGGCGCGGCGCCGGCGCCCGGGGGGCGCCTGCTGTTCAGCGCCACCGGCTACTGCAAGGGCACGACGACCGCGTCGGGCGTCAACGTGCGCTCCGGCATCGCCGCGGCCGATCCCGATCTGCTGCCGGTGGGGTCCGTCGTGCAGATCGACGCGCCCGGCGGGCGCTACGACGGGGTCTATACGGTGATGGATACGGGCCCGAAGGTGCAGGGCCGGCACCTCGACCTCTACATGTGGAGCTGCCACGAAGCCCTGCGGTTCGGCCGCACGGCCGTCCGCATCGTCGTCCTGCGCCTGGGGTGGAATCCGACCCACAGCGCCCCAAGCCTCGTCGATTCGCTCTTCAAGCGACGCGAGGTCACCTCGCGCGAGCCGAAGCCGGCGACAGACGCGCAGCCAGCCGCAGAGCGTTAGGCGGCTGGCGCCGGAGGCTTCGCCACGACGTCGGTTGCCGGCTTCCTGGCCTTGCGAGATGACGCGGACTTCGCCTTGGGCATGGCCTTCGCGACCTTCGCTTTCGGCGTGCCGTCCTTCCTGCCCTTCTTCTTCGCTTTCGGCTCGTCGCCGTTACGCTCGAGCTCGGCCTGCACCAGCCGCAGCTCCTCGCGCTTGTGCGCGTCGACGGCGGGATAGGCGAGTTCGAGGTCTTCGAGCGCGCCGATGATCGCACCCGCAACGACGAGGCGGGTGAACCACTTGTGGTCGGCCGGCACCACGTACCACGGCGCTTCGCCAGTTGCCGTGTGCTGAATCATGTCCTCGTACGCGTGCATGTAGTCGTCCCAGAAGTTCCGCTCCTTGGCGTCGGCCATGGAGAACTTCCAGTTCTTGTCCTCTAGCTGCAGGCGGTCGAGAAACCGCTTCCGTTGCTCCTGCTTGGACACGTGCAGGAAGAACTTCACGATCGCCACGCCGTTGCGCGACAGGTACTGCTCGATGTTCCGGACGTCTTCGAACCGTTCCTTCCAGATGTCGTCGGTGACGAGCGAAGGCGGAACCTTCTGCCCGTGCAGCAGCTCGGGATGGACCCGGACGACCAGCATCTCCTCGTAGTACGAGCGGTTGAAGATGCCGATGCGGCCGCGTTCGGGCAGGCACCTGAGCGTGCGCCACATGAAGTCGTGGTCCAGCTCTTCCGACGACGGCGCCTTGAATGAGTAGACCTGGCACCCGGCCGGGTTCACGCCCGACATGACGTGCTTGATCGTCCCGTCCTTACCTGCGGCGTCCATCGCCTGGAAGACCAGGAGCAGCGCCCAGCGGTCCTGGGCGTAGAGTTTGTCCTGCAGCTCCGCCAGCCGTTGGACGCCGGACTGGAGGATTTTTGCCGCGTCTTCCTTGGACTTCAGCCCCGCCGTGTCCCTGGGGTCGACCTGCTTGAGCTTGAATTTCTTGCCGTTTGTGACGCGAAACGGCTTCAGGAACCGCTCGATCTGTTTTGAACTGGGCAGGGACATGCAGACACCTCGGAAGCGGCGCAGCCGCTGTTTAGGATGCTAAGGTAACACTTCGCGATGACCAGTGAGCCGCCTGCCACCGCGCCCGAAGCTCGTCCGTCCGCGTCGATGCGAGGGCGGGTGGCGGACCGCGTCGACCCTGCCCTTCCGCCCGTGATCCGTGCCGGGGTCGTCGAGGTGCTGTCGGCGATGCTGGACAGCACCACGGTCGCCGACCGGATCGATGGTTTTGTCGCGGTCGTCGACTGGATCCGCGCCGGGGACCCGACCGTGGACCCCTTCGCGCGCGGCCCCAATCGCCTCGAGCTGGTCATGCAGGTGATCGAGGGGGATCTCGACCTGCGCGCCGCCTTCCGGCGATCCCTCGACTCCATCCTGTCCGAGATGACTGGCGAGAACCTGTTCGGCGAAACCGGCATCCCGCACCGGCGCGGGTTCATCGGCGAGTTCTTCGATCGCGTGCTGGCGTACGTGCTGCCTGCGCCGCGCGACGACCACGACCTGTCGCGGCTGCTGCGGCGACTGTTTCAGCGCGAACGCGAGATCGAGGGGTTTCGCGAGCTGGCGCCGGAGCAGTTCGCCCGCGTCGCGACGCTGCTCTTCCCTCCCGATCGCCCGTCGCACGGCGCGTCGCTGGCCGAGGGGTTCTCCGACGGATTCCGCCTGCTGGCGGCGCGTGTGCTGGCCGAAGGCCTCGGCGAGGAGTTGCGCGCGCGCAGCCCAAAGGGCCCGGTGGCCGACTCGCCGTTCCTCCGGCTCTCGCACGTCACCGAGGCGCTGCTGACGTCGTGGCAATCGAGCGGCGACGTGAACGGCGCGGCGGCGGAATGGCGCTCGGCGCGCGCGGCCTGCCGCGCGCAGATGACCGAAGTGCGCCGCCGGCTCGAAGACGAGGGCGTCAGCATCGACATCGTCTTCGGGCTCGAGGTGATCGACCGCTGCCTCTCGCGCATGTCGCTGATGCTCGAGGTGATGGAAGCCGACCGCGTGGCGCGCTCGGCGGCGATTCACCGCCTGCTGGGGCGGCTCATCGCCGCGGCACACGAAGATCGCAGCGTGAGCCACTTGATCGGGTGGAACCTGCGGCTGCTCGGCAGGAAGATCGTCGATCGCGCCGGCGAGACCGGCGAGCACTACATCGCGTACTCGCGCGAGGAATATCGGTACATCTGGCGCGCCGCTGCGGGCGGCGGCCTGGTGATGGCAGCCACGGCGGCGATCAAGCTGTCGATTGCCGGGGCGGGCCTGGCGCTCTTCCAGGAAGGCCTGCTCGCCGGCGTCAACTACGCGATCAGCTTCCTGCTGCTGCAGGCCTTCGACCTGATACTCGCCACCAAGCAGCCAGCGATGACCGGCGCGACGCTGGCCGCCATCTTCCGCGAGCGGCGGGGATCGGATCGCCTGGACGAGATCGTCGACTTCACGGCGCGCATCTGTCACTCGCAGCTGGCCGCCGCGGTGTCCAACGTCGCGATGGTGACCATCGGCGGCATCGCCATCGAGGTCGCGTGGCGGTGGCTGTTCGGCCACCCCTTCCTGACGGCCGACAAGGCGTTGAGCGTGCAGCAGTCATTCAATCCACTTGGCAGCGGCACGATGCTGTACGCCGCCATCACCGGCGTGATTCTGTGGCTCGCCAGCCTGATCGGCGGCTGGTTCGACAACTGGTCGGCGGTGCACCGCCTGCCGCTCGCGATTCGCGAGCACCCGCTCGGCAAGCACGTCGGCCAGGAACGGCTGGCGCGCCTGTCCGGGATCTGGGCGCGCAACGCCGCCGGCATCGGCACCAGCGTGTCGCTGGGCCTGATGCTCGGCCTCGCGCCGGCGCTGGGCAACTTCTTCGGACTGCCGCTCGACGTGCGTCACGTGACGCTCTCGGCCGGCCAGCTGGCGCTGGCGACGGCGTCTCTCTGGCCGCAGGGCGTCGGCCTGTGGCTGGTCTACGCTCTGGCAGGCATCGGCTGCATGTTCGTCCTGAACCTGAGCGTGAGCTTCGTCCTCGCCTTTCTCAACGCGGCGCGCGCCTACGGGCTGCCCGCCCCGGACCTCGTCGAACTCGGCCGGCGGCTGGCCCATCGCATCGTCACACGGCCGGCGGAGTTCATCCTGCCGGCGCGAACCCCGTTCAAGCTCCCGGCCGATCATGTACATGCCTGACGTCTGCGCGCGACTGCTCCTCATCGGCGTTCTCGTGTTTTCGTCAGCGCCACTGCTTGCGCAATCGGATCAGCCGCCGGCGGCGCCGGCGCAGGCGAAGCCGCGTCCGCGCATCGGGCTGGCGCTCGGCGGCGGCAGCGCCCGCGGGCTCGCGCACATCGGCGTGCTCGAGTGGTTCGAGCGGACACCATATCCCCATCGACATGATCGCCGGCACCAGCATGGGCGGGCTCGTGGCCGGCGCGTACGCCTCGGGCATGACGCCGGCGGAGATCCGCGACCTGATGCGGACCACGGACTGGGACGTGATGTTCCTGTCCGACTCGCCGTTCCGCTACAAGACGTTCCGTCGCAAGCAGGACAAGCGCGCCTATCCGGCGCAGCTCGAGTTCGGCCTCAAGGGCGGCTTTCGGCTGCCGGGCGGCCTGAACCCTGGCCAGGAGGTGGCGATGCTGCTCGACCGCATCGCCGCGCCGTATCCGCCGCTCGATTCCTTCGATCAGCTGCCGACCCCGTACCGCTGCGTCGCCACGGACCTCCGCAAGAGGCGAGGCGGTAGTGCTTTCCCGCGGGTCCCTGTCGCGCGCCATGCGGGCGACGATGGCGATTCCCGGCGTGTTCACGCCGGTCAACTACGACGACTGGCTGCTGGTGGACGGCGGCGTGCTCAACAACATCCCCGCCGACGTCGTCCGCGGGATGAACGCCGATGTCGTCATCGCGGTCAATGTCGGTGCCGATTCGGCCCAGGAGGAGGACCCGAACCAGTCGCTCTTCACCCTGCTCGGGCAGACCATCGACACGATGATGTCCACTGGCACACGCAAGGCGCTCGAGTCCGCCGATCTCATCATCGACCCCGACCTCAAGGGCCTGGGCTCCACCGACTGGCGCCGCAGCGACGACCTGGCGGAGCGCGGCTCGATGCGCCGCTGAAGCCCAGTCCGTGGCACTCAAGCGCTACGCCATGGAGCCAGCGGCGCACGCGCAGTACCTCGCCGAGCGGCAAGGCCGCCGGCGCACGACCCTGCCGACGCCGACGTTCGTCGAGATCGCCGGCGAGATGCCGCCCGCGATGAAGCGCTCCGTCGAACGCGCCTTTGCCGCCGAGGTGGGACAGCCGATGGATCCCGACCGGCTCCGCACCGAGATGCTGACGGTCTCCGGCACCGATCGGTTCGAGTACCTGACGTTCGAGCAGGTCGAACGGAACGGCGACCCCGGGCTGGTCATCACCGCGCGACCGAAGGATTACGGGCCGCCGTTTCTGGCGCTTGGACTGGAGTTGAGCAACATCGACTCGTCGAACTTCGCGGTGAACTTCGGCGGCCGCGTGATCACGTACAACCGTGATCGGCGCCGGATCGGAGGCGCGGCTGGACCTCAGGATCGGCACCGAGCAGCGCGCGGTTGGCGAGCTGTACCGGCGGTTCGGGACGTCGAACTTCTTCGTCGCGCCGCGCGCGTACTACCAGCGGACTGCCCGGAACGGCTACCAGGACGGCCGCTTCGTGGCCGAGTACCGGGTGACGCGCACCGGCGCCGGCATCGACGTTGGACACACGTTCGGCCGCCGTGCCGAACTCCGCTTCGGCTACGACGGCGCAGCGGCTCAGGGGCGATTGCGGGTCGGCGATCCGATGCTGCCCGAAGCCGATGGTGCCGAACGCTCGATGCGCTTGCAGTTCATCTACGACCGCCAGACCAGCCCGGTCGTGCCGAGCCGCGGTCTCTACGTGCGATCGGTCCTGAGGCACTACTTCGACACCTCCGACATCACGACGGCGGAGTCCGAAGGGCTCGAGGTGCCGCCCAATCCCGATCGATTTACCCAGTTCGATTTCACGGGCTCATGGTTTCGCCGGGCGAAAGGCGAGGACCGCATCTTCCTCGGTTTCGGCGGGGGATCGTCGTTCAACGTGAACCCGCTGTTCAACGACTTCTCCCTTGGCGGCCTGCTCCGATTGGGCGCGTTCAACAACGACGAGCTGCGCGGCCCGAACTTCACGTACCTCAATGCCGGGTATCTCAAGCAGGTGGGCCGTCTGACGGACGTCATCGGCGGCAACATCTATCTGGGCGGGTGGCTGGAGAGCGGCAGCGCCTGGGACGACACCGTGGACTGGCACAACAACGTCACCGCCGGCCTCATCGTCGAGTCGCTGCTCGGCCCGATCTTCGCCGGCCTCAGCGCCGACACGAATCACATGCGCTTCTACGTCGCGATCGGCCCGCTGTTCCGGTAGGCGGCCCGCTCCCAACGCTCAAGCGGTGCGCTGGAACTGCAGCTGGTAGAGGCGATAGTAGATGCCGCGCGCCGCGAGCAGGGCCTGGTGCGTCCCGGACTCGCGGACGACGCCCTTGTGCAGCACCAGGATCGTGTCCATGTCCTGGATCGTCGAGAGGCGATGGGCGATGGCGATGGTCGTGCGCCCCTCCATCAGGACGCCGAGCGCGTCGCGAATCGTGATCTCGGTCTCGGTGTCGATGCTCGACGTCGCCTCGTCCAGGATCAGGACGCGGCGGTCGAACGCCAGCGCGCGCGCGAACGACAGCAGCTGCTTCTGTCCCGTTGAGAGCGTCGCTCCCCGCTCGGCCACCGGCGCGTCGTAGCCGCCCGGCAGCGCCTCGATGAACCCCGAGGCGCGCACCGCGTCGGCCGCGCGCCTGATGTCCCCGGCCCCGAGCGCGGGATGGCCCAGCCGGATATTTCCGCCGAGCGTGCCCGAGAAAAGGTGGACGTCCTGCAGGACGAGCCCGAAGAGCCCGCGAAGCGTCTCGAGATCCAGCGTGCGGATGTCGATCCCGTCGACGAGAATGCGCCCGCGCTGGATGTCGTAGAAGCGCAGCAGCAGGCTGATGATCGTCGTCTTGCCCGACCCGGTCGCGCCGACCAGTCCGACACGCTCTCCCGGCCGCACCTCGAACGAGACGTCCCGCAGCACCCAGTCCTCGCCCTGGTAGGCGAACCACACGTGCTCGAAGACGATGTGGCCGGTGAGCGGAGCGGCAGGCTTCACGGGATTCTGTGCGACTCGCGATCTCGACCGGCGTGTCGAGCAGCGTGAAGATGCGCTCCGAGGACGCCATCGCCGACTGGAGCACGTTGAACTTCTCCGACATGTCGCTGATCGGCCGGTAGAACCTCGCCGAGGTACTGCAGGAATGCCACCAGCACGCCGAGCGTGAGCCCGCCGTCGAGCACGTCGAGGCCGCCGGACCAGATGATGATCGACGCCGCGAGCGCGCCGACGAGCTCGATGGCGGGATAGAACACGGCGTAGTAGAAGATCGAGTCGATGTTCGCGTCGCGGTGCGCGGCGTTGATCTGGTCGAAGCGGGTGGCGTTCATCCGTTCCCGGCGGAACAGCTGCACCGTGGACATCCCGGTGAGGTTCTCCTGGAGGAACGCGTTGATGCGGGCGATCCACGTGCGCACGGTGCGGTAGGACTCTCGGACGTTGGCGCGAAACCACTGCGTGACCAGCGCGATGAGCGGCAGCACGACGAAGCTCGCGAGCGCCAGCTGCCAGTCCATGCCGATCATGACGATCATGATGCCGGCCAGCGTGAAGATGTCGCCGAAGACGGCGACGACGCCGGCCGTGAACAGCTCGTTCAGGACGTCCACGTCGCTCGTCACCCGCGTCATCAGCCGGCCAACGGGATTGCGGTCGTAGAACTTCAGGTCGAGGCGCTGCAGATGCGCGTAGAGCTGCATCCGCAGGTCGTACATGATCCGCTGCCCGGTGAGCTGCATCAGCCAGGTCTGCACGTACTCCAGGCCGAAGGACGCCACCAGCACCGCCAGGTAGATCCACGCCACCGTGATGAGCCCGCCCAGGTCGCCGGTGGCGATGTGCTCGTCGATGACGAGCTTCGTCAGGTACGGCGGCGCCAGCTGCAGCACGGAGTTCGTGATGATGGCCGCGAGCGCAATGAGCACCGCCCGCCAGTAAGGGCGGAGATAGCCCAGCAGCCGCCGCATCAAGCGGCTGTCGTAGGCCTTGCCGATAACGTCGTCGTCTTGCATTGAGATTTCGCTGATTACGTTGGATTTCGCGGAAGATCTATCCGCAGATTACGCAGATTACGCAGATGTCCTCGTGAGACCGGCGCCGGCCGCGAAGCGGCCGGCATGTGGGAGGCATGCGCGGCACGGAGATGAGAGCGACCAGCTTCGAACACGCTCTCATCTCCGCGCCGTGCATGTCTCCGCGCGGCTGCGCCGCGCCGCGTCTGACGAATCCCGCGCTGTGTATCTCGAGGCTGAGCATCTGCGAAATCTGCGTAATCTGCGGATACCCCTCCGTGCAATCCATCGACAATCCATCAATCGCCTATGGCGCTCAGCTCGTCCTCGAGCAGCTGCCGCCGGTGGAGCTCGGCATACAAGCCGGCGCGCGACACAAGGTCGTCGTGTGTCCCCTGCTCGGCGATGCGCCCGTCGTCGAGCACGACGATGAAGTCGGCGTCGCGGACGGTCGAGACGCGGTGCGAGACGATGAGGCACGTGCGCCCGCGGCGCACCTCGCGCAGCCCGTGCAGGATCTCGTCCTCCGTATACGTGTCGACCGCCGACAGCGCGTCGTCGAGGATCAGGATGCGAGGGTCGGTGACCAGCGCGCGCGCCAGCGACGTGCGCTGCTTCTGGCCACCGGACAGCGTGATGCCGCGCTCGCCGACGAGCGTGTCGTAGCCGTGCGGGAAGTCGGCGACGTCTTTGTCCAGCCGCGCGACTCGCGCCGCCGCTTCCACCGCGACACGGCGGGCGTCCGGTTCGAGGCGCGCGATCTCCGGCGCAAACGCGATGTTGGCCTCGAGCGTGTCAGAGAACAGGAACGGCTCCTGTGGCGCGACGCCGATGGCCGCGCGCAGCGTCGCCAGGGGCAGGTCGCGGATGTCGACTTCGTCCACGAAGACCGTGCCCGGCGGCGGATCCAGGAGCCGTGGCAGAACGGCCAGTAACGTCGACTTGCCGCTCCCGGTCGCGCCGACGATCGCGACGGTCTGTCCGGGGTGGATCAGCAGGCTGACGTCGCGCAGTACCGGACGGCCTTCGAACTCGAAGTTCAAATGGCGGAACTCGACGCGGCCGCTGATGTTCGAGGGCTCGAGCGGCACCGGGCGGGCGGCATCGACGATCGCCGGCTCCTGGTCGAGCATTTCCAGCATGCGCTTCCACGACGCGGTGCCGCGCTGCAGCATGTTGGTGACCCAGCCGAAGGCGATCATCGGCCAGCTGAGCATCACGAGGTAGGCGTTGAACGCGACGAGGTCGCCGATGCTGATGCGGCCCGCGATGACCTCGCGTGCCCCCAGCCACAGCACCAGCAGCGCGCCGACGCCGAGCAGCAGCGTCAGACTCGGGTAGAACGCGCCCTGGAGCCGGATGAGCCCCTGGTTGCGGGCGATGTATTCCTCGTTGGCGACCCGGAACTTCTCGAGCTCGGCGCCCTCCTGGCCGTAGGCGCGGACCACGCGCACGCCCGAGAGGTTCTCCTGGGCGACGGCGCTCAGCTCCGACAGCTGCTCCTGGATGCGCTCGAAGCGGCGGTGGATCGCGCTGCCGAAGACCTTCACGGACACCGAGACGAACGGCAGGGGCACCAGCGCCACCAGCGTCAGCCACGGGTCGATGGAGACCATCAGCACGATGGCGACGATGAAGACCAGTGTCGTCTGTGAGGCATACATCACCGACGGCCCGGCCATCATGCGGACCGCGTTCAGGTCGTTGGTCGCGCGCGACATGAGGTCGCCGATGCGCCGCTGCTGGTAGAACGACGGCGGCAGCCGCTGCAGGTGCCGGAAGAAGTCGTTGCGGAAGTCGTACTCCATGTGCCGCGAGACGCCGATCACGATCTTCCGCATGAGGAAGCGGAAGACGCCGCCGGCCAGCGCGATGACGAAGAGCAGGACGGCGTAGTAGAGCAGCTTCGCGCGGGTGACGCCCGCCGTCAGGTCGTCGACGGCGTACTTCAGCACCCAGGGCGAGAGCAGCTGGATGGCCGTGGTGGCGAGGATGCACCCGAACCCGAGGAGCAGCGAGCGGCGGTGGCGAACGAAATACGGCAGCAGCCGGCGCACGGGTGAGGCCCGGCGCTCCGGAGACGACATCCTCACGAGTATAGGCCTACAGTTCCGGCCCGGTCGGGCCGATGGAACCCGAGAGAGCTCTCAACCCGGGTGTGCTATCCTTTCGAAGCTTTCCCAGTTGCGAATCGGTCTGGTCTGTCCGATTCACTGCGGCGTTTCCAGCGCGCTTTCAGCGGTTCCCTCCCAGCGAACCCGGGCCTGGATGCGCCCCTGGCTTACAGTTTTTCCGGGGCCTACGTGAGGTGATGCCCATGATCTGCCTGCCGCGCGTGTTCGCGGCCGTCGCGAGTGCCCTGGCGCTCGTGGCTGTCTCTGCCGCGCCTGCCCGCGCCCAGTACCGGTCGTCCCATGGTGAGCGACCCCGCCATGGGCGAGGACTACCACGTCGAAGCGGTGTTGAACTTCTGGAACCCTTCGCTCGACGCGACCGTGTCGAGCGAGTCGCTGGGCATCCCCGGCAGCGACATCGACGTCAAGGAAGACCTGGGCTACGTGGACAAGCAGATCCGCGAGTTCAAGTTCGTGCTGCGCCCGGGCCGGAAGCACAAGTTCCGCATCGCCTACACGCCGATCAGCTTTGACGCAGACGTCGTGCTGGAGCGCACGATCATCTTCAACGGCATTGCCTACACCGTCGGGTTGCCGCTGCAGACGGAATTCAAGTGGAACACCTGGCGCTTCGGCTACGAGTACGACTTCGTCTACACGGACCGCGGGTTTGTCGGCTTCATCGTCGAGGGCCGCTACACCGACGCGCAACTGCAGCTGAGCAGCCCGATCGACCTCGAGTTCACGCGGGCCAGGGGCGTGATTCCCGCCGTCGGAGGCATCGGCCGGGTCTACGTGGCCAAGCACGTCTCGATCACCGGCGAGGTCACCGGCATGAAAGTGCCGGAGATCCAGGAATACGTCGGTACCTTCCTGGAGTTCGATATCTACGGCACGGTCAACATCACCAACAACTTCGGCGGGCAGGTCGGCTACCGCAATCTCAACGCCGACTACCAGGCCAAGCTCGATAAGGGTGACCTGAAGCTCAACGGCCTCTATTTCACCGGCGTCGTGCGGTTCTGATCGACGCCATGGGCCAGCCCGGACCGTGCCTCCGGCACCGCAGCAGGCGACCGGATGCCGGTTCCACAATCCTGATTCCTGTGAAATCTGCGGATCGATCTTTCGCGCAATCAGTCGGAGAGCTGGGACATCTCGATCCACACGCCTAACACGCGCAAGTCACGGCTGGCAGGATCGTGCGCCGCGGGCTGGAACGACGAGGTCGTTGAGACCGTGAACGCCATAGACCGCCCCCGCGCGCGGCGCGGAATCTCGACGTCCCACGCCTGGCCGGCCTCGAGCGTCCGCCGATCGCTCCACCCGCCCGCACGGATGGCGACGTCGCCGCCCGCCGCTCCCTGCCGCAGGCGCAGCCGGATGGGTAGCTCGTCGTCGGTGGCGGCGACGAGGCCGACCTCGGAGCCGCCGGCGGTCCAGAGGCCGCCGCTTTCAGTCCATGCCCGGCCGCTCGTGACGAACAGCGTCAGACCGCCGGTGCCGATGGCTCGCAGCGCGTGTGTCGCGCACGGCGCGCCGGGTTCTGCGCCGTCGAAGACAAGCGCGACGCCGGTAGCCGTGCGGCGTAAACGTTCGTCGCCCTCAACGAACAGCGCAGAGGCGCCGGCCGGCAGCCACACCGGGCAGGTGGCCGTCTGAGACGGCCGATCGTCGAAATCACAGGCTGCGATTGGCGCGTCGGGTCGACCGAGTGCGACGGTCGCGCGTCCGGTGACGTTGATGCCCGAGTCGATCCGGAAGTGGTAGCGGCCGGGCGGGAGGTCTGACGCCGCCCACTGAGTGACGTCGCGGCGAGGACGCCTCGACGCGTCGGGGATCGGTCGCCCCGCGGCGAGCGACGACGAGGACGTCACCCTGAACGGCCAGGTCTGCACGCCGATCGCACTGCGATCGCAGCCGCGCGACAGCACGGCGATGGTGCCAGCGCCGGGGTCGGCCGCTGGACGTTCGGACGTCCACCATCCCAACGTGGCGCCCGCGGAGCACACCAGCGCGGTCGTGGCGAGCGTCGCGGCGCGGAAGACGCCGTCCGCGACTCCGCGCTCGTCGAGCCATCGCAAGAGGATCCCGCCTCCCGCGAGCGCCGCCAGCCACGCCACACCGGTCACACTGGCCGGCGCGGGCGCTGCCTGGAAGAGGCTGGGCAGCGCGTACGTCAGGTTGACCGCGGTGGCCGCCGCCAGCAGCCACAAGCTGTGCCCGTCGCGGCTGTTGTAGACGAGCGCGCCGCGATCGACCAGCACGAGTGCCGCCGTGATTCCCAGCGTCACACCCAGCAGCGCAAGCGCCGATGCCCGCGCCGCACGGGTCGAATGCAAGGCCCACCACGCCGCGATCGGCATGGCGAATGGCAGCAGCACGGGGACGAGGAAACGCGCGGGCGAGCTGCGGCCTCCCCACCACATGTGAAAGCCGGCAACCGCCAGCAGGTACGGCGTCGCGATGGCGACCAGCTCGCAGGTGAGCCGGCGGTTGCGGCGCCACAGCGCGCCGAGACCGAGCAACGCGATCAGGTAGAGCGGCGCATTCGGCAGCAAGCCGAACTGCTGATCGAAGAACAGCCCCGCCAGCCCGTGCGGAATTCTCGCCAGCCGCATGTCGGTCGCATGGCCGTACGGCGCCCTGGGATCGAACGTGCCGTAGATCGCGTGGAAGCTCCAGAACCACGCTGCAGCGCTGAGCGCCGCGGGCAGCATCAGCGCCACTGCGGCCGAGAGTCGCGCGCCAAGGGTCCGTGCTTCGCCCAGGGGCCAGATCGCGCGCAATACCACCACCGCGCCGAGCACACAGGCGATCGCCGCGTATCTCGTATGCAGCCATGGCAGCGTGGCCAGAATCGCTCCGCAGGCGGCCGCTCTCTGCCAGGTCAGCCCGCCGCGCCGCGCCAGCGCGGCGCCCACCACAACGCCTACGCCGACGGCGGCGGGGCCATCGGGATAGACCGTGAACGCCTGGAAGAAGAACGGGGCCGAGAGGCCGACGCCCGCGGCGCCCACCGTCGCGGCGATCGGATCGCCGGTGATCTCGAGTGCGGCCCGCCATGCTGCGAGCACGCCGAGCGCGCTGAGCAGCGCCAGCATCGCGACCACTCCGGGGTATCCGCCGGCCAGGAACGCCGGTGCAACGAGGGCCGGCAGCCCGGGGGCGTGAACCGAGTAGATGGCGCCGTCCTTGCCCCGTCGCAGGTAGTCCGGGCGGAGTTCGCCCTCGACGTACGCGGCATAGTCACGCCGCTGGTGGTTGTCTTCGATGCGAAGGTCGCCGTCCTCGAGCAGGCTCTGTGAGATAACCAGGTAGTGCGGCTCGTCGCCGCCGGGAATCCGTGGCGAGAGCCACCAGGCCGCCGCCAGGAACAGCGACGCCAAGACGATGACGGCGGGGATCGGACGGGCCGTCGTGATCCGGTCTAACGGCACCCTACGTCGCGCCAGGACCGCAACGAACGCTGTCGCCGCCAGGATCTGTCCGAGCGGGCCGACCCATAACGCCGCGGCCGCAGGAAGCGGCACCGGCAGCCATGGCAGGACCGAGATGAGCGGGCACCACAACGGCGCGGCATCGCGCGCTGTCGCGCGCGTGCCGACGACCGCCAGGAGCGACGTGATGCCGAAGATGGCGAGCAGCCAGAGAGGCGGGAGAGCGCCCAGCCGGGTGGCGGCGCCGTCGATCGTCAGCGCGCCGGTGGCGCACCAGGCGCCAAGGGCTCCCGCGACGGCCGCGCCGACCGCGGCCGGCTCGACGCGCCGGGTCGTCATTCGCCCTCATGCTACTATGCGGCGCCGCTTTCGAGAGCGGCACGCTCCCCACGGTGGACGCTGAAGCTGCTGATATCCGATGACGGCGTCGACTTGTATCTGCTGATGTTCGACGCTCGCTAAGCACCTAATCCTTGAATTTCTAAGCGCCAACTTCCAACTTCCAACCGCCAACTTTCAACCGCCACAACCTCCAACCGTCAACCCGTAATCGTCAATCGTCAATCCTCAATCGCCAATTCGCAGCCTTTCCAACCTTCTATCCGCCTCCTGCATCGTCTCGTCGCGCTTGGCGAAGCAGAACCGCACCTTCGTGCGGCCAGCCGACGGGTCGCGATAGAAGCTGCTGCAGGGGACGGCGGCGACGCCGATGTCCGAGACCAGATGGCGCGTGAAGGCGACGTCGTCAGGGAATCCGAAGTTCGCGATGTCCGTCATGATGTAGTACGCGCCGGACGGACGGAACGTCGTGAAGCCGTGGCGCTCGAGGATCTCGAGCAGCATGTCGCGCCGCCGCGCGTAGTCCGTCGCGAGCCGCTTGTAGTATTCGTCGCCCATCTCGAGGGCCGCGGCGCCCGCCTCCTGGAGCGGCGCCGGCGCGCCCACCGTCAGAAAGTCGTGCATCTTGCGGATCGCGCCGCTGAGCGATGCCGGGGCGATGGCCCAGCCGATGCGCCAGCCGGTGACGCTGAACGTCTTCGACAGTCCATTGATCGTCACCGTGCGATCGGCCATGCCGTCGAGCGAGGCGAGCGGCACGTGCTGGTGGCCGTCGTAGACGATGTGCTCGTAGATCTCGTCGGTGATGGCCAGCACATCCCACTTCTGGCAGAGCGCGGCGATGACCGACAGCTCGTCGCGCGAGAACACCTTCCCGGTCGGGTTGTTCGGCGTGTTGATGACGATCGCGCGCGTGCGATTCGAAAATGCCGCGGCGAGCTCGTCCGGATCGAAGCGCCAGTCCGGCTCGTGCAGCCGCACGAACCGCGGGACCGCACCCGAGACGATCGCATCGGGACCGTAGTTCTCGTAGAACGGCTCGAAGACGATCACCTCGTCGCCGGGGTCCACGGTCGCAAGCAGCGTCGCCATCATCGTCTCGGTCGCGCCGCAGCAGACCGTGATCTGCGTGTCGGGATCCACCGGCACGCCGTGACGGCGCGTGAACTGCGCGGCAATCGCCGTGCGAAGCGGCCTGGCGCCCCAGGTGACGGCGTACTGATTGACGTCGCCGAGAATCGCCGCGCAGGCGGCGGCCTTGATCTCGGCCGGCGCCGGAAAGTCCGGAAAGCCCTGGGACAGGTTGACGGCGTCGTGTTGCTGCGCCAGCCGCGTCATCTCGCGGATGACCGATTCGGTGAACTGCTCTGCCTTGCGGGACGGAACAACCTTTGGCATGGGGGGCGTCGTGGCTCGCGCGGGCGTTCGTGCCGCGGAAGCTCTATCTAACCTTAAGTTAGTTAAGAGCCTGGGGAAAGGTCCCTGCATGTCCGCCACGTACGATTCTGCGACTCAGAGAATCTCCTCCACCAGTTCCGCCACGTGCTCCCCGATCGCCAGGCACGACGTCAGGCCTGGCGATTCGATGCCCGCCGCCTGAACCAGCCGCGGGTTGTTCCGATCCTTCCCGATAAGAAAGTCAGCGAACGTTTCTTCAGGAGGGTGGAGCTTTGGCCGGATGCCGCTGCCGCCCAACCGCAGATCCTCGATCCTGAGGTCCGGCAGCAGCTCGCGCGCCGGCTCGAGGAATTCCTCCACCGGAATCCTGGTGCCCTCGTAATCGTCCTTGCGGCTCTGATAGCTCGCGGTCGGACCGAGGGTGACGTTTCCGTGCATTGTCCGCGTCAGATGTACACCCAGCCCGTGGGTGTGCGGCAACGGATAGACGAGCGCGTTCAGGAGCGGCCGCTTGGCGGGAACGAGCTCGGCATACTCGCCGCGACACGGATAGATGCGAAACACGTCTCCACCCATCACCGCCGACACGTCGTCTGCAAACAGGCCGGCCGCGTTCACCACCGAGCGTGCCACCATTGTTTCCGCGGGCGTGCGTAGCTCGATGGTGTCGAGACGCGTATCGGCTCCTATGAGCGGCGATCCGGGCAGGACGAAGGCGTCGTGATCGGCACAGAGCCTCGCCAGCGTGCGCACGAGTGCTTCCGCATCGAGTATGCCGGTGTCCGGCGCATAGAGTGCCGCCTTGGCACGGATGTGCGGCTCGCGCGCGCGGATGAACGCCTGGTCCACCATTCGCAGGCTGCTTACGCCATTGGATTCGCCACGTGCGTACAGCGCCTCGAGCGATCCGATCCCGTGGTCGTCCTGGGCGACGATCAGCTTTCCGCACCGGTCGTGCGGCACGTCATGTGTCGCGCAGAAGTCGTAGAGCATCCGCGCCCCGGCAACACAGTGGCGCGCCTTCAGGCTCCCGGGCGGATAGTAGATGCCGCTGTGAATGACCTGGCTGTTGTGCGTGCTGCCCGCCAGGCCGGCGCGCCGTTCCCGCTCGATCACGCACACGCTGTGTCCGCGGCGGGCTACGGCCAACGCGGCGGCGAGCCCGACCACGCCGGCCCCGATGACCACCGTATCGATGTTCTCCATGCTTTAAGGCACTCATCGGCTTGATGAGCACTCTCGCTGCGAGAGCCCGTCTCGCGCGCGGTATTGCCCACCGGCGCGTCCACGCCTACTTCACTGTCACGTTCACAGCCAGCCGCTTGACATACTGCACGGGCTTGCCTTGTCGCGTCGCGGGCTGGTATTTCCATTGCCTGGCTGCTTCCAGCAACAGCAAGTCGTACTGCGGGTGAATGCGCCGGAGCATTTCCACCGACTCCACGTTTCCATGTTCGCCCACGACGATATCCAGCAGGCCCGTAAGCTCGCGCCGGGTTCCCTTAATTTCGTGCGTGATGGATGGCGGCAATGCTGGAAGGTCCTGGCGGATTACGACGGGCGGCACAATCTGCGACTTCGCTGCGGCGACTGGTGCAGACGGCGCTGCTGCCCGCGACGGAGTGGCCGAATCGAGCGCGTGGCGCGACAGATCTCTGAATCCGGCAGCGAGGACCCACACATCGCGGAGCGGTGATATTCCTTCGTCGCGCTCGTCGTTCGTCAGCTCGACCACCACACGTAAACTCCTTGAGCGCGGCTTCGTAATCCCCTCGGTCAAAGAGCTTCTTCCCTAGAACGTAATGCTGCTGCGCGATTGAGGGCCGCAGACGGCCTTGGACACCCTCGACAACGGCGCGGAGTCGCGGCGGCATGTCCGTCGCCGGGCGAAACAGCGGCTCGGCTCGAACCACCTGCTCAATCGTCGTCTCTGCTTCGGTCTTGCGATCCAATGCAAGCAGGCAGAGCGCCGCGTAGAGTGCCTTGTCGCGTTGCTCTTCAGGGGTGATCGCGCCAGAATCGATTTCTTTGAGGGCGGCCAGGGCAGCGTCGAACTCTGCGGATTCGTACAACGCTGTGGCCTGGCTGAGGCGATTGACGACCCGATCCTGTCCGGCCCGGGCAGGCACGGTCGTGAGCATCAGGCAGAGGCTCGCGCTCGCAATCAACATGTTTTGGTATTTCATGGCCGCACCGTGTGCGTCTGTTCTTGCCGTAAAATCTCGGTTGCGATTTTCAGTGTGATTTGGACGGCTGCTGCCGGAAATCGGCGGTCAGGCGCGTCGGCACACCTGCCTTCACCAGCGTCGACACGGTTTTCTCGCCCAGTTCCGGATGACGGAACGTCACCTCGTGGCGCCCGATCACTAGTGGCAGGTTTCCGATGGGGGTCTCGCCAACCGATGTGCCATCGATCCACACTTCGGCCCACGGCAGCGCATTCAGATGGATCGTGCTCTGCGGAAGCGCCACGTCGATTCGTACGAGTTCACCGGTTGCGACGCGCACCTGCTGAGTGTGTCGGTACCCGATACTCTCGTTCACCAGATCCAGCGTATGTGGCCCCGCCTCGAGCATGATCCGGCGGCTCCGACTTGTGCCCAGCAGCGCGCCGTCTTCGAATAGCTCGACTTCGACTGGCGAGGCAATCGCAATCCACCCGGACCCCGCTACCTTCGGCTGCAGGGACGCCATGACGGACGTGGTGGCGCCGGGCTCGACGCGTACGGTTTGCCGGAGTTCGGTCGAGTCACGCTTCAGGACGATCCGGTGCTCGCCGTGCATCACGTTACCCATCGTCAGTGGCGTAACGCCGTGCAGTCGACCGTTGACAAAGACCTGCGCGCCTGACGGATCGGTGCGGACGACGAGACGCCCCCGCCCCGGGTTTGGCCTGACAGCGATGCTCTCAGACCTTACAGCGATGCTCTCACGCAACAGCCGCTGGCGGTTTGGACGTCGAGGGGCTGCGCCCTTACCGCTTGGCAGCGGAGTGGGTGAGAGATTGGCTGTGGACGGCGTGGGCTGCGGCGACAGCCCGCGCACGATGTAGGCCGCTGGCAGCAGCGCCGTCAGCGCAATGGCGACCAACGCGTGTGGCACCGGCATGCGCGGTCGCAGCACAAGCGATAACAGCATCGATAGACGCGACGACAGCGACGGCGGTGTTCCTCGGTCGGGCGGTTTCGTAGCGGATGCTTCCTGCTGTAGCGCGCGGCGCAGGGCGACGATCGACTCTTCCTGCGGAGGCACGGGAGGATTGGGAGCGGGATCCGACTCCGGGTGGACATCAGCGGGGGCATGCGGCGCGGACTCGGGCCGACGTGGAATCCGGTCGAGCGCCTGATTCCCGGCCTCGAAGTGCGGACTGGCGAGACGTTCCTGGAACGGCGGCCATTCGAAAGTCTCAACCAACGGGGCACCGTCGCTGTCGGGCTTACCGGCGTCGACGCCGCCGCTCGAGAGGTTGCCCCTGCCAAAGCGATGTGTGCGCAATTCATTCATGACGCTTTTGGCCATAGATCCACCTCGCATGTGGCTCGCGCCCCCTTCGACAGCTCCGGGGCACGCGCTCCGGTGCTGGGGGTCGCAGCACGGCTCTGCCGGTGTCGTCGCAGGCGTTACTCACGAAGACGACGAGACCACACGGCACCTCAGGTACGGTTCGAGGCGCGAGGCCAGGTCCTGAGAGCCACCGGCCGTCACCATGCGGTTATGCGAGCCGGGCAAATACTCGACGGTGATCCTCCCGGTCGTCACGCGGCGCCAGCCGAGCTCCTCCTCGTGCGGACCCTCGAAGGGGTCTAGCGGAACGCGAAACAGCACCATGTCGATCGGCATCCCGCGGAACTCGTGGCTCCAGATCGCTTCGAAGTACTCCCGCGCATGCTGGCGCTCTTCATCCGACCACGTGGCGCTGACGCCGGGGAACATCTCGTCGAGGTTGCACTCGCGCTCGAGCGGCAGGAGGTTCCAGCGCGTGACACTGCGCAATACGGCGAAGCGACCGCGCATCCAGAGCTCATGGAGCGGGCCGGGGCGGCTCAGACCCTCCCACACCCGGCCCACGAGCGTCCGCAAGAACCGAACGAGTCGCCGCGGACTGGTGAACGGCGAAGGTACTGACACGGACTTGGGCGGCACGGAATCGATGAGGCCGACGAAGTCCGTGCTCTCACCGAGTGCTCGGAGCTCCTCGGCGATCGCCATCGCCGCGACTCCGCCCGCCGAGAAGCCCGCGACCGCATACGGTCCCCGGGGCTGCACCTCCATCATCAGACTCGCGAAATACACTGCCGCCTGACGCAGGGTTTCTTGCCCGAAGTCGGGGTGTGGCGAATCCCGATTCTGCAAGGCGTAGACCGGTATTCCGGCGGCGCTCAAGGCCTCCGCGAGGTACACGTAGTCGATTCCCCTCCCGCTGATGGCAGGCGCCAGGAAGAGCGGTCGCACGCGGGCATGGCCGGGCGAAAGCTCGAGCAGCGGCGCCGACCAGCCCATGCGCGTGTTGGGACGCAGCACCTTCAGCAGGGTCCCGATCGTGGGGTTCCTGAAGAACGCCGGCGCCTCGCAGGTGCTGCCCAGACACCTCTCGATCTCCAGGAACATCTCGACCACCTGCAGCGAATCCCCTCCCAGGTCGAAGAAGCTCGCCGCGGCGTCAGTCACCGGCGTGTCCAGGAGCCGGCTCCAGATGCGAAACAGCGTGTGAAGCACCGGGTCACCCGGGGGAGCCGGAGGCTCGGGCTCTCCGGGTCCAGTGGGGTCGCGCTCCGCCAGCGCCCGCCGGTCGATCTTGCCGGAGGGCATCGTCGGCAGCCTCGGTGTGATCACCAGGTGCGAGGGGATCATGTAGGACGGCAGGGTGGCGGCGAGGTGGTTCCTGAGCTCGGCGGCTGTCACCGCGCCCTTGTCGGCGACGACGAACCCGACCAGGGACCCCTGCTCGACGCCGCGCTTCTGCAACACGACAGCGGCGTCGCTGATCGCCGGGTGTTGCCGCAGCCGCGCTTCGACCTCGCCGAGCTCCACGCGGAAACCGCGGATCTTGACCTGGTTGTCGAGGCGGTCCACGTAGACGTAGTTGCCTGCATCTGTTCTCCGAACGCGGTCCCCCGTCGCGTACAGGCGTGCGCCCTTGCGGAAGGGGTGCTCCACGAACCGCTGCCGCGTAAGCTCTTCGCGATTCAGGTAACCCGACGCGAGACCGGCTCCGCCGATGTACAGCTGCCCCGACTGACCCACCGGCGTGAGGCGCATGTAGGGATCGAGGACGAAGTGGGAAACGCCGGGCAGAGGCCGGCCGATCGGGATGAACTCGGCGGTGTGATCGCCCTCAGCGTCGTCGTAGCACGTCGAAGTGATCGCAGCCTCGGTCGGACCGTACGCGTTCAGCCAACGAATGTGCCCGGTGTCGGCCGCGCGGAAGAGCCGGTGGGCCTCGGGTGAAGCCTGCTCTCCTCCGACCACGACCAGGCGCAGGCACGAGGGCCACTTCACGTGCTCCGCGCGCACCAGCTGATGCCAGAAAGCCGTTGGCAGGTTGAGGACGGTGATGCCCTCCGCTCGAACGCCGTCGAAGAAGCCCCGAGCGCTGTTGGCCATGCCGTCGCTGCGCAGCACGAGGGTCGCTCCGGCCACCAAGGTCGGCAACATCTCCTCGAGAAAGACGTCGAAGGTCAGGGGCATGAACTGCAGCACCCTGTCGTGCGGACCGAGCGCGAACCGGTCGAGCGTCGCCGCGAGGTGATTCGCGAGCGCTCCATGCGAGACACACACGCCGTTGGGCTCGCCGGTCGACCCCGAGGTGTAGATCACATAGGCGAGACTGGTCGACTCGGGGAAGGCGAGCGGCCCCGGCGGGTCCTGGGCTCGCGTGACGGCGGGACTTTCGATGTCGAGCCCGATTTCATGGGCGCTCTCGAATCTGCCACGCGTCTCGCCGCAAACGAGAACGATCTTCGCCCCTGAGTCCCGCACGATGAACTCGAGGCGTTGCCGGGGCGCGGCGGGATCGAGAGGGACGAAGGCGCCTCCAGCAGCGTGCACGGCGAGCAACGACACGACTGCGTCGATCGATCGCGGGAGCAAGACGCCCACCACCACACCCCGCTCCACGCCTTGAGCTCGCAGCACGCCGGACAGCCGGCGCACCCGCCCTTCGAGTTCGGCATAGCTGATCTCGAGTCCGGCGAGCTCCCTCACGGCCGTCGCGCGCGGGTTCCAAGAAGCACGCTCGAATATGCGCTCGACAGCCGACCTGCCGGCTGGCAGGCGCTCTCGGCGCGACTCCTCGACCGTCAATTGCGCGCAGCGTGACGGGTCGAGCATAGGCACGGTGTACGGCGAGTCATCGAGCGACAGACTGATGTTGGTCAGGAGCCTTCGATAGTCGGCAAGCAGCCTCCGAGCCGTCTGATCGGTGTAGAGACCGACGTCGTACTCCAGGTCCATGACGAGCGCCCCGTCCACGAAGTAGGCGGCCAGCACGAGGGGGATGCTCGTCTGTGACCGGGACCAGATCTTGTGGCCGCGCCAACGACCGTCCTGCTGCGGAAGGGCCGAGTAGAACCTCTCCTTATCGAAAACGACGTTCGTCTGGAAGAGCTGAGCGAAGGGCGCGAGGGGGCTGGCTGCCCTGATGTCCCCCAACGCTGTGTGCTGGAAAGGACGCAGCGCCAGGTGCTGTTGCCGGAGAACTCCGAGCAGATCGCGTACGGTGCCGGCCTCGCTCAACCTTACCCGCACCGGGAGGGTGTTGATGAGCGGGCCCACCACGCGGGCGGCTTGTTCGATCGTCCTCGCGCGCCCCGACCACGTGGCGCCGAACAGCACATCGTCGGCGCCTGAATAACGGGACAAGAGCAGCGCCCAGGCAAGCTGGACGAGCGTATTGGGAGACGACGCGGTGGTTTGCGCCGCCGCATGAAGCTTCGCCGTAGCCTCCAGGTCGAGGCTGAGGCTGGTCAGGGATGATCGGTTCTCTGCCGTCCTGCCGCTGTCCTCCTGCAGCGGCAGAGGCGTCGGTTCGCCGAAATCCCTCAAGAGGTCGGCGAAGTGCCTCTTTCCGGGTTCCGAGTCGTAGCTCTCGAGCCACCGCAAGAAGTCCGTGAACGGCGGGCGGGAATCACCAGGAACCTGAGCGAGCCCGTGCAGACGAGCGTAGTCATCGAGGACGCGTTGCAGGACCGCCGCGTAGGAGTTCCCATCGATGATGGCGTGATGAACGGTCCACACACAAACGGCTCGGCGCCTCGCCAGCACGAGGAGCGACACGCGCATCAGGGGTGCCGATGACAGATCGAAACCAGCGCGCCGATCCTGTGCCAAAAAGGATTCCAGTCGGTGATCGGGCTGCGTCGATGACTGCTCCGGCCAATCCACCCTCTGGAAGGGCAACCGCACCGAGGCCACGACGGACTGGCGGGGCTCTCCGCCCGACCCGGGCCACACGAAGGAGAGCCGGAGGGCATCGAAGGCATCGAGTGCGCTCTGCCAAGCGGCGCGGAATCGGTCCGCATCGGGAACGTGGTCGAGTTCCCAAACTATCTGCTCGATGTTGACGCCTTTGTCCGAGGCCACCAGGCTCTCGGCGAGGAAGCCCTTCTGCAGAGGCGTCAGCACGAAGGTGCTCGCAACCGGGTCGCGCACGGGTCCGGCGCGAGAGACACCATGATCGGATAGGGTGTTCGCGCTGGGCCCTGGAAGGGATACGCTCATCGGATTGGCGGCCCTTCCAGCGGCGCGAGGAACATCGCGGGCCGGCCCTATTTGTCATCAGCTCGACGTGGGGGTTTGCAGCGGTCGGCCATTGTCTGCAGGGCCGACCCGCGTGCGCCGCTTCGTGACCGCGAAGCGACGTTTCGTGCCGACCGACCATCTAACGTCCGTGAATGTTAGAGCCGGCCGTCGCGCGGGTGAATGGCTAGAAGGCGTGGAGGGCATGGCACGTTGGTGCCACCCGAGGGGCCAAGCTCGAGTTGTGATGAAGGAATCCGGCCTGCACCGCGAACAGCGCCAGCTCGACGCGACTCGACCGGCCGGTCTTGTCGAAGACTTCAAGAGGTGATGCTTGCAGTCAACCCAAAGGCGCGCGGGGTCGGCTCAGGTGGAGCGACCTCTCCCCTCACCACCAGATCGAGGAGGGAATGGAACGCGGCGCCGCCAAGCCGCAGTGCGCGCAGCGTTTGGCGAACGGGATGGAAGTACTGGAAGAGCTTGGCCCCTACGCCAGGAGCGCCGAGTTTGTTCTGCCGACTAATGGAGCAGTCGCTCCATGCCGACGGCGCCGCCCATGCGCTCACGCGTGTCTTCGTCGTCAAGCAGCGCGGCAATTCTGCGCGCGCGATATTCAGCCAGCAGCTGCTCGCGAGGCGCGCCGGCCGCTGATCTCGGCCCTCAGCAGGCGCCAGACGAACTCGGGATTGTTCCGCAGGTAACGTCGCCACAAGCGGCGGGGTTCCGTGGCGAGACGAAACGCCCACTCGAGCCCAGAGTGCTGCATCCATAGTGGCGCCTGTCTCTTCAAGCCCGCGATGAAATCGAATGCTGCCCCGACGCCGATCAGCACCGGCGCCTGCAACAGGCTGCGCTGGGCGTGCATCCATAGCTCCTGTTTCGGTGTATCGAGCCCGACCCACACGATGTCGGGCCGTGCAGCATTGATACGCTCGGCGATCTCGCGTTCTTCGACAGTCGAAAGCGCTCGAAAGGGAGGCGAGTAGCTGCCAGTGACAACCAGTCGGGGGAACCGGTGTCTCAACCGATCGACAAGCCGTTCGGCCACACCATCGGCGCTGCCATAGAAGTAATGGCTGAACGGCGGACCTTGAAATTGCTCGCAGCACGCGAGCAGCAAATCCGGCCCATACACTCGACCGACGTGATTGAAGCCGTTGCGATGGGCCACCCACACGAGCGGCATGCCATCGGGAACTACAAGCCCCGCCGTGTTGTGAATTTTTCGAATCGTCCCGTTGCGCTGGCTTTCCATGATGCCGTGAACGCCGGTCACGCAGACATAGTTCCTGGCGTCGTCGACTATCCACGATCTGATAGTCGCGACCGCCTGAGACATGTTGACAGCGCTCACCCGAACGCCGAGCACGTCAACGCTCTGCAGAGGCATGCGCCGCGAGAAGGCGTCGAGTTCAGGACACACTGCTGTATGCCGCACACTCCTGCCGGAGTACGAGCGCCTCCTTGACGCAAGCTTCGATCCAGGCGTAGGTATGGTGGAGGCCGGTCTCAAGCGAGATCTGCGGCTCCCAGCCGCAGAACCTCGCGAAGCGTCGTGTTGTCCGAGTTGCGGCCGCGCACGCCCTGCGGCCCTGGAACGTGGCGCTTGCTGACGGCAATGCCAGCGATGGCGGCGACGAGATCAGCCAGTTCGTTGATCGCGATCAGCCGGTCCTGACCGAGATTCAGCGGCTGCGCGGTAGTCCGAGCGCATCAGCCGATAGATGCCCTCGACGCAGTCGTCGATGTAGCAGAACGATCGAGTCTGCTCGCCGTCGCCCCAGATTTCGATCGTCGGCTACCGGTCAGCTTCGCGGTGGCGATCTTGCGGCACATGGCGGCCGGCGCCTTCTCCCGGCCGCCGTTCCACGTCCCGAGGGGTCCGAAGATGTTGTGGAAGCGCACGATCCGCGTCTCGAGGCCGTAGTCCTCGGTATAGTGCAGTGCACAGCCGCTCGGCGATCAGCTTCTCCCAGCCGTATGCGTCCTGGGGCTGCGCCGGATAGGCGTCCTGTTCCTTCAGCGGCGTGACATCCGCGTCGCGCTGCAGGTACTCCGGGTACACGCATGCCGACGACGTGTACAAGTAGCGCCTGACGCCGTTCAGGCGCGCCGCCTCCAGCGTGTGCGATGCTGATCAGGGGATTGTTGTGCAGGATCTCGGCGTGATGGCTGGAGATGAAGCCCATGCCGCCCATGTCGGCCGCGAGCGCATAGACTTCGTCGACGTCGCGAGTCGCCGCAAAGCAGTCCGCCATCGCCGCAGGTCCGCGAGCAGGAACTCGTCGGCCTCGCGTGCGCTCGTATTCGGGCATTTTCTGGTCGACCCCTCGCACCCAGTAACCGCGATACTTCAAATACGTCACCAGGTGATGGCCGATGAAGCCCCCCGCGCCGGTGACAACAACGCGCCCCTGACAATCCGCTGTCGGTGTCATGTCTGCTTCGATCGTCATAGCCGCTTCCAACTAGCACCGGTCCCGCGTAACACCCACATGCGTTGTTTCGTGGGGCTGAACGTGAACCGGATCGAGGGCGAGTGGCAGGCCTACGGACAAGACGGTGCCGGGACCATCATCCGGTGATCTGGCGTCGTTTCCGCTTTTGGAAAGGACCGGCGACTCGACCAGCTAATCCGGGCGAGCACGCTCATAATGTCTCTTTGAGGTGTGCGGCGAGGCGCAAGGTCAGGGTCACCAGCGTAAGGGTGGGATTCGCGTGGCTGCTCGTGGGAAAGATCGAGCTTCCAGCAACGTGGAGATTATCCACGGTGTGCACTCGACAATGTCGATCGACGACGCCGCGCGCAGGGTCATCACTCATCCGCGTGGTGCCAATGTGATGGGCATTGGAATTGAACGTCACAGACTCCTCGGCGAGCTTCGCCCGCAATTGCTCCTCGTGGTAGTGAAATGTCCCGGCGCCACTCGCGTCGAAGCGTTCCTTGAGGACGCGGTGCAATTCGATGGGAGTGGCATGATCGACCTCACTGAAGCGAATGCGCACCTCCAGACGCGGTAATCCGAATTGGTCTCGTTCCGAATGCAGAACGACCCGGCTCTCGGGATTCGGTGCGTGCTCAGTTTGGTAAAGCAAGTGGAACTGGTTCAACTTGCGGGGCGTCAGGACGATGGGCAGCCGGCGACTGGCAAAGAAACGCTGCTGCGCGAGCCGAAGGGCTTGCGGCCCGAGGCCGAGGCAATTGCGAAAGACGATCCTGAAATGCTCGCGTAGCGCCTGCCGATTCTCGCCAATGCGGCGCCACCCCTCGCGCAGGCTGTGCCGCTTCAAGATGGTAGCGAAATACTTTCCCAGATAGACGGCGGAAAAGAGCGCGTCGCGGTGAACCGTGTTCCCGAACTGCGGGCGAAAAAAGAAGCCGATCGCGTTTCCCACGTGCCGCGTGCGCTGTGCCTCCGGCGTGAGCCAGAAGCGTCGCCGGCAATAGACGCCATCGCGATCCCGCTCGAATTCATAAATGAACCCGCGAAAGGGATCGCGCAATTGCGCAGATGCCACCACTCCAAAAATGTGCGCTTGATAGTAGCGACCCACGCAATCGGAGTCATTCCCCACCCCCTGTTTGGCGACGTCATTGGAGGCCAGAAGGAGCCGTGCGTTTTCCAGCCCGCCACACGCGAGCACGTACTGCCGGGCGCACACTTCAAAGGGACGCTCCGGCGCCGTGGCGGCGCTCACTCCCGTCAGAGCCCCACCGCCGGAAGCAAGCTGAAGCCTGAGCGCATGCGCATGGAGAAGGACGCGGACATTGCCGGCTGAAGCCAGCACTGGCTCGTAACGCCGGGCGAAATTAGTTGGCGGCCCCCATCGCTCCAGCGGCCACGTGGCCAGTTCAGGACTGTCGAGCCCGGCGATCATCTCGGGTTGCTTCCCTGGGAAGGCCTTCCGCGCATCATATTGATGCTCGCCTGCTTCGCAGAGCTCATTGGCGCGCGTTTGGTGGCTCGCCAACTCATCGTAGGAAATCGGCCAACCGCTATGTGGAATCCAATCGCGAGGCTGGAGATCCACCGGATCAAACGGCACACACCTCGACCCCCAAATGGTCGTTCCCCCACCCCACACGCGCGGCCGGTTTTCCTCCAAAGGTTCGTGGCTTCCGGGAGGATTGACGTAGCCCCGATATAGTTCCCGGTTTTCAGAGGTTTCGCGCCGCCCACCGCCAGCCAGCAGGACGACTTGCTTCCCGCTGTTGGCAAATTCCAGCGCGAGGGTGATGCCGGCAGGACCGCCGCCGATGATGCAGAGATCCGCATGGATCGCCGTCCCCGGAGGAATTTTTCGCGCGTCTTCGATCATACGGCCGCCATCAGCTCCTCCATTTCCGTTAATTCGAGGCGCGGCAAGGCGCCGACGCAAACCACATTCTCGCGAAGGCGTGCAACCTGACTGGTGCCGGTGAGCGCGCAGGCCACGGCCGGCTGAGCGAGGGCAAAGGCCAGCAATACGGAATCGACCGAACTGCCGTATTTCGCGGCCATTCTGGAGATCGCATGATGAAGCGCGGCAAATTTCTCCTCGTTGAGCTTCCCGGAAAGAAAACATTGATTGGCGACAACCCCAATTCCTTTTTCTTCCGCCGCTGCGAGGACGGATCGCACCGCGCCGGCTCGCCACGGATTGACCGCGGTCTGCAGCACCGTGACTCCTTCGATCCGCAACGCTGCCATGAGCACTTCGGGAACATCACTGGAGACTCCCACCTCCCGCGTCTTTCCTGCCTGGCGGAGCGAGCGTAACTTGAGCCAGAGCGATTCGTCGGCCAGAGCGGCGGGTGTGGCGTCGTGAAGAAAGAAAAAGATCGACGTAATCGGTCCCGAGACGGCGCAAGCTCTCGTCGAGCCGCTGAGAGATATTTTCTGGTGAGAAGTCCTGCCGGAGCAGGCCACCCGCCGGGGCCGCCTGGCGAATGGCGCCCACGGCCTTGCGGATGGAACGCAACCGCCGGGCCAGCGGCTGGATGATCGGTTTCGCGCACCGAAGCCACCATGGCGGACGTCCAAAGCTGTAACCTGCTTTGGTCGAGAGAATATAGTTTTCACGCCGGCCACGAATGGCCCGTCCGATGACGGCCTCTGCACCACCCTGTCCGTAGCTGTCCGCCGTGTCGAGCAAAGTCACACCGCACTCTGAAGCTGCTTCAATCAATCGAATCGCGTCCCGCTCGGAAAGGCCGCCAGCCACCGAGGCAAGCCGGCCAGTTCCCAAACCGAGCACGGGGCAACGAATGCCGGAACGGCCCAACGGACGCGCGAGGGCGAGGTTCATGCCGGGAGCGCGGCGAGCCCCAGAACTATCACGACGGAACTCGCACCCGTGACGACAACGCGCCCCTGACAATCTGCCATTGGTGTCACGTCCTCCCTCGTCATAGCCGCTTCAACCAGCCACAGACGTTACCGGGACGTTCCGCTAATCTGGCGTGGTTTCCGCTTTGGAAAGGACCGGCGACTCGTTGCCGGTCCTCTCCTTTGTTTGAGAGCGCCTCGGGCCAAGTGCGGCTGCGTAGGCGCTGAGGAGTTGGTCGACGGACCGCTCCCAGCTCAAGACGGTGCGGGTTCGCTCCATGCCGACGCGCCCATGCGCTCGCGCGTGTCTTCGTCGTCGAGCAGCTCGGCAATCCTGTCGCCCAGCTTCGCAGCGGAATTCTCCTCGACGTACGCCGCCGCGTCCGCCGCGGAGGCGCGACCCTCCTTCGTCGCGAACATCACCTGTGCGCGCCCGAACGCCATGTACTCGAGCACCTTGTTCATCGTGCAGTGGTCGTTGTACGCATTGATCGGATCGCACGCCACGCCGAGATCCATCGTCTTGAGCGCGGCGAACAGGAACTCGTTCGAGACGCGCCCGGGCAGGTCGACGAAGTCCTGCAGCCCGAGCCGGTCGCGCTGCTCGAGCAAGCGCGTCGTGTTCCGGACCGGTGCCCATGAGCAGGAACTGCACGTCGCGCCGGCCCAGGTCGATGGACGAGATGGGCCGCCGCGTCGACGAGGTAATCGACGCCGTCGGCGTTGCCCATCACACCGATGTAGCCGACCAGGTGACGTCGTCCCTTGCGCAGCGACGGGTCCGGCGTGCACCGGTCGTCGACGCGGATTTTCGGCGCCGTGCGCACGACGAAGACGTCCTCGCGGCGCCTTCCGCCGCGCTCGAGCGCGACTGCGCGGACCGACTCGTTGGTGGCGATCACGACGTCGGCGCGGCAGTAGGTCAGCCGCTCGGCGGCGCGCACCAGCCAGTAGAAGAGGCCGCGCCGGCCGAACTTCGCCTCGAACATCTCCGGCCACACGTCGTGCACGTCGTAGATGACCCGCATGCCGAACAGCAGCTTGAACGGCAGCGCCACGAGGAACAGCAGATCCGGCGGGTTGCAGAGGTGGATGACGGAAGGCCGGTGCCGGAGCCACACCTTCCAGGCCAGCCGGTCTCGCCCAGCAGCGCCGACGCGTATTCGCCGAGGAACCCAACGAGCGCCGCCAGCCTCCTCGCTGATCCAGTGGCGGTAGATGTGGATGCCGTCGAGATATTCGTAGGCCGTCGGTGTAGCCGCGCATCTGCGGGCAGATCACGATCACCTCGTAGCCGGCGTCGCGCAAGGCGCACGCTTCCTGCCAGACGCGCCGGTCGAGCGGCACGGGCAGGTTCTCGACGATGATGAGGACCGTCGGCCGTGGCTCATGGCGACGGTCGTGGAGCCTACCAGCAGAACCCTCGTAGTGCGCGGGCAGCTCGCGCAACTCCGGCCAGCCGTTGACGTCGATGCACGTGGTGTTGCGGCGTGACCACGCTTCGAGATCAGCACAGCGACGCGCACCTCTGCGCCGCGACGATCAACCCGCGTTGCCGAGCGCGGCCGCGAGATCGGCATCAGCAGCGACGCCAGATGCGGCATCTTCGTGTCGATCACCCTCTTGTTGGCGCCGACCAGCGCGCGCGAGGTTCAGTGCCGGATCGTAGATGCGCAGCTGGTAGCCGCGGCCGAGCAGCGTCTGCGCCACTTCGACCATCGCGCTCTCGCGCAGGTCGTCGGTCTGCGCCTTGAAGCGACAGGCCGAGGATGACGACCTCGCGCTGGCCGGCGCTTCGATGAGCGCCAGCAGGCTCTGGAGGTGCCGCTCGTTGCTGGGCAAGCAGGCTTTCGAGCAGCGGCAGGTCCACGCCCTGGTGCGCGCGTGGTGCGCCAGCGCCCGCACGTCCTTGGGCAGGCACGAGCCGCCGAACGGGTTGCCGGGCCTGAGGTAGAGCGGCGAGATTTGAGCCGGGTGTCCTGGCACAGCAAGTCCATGACCGCGCGCGCGTCGACGCCGACGCTCTTGCCGACGCGGCCGATTTCGTTGGCGAAGGCGATCTTTGTCGCGTGGAACGCGTTGCAGGCGTACTTGACCATCTCGGCCGTCTCCCAGTCCACCACCGCCGCGCCGTCGCCGAAGAGCCGCGTGCAGTCAACTCCAGCGGCGGCGGCGCGCCGTCGCGGTCCCGACGACGGTGAGCGACGGCGGCTCGAAGTCCGTGACGGCGGTGCCCTCGCGCAGGAACTCGGGGTAGTAGAACACGTCGAACGCGCCCGTCGGCGACGAGGTCCCGGAACCGACTCGTGCACGAGCTGCGGCGTGCTGCCGGGCAGCATCGTGCTGCGCAGCACGAGCGCGTGCGGCCGTTGCTTCGGCGCGGACCGCGCGCCGGCGATCTCGCCGCACGACCTGACGACGTAGCGCAGATCGAGCGCGCCCGTCGCGTTGGACGGCGTGCCGACGCACACCAGGCGACACGTCGGTTGCCGCGACCGCGTCCTGCAACGCAGTCGTCGCGCGCAGCAGTCCCTTGCCTTGGCGCCGCGAGCAGCTCGGTCGAGCCCGGCTCGACGATCGGCGGTATTCCCGGCGCGAACGCCTCGACTTTCTGCGGATGCACGTCCACGCCGACGATGGAGTGGCCCCGCTTCGCCAGGCAGCCGCCGGTGACGGTGCCGACGTAGCCGAGCCCGAAGATGCTGATCTTCATGAGCGCGCGTGGCCAGGAAGGTGGTGCGGAACATGCCAGATCGCCCTGGCTCGGGCTGCGCCACCAGCTTGAGAAGCGGCGCCCACTCCGAGCTTGCGGAACGCGGATGACACCGTGCCGGCAAACGTCGCCTCGCAACTCGCCTGCAGCCGCCGACACGGGGAGGCGAATGTCTTTCTCGGCGACTGCATGAACCTCCGACCACTCCTGGCCTACGTCGATCTCGATGGATACGCCCCGGCGCGTGACCAGGAACCTGCGCTCGGCCGACTCGTTCGAGCGTCGCGCCCGGCGCCGAACTGCCAGCGAACGCTGAACGAGCAATCCTCTCGCCCCTGTGCGCGCGCGTCGTTCCATGGGCATCGGTCTTCAATCTGCAATCCGGCTGCATCGCCAAGCGGACGGACGGTTCGTTCCACGATGTCGTCCGGCGGAGACAGAACGCCGCATTTGCCTGGTCGGCCTCGACGCGCAGGTCCGCGAGGCGCATGATTCGTGCCCACAGGAACGGGCCTAGTCGCTGCGGCCATTCCTCGTCCTCCGGGCACGGCGCGTTGTGCGCCAGGCGCGAGGCCAGCCACCCGCGCAGTCGCGTGTCCTCATAGTAGGACCCGGTTCCCGGGTCCACCACCATCGCGACGCCGCGATGCCAGAGCGAAATTTGGAGGGCGTCGAACATGTCCGTGCGCCGCCGTCGTCAAATATCCGAGCGGTGAAGCGTCCAGCCGCACCGTCCACGCTCCGCACCGCCAGATTCCCTGGCCGCTCTCCCTGTAGTAGACGTCAGGCCGGCAACGACGCCGGACTCGGAACGGAGAAGGGCCGCAAAGTGGCACGCTCCGCTGTCCCACCAGAAATCGAGAGACGCGCTTCCTGCGGGCGCCGCCAACCATTGTGCCACTCCTGGATCGCCGCGGTCTCTTGCGCGAACAGCGGCGCCACAAAGGCTCCGTCCGAGTCGCCGTAGTCCCAGGGATCGGTCGGCACCTGAGGCTCCACATAGAACCGGGCGGCGCGGCGCAGGCGCTCCTCGACTCCGGCGAGATCGCTGCGGCCGGCCGCTCGCAGCGCCGCGCGCGCCTGCCAGCACAGCTCCCACGAGAACAGTTGGTAGTTCAGCGCCTGCTCTCGGTTGCCGCCGTCCTCGGTGAATTGCGCGAGGACCTCCTGTTCCCAGCGGCGCTGCAGCTGGTCGAGCGACGACGCCGCAGCGCGCCAGTCGCCGGCCACGCGACCGTCGCGAGAATCAAGCCGGCGAGCTCGCCGATCAAATGATTGTTCGCAGAGGAGCCAAAAGACTTGTGTCGCCACGTGAACCAGACGTGCGCGGGCGAGGATGTGTTGTCGCAGCGCGGACACTCGTGCGCGACACATTCCCGCCAGCTTTCGGTTCGGCGAGGCCGCGTGGGCTCGGACGAGGGCGTCGATCCAGGTGAACTGGATGAGCCGGATTCCCGCCTCGAGCGCGCTGGTCCAGTTCCAGCCGCGATAAGGCGGGTTGTGCGCCAACCAGTCCTCGAGCCAGTCCAGACATTTAGCGCGGCGCGCTCGTCGTTCAGCATGTAGGCAGCCATCGCGAGGCGCACGAGCTGATGCCAGCGGCTGAGTTCCCAGATAGCTTGATGTCCGCGCCGTCGGGCAGATCCCGGTGATCGAGTCGTTGACGCGCGACGCGGTCGTCGCGAGATCTCTGGCGACGGAGATAATCCTTGTGCCAGCGCGGCGGGTCTTCGACCTGTAATTCGAGGTGGCCGAACGCGCGCCAGCGCCCGGAGAGGATGCGGTCGACGTCGCGGCGCAGCGCCTCTCGCAACACTGCCGGGGCATCTTCCGGCTTCGGCAGCCGCAGGAATGCATAGGGGCCATTCGAGCGGATTGCGCTCCGAGTCACGCGAGCCGCGGCTGTCGGCCAACTGCCGCAGCTTCTTGCGCGCGTGCAGTGCCGTCTCCAGCGGACTCATCGCCGCCAGGCGGTGCCAAGACCAGCTGAGTGTGCAACATGAAGTCTGATGAGGGCTGTACGAGCCGAGCAAGGAGGCGCTTACCGAGTGCCCAGAGGCTTCCTTGCGCGGCTCCTACAGATTCGACGCTGCGCCCCTGCTGGATGGATTCCAGCACGGCGAACGTGAGCAACATGCTCTGGCGGGATTGCTCGTACGGCAGGGGATGTTCCGCCTCGCCGAGCAGGAACGCCGTCCACGCAGCCATCTGTTCGGCGTGGCCTTTGCCGGCAAACGCCGAGACGCGCCGCCGGCCTCCGCGATGAACAGTGAGCTTCTGGAAATTCTCGATCTCCGCGACCACACCGGCGGCGAAGACGGTGCACACCTCCTTCGGCCACGAGTGGTCGCCCTCCGCGGTGTAAACGAGCTGTCCGCACGAGCCGTCGGCGAACTCGACCTGCGCGGTGACGCTGTCGGGGAACGGCAGGCGCCCGCTGGCCGGCCACACGGTCTGCGCGCTGACGCGCACCGGCCGCGAGTCGAAAAGAAAGCAGAAATAGTCGAGGAAGTGACACGCCTCGCCGAGCACGCGACCGCCGCTTTCGGCATAGTTCGCGTACCAGTGCGACGGGTCGAGCTTGCCGGGCATCACCCGGAAGCTCGCGGTCTTCGGCCCCGGGGAGGACTTGAGCAGGTTCTTCAATTCCACGCTCGCGGAGGCGAAACGGCGATTGAAGCCCACCTGCACCGATCCGACACTCTCCGCCAGGGCCGCGTCGATCTCGGCCAGCTCCGTCACGCGTCAGGCAGAGCGGCTTCTCGACGAACACGTGGCGGTTCGCCCTGAGTGCCTGCACGACCAGGGGCGCATGGAGGTGGTGACGTGTGGCGATGAGCACGGCCGCGTTCCCGCAGCAAGGCGGTACCTGGGCTCTGCCTGGCCCGCAGCCGAACACCCGCACAGCTTATCCCCTCGAAACGCGGCGCTGGCATCGGTCGCGGCCTCGGCGAAACCGAACTTCGTCTTCACGTGGTTCGCGCTCAGCGCGGTCATGTTGACAACGGTCCCGAAGGCGATGCGACCCTTGAGGTGCGGCAGCAACATCGTGCGCGCGAAGTTGCCAGCGCCAATGACGTCGAGGCGCCGAACGGGGGCGGAGAGGCGCCGCGCTCTGGGAGGACCTGAGCGTGAGCGAGACCCTCGCGTTTCTTCCCGGAAGCATTCCTCGTCACGCCGTCTGGTCGAGGCGTCGAGTATTCCAGAACGATACCCATTTCCTCCGTCGCGGCCTCGCCGAGCAGATCACGGTACGCAGCAAGGCATTCGCCGAACGGCACGCGGCGCGTGGTCAGGGCCGTCAGGTCGAGCTGGCCGCCTTGCATCAGATGCAGCGCGGCGTCGAAATTGCGCTGTTCTGTCCAGCGCACGTACCCAATGGGGTAATCGGTCCCGCCCCATTCGTACGTGGGTCGTAACGACCGGGACCGTAGCTGCGCGAGTATCGAACGTCGATTTCCTTTTCGTAGGCAATTTTCCAGGGCAGTTCCACGCACGTGTTGCCGACCACCACGATGCGGCCGCGGTCGCGCAGCGAGTCGATCGCCTGCTCCAGCGGTGCGTTGCTCTGCGTCGCCGTCGCCAGCACTACGGCATCGACGCCGTAGTCTTCAGTCCAGATGCGAACTGCATCGGCGAGACTCTGCGCGCCGAGGATGACCACCTGCTCCGCGCCCATGGCCTCAGCGAACGGCCGCCGCGCGGGGGCGAGGTCCACGGCCATGACGCGCGCGCCGTTGGCGTGCAGCAGCGCTGTGACCAGCAGGCCTACCAGGCCCTGGCCCATCACGAGCACGCGTTCACCGAGCGTCGGCTCCAACTGCCGCACCGCTTGCAGGGCGATGGAGGCGATCATCGTGTAGGCCGCCTCCCAATTCTCCACGCCGTCCGGCACCCTGGCCGCAAGCAGGTCCGGCACGGCGACGAACTCGGCGTGAAACGCGCACTCCGCTCCCCCCACCGCCACGCGGTCGCCGACGCGGAAGCGCGTGTTCGCGGGGTCCACGGCAGTGACGACGCCCGCGGCAGAGTAGCCGAGCGGTGTAGGCGTCTCGAGGCGATTGCGCACCTTTTCGAGCGCGGCCGTCCAGCCGAGCGTTTTCGCGGTGTCGAGGACCTGGCGCACCTGATCGGGTCGCGCCTTCGCCTTCCGCAGCAGGTTCATCCTCGCCTGCTCGACCTTCATCTTCTCGGTGCCGACGCTGATGACCGAGTGCGTCAGGCGCACGAGCAGGCCGCCAGGAGGCGCGGTAGGCAGCGGCACATCCTGAAGTTCGAGCCGGCCGTCCTGGTATTGGGCGAGCTGTTTCACGACAACTGCTCGACGGGTTGAAGGGTTGACTCGTTCACGGTTCGGCAGCTCCCGTTCACCGGCGGCACCATGGCGCCGCGATCGACGAAGATCTGGAACCAGATCTCCCACGTGAGGAGCGTCCAAATCAACATGCCGTTGTCTTCGATGCCGCGGCGGTCGCGGTCGATCAGCGCGCGTGCGTCGGCGACGTTCACGAGGCCGCGGCGCTTGAGGGAAGTCTCCGACAGCAGATCGTCCACCATCTCGGCGAGCGGTCCACGAATCCACGCGCGCAACGGCGCGTTGAACGGCGCTTTGGGCCGGTGGACGATCTCACGTGGCAGGTAACGCTCCGCAACACGCTTGAGTAGATGCTTCTGCGTGTGCCCGCGGATGCGGTGGCGCGGCGGCAACGTGAACATCTTTTCGACCACCCGGTAGTCGGCGAGCGGCGGGCGCGTCTCGATGCCTGCGGCCATCGCGGCCTTGTCCGAGTAGGTCAGATTGTGTTCCGGTAGAAACACTTGCGTGTCGTTCCAGCACATCCGGGTGAGATACGAGAGGCCCCCTTGATCGAGCATCGGCTGTTGTGCGCGCCAGAACCACGAGTCGTGGTAGCGACGCCCGGGGAAGAGATTTTCGAATCGTGTCGGTGCGAGCGACAGATCCGAGGAGAGATAGCGCTCCGCCGGCGGCAACGAGAGCAGCGACGCAAAGCGCTTGAACCAGCGCAACGACCGGAATCCCTGCCGCGCAGACGCCACCGGCAGTCGCTCCGCGAGCGATCCGAGGCCGCGGCACGCGAGGCCCGGCAGCATCCGCAGCCAGGCCTCCGCCTCGAGGCAGGCCAGATGTTTGCGGTAGCCACCGAAAATTTCGTCGCCGCCGACCCCGTTGAGCAGGACGATGATGCCGAGCCGACGCGCGGCCTCAGAAATCAGGCAGGTGTTGATGGCGGCCGGATCGGACAGCGGCTCGTCGAGGTGCCACACCATCTTCGGAAGCAGATCCGCGACGTCCGGCTTCAGCTCGAACTCGTGGAACCTGAAGCCGAACTGCGACGCCACGCGGCGCGCGTAGCGACTGTCATCGGGCATCCGCTCGAACCGCTGGTCCGCCTCGGAAAACTTGATGGTGAAGGCGTGGATGTCGCCGGCCGTGTTCTCCCGCATCAGCGCGCTGACGACGGACGAATCCAGGCCGCCGCTGAGGAACGTGCCGACGGGCCGGTCGGCGATCATCTGCAATCGGACGGCATCGCGAAGCAGCACGTCCAGCTCTTCTTCCAGTTCTGCGTCGCTCTGCTCGCAGTCCTCGCGCGGTTCCAGCGTCCAGAAGCGGTCGATCTTCAGCTCGCCGCCCTCGAGCGTGAGGCAGTGGCCCGGGGGCAGTTTCCTGATGCCGACGAACCCTGTCAGGGGCGAGATCACAAACCGGGCCGGGTTGGCCAGCGCGTCGAAGTCGGGCCGGCGTTCGATGAACGGGCACTGCAGGATCGCCTTGGCCTCCGATGCAAAGACGAAGCGCCCGCCGCCGAAGTGGTAATAGAACGGTTTGATGCCCAGGTGATCGCGTGCGGCGAAGAGTGCGCCGGTCACGGAATCGAAGATCGCGAACGCGAACATGCCGTTGAACTTCTTCAGGCACTCTCTGCCCCACACCATGTAGGCGCGAAGGACGACCTCCGTGTCGCCCGTGGACCTGAACCGGTGCCCGTCGGCTTCGAGCTCGCGGCGGATGTCCTGGAAGTTGTAGACCTCGCCGTTGAACGTGATCCAGTGGCGTCCGTCCGGTGTCGCCATGGGCTGGTTGCCCGTCGGTGAGAGGTCGAGGATGGCCAATCGACGATGACCCAGACCGGAGCCGTGCAGCGAAAACCAGCGCGCGCCCTCGGAGTCCGGCCCGCGATGCGCCATCACATCGAGCATCTGCTGGAGCAGGGCGGGGCTACCGCAGTGGATCAGACCGGCAATGGCGCACATATGGTGATGCTCAGACCCGACGCAGCCAGTTGAGGAAGGCGCCGGCGGTGAGCCGGCGTCCGTTCATTCGCGAATCAGGCCGTCTTCGGACGGACGAAGTGTGAAGCTATGTGACGGAGCGCGGGCGAGGGCAGCAGCCGGCCTGATAGAGGGTGGGCTCACTGCTGTCTGGTCAATCTGGTCCCGGACTGGAGGCGGTAGCACTCGGTTGGGGGCTGCGGACGAACGTGCCACTGGAGTCCTGCCCATGGCTCCGCCATTCAGCTTCCGTACGATCGCCGCTCATCCACGTGAAGTACCGCACGTTTGCGCCCAGAACGTACGTGTTTCGATCGAAGTGGTTATTGCGACTTCTGAAGATCGCCATGTCGCCCGTGTCGGTGACGAGTCCCGTCTGGCCGACGTGCATCCGCACGCGATTGTCGTGCACCCACAAATTCGAGATGAGCCATGGGCCCAAGGCCCCTGCCCCCCGGTCCTGCTGGATGCCGACGATGCCATTCGCGTTGTCCTCCACCGTGTTGCCATGGATTTCCACGTCTGACGAAGCCGCGATCAGAATGCCCGCACGCCAGTACCAGCCGCGGGGATCCTGAAATCCGTTGCGTCGTACCGTGTTGTTTCGAATGACGGCCGCGTAGCTGATCTCGTGGAAGATGCCCGCCCAGTCATTGTCCTCGACGACGTTGTTCTCGTACACCATGCCGATGTTCTCGAAGTCGGCCCACAGACCGGCGCCGTGATTATGGTGGACCCAATTGCCACGTGCTACGAGGTTGATCGTCGCCCAGAACTTCGTCCCGCCACCTTCCCAACCAGGGTCGAAGCCAGCTTGATTGTTGTGGGCGATCTCGTTCCCCTCGACGACGATGTCATTGAAGTGATCGCCTCCGCCCACGCCCAATTGCCCGTTGGCGTGGACGAGATTGTTCCGCACCTGCATCGATGGCCCCAACGAGAGCCCTGCGCCGTGATTCAGCCGAATGACGTTCTCCTCGACCGTCCACCCTCGCCCGAGCGCACCATAAATCGCACCCGATTGCGCCCCGCTCGCGTATTTCTCGATCGTCAGCCCCCTGATCGTCACGGCCGATGCCTTCCCCGTGAACGCCGCGTCGGTGACGCTCGTTTCCACTCGCCGACCCGATGGATCGGTTCCGAGATAGATCCGGTCCGCCGCATAGTCGAAGAACCACGTCTCGGGCCCAACCTCCGACACACTCCCCACATGCCGCAGGCGCACGTCGTCGAGGAACAGCTCTTCAGAAGATGAGCACCGCGGGTAGGCTGCCTGACACTCACCATGAATCTGACCTTCCTGGGTCTGCGCGCCAGCGACCCAGGTATGCCCCTGCTGGACGAATTGGGTCAGCAGCTGCGCGCCGGAGAGGACCGCTCCCGATTCTCCCAGGAACGCCTGGCCATCCTTCGGCGTCACCCTCTGTAACCGGTGTACCCCCGTTTTGATCACGAGCGAAGCGCCTGGCGGCGCGGAGTCTACGGCAGCCTGGATGCTCTGCCCAGGGGACACAGAGAGCTGCGAGTCGCAGTCGACACAGGGGCCTGCACCATCCGGAGCTGAAGGGCTGCCGCATTGAGCAAAAAGATGCATCGAACAGAGCAAGAACATCGCCGCCGAAAGCGGCACCCGCCACTGCATCGTTCTCATGGCTCCGTCCCTATTGCTGCCGCGTGTTGACGCCGTCGTCTGGCTCGCCGGGCAGTCCGCACGAATCGAGCGCGCGAAAATTGCGTTAGAACCTGACAAAGGACGCCACCGACGGCACGCCGTTTGTGTCAACAATGAACAGCATGTAGTAGCCGGGCGGCGCGATATTCCCGGTCGGGGCGGTGATGGCCAGCACACCAGCGCCGGCAGAGAAACTCAGAAAACGAACCGCTGATTCTTCCCAACGCCCGTAAATCGGCGCACCCTGGACAAGTCGACAACCGGTTGTTTCCGGCTGTCTGTCGGGCTGGGAAGCGGCACGACGGAAGGGCGGTACGTTCTAGTTGGTGGTGGCTGAAGGCCTCGGTCAGTACGACTTCAGCAGGGGCCGAACGCAGATGTTGGTCACCTCAGCAGTCCGTGGAAGCGCGAGTGCGTTCAGGATGACGGAGGCAATATCCTCTGGCTGCAGTAGCACCTCGGGTTGGTACACTCTGTTCTCGACGGCGTAAATCGTTTCCATTCTCGGCGTAGCCGTACGACCCGGGAAAATCGTCAAGACACGCACGCCTTTCGCATTAACCTCCTCCCGGAGGCTATCCGCGATGGCCTTCAAGGCGTGTTGCGTCGCGGCATACTGACTCACGCTGGCCGCGGCATTCAGACCCTGGGTGGAGTTCAGGAATACGATTTGGCCGCGGCGTGCCATCAGCATCGGCAGAAGCAATTGGGTCAAAAGGTACGGTCCCCGCACGTTCACTCTGTACAGGAAGTCCAGTTGTTCGACCGAAGTGTCGCAAATGGTCCCCCTGCCATACGCACCGGCAGAATGCACCAGGATATCGGCATGCCGCACCTGCACGTCGATGGCATTAGCCAGGTCGCGCACCGCGTCATCTTCCGCCAGATCGGCCTCGAAGACGTGAATCGGGCCTGTGGCGGTTGCGGAACTGGCAACAGCGTCGAGTGTCTCGCGATGCCGACCGATGATGCAGAGCGTCGCGCCGTGCTCTGCCAGGGTTAGGGCAATCGCCTTTCCAATCCCCCTGCTAGCACCGGTCACTATGGCCACTTTGCCGGCGAGCGTATGCATCTTCTCGAAGCTCAGCGAGTCAGCACGCCCGCGTCCCGCATGGCGGGATGCTCACGGACCTCGTGAGCGCCGCAGCGGGCCATGCACTGATCCTGGTCCGACCCAGATGGCCCGTAGCTCGCCGTCGGCCGATCTGGGACTCTCTTGAGCCATATCTCGCGCCAGAATGCGTAAATGCTTCGTGGGCAAAACCGGTTGAAGTCCCCGCGGCAGTACATCCCTTCGAGGACCAGAGAATCGCTGGTGAGTTCGAGCATTCTTCCGGTTCTCTCATCGACGATTCTGTTCACTCTCCTCAACACACGAGCTCGACGGCCGCAGTGGCTCACCATTTCCCTGTCGAACAGCAGACCGCGGTTGCGGCTGTTCGTGTCGAGTGTAGCGACGATCTCTTCCTTCGATTTCACTTCGACGAGATCGCCAGGTTGAAGATTGAGAAGCTCCTTCGGGGTCTGGGTCAGCCGCCCCCGAATGAACGGATACTTCAGCCCGTCTTGAATCAAGAAACGTGTTGGCACGAAACGGCGAAGAAGCACCTGGATCCTGTTGAACACGCCGATGAACCCCGCCCGAACGAACTGAACGAGTGTCGCGTTACCGAACCGGACGTCTCGGACATACTGAGCAACATGCCACCACGACAGGCCGGATGTCGCCCTGAGCAGCTCGGTGGCCTGGCAGGTGTAAATACGGTCACCGCATTCGTTCATCGACCAGGCAGCCCCGGTCAACATTTCTCTTGTACACGTACAGTCCGCCTTGTGACTCGGCTCGGCGTTTGTCCTTGCCGCCACGTCCGACGTAGCCGCGGCGGACGTCCGAACCGATTCGGCAACCTCGGCTCTCTCGAGCCACGCTTCCTTCCAAAAGAGCAGACATCCCGCCTGACAGCCGTCATGCGCATCGCCACTGCATCTCACATCTGCGAGATGCACCGCATTGCGCATCCGCCTCAGACCTGTGGACGAGGACGAGATCGTGTCGCAGGTCTTGTCGGCGCGCTTGGACACCAAGAATTTCTGACCACAGTGCTTGAGCATCTCGGGCATGAAGGGCAGAGAATCCAGCTTCCCCTCGAGAGTCAAGGTCGCGAGAATTTCCGCCTCGCTCCTCACCTGGACCCATTCGCCGGATCGAAGGTCCAGACGTTCGCGGGACCAGACGCGTCCAAGCCGCTGCCACCTTTCACCCTCTCATGGACATTCATCGAGATTCTTGTCATTACCTGCTTTCCCCAAGCTCGAGACAACCTATGGCCAAACAACGCTGAGACTGCACGCTCCGATCGCATCAGAGACTTTCCGTCAACAACCCATGTTTCACGAGATCGCCGGCGGCAGCGCTGATGTGCTCGAATGAGAGGCCCGCGCGATCAGCGATGTCCAGGAGAGTGTGCTGACCATCCGAGAAGTTCAACACCCAGAGCAGCGCGTTCCGCCGGATTTCCGCCTTGTCGCCGCCTGTCTCAGGATAGAGACCGCGCTTGCCCAATTGCGGCTCGCCCTTTGGAAACAGGTTGATGTATCGCTTGTTGCGCTCCAGGACGTCAACCACCTGCTCGAAGATCGCCAGCGATTCGCCGAGGCACGTCGCTTTCACAAAGTCCAGGTTGTCGGCGGACGTGTGGTATTCGGGGAACCGTCCATGCGGCGTCCTCGTGAGGGAGCCAACCGGCAGGTCAAAGCCCGGTGAGCAGAATTGACGCTCGTCGTAACCATAGGGCGAGAACTCGATCACCTCATGGGGCCGTCCGGAGTGGCGCAGCACGTGAACCGCGGCCATGTCGATCTCGGCCGAGCCCTGCCTGCTCTTCTTGTATGTAAACTTTCCCGGATCGCCCACGCACGCAATCACCAGCCCGTGCCGAATGCGCTCGATGGCGGCTTCGTTGCGCGCCAGCCAGGTGATGGAGCCGATGGTGCCTGGTATGAACAGGAACCTGTACGAGTAGCGCGTGACCCGCCGGCGCCAGCTGCGACGCCAGGTGCACGGCCAGAGCGACGCCAGACAGATTGTCGTTGCAAAGTGACGGATGGCAGATGTGACACGAAAACAGCACCTCGTCTGACAACTCGCCAGCCAGGTAGCATTCGCCGTAGATCAGGCGACCGTCGTGGAGCGACGAATCGATGCACACGTCATACTCTTCCTCCAGGAGCGACTCGAGCTGCCGCTGGCTGAGACAGAACCCCCAGTCCTCCTTGTAGTACGACGTGCGGTACGGAATCCAATCCGGGTGATCCGGAAGCGTGAACAGGTGTGGCCGGAGATCGACCAGTGACAGCCGCCCCTGAAACGGGACGCTGTAGTTGACGACGTGGAGGTTGGACTGTTTGAAGTCGACCACCCGCTCGCCACGGCCATTCTTGATGAAGGCGTCGCGGATGTTCCATTCCTTTGGCACCGTCCAGTCCAGCACGTCGGTCCCGGTCGGGACCTCGTGAATATCGACGGAGATATGGTCGCCAACGCGTCTGAGCGTCTCTCGAATGCCGTCGCCCGTGATGCTGCGGCAGATCGGGTAGAGATCGGAGATGAACGCGTGCATCTCGCGGCCGACCCGGTCGGCGTCCACGGCAGTGAGTGAATCCTTCATCGCAGTTCGCCTGCCCGGACGCCGAAATCCGGAAACGAGCAGTCTCGCTCTGAAATCACGCTGACGGGCAGGGGCCAGGCGATACCGAACGCCGGATCGTTCCAGCGAACGCCTCGGGCATGTTCGGCAGAGTAGAACTCGGAGATCTGGTAGGCGACCTCCGTGTCATCCTCGAGCGTCATGAAACCGTGCGCGAACCCTTCCGGAACGTAGAGGATGCCATGATTGTCGGCAGTCAGCATCTCCGCGACGTAATGGCCCGAAGGTGGGCGAGCCCGGCCGCAGATCGATGATGACGTTGTACACCGCTCCTCTCGTGCAGCGAACCAGCTTGCCTTCGCGGCACGGCGCTTCCTGATAGTGCATGCCTCGCAGGGTGCCCCGTTGCTTGTTGAACGAGATGCTGCACTGAGCGACGGCCGTGTTCAGACCGTGGGCCGCGAACTCCCGCTGGCACCACGCCCGGGCAAAGAACCCGCGTTGATCCTCGATCCGCTCCGGCTCGATTCGAAAGGCGCCGCCGAGCGCCAGTTCCTTGAACATCATGTGGCTGTCACCGCGGGGGAGCTCACGCCAGAATGAGCTTTCGTCCGTAGAAGGCCTCTGCATAGCCGTCGGGCGATCTCGACTCGATGCCACGGAGCCGCAGCGTCGCGAGAAAGGTCTCGCGCGAGAACCACGGCTTGGCCGACTGGCTGCCGAACGAGCGATGCAACTGATCGATCTTCTGATCGCAGGTGCATTGATCCAGATGAACGAAGACGTTTGGAGTCCCCACGTCACCGTCGTACTTGGGAATCTCGTATTCCAGGATGAGATGATCTCTGAAGGTGTTCCACGTCAGGTCCGAGACCACGCGATGGTCCTGGTGAAGGTCTTGCCGATAGTGCGTGAAGATCAGGTCCGGCCGGACCCCGTCGGCGAGCTCGTTGAAGTAATCCTTGATTCGCGCGCCTTCGTAGGGGAAGTAACCGTCGCGGAATGAGTGGACCACCAGTTCCACGCCGTTGCCATTCCCGGTCAGTGCCTGGACGCTGCGCCGGGCCTCACCGGCCCGGCTCTCGTCGCCGCTGAAGACGACGAACTTCACGTTGAGCCGTGGATTGAGCCGTCGCAGCTTCAGGAGGGTGCCGCCGCAGCCGATCTCGATGTCATCCGAGTGCGCTCCGAGACACAGAACCGTCGAGACCGACTCAAATCCCTGCGCGCCTGCGATCACCACTACATCCTCCGCACGCCCGCAACGGCCATGATTCGTGGTTCATCCGGCTGTTGCCGCTGTCGCGGCGTATTGTTCCAGACGGCCCAGGGCGCACCGCCTGGCGCTCCCATCAGGCTGTCCAGACGCTCCTTGTCCTTGAAGGTGTCCATCGCCGTCCAGAAGCCGCGGTACTTGTAGGCGAGCAGCTGCCCGGCGTCGATCAGCCTCTGGAACGGCTCGCACACGAGATCCTCTCCTTCCCCGATGTAGTCGAAGATTTCCCGGCGGAACAGGAAAAACCCGCCGTTGATCCAGATGTCCGCTTCTTCGACAGGCGCGATCGATCTGACTGCTCCCGTGTCGTCCGCCGTGATGACGTGAAACGTCTGTGTCGGCCGAACGCAGAGGAAGGTCGCGATCTTGTTCTGAGGCTGGACCTCGGCGATATACCGGTGGAGGTCGAGGTCCGCAAGCCCGTCGGTATAATTCGCGAGGAAACACTCCTCATCCGCGAGGTAGTGCCTCACCGCGCGCAGGCGCTGCCCGATGCACGCACCTACACCAGTGTCGACGAACGTGATATTCCAATCGTCAGTATCGCTGTTCAATAACGTGATCTTCCGGCCGCTCGACATGACGAAATCGTTGGACACGCATTCGTCGTAATGCCGGAAGTAGTTCTTGATCACGTCGGCTTTGTATCCCAGGCAGAGAATGAAGTCCTTGTGCCCGAAATGGGCGTAGTACTTCATCACCTGCCATAGGATTGGCCGATATCCAATGGTCACCATCGGCTTGGGAACCGTGTCGCTATAGTCTCGGAGCCGCGTGCCGAGCCCGCCGCAGAACAGCACGACCTTCATGCTCGCCTCCTTGCTACGCCCCTCGGCCGGCTCATCCGAATACACTGAGCTCGGGGATGGCGACGACGAATCGTCCTCCCCACTCGCGGATGTACGACAGCTGCTGAACGATCTCGTCCTTGATGTTCCAGGGCATGATCAGGACGAAATCCGGCCGGGTTTGTCGAATCTTCTCCGGCTGGAAGATCGGGATGTGCGTGCCGGGCAGAAACCGGCCTTGCTTCAGCGGATTCCGATCGACCGTGTAGTCGATGAAGTCTCCGCGGACGCCGCAGTAATTCAAAAGCGTATTGCCCTTTCCCGGCGCACCATACCCGCTGATGGCCTTACCCGCGCGCTTGGCCTCGATGAGGAACGAGAGAAGATTTCGCTTTGTCTCCGCGACGCGGGCGCCGAACGTCGAGTAATACTCGAGGCTCGTTACGCCGGCCTGTTCCTCACGAGCGAGGAGGTCGGTCACCGACTCCCGCACGGCTGCCGCACTGTTGTGATCATGGCGAGCGTAAATTCGAAGTGAACCCCCGTGAGTCGACAGCTCTTCGACGTCGAACACAGTCAATCCATGCGACGCAAAGATCATCGCGACCACGGTAAAAGAGAAGTACGAGAAGTGCTCGTGGTAAATCGTGTCGAATTGGTTTCTCTCGACTAATCGCATCAAGTGCGGGAATTCCATCGTCACCACGCCGGAGTCGGCCAGCAGTATTTTTATCCCCTCTACGAAGTCATTCAGATCTGGCACGTGGGCCAGTACATTGTTGCCAATCAGGAGAGTGGGGCGAATACTCTCCTCGACGAGCTCCCGTGCGGTCGCCGCGCCAAAGAAAGCGATACGCGTCGGAATACCTTTCTTAATTGCTTCTCTTGCCACATTGGCTGCCGGCTCTATCCCCAGCGCGGGAATTCCACGTGCGATGAAGTATTGGAGCAGGTAGCCGTCATTGCTCGCGATCTCGACGACTTCACTGCCATGGTGCAGGTCGAGCCGCTCAATGATGTGTTCGACGTACGTCTCCGCGTGTTTGAGCCAGCTGTCGGAATAGGAAGAGAAGTAAGCGTAATCACTGAAGATGTCCGCCGGGCTGACGAACTCCTGCAGCTGCACCAGGAAGCAGTTGCCACACACGTATACGTGCAGTGGATAGAATGCCTCCATCTTGGACAGATCCCGCAGGGCCACATACGATTCGCAGAGCGGCGACGGTCCAAGATCGACAAAGGTATGACGCAAGGCGGCGCCACAAAAGCGACACGTCGCCTCGCGCATCGCATCGTTCTGTGCCAGTGCTAGTGCGTTCATGGGTGCCTCTCTGAGCCGACGAGATCGCATCTGCGTAGATCCGATTGGAGATGTCCTTTGTCCAGCAATTCCTTGATTCGTTTCAGGCGCACAAACTTCGACCCGCTGAACTCGTCGAAGGTGAGACGGCATCGACGGTATGCGTCGAGCAGCTGCTCAATTCCTGTTCGAACCGTCCATTCGGGCGTGAATGCCGGAAACTGCGCCGCGAGCTTCGAGAAGTCGACCCGGTAGCACCGCCGATCGGGACCAGCGCCTTCGGCATAGGTGACCCGGCTCTCTGGAACAATCTCTTCGACCATGCTGGCCACGTCCCGGATCTGATAGTTCTCGGTCGTGATCCCGACGTTGAACGCTTCGTTGTGAATGAGCTCCTGTGGCGCCTCCAGCACCGCCAAAAACACCCGGGAAATGTCCTCGACGTGCACGAGCGGCCGCCACGGCGTGCCATCGCTCATGATGGTGACGTGGCCAGTCGTGAAGGCCGAGCCAACGAGATTGTTCACGACCACGTCGGCTCGGAGCCGCGGTGAGAACCCGTAGGCGGTCGCATTGCGGAGGAACGTCGGGCTGAACTGATCGGTGGCAAGGGCCGCGATTCCCGCTTCTGCCCGCACCTTCGACGCTCCATACGCGGTGACCGGGTTGAAACGCGCCGTTTCAGTCAGGAGTTCGTCCTCGCCGGCCGCTCCATAGAGGCTGCATGAGGACGAGAAGAGAAACCGGCCAACACCTGCCTCTCGCGCGAGGCCGGCGAGCCGTACCGACGCTTCGTGGTTGATGGCGTAGGTACACGAGGGATCAAGATCTCCGACCGGGTCGTTCGAGATCGCGGCGAGGTGAATGACCGCGTCGAACCCTTTGAGATGAGCCCGGTCGACGTCACGCACGTCCATCCACAGTGTCGGCACGTCCGGCGGCTCTTTGCCCAGCGTGCATCCCTTGTACAAGCCGCTGTCGAGACCAACAACGGCGTGCCCTGCTGCCTGCAGGATCGGCACCATGACCCGCCCGATGTATCCATCGTGTCCGGTAACAAGGATGTTCATGATGTTCTGCCTTCGTAACGCGGCCTGCACACAGCGACGGAGTGTGAGACGGCTGTGTCGTGTTGCGCGACGCGCGTCGAGTTGAAGTGGTGGGATCCAGCGACTTCCTACAAGACCCGGCTGTCACGCTTGCGTGAGCCGAGACTCACAGTTCAAGGCTTTGCTCTACAAGACGCTCGCACTCGGATGAAGCTCCGAGGGGCTGAAAGACCTGGCACTGTCAGCAAGAGATTCGTACAGGGCGCTGAGCGACTCTCCCTTTCGCTCCCATGCGAAGACAGTGGCCGCTCGCTCTCGTGCCGCCTGTCCCATCCGTAAACGCATATCAGGATTGTTGGCGAGAGTGATCATCGCGTTTGCCAGGTCCCGAACGGCTTGCTGCGGGTCCCGGGCAGGAACCTTGATGCCAGTACTCTCGGTCACCTGTGTCGCGGGTCCCGCGAGATCCAGGCAGATCACCGGTCTGCCGGCCGCCATCGCTTCCAGGCAGACATACCCACCTGAGTCGTGCAGGCTGGGATGGACCAGGGCATGGCACGTCGCCAACTTGGCCAAGGCGTCAACCCGTGTCAGCTGTCCCAGGAACCGAACCTTTTGTGTGATCCCCAAATCGCGCGCAAGCCGCTTCAGATTTGCCAGTTCTGGCCCGGATCCCACCAGCCAGTACTCCGATCCTGGAATCGCTGCAGCTGCGAATGCCTTCAACCCCAGATGAAACCCTTTCCAGTGCAGCATCCTTCCCGTGCTCAAAAATCGCATAGGCTCGCTCTGGAGAGTCAGGGAGCCGCTCGAAATCGACCCGCTCGTTCCCGCTCAGGCCCAGGTTGCGGAAATATGTCAACATGCTTGGCGCCGAGGCGTCGCGCATTCGCTTCGCAGAGTCAGCCGTGACCCCAAGGGCGAGCGCACTGCGTCGCGCTGTCGACAAGACTAGAGGATCCTTTTCACCACACCAGCGTGCGAAGTCGCGCAGCACTTCGTACGCCTTCCCTCGCACGCTCAGGTCGGAGCGGAACGTTCGGGGCCATGACTCTCCACCGCCTACCGGCCCCCATAAGAAGGGGACCGGGAGAAATGCCAGCAGGCTGGGCGCCCAGTACTTCGCGTATGTCACGTGGTGAGTGACGTCAAAACCGATCTCTCGATGCAACCGTTTGAAGACAGCGTAGGCGCCAATCTGCCACAGGTGATACTAGAGCGGCGATCCCGCCTCCCGTTCGATCAGCCTGCGCGCCCAGCGGGGCAAGTCCCAGTAAGTCGGATGCAGATTTGGCAGCGGATTACGGGCGAGCTCAGGTTCGATCCAGGGACGGGAGCTGGCGCACGTGACCAGCCACACCTCATGGTGCCGAGCAGCTTCACGCGCGGTGTTCCAGCCTGCCCCACCTTCTGATCCGAGCCCGGGCCGACAGACGAACGCTGACATCAGTATCTTCAAACGCTTCGGCGCCAATGGTCATCACCTCCTGAGACGCGCGTTAGTCGTCGGCCAGACGATGGCGGCGTAACACCAACGCCATCGTTGCCATGGTAGCAATCGACGAACAGAAGAGTCCCACGACGGCACCATGTAACCCAAACGCAAACACACATGCCGCCCCCACGGTCAATGTCGTAATGGCCGACAGCATGTTCGCCCAGAAGACGTGGTGCGGCCGCTCGCGGGAGCGGAGTACGCTGCCTAAGACAATCTCGCCGGCATAGAGAATCGGAATCGCCGACACGACCCATAGCAGGCCGGCGTACGCGTCGTATTGCCCGTTGTAAAGCCAGTGGATCACGGAGCGATGGAACAATCCCAGGAACACCCAATACAGCAGCGCTCCAACTGACATCAGACCGAACGCTGTCCGGGCGATTCGGCTGACCGGCTGGCCCCTTCCGCGCTCCAACCAGCGCCGGGACCAGCACGCATGAAAGAGCCCCATACGTGTGCATGATCGGCATGGGTCACATTGACGAGCGCTTTCAGCGCGGCGGCAGCGCCGAGGCCACCCCAGCCAGGCAGAAGCAGGTAATAGATACCCTCCTTTATCCAAGAGAGTGCGTAGGTTCCGAGGCTCCAGCGCCCATAGCACCAGTGATCCGCAACGACGTCATGGAACAGCTGCGGCTCGCGCGAATGAGGCCGCCGCATCCCAAGACTGATGAACATTCCCAGGGCGGACACCAGACTCGCAAGGCCCATCAGGCTGATGCCCGTGGCAGGCGACAGCCAGCTCCGATGGTGGAGAAAGTACGTTCCTAGAACCACGCACATCATGTACGAAGCCCCGGCGCACGCAGCCTGACGCGCGTCGAGTCGCATGTAGCAGGCCTGACGCAGGAGCCAATGGAGCAGAATGAGGGGGCTCGCAAACGCTAAAGCCGCCAGGGCGTTTGCGAGGACGCTGTGTCTGCGAGCATGACCCCGATCGCCGCCGCAAACAGAATCAGGCTTGCGGCGGCAGTAAACGCCCAGTGTCCCCGTAGAAGGACTCCGAGGTATGCAGGCGACCGCTCCCTGTAGGTGCCTGCGCCGAAGACCAGCATTGGGTCGGTGAACAGTGCCGTGTGGCCGGACGCGAGCAGCAGGAAAATCGCGAAAGCCAGTGCGAAGGCTCCGTAATCCTGCGGCGACAGCCACCGCGCCAGAGCGACGCTGATCACGAAGTTCGAGCCGTTGACGAGTCCTTTGTCTGCAATCGCCCACGACGCCCTTGCCCAACAAGCTGCGCCAGCCGATCAGAACAAGCTGCTCCGGATCCGGCTGCTCCCGTGTTTCCCGGACGCCCGCTCGGGGACGAAGGTCAACGACGCGCGATGGGTACACCACTGCCCTCTTGTAGGGGTCGGGTGGAGAGAATCGGTCGGCCAACCCGCAAGAACCGTGTCAGCCAGGATCGGTATTGCAACGCGCCCGCGACCGCCCGTGAGAGCCTGGCTGGCAGGCCAACCAGACGCTGCATACAAATGCGGACCGGGCGCCAGCGACGGGAGACGCCGAGAGCACGAATTTCCGGCATCTGGAACAAGGCCATGATGTCAGCTGCGCCTCGGCAATCGCCGGCGCCAAGCCGCCGGCCTGCGCCAGCGAGAATGAACTGGTGGAAAAAGTCGGCCGCACACGTCCGCAGGACGTGAGGCGCGAGGAGGCCCGTTGCTGCGGCGCGATCGAAGATTTTGAGAGTTGTCCGCACGCTCTCGGCCGTAAACATCGTCGTCGTCGCCGCCTCCTCATGCACGGAATACGCGCTGATCGTCGTGGGCAGACATCGAACGCCGAACCGCGAGAAGATCCGAAGCCACATATCGAAGTCGGTCGGATTTCCGACAGTCTCGTCGAAGCGCCCTACGGTCGCGAAGGCCTGCCGTCGGATGACTATCGCCGGGGCTCGAACGAAGGACGAGTCAGAGAGCAGCCGAGTCACGGCGTCCGGTGGAGAAAGGTAGTGCTCGTGTTTGAAGCATTGATGCCGACGAAGACGCCCATCACCGTCCACGACCCGGACACCGAACAACAGGGCGGCGTCTCGCTCAGCCGCGGTGTGCGTCGCCGCAAGAATGGCGGCCGTTCCGGTCGGGAGCAGGTAGTCATCGTCATGCAGGATGAGCACGTATCGACCGCTCGCGCGGGCGATACACCGATTCAGGTTCGGTACCGAGCCCGATATTCGGCAGGTTGCCGAAGTACGCCCACTTTCCTGGCCACGCCGACAACACAGCGCTACACGTATCGCTCGTCAACTCGGGCGAGTTGTCAGACACGATCAGCTCGACGCTGCCCGCCCACGCCTGGCTCGACGCCATTGCAGACCGGATCGCCCTCTCGACCAGCAGCGGCCGCTGATAGGTCGGGATGCAGATGGTGAGCGCGATATCAGTCACAACTGCCTCCAGCGCGGGCGCCACTCGGTTACCGAAGAAGTTACGCGTGACACCTGCCGCTGATCCTGAAGGACCGCCATTCCCAGCCCGAACACGCACCAGAACCAGATGCCACCGGTCGGTCCCTCGAGAAACACGTCGAAGGCGCCGTTGACCAGGAACGCGGCCCAATAGGCCAGAATCCACAGCGTGACGCGCGCGTGCCACTCCCGCCCCTGGCGCCGCGCGGTGAAATAGGCTCTGGTAAGGCCGCAGCAAAGCTCCCCTGCAGCAGCACCCACAACGCCGCCCCGGGAACGCCCGCGCGGGCCAGAATGGTCAGGTGGCCGTTATGCGGGCTGCGGTTGGGCCGCTCCTCAGATGACTGCGTCGCGAAACCCGTCGTCGTCAGCGAGATTGACCCCGAAACCCTTGCCAGTCCAGAAGTAATCGCCAAACAACGTGTAGTCGATGATGGTGCGCCACCACAGGATGCGCCACGTGCGCGTGCCCTCGAGATCATCCCGCTCGGTTGCCGAAGATGCTCGTCACATTGGCGGCAAGCTGACCGGGCGAGATCACGCGCGAATCTTCGAAGGTCGGCTGTCTCGCGACATGCCTTTCGCCGAGGAACGCAGGGGCGACGAAGATCGTCACGCCAGCGCACAGGCAGGCCGTCGCGATCTTTCGGGCAGTGGCCATCGGGCGGAATACCGCGACGACGCCGATGGAGATGAGCACCGCCAGGAAACCGCCACGGGTAATCGACGCCGCGATGAGGAACGCCAGCGTCCAGCCTGTCGCGAGGGCCCACTTCGCCACGAGGTCGCGCGTGCGCGTGGAGCGCTCTCCGCCGCCGCCGAGGCCGAGCAGGAGAAATGTCGCCGCCCCGGCGAGGTGAACCGCCACAAGGCCGGGATTCAGGACCAGGAGCTTGACATCGGTCCCAGGCACGCGTCGGAATCGCGTCGTCTGCGACGCGGACGATGCCCCAGGCCAGAGGGACCCAGGCGAAATACCAGGGCAGGCAGCGTCTGAAGCACCGCACGAGCTGCGCCACCCCGTCTTTCCTGCAGCACACATGACGCCACGATCAGCGCGAACGCGCTGTAGCCCCACACTGCGCGCGTCTCGCAGGGCGTCGATGCCGTAGCTGTGAAGAAACGGAATCGTGCGAAGGGCGCCCCAGATCGAGAACGCGATAAGCAGCCACGCCAGCCGCGATCGAAACACGAGGGGAAGAGCCCCGCTGAGCGTGGCAGCGAGGAGACCGAAGGCCAACGTGATGTCACCGACGAAGAGCGGCGGGACCCCCAAATAGGCGAAACCGCGGCCGAACATCGCATATCCGAGGAGAACGACACCCAGCGCCCCAAGAAACAGCCTGGCTACGAAACGGCTGAGCACGAGCGCATAGGTCAGCGTGCACACTGCGGCCACCGCGCCCAGCGTCGGCAGCGGGCGCAGAACGAACGCGAACCCCACAGCGCCGGCTGCGGCCATGCCAACGATCTCGAGTGAACGATGCCGTGAAAGAATCACGTTCTGCTTTCAGATCCGCGCCGTGTGCGACGTGCTGTGAGACTGGACTGCGGTCAGGGTCTGCTGAGAGCCTGGTCTACGCTGCGCCCGTACCTCTGAACACGGCAGGGAATGTCATGATCAGGATGCGAAGATCCAGGAACAGCGACCAATTGTCGATGTACTCCAGATCAAGACGGATCCAATCGCTGAATCCAACGTTACTTCGGCCGCTGATCTGCCACAGGCAGGTAAGGCCTGGCCTGACACTGAACCGACGCATGTCGGAGGGCGCGTAAAGCGATGACATCCCGCAATGGCAGCGGACGGGGACCAACGAGCGACATGTCCCCCCGCAGCACGTTGATGAACTGCGGCAATTCATCGATCGACGTCTTCCGCAGAATCCTGCCAACGGTGGTGAGCCTCGGGTCGTTTTTGATCTTGAAGACCGGACCCTGGGCCTCGTTCTGTGATTCGAGTTGCGCCTGCAACCGATCGGCATCGACCACCATCGTTCGAAACTTGTACATCTTGAAACGTCGCTTGTTCAGGCCGTAGCGCTCCTGCGAAAAGACCACGGGACCCGGGCTGCTCAATTTGATCGCCAGTGCCGCCAGCAGCATCAGGGGCATGAACGTCACGAGACCGACGATCGCGCCCATGACGTCAATAGCCCGCTTCAGCACCAAACGCTCGTCATCCGGTACCGCGTGTCTGGTCACCAGCGGGCAGCCGTTCGACGGGCGATAGCGCGGTTGCGCCAGGGAACTGCCGAAGGTGTCCGCGTAGTACGTGACGCGCACGCCAACCAGCTCGCACGTCTTGACGACCTCTTGAATTGCGTCGTAATACGACTTGACCGGGAGCGTCACGAAGAGCTCGTCAATCGGCTGGTGCATCAACAGGTCCTCGAGTTGATCCAGTGTGCCGAGCCTCTTGTCGACAATCTCCGAGCTGTCGATCCACTCATCCTTCTTGTCGACGAAGCCGATCACCTCGTAAATGGTCTCCTGGTCTCCGCACAACTCGCGATACAGCTCTCGCGCCCGAGCTCCGCTGCCGACGATGATGACGCGCCGTGCCCCGCGCAATCGCTGACGATACAGGGTGGCGCGACGCGCGAGCCGAACACAGGAGGCAGCCGCGATCGCATTGACCCAGAAGTGCGCGACGCTGCGCAAGTCGAACGCGCCGGAGACGGTGGTCAGTGCGAAGGGCACAGCCAGCAGCGCTCCCGCAGAGCAGGCCACAACGAGGCGGAGGAGCTCCTGGTCAATCAGTTGAGTCTTATGCGCGTCGTACAGGCCAGAAAAGCGGAAGATGGTGGGCCATGCCGTCAACAGCGCGGCCAGGAACAGCACGTTCTTCAACGTCACGCGCATCGATAAGAAGCTGTCGATCCCTTCCGGCATGCGCTCATGATTTGTGCCGACCAGCACCGCCAGCAGCACGGCAACGGCCGCTGCCGTGTCGAGAAGGACCATCACGTCGGCGCCGGGAATCGATCGCGGCGCAGGAACTACGCGTCGCTGAATTCGAGGCGGATTCGACGGAAGTGCAAATGCCCTGCTTGCCGCGACCACCGCGTCACGCGCAGCAAGGTTCGACCTCGATTCGGTCGCAGACGGATCTCTAGTGATATCCACGGTCTGGAGTTTTCGAATGGTTCGAGTGCGCGGCTGCCAGGCGAACGGTGGTGGTCGCCGGTTCACAGCATCCGATAGATGCGCTCAGGAATCGGAAACGTGCGGTTGGTGAGGACCGCGCCGAGAATCGTCGCGCCAGCGGCCTGCAGAAGCTCGGTCGTTCTTTTCGCCGCCTCTCGGCGCGTGGCGTTCGCTTCCGCGACAAGCAGCACCCCGTCGAGCAACGGGCCCAACAAAGTGGCCTCCCCGTGCATGCTGGCTGACGACGTGTCCATGAGCACATAGTCGAAGCTGGCAAGCAGCTCCAGCACGCAAGGCCGGACCCGCTCGGCCGTGAGCTGCGCCAGCGTGTCGGCGCTGCACGATCCGCCTGGCAGCAGCCAGAGGCTGCGGGCGAGTGCTTTCAGGCAGCCGCGGAGATCATGACCATCGAGCAGCAGATCCGACAGTCCGGGTGAACTGTCGACGCCGAACGGCGCGTGCAGCGAAGGCGTCCGTAGATTTGCGTCCACCAGGCACACCGACCTGCTCGTCTGGCTCGCCAGTGTGTCGGCCACAGCAGCGCAGAGCTTGGCGGATGCACCTGCGGGACCGAACGCCGAAAAGAGCACGGATCGTATCCGGGGTTCGGCGACGCCTGGTTGAAAGATCCGCTGCACCAGTCGCGTCAACTCATCGGAGACGAAGCCCGGATCCGGCAGCGATCGTCTACGGACGGCCGTGATCTCGGGACGTCTCGCGACGCCTGGTTGTTCCCTTCGCAGCTGAACTGGCGCAGTGAAGTCCCACGGGCTCTCGGATGTTGTCCAGGGCTTTGCCTGCCGAGCCCGTTCCGCTTGTTCATCCTGTCGGCTCGTGCCGGTGATCGCAGTGCCCCGGCTTTTTTTGACAGCAGCTGCGACGCGACTCATCTGCGTTTCCCCGATCCGTTAGAACGACGCCTTATGGCCGCCTCGCAGCTGACACGTCGAACCCCGCTCCGCGCGCGCGCCACAAAGCTGTCGCATCTGGGGGTGAGCGGATCTTCCGCGACGTCGGGGCGAGGCACGAGTGAGCGGCTGCCACCGGCGAGAGCGCAAGCCTTGAGATCGAAGTCGCGACACACTTCGAGCACGATCTCCGCCCCGACCGGCTGCGCGTCAGCCGCAAAACCGGAGAGCAGCGCATTGTCGCAGATGACGTTGATCGTGCGAGGAATGCCACGGGACCGCTCATAAATGACCGAGACCGCGTCTCGTGAAAAGAGTTGCGCGGGGTTGCCACCGGACAGAGATATGCGGTGCGCGATGTAGAAGGCCGTCTCGCGCAGATTCAGTGGAGGCAAGACGCACCGCAGGGCCACGCGCTGTTTCAGCTGCCCGAGCTGCGGCTCGTTGAGTCGGTCGGCCAGTGCGGGCTGGCCAGCCAGCACGACTGCGAGCAGCTTCTCTGTGTCGGATTCGATGTTGGCCAGCAGTCGCACCTCTTCTAACAACTCGTGAGAAAGGCTCTGAGCCTCGTCGATCACCAGCGCTGTCACGATTCCGTTCTCACGACACTCAGCGAGGATACGTTCCAGTGCTCGCAGAAATCTCGGCTTCGAGCCCGCGGCGTCCGGACCAAGCTGAAAGCCGTGCGCAAGACACTCCAGGAACTCCTGCTGGCTGAGCGTCGGGTGGTTCAAATACACCCAGCGCGCGCGGTTAACTGCCGGGTGTTGCATGTACGGAGCAAGCAGATTGCGAATTAATGTCGTCTTTCCGGTTCCCGCCTCTCCGACCAGCAGCGTGATACCGGTGCGGCTCGAGATCCCGTACTCCAGGTTGCAGAGCGCCTCTTCGTGCTTGGGCGTCATCAAGAGATATCTCAAATTCGAGGTCAGACCGAACGGTCGCTCTCGAAGGGCGTAGAATCGCTCGTACATGTTTGAGCCGGAGTACCGGCACACCCGGTCGCGGCGTGTCCACCAGTCGCCAACGCCTGATCACCGACCGGCCGGAATGCTCGCGAGCACTGGCACCGCCAGCGCACGTTCGACATCGGCCGGCGTGTGGAAGTAGGGAGTGATGTAGTCCAGCAAATACGTGACCGCCAGGCCTAACACGAGTGCAATGAAGGCGCCGCCGAACAGAAGCAGTGAGCGGCCTGAGCTCGACGGCAGTGAGGGAACTGTCGGGGCTTCCGCTAGCGCCACGTTGGCGATACGCGTCCGATCCAACGCATCGGAGATTCGTGCCTCTTCCTGTTTTCGGCGATAAAGGAGGTAGTTCTCCTCAGTGCTTTTCAAAGCACGCTTCAAATCCTCGTGTTCTGCACCCTTTTCATCCAGTTGGCGTGCCTTTTCTCGATACGCACGCACCGACGCGGCGATAGCCGCGGCCCGTGCTACGGCCCCCACCCGTTCGGTCCGGACTCGTGCGAGCTCGCTGCGCAGCCATTGGTGGGTCGGATTCTGATCGCTCGTCTCTTCCGTGAGCGGTGACTGCTCCGTGCGGCCCAGCGCGGCACGAGCCTGCGCCAACTCCTCCTCGAGTTGAACCACAGGGGGATAGCTCGGAGTGAACTTGCTCAACATTTCCGAGCGTTTGATTTCCAGGGTAAGAATCTTCGATTTCAACTCCGTCATCAGCTCCACGTTGTCGGAGGTGCGAATCTGGGTCGTCTGGCGGACCGGGGTCTCGGCCGCCTGTGCCTCCAGGTCGGTCATCCGGCGAGCGGCCTCCACGATCTGCTGTTGGCTTTGCTGCAGAGCAGCCTCGAACTCGGCAAGCTTCTGAAGAGTGCTCGCCATTTCGAAGATCCGGGGACACCACGCGCTGCTGACGCCCGAACTCCTTCAGGCGCGACTCGGCGGCAGCGAGTTCCTCCCGGAAACGTTCGGCCTGCGCGCTGAAGAATTGGTGTGCGCCCGGCGGCCGATGGACGGCCAGATGCTTCTCCAGATAGAGCCTCGCAAGCTCGTCGAGCACGCGGGCCGCGCGGATTGGATCTGGCGACCGGTAGGTCACTTTGATCAAGGTGGTCTTCCTCAGGGGCGCGATTTTGAGCCTTTTCTCCAGCGATCGCACGGCTCGTGAAAGCGCCGGCCTGTCTGAGGGGCCAACGACCGCGCCATTGCCCGCGCTGTTGCCGGGCGAGTGAAGCTCCGAGGCGACGACAACCTGTTCGAGCAAATCGCGGCTCTTGAGCAACTCGACCTCGGAGTTCAACTCCTCCTCGGTCACCTCGGCGCGCCCCTGCGGCGGGGCGTTGGGATCCGAACTCATGACCGGGTCCATCCGCTCTCGCTTGACGAGAATCTGCATTTCCGCTTCATACTGCTTCGGCATCGACAACACCGCCGTGATCGTGCCGGTGAGAACCGCCAGCATTGTCAGAATGCCCGCACGCTTGTGGCGGAAGACCGGTAGAAGGAGATCGCGCAAGCTTGGCAAGCGCAATTCGGGGTCAGTATCGAGCTCAGTAGTCATGGTCTTCGTCGATGAACAGGTCCAGGCTATGGGAAGGGGTTCAGGTAGAAGCCGATACCCTGCGCGAGGTATGAATGGCTCGATCTTCGCCATAGCGCTTTTCGGGACGAATATGCTGTCGCCAGGCTGCAACAGAGGATCTTCGCTCAGGTCACGACTGGCATACATCTTCTTCACATCCAACTGCTTCACTTCCAGCCAGTCGGCCGAATAGCGTCGGAACAGGATCACTTGAGAGTGCTTGGCCGCACTGGTCAGGCCGCCGGCGGAGGCCAGTGCCTGCGTCAGCGTGGTGGCGCCGCGCAACTCGTACTTGCCGGGCCGCGTCACTTCGCCGGCAGCAAAGAAGGATGGCTTCTCGAACTCCTTGAGGACGATGTTGATGACCGGTTCCTTCAGGATGGGGGCGTACGCTTCAATCAATGCCAGCCTGAGCGCTGGCAGACTGCGTCCATAGACCCTGATCTCCCCGACGCCCCGCAGCGAGATATATCCATCGGGCTGGACCGTCACGGTCTGGTCGAACTCGGGTACGTAGGGAAAGTGCAGTTCGAGCACGTCGCTAGGCGTGAGCCGGTAACGCCCGCTGGCCCACTCTGCCATTGCGGCCGGTTCAACCTCGTCGGTGGCGACAACGGGCGTGCCAGCGTTTGGAGACTGACCTGCCGAGCGGTGTGGGTTCGCTGGGCGCTGGTCTGTTTCCTGCGCGTCGAGGCAGGGCAGGAGAGAACCGCCGACCATCAGCAGCATCAGCGCGATTGCTGAGCTGAGCAACTCGCGACGCCTTCCAGGAGTCATGTAGCTCACCAGGTGGCCTGCGCCCGGCCGGATTGGACGGCGATAACGTCGCTCGCGTCGACGAGCACACTCACCGATTGGCGCAGCGATTCCACCGAGATCACGAGGTGAGCGTGCGACCGCTTTCGGATGAGCTGGCCAGTTACGCCCGCAAACGGGCCGCGCACGACCTCGACCATCGCGCCTTCGCGAATGAAGGGACACGGGTCGTACTGCAGCTCGCTTGTAACCAACCGCCGGATGTTCTCAATCTCGTCGTCGGGAATTGGGGCAGGATTGCCGCTGAATGACACGATGTTCGCGACCCCCGGGCAGTTGAGCACGAGGTATCTGGAGTCGGTAGAAAATCTGGCGAAGCAGTAGCCCGGAAAGAGCGGCCAGTGGATCTGTTTCTTGCGGTCCTTCCATACGCTCCACCGCGGGATCGTGGGAAGAAATGCTTCGAACTGGCGAGTCGTCAGTTCACTGTAGACCAGCTGTTCGTGACGTGAGCGGGTCCAAAGAGCGTACCACGCATCCATAGAAAGCTGCCTCCGAGTAATTCTGCCGGCGCGTCAATTTCTGTTCGGCGGAGTCAGCTGCGCGACTGGTGGGGTAGTCGAATCGGTGCCCGAACGACCGACGGCTAACTGCCGTGGAGCCATCGAGACGTAGCTTCGCCTCTTGCCTTACATCGCTCCGAGGAGAGCATGAGGCGATGCGAGCCGCCGCCGCTCACCGCCCTATGTTGGGACCAGACCCGCCATGCCCGCGCGGCCGACGCCGCGGCGCGCACGGTCCGCAAAATGGTCAATGGCGGCCCGTGCGGGAACTGGGGGAAGGGAGGAATAGTTCCTGACTCACCTTCCCAGGGAGCGAAGGCGAGAGCTTACAAACTATTCTGTGCAGCTGAAATGGCTAGAAGGGGTCATCGACCAGGCACGTTGGTGCCATGCCCATGGCCGCCGACGGACGGATCGGGAAGTGGACTCTACGTACGACGAATGCGTCAGGGAGCGTGTGTCGAACCGAATACATCGCTGGCGTCGCTCATTGCGGGGACAGCAAGCCGCAATGCGAGGCGAACAACGCCAGCTCGACGCGGTTCGATTGACCGGTCTTCTCGAAGATCTTCGTCACATGGTGCTTGATCGTCTCTTCGCTCAGATGGAGCTGGACAGCGATGTCTCTGTTTGAAGCGCCGGTGGCGATGAGCGCGATGACCTCGAGCTCGCGCCGGCTCAGTCCGAACGGGCGCTGGGGCTCGGCCGGCGGCGCCTGCAGCCTCGCGAGCGCTTCCACCAGCGATCCCACGGTCTCGCGCCCGATCCAGTACTCGCCCGCCACCACAGCCCTCAGGCACTTGAAGACCAATTCCGTCGCCGCCGTCTTGAGCAGCACACCGGCCGCCCCCAGCCGCAACCCCAACAGTATGTCCGACGGATCGATCCCGGCAGTGAGCAGGACTGTCCGCGGGCGCTCGATCTCGGCGCCGAGCTCCCGCAACACGTCGAGGCCGCTCACGTCTGGCATCGCCACGTCCAGCAGCAGCACGTCGGGATGAAGCGATCGCGCGAGCGCGACGGCCTGTCGACCGTCAGCCGCCTCGCCGATCACCGCGAAGTCCGGCTCTATTTCGAGCAGCTTGCGAAGCCCGGCCCGGAAGATGGGATGATCGTCGGCGATCAGCACGCGTATGGGGCAGTGGCTAGGCATGCGCACCTGTCGGCCATTCCACGTCGATGCGCACACCCGCGCCGGGATGCGATTCGATTGTGAGGCGCCCACCGATTGCGCGCACCCGCTCCCTGATCACCGCCGGCCCGATGTCGCTCGCGTCAAGCTGCTCCAGGGTCATACGCCCCCTGAACCCGAATCCTCGGCCATCATCCTCGATCACCAGGCGGCCGGCGTGATCGCTCTCGGTTAGCGTGATGGTGACTGAGTGCGCGCCGCTGTGTTTTCTCACGTTGACGAGGGCCTCCTGGACGATGCGGGCGAGGTGCACGCAGGTCCGGGGCGCGCACTCGAGAACCGAACTGGCGGAGACGATCCGCACATCGAGCCCGCGTTCCCGGAGCCGGCCGGCGAGCTCGGCGATGATGCGCAGGACGTCAGCGCCGGTCGTCTTCACCAGCCGCAATTGCTGCATGAGGTCGCGCACGTCGGCGATGTCGTCCCGAAGCTGGTCCCGTAACTGTCGAAGGCGCGGTTCCGGGATCGGCTCCCGGCCGGCGTGGAGCCGCAGCACTTCGATCTCCATTTCGAGGCCGATCAGCGACTGGAGGAGGCCGTCGTGCAGCTCGCGCGCGAGCCGGGCACGCTCGGTCGCACTCACGCTCGACCGCACCCGTCTGACTAGGTATTCGTTGTGGAGCGCTGGGGTCACGTGACGGACGAGAGCGCGCAGAAAGTACAAGTCATCGAGCGCCGCGCGATCCGGGTCAAGCACCAGAAGCCGGGCACGCCACTCCTGCCCTCCTTTGGCTTCGGCCGTCAGCGCGGACGAGGCGCGGTTACGATCGAGAACGGCGCGCATGAACGCCCCATCGATGTGGATTGACGTCTCGAACGGCGCGGCGCCCAGGCCTCGGGCCATCAGGCTCCCCTGCTTCCTCCGGGACGTACCACACCAGCAACGGATGCGATGGTGGCGCGAAGTAGATCTGTTTTTCGTAAGGAGCGAGATCCTCGAGCACGATTGTCGTGCGTCCGTCGCCTTTCGGCCGTCTCGCCCTCCACAGATAGAGTCGATGCGTCACCAGGTTCTCAGCGACCACCAGCGCGTCGGACGACCCGACACGTGCGAGGCATTCGTCGATGCTCAGGCGGAGACCGTCGGTAAAAGACGACGCGCTGCCGATGCCGGCAAGCACGCGAGAATGGGCATCGCTTTCGGCGCGGAAGGCTCGCTCCTGCCCCGCGGTGAAGGCGAGCATCACCGTCAGCACCACCAGGTAAGAGGTCCGAATGAGGGTACGCGTGGCCTCCAGACCGGGTCCGGCGGGTGTCGCGAGCGGGGCAAATTGCGATTCTGCCAGGAATAACACGATGGCGGCGGCCACTGTCGCGAGTGTGGCCGTCAGGCCCCAGCGCACCGGAGCGGCAATTAACACGAATAGGAAGAATACGAAAAACGGGCTGCCCGATCCTTTGGTGAGAAACGTTATGGCCGTCGCGAAGAGTAGATCCACGAGATGAATTACGAAACCAGCCTTCAAAAGGTAGGAGGGGGCGAGCCGTGCAACGATCGAGATGAACGCGCTGAACGCGACGTAGGCGGTCAGGAGCTCGTAAGCCACTGGCGCTGAGCTGAACTCGTTCCGGTCCATGTAGATCGCCGCGAGCGTGACGATGGCGAGGAATACGCGCGCCTTCGCCAGGACACGCTCGACGCGCGCCCGGGTCTCCAGCTCCGCGCTCTCAGGCTCTTGCCACTTTCGTCTTCGCATCGCGGACCTCGGGCGAATCATGGAAGCCAGACTGGAAACCCTCACGGCGTGTTCTCGTGCTGCCCGACGCGGATCAGGATCAGCTTTCCGTCCGCAACGCCGTTAAGCGGCACAACGTGTCGCCTCGGGGCTCTTCTCTCCGCCTCAGTTCGCGTACGATGCGTGGGATGGAAATGCAGGGCGGCCACCGTCAGTACGAAACGCAACGGGAACACACCACTCAGTAGACCTAGATCTCCAGGCACAAGGTTCGGGTTCGGGTTCGTGCTCGCGGTTCGGGCTCCAGCCGACAGGTCTCTTTCGTCGAAGTAGCCCAGCAGTTTCCTCGGAGGGCTTGTAGCACACGGCTGAGTTAGGCGCCAGTGACCCCTTAGCGATGACCCTCGTGCAGTTCGCGCGCGAGCGAGCACGCTCGGTCGCACTCACTCGGACCGCACCTGTCTGATTAGGTATTCGTTGTAGAGCGCTGGGGTCACGTGACAGGCGAGAGCGCGCGCGGAAAGTACAAGTCATCGAGCGCCGCGATCCGGGTCAAGCACCAGAAACCGGGCACGCCACTCCTTGCGGACGGAACGACCTTTGGCATCGGGGGCGCTGCGGCGCGGCTGAAGCCGCGCCCTCCTAACGGCGGCGGCGCGAGGCAGGCGCCTTCGACTTCTGCGCCGGCTTCGGCTTTTCCGGTTCATCGACGGCGAAACTGCCCGGCGCGCCCCGCACCAGGCGTCCGCCGCCGCCCTTGGTGTAGAGCCGACGGTAGTCCTCGGCGGTGCCGATGATGCGCTTCACGTAATTCTGGGTCTCGGGATACGGGATGTCGTCGATGAACTCGTCGCGATCGACGCCGGGCTTCTCGGCGATCCAGCGGGACACGGGAGACGGGCCGGCGTTGTAGCTGGCGAGCGCGTTATGAACGCCGCCGAAGCGCTCGACGAGATCGGCGAAGTAGGCCGTGCCGATGCGGACGTTGACCTCGGGGTCGGTGAGCTTGCTCGCTGAGAATCGCGGAATCTTCAGGGTCCGGGCGTAGCGGCGGCCGGTGCCGGGCAGGATCTGCATCAGGCCGATGGCGTTGGCGTGCGACTCGGATGTCGGCGTCGAACGTCGACTCCTGCGCCATGAGCGCTGCGATCAGATACGGGTCGAGCCCGCGTGGCGGCGCATACTGCTGGATGAGGCTCCAGTACGCGACCGGGAACAGCACCTCGAGGACGTCGACCGGCAACTCCTCGCCGCCGGCCGCGAGATATTGCGGATAGGCGCGCTTGACGGCGTTGATGCCGCGCCGCAGGTCACCTTTGCGCGAGTAGATCAAGCCGGCGGTGGCCTGCAGCACCGGCGAATCGCCGGAGGTCTTCTGCGCCCACTGCACTTCTGCCAGCGCGTCGTCGTAGAGGCCGTAGGTGATGAGCGCGCGGATGAGCCCTGCGGTCGGCGCCGCGGCCGGCGCCTGGGTGGCAGCGCGGACGTCGTCTTTGGCGCCGGCCGGCGCCGCGACGCTGGCCGCCATCACCATCGGCTCCACCTGGCGGGACGTCAGCGTCTGCGACGCGATCCGCCCGTAGTAGGAGTTCAAGTAGTCCGCGACGATGATGCCGTAGAGCCGGTTGGCGAGCCGGGCATCGCCCAGTTGATCGCGGGAGCGCGCAGCCCAGTAGATCCACGGCGGCCGGAAATCCGATCGCGGAAACGACGCCGCGGCCTGTTCGAAGATCTCCGCCGCTTCGGCGTGCCGGCCCTGACGGTAGGCGAACCAGCCGCTCTTCCACGCCGCGCGAGGCGCGTAGCGGCCCGTGGGAAACGACTTCACCAGCGCCCGGAACGCCTGGTCGGCCCGCGCGTCCTCGTCGATCAGGATGAAGTGGGTGGCGAGGTTGTTCAGCGCCTCCTCGGCCCACGGGTCCTCGGGAAAGTCTGCGACGAGTCCCTCGGCCAGCCGCTCGTACTCGGCGTACTCGCCCAGCTCGCGTGTCGCGGTGAGATGGAAGAAGCGGGCCTCGGCGCGGCGTCGCGCGCGATCGGTCCAGGGCGCCAGCGCCGAGCGCGCGTCGTCGTAGCGCTTGAGATAGTGATCCGACTCGGCCATCCGCAGCGCGACCAGTTCCTGATCGTCCCCTGCGGCAACCGGCGCGAGCAGGGCAAACGCGTCGCGCGCCTGCGCGTATCGCTTTGCGCCAAACAGACGCTCGGCGCGTCCCAGCTCCTTCGCGTAGCGCGTCGACCCTCGCTCGAGCGGCGCCCACGCATTCAGATCCGTGAGCTGCGCCGCCGCCGTGGACGCCAGGTCGCTCAGTGGAAACTCGTCGTAGAGCCGTGTGAAGGCGGCAACGGCGCCTGGCTGGTCACCGGCGGCCAGCCGCGACCGTCCGAGGCGCAGCAGGATGTCCTCCTGCGCCGCGGTCTTGCTGCGCGAGAGCGCGTCGTATTGCGCGACGGCCGCCGCAGGCGTGCCGGCTGCTTCGGCGAACTCGCCCGCCCGCAGGCGCGCCGCGTCGCCGAGCGCTCCGGCTGGCGGGGTGGCCGTCAGCTCGGCCCACGCACGCGCGGCCTCTTCCTGACGCCCGGCGCTGGTGAGCGCCATGGCGCGGTAGTACCGCTGATGGTCGCGCAGCAGCGCTTCGGGCACGGGCTGGCCGATCAACGACAGGGCGTCGTCGGCGCGGCCTTCGGCGAGCGTGGCGACGCCGCGCGTGAGCGCGCTCCCCATTGCGCGGGGCGACAGCGGCGGCGCGATCCACACCGCCTGCGGGATCCGCGGGAACCGGCGGGTGCGCGGTCGCGGTGAGCGACAGCGCCGTGACGGGATTTCCGGCTTGCGCTCCGACACGCGGACCGCCCACGGCGACCAGGGCACTCAGGCCCAGCAGCAGGGTCGTGCGGCGGGACCGCCGCCTCACGAGGCCTGCCCCAGCAGCGCCGCGTCGCCGTCTGCAAGAGTGCGCACGAGCTCCTGCTCGAAGAAGTCCCCGTGCGTTCGGACATCCTGCGGCACGCGCGCTTCATAAAGACCTCGCGCCCGTGCGATCTGGCCCTCGAGCCGGGCACGGATGTCGCGGGCACGTCGTCCTTCGTTCACAACACCCTCGTGATACAGCTTGATCTCGGAGATGAGCAGCCGCGCGTACCGGCGAGCGGACTCGTCATCGTTTGGCGCCTCGCGGCGCGCGGCGCCAGGACGCCCGTGCACCGATTGACGCGCAGTCAGCGCCTCGAGGCAGCGCGACGCGTGGCGCGCCAGCAGCTCCACGTGCTCCGGCCAGGCGCTTGGCACCTCCCGCACTGCGTCTCCCCCATCATCGGCGTAGACCAGCGCGACGACGCGATCGTCGACGATGAGCGGCGCCGCGATGCCGGTGCGGTCGCGGTCGTCGAGCGTAAAGGGCGCGGGCGCGGCGCCGTCCGCGGTCGATGCCGGCGCGGAGGTCGCGATCGCGGCGCTGAAGAGGCCCGCGTCCGCGGCGGCAAGCGTGATGGAGCGCGCGTCGGCAACCGTCGGCGCATAGCCGACATGCGCCCAGCCGCGCAGCTCGTCGCCGCGCACCAGCAGGACAACTGCCCGGCCGGCTTCCCTGGCTGCCGCGTCCGCCAGCGAGTCGAGCACCTCGCTCAGCGACTCGGCGGCGTCCAGGGCGCGCACCGAGGTCAGCAGGCGGTCGGCGCGGGCGAGGTCGGCGACACGCTCGTCGGCGGCGGCCGCCGTGATTGCGACGTCGCGCGCTTCCTCGCGGGCCACGGCAAGCTGCGTCTCGAAAATCGCGCGCTCGGCCGCCAGCCGGTCCGCCAACCTCGATGCCGCCACCGATTCCGCCTCGGCCCGTAAAGCGTCCGCGACCGCCGCGCGCTGGTCGGCGGCAAGAGTGCGCACGCCGTCGGCGAGGCCGTCCAACTCCTGCCGCAAGTGCGAATACATCCGGTCGAGCAGGCCGCTGACCAGTGCCTGAATCCGATCGTCGCTCATGCTTTCAGTATCGGCTGATGAGATTGCGGGCTTCTCGTCGATTATCGAGGCCGGGATCGCCGTAAGTCAAGGCGCGCGAACAACGCGCAAATCTCGTTGGGTCAACGATTTGACTGGGATTCGTTTCCGTCGTACCATCAAAGGCTCCACTGGCGGCGGGGTGCACCGTCGCTGGTGGCACGTGTCTGCGCGATCCGAAGGGGCCGAATCAGCTTCGACGGGGGAACTGAGACACGGGAGGCGTGCCGAGGACCATCTTCCTCGTTAAACAGATGGAAACAACGTCAACTGCCAACGAGCAGCTTGCACTCGCAGCTTAACTAACTGCGACGTTCCCTTCGGGCAGCCCGCGGCCCGGAACGGAATGCCATTTTAGCGGGCTGGCTTCCGCCGGTTGCTCCGGACGGCGGTGGCGAGACGCTTCGGAGCTGGTTCCGGTCGGTTTGCGTGACGTCTTCACGCCCGGAACGAGACATCAGACGTCGCTACGCACGTAGAATCCCGCGGGGACGTTCTTTCGGACGGCGGTGCAATTCCGCCCGGCTCCACCATCCTTCGCTCATGAATGCAGGCGAAGGATGCCCACCGTAGCCCAAAGGGCGAAGGTGGGCCTGTCCTGGTCCGCGAACGAGCTACGGTTGGCAAGCCAGTGCACCCGGCACGCAGCACTTAGCACCTCACCCAGCACTCTGCACCTAGCACCGCACTCGCGCACTCAGCACTCAGCACTCAGCACTCGGCACTCAGCACTGAAATGCACTCCCTCTGCATCTTCTGCGGCTCCAGCCCCGGTGCGCGGCCGGAGTATCGCGACGCGGCGCGCACGCTCGGCGCGACCCTGGCCGAGCGCCGCATTCGACTGGTGTACGGCGGCGGCCATGTCGGCCTGATGGGGGTCGTCGCCGACGCGGTGCTCGAGGCCGGCGGCGATGTCGTCGGCGTGATCACCGATGGCCTGCAGGCGCGCGAGGTCGGACACACCGCCCTGCCGGACCTTCGCGTCGTCCGGACCATGCACGAGCGGAAGGCGATGATGGCGTCGCTTGCCGACGCGTTTGCGGCGCTGCCCGGCGGCGCCGGGACGCTGGACGAGTTGTTTGAAGCGTGGACGTGGACGCAGCTCGGTATCCACAACAAGCCCGTCGGCCTGCTGAACGTCATCGGCTACTTCGACCCGCTGATCGCGTTTCTCGACCGTGCGGTCGAGGAACGGTTCATCCGCGCCGAGGACCGTGAGGCGCTGGTCGTCGCCGACCGCGTCGAGGCGCTGCTCGATGGGCTCGCGGCCGCGTCGCCCGTCCGCAGCGACAAGTGGCTCGATCGCGCCGACCCGCCGAAGCCATGATCCGCGGCATGCGTCTGCAGGTTGCAGGTCTGTAGGTCTGTAGGTCTGCAGGTCTGTAGGTCGGTAGGTCGGTAGGTCGGTAGGTCGGTAGGTCGGTAGGTCTGTCGCTCGGCGGCCCGCGACCGTCCAGTACAATGTTTCCGTGCACGTTCTGACACGCGGAGCGGTGTTGGCCGCGATCGTCGCCTTGTCGTTCGTGACGATGTCCGGTCAACCGGCGCCGTCGGCGCCGCTCCGTCTGGTCGCGGCCGACAGCACGCGCGCGATCCCGACGGTGATGTCCGGCGACACCGAGATGGTGTCGCTCGACGACCTCGCGTCGATATTCGGGCTGCAGGTGCGCGACGACACACTGGCGCGGGCGATCACGGTCGCCTACCAGGGCCGCACGATCGTGCTGTCGCAGGACCAGGCGCTGGCCTCGATTGGCGGCCGGCTCGTGTCGCTTCCGGCCCCGCCGACGCGCCTCGGCGGTCGCTGGCACGTGCCGGTCGAGTTCATCGGCCGCGCGCTCTCCACCGTTTACGACACGCCGCTCGAGCTGCGCAAGGCCAGCCGCATGGTCCTGCGCGGCCGCGTGCGCGCCCCGCGCGTCGTCGTGCGGCACGACGTCGCCGGCGGCCAGGCGCGCGTGACGCTCGACGTCGCGCCGCGGACCCCGCATCAGGTGCTGCAGGAGGGCGCACGCCTCCTGGTGCGCTTCGAGGCCGACCTGCTCGACGCCACGATCCCGGCGCTGCAGGCCCAGGGACTCGTCCAGCGCGTGCTGGTCGAGCAGACGACGCTGGTGATCGAGGTCGGGCCGCGGTTCGGGTCGTTCCGCGCTTCCGATGCCACCGTCGAGCCCGACGCCACTGCGCGTCGTCATCGACCTGTTCGCCAGTGCCGACCCGACCACGCAGGGCCAGACGCCACCAGCGGGACCCGAAGCGGCGCCGTTGCCGCTGCCGGCGCCGGGTGTGCGGACGATCGTGCTCGACCCTGGGCATGGCGGAGACGAACAGGGCGCGCGGGGCGCGCGGGGGACGGTCGAAAAAGAGCTGACGCTGGCGGTGGCGCAGCGGGTGAAGTCAGCGCTCGAGGCGCGGCTGGGCGCGCGCGTGCTGCTGACACGCGACGCCGACCGGCCGCTGCCGCTCGACGATCGCGCCGCCTTTGCCAACAACAACAAGGCCGATGTGTTCGTGAGCTTGCACGCGAACGCGTCGCTGCGCCGCACGGCCTCGGGCGCCGAGGTCTTCTACCTGAGCCTCGACCGGGCGGACGAGGAAGCGCGGCGCGTCGCGGAGTCAGAGGGCGTCGCGATGCCGGTGTTCGGCGGCGGCACGCGCGAGATCGACGTGATCCTGTGGGAGATGGCACAGACGCAGCATCTGGCGCAGTCGGCCGAACTGGCGCGGGCCATCGAGGCCGAACTGCGCGCGGTCGTGCCGATGAGTCCCCGCGCGATCCAGCAGGCGCCGTTTCGGGTGCTGGTGGGCGCGAACATGCCGGCGGTGCTGGTCGAGATCGGCTACCTGACGAATCCCGAGCAGGAGTCAGCCCTGGCCGCGGCGCCGTTCCAGACGCGCGTGGCGCAGGCCCTCACCGACGCCATCGCGAGGTTCTTCGCGGCGGCTCCCGCTGCGGTGTCGCCGGCGCCGGCGGCAACCGGCGGGCAGCCGCGATGACGCGCGGACGGAGACTGCTGGCAGCGGCAGCGGTCGTGCTGCTGGCGGCGGGACTGGCGTGGCTGCTCTTTGTCGGGTTGCCGCGCTGGACACGCCCGGTTGCGCCGTCGCAGCCGCCGCCGCAAGCCGCGCGTCCAGTCGACCCGCCAGCCGAAGTCGCCCGGCCGCGCATCAAGGCACGGCTGTTCTATCTGAACGCGGACGGCAGCCGCCTGCAGCCCAGTCGAGCAGGAAGTGGAATTCGGCCAGACCACCGCGGCGCAGGCGCGCTACCTCGTCGAGGCGCAGCTGGCGCCGCCGCAGCCGCCGCTCCTCTCCGCGATCCCGTCGGGGACGACGTTGAGGGAGTTGTTCCTCACGGACCGTGGCGACGCGTACGTCGATCTCAGCGCGGAGTTCTCACGGAACCACATGGGCGGCTCGCTCGACGAGATTCTCGCCGTCTACACGATCGTCGCAGTGCTGACCGAGAACCTGCCGGCCGTGAACCGCGTACAAATTCTCATCGACGGCCGCGAAGTGGATACACTGGCGGGCCATGTCGATCTGCGCCGCCCGCTCGGGCGCACCACTGAATGGCTCGAGCAGCCGGCGCCGCCAACCCCAACGCCCAACCCGTGACCGACACGATGCGATCCGATCAACGCCAACCCACTGACCTGCGGCCGTTCACTCTCACGCCGGCCATCAACGTGCACGCCGAAGGCTCGGTGCTCGTCGAAGCCGGACGCACACGAGTCATCTGCACGGCGAGCGTCGAGGATCGAGTGCCGCCGTTCCTGCGCGGCTCGGGCAAGGGCTGGGTGACGGCCGAATACGGCATGCTGCCGCGCGCCACCACCACGCGGACGACCCGCGAGGCGACGACGGGCAAGGTCGGCGGGCGCACCCAGGAGATTCAGCGGCTCATCGGCCGATCGCTCAGGTCGGTGGTGCGGCTGGAGGAGATGCCCGAGCGCACCGTGTGGCTCGACTGCGACGTGATCCAGGCCGACGGCGGCACGCGCACCGCGGCGATTACCGGCGCGTTCGTGGCGATGGTGCTGGCGCTCGGCAAGCTGCGGCAGAGCGACGCGCTGAAGACGATGCCGGTGAGCGACTACGTGGCGGCGACCAGCGTCGGGGTGGTCGACGGCACGCCGATGCTCGACCTGGCGTACGAGGAAGACTCGCGCGCGGAAGTGGACATGAACGTCGTCCAGACCGGCAGCGGAAAGTTCATCGAGGTCCAGGGCACAGCCGAGACCGAGCCGTTCGATCGCGCTGCGCTCGACGCGCTGCTGGGCCTGGCCGAGCACGGCATCAAGCAGCTCGTCGCCAGGCAGCGCGCGATCGTCGGCGACATCCTCGGGATGTGAGGGTCGTCAACCACAGTCGTCAACCACAGAGACACTAAGACACAGAGGCGCACAGAACTCTTTGGGTTGGAGGCTCTCAATCCGGCCCAAAGCTCTTAGAGCGTGTAACAAGACCCCGGGAGAACGCACGTTGGATCCTTCGTGTGGCTCACGCGCCTGGAGGGCTCGCATGGAATTCACGGATGTCATCCGCTCGGAAGAGGAACTGCGCGCCTTGATGGGCGATCCGGTCGCCCCGGCGGTCGTGGACAAGACGTTGTCGACGCTCGACCGGCATTGCCTCACGTTCATCGCCCGCTCGCCTTTCGTGCTGATTGCCACAAGCGACGGGGCGGGGCGGATGGACATTTCGCCCAAGGGCGACGCGCCGGGTTTCGTGCGCGTGCTGGACGAGAAGACGCTTGTGATCCCCGATCGCCCGGGTAACCAGCGCTTCGACACCTTCCGCAACCTTTTTCAGTCACCGCGCGTCGGGCTGATTTTCCTCATTCCCGGCAAGCGCGAAACTTTGCGCATCGGCGGGAGGGCCGAAGTGGTGCGGGACGCCGCGTTGCTCGAGTCCCTGAACGCGCAAGGGAAAGTCCCCGCATTGGCCCTCGCGGTCCATGTCGACGAAGCCTTCTTTCATTGCTCGAAATGCATGATCCGCTCGCACCTTTGGCAGCATGAGCAGTGGGCGGCCCTCGATGGCCTGCCGACACTTGCCGAGACGATGAAGGATGCCGCCGCGATCGCCGCCCCGGTCGAAGTCATCGAAGGGGTGATCAAGGAAGACGAAGAGCACCGGCTCTATTAAAGGTCAACCCACAGACGCTGGGCGTGAGCGCCCCGAATACGTGTCTTGGACGGACGTCGAGCAGCCCGGGAGTCGGGCGCTCAAACTCCCGCGCCTTGCGACCGCTTCTCGAGCTCGAGCCTCTGCCAGCAGGCTTTCTCGATCGCGGCCAATCGTGGCCACCGCCAGCGTGCGGCCACCCCGACGGAACGTCGCCGTGCAGTCACCGCCGGCAAGATCGCCTGCGACGTCAATCTCGTCCGAGCCGGCCGCGTGACCGACGTAGTTGATCGTGGTGTCGTAGTGCGCACTCCAGAAAAACGGCACGGCGTCGAACCGCTCACGGCGGCCGAGCATGTTGCGCGCGGCCACCTGGCCCTGCCGTTCGGCGACGACCCAGTGCTCGACGCGAATGCGCTCGCCGGTGTGCACATCGGGCCAGCGCGCGATGTCACCGGCCGCATAGACGCCCGGCACGCTCGTTTCCAGATACTCGTTGACGGCCACGCCACGATCGAGGGCAATGCCGCTCGGCCCGATGAAATCCGTCACCGGCGTCACCCCGATGCCGACGATGATGATGTCGGCGTCGACGGTGCCACCGCTTTCCAGCTTCACGCGGCTATCGTCGATGGCGCTGACCTTCTCGCCGAGATGAAACACCACGCCCTTGGACTCGTGGAGGCGCCGGAGGTGATCGCCGATCTCCGACCCCATCACATGCGCGAGCGGCCGTTCCTCGGGCGCAATCACATGGGTTTCGATGTCGCGCGCCCGCAGCGACGCCGCCACCTCGAGTCCGATGAAGCTGGCGCCGACGACCGCCGCACGCGTGCCCGGCGACAGCGTGCCGGTGATCTTGCGGCTGTCGACGAACGAGCGGAGATAGTGCACGCGCGGGCTCTCAGCGCCTGGAACATTCAGCTTCACTGGCGTGGCGCCGGTCGCGAGCAAGAGCGCGCCGTACGGAAGCGACGTCCCGTTGTCGAGCGACACCGTGCGGCGCGAGGTATCGATTGAGGTGACCCTGGTCTTGAGCATCAACCGGACGGACTGCTCCGCGTAGTACGCGGCATCGCGCAGGGGCATCCAATCCTCCGGCGCGCTTCCCGCGAGGTAGTCCTTCGACAGGTTCGGGCGATCGTACGGCGCATCCTCATCAGCGCTGACCAGGGTGATCGGACCGCCGAACCCTTCGCGGCGCAAAGTGTCGACGGCGGCGATTCCGGCCGCTCCGCCGCCAACAATCACGATCGACGCCGGCGCTGCGGCTGGCGCGCTCGGAGTCGACGGCGACAGCTTCTCCTTGACGACAACGCGATCGCCGGTCTGTTCGACGCGCCAGCAGGCAATGGGATCGAGGGCCGGCGCGCGCAGGTGCTCGCCGGTGCGAAGGCTGAAGCAGGCGTGATGCCACGGGCAGCGTACGGTGTCGCCAACGACGAGGCCCTCCGCCAGCGGTCCGCGATAATGCGTGCACCTCGCCCCGACAGCGAGGATCTCGTGACCCACCTGCACGACAAGAACATCGTCCTCGCCGACGTGACCCAGGATCTGGCCCTCCTTGGCAAGCGCGGCGGCCGACACGCCGGCCGTGAGGTCTGGGCCCGATGGCTCTTTCTTCTGCTCGGACATGTCGCCCTCCCGTCGGACGTCGGCGCTTGCGCTGGACGCGGGGATTCGCCAGTTGACCGGTTCGATTGTCTCACGCAGCGCGGCAACGATCCGGATGAGCAAGGCGGCGCGCGCCGCTCGATGCGAGCTGTGTCGGTTAGGGACCTCGGCGGCGAAGAACCATGAGATAGACGAGGCCATTCACGAGGAGCACCAGTCCGCCCAGCACCCACTGCACTTCGCGCGACAGCGAGTCGGGATACAGCGTGGGGATGAGGTAACGCTCCACGAAGCTGGACGTATAGGCCGGTCTGCCACCGCGCTCGCGCAACCAGTTCTCCAGCGGCGTGAGCGGGCAGATCCAGCCGGCGAACTCAATCCAGGCGCCCCAGGCTGCAGCCGGAAGGTGCAGCCAGGCGACTCGCCGCCATCGCAGCACCAGCAGCCCGCCGAATACAACGAACAGCACGAACGCAAGGTGGACGATGACGGTGAGATCGGCCAGGAATCGGAACCACATCGGAGACCAGCGTCGCAAGATCGGGCGGGAATCTCGGCAGTCAGCGCCCTGCGCAATGATCGCCGACTTTGCTGTCGAAGCGGGAATCTGCGAAGCTCGTGATATTGAGGTCCGCCCGATGTGAGCGTGACGTTACCCCGAGCGCTGCATGACTAGTCGTGAGCTTCTACTTCGAATCACCGTCCAGGGTCCTCCACCAGGCGTAGAGTGGGCTGTTCAGCTCGGGCGCACTGATCTGCTGCCGCCGTCGAAGCGCTCAGTCGATCTCGAGTTCGAGGTCACCCTTCGAGTCGTGGACCGACCGGACGGGCAGCTCGACTTGCGCGGATCGGCCGTTCAGGGACCGCGGAACGCTCGATTCATCTATCTCAACTCTGGCACGCGCGCTGGTCAGACGGCGTCATGCTGGGATCGACGCGCGAAAGTCTCCCTCGAGGGGCTGCGTTCTCTCCTCGCGGAGGAGACCCGGGACGCACCATCCGTCGTTTGTGTGGCGGCAATCGCTGGCACCGGCAGCGACGGCGGCCCTGCTTGTGCGAGCGTGCCGTTGGTTGGGCCGGGATGGCGCGTGCTGCCTCGTACTGGCTAACGAGCCATTGCGGCTGGCAGCGTTCGGGCGCGGCGGTTGCAGCTCTGCGGTGCCGGATGTTCGGGTCCAGGGTGCCAACGGAATCTCAATGGCGACGCTCCCCGACCTGCTCTACGTGGCGCTGTTTGCCGTCGCCTTGCCGCTGTGGGACCACCTCTTCTTTTGGCCCGCATTTCATCGCCAGGCACAAGCCGATCCGGCTCGGGCTCGGACGCGGCTCTGGAACCAGGCCATCTTTGGAGGCTGGGCGCAGGTCGCTGTCGGGGCGGCGCTGTGGGTGGCGTACGACCGTTCCTGGACGTCGTTGGGCTTTTCCGTACTCGACGGCTGGCGGTTGTGGACATCCATCGCCTTGTTCCTGCTGCTCGCGGGCTACCACGCCTATGCGGTCGCGGCCCTTGCCCGCAGCTCCGATGAACGGGCAAGCGTGCGGCAGCAGATGGGAACCCTCACCGCCTTCTTGCCGCACACGCAGACGGACATGATTCGGTTCGCTGGGGTGTCGCTGACCGCGGGGTTCTGCGAGGAGTTCCTGTTCCGCGGCTACTTCATCTGGGTCTTCGCCCCGTGGCTCGGCTGGTGGGGCGCCGCGACGCTGTCCCTTCTAATCTTCGCGATTGGGCACGTGGGGGTGTACCAGGGATGGAATGGCGCCCTCCGCACGGGAATCGCCGGCGCGTTCTTCGTGCTGGTCGTGGCGATTTCCAACTCCCTTTGGCCGGCGATCGCGCTGCACGCCCTCCTCGATGTCGGCCAGGGAATGATCGCGTGGCTGGTGCTGCGTGAGCGGCAAGGAACAGGCGACAGGATGGAAGTCGAAGAGCCAACGGAAACGCAATCGGCGTCGGCCGTCGAATCGAGTCCGGTTCAGGCCAACCCAGGCGCTGCACCTGACCGGCGGGGCATGTAGGCATTCTCAAGTGTGCCGCTCCCCGCGTCCCGCCGGCAGGTGAGCTATTTGCGTTATCCGTATCCAGGACTCATGGAGGCAACAGACATGGCCATGACTCTCAAGGACACTCTCGCGCAGCTCGAATCTCTCGGCGACGAGAAGCGCCGAGCGCACAACAAAAAGTATGGCGCTGGCGAGAATCAGTTCGGCGTCCAGTCGGGTGATATCCGGAAACTCGCCGCGAAGCTCAAGACCAACCACGAGTTGGCACCCGCGCTCTGGGCCACTGGAAACGTCGATGCGCAACTCCTGGCCATCCTCCTGATCAAGCCCAAAACACTGTCTCGCGACGAGATGGATCGAATGGTGCGGTCCACCACCTTTGCTCACGTCGCCGACTGGCTGAGTTCTTATGTTGTCAAGAACCACCCGGAAAAGGAGACTCTCCGCCAGGCATGGATGGAAGATGATGACCGGTGGGCCGCGCGCGCCGGATGGAGCCTCACGTCAGAGCGAATCGCCAGGAGTCCGGACGGGCTCGATGTGCCAGCGCTTCTGGACCGGATCGAGTCCGAAATGGGCACATCTGCTCCTGAAGTGCAATGGACGATGAACTCGTGTCTTGCAGGAATCGGGATTCACTTCTCCCAGCATCGCAAGCGCGCCATCGCTATCGGCGAGAAATTGGGCGTCTATCGCGACTATCCGGTCTCCAAGGGTTGCACCTCTCCGTTCGCCCCGATCTGGATCAACGAAATGGTGCGTCGGCAGCGTTGAAGCGCCTTGGCAGGAGGATTCAATGAATCTTCGTCGGAGCTTCACGACCGCCCTGGTAATCGGGACCTCTCTGTCAATTGCCTGGGCGTTCCAGAACCATCCGGCGGTCGATTGGATTCGTGGAAACGCGATCGCTCTTGCGACCCCTGAAGCCGGCCACGGCTTCGAGGATATGCAGCCGTTGAAGAAGGTCATCGGCGACGCGCGCATCGTCTCGCTGGGGGAGGCGACGCACGGGTCGCGAGAAATCTTCCAGCTCAAACACCGCATGCTGGAGTTTCTCGCCACGGAGATGGGCTTCACGATCTTCTCCATTGAAGCCAACATGCCGGAGGCCTACCGTCTGAACGACTACGTGCTCAACGGCGCGGGCGACCCCGCGCAGCTGCTTCGCGGCCTGTATTTCTGGACCTGGGACACCGAAGAAGTGTTGGGGATGATCCGCTGGATGCGGGAATTCAACAGGTCCGGCAAGGGGCGCGTCGAGTTCACCGGCTTCGACATGCAGACGCCTGCGGTGGCCGCGGAAATCGTGCTTGGCTTCGCCTCCCGCCACGACGTGGGCTACGTCGCGACTCTACGCGAGGCGTCCACCATGGCCAGCACTCCATCGTCTTCGGCTGGAGGCGGCGACTTCGGTGTCGCCACCGGGACGTTCCCTATTTCGGAAGCGGCTGGAAAGAAGGTCAGCTACAGCGGCTACATCAAAACGGAAGGCGTCACGCGCGGCTGGGCCGGCTTGTGGTGGCGCGTAGACGGAGCCTCAGGCGTCCTGGCGTTCGACAACATGCAGACTCGCGGCGCCACGGGCTCATCGGATTGGAAGCGCTACGTGATTGAGCTTCCAGTAGACGCGAGTGTCAAGAACATCAACTTCGGCATGCTGATGCCCGGCGACGGCGCGGCCTGGTTCGACGCTCTGACCATCGAGCTCGACGGGCAGCCATACACCGACAAGAGCATCTTGGATCTCGATTTCGAATCCACTTCCCCTCGAGGGTTCTCCACGGGCGGCAACGGATACCGCGTGGAGCTGGATACTGAAGTCGCACAGAGCGGCAAGCAAAGTCTCGTCATGAGGCGCGTGGCGCCGGCGGCGGACGCGCCTGCGCCGCCCGACCCCAAAGTCGTCGCTGCGCAATGGAAGGGAATCGTGGCGCACCTGGAGGCTCGTCGGGCGGCGTACCGCGCCAATGGCGCCACGGACCATGAGATCGACTGGGCCATTCAGAACGCGCGCGTTGTTCTTCAGGGCATGCAGATGCGGGGGAACGAAGTGAACCGGGACCAGAGCATGGCGGACAACGTCAAGTGGATCCTGGATCACAACCCGAACGCAAAGATTGTCCTGTGGGCTCACAACGGCCATGTGGCGGCCGGGGGTTTCCAGTATGAGACCATGGGTGCCGCGCTGCGACGGATGGTGGGCAAAGAGATGGTGGTGTTCGGATTCGCCTTCAACCAGGGATCGTTCCAGGCGATTCCTCAGGGCGGCGGCGCCCTGAAGAATTTCACTGTTCCTCCAGCGCCCCCTGGCAGCCTGGACGCGACACTCGCCGCGTCGGAGATCCCCCTGTTCGCGCTCGACCTGCGGCAAGCGCCGGAGTGGTTCAAGGAATCCCGGGGGTCCCGACAAATCGGCGCGATCTATTCCGAGGATGCACCCAATGCCTTCGTCGCGAATCTCGTGGCACCAGAGGCGTTCGACGCCATCCTGTTCATCGACAAGACGACGGCTGCGCGCAAGAACCCCGGCCGGTGAGTAGCCTGCCCCGAGATGTGTGGATGCCGACCCAGCGCTTCCATCCGTCGGCGCTCAGTGCGATCGTAAAGCGCCGCTGCTAAAGCGTGACCATCTCCGTGTGTCTCTGTGTCTCTGTGCCTGAAACAAGAACCTGTGCGTCTTTGTGTCTTTGTGCCTCTGTGATTGACAACGAATCCACCATGCGGCTGCTGCTGGCGACGACGAATCACAACAAGGTGCGCGAGATTCGCGCGCTGCTCGACGGCGTAGCCGTGGAGATCGTCGGCCTCGACGTGTTTCCCGGGATCGAGGCACCGGAGGAAACCGGCGCCACCTTCGAGGAGAACGCCGCCCTGAAGGCGCGCTACTACTCACGTGCCACCGGACTGAGCGCGATCGCCGAGGACTCGGGCCTCGAGATCGACGCGCTCGGCGGCATCCCGGGCGTAGAGTCGGCGCGTTTTGGCGGCGCCGACATGCCTTACCCCGAGAAGTTCGAGACGCTCTACAGGATGCTCGACGCGGCCGGCGGCAGCCGCGAGAGCCCGGCGCGCTTCGTGTGCGCGCTGGTCGTCGCCGACGGCGACGACGTGGTCTTCTCCTCGCGGGGAACGGTCGAAGGAAGCATCAGCCCCGACCCGCGCGGCACGCACGGGTTCGGCTACGACCCGATCTTCTTCTACCCGCCGGAGAACCGCACGCTGGCGGAAGTCAGCGACGAGATCAAGCGCGCGGTCAGCCATCGCGGCGCCGCTTTCCGGCAGCTCCGCGGGTGGCTGGAGGACGGCAGTCGACGGGGCTGACCTATCGGGACATGCTCGCCTGAACGGCCGCCGCGCCGGCCCCGGCACGGCGCTGTGCCTCCGGCTCCCATCCCCCACGTGAACGCGTAGGACTGCAGCAGCCCCATGGCCTTGGCCTTGGTGGCGATCCCGCTGGCGTCTACGCCGATCGTCTCGACGGCGCGAATCGCCATCATCCGGACTTCGAACCCGCCGATCATCGCGCTCGAATCCAGGCTGCTGACCAGCAGATCGATCGCGGCCTGGGACGCCTGGTCGCTGCCGCTTCCCTTGACCGCGCGCACGAGCGCGTTGATGGCAGGGATCCTGACGCCGTTGTTGCCGCTTCGAGCCGGGGGCCCGAGAGCGGCCACGGCTGCCACCGCCACCTGGCCGCGCTCAGCCGACGCGACGATGGCGTTCACCGCGTCGATGGCGACGTTCCGGATCGGCACCTGCTCGGCTCCGAGCGGCTCGGCCAGCGCCGCGAGCGCGCGGCGCTGCACCTCGACGTCGCGGCTGCTGCCGGCAATGTCGACGATGGCGTACACCGCGGGCATCCGGATGTGATCCGACGAGCTGCCCACGGGTTCGGTCAGCAGGTCCAGCGCCGTGAGCTTGACGTCGCGGCTGTCGGACCCGAGTGCGATGGACCACACCTGGTGCAGCGCGTCGACCCGCACTCGGGTCTCCGCATTGCCGACCTTGCTCTTCAGCGCGATCAGCTCCGCCAGCGACGTGCCGACGGCAACTTGACCGGCGGCCACCGATGGGCTGAGGGCGACGATGACGGATACGACAACGGCCGGAAACGGGCGCCAGTCGGGCATCGCAGCACCTGGGGTGATTTGTTAGGGGATTTTGAGGCCGCGAGGACTATACCAGAGCTTGGGTCCACTTGAGCTAGAATGCCATTCATCCGAGAAAGCTCGGGATTCGTCCCCTCGCGACCGCAACTTGCCCCTCGGCCAGGCGTGCGCGTTGGTGATCCGGCCAGGAGCCGACTGCATGCCGCGATCCGTGGTGCTCCCCCTCGGGTTGGTGTTCGTCCTCGTTTGCGTCACCGCCGGTCTCGCACAGCCGGCCGCCCCGATTTCAGCGGCGCGAAGCCCCGAAGAAGGCCGGCCGTTCATCCGCAGCTACCAGGTGCGCGACGTCGGCGCCGTCGGCCAGATCTGGTCGATCCTTCAGGACGCGCGCGGCGTGATCTACGCCGCGACCAACACCGGGGTCGTCGAGTTCGACGGCGCGAACTGGCGGCGCATTCGAACGGGCCCGGGCGGCACGACGCGGGCGCTGGCGATGGATTCGTCGGGTCGAATCTACGTGGGGACCGGGGACACGTTCGGCTACCTGGCCCCTGACACGAAAGGCGAACTCCAGTTCGTCACGCTGAAGAACAAACTGCCGGCCGACCAGCAGAACTTCAACGACGTCTGGCGGGTGTTTGCCACCAGCGACGGCGTCTACTTCCAGACCGAGCAGGCGATCTTCCGCTGGGCCAACGAGACGCTGTCCGTGATCAAGCCGGCGTCACGCTTCAACCGCGCGTCGCTGCTCGACGACAAGCTGTATCTCACGATGCCCGAAACCGGGCTCAACGTGCTCGAGGGAGGTACCTTCCGCACGCTTCCCGGCACTGCTTCGCTTGCCTGGGAGGTGACCCCGGTCATCCTCCGCTACGACCAGCGCCGGCTGCTCATCGGCACACGGTCGACGGGCCTCTACCTGTACGACGGGACGGCGTTGACGCCCTTCCACACTGGGCTCGACGCCTCTGCTCAAGAGCTCCAATCTCTATCGGGGAGCGGCGCTGGCCGACGGGACGTTCGCGCTCACCACCGTCAGCCGCAGGCCTGGCCATCGTGGATCGCGATGGCCGTGCGGTCATGCATGTCAACCGCGACAGCGGCCTGCCGTCCGACGTCGTGTATTTCGTGATGCCCGACCGTGAGGGCGCGCTCTGGCTCGGACTCGACGCCGGGCTCGCTCGCCTCGAAGTGCCGTCGCCGGTGTCGTTCTTCGACCAGGCGGACGGGTTGGCCGGGACAGCCATCGGACGTCGTCCGAATGGACGGGCGCCTGTATCTCGCAGGCCAGACCGGCGTGCACTACCTCGAACCTCGCCGGGCCCGGGAGAGCGACAGCACGGTTTCAGCCGGTGCCGCCCCTCAACTCGCAGTGCTGGTCGTTCGGCAGGATGCCGGACGGCGCCACGGGCAAGGTGCTGCTGACCGTCGCGTGCACGTTCGGCCTCTACGAGATTGACGGGAGCACTGCCACGCCGATTTACGCCCCCGCCGACGGCACGTTCCGCGTGTCCGTGAGCCTGACGTCCAAACACGACCCGACGCGGCTGTGGGTCGGCATGTTCGACGGCGTTGCCTCGTTCAGGCGGACTGGAGGTCGATGGGAACCAGAGGGTCTGCGTCGCCGGGGTCACCGAGGAGGTGAGGACGCTCTTCGAGAACCCGGACGGCTCGTTGTGGGCGGGTACGACAGATGACGGCGTCCTGCGGCTGTCGCTCACCTCGGCCGCAATGCCGGGCCAGCCGCGCCCGGCCATCACCGTCGAACGATTTGGCACAGCGCACGGGATACCCGAGGGCGGCGCCGGGGTCTTCGACGCGGCCGGGACACCGCTGTTCGTGGTCGGCCCCGAGGAGCCTTACCCTGCGCGCTTCGACTCCAGTTCGCGCAGGTTCGTCCGCGAGAAGGCCTTTGAGTCGGTCGGCTCCGATCCGCTTGCGGTTGGCGACATCATTGGCTTCGAGACGGCGCCGGATGGGCGGGTCTACGTGGACTTCGGCCGCGAGACGGTCGTGGCGCAGAGGCGTCCGGACGGCACGTGGGACCTCGACCGCACGCCGTTTGCGCGCTTCGGGCCCGGCACTTCTCAGCTCTATCCGGAGCCCGATGGGGTCGTCTGGCTCTCGCGGACGCCGCAGCGGTTGGTGCGCTACGACTTGCAGCGCGCGACGGCGTTGCCGGCGGTGGCCTTCCCCGCGCTCATCAGGCGCGTGACGGTGAACGATCGGCCGCTGTTCGGCGGCGGCGCCGCGCTGCCGGCGCCGAGTCTCGACGCGGCGTCCAACGCGCTGCGCATCGAGTTCGCCGCTCCGGGCTTCGTCGACGAATCGGCTACGGACTACCAGTCCATGCTCGACGGCCTCGAGACGGAGTGGTCGGGGTGGACGCGCGAGTCGCGGCGCGATTTCACCAACCTCGGGTTCGGCGACTACCGCTTCCGGGTCCGCGCGCGCAACCTGTCCGGCGCGATCAGCGACGAGGCCACCTACGCGTTCACGATCCTGCCGCCCTGGTATCGCACGTGGCCGGCGTATGGCGCCTACTTCGCCTTGCTGGCGATCGCGGCCCTTGGCATCGACCGCCTGCAGCGCCGCCGCGTCGTCGCCAAGGAGCGCGAGCGCGCGAAGTTCGCCGAGGCGCGGCTCCGGGCGGAAGCGGCCGAGGCGCTGGCGAAGTCGGAGAGCGAGGGCAAGAAGAACGTCGAGCTGCTCAGCGAGGTGGGCCGCGAGATCACCGCGTCGCTCGACTTCGACACGATCTTCGACCGGCTCTACGAGCGCGTGAACCGCCTCGCAGATGCCGACGTGTTCGGTGTCGGCCTCTACCACCCCGAGCGCCGCGAGATCGAATACCGGCTGGCGATCGAGAAGGGCAAGCGGTACGCGCCCTACTCGCGCGACACGTCGAACCGCAATCAGCTGCCGGTGTGGTGCATCGAGCATCGCCAGCCGGTGTTCATCAACGACATCAAGACCGAGTACAGCCGCTACATCGACACCTACGTCGAGACCAGCCAGGTCCTCGAGGACGGCTCGATGTCGCAGCAGCCGCAGTCGCTCATCTACCTGCCGCTGGTCGCCAAGGACCGCGTGCTGGGGATCATCACGATCCAGAGCTTCGAGAAGGACGCGTACACGGAGCACGACCTCAACGTCCTCCAGAGCCTGGCGTCGTACACCGCCATCGCGCTCGACAACGCCGCCGCCTACCGGCAGCTGAACGAGCACGAGATGGAGATCCGACGGCTGTTCGAGGAAGCCGAGCGCGCGCGTGGAATCGCCGAGGAGGCCGACGCCGCCAAGAGCGCGTTCCTCTCGACGGTCAGCCACGAGCTGCGCACGCCGCTGACTTCAGTCCTCGGCTTCGCGAAGATCATCAAGAAGCGCCTGGAGGATCGAATCTTCCCGCTCGTCCCCGCCGACGATCCGAAGGTCGTCCAGACGATTCATCAGGTCGAGGACAACCTGAAGGTCGTGGTCAGCGAGGGCGAGCGGCTCACCAAGCTGATCGACGACGTGCTGGACCTCGCCAAGATCGAGGCCGGCAAGCTCGAGTGGCACATGGAGAGCGTGACGGTCGAGGACATCATCGACCGCGCCACCGCCGCCACCTCGTCGCTGTTCGATCAGAAGGGCCTGCGGCTCGAGAAGCGCATCCTGCCCGGCCTGCCAGCGCTCACCGGCGATCGCGACCGGCTGATCCAGGTCGTCATCAACCTGATCTCGAACGCGGTGAAGTTCACCGACCACGGCACCATCACCTGCGCCGCGGAGCGGCGCGGCGGCGAGGTCATCCTCGGCGTCTCGGACACCGGCGTCGGCATCGCCGTCCAGGATCAGCCGAAGGTGTTCGAGCGCTTCAAGCAGGTCGGCGACACGCTGACCGACAAGCCGAAGGGCACGGGGCTCGGCCTGCCGATCTGCAAGGAGATCGTCGAGCACCACGGCGGCCGCATCTGGGTCGAGAGCGAGCTCGGGAGCGGCAGCACGTTCTCCTTCGCGCTGCCGGTGACCGCGGAGCAGCTGGCAGCATCGGGCTCTGCCCCGGTGGAGCTCGCGGCGCTCATCCGCCAGTTCCGCGAGCAGGTCATCGTCACGACGCCGCGCACCGCCGAACGCCAGCCGCGCATCCTCGTCGTCGACGACGACGCCAACATCCGCGAGCTGCTGCGGCAGGAGCTGAGCGAGGCGGGTTACCAGGTGGCGACCGCGGCCAACGGCCGCGACGCGGTCTCCGCCGTCCGCCAGGACCGGCCCGACCTGGTCGTGCTCGACGTGATGATGCCGGAGATGAACGGCTTCGACGTCGCGGCAGTCCTGAAGAACGACCCGCAGACGATGGACATCCCCATCGTCATCCTGTCGATTGTCCAGGACCGCGATCGCGGGTTCCGCCTCGGCGTCGACCGCTATCTCACCAAGCCGATCGACACCGACCTGCTCTTCAAGGAGGTCGGCACGCTCATCGGGCAGCGGAAGTCCCACAAGCGCGTGCTGGTCGTGGACGAGGACCAGACGACCGTGCGGACGCTGACCGATGTGCTGACGACCCGTGGCTACAGCGTCATCGAGGCTCGCGGCGACGACCTGCTCGAGCGGGCCGTCGCGATGCAGCCGGACATCATCATGCTCAACTCCGTGACGTCGGCGCGCGCCAACGCGGTGCAGATGCTGCGGTTCGAGAAGGGGATGGAGAACGTCCTCTTCCTGGTCTACCAGTAAGGAGCCGCCGTGAATCCGACCATCCTGATCGTGGACGACGAGGCGCACCTGCGCTCGTTGATCCGGCAGACGCTCGAAGAGCTCGAGGACGAGGGCGTCGAGCTGCTCACGGCCAGCAACGGCGAGGAGGCTCTCACGACCATCGAGTCGGTGAAGCCGCGCCTGGTGTTCCTGGACGTGATGATGCCGAAGCTGAGCGGCTTCGACGTCTGCAGCCGCGCCAAGCAGACGCTCGGCCTCAAGGACGTCTACATCGTCCTGCTGACGGCCAAGGGGCAGGAGTTCGATCGGCAAAGGGGCCAGGAGGTCGGCGCGGACCTCTACATGACCAAGCCGTTCGATCCCGACGCCCTGCTGCAGAAGGCGCGCGACGTGCTCGGCATGTGATGTCACGGACCGCGCTTCAACAGGTCATTGCCCGCCAGCCCGAGGCCCGGGCCCTCGTGTCGGCCATCGCCGACGCGCTGGGCTCCCCCGTCGCCATCGAGGACGCCGACGGACGCCTGCTGCACGGCGCGGCGAACGGCGATGGCGCCTCGACGCGCGTGCAGGTGCGCCACGAGCAGACCAGCCTGGGCTGGGTGACCGGCGGCGAACCCGCGGCTTCGGTCGCGGCGCTGCTCGAGCACCTGGTCGCCAAGGAGATCGAGCGCAAGGCGCTCGGCGCGGAAGTCCTTCACCTCTATCGCGAGGTGAACCTGATCTACACGTTCTCCGAGAAGCTGGCGTCGCTGCTCGACGTCGACGGCGTCGCGCGGCTGACGCTGCAGGAAGCCCGCCACCTGATCGTCGCGACCGACGGCGTGGTGATGCTGCTGGATGAATCGAGCGGTGCGCTCTCGGTGGTCGCCGGATTCGGCGACGAGATGCCGGCGCTCCGGGACTTCCAGATCGGCCGCGGCATCGTCGGCGCGGTTGCCGCCAGCGGCATCGGCGAGATCGTCAACGACGTCGACGGCGACGCGCGGCGGGTGCTGAACCACACGGCGGTGAAGGCGCTGATCTGCGCGCCTCTCAAGGTCGGCGAGAGGACGATCGGCGTGCTCGTCGTCGGCAGCACGCTCGCGATGGCCTACACCGCCGCCGAGCTCAAGCTGCTGACGACGCTGGCGCTGCAGACGGCGACGGCGATCGAGAACGCGCGGCTGTTCGAGCGGGCCATCGAGGCGGCGCGCGAGCGCGAGCGCCTGATGGCGCTGCACCAGGCGGCGGAACTCGCCCGCGCCAAGCTCGAGAGCGAGTTGTCGCTGGCCGCGCGGATCCAGGCGGACCTGTTTCCCGCGACGCTGCCCCAGGTCGACGGCTACGCCCTGGCGGCGCGCAACCGGCCGGCGCGGCGCTGCGGCGGTGACTACTACGACGTGCTGCCGGTCATGACCGCCGACCAGTCGTCGGCCATTCTGCTCTGCGTCGCCGACGTCGCCGGCAAGGGCTTGCCCGCCGCACTCGTGATGAGCAACATGCAGGCGACCCTGCGGGCGCTGCTCGGGCGCCTCGGGTCGCTGGCGTCGCTCGCCGGCGATGCCAGCGCGCTGCTCTTCGGCGCGACGTCGCCGGAAAAGTACGTCACCGCGGCGCTCGCGGCGCTGTCGCCAGTCACCGGCGCGATCACCTTCGTCGGTGCCGGCCACCTCGACAACGTGATCCTCCGCGCGGACGGCCAGGTAGTGCCGCTCACCTCCACAGGGCAGCCGCTGGGACTGCTGCCGCCGATGATTCCCTACGGCGAGACGAGCGCGACCCTGCGCGAGGGCGACTCGCTCGTGCTCTTCTCCGATGGCATCACCGAAGCACAGAACGCGTCGGGCGAGGAGTTCGGCGACGCGCGCGTGCTCGAGGTCCTTACCTCGGCCGCAAGTACTTCGCCCGACGTGATGATCGATCGGCTGTTTGCGGCCATCGATGGCTTCGTCGGCGATGCCCCGCAGTTCGACGACATGACGATCCTCGTCTGTCGACGCCGCTAGCTACCCTCCCACCGCTGCCCCCTTCGCATCCGCGGCCTTACAATGCGGGAGCAAGGGAGCGTCCAATGGCCTCAGACATCTTTGCCAGGATCGGGGACATCCAGGGAGAGTCGAACGACACGAAGCACAAGGACGAGATCGAAGTGCTCTCCTTCACCTGGGGCCTGGCGCACGCCGGCGCGACGGGCCTCGGCCCCGCCTCCGCTGCCGGCAAACCGACGTTCCAGGACTTGTCCTTCGTGCATCGCATCGACAAGGCGTCGCCGCTGCTCATGAAGGCCTGCGCCACCGGGACCCACCTCAAGGAGGCGACGATCAGCCACCGCAAGGCCGGCAGCGGCCAGCAGGACTTCATGATCGTGAAGCTCTCCGACGTCACCGTCACGAGCGTCTCGCAGAGCGCCGCGAGCAATCAGCTCGAAACCGGATCCGAGAGCGTGAGCCTGGCCTTCGGCAAGGTCGAGTTCGAATACAAGGCGCAGAAGCCGGACGGGTCGTTCGAGGGCTCGACGCAGTTCCAGTTCGACCGCAAGGCGAACCGGACTTTCTGAGACGGCGATGCGGCCGACGATGAACGGCGACGCCATCGATCGCGCCGCGGGCCGGCTGCGCGCGGCGCGCCGGGTGACCGTGCTGACAGGCGCCGGTGTTCGGCCGCCAGCGGCATCCCGACGTTCCGCGGCGCCGCCGGACTGTGGCGACAGTTCCGGCCCGAGGACCTGGCGACCCCGCAGGCCTTCGCGCGCGATCCGCAGCTCTCCTGGGAGTGGTACGACTGGCGGCGCGGCATCGTCGCCGGATGCCGTCCCAACAGGGCGCACGATGTCCTTGCCGCGTGGAGCCGGCGGCTCGACGGCTTCCAGCTGGTGACGCAGAACGTGGATGGGCTGCACGAGCGCGCGGGCACGGACCACGTCACGCGCCTTCACGGGTCGATCTGGACGCTGCGCTGCTGGCAGCAGTGCGGCGCGCCGCCATGGGAGGACCTGCGGGTGCCGCTCGATCCGCTGCCGCCGCGCTGTCCGGCATGCGGCGGCCTCGCCAGGCCCGGCGTCGTCTGGTTCGGCGAATCTCTCGACGCGGCCGACCTCTCACGCGCCGATGCCGCCTGCCACTGCGACCTGCTGCTCGTCGTCGGCACGTCGTCGGTCGTCTACCCGGCGGCCGGTCTCTCCGATGTCGCCCGCTCGCGTGGCGCGTTCGTCATCGAGATCAACCCCGAAGCCACGCCGCTCAGCAGCGCCGCGGACTGTATCTGCACGCCACCGCCGAAGACGCACTCCACGCAATCGACGCACTGCACACCCAGTGAACACGGTTGAACTAATCAGAGACCTGTCTGACGCCCATTGTGAGGCCACCGATGACCCGAGTCACTCGCCGCCAGTTCGGAACGACCACCGCATCGGCCTTGTTGGCCACGGCCGCCAGCGCCAGGCGCGTGGCCGGCGCAAACGACCGCGTCGCCTCGGGTTCATCGGCGTCGGCAACCGGGGCGACCAGGTCCTCGATGCATTCCGTCGCGCACAAGGACGCCGAGATCGTCGCCGTGTGTGACATCTATGAACCGTATGTCGACCTTTGCCGCGAGCAAGAGCCGGTGGCCAGCCGGCGCGGCACATGACTACCGCCGGCTGCTCGAGAGCAAGGACGTCGACGCGGTCGTCATCAGCACGCCGGACCACTGGCACGCGCTGCAGTCGATCCAGGCCTGCGAGGCGGGCAAGGACGTGTACGTCGAGAAGCCGCTCTCGCTGGTCGTCAGCGAGGGCCGCGCGATGGTCAACGCCGCCCGCCGGCACAACCGGGTGGCCCAGGTGGGCATTCACCGCCGGTCGGCGGCGTTTGTCAAGGAGGTGGCCGACCTGGTGCGCGGCGGCGGGGTCGGGACGGTCACGGTGGCGCGGGCATTTCACGTCCAGAACGAGTGGCCGCAGCGGGGATCGGCGCGCCGCCCGACGAGGCGCCGCCGCGCGGCTTCGACTGGGACGCGTGGCTCGGTCCCGCGCCGATGCGCGCCTACAACAAGAACCGCACGTTCTACCGGTTCCGCTGGTTCTACGACTACTCCGGCGGGCAGGTCACCAACTTCGGCGTGCACTACATGGATGTGATTCAGTGGGCGCTCGGGCACGACGCGCCGCTGGCGGTGACCGCGATGGGCGGCAAGGTGGTCATCGAGGACAACCGCGAGATCCCGGACACCCTCGAGGTGGTGTGGACGCTATCCGGGCGGCACGCTGGTGACGTTCTCGCAGTTCAACGCCACGGCCGCGCCCGCCGCGAAGGACCGCCGCGTCGAGATCGAGTTCCGCGGCACCAAGGGCACGCTCTATCTCTACAGCGACGGGTACGAGGTCGTGCCCGACGTGATCACGCCGAACGAATTTCCGGCCCTGACGCCACTCGATCGGCAACTCGAGCGCGGCTATCGCGGCGGGGCACAGCCGCAGATCGAACCGCGGTCGCGCACGGGCGGCGACGCCGACACGGCGCACCACGCACGCAATTTCCTCGATTGCGTGAAGTGCCGTGCGGCCTGCCACTGCGACATCGAGACCGGCCATCGCAGCACATCGGCCACGCTCATCGCCAACATCGCGCACGCCACCAGGTCGTTCCTGGAGTGGGACCGGGAGGCGGAGCGGTTCACGAACAACGAGAAGGCAAACACGCTGCTGAGCTATCGCTATCGCGCGCCGTACGAGGCGCCGCGCACATAGCGCGGCTTGCGGTCACACCGCGCGCGTCACAATCGCGATGGCGCGATGGCGCGAAGCCGCGATGGCTTCACATCAGAACGTCCATCGTGTCCTTCGTGCCTTCGTGATTGTGGGCAAGGCCGAGGCCCTGCGCTACAGGAATCGTCGCGCAACGAGGTCGCGGGACGCGGCCTTCAGCGTGTGGCTGGTGCCGGCGGGAAGCGGGTATTCGAGGTGGATCGAAATCGGCCCGCTGAACTTCGACTCGTTCAACGCGGTGCCCACCCAGGCCCAGTCAACCAGGCCCTCGCCCAGCGGACAGTTCTCGATGCGCCAGCCCTGTGAGGTCTTCACCCAGACGCAATCCTTGACCGCCACCATTTTCAATCGCGGAGCCACCAGGCGCGTCGCGGCTTTCCAGGCACCCGCGCCGCCCTCGGCCACGGCGTGGCGAGGATCGAATAGTAGCCGGCCCACTGCCGATCGAGCCGATCCATTACCGGCGCGATGTCCCACAGCGCCGCGCCGATGTACGTCTCGTGGTTGTGGAACCCCATTTCAATGCCGCAGTCACGCGCCAGCGCGGCAAGCCCCTCGAGCGCGGTGCCGGCGGCCGCTACCTGTGCGCGCACGTCGGGCGAGTCGGTGTACCGCCAGTACCCGGTCTTGAAAAAGCGGACACCGCTCCGCGCCGCGGCCTCGAGCAGCGGCCTGGCCAGCGGAGAACCGGCCGATGTGAGGTCGGTGGTGATCATCGGGACCGACAGGCCTTCCGCCTTGATCGCGTCGATGGCCCGCGGCAAATCGTCGGCCGCCCGCTCCGGCAGGACATGGCCGCGCGGCCTGACCGTCAGGTCCACGCCCCCGAACCCGGCATCCCTGGCCGCGCGGGCCAGCGCGCCCCAGTCGAGCTCCGGCAGGTGCTTCGAGAAAAGGCAGAACGTGCGGCCCGCATCGGCCTCGACGCGGTTGGCCAGCGCGGCGCCGAGGGCGGCGCTTCCCGCCATCTGCATCCAGTCTCGACGTGTCACGTCCATCAACGTGCCCTCGGGGCCACGGCGCCAAGGCCCGGGCCTCGCAACTGGCCCGTCTGCATCAGGCCGCCGCGGATGGTGAACAGCCCCGGAAATCGCGCCTCCCACGGCGCGTTGGCCGCCGGGACGAACTGACGCGCGTTGGCTTCGATGCCGGCGTTGCCGGGCACGCGCGCGGCGATGCCCGCCGAATCGATCAACGACGCGCCCGGACACGTCAAGTCCTGCACGCACAGGAACAGGCCGAACTTCTGCGCGGCCGCCGCCATCAGCATCGCGTGCGTCTGGCCTTTGCACGCCTTGAGCGCGACGCCCGTGTAGCCCATCTCGCGCGCCAGCAGCAGCATCTCGAGGTCGGTCAGCGACTCGTCGGCCACCACCGGACGCAGCCGCGCGGCGGCGTGCATGACGTTGGCGCGGTCCTTTCTCAAATCGCGATTGGTGGGCTGCTCGATGTAGAGGATCCGCTCGAAGCCGCGCGGCGTGGCCTCGCGCACCCGCTGCAGCACCTCGATCAGATACGCGACATTCGGGCAGCCCTCGTTGAAGTCGAGGAGGTACTTCCAGTCGCGTACGCGCCTGGATGCCTGCGCGCGCGTCACGACGCGATCGATCCGCACGATGCGTTCGACGTCGGCAGTCATGTCGCCGCCGTTGAGTTTCATCTTGAAAGCGAGCAGGCCGTCACGGGCGATCCACTCTTCAAGCGTGCCCGGCAGCCCGTCGTCGATCGTCGCGCCGGCATCGGACGCCTCGAGGCGATCGGAGGCGCCGACGGAATGAAACACGAGCGTCGTCTCTCCTGGGCGTCGAGGGCACGTAGCGGTCGAGATATTCGCCCTTGAACTCCGCGCCCAGGTCCGCCGACAGATCGCGGCGCATGAACCGCGGGCCGTTACGTGCCGTAGCAGCTCACGCCGAAGGCCTTGCCGTACGCGTCGTGGATGGCGGCATCAAACGCGCTGGCGACGACCAGCGTGCACAGCTTCGGAATCGGCACGGGCAGCGCGCGCTGGCGCGACATCGCGTCGGCGGCCCTCAGATACGCCGGCTCGAGCACGCGGAAGAGGTCGACAGGATGACCGATCTCGTCACACGCCGCGGTCTGCCGTGTCCAGTTCCGCCGCCAGCGCGGTCATGGCACCGAGCCCGACCTCGTGCGGCACCGCGGGAAACGCCCAGGCGTTGCCGAGCGTCATCGACCCGAAGCCCCACGCCTCTTTGCCGTCTCCCGTGCGAACACGGCAGTCGACGTTGAGGAGCGTCACGCGATCGACGGTTCGTCCGCCGAACTGGTACGGCGCGCGATACCGGAACTCCTCGAAGCGATGCCCGACCTCGACGATACCAATGTCGGTGGGTCGGGAGATGCGCACGGCTGGAGCCGAGTCACCAGTGACGTTCCGCCCTGCGTCGATGCGGCACTCCGCGCAAACGGCAGCAGGGGCGTCGCGAAGGCGCCGCGCAGGAGCGTGCGCCTGGAGATTCTTCCGGGCGTAGGAGGCATCACGGCGCTGGAATGTTAACACCCGCGCTCGCACGACATCGACGCGCGGTTGTTCAGGTCGTAAACACTTTCATCAGGAAGTCCCGCAGATACTGCCGCCAGTTGATCCACGTGTGGCCGCCGCCGCTGATGTGCAGGTGTGCGTGATGCCGTGGCGCGTCAGGACCTCGTCCAGGTTCTTCGTGCCGGGCAGCGCGAAGTCCTTGTCGCCGACGCTCGACCGACAGCAGCTTCACCGCGGCATTGACCTTCGCCGAATTCTGCAGCAACGCGGCGCTTCGCTCCTCGAACGCCGCCGTGGTCGCCGGGTTCACGCCGCGCGCTCCAGATCGCCGACGTAGGCAAACGACTCCGGGTGGGTGCCGATCACGCGCAGCGTCTGGCCGCCGCCCATCGACAGCCCGGCGATCGCGCGGGCTCTGGCCGACGACTCGACCCGCAGCGTCTTCTCGACGAAGGGCACGATGTCGTTCATCAGTTCCGAGATGAAGCGGTCCTGCAGCGCCGCGCTCGCCGCAACCGCCTGCGGGGAGGGCGCTGTACCCGGGAGCCGTCACCGGAAAGTTCGCCGGCCGCGGCAGGCTGCCGTTCGGCATCACGACAACGCATCGGCGCGCCTTCCCGGCGGCGAGCAGGTTGTCGAGGATGAAGCCGGCGCGGCCGATGGTGCTCCAGCCAGAGTCGTCGTCGCCCCCGCCGTGCAGGAGATACAGCACGGGGTACCGGTCCTTCCCGCTGTCGTAGCCGGGAGGCGTGTAGACGTGCATGCGGCGCTGGCCGCCGAGCGTGGACGAGGGATACCAGACCTGCCGGATGTCGCCGTGCGGCACGTCGGCGGTTGTCCTCGAATCGCCTCCGCGCCCGGCACGAAGACCATGTTGTCGAGGCTGGTGATGCCCTGCTTGATCATCGCGTTCCGCGGGTCGATCGTGCGCACGCCGTCGACCGTGAAGGTGTAGCTGTAGAAGTCCGGCCGGCAGCGGACCGGCGGTGACCGACCAGAGGCCTTCGGCGCTTTTCACCAGCGCCAGCGTGCCGGGCCCCTCCATCCAGTCGCCGCGGACGGTGACCTCGGTGGCCTTCGGCGCGAAGATGCGGAACGTCACCCGCGAATCGGATGACACCTCGGGCGAGACGTGCGCCGGAGGCGGCGCCGGGGCCGGCGCGGGCGTCTGCGCCGCTGCCGACGCGGCTGCGCCGACGGCTACTGCAGTGGCAAGCAGGTATCGGCCAACACTCCGTGTCGCGCTCATCGCTCAGCCTCCCTGTGGCATGATCATCGCCGACCTACAGACCCACCGACCCCGACCACCGACCTACAACCCTACAGACTCCACCCCATGAAGATTGAGCACACAGCGTATCAGGTCGAAGATCCCGCCGCCGTCGCCCGCTGGTACGTCGAGCACCTCGGGATGTCCGTCGAAGCGCGCCCAGTCGGAACGGCCCTTCGGACAGTTCCTCGCCGACACCGGCGACGCGGTGATGCTGGAGTTCTACAACAACCCGAAGGTCGCCGTGCCCGACTATCGGAGCATCGACCCGCTGATTCTCCACATCGCCTTCTGGACCGACGATGTCGCCGGAACGCGAAGCCGGCTCCTGCTGGCTGGCGCGTCGCCCGAAGGCGACGTGCAGGTCACGCCCGCAGGCGACACCGTGGCGATGCTGCGCGATCCGTGGGGCATGGCCATCCAGTTCGTCCACCGGTCGCAGCCGATGATCTGAAGTTACGGGTTACGAGTGCAGGGTCGTGCTCGCTTCGCTCGTTCTACGGACAGGCCAGTCCTCATCAATCCGCGCAATCCTCATTCGTAACTCGTCACTCGTAACTCGTAACTGGGCGAATGCCCCTATTCCCCTGCCCACCCTCCCGCGCCCGCCAGTTGACCAGCACATGAATCGCCGGCGGCGGCGCAGGACGCGGCGTGAGCGTGAGAAACCGTTGCCCGTCACGCGTGGACGCATAGCGGGCCCGGTACGGCAGCAGGAGGGGCGGCACCTCGAGCCGGAACAGCGAGGACCGGTTTCCGGGCGTCGAACTCGGCTCCGAGGCTCACTGTCACGGCCATCAGCGTGCTGTCGGGCGCGAGGTAGAAGAGCTCACGGCCGTCCCCGCGCCACGACGGTTCCGAGCCGCCGCCAACCGACACCGTGTAGCGCCGTCCATCCAACGGAAACGGCTGCACGTACACCTCGAATACACCCGACTCGTTCGAGGCGTATGCCAGCCACCGGCCGTCGGGCGACAGACGGCCCTGGACTTCGAGAAACGGGGTATCGGTGAGCTTGACCACGGTGTACGGCGGCGCGGACGAGACTGCGCCGAGGTCGAACTGCCACCCGGCGGTCGATGAGTGAAAAACGATCGTTCCTCCATCCGGGGACCAATCCGTGGGAATGGCCGGACCATCCAGGACTCGATGCTCAAGCGTGCTCGAACCCACCGATTTCAGCCAGAGATCGTCCAGGCCCTGGCGCGACGAGCTGAAGGCCAGCGTGCGACCGTTCGGGTGCCAGACCGGTGAGCTGTCCGGGGTCACGTCGAAGGTGAAGCGGCTGCTCGCGCCGCGTGCCACGTCAAGAATGAAAAGGTCCGAACCGGCCGTTCCCGGATACGCCGGCCCCACCCGGCTCCGCCAGCGATCGGCGTACCGCGACGAACTGGCCGTCGGGGGAAAGCGCCGGACTGACGTAATCTCCCTCGCGCGCCCAAAGTGCCGAGGCGCTGACCTGTTCGAGACCACCATGTGAGCGTGTCGTTTCCGCCGACGTACAGACGGAGCATAGGCGAGGTCGCCCGACTCTGAGGTGGTCAGCGAGGCCGAGGCGGACGGGATGGTGGCCGCAACGCCTTCAATGAGGCGTCTGGGCGTCCCGGACAGAGTCGCAGATGTCGGATCGAAGTCCTGGGCGAAAAGGATGCTGCTGCGAACCAGCAGCAGCGTGCCGGGCGCGGAAAATGACGGGCGTCCATCGGCCTGCACCAGCGGACGCGCATTTCGACCGTCGAGTGAGCGTACCGTCACGGTCGCCGGACGCAGAGACGCCTTGAGGTCGATCTCCGAAAGCAGCAGGCCCCGCTGGTCCGGAAGCGCGAGAGGCCATGCAAAGCGCTTCGTTGGCGCGTCAGGTGCTGCCAACTCTTCGAATCGCCCGACGGACGGCGCGATGCGGTAGAGTGCGCCCTTCGGCCCGCCTGCCACGACAATCTGATCTGCGGCGACCCAGGTGCCGCCCCGCGCGTCGGCAAATCGTCCAAGTGTCTTCGGCAACTCGCCCGAGTCGTCCACCGTCTTCAGCTCGGTGGTCGTAAAGAATGCCACGGTGCGGTTGTCCGAGGCCCAGAAAGGAAACATCGCGCCATCGGTGCCAGCCACGGCACGAGTCGTCTGGCTGTCGAGCCGTCTCGTGTAGAGAGATTGCCGGCCATCGCGTGACGTGGCGATGTAGGCCAGCGTCTCGCCGTCCGGTGAAAGACTCATCTGCACGAGATTGGGCGGCCCGCTCGGCACGAAGAGCGTCGTGCCTTCGGGGGGATCGACACGGAGATAGACGGCACGGTCCGCTACGGCAGGGACGCGGCTCGTGCCTTTGAGGGCGTTCACAGCAACCAACGCAACCACTGCCGCGCCGCCCGCGCCGAGCAACCACCCCCACCAGGACCCGCTCGTGGCACGTTGATCTGCGGCACCAGCCTTTGACGCTGGCTCGGCTTCGAGCCACGTCAGTTGTCGATGCAGATCGCGTGCGCAATGCCAGCGCGCCTCTCGATCCTTGACGAGGCACGCGGCGACGACGCGGTCGAGAGCGGACGGCAGTGCCGACGCGACCGCGGACGGCGCGGGCGGCTGGTCGCGCAACACAGCGGTGATCACAGTCGGCGCCGAGTCGCCGGGAAACGCCCGTCGTCCCGTGACCATCTCGTACAGCACCGCGCCGAACGCGAAGATATCTGCTCGATGATCGACAGGCCGGCCCTCGATCTGCTCCGGTGCCATGTACGGGACGGTGCCGATCAGCAAGCCGGCGCGCGTGAGCTCGGTCGCGGTGACGCCCATTCCGGGCGCAGTCACGACCGGCTGCTGGCGTGCGAGCCCGAAGTCGAGCAGCTTGACGCCGCTTGCCGTGAGCATCACGTTCTGGGGCTTCAGATCGCGGTGGACGATTCCCGCGGCATGGGCGGCGGCGAGGCCATCGGCCATCTGACGCGCATAACGCAACGCCTCGTCAACGGACAAGGCGCCGCGCTCCAGCCGGGTCGCCAGCGTCTCGCCTTCCAGGTATTCCAGTACCAGGTAGTCGAGTCCGTCATGGCAGCCGACGTCGAACACGGTGCAGATGTGGGGATGATTCAGGGCGGCGACCGCGCGTGCTTCCCGCTCGAATCGCGCACGGCCGTCAGCCGTGGCATCGTCGCCGAGCAGGCACGTCTTGACCGCCACGTCGCGGTGCAGCCGTGGATCGTGGGCCTTGTGGACTTCGCCCATTCCGCCGGCGCCGAGCGGCGCCGTGATCTCGTAGGGACCGAGGCGGGTGCCGGGTGCAAAGGGCATTGCGCGTGGCGATTATCGCACCCTGCAAGGATCGGCCGTAAAATGAGGAGTTGGCCCCGATCCGCACGCCCCGCCTGTCGAGGCACGGACGTAACAGGTGGTCGCCGACGGACGTATGCCTGTAGTACCCGATTCCCCACTCATGAACAGCCCTGATACCGCTCATTCATCAACGCGCCCGCCCTCCCGCTGGAAACTCTGGATTGCCGGCTTCGTGCTGCTTGGCGCGGCCGCAGGCGCGTACGCGAAGTGGGGGGCCAGGGGCCCCGCGCCGCAGGAACGGCAGCGGTTCTTCCCTCGCGGCCAGACGGTCCCGGTTCGCACCGTGCCGTCAAAGAGCGAGACCATCGAGGTCGAGCTGAAGGCACTGGGCACGGTGACTCCGCTCAACACCGTCACGGTCCGCAGCCGCCTCGACGGCGAGCTCGTGCGCGTCCTGTTCACCGAGGGCCAGCGCGTCAGCGCCGGCCAGCTGCTGGCGGAGATCGACTCGCGCCCGTTCCAGACGCAGTTGAGCCAGATGCAGGGGCAGCTGCAGGAGAACCAGGCGCGCCTCAAGAACGCCAGGGGTGACCTGGAACGGTACCAGCGCCTCGTCGCCGAGGGCCTGATCACCAAGCAGCAGGTGACGACGCAGGAAGCGCTCGTGCAGCAATACGAGGGCGCGCTCCAGGCCAACGACGCGCAGGTCAACAACGCGAAGCTGCAGATGTCGTACACGCGCATCGTGGCGCCCATCGACGGGCGCCTCGGCCTCCGGCAGGTGGACGCCGGCAACCTGATTCGCAGCGGCGATGAGAACGGGCTCGTCGTCATCACGCAGATGCGGCCGATCTCGGTCCTCTTCACGATTCCGGAAGCCGAGCTGCCGGCGGTCCTCGACGCGATGCGCGGCACCGAGCGGATGCCGGTCGAAGCCTGGGACCGTGCCGAGAGCGCGAAGCTCGCAGACGGCACGCTGAAGACGGTGGACAACCAGATCGACACGACCACCGGGAGCATCAAGCTGCGGGCGGAGTTCGCCAACACCGACGAGCGGTTGTTCCCGAATCAGTTCGTGAACGTGCGGCTGCGCGTGAAGACGCTGCGAGACGCGATTGCGATCCCATCCGCGGCGGTGCAGCGCGCGTCTTTCGGCACGTTCGTCTACGTCGTGAAGCCCGATAACTCCGTGACGATCCGCCGCATCGACCTCGGCCCGGCGCAGGGCGACCGCATCGCCGTCACCAAGGGGCTCGCCGCCGACGAGCAGATCGTGCTCGAGGGCGTGGACGACCTCACCGAAGGCGCGAAGGTCGAAGTGATCAAGGAGGGCGTGGCGCCTGGCGGCGCCACGGCGGGCACGAGCCCCGGCGGGGCTCGCGGAGGCGCAGGGGGCGCGGCGCCTGGCGGCGCCGCTGGGGGGCCGGCCGGCGGCCGGCGCGGGGGCACAGGGACGCCTCGGCAATGAACATCTCGCGCCCGTTCATCCTCCGGCCGGTCGCGACGGCCCTGCTGATGGGAGCGCTGCTCCTCTCGGGCATGCTCGCCTACCGGCTGCTGCCGGTATCCGCGCTGCCGCAGGTGGACTACCCGACCATCCGGATTCTCACGTTCTACCCGGGCGCCAGCCCGGAGGTCATGACCAGCGCCGTGACGGCACCCCTCGAGCGGCAGTTCGGGCAGATGCCCGGGCTCGACCAGATGTCGTCCACCAGCTCCGGTGGCGCCTCGGTCATCACGCTGCGGTTCAACCTGGACAAGCCGCTCGAGGTCGCCGAGCAGGAAGTGCAGGCGGCGATCAACGCGGCCAACAGCCTCCTGCCCAACGACCTGCCGCAGCCGCCGGTCTACAACAAGGTCAACCCGGCCGACACGCCGGTCCTGACGCTCGCGGTGACGTCGAAGACCGTGCCGCTGCCGCAGGTCCACGACCTCGTGGACACCCGCGTCGCGCAGAAGCTGGCGCAGCTGCCCGGCGTCGGCCTGGTCAGCATCGCCGGCGGCCAGCGTCCCGCCGTCCGCATCCAGGCCAACCCCCAGGCCCTCGCGGCGCACAACCTGAATATGGAGACGCTGCGGTCGGCGATTTCTGCCGCCAACGTCAACCAGCCGAAGGGCAACTTCGACGGCCCCGAGCGGTCGTTCATGCTCGACGCCAACGACCAGCTCCGCTCGCCCGAGGCCTACCGCGACCTGATCATCGCGTATCAGGACGGCGCGCCGCTGCGGCTGGCCGATGTCGCCGAGGTCGTCGACGGCGCCGAGAATCGCCGGCTGTCGGCGTGGGCGAACGACCTGCCGGCCGTCCTCATCAACATCCAGCGGCAGCCAGGCGCCAACGTGATCCAGGTCGTGGACCGCGTCAAGCGGCTGCTGCCGCAGCTCACGGCGACCTTGCCGAGCACGCTCGAGGTCGCGGTCATCAGCGACCGCACGGAGACCATCCGATCGTCGGTGCGCGACACGCAGCACGAGCTGATCTTCGCCGTCGCGCTGGTCGTCCTCGTCACCTTCCTGTTCCTGCGCAACATCCCGGCGACCATCATCCCCAGCGTCGTCGTGCCGTTGTCGCTCATCGGCACCTTCGGCGTGATGTACCTCGCCGGCTTCTCCATCAACAACCTGACGCTGATGGCGCTGACCATCGCCACCGGCTTCGTCGTTGACGACGCGATTGTCATGGTGGAGAACATCGCGCGCCACCTGGAGGAAGGCGCGACGCCGTTCGAGGCGGCGCTCGTCGGCGCCAGGGAGATCGGCTTCACGCTCGTGTCGCTGACGATTTCGCTCATTGCCGTGCTGATCCCGCTGCTGTTCATGGCCGACGTCGTCGGCCGGCTGTTCCGGGAGTTCGCCATCACGCTGGCCGTGTCGATCCTGATCTCGCTGGTCGTCTCGCTGACGCTGACGCCGATGATGAGCGCGCGCCTGCTGCGGCACGAGAAGTCTTTCGAGCAGGGGTGGTTCTATCGCAAGAGCGGCGCGGTGATCGACTGGATGATCGCCGCCTACGGCCGGCAGCTGCAGTTCGTGCTGCAGCATCAGCCGCTGACGCTGCTGGTTGCAGTGGCGACGCTGGCGCTCACGGTCGTGCTCTACATGGCGGTCCCGAAGGGCTTCTTCCCCGTCCAGGACACCGGCGCCATCCAGGCGATCAGCGAGGCGCCGCAGTCGGTGTCGTTCACGGCGATGGCCGAACGCCAGCGGGCGGCCGCCCGCGTGATCCTGAAGGAGCCCGACGTCACCGGCCTGTCGTCGTTCATCGGCGTCGACGGCAGCAATCAGACGCTGAACAGCGGCCGGATGCTGATCACGCTGGCGCCGCACGATCAACGCACCCGCGCGGCAGCGGACATCATCGCCAGCCTGCGCAGCCGCCTGGCCGACGTGCCGGGCATCACCTTATACCTGCAGCCGGTGCAGGACCTGACGATCGAAGATCGCGTGAGCCGGACGCAGTTCCAGTTCATCCTCGAGGACCCCGACGCCGACCGTCTCAGCGAGTGGGTCCCGAAGCTGCAGGAGCGGCTGCGCGGCGCGCCGGAACTGCAGGACGTCGCCAGCGACCTGCAGGATCGCGGGCTGCAGGCGTTCCTCGACATCGACCGCGACGCCGCCAGCCGGCTGGGCATCAGCGTCTCGGCGATTGACGACGCGCTGTACGACGCGTTCGGGCAGCGGCTGATCTCGACGATCTACACGCAGGCGAATCAGTACCGCGTGGTGCTCGAAGCGGCCCCCCGCTATCAGCTCGGACCCGAGTCGCTGGTCCAGATTCACGTCGCCACCGGCGACGACCAGCAGGTGCCGCTCTCCAGCATTGCCAGGGTGGAGGAACGCCACGCGCGGCTGGTCATCAACCACACCGGCCAGTTCCCGGCGGTGACGATGTCCTTCAACCTCGCGCCCGGACGATCGCTGGGCGAAGCGGTGGAGGCCATCGAGGTGGCCCAGCGCGAGATCGGGATGCCGCCAAGCATCCAGACCCATTTCCAGGGGGCCGCGGAGGCGTTCCGCGCCAGCCTCGACAGCACGCTGCTGCTGATCCTGGCGGCCATCGTCACGATGTACATCGTGCTGGGCGTGCTCTACGAGAGCTACATCCACCCGGTGACGATCCTCTCGACGCTGCCCTCGGCCGGTGTCGGCGCGCTGCTGGCGCTGCTCATCACCGGCACCGACCTGAGCCTCATCGCCGTCATCGGCATCATCCTGCTCATCGGCATCGTCAAGAAGAACGCGATCATGATGATCGACTTCGCGCTCGACGCCGAGCGTGCGCAGGGGCTGGCGCCGCGCGAGGCGATCTACCAGGCGGCGCTGCTGCGCTTCCGCCCGATCCTGATGACGACGCTGGCGGCGCTCTTCGGCGCGCTGCCGTTGATGTTCGCCTCCGGCTCCGGCGCCGAGCTCCGGCAGCCGCTCGGCCTGGTGATGGTCGGCGGCCTGCTCGTGAGCCAGGTCCTGACCCTGTTCACGACGCCGGTCATCTACCTGTACTTCGATCGCCTTTCGCGCCGGTGGCGCGGCGCGCCGCAGCCGCAACTGGCAGCCGCCGAAGGAGCGTAGCTGTGCGACACCGCACCCTGCACCCGGCACAAGGCACCGCACCTGGCACGCAGCACCAGGCACGCAGCACGGGGTGTATATGAGCCTCTCGTCACCGTTCATCCGGCGCCCGGTCACCACGACGCTGATCAACCTGTCGATCGTGCTGGCCGGCGCGGTGGCGTTCCTGCAGCTGCCGGTCTCGCCGCTGCCGCAGGTCGATTTCCCCGTCATCTCGGTGATGGCCAACCTTCCCGGCGCGAGCCCCGAGACCATGGCCAGCAGCGTCGCCACGCCGCTGGAGCGCGCGCTCGGGACGATCGCCGGCGTCAACGAGATCCGGTCGTGGAGCTCGCAGGGCTCGACGCGCATCTTCATCCAGTTCGACCTCGGCAAGGACATCAACGCCGCCGCCCGCGAGGTGCAGGCGGGCATCAACGCCGCGCGATCGATGCTGCCGAGCGCGCTGCCGGGCATGCCGCAATACCGGAAGATCAACCCGTCGCAGGCGCCGATCATGATCCTGGCGCTCACCTCGGACACGAGGACGACGAGCGAGATCTACGACATCGCCTCCACCGTGCTGCGGCAGAAGGTCGCCCAGGTGCCCGGCGTCGGCGACGTCGAGGTCGGCGGCGGTTCGCTGCCCGCCGTGCGCGTCGAGCTGCAGCCGAACGCGCTGACGCAGTATGGGATCTCCCTTGACGAGGTCCGGCGCGCGATTGCCGGCGCCAACCTGCTGCGTCCGAAGGGGCTGGTCGAAGACGGAGACCGCGCCTGGCAGATCCAGGCGAGCGATCAGCTGACGCGCGCAAGGGACTACCAGCCGCTCATCATCGCCCATCGTAACGGCGCGCCGGTCCGGCTGACAGACATCGCCGCCGTCACCGACGGCGTCGAGGACCGGTACAACACCGGCTTCTTCAACACCAAGCCGGCGGTGCTGCTGATCGTCAGCCGCCAGCCCGACGCCAACATCATCCAGACCGTCGACGCGATCACCGCGCAGCTGCCGGCGCTGCGCGCCTACCTGCCGGCCGGCATCGACATGGCGATTGCCAGCGACCGCTCGCCCAGCATCCGGGCGACGCTGCACGAGGCGGAGCGGACGCTGCTCATCGCGGTGACGCTGGTGATCCTGGTCGTGCTGCTCTTCCTCGCCAGCTTCCGCGCCGCGTTCATTCCGGTCGCGGCGGTTCCAGTGGCGCTCGTCGGCAGCTTCGGCGTGATGTATCTGTTGGGCTTCTCGCTCAACAACCTCTCGCTGATGGCGCTCATCGTCGCCACCGGCCTGGTCGTCGACGACGCGATCGTCGTGCTCGAGAACATCTCGCGACACGTGGAGCTGGGCAAGCCGCCGTTCGAGGCCGCCATCCAGGGCGCCCGGGAGGTCGGCTGGACGCTGCTCTCGATGAACCTGGCGCTGGTCGCCGTGTTCATCTCGATCCTGTTCATGGGCGGCATCATCGAGCGGCTCTTCCGCGAGTTCTCGATCACGCTGGTCGCCGCGATCCTGATCTCGCTGATGGTGTCGCTGACGCTCACGCCGATGCTGTGCTCCCGGTGGCTGGGCCGCCATCAGGGCGCCGGGCCGCGCAACATCTTCCAGCGGATCAGCGACGGCTTCCATCGCTGGCTCGTCCGCGGCTACGACACGACGCTCGTCTGGTCGCTCCGCCACGCGCCGCTCGTCGTCTGCCTGCTGGTCGGCGTGATCATGCTGAACGTGTCGCTGTACATCGCCGCGCCGAAGAGCTTCCTGCCGATGCAGGACACCGGGCAGCTCGGCGGCTTCATCCGCGGCGACGACGGGCTGTCGTTCCAGGTGATGCAGCCGAAGATCGAGCGCGTTCCGGCGCGCCGTGCTCGCCGACCCGGCGGTCGACAGCATGGCCGGTTTCATCGGCGGCGGCGGCGGCATCAACAACGCGCGGACGTTCGTGCGCCTCAAGCCGCTGCGCGAGCGCAAGGTCTCGGCCGAGCAGGTGGTCGAGCGGATCAACCGCAGCCTGCCCAAGGTCCCGGGCGCGCGCATGCGGCTGTTCGTCGACCAGGACATCCGGTTCGGCGGCCGCGGCGGCGGGCGGAGGAGGCGGCGGCGGCTACGAGTACACGCTGCTGGCCGACGACTCGCAGCTGCTGCGCGTCTGGGCCGAGCGGGTCAGCGCCGCGCTCCAGCAGCTGCCGCAGCTGACCGGCTTCGACGACGAGCTCGTGTCGAGCCAGCAGGTGACCCTGGTCGTCGATCGCGCCGAGGCGCGGCGGCTGGGCATCGACATGGCGACCGTCACCAAACGCTGAACAACGCGTTCGGCCAGCGGCAGGTCTCGACGATCTACAACGCGCTGAACCAGTATCGCGTGGTCATGGAGGTTGCGCCCGAGTACGCGCGCGGGCCGGAGGCGCTGGACCAGCTGTACGTCATCTCGACCGAGGGGCAGCGGGTGCCGCTGTCGACCTTCAGCCGCTACGAGCACACCGCCGCCGCGGACCGCGTGCAGCACTACGGGCAGTTCGCGTCGCAGAACATCTCGTTCGAGCTGCGAGCCGGGCGTCAGCCTCAGCGAGGCCGAGGCGGTCATCGAGGACGCGGTCGCGCGGCTGGCGATGCCGTCCTCGGTCCAGGGCCAGCTGCTGGGCAACGCGGCGTTCTTCCAGCAGATGCAGGGCAACCAGTCGATCGCCATCTTCGGCACGCTGCTCATCGTCTACATCGTGCTCGGCGTGTTCTACGAAAGCTACATGCACCCGCTGACGATCCTCTCGACGCTGCCGTCAGCCGGCGTCGGGGCGCTGCTGGCGCTCCAGGCGCTGAAAACCGAGTTCAGCCTGATAGCCATGCTCGGCCTGTTCCTGCTCATAGGCGTCGTCATGAAGAACGCGATCCTGATGATCGACGTCGCGCTGCAGCTGGAGCGCGAGAAGCAGCTCTCCCCGTACGACGCGATCCGCGAGGCGTGCCTGCTGCGCCTCCGGCCGATCCTGATGACGACGCTGGCGGCGATGCTCGGCGCGCTGCCGCTGATGATCGGCGCCGGGGAGGGATCCGAGCTTCGCAAGCCGCTCGGCATCGCCATCGTCGGCGGCCTGATGTTCAGCCAGATCCTGACGCTCTACACGACGCCGGTCGTCTACCTGTACCTCGACCGCCTGCGCCTGTGGGCCGCCCGGCGCCGCCGGCGGCAAGAGCCGGCGCACGCGTAGCGTCGGCCGCACGTACGGTACGGAGGGCGGCAGCTGGCTTCCGCCGCAGATAGGCGTGCGGCACTCTCGATCCCGTCGAACATCGGAGGGCGGAACTTTAGTTCCGCCGAAGTCACATGGCGCTCACGCTCTCGTCTCCCGACTTCTCGCACAACGGCAGCATCCCGGAGCGCTTCACGTGTGAGGGCGCCGACGTCTCCCCCGCTCTCGAGTGGAGCAACCCGCCTCACGGCACGCGCGCCTACGCGCTGATCGTGGATGACCCCGACGCGCCGGATCCGGCCAGGCCCCAACGCACGTGGGTGCACTGGGTGCTCTACAACCTGCCCGCGATGGTCACATCGCTTTCGCAGGCGATCAGAGACGGCGATCTTGCCGTCCGGCGCAGGCGTCGGCGTCAACGATTGGAAACAGCCGAAATACGGCGGGCCCTGTCCGCCGATTGGACGCCATCGCTACTTCTTCAAGCTCTACGCCCTCGATGCGGAGCTGGCAGATCTGAAGCAGCCGACGAAGGCAGCGCTGGAGCACGCGATGACGGGCCACGTGCTCGGCGAGGCGTCGCTCATCGGCACTTACGCAAAGCACGCGAACCGATGACTACCGTCCCAGCGCCGTCGCGACCAACATGTCCCTGCATCTTCAGCCGGCCTCCGGGTGCTCCGCGAACATTCACGAATGGGGTGTCGCAGTGTCCGTAAAGCTGAGCTTTCTCGGATGAGTCGGAGCGGATAGCAGGGAGTAACATATTCACGCATCAGCCGCAGCGGCCGCTGCACTCCGCGTTTTGACCCAAGCGCGACAAGCGCGCGCTGGCGGCGCGGACCTCCCGTTACCAAGCCTTTTTCCCCCGGTTCACGTTTGGCCTCCTGACAGTGAGGTAGGAGGCACGATTTGTGCCCTCATTCACAATGGAATTCGGGTGAAGTGGGCGACGCGCTCACCGTTGAGGTCCGCGCCGCCGACCTCGTCCGCCGACCACGCCCTTCGGCGTGACACGCAGTAAAGGCGGATTGTCATCCGAGAGGAGAGGCCATGCGCCCGCGGCCCCCTGCAGCAGGCGTCGATTCATCGCGGCCCGACTCCGTGCCGCATTGGCGCAGGGGCGATTTCGCGTCACCCGAGGCTAGTGCCAGGATCGAGCAGGTCCTCGCCGTGGCACGCGTTTTCCCGCTCCCGATGTTGGTGGCGAGCCTCACGAACCAGCCAGCGATGTCCCTGGCGGCACGAGCGTTGGCCGCAGACGTCGTCACCGCATACGCCGTCGTCTGCACCGCTGAAGCTTTCCTGGCGGTGCTGGTATCAGGCTGGCTGGTGCGGGCGACGCGCGTGGTGCATGGGGTGGATCTCGCCTTCACCACCGTGCTGCTGCATCTGATGGCCCCGCTGCCCGCCCCGCTGGTCCTGGTGGTATTCACCCTCATCGCGGCGGCCGCTCGGTGGGGGTCCCACGCCACCCTCGTCACCGGGGGTGTGACTTTGGCAGCATTCGTAGTGACGGCCGTCATCGATACCGGCACGGCATTCTCGATGTGGCGCACGGTGTCATACGCATCGGCGCTGCTGGCGCTGACTCTGATGTTTACGGCGCTCGCCGCGCAGGCCCGCATGTACTTCGCTCAGCGGGAGGCTCTGGCGAGGGGCCTCGCAAGCATCGGCGCCGCCTCGTCGTTTGCCGACGCCTTGCGGCTGTGCCTCAGTGAATGCCTCGCATACTTCGGCGCTCCGCGTGCGTTGCTGGCCGTCGAGGACCTCACGAGCCGGCAGGGCTATCTCTGGGCCATCGAACGCACCGGTGGCGCGAGGCCCCTTGTCGAGGAAATCTCGGACACCGAGAAGCTGACCTACTTCGGCGACTCGACGGGCGATTGTCTCGCATGGTTCGCGCAGTCCCGCGGAACCGGCAAGGTCGTCGGCAGGGGGCTGTCCTCTGCGGGCCGGCCCTGCTCGCTGTCCCCGGCCGAAAAACACTTTGCCCGCACACTGTTCGCCAAGCACCGGCTCGCGTCACTACTGACGGCTGATACGGTCACGACCGAGTGGCGAGTGCGGCTGCTGGTGCTCGACCCCAGCGAGCCGTTTCCTGACGCGCTGCCGTTCGTGCGACTGTTCGTCGATCGGGCCGCGCCGATACTGCAGCGCGACTACGACGTCCGTGCGCTGCGCTCGCGGGTCGGCGTGATTGAGCGCGGCCGCATCGCCCGAGAACTGCACGACGGGCCCGTGCAGTCCCTGGCCGCCCTCGACCTCGAGATCGAGAGGCTCAGGCTGCTGGCAGAGATGTCGCCGGTGGCGCCGACGCAGCTGGTCAGGTTGCGGGCGGAGCTTCGAAAGAGCATCGCCGAAACTCGGGACCTGATGGTGCGCCTGCGGCCGACAGCGACAAGCGGCGACGACGTCCTGCGCATCATTGCCGAGTTGGCCACGAAGCTGCGTCGTGACGCGGAGTTGGACGTCCGGCTCGTCTCGACGTTATCGCACCTCGACTGCTCATCGACCACGTCCCGGCATCTAACACGTATAGTCCAGGAAGCGCTCACGAACGTCCGGAAGCACAGCGGAGCGCGCTCGGTCACCATCTCGTTGAGCCAATGTGAACGCAGCTGCCGGTTGTCGATCGATGACGACGGCCGGGGCTTTGGGTTCGTCGGGCGCCTCACGCTCGACGAGCTCGACAGGAGAGACATGGGTCCAAAGCTGATCAAGGAACGCGTACGCGCGATGCGCGGCACGCTCACGGTTGCGTCCAAGCCGGGCGAGGGCGCGAACATCGTGATCGAGTGGGCGCGAGGAATGAATGCCTGAGACGGCCGTAGTCCGCGTGCTGATCGCCGATGACCATCCAATCTACAGGATGGGCTTGCGTCGACTCCTCGAAGCGGACCAGGGGTTCACCGTGCTCGCCGAGGCCACGGACGGTCGGGAGGCCATAGACCTCACGCGCGCGCATCGGCCAGACGTGCTGTTGCTCGACGTCGCGATGCCAACCGTAAGCGGCCTCGACGCGCTGCTCGCGCTCGGCAACGAATGTTCGCGGACACGTATCGTGCTGCTCACGGCCGCGATCGAGCCGCAGGACGCGCTGCGAGCGCTGCGTCTCGGTGCCTCGGGCGTGCTGCTGAAGACGTCTGCCGCCGATCAGATCTTCAAATGCATCCGCACCGTGGTTGCCGGCCACTACTGGATTGGCGGGGATGCCTTCCAATCCCTGGTGGAGAGTCTCGCAAAGGGGCCATCGGCCGTGGCGACGGACACCGCCCCACGCCTATTCGGCCTCACGACCCGCGAGCTCGAGGTGATTGCGCTTGTCTCGACCGGCGCCTCGAACCGCGACATTGCCAGGCAACTCGGTTTGAGCGAAGAGACCGTCAAGCATCACCTTTCAAAGATCTTCGACAAGACCGGTCAATCGACTCGCGTCGAACTGGCGCTCTTCGCCACGCACGCCGGGCTGGTTCCTCGCGGCTGAGTGCCATCGGTTGGTCCCGCTCGCGTCGCACGTCAGCACCAGGGCGACCTCTCTCCTGATGGTCAACAGCGGGGCGTTGGCGCAAACTCAGCCGTGTCTAACCACCATCCGGCTGCTAGACTGCACTCGTCATGCGCTTTCTCCCGCTGCTCCTGGCCAATCTGAAGCGCAAGAAGATCAGGACGACGCTCACGATTGGGTCGTTCGTTGTCGCGTTCTTCCTGTTTGGCCTGCTCGGCGCCATTCGCAACGGCTTCAATCAGGGCGTCGAAGTCGCCGGCGCCGATCGGCTGGTCGTCATCGGCCGCACGTCGATCATCCAGCCGCTTCCGCTGCCCTACTTCGATCGGCTGAAGCGCGTCGCCGGCGTGAAGGACGTCGCGCACTCGACGTGGTTCGGCGGCGTCTACCAGGACCCGAAGAACTTCTTCCCGCAGTTCGCCATCGTCCCCGACGACTGGCTGCGCATGTATCCCGAGTTCGTCGTCGACAAGGCGCAGTGGCAGGCGTTTCTCGACGATCGCCAGGGCTGCGTCATCGGCGCCAAGCTGGCGGCGCGCTTCGGCTGGAAGATCGGCGACAAGATCCCGCTGAAGCCGCCGGGCTATTTCGGCGGCGGCAGCTGGGACTTCTACGTGCGCGGCATCTATCACGGCACCCGCCCGAGCGACGACGAGACGCAGTTCTGGCTGCGGCACGACTACCTCTACGAGAAGGCGCCGGCGTTCTGGAAGGGCATCGTCGGGTGGTACATCGTGCGCGTCGACAACCCCGACAACGCCGTCGCCATCTCGAAGGCGATTGACGCGGAGTTCGGCAACTCCGCGTCCGAGACGCGCACGCAGACCGAGGCCGCGTTTGCCGCGGCTATGGTGAAGCAGATGGGCAACATCGAGTTCCTCATCCTGGCCATCGGCTCCGTCGTGTTCTTCACCTTGCTGCTCGTCACCGGCAACACGATGGCCATCGCCGTGCGCGAGCGGACCAACGAGCTGGCGACGCTCAAGGCCATCGGCTTCACCAGCCGGTTCGTCCTCGGCCTCGTGCTTGCCGAGTCGCTGCTCATCGCCGCGCTCGGCGGCGCGATCGGGTTGTTCCTCGCGCGGTTCCTGGCCGGGCTGGACATCACCAACGGCCTGCTGCTGCTGTATCTGCCGATCTCGGCGCTCGTCGCCGGCTTGTTCGTCGCGCTGGCCACGGGCCTGGTCTCCGGCCTGATTCCGGCGGTCAACGCGATGCGGCTGAACGTCGCCACGGCGCTCAGGAGGCTCTGAGGTGGCGATCCCGTTCGTCTACAACGTCCGCAGCGTGCGCCGCCGCTGGCATTCCTCGCTCGTCGCCGTGCTGGGCATCGCCGGCACGGTCGCGGTGTTCGTCGCGATGCTGGCGCTGGCGCGCGGCTTCCAGGCGACGATCGTCTCGTCGGGCCTGGCCGAGAACGCGATCATTCAGCAGGCAGGCTCCGACACCGAGATGACAAGCGCCATCGAGCTCGACGCCGTGCGGGTCGTCGAGGACATGCCGCAGGTGGTGCGGAAGGGATCCGAGCCGATGGTCAGCGCGGAGGTCGTCGTGATCGCCGCGCTGCCGCTGCGCGGCACCGAGAGCGACGCCAACGTGCAGATGCGCGGCGTCTCGCCGCGCGTGCTGCAGGTGCGCGAGAACGTCCGCATGGCCGAGGGCCGGTTCTTCACGCCCGGGCTGTACGAGATCGTCGTCGGCAGCAACGCCGCGCACGCCTATGCCGGGCTCGACGTCGGCTCGAAGGTCAAGATCGGGCCGGGCACCTGGACCGTCGTCGGCAGGTTCGACGCCGGCAGCAGCGCGTTCGACTCCGAGATCTGGGCCGACGCCGACGTGCTGAACGGCGCGTATCAGCGCCCGGCCGGGGTGTTCCAGTCGGTGACCGCGCGCCTGCAGTCGACCGACGCTTTCCCGGCGTTCCGCAAGCTGCTCGAGGCCGATCAGCGCGTGAAGGTGCAGGCGACACGCGAGCAGGAGTACTACGCCAGCCAGTCGCAGCTCGTGACGACGCTGATCACCGTGCTGGGCGGCCTTGTCGCCGTCGTGATGGGGATGGGCGCCATTCTCGGCGCGCTCAACACGATGTACTCGGCCGTCAGCGAGCGCTCGCGCGAGATCGCCGTGCTTCGCGCGCTCGGTTTCGGCGGCGGCAGCATCGTCACGTCGTTCGTCGCCGAGTCGCTGTGGATCGCCTTCATCGGCGGCATCGTCGGTTGTATCGCGGTCCTGCCGGTGAACGGAATCACGACCGGCACCATCAACTGGCAGACGTTCTCCCATCTGTCGTTTGCCTTCCGTATCACGCCCGACCTGCTGGCGCTGGGACTCGGCTTCGCGCTGTTCATGGGCGTGGTCGGCGGGCTGCCCCCGGCGATACGCGCCGCCCGCTCCAACGTCGCCGCGACCATCCGCGCGATGTAGAGTCGTGGAGACAGGGCTTTAGCCCTGCAAGTCAAACCCGCGCCCCTCCGACCATGACACACGCACCGCGCCTCGTCACAGCCGATCGCGGCGATGCCGGCCGCCGGCTCGACCTCGTGCTGCGGCGGCATCTCACCGACATCGGCCTCGCCACGCGCACGCGCGTGCAGGCGTGGATCGAGAGCGGCCGCGTGACCGTGAACGGCACGGCGGTGCGCAAGGTCGCTGCCGCGCGCCGCCTTCGGCGACGTCGTCGCGGTGTCTCTGCCGGATCTGCCCCCGCGTCCGGTCATGGCGCCAGAAGCCGTGCCGCTGACGGTGCTCTACGAAGACGAGCACCTGCTGGCCATCGACAAGCCCGCCGGCGTCGTCGTGCACCCGACGCACAAGCACATGACCGGCACCGTCATGAACGCGCTGTTGTGGCACGCGCGCGACTGGCCCGCGCCGCAGCGTCCCTCGATCGTCGGCCGCCTCGACCGTCTGACATCCGGCATCGTCGTCGTCGCGAAGTCCGCGACGGCGCACGCGAGCTTACAGAAGGCGCTGGCGTCGCGCACGGCGGCGAAGGACTACCTCGCGATTGTCTACGGACGTGTGAATCGACCTCGCGGTGAGATCGATCTGAGACTGCGCCGCGATCCCGGCGATCGGCGCAAGGTGGTGGCGTCGCCGGATCTGGGCATGCCGAGCCTGACGCTCTTCGAGCGGCTCGGACGCGTGCCGGCGCCCCGCGTCGGCCTGTCGCTGGTGCGGTGCCGCCTCGTCACCGGCCGCACCCATCAGATTCGCGTGCACCTTGCCGCCAGCGGCTGGCCGATCGTGGGAGATCCCGTCTACAGCCGCCCGCGACACACGGAATTTACGGACGGCGCGCTTTCAGATGCGTTGCGCATCTTCTCGCGGCAGGCGCTGCACGCCTGGCGCGTCGAGCTCGTGCATCCAGTGACACGCGCGCGTGTCACACTCGAGTCGCCCGTGCCCGCTGACATGGCCGCGCTGCTGAGTCTGACGAATCTGCGCAACCCCTGAAGGCGGAAGGCAGTAGGCTGAAGGCAGTAGTCTGAAGGCTGAAGGCAGTATCATTCCTCCGCCCCGGAGGCCGCCATGTTCACCGCCACCGCCAATCTCATCCTTCCCAGCACGGTTACCGGCTCGTGGCCGCGTCCGCGCTGGTTCGACGTCAGCATGTGGGGCAAGCCGCTCGACACCTGCATGCTCGACGTGCGCTTTCGCGAGAAGTTTCAGGACGCGCTCGCCGTCGTCATCAGCGACCAGGAGCGCGCCGGACTCGACCTGGTCACGCACGGCGACTACCACTGCGACGAGGACCTTGCTGGCCGCGCCTGGCATCACTACCCGCTGCAGCGCTGGGCCGGCTTCGAGGGCGACTACCTGCAGCCGGAAGAGACGACCGCGCCGTGGCTGCACTACCCGCCTGGCACGCTGCTGAACGAGATCTACACCGGGTGGCGATGGCCGCACGTCGTCGACAAGATCGAGCACCGCCCGCTGGGCTATCCGAAGATCTGGCGCACGGCGCAGGGCAAGACGCGCAAGCCCGTGCGGTTCGGCACCTGCTGCTCGCAGGTGATGGCGCTCTTCCTCGACATCCACACGCCGAAGTACAAGGACAAGCGCCAGGTGATCTGGGACATGGCCGTGGCGATGAACGCCGAGCTGCGTGCGCTGCGCGACGCCGGGTGCCGCCTGATGCAGATCGAGGAGCCGACCTTCCACTTCATGGCCAACTCCTTCGGCAAGGATCATGACGACGTGAAGTTCATGATCGACGCGTTCAACCGCGAGGTCGAGGGCCTGGACGACGTGGAGCTGTGGATTCACACCTGCTGGGGCAACCCGAACATGCAGCGCGTGATGGAGGACACCAGCTACGCCAACTCCATCGAGATCTACCTGGAGCGCTGCCGCGGCGACGTCTGGACGCTCGAGATGAAGGACCGCAACCAGCGCGACCTCGAGCTGCTGGCGCCGTTCCGCAACGACCTGAAGAAGAAGATCTGCATCGGCGCCGTCAGCCATCGCACGCTCCAGGCCGACCGCGCCGAAGACGTCGCCGGGCGAGATCCGCAGCGCGCTTGAAGTACGTCCCGGTCGAGCAGCTGGTCGTCTCGAGCGACTGCGGCTTCGGCCGCCAGGGCTGCAACCGCGAGATCGCGTTCTACAAGGCGTCGGCCATCGCCCAGGGCTGCAACATCGTCCGCGCCGAGCTGGGCCTGCCGACGACGGAGATTCCCGCGACCAATCCCATGCACCAGCTTGATGTGGTGGAGGGGACGCGGGCAATGGCGGCGGAGGGGTGAGCTTCTACGGAGTTGGCTAACACGGAGACCCAAAGGGAGGACAGCCATGATGGGAATTCTGGGGTGGGCGATCTTCGGCTTGATTGTCGGTGCGCTCGCCAAGCTCGTCATGCCGGGTCGGGATCCCGGCGGCATCATCGTCACGATGCTCCTCGGCGTCGTCGGCGCCGTGGTGGCGGGCTATCTCGGCCAGGCCCTGGGTCTGTACGGCCCCGATGAGCCAGCGGGCTTCTTCATGTCCCTGCTGGGTGCCATGGCGCTGCTCTTCGTGTATCGGCTCGCGACAAAGAGGACGACGGCCTGACGCGCGACGTCTGTAGGCCGGTAGGGCGTGGGTCTGGGGGTCGGTGGGTCTGCTGGGTCGGTGAGTTTGTGGTCTTCAGGGCTGTTGGGAGATGCCCTGTTCGCGTCCGCCACAGACTCACCACGTTCCTACCGACCCACAGACCTCCCGACCCATCGCCCACGCCTCCCACCGACCTTCCCCCGCCGTCATAGACTAGTTTGATGAGTCGCTATCTCCTCCTGCTGCTCGTCAGTGTCCTCCCCGCCGTTCCCGTCGCCGCCCAGCCTCCCCTGCCCCTCGCCCAGATGCCGTCGATCGATCCGGGCGTCCTGATGCAGGACATCCGCAAGCTCGCCTCGGATGAATTCGAGGGGCGCGCGCCGGGGTCGAAGGGCGAGACGCTCACCGTCAACTACCTGATCGAGCGCTTCAAGGCGGTCGGCGCAGAGCCGGGCAATCCCGACGGCACGTGGGTGCAGAAGGTGCCGCTCGTCAGCATCACGCCCGATGGCATCTCGCCGCTGGTCGTCACGCGCGGTTCGAGCGCGGAGTCGTTCAAGCCCCACGATCAGGTGGTGGCTTTCAGCCAGCGCGTCACCGACGCGATCGCGTTGAAGGACTCCGAGATCGTGTTCGCCGGCTACGGCGTCCAGGCGCCGGAGTATCAGTGGGACGACTTCAAGGGGCTCGACGTCAAGGGCAAGACGCTGATCGTCCTGGTCAACGACCCGCCGGTGCCTGCCACCGACCCACAGACCAACCGACCTGCCGACCCCGCGGACCTCGATCCGAAGACGTTCGGCGGCAGGGCGATGACCTACTACGGCCGCTGGACCTACAAGTACGACAAGGCCGCCGAACTTGGCGCGGCCGGCGTGTTCATCGTCCACGAGACCGGTCCGGCCGGCTATCCGTTCAACGTCGTGCAGGGATTCGGCGGCGAGCGCTTCAGCCTCGTCACGCCCGACAAGAGCATGGGCCGCGCCGCCGTGCAGGGCTGGCTGTCGCTCGAAGCCGCCACTGCCCTGCTGAAGTCCGCGGGACAGGACTTCGCCGCGCTGAAGGCGCAGGCCCGCACGCGCGCCTTCAAGCCGGTGCCGCTTGGCGCCAGGGCGTCGATGACGTTCACGCAGAAGCTGCGCACGCTGGATTCGCAGAACGTCGTCGCGAAGATCACCGGCGCCGATCCGGCGCTGAAGAACGAGTACGTCGTCTACACCGGGCACTGGGACCACTTCGGCTTCGGCACCGAGATCAAGGGCGACCGGATCTACAACGGCGCGCGCGACAACGCCACCGGCACGGCGCTGCTGATTGCCTTCGCGAAGGCGTTCAAGGACGTGAAGCCGGCGCCGAAGCGCAGCGTCATCCTCCTCGCCGTGACCGCCGAGGAGCAGGGGCTGCTCGGATCGGAGTACTACGCGAAGTTCCCGCTCTACCCGCTGGCGAAGACCGTCGCCAACATCAACGTCGACGCGATGAACGTCTGGGGGCCGACGAAGGACCTGACCATCATCGGCCTGGGCAACTCGGATCTCGACAACTACGCCCTCGAGGCCGCGAAGGAACAGGGGCGCGTGCTCCGGCCCGACCCCGAGCCCGAGAAGGGCTTCTACTACCGCTCCGACCACTTCAACTTCGCGAAGGTCGGCGTCCCGGCACTGAACCCGGACGAGGGCATCGAGTTCGTCGGCAAGCCCGAGGCCTACGGCAAGCAGAAGCGCGAGGAGTACACGACCAACGACTACCACCAGCCCTCCGACCAGGTGAAGGACGACTGGAACCTGCAGGGGATGGCCGACGACGGGAAGCTGCTGTTTGCGGTGGGCTATCGAGTGGCCAACGCGGCGAAGTACCCGGAGTGGTCGAAGGGCGCCGAGTTCCGCGCCGTCCGAGAGCGGTCACTCCAGCCCTAGGAGGGCGCCTTAGGAGGGCGCCACTTTAGTGGCGCCTCATCATCGTACGGAGGGCGCCACTTCAGTGGCGCCGCTTACACGCCGCTCACGCCGACGCCAGATCCGCCGCCGGCAGCACGCGGCCCGGCTGTTCCAGTCCCAGGAGCCGCCGCATCAACAGCTGGAGCTCTGACCAGGAATTTCGCTCGACGCGCACGCACGAGATCGAGCCGGCACCCGGTGCGCGTTCCTGCCCAGCCCGCTGCCATCCATCGGACAGGCAGGTCCCGAGCAGCCGCAGGTCGGTCGTCTGGTCGTAGACGAAGACGATCTTCTCCGGAGGGAGCCGCGACACGAGCTGTTCCAGCTCGAATACACAGCCCGCGTTCACGCTGGAGAAGCTGCGGAGGTCCATCAGGACCGTGTCCGTCGTGTCGAGCAGCGCCTGAAGCGTCGGCCGCCAGGTGTCGTCGCGGCAATACACTTCGTTCACGCGGAAGCGCCCGTCCGGATCGCGCTGCATGTCGAGCTCGCTCACGTGACGGCCCGCCTCGCCTGCAGTGGCCACGTATCGTTCGTCGAGTCGTCCGCCGACGAACGCCAGCATGTCGCCAGGGTCGACCGTCGCGCATCGCGAGATCGACGCCGGCGATGAGCTGCACCGGTCCGTGGAAGCGCCACTGCTGCGCCACGCGATCGAAGAGCGTCTCGGTGCGGGCCTGGTATCCGAACACGCGCAGAAGCAGGAGCCGCTTCTTCGGCTGGTCGCGGTGCGGACCCGGCAGCCACGCCAGGGCCAGCGCCACGCCGATCCGATAGGCAGCGAACGCGGCGACGCCCACCGCGATTCCGCCAAGCCCGTACAGTCGTCGAGAAATGCGTCACGAGCTCATCAGCCGTGACGATGAGCCACCAGCAATCGACGACGAGCTGCACGTCGCTGAAACGCTTGCGTTCGAAGCGTGCCGCCAGGTACTGCAGGAGCCGCCAGGCGATCCATCCCACCGGGAGCACCAGGACCATGAACAGGCCGTAGCACATGACGTTCACGGAAGTGAATGCCGCCACGCCGAGCAGAACCGATCGAATGCCCTCGAGATTGAATGCCTCCGTCAGCGCCTCGCGGAACAGCATCAGCGCGAACCCGAAGACCAGCGTCGACGACAGCGCGAGCGGCGTCACGGCACGGATTCGTCGCCACCCCGTGATCAGCAGCAGCGCCAGTGGAAACCACGCGCCGTATGCAAGACTGACGACGAACCAGTACACGTTGGTCAGCGGAGCGTCGTTGAACGATCCTCGCACCGCCTGTCCTGCCAGCGTGACCGTCGCGATCGCGATTCCGCCGATCACGACGTAGCCGATGGCCAGACGAACCACTTCGTAGCGGTTCAGGACGAGCACGACCGCAAGCGTCGGCACGATCGGCCAGGCAAACACCCACCACTGCGCAAACCACGCGGCAACCGGAAATGAGGAATCAAAACGCAGGAAGAAGGCCGTGATCACGGCCGAGTGCAGGGCGGCGCCGATGCCGTAGGCAACGGTGAGCCGTCGCCATCCCACGCCCGCGTGAAGCGAGCGCCTGCTCTGCGCGGCGTCCGGCGTCTGGAAGAGCGCGACGGTGAGAGGCGCGGGTGAAGCGGCAGGCGCCGAAGGCGGCGGCTGTTCCGGCGCGGACTCGACGGCCGCGGTCCCACCGGCCGGCGCACCGCGTTCCCGCATCAGCCGACGAACGGACCGGCGATACCAGCGCAGCGCGATCCAGGAAATCAGGACTGCGTCGAGGATGGCGACGAGGAAGACGTGCGCAAGCTGGCCGGTCAGCAGCCCGCCCATCAGCTCACCTCCTGTTCGAAGCGCGGCCAGTATAATGCCGTGCCATGGAGCGGCCACGACCGCGCTCCCTCTCGACGCGGCTGAAGCACGCCGCCCTCTTCGTCGCCATCGTCTGGGCGCTTGCGGCCAGCTTCGTGGTGTTCGACCTGCTGGCACTGTCGGCTATCGACGTGATGCTGTCGAATCCCGAGGCGATCGGCGACCTGGCGCTGTCCCAGGCGACACAGCAATCAACCGCATGCAAGGTGAGTCCTGGCGAGGCTGCAGGCCAGGCAGGTCCCCTCGCCGCGCCTGAAGCGAGAGGCGGACGCCTGGATGCTCGGCGTCCATTTCGGGAGCGATACGCAGTCAGGGGTGGCGAGCAGGGACCGCACGAACCCGCAGTCCGTCAGCGAAGTCGAACGGCTGGCGGGCAGGCTGTCGGTGCCCGCGCCGAGCCCCTTCTCCGCCAGGCAGATCGCAAACGCCCACGAGGAGTTCGTGTCGCACGTGGAAGCCGACGCCGGTGGAACGGCGCATCGGCTTGCCGTGAGGTACTCGCCCGAGGCGTGCCAGCTGTACAAGCTTGGCGCGTTCTGGGGCTACGCCATGTGGATTCGCGTCGCCCTGCCGGGCACGCGCTCCGTCATGGCCATACCGATCAACTACTACGGGCGCCAGGCTGGCCTGCCGGAGCCGTTGACGAAGGCGATGATCACGCCTGCGTCCGCCGACGGATCGAGAGCCGATCGCGCGGCCGAGGCGATCGCGCTGACCGGGGCCGTGACGAAGCATCTGGCCGGCGCGCCGTGACGAGCTGATTCCGTTCAACGTCGATCACCGGGAGGACAGGCCAATGGCACACACCCTCGGCGTACTCGTCGTCGTCCTCAACGCGCTCTCAGGCGGTCCTGCGGCAGAGATGCCGGCTCCATTCACTCTCGGCGACTACGAGTTCATCCCGCCTCCAGGCTGGCAAGTGCAGCGCCAGGGCGATCACGTGCGAATGCAGAACATGGAGTCGGGCTGCCTGATCCTGCTCGGCGAACCGCAGCTCTCCTCGGGTAATCTCGAGCAGGACGCGCTAGCCGTATTCGACACGATGTACAAGGGCTGGCATCCTCGAAAGGACGGCCCGCAGCGCTACCTGCTGTCGAAAGGTGTCCTGCCGAAGGGGCTGCCTTTCGCGATGGTCGAAGCGCTGATGGGCAAGCTCAACCCCGACGGCGCGAGCTTCGCCGGCTTCGAAGACGGCGCCGCCCTGGTGGTCGGGAGCGGCAATCAGTACGCCCTCGTCGCCGTGCGTCACAGCGACCTCCCGGGGCACGTCAACTGCTTGAGGTACGAAGGATGGAGGCGATTCTTCAACAGCTTCACGCTGAAGAACGTCCCGAGCGCGAGGACTGCCGACGACGGCGCCAACAGGATCGTGGGCAGGTGGACGTCGGTCGAAAGCGGTGCCGTTGGAGACTACACATTTGCCGCCAGCGGCAGGTATTCCTACGGCGGTGCGATCTCCAACACCACGCAAGCCCAGGAGTCGACGTATGACTTACAAAACAGCGGCACCTACTCAGTCAGCGGCAGCCGGTTGACGATGGTGAGGCGCGCCCAGCCGGAACAGGTCACCATCAGGTTCGTGGAGGTCAATCAGGGCGGCAACGGCTGGACCGAGCGGCTGTGCATGGTGAGGGCCGACGCGATGGGAATGGAGAATGAGGCGTGCTACAGGCGGCAGGATCGATAGCGGCCTCACCGCGCCAGGCGGAGCGGGTTGATCCCTTTGTCCAGCGAGAAACTCGAGCCGACCGCCGCGACGACAGCCGTTTGCCGGGTCAGCTCCAACCGGTTTCGAAGCCTGAATACTGCCTCGATTCCCGTGCAATGGGCACCCAGGAGGTGCTTGATCGCGAACGGTCGCAGCTTCGCGGCGGTCCAGTCGAGTTGTTCGTCGGTCGCGGCAAACAGGTGCAGGCCGCCGACAACGGCAGACACCGACCGACGACGGGCGGAAATCCCGCGCGTACTCCAGGATGTTGACGATGCCTGCATGGCCGCATCCCGTGATCACCACGAACCCGGACGCGGTGTCGACGACGATCGAGGAATCTTCAGCGATCGTGTCCTCCACCAGGCCTGTCGGTGTGCGCACGCGCAGGTCGCCGCTCCAGTTGCGTTCCGGGTGTCGCCGCGGCACGGGTCCGGTGAACCACACGCCAGGCGCCAGCTCTGTCGGTTTCGAGTGCTCGACAAACGCGCCGCCGAGGGCTTCGTAGTCGCGTCGAAGCGATTGCAGGCCGTCTCCCTCGGTCCCTTTGGAGTCCACTCGAATCGCGAAGATACCCGGCGCGACGTGCGTCGTCCGCATCGCCTGTGGATTCTTCTTCGCGAGCTCACGGCGCAGCGCCACGAGGCCTGCCGTGTGGTCCCCGTGGTTGTGAGTGAGGACCACGTCCGTGACGGTGGACAGATCGACGCCAAGTTCTTCGCTGTTGCGCAGGACCGTTTCCGCCCGTCCGCCTGTGTCGATCAGGAAGCGCCGGCCATCGACCTCGAGCAGCGCCGCGAACCCCCACTCTCCGATCCCGCGCGTCTCCGCCAGCATCGTCGAGAGCACGGTGACCTGGACCGCCGTCGGACGCGCGGGAGCGCCGGCGGTTTGGGCCTGGGCCGTCAAGGAACCGCCCAGGACCACCATCAATCCAGCTAGCGTCGACGTCGGAAAGTGCGGCATTCTTCACCTCAGGTCCAGGCTTGCGATCGGCCGAACGCGACAGCGCCGGCGACAACCCGGCCGCCGTGTCGCCCGGTTGTCGGCGTCATTATCATCCGAGCTGTTGCCGCGCCGATCAGATCTGGTCCTGCACCAGCGACGCGAAGATCTCCATCCCCTTCTCGACGACGCCCCGGGCGCGCCAGGACTCGAGCGTCACCATGTCGCAGCCCTCGAGGTCGCGGATGAAGATGTCGTGGAGCTCCTGGGCCCAGGCGGCGTCGTAGACGCAGACGTTGTTCTCGTCGTTGTGGGCGAACGACCGGTTGTCGAAGTTCGTCGTGCCCACCGTCGCCCACAGCGCGTCCACCACCATCGTCTTCTGGTGGAGCATCGTGCGGTTGAACTCGTGGATCTCGATGCCGGCTTCGAGCAGCGGCCCGTAGAGGCGGATGCTGTTGCGGCGCGCGAACCAGTTGTCGTTGTGGATGCCCGACACCATGATGCGGACGTCGACGCCGCGCTTCTTCGCGTCGATCAGCGCCTCGCGCGCCGGTTCATCCGGCACGAAGTACGGGTTGGCGATGAAGATCGACTTCCTCGCGCAGACGATCGACAGGTAGTACATCACCCGCACCGTTGACGCGCCGATCTCCGGCGAGCTGATGATCGTCTGCGCCGTCAGCGTGCCGGCGGGCTCGAGCGGCGGGTAGTACTGCGGGCCCGAGATCAGCTCGCCGGTCGTCTGCAGCCAGTTGTTCGCGAAGCCGGTCTGCAGCGGCTGCACGGCCGGGCCTTCGATGCGGACCTGCAGGTCGCGCCAGTGCTGCGGATCCTCGGCGTTGCCCTGCCACAGGTCCGCGATGCCGGCGCCGCCGGTGAACGCGACGTCGCCGTCGACGATGAGCGACTTGCGGTGGGTGCGGTGGTTGTAGCGCGCGATCGTGTACCAGTGGATCGGGTTGTACCACGCCACCTGGCAGCCGCCGTCTTCGAGCAGCCGCAGGATGTCTTCGCCGATGCTCGTCGAGCCGACGGCGTCGAGCAGGATCTTCACCGTGACGCCGGCGCGGGCGCGTTCGGCCAGCGCCTCGCCGAACTGGCGGCCGATCTCCCCTTCCCAGTAGATGTAGGCCTCGATGGTGATCGTCAGCTCGGCGCCCTGGACCGCCTCCAGCATTGCCGGGTAGAACTCGACGCCGTTGTTCAGGATCTGGATGGCGTTGCCGGAGAGGAACACCGAATCGGTCGCGCCGGCCATCGTCGGCAGGAACTCCTTGTCGGCGACGCCGAAGGCGTGGTCGAGGCCGTAGCGCGGCGGCGACTCCTTCGGCGCGATCAGGTAGCTGAAGAACGCCATCAGGCCTGTGGTCGTCGCGAGGTACCAGCGATCGTCGACCATCGCGAACAGGAACACGACCGCCCACACCCACCAGGACCAGAGCAGTCGGCGGAGTCGCGACCAGAGGCCGGGCAATCCCTTCGGCGGACGCGTGCGCGGGTCCGGCGCGAGGCGATAGCGCCAGCGTTTGGCGACGCGGCGGTTGTGCCAGCGGCGGCGCTTTTCACGAACGCTGGTCATGACTTCGCCGCTGTGCATGAGCTGTGCCGGGTGACGGACCTCCGTCGCTCGTCCGCGTCCTCTCGGTCGAACAATCGAGTTGCAACGGGAATCGCGGCGAAGGAAATCTCAGCGGAGTTCGCTGACGGGCTTGGCACAACCCGTGCTCATGTCCGGAAAGACGACGATGATGTCGTTGAAAGGAAGCGAGCCATGACTGTCAGCCGCTTAACAGCGCATTGGGTTACCGGATCGAGGTGCGGTCTCGCACGCAACGCCGGGCGCCTCGCTGTCGAGCTGGCTGGGTCACCGTCTGTCTCCGGACGAAACCAGGGAGTAGGCCCTTTCAGTGGGTAGCAACAGCGCGTCGGATGGGTCCGTCAGTCGCCGCGACCAGTCGCTGCAGCTGGCGGACTCCTTCGGTGGCGATCGTGTAGCCCGTCCGATCGTTCGTCCGCACTTTCTCGATCCACTCCGCGTGCAGCAGTCGTTCGACCGCGTCGAAGGCCAGCTTGCGTGAGCTGATGCTCAGCGCCTGGGTGATGTGGCTCAGCGTGTAAGGCGTCGGGCCGTGCGTGTGCGCAGTGAGCTCCATCAGGATCGACGTCATGATCGCGGCCGCCTGCAGGTCCGCGAACAGCGCCTCGCCCGGCGAGCCGGCGCTGCGCGTGTCCCTTCCCTGACGCTGCCGCGCTCCGGCGCGCCGTCAGCACCGCGTCCACCTGTTCGGCGACGCGCACGAACACGTCTTCCGCGTCCGCATACGCCAGCTTGCTCAGCGCCATCGACGGCGAGTTCACCGCCTGGAACGCCGCCAGGTCCGGATGGCTCGCCAGCCGGCACGGCCCGACGATGATGGGAATGATTCGTGTGCCGGCGCGCTCGGCCCGCCGCAGGAGCGCGGGCAGTTCTTCGTTGGCGACGAAGTCCGAGGCCAGGAAATCGGCGCTGATCAGCAGCACCGACGCCGCCGCCTGCTCGATGGCGCCGCGGATCGCCACGCGCCACTGGTCGCCGGGGTCGAGCCGCGTGTCGTCCCACAGCTCGAGGTCGCCGCCCCTGGCGAGCGGCCGGAGATGGACCTGCAGCCGGTCCAGCCACTGCTTGTCGCGATGGCTGTAGCTGACGAACACCGTCATGCTGTTCATGGCGTCCGCCGGGAGGGAGCGGGTCAGGATAGCGCAGGCGCGGTGGGGGCGGAAGTGACCGGTCCGACGGCTCGAAATGCGTCACGATTGGGGCCGGATTGGCGTGTGTGGGATAATTCAGCTCTTCAGGTCGGGGCGTAGCGCAGCCTGGTAGCGCACCTGCCTTGGGCGCAGGGGGTCGCTGGTTCGAATCCAGTCGCCCCGACCACTTTCCGAAGGTCCATTCCGGAGACATGGGTAACAGTTTCGGGCCGAACGGATTGTCGATCGGCTCCAACCGACACGTCTCATCGTCGAAGTACCCGAGATTGTAGTCCATGAAGGTGACGAGCCAGAGATGGTCGTCGACCTGCTTGACGCCCACCCGCTGGCCCGCGAACACCTGGCTCACGTTGATCTTGCGCCGCTGATAGCAAATGCGGCCGCACGTCGTGATCACCGCCGTCCGATCGTGCAACGGATACTCGAGCTCGTCGAGGCCGCGGTACGGCCGCGGCGAGGCTGAGTACCCGGCTCGCCGGCGTGGCCATCTCGACGGCCCGTGGGACCACTCGAGATTGAATCGCTAGCCGAAGCGATCGAAGCGCACCTGTTCTGGAGGACGTTGACGGCCGCCGCACGCGTGGCCTCCGTCCTTCGCAAGCCTCTAGTAGGGTTCGGCGGCCAACGGCTGCCGCTTCAACACCACAACCACATGAGGAGAGTGCAGATGAGCCGCGACTATCCAAAGAAGAAGACGAAAGACCTCACACCCGAGGAGAATCGGCGCATCCGCGCGGACTTGAGCGCGGGAAAGGATCCCCGCGCGATCGCCGAAGCGATAGGCTGCTCTCGAAGCCAGGTTGCAGGAATCAAAGCCAATATGACCATGGGGCGATAGTGCGGCCGCCGCCGATCTGGGTCGGCTGATCGTACGATATCGTCTTTGCGACACAGTCTCAGGCACACTCTTCACTCGTGGCGAACCATCAACTCCAACCAGGATTGTACGAAGCGCTGCTTACCGGCGCACTTGACAGGCGGCTCGCCGACCTCGTCGTTGCAGCTGTCACGCCCGAACTGCGAGCCCTCGCCGACGCTGAGGCCGCCGACCGCCTGTCGCGCCACTTCGCTATGGTCGTAACGCGTGCGATCGAGGCGCTCCCCGAGCAAGGTCGCGCCCAGGCCGGCGCGCAGATCATCTCGCGGCTTATCGAACTGCTGTCTCAGGTGAGCGACGCGATCAACCGAGAGGTCGATTTGCCCCTCGAACCCGCACGAGTGTTGTCGGCAATCCTGCGGCGCAAGCCAGACGGTTCCCCAGAGGCGCTCGACGCACCATTGACGCCGCTCCTTGATACGACGCTGCTGACGAACTCGCGCGGGGAACCGGCGCTGGGGCACGAGCTTCGCGCGGAGATCCACTCGTCTGATGCCATCGACGTCGTCATGGCGTTTGTGCGGTGGAGCGGCATCCGCCCGCTTCTCGAAGCGCTTCGACGTCATTGTCGAGAAGGAAAGTCACTGCGCGTCGTTACGACGACGTACACGAATAGCACGGAACTGCGGGCCCTCGACGAGTTGGCGGCGCTCGGAGCCCAGATCAAAGTCTCCTACGACACGGCTTCCACGCGTCTCCACGCCAAGGCCTGGTTGTTCCATCGAAAGAGCGGCTACTCGACCGCTTATATCGGATCGTCTAATCTGACGCATTCGGCGATGGTCACTGGACTCGAGTGGAACGTCCGAGTCTCTGGTGTTCGCAATCCGGACGTCGTCGCAAAAATGGCCGCCGTCTTCGACTCGTACTGGGCCAGCGGCGACTTCATTCCGTTCGATCGCGACCAGTTCCGAGTATCGCACTGAGGTTACCGAGCCGGAACAGACGCTTCGCCTGAGTCCGATCGAGATCGTCCTCATGCCGTTTCAGGACCGGCTGCTTGAGCAAGTGGAGCTCGCGCGCACGCTCGGGCGGCACAGGAACCTCCTCGTCGCCGCAACCGGCACGGGCAAGACGGTCATTGCGGCAGTCGACTACGCGCGCCTTCGCGAACGGTTGCCGCGTGACCGGCTGCTCTTCGTCGCGCACCGTGAGGAGATCCTTGAACAGAGCCGGGCGACGTTCGCGCATGCCCTCCGTGACGCGAGCTTCGGAGAGTTCTGGGTCGGCGGAAGGCGCCCCTCTCGGTTTGAACACGTCTTCGCATCGATCCAGAGCCTCAACCGATCCGGGCTCGAATCGGTCGACCCTGCGCATTTCGACGTCGTGATTGTCGACGAGTTCCATCACGCTGCTGCGCCGTCGTACCAGATGCTTCTGGAGCGCATTGCACCGCGAGAGCTCCTTGGGATGACCGCCACGCCCGAGCGCGCCGATGGCCTCGACGTTCTGCGTTACTTCGACGGACGCATTGCCGCCGAGCTCCGCGTGTGGGATGCGATCGACCAGCAGTATCTCGTTCCGTTTTCGTACTTCGGCGTGCACGACGGCACCGACCTGAGTGACGTTCCGTGGAAACGCGGCGCTGGATACGACCCCACCGCCCTGACCAATGTCCTGACCGCCGATCATGCGTGGGCGAGACGGGTCGTTGAGGAACTCCGGCGTAAGACCGGTGATCCACATAGTGTTAGAGCCCTTGGGTTTTGCGTTTCGATCGGGCACGCTCGCTTCATGGCGGAGCAGTTCCGTGAGGCCGGGATTCCGGCAGTGGCGATCTGGGGCGACAGCCCAATGGAAGAGCGAACGGCGGCCCTGCGCGATCTCGCGAATGGCCGCGTGAACGTCGTATTCACCGTCGACCTATTCAACGAGGGTGTCGATGTACCGAACGTCGACACGTTGCTGTTGCTGCGCCCGACTGAGAGCCCGACGCTGTTCCTGCAGCAACTCGGCCGCGGCCTGCGGCGTGCACGTGACAAGGCGCTCTGTACCGTGCTCGACTTCGTCGCAAACCATCGTCGCGAGTTCCGATTCGACCGGAAATTGCGCGCCCTGCTCGGCGGCACCCGCCGGGAGGTCGAGCGTCAAGTCGAGCGCGACTTCCCGTTCTTGCCCAGCGGGTGCCACATGGAACTGGATCCCGTCGCTCGGGACATCGTGTTGCGCAGCATCCGCCAGGCGATCCCCTCGGACTGGCGCGCGAAGTGCGACGAGCTGCGCTCGCTGGGTAACATCTCGCTTGCGACGTATCTTGAAGAGACTGGCCTCGAGCTGGAGGACGTCTACGCCAACAACAGGAGTTGGAGCGCGCTCCGTCGAGCTGTCGGGCTGTCAACTGACGACGCGGGTCCCGAAGAGGACGCACTCCTGCGTGCGGTCGGACGGCTGCTCCACGTCGACGACCGCGAGAGGCTCGACGCGTACAGGTCGCTTGTCGCACGAGCGACACGCGCCCGATCCCGCAGTCTTGAGCGATCGCGAACGTCGCTTCGCGCGCATGCTGATCGGTTCGCTCACTACATTGAGGACTTCGGCGTTACTGACCGAAGGCCTGGCGCAGCTCTGGGAACATCCGCAGGTTCGGAACGAGCTACTGGAACTCTTGAATCTTCTGCCGGAGCGCGTCGACCACCTGCACGCTAGCCTGAACATCGCGAACGTTCCGCTGGCTGTGCACGCGCGGTACACACGGACTGAGATCCTGGCCGCGTTCGACGTCGGCAGCGGCGTCAAGCCAAGCACCTGGCAGTCCGGCGTCTGGTGGGACGAGAACAGTCAGAGCGACCTGTTCGCGTTCACGCTAGACAAGTCAGCCGGCTCCTTCTCTCCGACAACGCGATACCGTGACTACGCGATCAGCCCAGAACTCATCCACTGGGAGAGCCAGTCGGTGACCTCAGTCGACAGCGACACTGGGCGCCGCTACGTCAGTCAGGCAGAACAGGGAACGAACGTGGTGCTCTTCGCACGCCTGAGTACCGCCGATCGAGCGTTCTGGTGCCTCGGTCCGGCGACCTACGTCTCGCACCAAGGCGAACGCCCCATCGCGATTACCTGGCGTCTCCATCACCGCCTGTCCGGCGACCTCTTCGCCGAGTTCGCCGCCGCGGTCGCGTGATGATCTCGTTCGGCCCGCCTGACGTCGGAGTTCGATGACTCCCGGCATCGCATCATTCATCCTGCGCAGCGACCTCAGAATGACACGGTCACGTTGTTCGAGCAGGTCGACGACCCGCCTCACACCCCGGTAAACGTAGCTGCCGCCACCCTTCACGTTGATCGTGTCGGTGTGTTTGCCGTCGTTCGCTGTGGTGACGATCAACACGTTATTGCGGTAGACACCCACCGAGGAAGATGCGGCCCCGCTCCACGTCAGATCGACCTTCTGCCGGCCCTTGACGTAGCCGGTCGCCGACAGCGTGATGCTTCCGGCGGCCTGCGTCGTCGCCTCCGCCACGTCGGAGGGCGTGGAGTCGCCGCCCGTATTGAACGCGACGACCCGGTAGCGATACGTGGTCGAGGCGTTGAGGCCCGTATTGCTGTATGTGGTCGCGTTCGCACCAAGAGTCGCGATGGGAGCGAAGGTGGAGCATTCGGCAGCCTGGCAGCGCTCGATGCGGAATCCGGTCTCGTCGCTCGAGTTGTCCACCCAGCTCAGGTTGATCCGGCTCGAGGACACAGCCGTCGCCTGAAGATTGCTCGCGGACGCTGGCGGGTCAGCGGGCGGCGGAGGCGCCGCGCCGTCGGCATCCACCAGGCCGAAACCGTAGTTGCTGTCACGGCCCGCCGCGCCCAGGTCGTCGGCGGTCTGCTGCAGGCGCAGCCGGACGTCGTCGTTGATGCGCCCGTTGCCGTTGCCGTCGGCGATGCCGGTTGCAATCACGAGCGCCGCCACTCCGGCCACGTGCGGCGAGGCCATGGAGGTCCCGCTCAGCGCGGCATACCCGCTCTCCGTAGCAGTTTGTGCAGTTGCCGGTCGGCACCGTGGACATGATGTTGACCCCGGGCGCAGCAAGCTCCGCTTCCGGGCCCCGGCAGGAGAAGCTGGCGATGTTGTTGTTCGAATCAGTTGCGGTGACCGCGATCACCGAGCTGTAGCGGGCGGGGTATCCGACCGAGCAGGTCCCGAACGGCAAGGTCAGGTTGCCGGCGGCGGCCACGTGCAGGAGGCCGAGCGCTTCGGCGTTGTCAAAAGCCTGCTGGACGGTCGGGCCCGGGTCCGACGCGCTGCCATAGCTGTTGTTGGTCACCCGGCCGCCGGCCGTGAGGCACTGCTGCAGCGCAGCGATGGCGTCGCCGAACGAGCCGCTGCCGTTGCTGCCGAGAATCTTGTAGGCCAGCACCGTCGCTTCAGGCGCCGCGCCCACGACGCCGGCGTTGTCGTCTCTGGCGAGATAGTGCCAGCAACGTGAGTGCCGTGCCCGCGGTCGTCGAAGGGATCGGCATCGTCGTTGACGAAGTCCCAGCCGCCGCCGTAGTTGGCCGCGAGATCGGGGCGCGTGTAGTCCACGCCGGAGTCGATCACGCACACCTTGACGCCGGCGCCCTTGTTGCCCGCGTCGTGGACGATGCCCGACCCGATGTGCTTGACACCCCAGCTTGCGTCCAGCTCCGCGTCAATCGCGTGGACCTCGACGTCCAGATCCACGTTGGTGACATTCGGGTTGTTGCGGAGACCCTGCAGCGCGACGCCCGGGACCTCGGCGGCAATGGCGGGCACCAGCCAGTACGTGTGTCGCACGGTCCCACCGGCGCCGCGAATCAGCGCCTGCTCGCCGGCGCCGGGCTGATTCCGGAAGCCGATGATCACCCGGACGCGGTCCTGTCCCGGCGGGCCCTGCGCCTGCAGGACGCCTGCGAGGACGAGGGCGAGACAGACGCCGCCGAGGAGGTGAACGTGAGCCTTGCGCATCGCCGTCATCTGGACCTGCCCTCTCTAAACGCGTGGCCGTGTCGGTCTCGGATCCTGAGTTCCGTGTTCGTTACGCTGATGCGGTCCCCGCCGAATTTGCGTGCAACTGTCGTGGCCTGCCGCGCGGTCGACAAGCCCGGACCCGAACGGAGTCGCCAGAGCCGGTTCCATGCCAGCGAGTGGATCGGTTCCAGCCAGCAGGATGGCGGCGATTTGCCGCCAAGATCGTCGAGGAACGGGGGCTCTTGGAGCCCCAGGGACCACGCTGCCCGCCGCTGTCTGCGAGACGGCGGAACAAAGTCGGCCCGGCAGGTAGAACTCTACCACTAAGCTCATCCATTCGGGGTCACATTCCGCCCCGCCGTCTCGTCCTACCGTTGGAACAGGGAGGACGTCATGTTCAAGTGGCTCATGCACCGCGGGATTGCGGCTTTCGAGCGCCAGTGGAACTACGATGCGAGCTATGTGCACGAGATCGTCGAGGCCGACCCTCGCGCGGCATGGATGTTTCAACGTGCCGCGGGGCTCGGGAAGTATCGGAAGGATGTGCCTGTAGAGGCGCTGGCCGCTGCGGCCATCACGGCCGTCCGGCACGAGGACTGCGGCCCGTGTACGCAGCTCGGCGTCTCGATGGCTGAGCGGCCGGGTGTGGATCCAAGGGTGCTGCGTGCGGTGCTGACCGAGACCCCTGCGGATGATGCCGCCCGATGTGGCCTTGGCCTGGCGGTTCACACGCGCGACGCTCGACCACGATCCGTCGGCGGACCAGTATCGCGATGAGATCGTCAGACGCTGGGGACCGAGAGCGGTGGTGAGTCTCGCCTTCGCCATCGCAACCGCGCGAATCTATCCGACGGTCAAGTATGCAATGGGCCACGGCAAGGCCTGCACGCGCATTGTCGTCGACGGCGCGCCCATCGCGTTCGATAATCCTCTCGTGTCTGCACAACGGGGATGACGACCGATCCCTCCGCGAGCTTCGAGCCGCACCGGCGGCGCCTGCTCGGACTGGCGTATCGCATGCTCGGTTCGATGGCCGAGGCTGAGGACGCGGTGCAGGAAGCGTATCTGCGCTGGCACGATGCCGATCGCGCGCGCGTCGATGAACCGAAGGCGTTTCTGATGACGACGACCACCAGGATCTGTCTCGACGTGCTGAAGTCGGCGCGCGTCCGGCGTGAGGAGTATGTCGGGCCGTGGCTGCCCGATCCGGTCACCGACACGGCGGCGCTCGCGCCCGATGCGCAGACCGAGCTCGCCGAAGATCTGTCGGTTGCGCTGCTGCTCGCGCTGGAGCGCCTCTCCCCGCTCGAGCGTGCGGCGTTTCTGCTCCACGACGTGTTCGACTATTCCTTCGCGCAGGTTGCCGACGCGCTGGGCCGGAACGAGGCCGCCTGCCGTCAGTTGGCCGCGCGCGCCCGCACCCATGTGCGCGAGGTGCGGCCGGCTGGCGCGATTCCGCCTCGCGCCGCGTCGAGCGCGGTGGATGCGAAGCATGCCGCACTTGTGTCCGCCTTCATCAGCGCATCCCGATCCGGGGACGTCGACGCCTTGATGCGAATGCTGGCCAGTGATGCGAAGATCGTCACCGACGGCGGCGGCAAGGTGGCCGCGGCACTCAACGTCATCGAGGGTGCCGATCGCGTCGCGGCATTCGTGTCCGGTGCTGTCCGCAAGGGCTGGACCGACGATTTGTCGGTCCGCTTCGACACACTCAATGGCCTGCCGGGTCTGCTCGTGAGCGGGCCGGGAGGGTTGGTGCAGACCACCGCGTTCGAGATCGAAGAGGGCCTGATCAAGGCGATTTACGTCGTGAGGAATCCAGACAAGCTGAGACACCTCGCATCGTCCTGAGCGGATAGATCACCACGCGCTCTCCCGCCCCCCGGCGCGATGCTATCGTGCGGGCTCGAACAACTGATCGGGTTCGTCCGGGTCCTCAATCTGCACCTGGTGCCCGCCCGGACCAGCTACTGTGCGGCTCCGGAAACGAACCCCGGCCGTCTCGAGTGCAGCGATGCACCCTAAGACGAGCTGAGGCAGTGCCACCTGGAGAATTTTCGCCCTCTCGAGGTGCGCTGTCGCAATGGCGAGACAAAGTCATTTTGGGCGTTTACCAAGGTGGTGCGGCTCAAGCGCTATGGGCGCAAGCGGTTGGTGATGGTTCATGAGCAAGAGGATTTGGGTGATGTGCCGCGGTTTTTGCTCAGTGATGCGCGTCATTGGGAAAGTGGTCGTGTGATTGAGACGTGGTCTTTCAGATGGACCGTAGAAATCTTTCATGAGTTCGGCAAACAAGTGACGGGGTTGGAATCCGCTCAGGTGCGCAAGGAGGAAGCGGTCAAACGCCATTTTCGTTTGAGTTGCGTAGCGCAGTCGATCGTCCAACGCGCCTGTGTTGAGAAGTCGACATCGGAGAGATTTGCGTTCGCGCCGGATCAATCAACGGTGGGACAGAAGGTCCGGACGATGGCTCGCGAAGCTTTGCTGGCACTGCTCAAACGCGTTGAACGCTTGTTGGCCCAAGGCCGATCCTGTCAGCACATTTTGGAGGTCGTGATGCCAGCGTAACACGGAGTCATGATGCCAGATCAGGGTTTGGTAACCTACCAAGTGGTGTTACTTAAGAAGATGGCGGATGGAACTGTGGCTGAGAGACATCAAGCTCACCATGGACATGGACATGCTACGGACCAAGACGCCTGCCCGGGTGCGGGCGGAGTTGGCCATGTTCTTGGTGGGCTACAATCTGATCTGGACCGTCATGTTCGATGACCCCAAGGTGAGCGAGGTGCGACTTGAGCAATTGAGTTTTAAATCGCGCTGATGCGCTTCGGGCTGTGGTGCGCTGGGCTCAAGCACAGCACCCGGATCATGGCGTGGCTGTTGGGATACCAGGCGATGTTGAGTGACCTGGCCCGCGATCTCAATCCCACATCGCCCGGGGCGATATGAGCCCCGGGTGGTCAAACGCCGTGCCAAGCCGTTTGCTCGTATGCAGCAGCCTCGACAGGTATTACGGGAGCAGCTTTTGAGAGCCTGATGAGCTCTGAGTTGAGATAAAAGGAAGCCCCGCAATTGTTCTTTCGCATCAAGAGGTCGATTGCAAGCGCCAAATTGGGCATATGATGTTTTTTGGCGAAGGGGATAGTTTGTTTTTCTCTGATTCTGATTATGAGTTAGAGAATAACTGTATTGATCAGTAGTTTAGCAATAAAATTTACATTTTGACTTGGCCTGAATCCCCAACTCTAAGAGATTATACAACTGATTGATAAAGCTAAAATTAACTCATCATTGTTCAGTGCCATTCGAGGTATACCCTACGCCGGACAGTCACGATTACGGTATTGATCCCGAGGAACTTGGCTATACTCAAAGGGTCGCCGGGTTTGATACGTGGCTGGGGTTCGGACCTTCAGCATAGCTGCGTATCAGCAGCCCTATCCACAACGACCACGCCTTTGATCGATTTCCCCCCAATTCTCGTATTGGCAAAAATTCGATCATCTCTCTCTTTGGTAAATTCCTCTCATTCCCCTCAGTGAGAAAAATTGATAGAACTGGTTGCAAGTTTTACCAATTGGCCTAATGCATTATTATATTTGAAGATAACTGTTTCCAGGAACGATCCCGGATATCTTCAAATAAGGCCATTCGATCGTGCCCATGCCAGCCAAAAAGCCCGCTACCACGCCCATTCCCGTACAATTGTCAGAAACCGAGTTCACCGAATTTATCTTGCCCCACCTCTCCATGCCCAGGCGTGGGCCCAAGTGCAAACTCGGCTATCACCACGTCTTCAACCTCATCTTGTGGGTGCTCTACACCGGCATGCAATGGAAGTGTCTGCCTGTACCTAAAGCGCCTGACGGCACCGATGCCATCCATTACACCACCGTCTACAAAGTCTTTGCCCGCTGGTCCGACGACGGTTCACTCGAGCATGCCTTTATCGCCAGTGTGGCGCATCTATCAGCGCATAACCAGCTCGATCTCAGCATTCTGCATGGCGACGGCACCAACACGGTGGCCAAAAAAGGCGGCGACGGCATTGGGTATTCTGGCCACAAACATCAAAAGGGCGAAAAAGTCATCGCCATCGTTGACAACAATGGCTATATCCTGGCCCCGCTTCCCGTCGCGCCGGTTAATGAAGCGGATACCGTGCTGCTGCCTGATGGGTTGAAGGCCTTGAAGCGGATCGGCAAGCAGACCGGGTTGAGCTTCAAGGGCGCCTATCTCAACCTCGATGGCGGGTTTGATTCGGCCTCCAATCGCAAAGCGATCTTCAACGCCGGTCTGATTCCCGAACATCAAAGAGAACCCACGCAACCGCAAGCGTCCCAAGCGCGGTCGCAAACGGTTGTTCAACCAGGCGATCCATGACTTACGGGACCGAGTGGAGCGGACGTTTGCCTGGGAAGACAAATTCAAGCGGTTGTTGCTGCGGTTTGAGCACCTGCAACGTCGGCACTACGGCATGAAACTGATGGCCTACACGCTCATCAATTTGAGGCGGTTTTGTGCGACATAAAACTCGCAACGAGTTCATAGTATTCGCGTAATTTTTTACGGTGAGCGATTTCAGCCCATGAGGCCGAAATTCAACAGAATGATCATGCAGTTCAATTTCGCCAGCTCACTGCATGGAAAAACAAAGGCGTCATGCAATCCAATGTTGGATGGCCTTGCACTGTACTGTTGAATTTGGTCGAGGCGGATGACCTCCGAATCCCCCCTTTTTGTGGTTTGATGAATTCGATCCACTCACCAGGCCTATCTTTAACCAACTAATATATCTAGCCTTGTAGGCTAGCGTAAAATATTTCTCCGATACTATCGCTAAGCCATCCTCGAGGCCCACAGGCATGGTAGGCGTAGGTGCGGCATTCATGCAAAAAATAACCAGAGACGTGCATGTCTGGATATAATGCAAATAAAAACAATTGGGGGGTCGAGCACGAATTGTGTAAAATTCCAGGTTGGTCGATCAAGCGCGCCAGAACTGGTGATCTCGATTAGCTTTTACACTTTGATTCTTGTATCAGTTTTCGCACTGATTTTCAGAGATTTATCAAGGCTTCGACAGCTTCAGATGGGTAGTGCAACAAGTGTACTTTTGGCACTCAGACAATAAATGAGGCAGTTCATAGACAACCTCGATTCATCCCATTTAGTGCTTGTATATCAATAACCTAGACATCCATATCTGGGAAATTACACGAATCGTGCTCAACCCCCAAGTAGACAGCATGCCCTATAGCACACTCCCGTGGGGGCATGGGGAGGTTTCTGAAATGTCGTGTGTTTTGCTCTGGTCAGCAATCAGCAGGGTGGCAAAGCAGCATATCAGCGCCGGGCGGGCAGTGGTGGCGGTCATGCTGCTCGGTCTGACAGTTGTCGCGGGCTGTGACGTGCGCCCTTTTTGTGAGTTTGAAGGGTCGTGCAGTAGCGACGAAATGGATGACGGTGGAGAGGATGGCACGATAACACTCACCTCCACTCCTGAGGAGATTGATGTGGATGTAGGCGACGTGGGGACCGTCCAAGTGCGGGTTGTCAATCGTGTCGAGGGCCGGACATACACGTTTAACATCACCGAACAGCCGACAAGCGGCCAGATCGATAACGAAAGTATTGAAGAAGATGGGCGCGCGGGGATCATGTCCTTTAGGTTTGAGGCCAGCACTCAAACTAGTGGTATCACAGACAATATCGGGATTAGTGTGACAGACAGTGCATCTGAGGAAGGTTCCCTCGATATCAGAGTCATAGTGGGTCCGGATCCGGATCTACCTCCGAGAGGCCTCCAGTAGTGCAGTAAGGCTTCCCCGGAGAAAACGCGAAATTTTGTGTTGCACAATGGTGCTTTTGCAACACACGTGTGCAGGATGGGGTATGTCAGGATCGCAACTCCCGTTATTTCAACGCAAAGCCTACAAAGGCATCATCCCTACCATACCGGTTGCAATGCAGGCGCCTGGGGCTGATAAGAGGGTTCTGGAGACGCTTCCTGCATACTACACCTACCTGCAGAGCGGGGGATTCTCGAAGTACACGCCGGATGATTTCACCGGGGATGTGAAATAGTTTAGTTTATACCTCAAAAAGAGAAGAGGATTCAAGAGATTACGGATCGGGATATTAAGGGTTGGATATCGTTTCTTAAAGCGCCAGGTCCAAGAGGGAAGGGTTGAGTGCAAAGACTGTCAGCCGCAAGCTCACCCGCTAGGCAATTATCTGAGTTTTCCGTTCGGTATGTGAGCCAATAATCATGCGGGTTTCTGCTTGATTCCTCATGAAAGTCCATACAATTCAAGCGGTTCGCAGTCCACGCTGGCCCAATGATGTTTGACGTTGAAAATCATTTCGTCTATCGAGACCCGTCCTTTGAATAAAACGCGGCTCGTATAGTGCAGCACAAAACTCGCCATCAAACGCAACACCAAATGTCCGTAGTAGGCGTTTTCACTGCGAACTTGACAGGCATCGGTAGCCAAAAGCGACTTGAGAGTGCGAAAGACCTGCTCAATCAAGGTGCGCCGCGACCACAATCGCAGCAAGCGCGTCGAAGGCATCTGCTGTTCAAGCGTCATCAAGTAGAAACGATCCTCACCCGCTTGATCGACCGCGATCAGGACGACTTCGCCATAGGTGGCACTGCGAGCCCGCAGACGCGCATAGCGACAGCCTCGCGCGTCGAGACTCTGACGCCAAGGTAAGGTCTCGCAGATTCCCCCGGATTTAGTGGTAAAATTTAACCTATTGATATTGTTGATGTTATTTTTATGACAGTTCATGCAATACGCGTCGGGTACATACAGCAAATCAAGGGTTGAGCGGCTCTCAACTGACGAGGCCCAGCTGTCTACCACTAATCGCGATGGAATGTGGAAGTACACTGCCCTGGATAGGCGATCCCCGCTCCCTAGTACAGCCTGGCCTAAAAAAGTTACCCTTTAGACAGGGCCTTGGAGCCTGTAATTTGGCAAACCGTTACCCTTCTAAAGGGATCGATATTTCCGCCAGGCTGTACTAGTGCGAGTCGTCGCCTGGCTAACGGAGCCAGCCCCAACGAAGTCTCGGGCCTCCCCTTTCTCTGTGCTCGTGCCCCTCGTTTAGGAGTTCACCAGCAGAGTCAATGTTGGTATAAGGCCAACCCTGACGACTTTCATTGAACGACCTCCCATCCGGTATGTAGCACCAGTTGATGATCAGAGAGCAACAAGAGGACCATGACCTTACCCCTCTGACCTAGCGGAAAAATCTCAGCGCGGTAGACCTCTTGGGTCGAGGAGCCAAAAACCGAGGCAGGAAGCTCTCCATCACGTGCGATACCGGTATCCCAGGCCTCATAAGAAGAGCGATCCCTGAGGCAATCCCTATACCCGGGCGAATATTTTACGAAAACCGGGGGAGCAAGCACTGTATTTGACCCTGAGCGGACATCGGTTTTGGTCCTTGGCAGGTCCATCGGCGAGCAAATCCCTAAAAGAAAAACTGAGTTGATTAGGCGGATTGCCGTTGGCAGTCGTCGTGGGTCTGTGAGGCTCTGACGGCTCGATCATTACGATGGCACAAATGCGACGATGTATCTGCGCATAACGGATAGCCGTGGTTTCTAGCGAGGCAGCGTATCGCGTCGCCAGGATTTTGATCGCCTCTATGCCGAGTGGCAAATCCATTGCATCGGGGATAAAAAGATGGCGAGGCATTTGGATTTCCGCCCCGCACGTGAACGCCTCTCGTTCGACTAACCTATGGACAATGGGTTCAAAAGCGTTTTCGGTACAGGCGTAATTCAATTGGATATGCCAAGGGATCACACCGTGCCCAGATTCATGGAAGACACACGTACGTTTCCGCTCTGGACGCATCTCCCCATGGACCAAGATCAGGTTTTTTTGCTTCACAAAATGAGCAGGCGCCACCCGCAAGATATTCCACATATGCGGCAGTGCTGCGATATCCTCCGTGTCAATCTCTTCGATATCGCAGCCGATGAAATCAGCCACAGCGTATTCGTCCACGGGCGGCTCTTGAACGCCTAAACTCTGGATCAGCGCTTGACCATAAAGCGCAGGATGTTTGCCTAGATACTCGTCGAAAGTCCTAGCCATGTTCTCTTCTCGACTTCTGTTGTTCTTTGTGGAGCAAAAATTGGAGGAACTCTGTTAGATGTTGTTTATTCTCCTGCGATAAATCCTCATATCCTCTGGAAACAAATGCTACATCCGGTTTAGGACTTTCAGTGCACACTGAGGTTCCCGCCGTTTCCCTCTCTGCGATCTCGACCAGCTCCGTCACGGATATGCCATAGGCCTCAGCCAGCTTTTTTAGGATGCGCAAGTTGGGAATGCCCCGCTCGCCCCGCTCAATTTGGGACAAATAAGCGTTAGAAACGCGAGCGCGCTCTTCCACTTGTCGTAGCGTCATCTGTCGACTTCTCCCGCAGCGCCCTTAGAAATTCGCCAAAACTTTTCCCCATGCCTCTCTCTTCCCTCTATCACAAACGAGAATAATCCCCCTGCTTAACTTTTGCAAGCACTTTTCTCGCTTCGCTATTGACCGAGTTTGATGCTCCGTGCTACGATTTAGCAAAATTATAGCATAAGTTATGCAAGAAGAGACCCCAGAAATGGAGCGTCTATGAAGGTCAAACTGAAAGCTCAAGCCATCCGCCGCATTCTAGCTAGAAAAAATCTGTCCCAGAACTGGCTGGCTCAACGCATCGGAACCAGTAGCGACTATATGTCCCAGATGATGGCAGGCAGACGTCATCCATCGCCACAGATGCGAGGAAAAATCCTGGATGTGTTACCAGACTGCGCCTTCGATGATCTTTTCACCTTACGTGAATAATAGACAGGAGCTGACTCGACCGAGCACAGCATACCAGCAAGACAAATAGGAGGCTCTATGCAGTCTAACCCGTAGCATTGCGAATGAAACCACAAAAATCCGCTGATGGCTATGGAAAGACGGCAATTTGATGTCCTTAGTGAGACAAGTGCTCTACGGCGCGTGTCCACACCTACGTGTGAAGAGCTGTCCTGGTAGTGAATAGCTCTTCAAAATCCTTTAGCGGCTATAGGAACTTTGACATGAATAATCATAACAAAAAATCGTCAGACAATGAAGTTCAACTATCCTGTGACCTTGAATCCAACAGTTCAAACCCAACTCCATTACAACAACCTATTGACGAAAGTTTTGATTTTGACTCTATTAGCTTGTCAACTGACTTTCGCTCCACCCACCAGATCAAAAGACCTTTGACACATGTCCCCATACGAAAACCTGCCAAGCAGACGTTCTTCCGCACCCATCCTGATACAAGCTGGTGGAGCCACACAAAAGTGCTGGAATTGCATGATGATCTTCGTGAAGGGTATGTACGTGAAACCTATGTGGTCGCCCGACATCTGTGGGAAGTAGTCGAGGCCAAAGAACCCCTGGCAGAACGCATATTGGTCCCTTACATCACACGCAACGGAGATGTCTGGTGTGGCCCATCAAAGTTCAAGAGCAAGGCAGTCGCGCCTATAGTTGGTTCGAGTCCGCCGTCAACGCCGCCCATGTGTCCATCAACAAGTGGGTGAGGTTGCAGTCGAATATGACGCTGCAATGTCACACGACCGAAGAGGCCGAAGGCGAATTGCCGGAACCGACATGGCCCAACCTACAAAACAAAAACGAGTTGCTCAACATCGCCTTCAAAGGTCGCATGATCAACAGCCTCGATCACGATGTCCTGCGTCGATTGCGAGGTGCCCTGTGAGTGTCCTTGACCCGTTCCACGAGATCTGGTGTGTGGATTACGAATTTCGACAACCTGACGGAGACAGACCTCGGCCCATATGCTTGGTGGCCCATGAAGTCAAAAGCAAACGCTCGCTGCGGCTATGGGCAGAGGACCTATGTCAATCTCATCCACCTTACGCGATCGGTCGAGATAGCGTGTTCGTGGCTTATCTCGCCTCCGCCGAACTCGCTTGTCACCTCGCCTTGGATTGGCCCTACCCCGTCCATGTTCTCGATCTCTACGTCGAATTTAGCCTGCTGACCAATGGCCTTGATCGGCTGTACAGTCGGGGTTTACTCGGTGCGTTGCAGTATTTTGGCATTGCTGGCATTGACGCGGGTGAGAAAGCGGAGATGCGCTCGCTCGCTATGCGTGGAAGCCCCTGGAGCGCTGACGAGCGTCAGGTCTTACTCAGCTACTGTGAGAGCGATGTGACGGCTTTAACCTGCCTGTTATCTGTCCTTGAACCCTATCTGAAACCTCAGGCCCTCTTACGAGGTGCCTACATGAAAGCCGTGGCGTCGATGGAGTGGACGGGTGTCCCTCTCGACACCGTCATGCTTGACATCATGCGTGATTACTGGAGTGATATCAAAAAACGTCTGATTGATCGAGTCGATGACCGGTACGGGGTCTATGAAGGCTACCAATTCAAAACCAACTTGTTCGAAGCTTGGTTGACCACACACGGCATCCCATGGCCTCAGACACAAACCGGGCGTCTCGATACCCAAACAGAGACGTTGCGCGATATGGCGTTGCTGTATCCATGCTTACGTCCACTCGCAGAGCTGAAAGCCACCACTGGAAAGATGATGCTAACCGGTTTAACGGTCGGAGCAATGTAACTGGAAGGTTGAAGACGCTACACATAACACAG
>CAVRDA010000008.1:0-41477 GCA_963719755.1 Vicinamibacteria bacterium | reverse complement strand
TTCGCGAGCTCGGACACCGTCCACGAGCGCGCAAGCTGTCCGGCATTTGCCGCATCGCCGGCGCGAGTCGCGCATCGGCCAGCCCGCGCAGCAGCCCTGGGGCGCGCCCTCTCCCGATGTGGATCGCAGTGCTTCGACGAGCAGTACTTCCACCAGGCGCGTCAGCACGAGGTCGCGGCCGGGCCTCCGTTCACTCGACTCCTCGCCGACCAGCCGTACCAGGGTCGCGAGCCGCTCGTCGCCGCGCACGTGCACCAGGGTCGGCAGCAGCGACACCAGCAACGCCGCATCGGGCGAGGCGAAGACGAAGTAGCCGCCCAGCAACCGCACGTCGGGGCGCCCGCCACGCCTGCCGTGGCGGACCTCCCCGTCGGCGCCGGCGCCCTTTTCGGGTCGATGCGCTCGGGGGTTACCGGCTCGAACCCTGACATGGTGAAGCCCGGTGTCGCCGGCAGCAACACGAAGTCGCCCGCTTCGAGCGTGAGGGCGCGGTGGCCGTCGACGGCGAGGCGGCACCGGCCCTCGAGCACGGCGCAGAAGCTCGGTTGGCCGAACTCCGCGTAGCGGACGCCCCAGCGACCGGCGCCGCTGATGCCCTTCGAGAGCACGGCGCGCGGCCGCAGCAGGGCGATGACTTCCGAGAGGCGGTCGGTCATGCTCGGGACGCTCACAAATGAAATACGGACTCTACATGGCAGAGAGTCCTGCGCGTCTCCGCCAGCGTAGCCATCATGAAGACCGTCCTCATCACCGGTTGCTCTTCCGGCTACCGCCTCGAGACCGCGCGCCACTTCCACGCCCAGGGCTGGCACGTGGTCGCCACCATGCGCACCCCGCGCGAAGACCTGCTGCCGAGGTCGGAGCGCCTTCGCGTACTGGCGCTCGACGTGACAAAGCCCGAGAGCGTCGCGTCCGCGCTCGAGGCCAGCGGGCCCATCGACGTGCTCGTCAACAACGCAGGCATCGGGCTCTTCGGCGCGTTCGAGGCCACGCCGATGGCCACGTGCGCGACGTGTTCGAGACCAACACCTTTGGCGTGATGGCGATGACGCAGGCGGTGCTGCCGCAGTTCCGCGCGAGGCGTTCGGGCGTGGTGGTCAATGTGACCTCGAGCGCGACGCTGGCGCCGATGCCGTTGGTCGCCGTGTACACCGCGAGCAAGGTGGCCATCGAAGGGTTCACGGCGTCCCTCGCGCTCGAGCTCGAGGCGTTCGACGTGCGCGTGAAGCTGGTCGAGCCTGGCTACGGCCCGACCACGCGCTTCACGAGCAACACGGGACCGCGCATGGAAGGGCTGATTCCCGAGCCGTACGCGCCGCTGGCGCAGCGCATCTTCGGCTCTCTCGCCCACGGGCCGGCCGCGGTAACGGCCGAGGCGGACGTGGCCGAGGTGGTGTGGCGGGCCGCGACAGACACGTCCGGGCAGCTCCGATTTCCAGCCGGCGCCGACGCGGTGGCCCTGGCTCAATCTGGTAGATAAACGGTCTCGCTGCGGTTCGAGTAGCCGCGCGACCTGGCGCCTACGTCGCGGAGTTTCGCCTGGGCCGTCGGACGGCTCTCACCTTCCCGCTCCGCCCTCCTCCGCAGAAGAATCGATCGCCGCCGTCGGACTCGAGCCCCGACACGCCGACGCCTGACGGCATCTCGAGTCTCTCCAGGACCTCTCCCGTTTGCGGATCGACACGCCGCACGTCGCTCTCGTCGCCTTCCCAGGTGCCGTGCCAGAGTTCGCCGTTGGTCCAGGTGACGCCGGTCACGAAGCGGTTGGACTCGATCGTGCGAAGAATTGCCCGTGTCGGGATCGACTTGATGGATCTTCCGGTCGCGATACTGCCCGACCCACAGCGTCCCTTCGGCCCATGCGAGCCCCGAGTCGCCGCCGCCGCCCGGCGCCGGGATCGTGGCGACGACGCGGCCGGTTTTGGGGTCGATCTTCTGGATGCGATCCTCGGCGAGCTGAAACAGGTGCTCGCCGTCGAAGGCCGTCCCTGCGTGGGCGGCGACTTCGATCGAGCGCAGCGCCTTCCCGCTCTCGGGATCGAAGGCGCGGAGCGTGTCTCCCGCCGCAAACCAGACGTGCTGGCCGTCATACGTCACCCCGTGCACGTGGTCGACGCCCGGAAAAGGACCGTACTCACGAACGATCTCGGCGGTTGATCGACGCATGCCTCGATCCTAGTCAAGCGGCAGGGGAGCGGGGAGTAACAACGTCGTCGTGAATCCCGTGACAGGCGGGGTCATCCAACGCCGCGCTCGCCCGCGACCGAACGCCTGCACCTTGCCCGCAGCCGCAAGCGCATCGAGCGACCGCTGCACGGTGCGCTGGCTCGTGCCAAGCGCAAGCGCAAGCGCCGAGCTCGACCACGACTCGCCGTCGGCAAGCAAGGCGGGCACCGCCCCATGCTCATCGTCGACGGGCCGCGCCAGCACGACGACCTCGCGTGCACGGCGTGGCGCCAGCACGAACCCGCGCCGTGTCGCGCTCACGCTGGCCAGCGTCCGCAGCACAGAGCGAAGCCGCCCGATTTCGACTCGCAGCCGCGCGCGATGCGATTCGTCCGCGCGCCTGGCTCCAAAGGCGCGTGCGACCAGTGTGTCCCTCGGTACGTCTTCCGGCCACGCTTCGCCGAGCGTTCGTGCGATCGCAAACAACACCGGACGCGTTGCGAGCGACACCACCCTGCCTTCGCCACGCACGACGTGACGGCAGGCGTCCACGACGAACGACTGTGACGCCAGCAGCGCCTCGACTTCCTCGAGCCGGAGGAGCCGCTCCTCGCCACTCGCGATAAGGCGGGCGGCTGGCGCGCTCAGGACCAGAATGCGTTGTCGACCTCTGCGGTCAGCGCAGGGATGCGTGCCTGGCGCGCTGCGCGCTCGGCGCGAACGAGCGCGGCGCGCGCTGCCTTGGTCCGGAGGCGCCGCATCGCGATCCCCGCCACCACCAGCTCGTGAGCGGTCCTCGAGGCGGGAGGGAAGGGCGTGGGGTCGAGCGCGGCGAGCGTACGCTCGGCCTCGTCGAGACGCCCGATCAGGAGCAGCCGCCGGACCTCGAGATGCCGCGCATGCGCGGCGTTGACCCGGTCGCCATGCAATTCGAGCGTCGCACGCGCCGCGTCGAGGGCCGTCGGCTGCCAGCCGAGATCTCGGGAGACGAGCGCGATCTCAGCCTCGGCGACAGCGCACCTCGCGCGGGCCACCGCCTCTTTCGGACTGAAGGCGCGCGCTGCGCGTCGCAGCAGCGCCCTCGCTCGCACCAGGTCACCAAGCTGTGCCATCGCGATGCCTCGCAGCGCCAGCGCCGGCGCATCGTCTCGCAGGGCAACCCGCTTCAAAGCGCCGAGTGGATCGCCCGCTGCGAGCGCATGGGCTGCCGCAGTGATCAGCGAGTCCATCTGAATCCCGTCACACCTGTCGTTCCCTCCGCGAAGCGTCCCTCGTTCAATCTATCTCCAGCCTTCGCTCATCGGCAATGAAGCGAGCTTCGGCTCGGCAAGCCATGCGAAGGATGTCCGCCGACGCGGACCTGTCGTGCCGAACCGGCGAGCGTGTGGCGCGGGCCATCGGGGTCGTCGTCATCGCGGCTGGGTTGTTTCTCGTCGCGCGAGCCGCCGCGCTCGCATACGGGTGATGCCATTGCGGGTGACCCCGCTCGCGGTCCATCATGGTCGAGGCCGGCGCGGGGCTCGAACACATGACGCGACGGGCGGCAGGAACAGGAAATCGTCGTGATCGCTCGACGCTGTTGGTCGCAGCGTTGTTGGCCCTTCGGTGTGTCGCTGCGCTGTTCATTCTTCTCGCGGTCTACTCCTTCGCCCGTGGGCTGTGGCGGCTCTTCGCCTTCCTTGCAGGGATTCTCTTCTACGGAACGGCGGCCCTGCAGTCGGATAGCTTCTCCAGGCAGTTTGGCGAGGCGGTCTACCATCTGATCGGCCCGGCCTTGTGGGGCGCCGTTGGCGGGCTGTGCCTGGTTATTGCCAGGCGGCTGCGCGCGCGCCTCGATCTGGCCAGGCAGGCGAACGACGAGCGTGCGCCAGTTGTCTACCTGCGTTCGTTCGATGTCGACCGGCGCCTCTCGCGGCGGCCGCTCGCCATCGGGAGGGTTCTGGCGTCCCGCACCGAGGAAGAACAACTCGTCGTGGCCCTCCGTGAATCGGGCCCGGTGGTCGCATTGGGGAGACCCGGCGAGCGCCTTCCGCGACTCGGCGCGCAGCGCGTGTATGTCGAGGATGCAGAGTGGCGTCAGCAGATCCTTTCGTGGTTCGCGCGCGCCGCGCTCGTGGTCATACACATCCCGGCGAAACCAACTGAAGGCCTCACCTGGGAGGTCGAGCACGTTCTCGGCAGCGTCGCGCTCGATCGACTCGTCTTCCTGGTCACGAGAGACGTGAGTTCGCTGGACTGGCTCAACCAGCGGCTACGAGACCACGGGCTGACGGCACTGCAATTGAAGAAATCGTGGCGTGCCCCTTATGGAAGCCGCATTGCCGGAATCGTGTATTTCCTCAACGGGCAGCCCGAGTTTCGTCCACTCGTCAAGCCGCCATTCCTGCGCCGGCCGTTCTCTCTCCACTCGTTCCCATGTATCGACTCGTGCTCCAGCCGGTCACGACTCGAATCGCCGGATCGTGGCAACCGCTGGTGCCCGGATTCGGCGACCTGTCCATCACCATCCTGTGGACGGCGTTCTGGGTCGCTGTCATCGCATTTGCGGTGAGCCAGCGCTGGGCCAACCCGTTTGAGCGGGAAACATTCATCTGCGGGAACCGTCTCCTGAGGCAGCTTCCTGCGGAAGTGCGCGAGCTCGCGGCGAACCGTGACAAGCAGGGAGCAAAGGCCTGGATGCAATCTCATGTTCAGCGCGGCATCCGCTACGTGCCTGATACCGTCGTCGTCGCACAAGCGAGGGTCAAGGGGCGCCTGCTGGCCACCGCATCTCCCGGGGATTGCGCGGCTCTCGCTGACGGCATTATCAGCAGCGAGGCCTTGTATTCGTTGTTCAACGAAGTGGGCAAGCGGGACCGCGCTGCGCTGGAGACATGGTGCGCCTCTGTCGAGTCGGAACTCCTCGAATCGCTCAAGCCGACGCACGGCAAGGCATTTCCGGTTTCGCAGGACGATGCGGCGGCTGCCTTGGGTCTTCTACAAGAGGGACTCTCTGAGAATGACAGAACCCGGTTCGAGCAGATTTCCGACGATTACGAAAGGTCGAGTGCGGCAGACCACTGTTGGTACGCTCGCATGATATTTCAGGGGATCGAGAAGCTTCCTGAACCGTCTCGCAGCAAACTCGCGCGCCTGGGGGTGGGTCAGGACATCGAAGAATGAGCTCGAGGTGGACATGGAAAACCCGAAGCAGCGTTCACGTTGTCGGGGAGCGGTGATGGCTTACAACCGGATCGCCTGTCTCCTCGTGCTGGCAGGCCTGCTGACCGGTTTGGCCGCGGCTCAGGAACCGCCGACGCCGTGGCGGGATGATCCGATCTTTCAGCGTCTCGCCGCGGCGCTCGATCCGGTGCCTGCGATCGACACCCACACGCACCTGCTGCGGCCGGGGAAGTTCGACCCCGCGTTAGCCGCGCTGGGGCCGCTGATGCTGCGCAGCACGCATCCGTGGCTCCCATCCGTCCTCAAAGCGCGGTTCGGCGTCACCGTACAGCCAGTCGACTCGCCGTCGAGCCTTGAAGCCATCGCGAACGCGCGCGCAGCCATGGTCAAGCAGCTTGGCGAGCACGGGTACTGGATGAGCCATCTCGATTACACACGGACGGAGGTCGCGCTGGTCAACGACACCAGCCGGCAGTTGATCGATGACAAGCGCCTGCGCTGGGTGCCTTACGCGAGCACGCTGTTGTATCCAGTGCCGGCGGATCAGTTGATGGCCCGCAGTCCGTCGCACAAGACCGATATCGCCGAGGCACAGAAGGACCTGCAGGAACTCCTGACTGAGGCGGGCCTTCCCGCGATGCCGGCGGACCTCTCCGGCTACGTCCGCTTTGTCGACGACACGCTTCGCCGATGGCAGAAGCAGGGAGCCGTGGCCGTGAAGTTCTGGGATGCGTATCTTCGCACGCTGAGGATCGCCGACGTGCCAGAGGCGCGAGCGGCGGAACTCTACGCAAAGGGACGAACGGCACCGCTCGCGCGCGACGAGTATCTGGCGCTGCAGGACTTCCTCTGGCGCCACATCCTCCTCGAGGCCGGCACGATCACGCTTCCCGTCCACATCCATTCGTCGCTTGGCGTCCCGCCATTCCTGCGGACGCTCGAGTCCGACGTCCGGAACCTGGAGGATGTGCTTGCCGACCCCAGGTTCTTCGCGACGCCGATCGTGCTCATCCACGGCGGCTTCCCGTGGCACGAAATCGCCATCTACCTTGCGTTCAAGCCCAACGTCTGGGTGGACATCTCGGCGAGGGGCTTCGTCGATCCCGTTCCTGATTTCGCCGGCGTGCTGCGCAAGTACCTGCTGTTCGCGCCGGAGAAGGTGCTCTTTGGCACCGACGCGGCCAGCTACCCGAGCGTGCCCGGCGGGGCGGACGTGCACCACCTCGTGGTCTCGCGTGCCACGCGGGATGCGCTGTACCTGGCCCTGGCCGGACTGGTTCGCGACGGCGTGATCGACCAGGAGCGCGCGATCGAGATGGGACGTGGGGTGCTGCGCGAGAACGCGAGGCGACTGTACGGATGGAAGTAGATTCGGCACACGTCGTCCCGCGGAACGTCTCTCAGGCAGGGTAGTCACCAGAGCGGGATGAAAAGAAAAACGCCCGACTCGCGGCATGCTGAGGTCGGGCGTTCACGGCGTGTGGGCACACGCATCATGGTCAAGCAGGATGTCTTTGATCCTCAGGCTTACTTTTTCTCGACGATGTCTGGAGCCGTCGAGCCGGCGATTTTCATGATCTCGCCGATTTCTGCCTTCGGCACCTTGTTGGCCTCCAGGACAGCCCGGAGGTCGGCCGCCAGAGCGTCGAACTCGGCTTGCGTGATGGCCATGCCCTTGTGGGCCTCCTTCATGGAACGGCCTGTGTACTTCTGCGGACCGCCGAACGCGCTGCCCATGAAGTCCACGAGACGCGTTTTGAGGGTCTTGACCGCCGCGTCGCTCGCCACCCACGTTCCGTTCCGTGTGAAGTTCACCTTCGGGTTCGCTGCCGCTCTGGCGACGAACTCGTCAACCACTTTCGTCAGAGCCGGCTCGCCCCCGATGCGTTCGTAAAGCGACTTCGGCGATGTCGCCTGCTCGGCGACCCCCGTCGTCGTGGTCAACAACGCCACCGCCGCCCCCATAAGAAATCGCTTCATCGATCGCCTCCTCTGAAGCTGCGTGAGTGTCCGAACTCGTGGCCCAGCGCGCATTGTTCACGCTTCGCCAATGCCAATCAAGCCCTCGGCCGCGACCGAACCGTCCCGTGGATACCCATAGGATCCATGCGCGTGCGTCGTTTACCGCACGCTCGGTAGCGCCCGCCGTCACTCCGCACGGAGCGCCTCGATCGGATCGACGCGTGCGGCTCGGCGTGCCGGCAGGTAGCGGACGACCGTCGCCGTGAGAGCATCAGCGTCGTCGCCGCGCAGTCGGCCCGGCACGGTGAGCAGCCGAGTTGCCGTGGACGACGTAAACGGCGGGAGCCGGCACCGCGAGATGAAGCTTCACGAGGGCTTCTGATGGACGGCGGCTGGATTATGTCCAAGCCCGCACCTCGATCCCGACCTGGGGTACCTTTGTAGACTCCAGGAGGGGACCACCATGTCATCCTCGCCGCGCCTTCGTCTCGCCCTGGGGCTTCTGTTTGCCGTCAGCGTGCTTGCGTCGCCTTCGGCCGACGAAGGCATGTGGACCTTCGACAATCCACCGCTCAAGGCACTGAAGGAGAAATACGGGTTCACGCCGACGCGCGAGTGGCTGGATCACGTCCGGCTCTCGGCTGTCCGCTTCAACGACGGCGGCTCGGGTTCCTTCGTCAGCGCGTCCGGGCTGGTGCTCACGAACCACCACGTGGCACTCGGCCAGTTGCAGAAGCTCTCGTCTGCCGAGCGGAACTACGTGCGCGACGGCTTCTTCGCCGCCACCGCAGACCAGGAACTGAAGTGCCCGGACCTCGAGCTCAACGTTCTGGTCTCGATGGAGGACGTGACGTCGCGCGTCAAGTCGGCCGTCAAGCCAGGCATGGACGGGAAGCAGGCGTTGGAGGCCCGCAGGGCCTTCATCGCGCAGCTCGAGAAGGAAAGCCTCGCGGCCACCGGCCTGCGGTCCGATGTCGTGACGCTCTACCACGGCGGCGAGTACTGGATCTATCGCTACAAGAAATACACGGACATCCGCGTCGTCTTTGCGCCGGAGCAGCAGGCGGCGTTCTTTGGCGGCGATCCGGACAACTTCACCTTCCCGCGCTACGACCTCGACTTCACGTTGGTTCGCGCCTACGACAACGGCGCTCCGGTGAAGAGCGAGCACTACCTCAAGTGGAAAACCGCCGGCGCGGCAGACGGCGAGCTGGTGTTCGTTGCCGGGCATCCAGGTTCGACCGACCGGCTGCGGACTGTCGCCGAGCTCGAGACGCAGCGTGACCACCTGTATCCCACGTCACTCAAGGTGGTGAAGCGCCGCCTGGGCGTGCTGCGCGACTACGCGCGGCAGGGAGAGGAACCGGCGCGGCAGGCCGCCGACATCACCTTCGGCCTGGAGAATGCGCTCAAGGCCCTCACCGGTGAATACAACGGGCTTCTCGACACGAAGATCATGGCAAAGAAGCAGGAGGACGAGCGGGCGTTCCTGGCGCTCGTCAACGGCAACGACGCGTGGAAGCGCGAGTACGGCGGCGCGTGGACCGTGATCGCGGAAGCCGAGAAGCGCCATCGGGCGCTGCTCAAGCCGCAGCGATTCCAGTCGCTGCGCGGCTCTCAGCTCGCCGGACTGGCCGCGGCCATCGTCCGGTACGGCGCCGAGATCCAGAAGCCGGATGGCGAACGCCTGGACGGCTACCACGACGCGCAGCTGCCGTCGTTGCTGCCATACCTGACCTCGCCACGGCCGTTCCACCTGCCGCTCGAGGAAGCGCTGCTCGGCGACGCGCTGCAGGAGTCGGTCGAGGAGCTCGGCCCGGGCGATCCCTTCGTCAAGGCCGTCGTCGGCTCGAGACCGGCGGCTGATGTCGCGAAGGAGGCCGTGCAGGGAACCAGGCTGGCCGATCCGGCCCTTCGCAAGAGCCTGGTGGACGGCGGCTCCGACGCGATCGCGAAGTCCACCGATCCCCTGCTGGTGCTGGCGAGAACGGTGGATCCGTTCGTGCGGGCGACGCAGAAGCAGATGGAGGACGAAGTGTGAAAGCGTCACCGCGTCGGCGGCCGAGAAGATCGGGCAGGCGCGGTTTGCCGCCTACGGCCGATCCGTCTATCCCGATGCGACGTTCACCCTTCGCCTCTCCTATGGCGCCGTCAAGGGCTATCCGATGAACGGTACGATCGCGCCGCCATTCACGACGTTCTACGGCCTCTACGATCGGGCGACGAGCTTTGGCTTCAAGCCGCCCTTCAACCTGCCGCAGCGTTTCGTCGATCGGAAGTCTCGCATCGAGCTGTCGACGCCGCTCAACTTCGTGTCCACCAACGACATCATCGGCGGCAACTCCGGCTCGCCGGTGATCAACCGCGAGGCCGAGATCGTCGGCCTCGTGTTCGACGGCAACATCGAGGGCCTGGTGGGCCGCTTCGTCTACAGTGACGAGACCAACCGCACCGTCTCCGTGCACGCCGGTGCGATCGTCGGCGCGCTCCGTCAGGTTTACGATGCAGACTCACTGGCCGACGAGCTCGAAGGCAAGGCGACATCGGGACAGTAGGCGGTGCGCCACCTTCGGACACACTAGGAGGTCGCCAATGTATCTCGCAGCGATCGACCCACTCGCGTTGATTCTGTCCAACGACGTCTACGTGAAGATCAATTTACCCAGACCACCGCCTGACCCGGCTGCTCTTCGTGAGCTCGTCAGGGGTCTCACCGCCGGTGAAAAGAAGCTCGCGCTGGAGCGGGCCAGGGGCCTCAGTGCGTACGCGAAGGCGCTGGAGAAGGCCCTCGGCGGTCCTGATACCTAGTCGCCGAGATCTTGTCGGCATCTGCAACTCTGGGCGAGAACGCTGGCGCGCCGCTTCCGTCAGACCGCGGTGTCGCCGGCGACGGCGGTGGTCTGCCGACCCGCGCGCCAGCGCCGTCAACCCGTCCGCCACGATGCCCGCGACGGCGACGAGCCAGGGCCAGAGCACGAGCTGACCAAAGCTCCAGAAGTCCTGGCTCGGTCCGTCATGGAGCAGCAGCACGCCTAGTCCGAGCGCCATCACATACAGCGACGCGCTTCGCCGAACGTGACTGGCAAACGAGCGCGCACCACTCAGCCTGGCGTGGGCGACGCGCGCCAGGATGAGATAGATGGCCAGTCCGGCGGCAAACGCGGGAACCAGGTTGAGCGTCCAGCCTTCGAGACCCGACGGCATCCTGCTCGAGTGGGTGCTCGTGAGATCCATCACCCAGGCGCTCAGGGCTACGGCGACGACGCTCGCCGGGACAAGGCTCACGGCATACAGTCCGGCCGCGCGACCGTCAGTCACATCGCCCTCCCTCGAAACATGGTGGTCCCGTTGATCAGGCGCCCAGGCGGCGACGGTTCACCTGCCCTCGAGGCGTGCGCTGCCTGCCGCAGGATACGGCAAGTCTTGTCAGCGTGTGCGGAATTGGGGCGTAGACTTGACCTCCACATCTTGCAAGGAGTCGGCACATGACAAGCGCCCTGCTGGTCGTCGTCATGATGGTGACGGCGAGGCCGGCCACGCAGTCCGGCGACCTGTCCGGCCACTACGTGCTGCAGGGAATGAGGGAGGTCGGGTCGGAGCTGTTGCTGAAACCAGATGGCCGGTTCGAGTTCATGCTCGCCTATGGCGCTGCAGACTATTGGGCCAGGGGCACATGGCGGCGCGAGAAGGAGGCCGTTGTCCTGACCAGCTCAGGAAAAGAGGAAGAGCCGTTTCGCTTCGTCCGCGGCGAGGCGGGCAGCGCCGGGCGGATCCGCGTCTGGGTCAAGGGCAAGAATGGCCAGGGGATCCCGCATATTCAGGTGACACTTCACGCAGCAGGTGGCGATTCCGAAGCCACGACAAGCGCGGAAGGGGCCGCGGTCTTTGCAGATGTGGCGGAGCCGCGAGGCGTGAGCTTCGAGGTGCGCGTGTACGACGTTCGCGCCGGCCCGTTCGAGATCAACCCGGCTCACAAAGACCTGTACTTCGAGATCAACGGTGACGCCATCCAGCAGGTGCTCTTCAAGGACGAACGCCTCGAGATCGATGGAAAGACCCTCGTGATGAAGCATTGGGGCGAAGATCGCCTGATGCGTTACGAAAAGCAATAGATCACCGGCCTCGTCGCTGACCGCGCGTCTGGGGCGAGCTGCGGCCCCAACTCATTGCGGCTGCCAGTCGAACGCGAAGAGCAGCGTCCGCTGGCTCGCGCGCGCGTTGTCGTCCGAGATCAGGTAGAACCGCCGACCACCGTTGACGCCAGGCACTGACGTCATCCCTTCGAAGTTGTCCACGGTCATCGGCGGAGCGATGTCCATGCGGGCGATGACGGTCGAGCCGCGAAGGATCTTCACGATGATGCGATTGCGATGCACGGGGTCGTAGGCGCGCAGCAGGCACGCCGTCGTGTCCGTTGCCACGTGATTCAACGCCGCCAGGCCGAATTCCTTCGGCTTGTCGATCGTCGCCCCCTTGACGCAATTCCCTCGGATCCGGCACGTCCAGGTCTCGCCGGTCGCTTCGACCCCAACCAGATAGACATCTGTTCCCAGATCGGGCTCGGTGGTCAGCGCTTCCATTCCTGCGTTCGAGGGAAACGACGTTGGCGGAGACGGCACCTCACGCGGCAGGCCGCCAGACTTCGAGTACCGCCAGATCCGGTGCTGCCGCTCGAAGCTGACGAGAAGATCTCCCGACGGCAACAGCGCCAGTCCCTCGGCGTCGGCGTCGAAGCCCGCCAGTGGCTGGCCGTTCATCCCGGCCAATCGCACGAGCGTGCCATCGGCAACACCAACCAGCCGCCCGTCGTCGTCGAGCACCAGCCGCCCCTCGACGAGGACGCCGCCGTCTCCCACCGCCGCAAAGCGGTTGTCGCCGGTGATGACGATGTCCGACAGTTCGTGCATCAGGTCCGTCTGGCTGGATTGAGCACCAGGCCGCCGGCATAGCGGAAGTCACCAGCCGTCGTCTTCGAAGGATCCAGGGGATAGAGCGGCACCGGAACTGCCTCGATATCGATCGAGTTCAGCCGTGCCGCGGCGGCGGCGCGCGCGGGCCGTGGCGCGGTCCACGCGCCGGCGGCGGCGCCGGCGACGAGGAGGAGCCAGGTCCACTTCGCCTTGCTCACCACGCGAATCGGAAAACCGTTCCGGTCGACCGCGCCGGGTTGGGCATCGAGTTGACGCCCGTCAGCTTGTAGTGATCGGGCACCGTCGCCCAGTCGCGATAGATGTTGCCGCCGATGTAGAACCGCGGCTGCGACGTGCTCGACGGCGACGACGGCGCCGGCGTCGGCACCGTGAAGAGCGAGTAGGCGCGTTCCGGCGCCGTGGCCGCATCGTCGCTCTTCGGCACGTACTCGAAGAGGCCGTCGCCGTCGACGTCCGCCTGGATCCAGTCGAGGTGCAGCAGCCGGTGGTACGTGTGGTCGGAGATCATCCCGCGGAGCTGCGCGTTGAAGCCATCGACGATCGACTGCGCGTCAGGACGGGAGCGCCGGACAACGAAATAGAGCTGCCGGGTGACCAGCGGCGTCGATCCGAACTGCAGCTTCGAGCGCGCCTCGTTCGCGTGGTGGTCGACGATGTACTGGACGACGAGGTCGTCCATCAGCATGTAGTCGGCCGCGCCGGCGAGCAGCCTCGAGAGGCAATCTTCCTCGCTGGTCGCGCGGATGAACGTCGGGCCGGCGCCGCCGACCGCCTCGCCGTAGGAGTAGCCTTCGACGAGGGCGACGCGCTTGCCCTTCAGAGCCGCCATGGTCGTCGCCGACACGTCAGCGCCTTTGCGGCCGACGAGAATCAGCCGGTTTTCGAGATAGGGCTGTGAGAAGAGCAGCACGCGCTCGCGGTCGGCGTCCTTCCACGCGGCCGCGCTGCCGTCGAAATCGCCCGTCAACAACGACGACGTGAACTGCGCGGCGTCGACGATCGTCGTCGTCGACACGACGCCAATCCGGCCGAGCGCCGCTTCCACCAGGTCCAGCGCAAACCTTGGCTGTCCCGCCTGGTTCGTGAACGGCGGCCACGCGGTGGAGACCAGCCGCAGCGGCTTCGCCGCCGCCTGCGCCCTGATCACGAGCGACGCGGTCGCGCAGACCAGGAGTGCGCCGAGCAGTCCTGCCAGCCGCCGGTTGCGCCCACTCAGGAAAAAATGCATACGCCGAACTCCTCCGGTCCAAGCGTACCCCGGGTGCCGGTCGATTCGCCTATCGGAGATCGAAGACGACTTTGAGAGAACGCTGAGCTTCGGAAAACGCCGCCTCGAAATCGTCGAGCGCGGCCAGGCGCGACACGAGCGGCTCGACCGCGACGGCGCCAGAGGCGAGCAACTCGAGCGCCGGTGTGAAGGGGCCGCACCGCGATCCGATCAGCGTGACCTCGTTCACGACAATCGGCCACGACGCGAGTGCCGCCTCGCCGTGGAACGTCGACTTCACGACGATCGTGCCGCGGGGGCGCACCAGCTCGAGCGCTCGCCGCAGCCCCTCTGGACGCCCGGTGGCGTCGACGACGACGTCGAAACGGGCCCGTTCGGCCACGTCGTCCACGAGGCTGGCCGCGAGGCCAAGCGTCCGCGCGACCTCGAGCTTGCGGTCGTGGCGGCCGAGAACGGTCACCTCGGGGGTCACGGTCCTGAGGACCAGCGCCGAGATCAGTCCCATCCGCCCATCGCCCAGCACCGCGACGCGCGTCCGCTGGTCGATCGCGATCTGCTCGAGCATCCGGCAGGCGGCGGCCGTCGGCTCCGCGAACACGGCCACCGCATCGCCGACCGAGTCCGGGACCGCGTGCAGGTTGCGGCTCGGCAGCGACATGAACTCCGCAAAGGCGCCGCCGCGGCCGCGTATCCCCACGACTGTCCGGCTGACGCAATGTTCCTTGACGCCGGCCAGGCACCACTCGCATCGGCCGCAACCGACGTTGATGTCGCCGACGACTCGTTTGCCGATCCATTCGGCGTCTTCCGGTGTCGAGACGGCTTCGACGACGCCGACGAACTCGTGACCGGGAATGCCGCGAAAGTCCGCGTAGCCCTGCAACAGCTGGAGGTCGGTCCCGCAGATGCCGGCCATGCGGATCCGGACAAGGCACTCGCCCGGCGATTCAGGCACCGGCACGTCGCGCAGCGCGAGCGTGCCGGGTCGCTCAATGACCAGCGCCTTCATGGAGTGGGCAGCGCCTTCCTTGCGGGATTGACGGCGCTCGTCGCCAGGCCGACGACGACCACGGTGACCACGCCAATCACGTTGTGCCAGAGAAACGCGACGTCCGTATAGGACGCCGCCCATGCCACCACGGCCATGCCAGCGATGAGTCCGACAAAAGCCCCGTTCGCCGTCGCGCGTGGGAAGCCGACCGCCAGGACGAAGACGCCGAGAATCGAGCCGTAGAAGAACGATCCAAACCGGTTGACGACCTCGATCAACGAGCCGAGCTCCGCCGCCCAGACGGCCACCGCGCATGCGAAGAGTCCCCACAGCCCGGTCGCGATTTTGGATGTCGTGAGGTAGTGCGCGTCGGTGGCGGTCGGCCGGATCCAGCGCTTGTAGAAATCGATGATCGTCGCCGTCGCCAGCGAATTCAGCTCCCCGGCGATGGTGTCGGTCGCCGCCATCAGGATCGCGACGATGAGCACGCCGATGAGACCGATAGGCAGCTGCGTCAGCACGAAGCGCGGGATGATGTAATTGACGTCGCTGAACGTCCGGTCGTCGCCGTTCTGCCGTACCAGCTCTCTCGCTTGCGCTCGAACCGCCTGCAGGTCGTCGTCGCGTTCGCGCAGCGCCGACGCAGCGGCGGAGAGCCGTGCCGAGTCCCCGTTGCGGCGTGCCGCCGTCAGGTCCAGTGCCGCCGCCTTGCGCGAGGCAAACGCGCGGTCGTACTCGGACACGAGCGCGCCGTACGCCTGTGACGCAGGCCCGCCGCGCATCTCGGCTTCGGCCGCCGGGCTGAAGAGCAGCGGCGCCGGCTGAAAGGTGTAGAAGACGAAGATCAGCACGCCCACCGCCAGCACCACCGCCTGCAGCGGGATTTTCCAGTAGGCGCTCATCAGCAGCGACTGCCGCGCGTCGTCGACCGAGCGCGCGGTGAGATAGCGCTGCACCTGGCTCTGGTCGGTGCCGAAGTACGAGCAGAACAGGAAGAAGGCAGCGATGAAGCCGGACCAGACCGTGTACTGGTTCGACAAGTCGAACGAGAAGTCGAAGCTGCGCAGGTGGCCGGTGGCCGCGGCCACGGCGAGGCCGTCGCCGAGCCCGACGCCCTCCGGCAGCCCAAGCCAGGCGGCTCCGATGAGCGCAAACAGCCCGAACACGATCAGCGTCATCGTCTTGACGTCGGTCCAGGTCACCGCCTGGACGCCGCCGAACATCGTGTAGACGACGGCCGGCAGCGTGATGGCGAGGGATGTCGCCGTCAGGTTCCACCCGAGCACCAGCGACAGGACGACGGCCGGCGCCGAGACGACGGCGCCGACGGCGAGCCCCCGGGACAGCAGGAACAGCAGGCTGGTGGCGCTGCGCGTCCGGGCGTCGAAGCGGCGTTCCAGGTACTGGTACGCCGTGTAGACGCCGGAGTTGTAGAAGAACGGGACCAGCGTCAGCGACAGGACGATCATGGCCAGCGGCAGGCCGAAATAGAACTGGATGAACCGCATGCCGTCGGCGTAAGCCTGGCCGGTGGTGCCGATCATCGTGATGGCGCTCAGCTGCGTCGCCATCACCGACATGCCGGCGGCCCACCACGGGATGCTGCGCTTGGCGAGGAAATAGCCCTCGATCTCGTTGCTATGCTTCGTCCGCTTCAAGCCGTCGTACACGATCCAGGCGGTGAACGCGATGACGACGAACCAGTCGACAGGATGCATGGATGACCAGGGGATCGACGACGATTGCGGGCCGTTGGAGCCGGACGCCTCAACGAAGATGTCTTCTGCGCCGGATTCTGTTATCTAATCGTGGCCCAGACACCTGCATATCATGACCGAGACCCCCGAGACTCTCCAGCCTGTGCGGCAATCGTGGACCCGAGCGGACATCCAGCTGCTCGGCGGCCTTGCCGCCGTCGCGCTCGTCGCCCTGGTGCTTGCGTCGACGGCGGTGCCACGGCTGCAGTCGATCGTCGGCATCGCGCTGGTCCTGGCGATCGCCTACGTCCTGTCGTCGGCGCGCCGCGCCATCGACTACCGGACCATCGCGTGGGGCCTCGGCCTGCAGTTCGTCTTCGCTCTGATCGTGTTGAAGACCGGCACCGGCCGCCTCGTGTTTCAGCGTGTCGGTGACGCGATCACGCAGCTGCTGAACTACGCCTTCGTCGGCTCGTCGTTCGTCTTCGGACCGCTCGGCAACCCCGCTGCGTGGCAGCGCATCATGACGGCGGTGCTGGGCCAGGACGGCCAGCAGTTTTTCAATATCTTCGCCTTCATGGTGCTGCCGACGATCATCTTCATCGCGGCGCTGTTCGCGATGCTCTACTACTTCGGCGTCATGCAGCTGATCGTGCGGCTGTTCGCGCTGATCATGCGGCGCTTCATGCGTGCCAGCGGCGCCGAGTCGCTCAACGTCGCGGCCAGCATCTTCATGGGACAGACCGAGGCGCCGCTGACGATCCGGCCGTTCCTGTCGCGCATGACCGAGTCGGAGCTGATGACGGTCATGACCTCGGGGATGGCGCACATCTCCGGCGGCGTGATGGCCGCCTACATCCTTTTTGGCGTCGAGGCGCAGCACCTGTTGACGGCAGTGATCATGACCGCGCCCGGCACGCTGCTCATGGCGAAGCTGTTCGTGCCGGAGACCGGCGTGCCCGAGACGATGGGGACCGTGCGGCTGCAGGTGCCGAAGACCGACGTCAACGTCATCGACGCCGTGGGACGGGGCACGGGCGAGGGCCTGCACCTGGCGCTCAACGTCGGCGCGATGCTGATCTCGTTTCTCAGCCTGATCGCGCTGCTCAACGCGATCCTCGGCCTGGCCGGCCTGAGCCTGCAGCAGATCTTCGGCTGGGCGTTCGCGCCGATTGCCTGGAGCCTTGGCGTGCCGTGGCGCGACGCCTCGACCGTCGGCAACCTGCTCGGCACGCGCATGGTGCTGAACGAGTTCGTCGCCTACGCGCAGCTGGGCCAGCTGAAGGCGACGCTGGACCCGAAGTCGTTCACCATCGCGACGTTCGCGCTCTGCGGCTTCGCCAACCTCAGCTCGATCGGGATTCAGATCGGCGGCATCGGCGCCCTGGCGCCCGACCGCCGGCACGACCTGGCACGGCTCGGCATGCGGGCGATGCTCGCCGGCACCTTCGCCAACTTCATCACCGCCGCGATTGCCGGCATGCTGCTGTAGGCAGGCTACGAACCACGGCGCCAGGGCTTCCCGCAGGTCGGCAGCTCCCGGGAACGCGCGGGCCGTTCGCGCCAGGCCTGGCAGTTCCCGCCCGCCGAAGAAATATGTCCGGCCCGCCTCCCGTCACACGTCGACGTACTGAAGGCATGAGGAGGGCGCAACTTCAGTTGCGCCGAGCAAGGGAGGACGCGATGAGCGAGTTCGTCTACCTGTTCCGATCGTCGGAGGCCGGGCGGCGCGAAGCCATGGGCACACCCGAGCGCGCACAGCAGAGCCTGCAGTCGTGGCTGGCCTGGATCCGCGATCTCGAAGCGAAAGGGCACCTGAAGCATCCAGGCCAGCCGCTGGACCCGTCGGGGAAGGTCGTGCGCGGCAGGGAGAAGACGGTCACCGACGGGCCGTACGCGGAGAAGGATCTGATCCTGGGCTTCATCGTCGTCGAGGCGCGGGACATGGCGCAGGCGGTGGAGCTGGCCGGCCGATGCCCGATGGTGGAAGGCGGCGGCGCGGTGGAGATTCGGCCCGGTGGAAGTGGCCATGCTCGACCAGCTCGGGCGAGGGGAGTAGCAGACGTGAGAAAGATCGTGACGTTCGATCATGTGTCGGCGGACGGCTACTTCACCGATCCGCAGGGAAACCTCAACTGGGTCGTGCAGGATCCGGAGCTCGACCGGGCCGCCGGGGAGGCCATGGGCGAGGGCGGCCGCGGGACGCTCCTGTTCGGCCGCCGCACCTTCGAGCAGTTCGAGTCGTTCTGGCCCCACGCGCTCGACGGCGCGCGGGCGTCGGGCGATCAGACGGCGCCCAATCCGCACCAGGCGGCCGAGCGGTCGCAGGGCATGCACGCGATGGCGACCTGGCTGAGCGAGGCGACGAAGATCGTCTTCTCGAAGACGCGCAAGGAGGCCTCGTGGAAGAACACGCGGTTTCTCCCCGAGCTCGACCCGCGCGCCCTCGCGGCCATGAAAGCGCGAGCCCGGCGGCGACATCATGATCTTCGGCAGCGGTACCATCGTGTCGGCGCTGACCGGACACGGGCTCATCGACGAGTACGAGTTCGTCATCAGCCCGCTGCTGCTGGGCAACGGGCGACCGCTCGTCAGCGGCCTGCCGTCGCAGGCTGGATTGAAGCTGCTGAAGGTCCAGCAGTTCCCGACCGGCAATGTGAAGCTGCGCTACGCCCGGGCGAGCTGACGGTCCGATGGCTGACCTCGACGAGCACCTCTTCCGCCGCGAGTCGGGGCGCATGGTCGCCGCGCTCACGCGCCTCTTCGGGGTGCACAACCTGGCGCTGGCAGAAGACGTCGTGCAGGACGCCTTCTGCCGCGCGCTGGAGGTGTGGAAGGCGCGCGGCGTCCCGGAGAATCCCGGTGCCTGGCTGATGGCCACCGCGAAGAATCGGGCGCTCGACGTCCTGCGCCGCGAGCGTACGGCCCGGACGTTCGCGCCGGAGCTGGGCCGGCTGCTCGAGACCGAGTGGACGCGCGCGCCGATTGTCGAGGAGGCATTCGCCCCCGGCACGATCCGCGACGAGCAGCTGCGGATGATGTTTTCCTGCTGTCATCCGCGGCTTGCCGAAGACGCCCAGGTCGCGCTGGTCCTCAACATCCTCTGCGGGTTTGGCGCCAGCGAGATCGCGGCCGCGTTCCTCGCCGGCCGCGCGGCGATCGAGAAGCGGATCTCGCGCGGCAAGAAGGTGCTGGCATCGTCGAAGCGCCTGTTCGATCTGGCCGACGCCGATTTCGCCGCGCGGCTCTCTGCCGTCAGGCGCGCGCTCTACCTGCTGTTCAACGAGGGGTATCACGGCGCGTCGGCCGAATCGGCCGTTCGCGTCGAGCTCTGCGCCGAGGCGAGACGGCTGACCGGACTGCTTCGCGAGTATCCGGCCGCCGCGACCCCGGAGACGCATGCGCTTGCGGCGTTGATGTGCGCTGCACGCAGCCCGGCTGCCGGCGCGCCTCGACGCCGCCGGCAGGCTCAGCCCGCTGGCCGATCAGGACCGTTCGCGCTGGGACATGCGGCTCGTCGCCGAGGGGCTGGCGCTGCTCGAGCGCTCGGCGGCGGGAACCGCGGTCAGCGCGTACCACGTCGAGGCGGCCATCGCGGCGACGCACGCCGCCGCGCCGTGCCTGGGCGACACGGACTGGGCGTCGATCGTCGAGCTCTACGATCGCCTGATGACGATTGCGCCGTCCCCGGTCGTCGAGCTGAATCGCGCGATTGCGATTGCCGAGCGTGACGGCGCCGAGGAGGGCATCGAGGCGCTGACCGCCATCAGGGACCGCGACCGGCTCGCGAAGTATCCGTTCTACCCGGCCGCCCTGGGCGAGCTGGAACTTCGCCGCGGCAACGTCGAGTCCGCGCGGCGCCACTTCCGCGCGGCCCGCGGACTGGGGCGCAACCCGACCGAGCGCCAATTCCTCGACGCGCGCATTCAGGCGTGCCGGTGAGCCCTGCTGGCGCCGGTCGTGCTCCTCAGCTGCTGTGGTCGTGGATGATGCGCCAGCCGCTCGTGGTCCGCGTCCAGATCAGCGTGAACCATCCCGACTGCTCGGCTTTCGCGCCCCCGCTCAATACAAAGCGGCCCGTCATCAACGCGTGTTCCGCGCCGAGTTGCCGTACTCGCAGCTGCTCGAAGCGCAGCTGCTGGTCGGGCCGTGAGCCGGTGAAGTAGCGCGACTGCGTAGCGCGCCCGCATCGCGTCCTTGCCGATCGGCCCGGCCGGCGTCATGAACGCGGTGGCGTCTGCGTATGGCGCGATGAAGCCGTCGAGGTCGCCCTGGTTCCAGTTCGCCGTCGTCGCCTGGAGCATCGCGATCAGCTCCGCTTCGGCCGAGCTCGAGACCTGCGCCGACGCTGGCGCGGACCGGCCGAGCCACGGCGTGACGGCAATTGCCGCAAGAACCGATCGTCGGGAGCAACTGGGCATCTCACACACCTCGCGGGGAGGGTATCATCCGCGAGACGCTTCAGCCATGCACCACTTCGGTTATGCGATCCGATTCATCCTCTGGCTGCTCACCCACACCATCTACCGCATCAGGGTGATCGCGCCGGAACAGGTCCCGTCGCACGGGCCGGCGCTGCTCGTCTGCAACCACATGTCGCACGTCGACGGCCTCATTGTCGGCGCGTCGGTGAAACGGTTCACCCGATTCCTCGTCTACCAGCCGTACTTCAAGATGCCGCTGCTGAACGTGGCACTGCGCCTGATGAAGGCGATTCCCGCAGGCGGTGGCACTCCCGAGCAGGCGCGCGACGCGATTCAGCAGGCGCGCGAGGCGCTCGCCTCGGGCGACGTGGTGTGCATCTTTGCCGAGGGGGGCATCAGCCGCACCGGCAACCTGATGCCGTTCAAGCGCGGACTCGAGCACATCGTCGAGGGCCTCGACGTGCCCGTGATCCCGGTGTTCCTCGACCGGCTGTGGGGCAGCGTCTTCAGCTTCAAGCAGGGGCGCTTCTTCTGGAAGGTTCCCGAGCGCATCCCGTATCCCGTGACGGTTGCCTTCGGTCCGCCGCTGCCGATCCCACGAGCTCACGGCACAAGCCGCGCAGGCAGGCAATTCTCGAGCTCGGGGCGGTGGCGATGCGCGAGCGGTTCACCGATGACGACCGCCTGCACACGCGGTTCCTGCGCACGGCGAAGCGGCATCGAGGAGCGCTGTGCATGGCCGACTCCACCGGACAACAGCTCTCGTTCGGCAAGGCGCTGACCGCGAGCCTGCTGCTCGCCGAGCATCTGCGAGCGGTCTGTGAGGGCCAGAAAATGGTCGGCGTGATGATGCCGGCGTCGGTGGCTGGCGCCCTCGCGAACATCGCCGTCACCATCGCCGGCAAGGTCGCCGTGAACCTGAACTTCACCGTCGGCCGGGACGCCATGGCTTCAATGGTGGAGCAGTGCGGCATCACCACGGTCGTCACCTCACGGAGGTTCCTCGCAAAGGCCCGGCTCGACGCTCCTGATGGCGCGCTCTATCTCGAAGACGTGATGAAGGGCTTCACGACTCTTCAGAAGGCACGCACCGCCGCGGCCGTCCTGCTCCTGCCTTCTCGGGTGCTGGAGCGCCTTTACTCGCCGGATCCGATCGGCGTCGACGACCTGGCCACGGTGATCTTCTCGAGCGGCAGCACCGGCGTGCCGAAGGGCGTGATGCTCTCCCACCGGAACGTCCTCGCCGTCATCGAAGGCATGGCCCAGATGTTCTGGGTGACGCCGAAGGACCGGATGATGGGCGTGCTGCCGTTCTTCCACTCCTTCGGGTTCACCGGCGGGATGTGGTTTCCGCTGGTCTGCGGCTTCGGCGCGGTCTTCCACACCAGCCCGATGGATGCCGGCACAATCGGCGAGATGGTGCAGAAGTTCGGCGCGACGCTGCTCATCAGCACGCCGACGTTCTGCGGCTCGTACGTGCGCAAGTGCACGCGCGAGGAGTTCCAGACCCTGCGCGTGGTCGCCGTCGGCGCCGAGAAGCTGCGCGAGCCGGTGGCGCGCGCGTTCCGCGAGAGATTCGGGATCGAGCTGCTCGAGGGCTACGGCTGCACGGAGATGGCGCCGGTCGTCTCCGTCAACGTGCCCGACGTCGAGGAGTCGAAGCAGAAGGGCACCAAGGCCGGCACGGTCGGACACCCGTTGCCCGGCGTCGTCACCAGGGTCGTCCATCCGGAGACGCGCGAGCCTTTGCCGCCAGAGCGGGAGGGGCTGCTGCTCGTGAAGGGCCCGGGCCGGATGATCGGGTACCTCGACAACCCCGAGGCCACCCTTCAGGCCTTCGACGGCGACTGGTACGTCACCGGCGACATCGTCTCGATCGACGACGACGGCTTCATCACGATTCGCGACCGGCTTTCGCGTTTCAGCAAGATTGCCGGCGAGATGGTGCCGCATCTGAAGGTCGAGGAGGTGATCAGCGACATCCTCGACGACGGCGCGTGCGTCGTGACGTCGATTCCTGACGCGTCCAAGGGCGAACGCCTGGTAGCGCTCTACGTGAAGGACGGCATCGCGCCGGACGAGGTGTGGTCGGCGCTGAACCAGTCAGCGCTGCCGAAGCTCTGGGTGCCGAAGCGGGATTGCGTGCGCCAGATCGACGCCATTCCGATGCTGGGTACAGGCAAGGTCGATCTCCGCCAGGTCAAAGCCATCGCGCTCGAGCTGTCGGGGAGCGCGGACGGCAAAGCGTCCTGACTCCCCTTTGGCGGACCTTAACGGCCGGGCGGCGGCTGCGGCGCGATGTAGCGTTCGGCGGGGAAGTCGACGGCGCGCGGGCCGCCCTGGCGGCGTGCGCCGTTGATGCCGCCGCGATCGGGATTGAGCGGGATATAGAGTCCGCCGGTCGCCTCGAGCACCTCGAACAGGCGCCGATTCAAATCGGCCACGGTCGAGGCGTGCTCCCGGGCGCCGGCGAGATTGCGCATCTCGTCCGGATCATTGGCGAGGTTGTACAGCTCGTCGCTGTCCCAGAGCCCGTGATAGCGGATGTACTTGAACCGATCCGTGCGCAGCGCGTGCTGCGTCGGCGTCTGCGGGAAGTTGCGTTCCCAGTAATACTCGTAGAGCAGCGCGTCGCGCCATGGCGGGTTCGCGCCTCCCGCAAACGCCAGCAGGCTCCTGCCGTCCATCGTGTCTGACGGCGCCACGCCCGCGGCCTCCAGCATCGTCGGCGCGATGTCGATGTTCGCGACCATCTGCGTCACCACCGTGCCGCCGCGAAACAGTTCCGGACACTGCAGCAGAAACGGGATGCGCATCGACGCTTGGTACGCCGCGCGCTTGTCGATCAGCCCCTGCTCGCCGAACATGAAGCCGTTGTCGCCGAGGTACACCACGAGCGTCGAGTCGAACAGGCCCCGTTCGCGCAGGAAGCCGAGGACGCGGCCCACGCTGTCGTCCACCGCCAGCAGCGTCTCGGCGTAGCGGCGATAGTAGTCGGCGACATCGAGGTCGCTGTGATACGGAAAGTCGATGCCGTGCCAGCTGTTGCGCTGGTTCTGCGTCCACATCGGCTTGCGCCAGTCCGGCGGCGGGATCCTCCTGGTCGGCGGCTCCGGCACGGCACGGCCTGCATAGCGGCCGGCATGGCGTGCTGCGGGGATGAACTCCGAGTGCACCGCCTTGTGCGAGAGCATCAGCATGAACGGCCGGTTGGCCTTGCGCCCCTGGAGCCAGTCGAGCGCGTAGTCGGTGAGCTCGTCGGTGATGTAGCCACGCTGCGGCACCCGCCGCCCGTTCACGTTCAGGCCGCTCTCGCTCGGCAGATAGGTCCCCTGGCCGCGGAAGCTGACCCACTGGCCGAATCCGGGCTGCGGGTCGTCGCTCTCGCCGCCCATGTGCCATTTGCCGATGAACGCGGTGTCGTACCCCGCCTGCTGCAGCCGCTCGGCGAAGAACTTTGTCCCCGCCGGCACCGGGTTGTTGTTGTCGACGACCCGGTGGCGATGCGCGTAGCGGCCGGTGAGGATGCTCGCCCGGCTTGGCGAGCACAGGGCCGTGGTCGCGAACGCATTGCGGAAATGCACGCCGTGTCGCGCCAGCGAGTCGAGATTCGGCGTCTCGAGGAATGGATGCCCCATGAAACCCATCGCGTCATGGCGGTGATCGTCGGTGAGGACGATGACGATGTTGCGCGGTGTGGCGGGGGCCGGCGCCTGAAGTGGCGCATCAGCGCGCACAATCGGGGCGGCGGTCGTGGGCGCGGTCAGCGCACCTCGCCACGCTGCCGCCGCGACGACCAGGGCGGAAGCGACCAGGAGATGGGTGAGTCGAGGCATGTCTCAACTTACCCGGTTCACGGGTTCGCGGCGCCTGGAGTTGCGCGCGCCGCGGCTGCGATGTACAAGTCTCCAGCACGGCCGGACCCGATCTCGTCCCTGGAAGGATTCGTCGATGACGTTCAGTGCACGCGGGGGAGTGCTCGTCCTGATCATGGCTCTCATGTCCGGGTTGGCCGGCGCGGCGCCGCGCGTCCGGGTGATGCTGCTCGACGGCGAGAGCGGCGGCCCCTACCACAAGTGGCGGCTCACGACGCCGCTGCTGAAGAAGGCGCTCGATGAGACCGGCCTGTTCGAGGTGGACGTCGTCACGGCGCCGGCCGCGACCGGCGAATTGAAGGACTTCCGCCCCGATTTCAAGAGCTATCGCGCGGTCGTGATGAACTACGACGCGCCTGACGAGCGGTGGACGGCCGAGCTCAAGGCGGAGTTCGAAGCCTACATGAAGGCGGGCGGCGGCCTGGTCGTCGTGCACGCGGCCGACAACGCGTTTTCCGGCTGGCCGGCCTTCAACGAGATGACTGGCGTCGGCGGCTGGCGCGGGCGGACGGAGAAATCCGGCCCCTACTGGTTCATCGACGGCGGCAAGCTCTTGTCCGATCCTTCGCCGGGCAACGCCGGCAGCCACGGCGCGCGCCTGCCATTTGCCGTGACGATCCAGGACAACGCCCATCCCATCACAAAGGGGCTGCCGGCGACCTGGATGCACCAGGGCGACGAGTTGTACGCGAAGCTCCGGGGGCCCGGACGCAACATGACGGTCCTGGCCACCGCCTACTCGGACCCGGCCAACGCCGGCTCCGGGCGGCACGAGCCGATGCTGATGGTGCTGTCCGTTCGGCAAGGGCCGCATCTTCCACACGACGCTCGGCCACGACGTCAACGGCATGAGCTGCGCCGGCTTCGTGACCACCCTGCAGCGCGGCGACCGAGTGGGCCGCGACCGGCGCCGTCACCCAGAAAGTGCCCGCGACATTTCCCACGGCCACGACGGTCAGCTATCGGAGCGATCTCGCGGCCCTCGATCCGGGGTTCGTGAAAGGCCTGAACCCGCTCGACCGCTAACCCGGCTGAAGGCTGAAGGCTGGGGGCCGAGGGCCGATTCAGTTGGTCTTGCACGCGTCGGTCATCAGCCGCCACGACTCGACGTCGATGATCACTTCGTCGTAGCCGCTGTCGGTGCGGGCGTTCGAGGTCATCGGCGCGCGCGGCGGGCCGCCGCTGATCTGCGCGCCGCCGACCATGACGCCGCCGCGCCCGGCCAGCTGCGCCGTCCGGACGAGCCCGGTGACTTCGATCATCGAGCCTTCGTGCTTCTTGATGTCCTCGATCAGCTCCTTCTTGCCATTGAGCCGGAAGCGCCGCCCCGGCGCGATCTCCGATCGCACCGGCTCGTGCGGCGCGGTCGGCCGCACGACGACGAAGCTGCGGTTCTTCGAGCAGCCCGGGATCGAGATTCGAGCCGAGTCCTTCGGGATCTTGCCTTCCTGCCCGATGGCGGGCGTGCCCTGAAGGATCGCCATGGCAACGAGCGTAGCGAACATCCTCATACTTGCCAGTGTACGCTTGGACTACCGGACTCCGGACTCCGGACTCCGGACTCCGGACTCCGGGACCCGGGACCCGGGGGACCCGGGACCTGTCCTCCGGCGCCCCTGCGCCGAAACAGTCGTGGTAGCATTTGCCAGCCCTGTCATCGTGCTCATTCTCGACCTTCCCGCTGGAGACTCCCCATGCAGCGCTGGTTCTCTGTCGCCGTTTTTGCTCTGTTCCTTGTTCCTGCTCCTGCCCTCGCCCAGGCAGCCGCGCCAGCCGCCGAGGCGGCATCGGCCAAGATTTGGATCGGCCAGCACGGCCAGATCGAGGAATATCTCAAGACCGCTGAGGTCGTCGGCCTCGAGGATCTGAAGGTCGGCGTGACCAGGCCTCGTCGCGCGACGCTGGCCCCCGGCGGCCCGGTTGGCGCCATCGCCTGGAAGGTCCTGCCTCCCTCGCGCGCGTCCGGCTACTGGGAGAGCTACAAGTCCGAGATTGCCGCCTACGAGTTCGACAAGCTGCTGGGGCTCGACATGGTCCCCCCGACCGTCGAGAAGCGCGTGCGCGGAGACCTCGGCGCCGCCGTCATGTGGTGCAACGCGGTGAAGAGCTTCAAGGAGATGGGCGGCGTGCCGACCCCGCCGGGGCGGTACGTGGCCGCCTGGGTCCGGCAGCTGGCCCGGGCCCAGATGTTCGACAACCTGATTGGCAACCTCGACCCGAACCAGGGCAACTGGCTGGTGGACCCGGCGTGGAACCTCATCCTCATCGACCACACGCGCGCCTTCACCACCGACAAGACCCTCGTGCACAAGAAGTTCAACTACATCGACGGCCCGCTGTGGGAGAAAATGCAGGCGCTCACGCTGGAAACCCTCACGGCGAGTCTCGGCGCCTGGGTGGGGCAGGGCGAGTTGAAAGCGGTGCTGGAGCGGCGCGATCGCATGAAGGCCGAATTCGACAAGCAGATCTCGGTCAAGCCCGACTTCGTGATGAAGTAAGGGCCGCCGGTCTCCTCGACGCCGATTGCACTTGAGGCGCCCGTCATTCGGCGGTATGTTCGTCGGATGACCTTGCACCCAGGTCAGCTACGAGGAGATTCGGTCATGAACGAACAGAACGCTGCTGGTCCGTCGCGTCGCGACTTCATCCGGAACGCGACCGCCGTCGCCGTGGGCACGGCCGCAGCCGCCCGCTTCCAGGGGCTGGTGGGCGCCCACGCTGCTGGCAGCGACGAGATTCGCGTCGGCCTGGTGGGCTGCGGCGGCCGCGGCACCGGCGCCGCCGGCAACGTGCTCGCGGCCGCGCCCGGCGTGAAGATCGTCGCGCTCGCCGACGCTTTCAAGGACCGGCTGGACGCCTGCCGGACGCGGCTGGCCGAGCAGCACCCGGATACCGCCACCGTCGCCGAGGACCACTGCTTCGTCGGCCTCGACGCCTATCAGCAGCTCCTCAAGACCGACATCAACTACGTCATCCTGGCCTCGCCGCCCGGGTTCCGGCCGATCCACATCCGGGCCGCAATCGAGGCCGGCAAGAACATCTTCGCCGAGAAACCCGTGGCGGTGGACTCCGCCGGGGTGCGCTCGTGCATCGAGATGGCACCGGAGATCACTCGCAAGGGGATCGCGATGGCCGCCGGCACGCAGTACCGGCACTTCGATCCGTACATCCAGTCGATGAAGCGGATTCACGACGGGGCGATCGGCAAGCTCACCGGGGCGCGGGCGTACTACAACACGGGCGAGCTGTGGAAGCGCGACCGGGAAGAAGGCTGGAGCGATCTGGAGAACCAGATGCGCAACTGGCTGTACTACACCTGGCTCTCCGGCGACCACCTCGTCGAACAGGCGATCCACAACATCGACGCGCTGAACTGGGCGTTCAACGGCCACCCGGTCAAGGCCACCGGCACTGGCGGCCGGCAGGTGCGTACCGCGCCGGAGTTCGGCCACATCTACGATCACTTCGCGATCGTCTACGATACCCGGACGACACCTTCGCGACCATGATGTGCCGGCAGCAGAACGGGTGCGACAAGAAGGTCGCCAACGAGTTCACCGGTACCACCGGCACCGCCTACGTCCTGCCGGACTACATCATCAAGGGCCCGACGCCGTGGAAGTACGACGCGCCGGAGCCCAACGACATGTACGTCCAGGAACACACCGACCTCATCGCCAGCATCCGCGCCGGCAAGCCGCTCAACGAGCTGGTGCAGGTGGCCGAGAGCAGCCTGACGGCGATCATGGGCCGCATGACGGCGTACAGCGGCAAGACCCTCACGTGGGATCAGGCGCTCAATTCACCCGAGTCGCTGATGCCCCAGACGCTGACGTGGGGGCCGATGACGACGCCCGCGGTCGCGATGCCCGGGCAGAACACCGACTGAGCCGGACGCGCGCTTCGTGCCGGGGATCCGCCGCTCTCGGAGGCGCATCCCCGGCAACCCCACAACCCCACAACCACCCAACCCCCAACCCCCCGTCGTACAATGAAGCGTGCGGATGTTCATCTCCGCCGCAACGGTGTGCGCGACCGCCCTCGTGCTGGCGGCTCGGCTGCTCGACGCCGCTTCTGCGCCCGCCATCCGCCCAGCCGCCGTCGTCGTCGAGTACCACGGGATCATCCATCCGATTGCCGCCGAGATCATCGATGGCGCCATCTCGCGCGCCGATGCAGACGGCGCGGCCCTGACGATCATCGTGCTCCGGACTCCGGGCGGGCTGCTCGAGTCCACGCGCGCGATCGTGTCGCGGATCATCGCGGCGCGCGCCCCGGTGGTCGTCTTCGTCGGACCCGCCGGCGCGCGTGCGGCCTCTGCCGGCTTCATCATCATCCTTGCGGCTGACGTCGCGGTCATGGCGCACGGCACGCATATCGGCGCGGCCCACCCGGTATCGGCGGGCGGCGACAGCCAGATCTCGGAGACGCTGATGAAGAAGGTCGCGTCGGACGCCGCGGCGTACGCGCGCACCCTCGCCAGTTCACGCGGCCGCAACCAGACACTGGCTGCCGAGGCCGTCACCGAGAGCCGCTCGTTCACCGACCGCGAGGCGCTTGCGTCCACGCCGCCGCTCGTCGATTTCGCGGCCGGCGACGTCGACGATCTGCTGCGTCAGCTCGACGGGCGGACCATCACGCGACTCGACGGGCGCACGGTCACGCTTCGCACCGCCGGCATCCCGGTCGATCGCGTGAACATGACGCGCCGTCAGCAGTTCCTGAGCGCGATCGCCCACCCGCAGATCGCCTTCCTGCTGCTCACGCTCGGGATGCTCGGGCTGACGGTGGAATTGTGGAATCCAGGGGCCGTGGTGCCAGGCGTCGCCGGCGGACTCTGTCTCCTTCTTGCGTTCTTCGCCTTCCAGGTGCTGCCCATCAACACCGTGGGCCTGCTGCTGGTCCTGTTCGGCATCTCGCTGCTCGTCCTGGAAGTGAAGATCCCCAGCTTCGGCGTGCTGGGTGTCGGGGGCACGGTGAGCCTGCTGATCGGATCGATCATGCTCACGAACGAGATTCCGGGTGTGCGCGTTGGTTATCAGTTCATCGTGCCTGTGGCTGTCGCGCTGGCCGCCATCCTGCTGTTCCTCGGCCGGCTGGCGCTGGCCGCGCAGCGTGCCAGTCCGGTCACCGGCGCCGACGGCCTCGTCGGCCAGCGCGGCACGACCCTCACCGCACTCGGGCCCCTCCAGCCCGGCCAGATGCGCGTTCACGGGGAGATCTGGCGGGCCACGAGCGCGACGCCTGTCGGCGCGGGCCGCGCCGTCCGCGTGACGGGCATCGAGGGGCTCACGCTGGCCGTCGAGCCGTTGGAGGGGTTGGCTTCTGAAGGAGAGTCTCCATGATCCTGTCGCCCTCGCTCATCGTGACCGCGCTGATCGTGCTCTATGTCTTCAGTTCGATCCACGTCCTTCGAGAGTACGAACGCGGCGTCATCTTCCGGCTCGGAAAGCTCCTGCCGCAGCCCAAGGGGCCTGGCATCGTGCTCGTGTTCCGGCCGATTGACACGATGGTGAAGGTCCGCCTGCGCACCGTCGTGCACGACGTGCCGCCGCAGGACATCATCACGCGCGACAACGTCTCGGTGAAGGTGAACGCGGTCGTGCACTACCGGGTGATCGATCCGCGCCGCGCCGTGGTCGAAGTCGAGGACTACATGTACGCGACGTCCCAGCTCGCGCAAACGACGCTGAGGAGCGTGCTGGGGCAGGCGGAGCTGGACGATCTGCTGGCCTCGCGCGACCGGCTGAACCAGGAACTCCAGCAGATCCTCGACAACCAGACCGATCCGTGGGGCATCAAGGTATCGGCGGTCGAAGTGAAGCACGTCGATCTGCCCGAGAACATGCAGCGCGCGATGGCGCGCCAGGCGGAAGCCGAGCGCGAGAAGCGCGCGAAGATCATCCACGCCGAAGGCGAGCTGATCGCGTCAGAGAAGCTCTCGCAGGCCGCAGGCTCATCAGCACGGAGGCCGGCGCGATGACGCTCCGCTACCTGCAGACGCTGAGCGAGATAGCGGCCGAGAAAAACTCGACGATCGTGTTTCCGCTGCCGATCCAGCTGCTCGAGCTGCTGCAGACGCCCGCGCGCTGACGGGCGGAATCAGTCGGCCAGGTTCACCGTGACGCGGCAAGCCGCCCGGCGACGTCCCACAGGTCGGCCGCGCGTTCGCAGTCGACGTCTTGCCAGTCACGGTGCGGGTCCAGCATCACGACATGGACGCCGGCCGCGCGCGCGCCAGTCACGTCGGCGTGGTAGAGATCGCCGACGTGCAGCGTGCGCGCCGCGGTCGCGCCCGAGAGCCGCAGCGCCTCGGTGAAAATCCGCGGATCGGGCTTCTCGTAGCCGGCAATCGCCGAATCGATGACGCGTGTCAGGTAGGGCCGCAGACCCGCGTCCACCAGGCTTTGTTCTGCGGTGCCGTCGGAGTTGCTCACCGCGACGAGCTGCAGGCCGAGCGCCTGCATCCGCGCCAGCGCCTCCGGAACTCGCGGCATCACGCTGCGCCAGAGCACGCTCGCACGACCGTCCGGGCGCAGCGCCTGCCGCAGCTCCGAGATGAGCGTCGTCGAACGCGGCTGGCGCCAGCAGGGCGGCGGCCGGGATGCCGCCGACCATCTCGCGTCAGCAGCACCCGGAAGACGTCGGTGCCCGCCGGCATGCCGTCGATGAACATGCGGCGCGAATAGCCGGGCCGCGCCGCAGCCTCGGCGCGCCGCACCGTCGCGGCGTCGGTCGCTACGCCGCGCGCCGACAGCTCTGCTGCGATCCAGTCGAAGTCCATCGAGATGAGCGTGTTGCCGACGTCGAGGAAGACGGTGTCGATGCTCGCGTAAGGAATCGTGCAGTCGCTGGCTGAATCCATGGGGTCGAATGCTAGCGCAATCGTGTGACGGGCACGAAGCTGAGGCGGCGGGCCTGCGTCTATCCGCAGATGACGCAGATGGCGCAGATGGCGGACGGCACCCTGGCGACCCGCGGCGAAGCCGCGGCAGTGAGACGAACGGACCGCCGGAGATGAGAGCCTGCTCGAATCTGAGGCTTTCATCTCCGCCTGTCCGCTCGTCTCACCGACAGGCCTCGCGGCCGGTGTCGCCAGGGTGCCGCTCCATCGGCGGCCGCCGCGCCTCACGCCAGCGATGTCCGAGAAATCTGCGCCATCTGCGGAATCTGCGATCCTCCCGAGGACACGCGCGAAGCGCACAGCGGCACAGCGACGCTGCTAGAATGCGCCAGGCCGAGAACGCCATGGATCGACGCGACTTCGTCCGCCTGCTCGCCGTCGCCCCGTTCGTGCGCGGCGCAGACACCCCGCTGCCCAAGCTGAAGGTCGTCTCGAGCTATCACCCGGCCGGGATGCCAGGGATGCCGGGACCGTATCCGGGCACCGTGATCGCGGTTTCGTCCGACCGGTGCGTCGACGTCGAGACCAACGCGGCCAACGCCGAGGTCGTCCGCGAGATGATGGCGCAGGGGATGTGCGCGCTCACCGGCGCGACGACGCCGCTCGACGCCTGGCGCCGTTTCTTCGTTCCCACCGACGTCGTCGGCATCAAGGTGAACTGCGGCGGCTACCCGAACGTCGTCTCGGACTACTACATCGTCGCCGAGTCGATCCGGCAACTGATGGCGCGTCGGCGTGCCGCCGACGCAGATCTCGATCTACGAGCGCTTCCAGAATCAGCTCGACGAGGTGAACTACCCGCCGCACGCTGCCCGATGGCGTCCGCATCGTCGCCGCCGAGCGCGCGAACCGGTACGCCGACAACGACGGCTACGATCCGGCGACCTACGTCGAGGCCGACCTCTTCGGCGAAGAAGACACGCGCTCGAACATGATGCGGCTGGTGTCGCAGCAGCTGACGAAGATCATCAACATCCCGAACATGAAGGACCACGGCGCGACGGGCGCCACCGGCTGCCTGAAGAACATCGCCTACGGCAGCTTCTCGAACGTCGCGCGCACGCACCAGCGCGGCAAGTCGCACACCTTCTCGTTCGTCGGCACGCTGGCCGCCGGTCGAGCCGCTGCGATCGCGGACCGTGCTGCAGATCATGGACGGCCTGCGCGGCGTCTGGCACGGCGGGCCGTTCGCGCCCACGAGGCGCTACGTCTTCTACCCGAAGAAGATCTTCTTCGGCACCGATCCGGTGGCGATCGATCGGCTGCTGCTCGACATCATCGACGACGAGCGCAAGGCCGAGGGCGCGATCTCGATCTGGGATCGCTCGCCGTCGTCGCTGCAGGATCGACGACGCCGCGTCGCGCGACAGCGACCCGAACATCAACATCATCATCCGCGAGCCCGGCCACGTGGAGTTCGCCGCCGGCGCTCGGCCTCGGCGTCGCGGATCTAGCCAGGATCCGCGTGCAGGACATCCGCGGTATGACGTGCTGCTGCTGGTCTGGCCGCGCTGCCGCTGCTCTACTGGCCGGAGGGCTCCGACCGCGCCGGCGTTCGAGAGGCCGGCATCGAGCGCGTCTGCGTGCCGCCCGAGCAGGCGGAGTCGTGGCGCGTGGCCGGCGTCACCGTGACGCCGATGACCGCGCCGGAGCTCGCCGCGCGCGAGTCGCTGCCGCCCCGGGCATCGTGCCGCGGCCCGGCGTCGCCTCGCCGACCCGCAGCCCCTGGGTGAACGCGAACGGCTGGCGTTTCATGCGCCCCGGCGACGGCAAGTTCGTCTACGACGTCCCCGCGGGCAAGGCGCGCGCTGGCCGCCGCCGAAGCCTTCGCCTACGGCGCCGACGTCGTCTTGAAGTCGACGCCGGAAGACCTCGCGCGCGGTCGGGCCGCATGTTCGCCTTCTTCGCGAGCATCTGCCGGCCTCTCGCCTGCCCGACGTCGCCGACTTCGCCGTCGTGGACGACGGATCGGCAGCGATCGGGAGAAGTGATGAACCTGCTCTCGCGGCGGAACCTGCTGTTTCCGCCGGTTCCGCGCCGCCGCGTCCAGTTCCCGATGAACGTGCAAGCTCGGGACGGCCGACTACCCGCGAGACGACGCCGCGGACCCGAGCGCGTTCGCGCTCGAAGTCCGCCGCCAGCTGACCGATGAGCAGCGCGTCGTTGCGGGTCTACGGCAGCGAAGTCGTGATCGCGCGGCTCACCGGCGACGGCACGCGCGCGAGGCTGCACCTGCTCAACTACGCGAACCGCGAGATCGTCGGCATCCGCGTCCGCGTCCGCGGGTCATTTCAGTCCGGCCGGATTTACGTCGCCGATCGCGGCGCCATGTCGCCGACCGAGCAGGTCGTGTCGGACGGCTTCACTGAGCTGACGATCCCGGCGCTCACGACCTACGCCGTCGTCGACCTCACGCCGTGACCGCCCACCGACCCACCGCCCTACAGACCCCACCGACCAACAGACCGGCCGCCCTACGACCGACCCTGACGCTCGTCCACCTGCCCTTCGGCGCCGGCATCAGGAAGAACGCCTCGGATTCCTCGTGTGCCGCCAGCAGCATGCGCGCCGCGGCCGGGCCCTGCACGAAGAGCGTCGTGTCGAGCGCATCGCCGCTCGTGCCGTCAGGCGCAAGAACGACGACGCCGAGGATGCCGCGCACTGGCATACCCGTGCGCGGATCCAGGATGTGCGTGTATTCGACGCCGTCAATCTCGAACGACTTCTCCGACCGTCCGGCGACGGAGAGCGCGCGATCGCGCAGCATCAGCGTGAAGGCGACTCTTCCCGCCGCGAGCGGATCCTGGACGTCGACCGGCCACCCGTCGGACTCCGGTGGGGCGCCGAGCGCGTAGATGGTGCTGCCGCCGGCGCTGACGAGGGCCGAGGTCACCCCGTGCTGTCGCAGCGTCGCGACAGCCCGATCGACGGCATAGCCCTTCGCGATCGCACCAAGATCGATCTCCACGCCAGCCAGATCGAAAGCGATCGAGCGCCTGGCCCTGTCGAGGACGACGTGCCGGTAGCCGACGCGGCTGCGAAGCTGGCTGAGCTCGTCGCCTCCTGGCACGCGCCCATCGCCTCGGAAGAAGCCCCACGCCTTCATCAGCGGGCCGACAGTGATGTCGAAGGCGCCGTCGGACTCGCGGCTGTAAGTGTCGGCGACGGCGATGAGATCGAACAGCTCGGAGTCGACGACGGCTGGCGTGCCGGGCGGCTGTCGATTGAGCTGCGAGAGCGGGCTGTCGGGCCGGTAGTGGCTCATCAACCGATCGAGGCGATCGACTTCGTCGAGCGCCCGTTCGGCGGCCGTCGAGACGACGCCGGGGTCCGGACCGTGCCGCGACGATCGTGTAGAGGCAGCCCATCGACATGCGGCTGGCCTCCACGCGAGCCGGCGACGGGCCCGCGAGGGCGGGACGTGCGGCCTCCAGGCATGCCGCCGCGATCAGGATCAGGGATGCGGCACGCGGCATCGTCGTCAAAGTCCGCTACCGCGGCGCGGCAGCGGTGGCGGCGGTGTAGTCGTTCGGCAGTTGCGTCCATTCGGTGGACGCGAGGCCGTTCAGGTCGTAGGCCACGCGGCCCTCGCGCAGCGTCAGCTCGCACACCAGCCGCTGGTCGGCATTGAGCCGCGCGCCGTACATGTCGATGAAGCCGAAGCGCCCGCGCTCGACGCGCAGCACGGCGACATCGGCGACCGCGCCGGGAGAGAGGTGGCCGAGGGCCTCCTGCTTGATTTCGCGCGCCGGATTCCAAGTCGCCTGTTTCACCACCTGATCGATGGAGACGCCGAGCGCGAGAAACTTGCCCATCACGTTCAGCATGTCCTTCATCCCGGCGTTCATGCTGCCGATGTGCAGGTCGGTGGAGATCGAGTCGGGGAGGAAGCCTGCCTTCACCGCCGGCACGGCTACCCTCCAGAGGAAGCTGCCGCCGCCATGACCGACGTCGAAGATCACGCCGCGCGCGCGTCCCTGGGGGAGCGCCGGGTTCAGGTGGCCCGGCCGGTCGAGCTCCCGGCGAAGCCCGAGTACATGTGAGTGTAGATGTCGCCCGGACGCAGCTTGCGCGTGACCAGGTCCTCGATCGGCCGCTCCGGGTAGTCCTTGCCGAAGTCGACCATCACGGGCACCTCCGCCGCGGTGCCCGCCTCGACCGCGCGTTCGACCGGCGCCCACTCGGGTCCGCCGTAATGGGCCGTCTTGACGCCGACGATGACGCCGCGGTGCTTCTTCGCCATGTCGGCGGTCGGCTGCGCCTCCATGTCGGCGAGGTCCTGCTCGAAGGCACCGCCGCGCATCCCCTGGCCGACGATGTTGAGGAACGCGAGCACCCGGGTGCGCGACCGGTCGATGACCCGCTGCTTGAAGTCGTCGAAGTTCCGCCAGCCGGAGCTGCCCGCGTCGACGACCGTCGTGACGCCGGCGCGGAACGTGAAGCCGTCGGGATAGACGCTGTTGTCGCCGGCGTACGACCGCCGTTCGCCGGTGCCGGTGTAGACGTGCACGTGGATGTCAATCAGGCCCGGCGTGACGTACAGACCGGTGGCGTCGACAGTGCGGGTCGCGGTGCCCGGATCGATCGACGCCTCGACGGCGGCGATCTTGCCTCCGGCAATCGCGACGTCGCGGACGCCGTTGATGCCGTTGCGCGCATCGATGACGTGTCCGCCGCGCAGCAGCAGGTCGTACCTGGCCGCCGGCTGCGACGACACGCCGGCGAGGACGGCGACCACGAGCAGAGAGGTGAGTCCAGCGGTGCGCATCACGCGCGGATTATACGCGTGGCGGGCGGGGCTGGGGTTTGGGTCGAGGTCAAACAAGTCTGTGGGGTTTGGGGGTCTGGGCGGCATAGGGTATGGGCGTAGGCGTTACCATGTGCCCATGCCAGCCAGGGGCCGCTCAGTACAGCGGCGCGAGGGGCCCGGCAAGCTGACGGGCCGCGCGCTCTACGTGGACGACATCCCGATTCCGGGCTGCCTGTTCGGCGCGACCCTGCGGTCCACGATTCCGCACGGCGCGATCCTCGCCGTCACGTTCGATCCCGCCTTTCCCTGGGACGACTTCGTCGTCGTCACGGCGCGCGACGTGCCGCGCAACCGCGTGGCGCTCATCGCCGACGACCAGCCGCTGCTGGCCGACACCCGGGTGATGCACCAGATGGAGCCGATCGCGCTCGTCGCGCACCGCGACCGCGCGCGGGCGTACGAGGCGCTCGGTCACATCACGGTCGTCTACGCGCCCGAGGCGCCGGTGTTGACCATCGACGAGTCGCTGGCGGCGCGGACGCGGCTGTACGGCCCCGACAACGTCTTCAAGGACATCGAGATCGCGACGCGGCGATCTCGATCGCGGCTTCGCCGAGGCAGACGTCGTCGTCGAAGGCACCTGCCAGCTTCCACACCAGGAACACGCCTACATCGAGAACAACGGCATTGCCGCGTGGGTCGACGCCGATGGGACGCTCGTCGTCACTGGCTCGATGCAGTGCCCCTACTACGTGCACAAGGCGCTGAAGGGGCTGTTCGGCCTCGGCGACGATCGGATTCGCGTCATTCAGACCGCCACCGGCGGCGGCTTCGGCGGCAAGGAGGAGTACCCGAACGTCATCGCCGGGCATGCCGCGCTGCTGGCGCGCAAGGCCGGGCAGCCGGTGAAGATCGTCTACGACCGCCACGAAGACATGCTGGCGACGACCAAGCGGCATCCCGCACGTGTGCGGCACCGCACGGGCGTCCGGCGCGACGGCACGCTGGTCGCCCAGGACATCGACATCGTGATGGATGGCGGCGCCTACGTGACGCTCTCGCCGGTCGTGCTGTCGCGCGGCGCGCTGCACGCCACCGGACCCTACACGTGTCCCAACGTGCGGGTGCGGGCGCGCGCCGTGGCCACCAACACACCGCCGAATGGCGCCTTCAGGGGCTTTGGGGCGCCGCAGACGCTGTTCGCCGCCGAACTGCAGATGGACAGGATCGCCGCGGCGCTCGGCGTGGACGGCGTCACCCTGCGACAGCGGAATCTGGTGCGGAAGGGCTCGGTGCTCGCCACCGGCCAGGTCCTCGGGCCAAGCGTCGGCGCGCGCGACGTGCTCGATTGCTGCGTGCAGCGATCCGGCTATCGCCGCCGGCGGCGCGAGTACGACCGGTTCAATCGCGACGATCGCCAGCCGATCTGGAAAGGCCTCGGCGTGGCCGTCGTCCACCACGGCTCGGGGTTCACCGGCCGTGGGGAGGTGATGCTCGCGAGCCGCGCGTCGGTCGTTCTCGGACGCGACGGCTCGATCACGGCGCTGGCAGCGTCGACCGAGATCGGCCAGGGCACGACGACGATGCTGGCGCAAATCACCGCGGACGCGATGGAGGTGCCCGTCGACTGGGTGACGGTCGAGGTGCCCGACACGTGGAAGGTGCCCGACAGCGGGCCCACTGTCGCCAGCCGCACGTGCATGGTCGTCGGCGGCCTCCTCCAAGGCGCGGCGATGCGGCTGAGGCGCCGCATCATCGACGCCGAAGGGCGCGTGCCGACCGGCCGCGCCGCATTCGCCCGCGCCGCCAGCCGGCTCTGTGGATCGCAGCCGTCGATCCGCGAAGACGAGGACTATCAGAAGCCGCCCGAAGTGAACTGGGATGAAGAGGCATATCGAGGCGACGTGTACGCTGTCTACGGCTACGGGGCTGCCGCGGTCGACCTGGAGATTGACAAGCTGACGTTCGAGGTCACGGTCCGCAAGGTCACGACGGCCATCGACGTCGGCAAGGCGATCGACCCGCTGCTGGTCGAAGGCCAGATCATCGGCGGCATCGCGCAGGGCCTCGGATTCGCACTGCTGGAGCACGTCATCGTCCGTGATGGCGTGATGCGGAACGCCGAGCTTACGAACTACATCATTCCGACCTCGCTCGACGTGCCGCCGATGGACGTCACGGTCGTCGAGCGGCCGTACCCGCGCGGACCGTGGGGCGCCAAGGGCGTCGGCGAATTGCCGATGGACGTGCCGGCTCCGGCCGTCGCCGCGGCGATCTTCCACGCGACGGGCCTGCTCTTTCCCGATCTGCCGATTCTGCCGGAGGCTATCAGTGCCGCAGTCCTCGCGCGTCCTCGAGTTCGTCGTCAATCGCCGGCGGCAGCGGTACGGCGGACCGCCGTTCCGCCGACTCATCGACGTGCTTCGTGACGACCTGCACCTCACGGGCACGAAAGAAGGCTGCGGCGAGGGCGAATGCGGCGCGTGCACGGTGCTCGTCGACGGCGTGCCGGTGACGAGCTGCCTGGTGCCAATCTGCCAGGTGGAGGGACGGTCCGTGCGCACGGTCGAGTCGCTCGCTCCAGGAGGGCGGAACTCAGTCCGCCGATCATCCGCCGACCGCTCCGCCGCGCTCAACTCCTCCAGGCTTCGTTCCTCGAGACCGGAGGCGCGCAGTGCGGCATCTGCACGCCGGGCATGCTGATGACGGCGACCGCGTGGATCGAGCAGGGCGGCGCGGCCGACCGCGAATCGATCCGCCGCGTGCTGGCCGGCAATCTCTGCCGCTGCACCGGCTACCAGCACATCGTCGACGCAGTCGTTCGGGCGGTGCGGGCGAAGAGGGCGCGCTCGCTGCGCTCGCGCGGGGGGACTAAGGCCAGGGGCGCGCTCGCTTCGCTCGCGCGGAGGAGTGCGGCAGGCGTAGCTGCGCCCGCGGGCGGAAAGCGGGCGCGCCGATGAGAGGCGACGCGTCGAGCATGACCGTGCTGCGCCCGGCGACGCCGAAAGAGGCGCTGCGCCAGCTCGCGCGCACGCCTGCGGCGCTGCCGCTGGCCGGCGGCACCGACCTGATGGTGGCGTGGAATCTCGGCGCGCTCAACGGCCGGGAGGTGCTGGATCTGTCGCGGCTCGGCGAGTGGACGCGCATCGTGAACGGCACGCGGAGCCTGCGGATTGGATCGCTCGTAACCTACGCGGCGCTGCAGCGGCATCCGGGAGTTCTCCGGCGGTATCCGCTGCTCGCCGAGGCAGCGGCGACCATCGGCGGCGTGCAGATTCAGGCGCGCGGCACCATCGGCGGGAACGTCGCGAACGCGTCGCCGGCGGCCGACAGCGTTCCGCCGCTGCTGGTCTACGACGCGCGCGTGCACGTCGCGAGCGCCAGCGGCCGCCGCATCGTCCCGATCGACGAGATGTTCGCCGGTGTGAAGAAGACGACGCTCGAGCCGGGAGAATTGATCGAGGCGATCGAGCTGCCGATGCCGGCGCGCCCGCCTGACCGCCAAATCTTCCGCAAGGTCGGCACGCGCGCGGCCCAGGCGATCTCGAAGATCGTCCTGGCAGGTGTGTTGTGGCTCGCGAAAGACGCAACCGTGGCCGAGGTGCGCCTCGCGCTTGGGAGCATGGCGCCGACACCTCGGCGGCTCCGTCAGGCCGAAGCCGTCCTGAAGGGCCGGCGCCTCACCCCTGACGCCGTGTCCGAGGCAGTGGAAGCCGTGGCGGCTGACGTCTCGCCCATCGACGACGTGCGATCGACGTCCGTTTACCGGCTGGGCACCGCGCAGCGGATCATCGCGGCGTTTCTCGAGCAGCCGGGAAATCGCAAGACCAGCCCGCGGCGGCGCTAAAGTCCCCAACCGGCGCGAAACGCCGGGCGGATGTACGGCTCGGCCTGCGGGAGATTGCGGGCGCGCATGCTTTCAGCGTCCCATTCGATGGCCGCCCGCCCGCAGCGCGACGTTGCCGAGCAACAGCGTCTCGGTGAGGGTGGCCGCATAGACGAAGTTCGAGATCGCCTGGCCGCGGCCGAGGCACGCGTCGACCCACTCACGGTGGTGGCTCGACACCCGCGGCAGCGTGGCGGCGGCGGCTCGAACGACGAACGTCCTGCGCGGCAGCAGCACGAACATGTCGGCGTCGGTCTCCCGCCGTGCCACGTGCGCGTGAAGAGCGTGCCCTCGGTGCCGATCACGAGCGAGCCGCCGTCCTGGGTGATGAGCTTCTGACCCTGAAAGAGCTCCCTTGGCGGGAGCTTGCCGCCGTCGTACCACGTCATCGTGACCGGCGGCCTGCCGCCGCGCGCCGGGAACCGCAGTTCGATGATGCTCCAGACCGGCGCGCTTTCCTTCACGCGCGGGTCGTGTAGCGCCGGCGAGCAGTCCTTGACGTTGACCGATGTGCGGCAGCCCGAGGTCCAGACCCCAGTACGCGGTATCGAGGTTGTGGATGCCCATGTCGCCGATCGCGCCGGTGCCGAAGTCCCAGAAGCCGCGCCATTTGAACGGCACATAGTCGGGGTTGTAGGGCCGCTCCGCTGCCGGCCCGAGCCAGACGTCCCAGTCGAGCTCCGGCGCACCGGCGGTGTTCCGTCGGGCGCGCGACGCCCTGCGGCCACCAGCCGGCGGGCCGGTCGGTCCACACGTGCAGTTCGCGCACTTCGCCGAGCGCGCCCGAGCGGATCACTTCGACCGCGCGCCGCGTGCCCTCGTAGGCGTGGCCTTGCGTGCCCATCTGCGTGACGACGCCGGTCTCGCGCGCAACCCGCGCCATCTCGCGCGCTTCCCAGATGCTGCGCGCCAGCGGCTTCTCGCAGTAGACGTGCTTGCCGGCTTTCATCGCCGCGATCGCGGAGCCGCGTGATGGTGGTCCGGTGTCGAGATGACGACCGCGTCGATGCCGGCTGCTTCCCGCTCGAGCATCTGCCGCCAGTCGATGTAGCGCCGCGCTTCGGGATAGCGCGCGAAGGCCTTCGCCGTCTGCCGCTGGTCGCAATCGCACAGCGCGACGACGGCGACTCCCGGGCCCTCGACGTCTTCGAGGTTGTTCGCGCCGCGTCCGCCGACGCCGATGATGCCGAGCCGCAGCGAGGGGCCGCCGGGCGCCGGGGGCTGCGGCCCGCCTCGCGTCCGCCTCGGCGCGCATCCCGCCAGGGCCGCCGCGCCGCCGAGAAACGCTCGCCTGGTGATGCCGCTGATGGCCGAGCTGGACTTCCTCGCCATGTGCCCATTCTATGGGGCGGTATGGTTGTTGGGTTGTAGGGTTGTTCGGTTGTCGGGTTGTAGGGCGGTGACCGATGTGGCGGCGGTCAGTGATGCCACAGCCCCACAGATCTACTCCTCCGCAGACTTACAGCCCCGACAACCCTGCAACCCCACAACCCAGCAACCC
>CAVRDA010000007.1:0-145622 GCA_963719755.1 Vicinamibacteria bacterium | reverse complement strand
TATGCGCCCTGAAGGTCCCGACGGTCGGCAACGTTTTCGTCCATAGCCAGCATTCCTGCGCAGCGCCTCCTTGTCTTCGGCGATTCTGGGCCTCCACTCGGACAGCCACAACCTCCCTTCGGGCGCATTCCTACGCTCATTCAGCGCCAGTTGGAGGACCAAATAGGGTGTGTGGCGACGACTCGGTAGGGTGGCTTGCGGGGGAGTCTTTCGGGCGTGGCGCTCCGGGCTCAGCCCACGCGCGAACGAGTGCTTGCGCGAGGTGACTCGATGCGCTTCCATCCGAAGAGTCGGGCGTCGACCGACCAGCGCCCCGGTCCCAGCATCGCCAGAGCGGCAGCAATGGTTCCTGCCAACAGGCCCACGAATGGATGTTCGGCGACTCTCAGGATCTGCGAGATCTCGATCACGGCAACGACCGTTCCGGCCAGCGGTGTCCATAGCCCCGCGAAGGGGGTCGAGATGCCGCGCCTGAAGACGATCCGGCCCAAATGGGCATTCACGGTTGAGCAAGCCACTGCGTTGGCCGCTCAGTTGCCGTGGCTGCTCCCGCGGACGTTGGTGGGGCTCGCGCTGCTCACGGGGCTTCAGCGTGGCGAGTTGTTCGCGTTGCGGTGGCGCGACATCGATGAGCCGAATCGAAGCTTGCACGTGCGCGCCGCCGTCTACGAAGGAGTGTTCGACGATCCGAAAACGCTGGCCAAGTTGGAGACCATCCCTTTGCCGGATGCCGCGCTGCAATTGCTGACGGCGTGGAAAGCGCGGGCGAGACGAACAGCCGCACATGACCTGACCTTCTTGATGGTGTCGGGCAAGCCGATCTCTCCCAACAATGTCTTGCGTCGGTGGGTCTGGCCGGCCTGTCAGGCCGCGGATGTGTAACGCGCGACGTGGCTCGCGTTCAGGCGGACGTATTCGTCTTGGGCGCACGACAAGGGCGTACCGGCGAAGGTCGTCGCGCAGATCATGGGACACACCAAAGTGGACAAGACGATGAACGTCTACACCCAGGTGCTCGACGGCGCGGCCCGCGTCGCGGCGGATCGCGTCGGATCGAAATTGTTCAGAGTTGTTCAGATCCCGGATGGGACGACGACGCCAACTCCTTGAAAAGATTGGCTCCTCAGGTAGGATTCGAACCTACAACCCTCCGGTTAACACGCGGAACAAACTGTGTTAGCCGCCCTTTGCGGCGGTGTGCCGGACGTTGCCGGATTTCGCCTCACCCCTCGTAGAATCCACCGATTGTCGACCTTCGCATTCTGCCGGGGCTTGCTGCCATTTGCCGCTCCTTGTTGCACCGAAAGGGCAAGAAAAGGGCAATGCCTGAGGAAGGCTTCTCCGAAGACGACGCCGTGCACTCCGCTCTCGGCATCCTTCAAAATCTCGACGATCTGCGTCTCACTGAACTTCGACTTCCGTCGAAGATTTCAGGAGAACAGCGCCACGGTTATGCTGCCGAACGTGACGCGCGGCGCGGTTTTTGATTCCGCGCCAGACAGATAGCTCGTTCACTCCGGACCACCAGCGAGATTATAATGCCCTCCTGCTGAGCAGGAGATTTAGACCTGTATCGCATCAGCGGCTAGCTGCGGGCATAGTTGTGATTGAGAGAAACAACAATCACCTGCGTCGAAGCTGAGATGGGACTCTGAGGCAGACTTTCGAAGTCCCGAAGGCGTTCCCTGAGGTTGAAGATCGATCGCGGGGAACCCTGCTGCAGAAAGATCATCTGAGGATGTCGCCGCTCAAGGAAAGGATCAGAGAGCTTAAACGCACAGGGCAGAAGTGCAACGGGAGAGGAATGCGACGGAATTGTGTTATACAAATCGTTGCCGTGTCGCAGCCGAACTTTTTCTGGTCCAAATGATAGGACGGTCGGAACCTGCCCGGACTTCCTACGTCGCGGGGAACCGTGCTCATACGCTTCACACTAACAGCGAGAGGTCTCCTTCCGAACCGCCCTCGCCCGCCAAACTTAGGTTCACCCATCTTTCCGTTGCCGATGGACTCTCACACTCTGACGTGAAGGCCATTGCTCAAGACGGCCAGGGATTCATCTGGTTTGGCACGTGGCTCGGCGGCCTGAATCGCTACGACGGGTACACCTTTAAGGTTTACAAGCACGACCCCCAGGACCAACGCAGCCTCAGCACTGACGCTGTCCGGGCGCTGCACGTGGATCGCACTGGCATTCTATGGATATGGACAATTGGCGGGGGTGTATACCGATATGATCGGGAAACAGATCTCTTTGTTCGCTATCCGCATGACGCGCATGATCCCACCAGTCTGCCCCATGCCGATATCTAGTCCTTCTACGAAGATGAAACCGGCACGCTGTGGGTAGGTACCCTTGGCGGGGCTGAGTTGTTTCGACCGAACCAGTGGCAGGTTCTTCACCTACAGGCATAGTCCGAATGACCCCGCCAGCTTCGGCAATACCGATGTTCGATCCATCTGCCTGGATGCCACCACTGGCTTGCTCTGGGTGGAACAGAAATGAGGGCGTGAGCGCGCTTGATCGGTCAACCGGCCGCTTTACCCGGTATACACACGACCCGAATGATCCTACCACCCTGAGCAACAATACGGTGATGCACATCTTCCAGGATCGGGCCGGCACCATCTGGCTTTCCACGCCTGACGGGTTGAATCGCTTTGATCCCCAAGCCCACACGTTTATTCGCTATCTGCATGACCCCAGGAATCCCGCCAGCCTGAGCGACGACTATGTGATGGCCACGTATGAAGACCGGGCGGGACGCTTTTGGGTGGCGACCAATAATGGCTTGAATCTGATGGATCGCGCCCGCGGAACATTTACCCGCTATCTGCATGACCCCAACGATCCTTCCAGCCTGAGCAGCAACGTTAGCAACTATGGCGCTCTGTATGCCGATGCCTCGGGCGCGCTGTGGATCGGCATGCGATCTACCGGGGTCGACCGGTGGGCAGGCGTGCCGGAAAAATTCACCACATATCGCCACAATCCTCAGGATGTCAACGGTCCAAGTAACGATTCGATCACCGCACTCGCGATAGGTTCCGCAGGCGAACTGTGGATCGGAACGGAAGCGGGCCTGGATCGCTTCGATGGGCAGACCTTCACGCACTACCTCGCGAATGCTCACGATCGCAGCCGCCTGAGTCCGGGCCCGCACCGGTCGGTTGCCCAAGACTCTCATGGGGCGGTCTGGACAGGAACCTACGGTGGCGGCCTGGACCGGCTGGATGGACAGCGCTTCAAGCATTTTCGCCATGATCCCAAGAATTCCGACAGTCCGGCGAATGACAGCATCGCCTCTCTTGTTCCTGACACCGTGGGAGGACTGTGGATTGGGGTGCATGGAAAGGGGATGGACTACTTCGACGGGCAGCACTTCACCCATTTCCCCCCGGATCCGGCCAACCCTGCGGGCCTGGCGGATGCGTACGTGCTTCCCTTGCTGCTCGATCGGCACGGCATGCTCCGGATCGGCACGGCCAGGTCGGGACTGGTGCGGTTCGATACGCACACGCGGAAGTTCACCACCTATCTTCTGGACCCGAACCAGCCAGGCAGCCAGGCCGTGAACTGGATTGAGGACGTCTATTCCGACGGCGCCAGTCTTTGGGTCGCCTCTCCCACCACCGGGCTGTTCCGCTTCGATCCGGAGACCGGCAGATTCACCCACCACTACACCGAAAAAGATGGCTTGGCGAACAATTCCGTTGTGGGGGTCTTGGGCGACGAGCAGGGCAACGTGTGGGTCAGCACGATCAAGGGTTTGTCCAGATTCGACCCTAAAACGGAGACCTTCCGCAACTACGATATGTTCGACGGCCTACAAGGTAACGAATTCTCTACCCATTGCCGTGCCAAAACCCCCGACGGGCGGCTGTTCTTCGCCGGCGCCAACGGGATAAGTGCCTTTTATGCCGATAGGCTTGCCGATAACGCAACCCCGCCGCCGGTGGTGCTCACGGCGTTTGAGCTGTTCAACAAACAGGTAAAAGTCGGTGACGAGAACTCGCCTCTCCAACAGGCGATCCATGTCGCGTCAAGTATCGCTCTCCGCTACGACCAATCGGTCTTTGGGTTCCAATTCGCTGCGCTGAACTACACCTCGCCGCAGAAAAACAGGTATGCCTACAAACTGGAACACTTCGATCGGGATTGGCAATACACGGATGCCACGCGTCGTTTTGCCACCTATACCAATCTAGACCCTGGCGACTATACATTTCGCGTCAAGGCCTCCAATAATGATGGCGTTTGGAATCGACAGGGGGTTGCGCTTCACCTTACGATTGTTCCGCCATGGTGGAAAACGAACTGGTTTCGGACGGCCTGCATTGCAGCGTTTCTGGCGATGATTCTGGGAATACATGAACTGCGGGTGCGGCAACTGGCGGCGCAATTCAGTATGCGTCTGGAAGAGCGCATAAGCGAGCGCACACGGATTGCTCGGGACCTGCATGACACGCTGCTGCAGAGCTTCCATGGATTGCTGCTCCGGTTCCAAACGGTTTCTATACTGTTACCAGAGCGCCCGATCGAGGCAAAGGAGAAACTGGAAAGTGCGATCGAGCAAGCTGCCGGTGCGATCACTGAGGGCAGGGATGCTGTGCAAGGGCTGCGCCTGTCCACGGTCGAGAAGAATGATCTCGCCGTAGCCATTCGAACGGTTGGGGAAGAACTCGCTTCGGCTGAGAGCAATGAATCCTCTCCCGAGTTTAAAGTGGTCGTGGAGGGTATATCTCGGAATTTGCATCCGATTCTTCGAGACGAAGTTTACCGGCTCGCGATGGAGGCACTACGCAATGCTTTCCGGCATGCGGCGGCAAAAAACGTTGAAGTTGAAGTCCGCTACGACGAAAAATACTTCCGGGTTCGCATTCGGGACGACGGGAAAGGGATTCCCTCCGACGTGCTCAGCGGACGCGGACGTGAGGGTCATTACGGCCTGCCGGGCATGAGGGAACGAGTGAAACTTGTAGGCGGTAAGCTAACCATCTGGACTGAACTGGATAGGGGCACGGAGATCGAGATCATCATTCCAGGAGCAAGCGCGTACGTGATATCTGCACGGCCTTTCTGGTACTTTGGGAAGCGCTCCGCGACAGAGACGGATAAGAAGGAAAACCATAGAGCGTGACTGATAGATCAGCTCAAATCCGGGGTTCTCGCAGTCGACGCCACCACGAGGGTAGTCTTGGCCGTTTTCATCGCTCGCCCGCGTGATTCCCGAGGAACTTAGACCCTTAAGAGCACGGTGAGGATGATTCTCATTGTAGTCCCACCGAAACGGGTCGATCTTCTGTCCGCCACGAAATCCATGCTCCAGATGTCGTTGCGATTCGTCGCCGGGCGGCGCTGCTCGCGATACACGCGGCTCGCATGCCGCCACGGTCGCTTGCGCCGCAGCGCCAATCCTTCCTCGATGTAGACGCGATAAAGGCGCTCTTTGCCGACCTCCCAGCCTTCCCGTACCCGACGGACGCAGAGAACGCGAACTGGACCGCGAGTCATCGTCGATGGGATGGTTCTACAGGATCTCGCCAACCGAATCCGGTGCCTCAACGAGGTGTACCGAGGCGAAACGCACTGGGGGAGAGGTGAGCGGCCACAAAGCTGGGGCGTGTTCATCGCCCTTGCCGACCCTTGGCCGGAATTCGGCGGATTACAGCGGCGTGGCAATCCGAGACGCTGCGCGCCGGTCCGCAGGGCCGGTGACTCCGTGCTGCAACGCCGGCCTCGCGACGCATGCGATCAAACGGCCGAACACGTGACTGCGTTTAGTTCGCTGATGGACTTTCGTTTTCTGCGATCTGGCTTCAGCCAAATGAGTTCCGAGCATCCGGCTTTACACGTTCCACTGTGCGCCTGAGCATCCGGGTGTTTTTGGGCGCCGAGAAAACCCGTATGAAATGGGCTCGAAGAAGGGCAACGTGAAGGGACGACGAAAGGTGGGTCGTTCGCAAGTTGTTGAAGGGATTGGCTCCTCAGGTAGGATTCGAACCTACAACCCTCCGGTTAACAGGCGGAAAAAGAAGCGTTAGCCGCGCTTTGCGTGGGTGTGCTGGACGATGCCGGAGCGCCTGCCATCGCCCGCAGCATTCAGCGATTCTCGAACTTCGCTTTGTGCCGGCGGTTGCTGCCGTTTGCCGCCCCTTGTGGCACCCAAAGGGCAAGAAAAGGACAACGTCCCATGCGCGGGACCTCAGGCTGGTTTAAGACGGAATCCTAGCTGCTGTCCTGGCCGGCGAACGCGATCGTCGAGCCTGAGGAGTTCCACGCCACCAACGCCGAAACGGGTCGCCAGCGCAGCGGCAAGGTGAATGCGTTGAGCGCGCGGATCGTTCCGGCGGAAACGGCCGCCTCGCCCGATCAACGATACGCGCTCAGTCTCCTCCCAGTTTCAGACAAACGCCTCGGACACCGACTGGCGCTATCGGTCGCGCGTGGCATCGAACCGCAGGAAGTTCGCGGCAAACGGCATCTCGCCAATTCGCACACGCGTCGGGAAAGGCGCGTCCTTGGCGTAGACGTTCGCTCGAGTACAACATTTACATCACGTACGGCCGGCGAGCTTGTACGATGAGGATGTACGAACGTGTCCGAGGTCGCGTGCCACAATACCAACGTCTATCACCGGAGCGACCATGCCTGACCAGTCCGCCTCTGACGACGATCTGGATAAGCTCGTCGCCGACGCGCGGCGGGCTAGCGCAGACCGCCTTCGGGGCTATCGGGCCCGCGCGTTGGAATTGTTCCCGCCCGTGTGTGCGAAGTGCGCGCGCGAGTTCAGCGGCAAGCACATTCGCGAGCTGACTGTCCATCACCGGGATCACAATCACGACAACAACCCCCTTGATGGCAGCAACTGGGAACTCCTGTGTCTGTACTGTCACGAGCAGGAGCATTCACGACGTGACGCCGCTCACACAGGAACGGATTCAGCAGGCGACGAGCGGTCACCGCAGGCTACACACCAGCCATTTGCCGACCTGGAACAGTTGGTGAAGGAGACGCCCGACAAATCGTAGCCACCAAACATCCGTGCTGGTGTCCGGACAGGATACTGAGACCTGTCCGTTGAGAGGCTGACCGTCGAGTCGGTATTGAAGGCGAGCCGGCGCCATCGGCCTGAAGTAATCTCGTCCTCACACGAGAGGGTTGGACACCACGTTTTGGTCCGCTTGCTGCAACGCGCTGGTAATCCGCTCGACGGAAAGCGCCTCTTCTTCACGGCACCCCCTCCTGGGGTCCGTTCCGGATTCCTGGTCCCTGGCGCGACGACAACACGGTGGCGGTCTTCTGGCCGCCTGAGGAGGCACATTGGCGAATACGACTATTGGAATAGCGGCGGCACTGATCGTGCTAGGTGTGGTGGGGTATGTCGCGACGGACAGGCAGAGCTCGACGGCGCTGATCCCGGCCGTTCTCGGCCTGCTGCTGCTGGCTTTCGGCTGGCTTGCCCGGAGCGACGCCTATCGCAAGCATGCCATGCACGCCGTCGCGGTCTTCGCGCTGCTCGGCCTACTGGGGACCATCGGAGGCCTCATCCGGCTGCTCGGCGGCACCACGACCCCGGCCGCGATCTCGCAGGGATTAACGGCAATCTTGACCGGCGCGCTCCTAGCGCTCTGCGTCAGGTCCTTCATCGACGCACGAAGACGGAGGGCGCAAGGCTGACGTGTGAGCGCTCGTCGCGACCCTCGAGCCAGCCCCGCGATGAAACGCCCAGCGGGCATCCCAAGGCGACGCGCCACCGTCGGCGGACAGGACGTCGGTTGGGCCACAGTCGAACGTGACAGGCCGTGCTTTCTCAGCGCGATGGTTGGCTTGGCTGGCGAGGGCCCCGTATCCCGAGGTCACGGCCTCTGTAACGCAGCATGCAGGATTCAGCCAAGTGTTGCCACCAGGAGTTCGTGTGCTCAAGCTGCCTCTCGCAGCGCATCAAGTAGCGTCAGCCACCCGCCAAGCTGGTTCCAACTCGCGAACGTTAGGCTCACCAACTCTCTCTTCGTTCGAGCTGGCTTCGCGTCGTAGTCATCAGGCACGCGGCGGCAGCCGCCGGCTGCCCGCCGCCGCCGACCCCATTCATCAGGACACGATGCATCCTCATCGCCCGCCGTGAAGCCGCTGCATGGAGTTTTGGTTGACGTAGTTGGCAATCGCTTCGCCCACGGCGTCGCTGATTTCGACCGTGCTCGGGTAGTGCATGCCTCCCCAGACCCGAGCGCTGTTACCGTCCGAGCGCGCTTGCGCGATGCTGGTGTACGTGCGACTCGTCAGTCCGGTCGTCAGCGTAAAAACCTGTTGGTCGTCGAAGTGCCTGAGCAAAATCGTGGCAGCCGCGCCGTTGAGGCTGGGATGTCCCGCAGGATATTCCGGGTGACACGGCGTGTTGATGAGCGGCCTCCACTCCGGATCAGGAGCCGTATCCGGATTGCCATCGGTGTCTGCCAATGGGATCGAGGTCGCCGGCCGCCAGGTCACTTCGGTCGAGATGTCGCCGTAGAATCGCTTCGCGCTCCAGATGGTGAACGCCGTGTCGGCCATCGCGATGTTCAGAATCGCGAGGAGCCGGTTGCTGTCTGACATGGACAAGTGGTTGGCGCGCGCGATTTGATTCGCGGCCTGATTCCAGTGCACGCTGGCATTGCCTTCCCAGAACGGCGCAAGCGCCGTCTGATCGATTGTGCGCGTCGATCCAGTGCCGCGACCAAGCGCCTTGACGGTGTTGAAGTCGTTACTGTATGTGGTGCTCGCAAGCCCCCGCGGTGGCCCAGGCTGAAACTGCGCGTTGCTGAGGAGGACGAACGTGTCGGTGAATGCCAAACCCTGAGCGCTCATCGGCCCGCAGGTAGGCGGCGGCGGTGTCAGCCGCGGTGTCGGCCGCCACTGGCCAACTGTGGTGCCGCCGGCGAACGGCGTGTAGATCGTGTTGAACCCATCAGTCGCACGCCAGGCGAGCACGGCCTCCGCAACTTCGGTCCCCCAGTCGATGCCACGATCGCGCGATTGGCCGCCGTCGCCGCCATCGTCGCTCAGCGCCGCAAGCGAGGCCGCATAGCTGGCATCCAGTGCCGATAGTCGGGATGGGAACAGGCTGGCGAGCGCCGTGTACGCCGCTGCGATCACCGCTGCGCGGCGCGACGCGCCCGGAGGGGCGTTATCGTGGACATGAATCGGTGTGTAACGCCGCTCGATGCCGTTGTAAGCGTCGAATATCGCGGTGTGAACGATCGCTCCGAGCCGCTGGCTGGATGAGTTCGCAGTATTCGTCGCAATGAGTGTGTCAACGAAGATCTGATTCCACTCCACCACCTGGTTGACCAGGACAGACGACTCGGAAGACTTCTCCGCGGTTTCGACGGGAGAGCAGACAAGGAGACCGAATAACACGGCCCCAATCACGCTACAGCTCTGGCCTTTCATCGATTTCTCCTTTTCCGGTTGATTACATTCCTGCCGGCTCGACAGTCCCTAGGAATTCCCGGTTTTTTCGCCCGGCGGGCACGAGCCCGCGATACAATCACGCCACGCAAGCGAAGCCCCAGAGCAGGGACACTAGCCGCAGCGGGGGTCACAAGTCCTTACAAACGACCTTCGTTTTTCTTCGGAATTGTTCCCGCGGCCATGAGCGAGCCATCGCGGCCCTCGTACGAGTTCGGACCGTTCTCCGTGGATGCCGGCAAGCGACTCTTGTTGCGCAACGGCGAACCTGTGCCGTCTGGCTCCAAAGGTCCTCGAGACGCTCCTTGCGCTCATCGAGAACCGGGAGCGCGTGCTCACGAAGGACGAGCTGCTCAAGCAGGTCTGGGGTGACACGAGTGTGGAAGAGGGAGGGCTCACTCGGAACGTCTCCATCTTGCGGAAAACCCTGGGAGAGAAGCCCGACGACCATCAGTACATCGTCACAGTGCCCGCCCGCGGCTATCGGTTCGTGGCGGCGGTGCGAGAAACCAGGGGGAACGGCGAAGCGTCGGACGCGCATGCGCCGGTGAGTCTGGAAAGAGGCTCCGGACCACGAGCGAGTATTTCGGTGCGTCGCTGGTTGGTGCTGAGCGGCTTGGCCGCACTCGTCCTGGGAACCATCACGTATGTACTGCGCCCTGTCCGGGCCACGGAGCCAGCTCGGCCGGCCATCACATCGCTCGCCGTGCTGCCACTGGAAAATCTATCGGGCGACCCGACGCAGGACTACCTCGCTGACGGAGTGACCGAAGCGCTCATCGGTCATCTTGCTCGAATTCGCGCGCTGCGGGTCGTGTCACGCACGTCGGTGATGCGCTTCAAGGGAACCAAAAAGTCTCTGTCGGAGATTGCGCGCGCGCTGAATGTCGACGCGGTGATCGAAGGCACGGTGCAGCGCACAGGTGATCGGGTGAAGATCAGCGTTCAGTTGATTCACACCCCCACCGATACGCACCTGTGGGCACGCGAATACGAGCGCCAGCTGACGGACGTGCTGAAGTTGCAGGGCGAAGTGGCGCGCGTAGTCGCCGATGAGATCCGGATTCAGGTCACAGCGGAGGAACGTGCCCGGATGGCGTCGGCCATGAGCGTCGACCCCGCCGCCCATCAGGAGTATCTCGTTGGACGCTACCATCTGTGGAGGTACAACGAAGAGAACCTGAAGCAGGCGATCGCACACTTCGAGCGGGCGACTCAGATCGATCCAAGGTACGCCGCGGCGTATGCCGGCCTGTCGCACGCTTGGTGGGCTCGGGGCGTGTACGGATCGATAAACCCCCAAATGGCGGAATCGCCGTCACGCGCTGCCGCGCGAACGGCACTGGAACTCGATGTCGACCTCGCTGAAGCGCACGTCGTGCAGGCCGACCTCAAGCGTCTGTACGATTGGGACTGGACCGGCTCCGAAAACTCAGTCAAGCGCGCCTTGGCACTCGATCCCAACGATGTTCATGCGCACTACACCTACGCGCTGCTCCTGTGCCAGCTCGGGCGTTTCCCTGAAGCCATCGCCTATATGGAAAGGGCCGATCAGCTCGATCCGCTGGCTCCAGCGATTCAGATGAACTTCGCGCGAATTCTGTATCGCGCTCGGCGGTTCGATGATGCTATCCGGCGCCTGAACCGGGCTGTGGAATTGGAACCTGGGGTGGTCGGAGTACACATGCTCTTCGGAGATATCTACGACCAGATGGGCCTTTACGATGAGGCACTGGCAGCATGTTCAAAGGGTGGCAGCGATGCTCCAGGCAACCCTTGGCGGGTCGCCCGAATCTACGCTCACTTGGGCAGGCACGATGAGGCCAGGCGGATGCTCAAGGACTTGTCCGCCAGAAGGGCGCCACGTCCGGCCGTAGCCGCCGCGGCGTACGTGGCGCTCGGCGACAAAGATGAAGCCTTCAGATTGCTTTTTGCGATGCAGCGCGGTGACGGGTTCAATTACGTCAAGGTCGACCCTCCGTTGGAAAGTCTTCATTCGGATCCACGCTGGAGCGAACTGCTCCGCCACATGAACCTTCCGATAGACGGCTATCCCGATGCCGCCGTCTCACGTTAGACGTCTCATCCGTAAAACTGGAAACTCTTCATGACTGAAGGCTGACCCAACCACCAACGCGAGCGCATTGCCGACGCCCGTCTGGCGGCGAAAAGGGGGCCCCGATGCCCGAACTCCTCGAGCTACCCATACCTGGTAAGTGGAAGACCGTCCTCACCGACTCCGACCTCGCAGTCGAGCTGGCGAAGTCGCTCAAGAACAAGAGACGCCCGGCCGCCATACACGCGTACGGCACCGGCGCATCCCGCCGCTACCTCCTCTCCTGGGTCAAGAACTCGGGCGCCGATTTTCAGGACTGGGGCTGGACGAAGGGATGGACTCCCGCCGAACTGTCCCAGGAGGTCGACGGCGCGCACGATCGGCTGAGGCTCTTCCTCGTCGAGCCGATTGTCGAGATGAACAAGCTCGCGGCAGTCTGGTTCATCCGCGACATGTCGTCCTCCGCTCCCTGGCTGACCTGGAACTGGACGCCGGAGATCGCCGCGGCGGACCTGAAGAATGCGGTCCCGGCGGGCCATCGGCTCACGTGCGTGCGCGCGCTAAAGACCGGCGCCTCGAAGGTCGCCGCGATCTGGACGCAGGACGACTCCGGCGCGCCATGGGACTGGAATCCGTCCATCACCTTCGACGACCTGCACGTGCTCCTGCGCGACACGAAAAGCCGTCTGGTCAGCCTCGACAATCACGGCAGCGGATCGAAGCTGCGGTTCTGCGCCGCATGGGTCGACAACGCCGGCGCCGAGCCTCGCCGCGGACGTGGTTCTGGTTCGCGGGCGCGAAGGAGACGTATCTGCGCGGCCAGTCCGACGGCCTCTGCAGCCACCCCGTCGAGCTCTGCAACCTCGGGGGCGGCAATCTCGCCGCGATCCTGAACCGCACGCCGGCGCCGGGCACGCCGGCTGACGACGTGCTTCTCGAAGTCACCGGCATGTCGACGGTCGAGGCTTTCAACACCAACGACGAGGCGAAGAACACGCAGATGGATCTGGACGAGACCGTGACGGTCCAGGTCACGAACGTCGCGGGAGCCGACGTCGAGATCGTCAACGCGGCGATGCGTTGGGCTTCTTCCGGCGGGCAATCGGACGCGCTCGCGATGTCACCTCCGGACCCGACCGGCGGCGCGGCGACGATTCCGGCCGGCGGAACGGTCGGGCCCGCGAATCCCCTGACCCTCGGATCCGGGATCGAGTACCGCGACATCGTCGCGTACATCGATGCCAAGACCGCGGATGGCCGGCGACAGCGGCTGCTTCGTCCGCTCACGGTGCAGCGACCCGGCTTCGACCCGCACGTCGTTCCCGCGCTCGGAGAGCCCGTCGCGCTCGCGATGTGGACCGATACCGCCGAAGTCGTCCCGATGTGGCGCGGAGAAAAAGAAACGCGCTGGATCAACGTCGGGCGGCACGATCGTCAACCTGACGGGCGATGATCTTTCGATCGTCCGCATGGATGTCGAGGTCGTCGTCGACGGCAATTGGCTGCTCGAAGCGAACCTGTCACCGCTGCGGTTCCACCAATCGCTGTGGCCGGACGAACGCGGCTGCCAGGAACTGAACGGCCAGGACGGATGTGCCTTCGTCGAGGCGGAATCGAACGGAACCCTCGAGCTGGGGAAGAAAGTCCTGAGCCGGTTCGTGCACGGATTCGAGATCGACGTCGAGCCCGGCTTCGACGCGGGAAACCTTCGCGTGATCCTGCACTACCAGCGCAAGCGTCGATGCGGAACGGTGCTGCGAGACCTTCCGATGAGTGGACGGAACCGGTGTCACGTTTCACCGCCCGTGCGAGGGGGAACATTCCACTGGGGAAGCTCCTTCGACCACTCTGGGTTCGACGCCCATACCTGGCCCGGACAGCGAACGTCGCTGGACATCTCCGTCGTCGACGGGCCGGAGGACGTGTATCCCATGGCTCGACGGCTTCGTGGTCCAGGTTGCCGAGCCAGATGCCGACGCAAAGCGGATCCGAATCCTAACCACTGGATCACCGTCTGGCACCCGGACCTCGAGTTGTGGACCGGCTACTACCACCTCAAGCCCGGGACTCTGGTCCCCAAGCCCAGGGCGAGGAGGTGTTCCCCGACGAGTCGATCGCGCAGATCGGGAACTCCGGCACCAAGGATCCGCACCTGCACACGGGCGGGCACATCTTCGATACGACCGGACTTTGTCGGCTCACTCCGCTGCGATTCGCCGGCCTGACCGACGACCAGGACAACGTCGCCACGCAGACGCCGGCGACCGGCAGCTACAAGAGCTAGGGCGCCGCCCGAACAGATTTCAGCCGAGGTGAGAGTACAAATTGCGAGCTGATTCGACCCAGTAAGCCTCACGTTAACGGGCGGTTAGGCCGCCCGTTTCAGTGCGTCGAGTCGCCGGAGAAGGTTGCCGGCGAGGGTCAAGCTGGCGAAAGTTTGGGTCACCAGCCTTCGCTCTTATCGCAGGCGCAGTTAAGCGACCCGACCACCCCCGTACCGCCAGCTAGTTGCCCGACGGCTCCTCGACCTGAGCGATGGTTTCACCACGGAGATCAAACCCACCTTTGACGCTGACAACGGCGAAGGCGTCAAATTTTACCCAAGATGAAGACCCTGCTGGTTCTCAGGCATGCCAAGTCGAGCTGGAACGATGCATCGCTTGATGACCACCAGCGACCGCTGAACAAGCGTGGCCGGCGCGATGGGCTGCGGATGGGAGAGCTGTTGCTTGAGCACCGACTGACCCCCGACGTTATCATGAGCTCCGACGCGGTCCGGGCGCGTCTGACGGCTGAGGCGGTGGCCCAGGCAGCTCGATACGCGGGAGAGATCCTGCTGGACCGGCGTCTTTATGTCGCCAGCTCGCGCGACATCCTCGCGGTGCTGCGCACGGTGCGGGAGACGAAAGCCGGGACTGTTATGATCGTCGGGCACAATCCCGGCCTGGAAGAGCTGGTCGCACAGTTGACCGGCGAGCAGCAGGACTTGCCAACCGCCGCCCTCGGTCAGATTGGCCTACCGATCGATCGGTGGCGTGATCTCAAAGTGTCGACCCGCGGGACACTCTTGGGCCTCTGGCGAGCGAAGGAACTGACATAGGCCGCCACGACTAACCTTAAGCGGCGCATCCAGCCTGCGATCCGGTTCCAACTGGCGAAGGTTAGACTCGCCGTCGCGGAGAGATCCTGGGTGACGCCGTAGTATTTAGAAAGAGCGTTTACCCGCTAAGGTTAGAGTACCTCTCGTTGAGCAAATCCGGTGCGCTCGACGTCAATGCCCTCGAGATGACGCAGCTTCGCTTTTTACCGACGTGGCTGGTGCTGCCTGCGCTGCTGCTATCGCTGCCTGCTGCACCTGTTCACACCCAAACCCGGCAAAGCGCACCTGCCGACGCGCTGTTTCAAACGATGGTATCGCTGGACAGCGGGCTGTTCGATGCATTTAACACGTGCAACCTCGAAAAGTTCGGGTCGTTCTTCGTAGAGGACGTCGAGTTCTACCATGACAAGGGCGGCGTGACACGCGGACGGCCGGCGCTGGTCGACAGCATCAAGAACAACGTCTGCGGCAAGACCCGGCGGGATCTCATCCCGGGCACGCTGGAAGTGCATCCGATGGACGGCTATGGGGCGCTTCAGATCGGCATGCATCGCTTCTGCGACGCGCAGGCGAAGCAGTGTGACGGCACAAGTGGGGGCGTCGGCAAGTTCATCCACCTCTGGCAGAACACGGATGGCGCCTGGAAGATTACCCGCGTCATCAGCTACGACCATGCGCCCGCTGTGAAGTGATCCTCAGCCGCTGTTGGTAAGCCTTTCCTCGCTTCCCCGGTTCTACAGGGATCAACTCCGATTCAGGCCTTAGCAGCCCGTATATGGACTCCTCCCGGTTGTCAAGCGAGTGGCTATAGCCTGTGTCCTTCGAGTCGGTTGCGGTCGTATATCCGGCCTGTGAGTGGAGGAGTTTGTCCTCCTGGCCAACATGGATAGTCGCGCACCGCGGGCCAATCGTGGTGCCGGCGTCGAGCGCCAGGGCTGCTACCGGCCTGATGCGGTGTCGGTCGGACCGAAGGGCCATAGGTCAGGTCACTCGCTGAGCATCTCGGATGGAGATGTGCCGGCTGCAAATTACGCCGCGTCGGCAGCCGCGTACGGAACGTCCTTGCGTCCAGACCGCCCAGACGATCCGGCCTAGTTTGTTCGCGACGGCGATGGTCGCCTTGTTGTGGCCGCGTCGGTCGCGGACCGTCAGTGCCCACTGATGGAGTCGACGTCAGCGGCTGCGCCGCGTGCACGTCGCGCGATGGGCGGCGACGAGCACGGCGCGGGCGCCATGCGTGAGCAGGCAGCGGAGGTACACATCGCCACGCTTACTGATCGCCGCCGAGGCGGCGGCGCTGGCCGCTCGAATGCTCGCGCGGCGTCAGCCCCAGCCAACTGGCAAACTGCCGCGCGCGGCGAAAGCGTGGATGTGTCCGACGGTGCCGACCAACGCCGTCGCCGTCAACAGCCCAATGCCGGGAATCGTGCGCAGCCGGGTCACGACGGGATCGGCGTCGGCGAGCGCCGCGAGCTCGCGCTCGAGCGCGGCGATGCGCGCCTCGATCGCGCGCACTTCCTCGTGCACGCTGGCGAGCACGCGGCACAGATGCCGGGCAGCGCGCGTCGCCGCGTCCTCCAGGATCGCGGGAACCGCCTGCAGCGCCGCGCGCGCACCGGCCGGCAGCAGCATACCGTGCTCGCGCAAGATTCCACGCAGCGCATTGATGCGCGCCGTCCGCGTGGTCATCCACTGCTCACGGACCCGATGCAACGCGACCAGCGCTTGCTGCTCGACGCGCTTCACCGGAACGCTCGGCACTTGGCCCGAGCGCACGGCCTCCAGGATCGCCTCGGCATCGGCGCGATCCGTTTTGTTGCGTCGAACGTACGGCCGCACATACGCCGGCGGCACGAGCGTGACGCGGTGGCCCTGCTGCTGCGCGATCCGGCCCCAGTAATGCGCCGTCCCGCACGCCTCCATCACGAGTGCGTCGGCGGCGTCTCCGCGAGGAATCGCGCGAACTGCGCGCACGATTCAGACGCCGCCGCCGACGAGCCGCCACTGCGCATTCGCAATCGCCAACTCGAACACGGACTTTGCGAGGTCGACGGCCACTGTCGTAGCATCCATCTCGGTCTCCTCCTGGTTGCGCTGATGGGTGTCAGCTGATGCGGCATGATGCCGCATCGGAACCGGGAGGAGTCCATACCATCCTGGTTAAAGGGGGATCGACATCAGCGATCCACCGTCCTACACTCCAGCATGGCCTCTCCCCCGCCATCCTGTCGTCATGGAGCAAGGTGAAGAGAGACTGATGTTCGCCGCCCAGCCTGCTCGGCCCGCTTGAGCGGCCGTGACTTCCCTCACGGCCGTTCCGAGCGCCCACCAGCGCGCCCACCACTCCTGACACGCCGAGCAATTCCCTGAGACTTCTAGCGACCGCTAGCGATCACTTGACAGCCGCTAGGATACGCAAAGGCCAATGAATCTGGAGAAAACTGCCGACTCCAGAATTTCCTCGAACTTCTTGAAACAGTCGTTCTTCTGGCGGGTTCTTAGAATCCGGTAAACGATGTCGATCGAATGGATCGGCTGGTCAACTGGAACGGCAAAGGTCTTGACGCGGCTCGTTCCAACCAAGCAGCGGGTGAAAACGCTGTCGCGACTTTCGCCTGTAGGATCATGTTGAACATGAACGGGTTGCGAGGACGTGAGCATGAAACGTGATCGCCGGCGCGCGAGCATCCGGGTGCCTTCAGTCACTAACGAAAAACCGGTATGAAATGGGCTCGAAAAAGTGCGACGTGAAGGGACGACGAAAGGTGCGTCGTTCGCAAGCTGTTGAAGAAATTGGCTCCTCAGGTAGGATTCGAACCTACAACCCTCCGGTTAACAGCCGGATGCTCTACCATTGAGCTACTGAGGAACACCAGAGAGGCGCAGGACCGGCGCTCCACGCCCGGGCGGGCGGTTGCTGGAGCCGTCGGCAGGTGTTGCCCGAAGCTCCAATTCTAGCAGAATCCCCTCCAGACGACGCAACCCGATGCCTCTGCCTGGGGCCGCGGCGCCGACAGGCCTGAGGTCGCCTCCGGCTACCGCGCGGCCCGAGAAGCGGCGAGCGGAGGTGTAAACTGTCGCGCGACGCGCCGGCAGCCCCCCACCGGTGATTGACCTGGAAATCCCGGGCTCTCGCCCGGCACGGAGGGCCATGATGTTCCTGTGTCGCCACGTCCTCGCCGGCTCGTTCCTCGCCGTCGTCATGACGGCGTCTGCCGCGCACGCTCAGCCCGACGCCCCGCGAGTCACGCGAATCAATCGAGCGACCGCCGCCCAGCCGTTGGCCGCCGCGGGCGCCTCCGCCATTGCGACCCTCCAGGCGTATCTGCGGGCGCGCGGACACGGCAGCGCGACGCTGGCGTCGCTCACGCTGGTGTCGTCGGAGCAGACCCCCTCCGGCATCACGCACCTCCGGCTCGAACAGCGGGTCGGCGATCTCCAGGTCTACGGCGTCTACGTCAAGGCCTCGCTGAATGCGCGCGGCGAGGTGATCTCCGTGATCGAGAACCTGGTCGCCATCCCGGCGGCCAGTGCCGTTCCGGCCGCCATCGGCGAGCCGCAGGCACTGGCGGCCTCGCTTCGTCACCTGTTCGGCGACCAGGTGCTGCCGCCGGGCCTCGCGCGGCGTGAGGGCTCGACGGCGATCTTCGAACAGACGCCGTTCTTCCATCGCGGGCCGCGCGTGACGCCGGTGGCGATCCCTCGCGGGGACGGACTGCTCGGCGTCGCCTATCTCGTCGAGACGTGGACCGCAAAGCGCAACCTGCTGCATCACACGCTGGTCGGCGGCAACGGGCAGATCCTCGACGACGAGTCGCGCACCAATCACGACACTACAAGGTGTTCATCGGTCGACCCGGTGACGACCCGCGCAGGCCACGGTGAGCGGACCCGGCGCCGGCAACGCCGAGTCGCCGCAAGGCTGGCTGTACCGGCGGCCCAGACCTCGGTGAACATCGCCGGCAACAACGTCAACGCTTACGTCGACGCCGACGCCAACAACCTGCCCGACGGCGGCGGCGCGGCAGTCAGCGACGGCAACTTCCTCGCGACTGCCGACCTCGCGGCTTCGCCGGCGCACGGCCGACAACCGCGCGGTGGCGGTGCAGAACCTCTTCTACCTGAACAACGTGATCCACGACACGCTCTCCAGTCACGGCTTCACCGAGGCCGCCGGCAACTTCCAGGAGCAGAACTTCACCGCCTCGGGCGCGGACTCCGACAGCGTCAACGCCGAAGCACAGGACGGCAGCGGCACCGACAACGCCAATTTCGCGACGCCGGCCGACGGCTCGAACCCGCGGATGCAGATGTACCTGTGGAACCCGCGCGGCACGCACGAAGTCGTGATCGCCGGCTCGCCGGCCGCCGACGGCATCTACCTCGCGCAGGGCTCGGCGTTCGGATACAAGTCGACCTCGACGCCGCGGGCTCGCGCTCCGCTGCGCCCTGGCCGACGACGGCGCGGGCGGCGTACCTGGCGTGCGCCCGGCTGCGCGCACGGATCGCTCGAGGGGGCGATCGCGGTCGTCGATCGCGGCAGCTGCGACTTCACCGACAAGGTGTTCAACGCGCAGCGCGCCGGCGCCGTCGGCGTGATCGTCGTCAACAACGTTCAGCGGCGCGATCTTCTCCGGCCGGCGGCGCCGCCGGCGGCATCAAGATCCCGTCGGTCATGGTCACCCTCGCCGACGGCGCGACCATCAAGACGGCCGCCGGCACCGGCACGGCGACGCTCCGGCTGAAGGCCGTCGCGCCGCCGATGCGCGACTCGGCGCTCGACTCCGACGTCGTCTGGCACGAGTACGGCCACGGCCTCACCTGGCGGATGATCGGCGGCATGAGCGGCCCGGTCGCCGGCGCCATCGGCGAAGGCATGAGCGACGTGCTCTCGCTGCTCGTCAACGGCAACGACGTCACTCGGCGAGTACTCATCGTCCAATCCCGCCGGCATCCGCTCGGCGCCGTACACGAACTACGGGCGCACGTACGGCGACTTCAGCGGGACCGGCGTGCACTTCGACGGCGAGATCTACGCGGCCATCGGCTGGCGGCTGCGAGAGAACTTCCTGGCGGCGCGGACCCTGACGACCGACACGCTGCTGACCTACCTCGTCGACGGCATGAACTACACGCCGGCCACGCCGTTCTTCGAGGACATGCGCGACGGCATCCTGGCGGCGGCGGCCCGACCGCGCACGACTGCCTGGTGTGGGACGCGTTTGCCGACTTCGGCGTCGGCGTGGGCGCCTCGGCGACGATTTCGAAGCAGGAGCGTCGTCACGGTCATCGAGTCGTTCGCGCTGCCCGCGGAATGTTCGGCGCTGCGATCGACGGCGAACGCTAACTGAGGCGGGAGTTGTAGGTCTGGAGGGCTGTGGGTCTGGAGGTCTGGAGGGCTGTGGGGCTGGAGGGCTGTGGGGCTAAAGGGCTGTGGGGCCGCAGGCCTGTCAAGCCGCGGCTGAGATAGACTGTCGCTACCCCGGCACAGTCTATGTCCCTGATTCTGGCGAGTTTGCTGACAGTTGTTCTCGCCATCCCCGTGCCCGCCGTTGCGCTGCAGGCCCGCGCCACCGGCGGCGACATCAAGGGCACGTCGCCGACGCCTCCGGTGCCCGCCTTCCGGGAGCCACCGTCACCGCGCGCAACCGCGCAACCAACATCGTCCGCCAGGCGGTCTCGAACGACGACGGCCGCTACCTGCTTGCGGCGCTCGAGCCCGGGCGAGTACGACCTCCGCGCCGAGCATCGACAGGCTTTCTCGCTGCGGGCCGCGAACAGGTGCGCCTTCAGGTCGGCGACGTGGTCGACCGGCGATTTCGTGCTGCCGGATCGCGCCGGCTCGAGGAGACCGTCACTGTCGAGCCGCAGAACCGCCGCTCGTCAACCCCGCGCAGACGGCGGTGTCGACGGTCATCGGCCGCCGCGAGATCGAAGGCCTGCCGATCAACGGCCGGCGGTATATCGAGCTTGCGGCGCTGGCCGCCGGCGTGACCACGGGAGGGCCGGTCGATCCGGCGGCCGAGACGTCGGGCTTCTCGGTGCTCGGCCAGCGGCCCGTCGCCAACAACCTGATGGTCGACGGCCTGGACAACAACGACCGCATCCTGGGCGGCCCCAGCGGCAACTTCAGCCAGGAAGCGATCCGCGAGTTCCAGGTGGTGACCGGCTCCTATCCCGCGGAGTTCGGCAACGCCACGGGCGGCATCGTGAACATCGTGACCAGGGCGGGCTCGAACGACGTCCACGGCACCGCGTTTCTCTACTATCGCGACACCGCGCTCAACGCGCGCGGCTACTTCGAGCAGTTCGATCCGTTCGGCACGCCGGTACCCTGCCCAAGGCCGACGTTCAGGCAGACCCAGTTCGGCGGATCCGCCGGTGCGCCGCTGCGGCGCGACCGGACGTTTCTGTTCGCCGCCTACGAGAAGACGCCGACGCGGGCCAGCAACGTCGTGACCATCGACGGCACGGCGGCGGCGGCGCTGGGGGCGGCGGGCTTCCCGGTCGAAACGGGCCTCGTGCCGTTCGAGCAGGACCTCGGCGAGCTCATCGTCGCGTGGCGATCACTACTGGAAGCCGGCGCACAACCTGTCAGTGCGGCTGCACTCGCTCGGACCTGATGAACGGGAACTACGTGCCGTTCGGCGGGCTGGTCGCTCGGAGCCGCGGCGCGCGCGCCGATCGGCTCGACTGGGGCATCGCCGCATCGCAGACCGACGTCATCGGCAGCGCCTGGGTGAACGAGGCGCGCATCCAGGTCGCGCACCAGGACTTCAGCGCGCGTGCCGCTCGACGCCACGGGCCCGGCGGTCACGCTGCTCGGCGTCGCGTCCGTCGGCCGGTCGGAGCTGCATCCCACGGATCGCCGGAGCTGGACCGTGCAGCTGAAGGACACGATCACGCGCGCGGGTCGCGCGTCATACGTTCAAGGCGGGCATCGACGCGGTGACGATCGATCAGGACGCCCTCCTCAGCTACAACTTCGGCGGCGCCTATACCTTCGCGGCGCTGCCGCCGATTCCGGGACTGCTGCCCAATGGACTCGACGCGCTCCAGGCGTTCCAGTCCGGCCTGCCCGCGCTCTACGTGCAGGGATACGGCGACGGCGAGAGCCCGTTCGAGTACGGCGAGCTGTCGCTCTTCGCGCAGGACGACTGGCAGATCGGCTCGCGGCTGACGCTCAAGGCCGGGCTCCGCTATCAGCACCAGCGCTTCCCGGACTTCGACGTCACCGATCTCCAGCCTCGCCGGGACGTCGCTGACCTATCCGTTCCCGCTCGGCGGCCATCACGTCTCGCCTCGCATCGCCGCCGCGTTCGACGCCGACGGCGAAGGGCGCACGACGCTTCGCGGCGCCTACGGGCTCTTCTTCGGCGCGCAGCTGACGGCGCTCTACGGCACCACCAACGTCTTCGGCCGCGAGGATGGCACTCGCCTGCAGGTCTATCCGTTCCCGCTCAGCGTGTCGGGATGGCAGTTGCCGGGCCACGTGCTGCCTGAAGCGGCATTCCCGCTGCCGCGTGTCGACGATCACCGTCGGACCGGACTCGCGCACGCCGCGCGTGCACCAGGCATCCGGCGGCATCACGCGTCAGCTCGGCCTGATGACCACGCTCTCGGCGGACGTCATGTATGCCCACGGGCTGCGCCAGCTCGGCGCGCTCGAGTTCAACCCGGTCGTCCCGGCGCTCGGCCCAGGGCGACGGCCGAACGACGTCGCTGGGATCGCCGGGACGTCCAGCAACGTCTCGCAGCTCACCGACTTCGGCGAGACGTGGTATCGCGGCCTCCTGCTGTCGGCGACGCGGCGGTTCCACGACGTCGAGCGAGCTGCGCGTGTCGTACACGTGGTCGAGCGCCGAGGACAACGTCTCGCGCTACGCCGGGCAGGTGGAAGACAACGGCACGGGTCGCAACCCTTCCAGTCCCACGGGCCTGCCGATTGGATTCGATCCTGACAGCGAGAAGGGTCCCGCCGACACGGACCAGCCGCATCGGCTCGTGGTGAGCGGCGCGTGGATGGCGCCCTGGCACTTCACGCTCTCGGGCATCCTCACGGCCGCATCCGGGATCCCGTTCACGCCGCTTGCAGGCGCGGACCTGAACGGCGACGGCCTGCCGACCGCCGATCGCGCGCGCACCACGCCGGCGGACGCCTCGACGTCGGTCGGCCGGAACTCCGAGCGGCTGCCGGCGCAGGTGACGGCGGACATGCGTCTCGCGCGGCCGATCAGGCTCTCGGGCCGCCTCACGCTCACGCCGATGCTCGAGGTGTTCAACCTCTTCAACCGCTCGAACTTCATCGAGGTCAACAACGTGTTCGGCACGGGCGCGTTTCCCGGCGACCCGCTGCGCGACTGCCGCCGGCCGCATGACCTACGGCCTCTACCAGAAGGCGCAGCCGCCGCGGCAGGTGCAGCTGGCGGCGCGCCTCGCGTTCTAGCGTCCTCATGCGCATCGAGCCGGGCACGACGCTGGGGCACGAGGGCCGCTTCCTCATCCAGCGGCGGGTGGGCGCCGGCGGCATGGGCATCGTCTTCGAGGCCCTCGACCGCGAGCGCAACGTGCTCGTGGCGCTGAAGACGCTGCCGCACATCGAGCCGCGGGCCCTCTATCGCTTCAAGCGCGAATTCCGGCTGCTGGCCGACCTCGCGCATCCCAATCTCGCCTCCCTCTACGAGCTGATCGCGTCTGGCGACCAGTGGTTCTTCACGATGGAGATGGTCGACGGCACCGACTTCCTCAGCTACGTGCGGGCCACCGACGACACGCGCCGGAATGCATCCGCCAGCGACGACGATTCGGACACGGCCGAAACACAGCTGATGCAGGCGCCGGCGCCGCTCTCGCCGGCGAGGCCGCGCGGCGCGTGGGCGCCGCTCGACGACTTCACGCGCGTCACCTCCGCGACCCGGCAGCTGGCCGGCGCGCTGCGGACGCTCCATCGGGCCGGACGCCTGCACTGCGACCTGAAGCCCTCGAACGTCATGGTCGCGACCGACGGCCGCGTGGTGCTGCTCGACTTCGGCCTGGCGATGGAGTTCGACGTCGGACGCGCCTCGGCCGACACGGGAGGCGAGCTGTTCGGCACGCTCGAGTACATGGCGCCCGAGCAGGCCTCCGGCGCGTCGCTGACGCCGGCCTCCGACTGGTACGCCGTCGGCACGATGCTCTACGAGGCGATCACCGGCCGGCTGCCGTTCAGCGGCACGATGCTCGAGATGGTCGCCGCGAAGCGGCAGTCGACGCTGGTTCCGCCGCGCCAGCTGAACCCGGGTGTGCCGCAGGCGCTCGAGCAGCTGTGCCTGCGCTTGCTGGCGCCCGAGCCGACCGAGCGCCCCGATGCCAACGACGTGATGGCGATCCTGAGCGGCGGCACCGCGGCGCCGATGCTTCCGCCCGAACCGGCAGCGGCGGATCTGGTCGGACGCGAACGGCACTTCGAGGCGCTGCAGCACGCGTTCCGCGCCGCGGTCGCCGGCAAGCCCGTCTGGATGTTCACGCACGGTGCATCGGGTATGGGCAAGACCGCGGTGGTCGAGCACTTCACCGAGGCGCTGCACTCGCGGTCGACAGGCGCTCGTCTTCGCGGGCCGGTGCTACGAGCAGGAATCGGTGCGCTACAAGGCGCTCGACAGCCTGGTCGACGCGCTCAGCCGTTACCTGGCGCAGCTCACGCCTGACGAGCTCCTGGCGATGCTGCCGGCCGACGTGGCGCTGCTGGCGCAGATGTTCCCGTGCTCGAGCGCGTGGACGCAATTCATACGCGGTCCTGGCAGCAGCTGGGCATCCTGAGCCCGCAGGAGCTGCGCAGCCGGGCGTCGGCGGCATTTGCCGGTCTCCTCAATGCCCTGGCGGCGCGGCAGCCGCTCGTCCTCGCGATCGACGACCTGCAGTGGGGCGACTCGGACAGCGCCGCGCTGCTGCTCGAGATCTTCAACGCCCGCCATGCCCCGCCGGTGCTGCTCGTCGCGTCCTATCGCACCGAGCACGCCGACGACAGCGCGTGCCTGACGGCGCTCCTGAACGAGAAGGCGGCGCCGGCCTGCGAGCGGCGGACGCTCTCGATCGAGGCGCTCGACGAGGCCGACAGCGAGCGGCTGGCGCTCGGCATGCTCGGACGCGACTTCCCGATGGCGCCGATCATGGCGGCGCGCATCGCGCAGGAATCGGGCGGCAGCCCGTTCTTCATCCGCGCCCTGACCGATCACGTCCAGTCCGAGTCACACCTCACCGACCCGGGGCTGCTGGCGGAAGGCACGACGCTCGAGGAAGTCCTGCGGCGCCGGTTCAGCCGCCTGCGGCCGGCCGCGCGCCGGCTGCTCGACGTGATCGCGGTCGCGGCGCGACCCATCTCCGAGGCCGATGCCTTCGACGCCGCCGGCATCCCCGAGCGCGATCCGGCGCTGCTCACGGCGCTCAGGGCGGCGCAGATGGTACGCAGCGCCAGCGGCGACCTTCGGGAGCTCGAGACGTATCACGATCGCGTCCGCGAGACGGTCGTCGCGTCGCTCGCGGGCGCGGCGCTCGCCGACACGCATCGTCGGCTGGCAGAGACGCTCGGCGCACGCGGCGCCGACCTCGAGCGGCTCGCCGTCCACTACGACGGCGCCGGAGATCTGGCGCGTGCCGCGACGCACTACGCGCGGGCGGCACAGGTCGCTGCCAGGGCGCTGGCCTTCGATCGCGCGGCAGACCTGTACCAGCGCGCGCTCACGCTCAGCCCCGGCACCGGCAGCGAGCGCTTCGATTGGACAGTCGGACGCGGCGAGGCGCTGGCCAACGCCGGGCGCGGCCGTCTGGCGGCCGAGGCGTACGAACAGGCCGCGCGCATCGCGCCTGCCGACCAGGTGCTCGAGACGCGGCGGAAAGCGGGCTACCAGGTACTGCATCAGCGGCCACATCGACGAAGGCCGCGCCGTGCTCGCCGACTGCATGCGCCAGGTCGGACTCGAGCTGCCGCCGACAGACGCGCGCGGCGCTGTTCCCGCTCGCCATCCGAGGCGCGCGGCTCTGGCTGCTGGAGCGGCTCGGGAGGCTGCGCCGGCTCCCGCGTGACACGCACCCTTCTGCCGACGAGCTGACGCGCATCGACATCGTCTGGGCCGCGGCGGCGGCGCTCTCCGACGTGGACCTCGTGCTCGGGGCGGCGCTCAAGGCACAGCACCTGCTGATGGCCCTGAAGCTGGGCGAGCCTGGACGGCTGGCGAATGCGCTCGCGCTCCAGGCGACGGCGCTCTCGCAGATGAGCGAGACCAATCGCCCGCGCGCGCTGGCGATGCTCGCCACCGCCCAGCGCCTCGCCGATCGCAGCGGCACGCCCCACACGCGCGCGATGATCCTCATCGCCCGCTCGTTCACGGCGATGGGCGAGAACGCGTGGGCCGAGGCGTACGCGGCGCTCGACGAGGCCGAGCGCCTGCTGCGCGACCACTGCACCGGCGTCTCGTGGGAGCTGTCGCTCGTCCACATCTCGCGCGTCTCCATCCAGCGGGTCCAGGGTCATTACGGCGAGGCGGTCCGCCGCGGCCTGTCCGTGCTGGCCGAGGCCAGGGACCGAGGAGACATCTTCACCGAAGCGCGCGTCGGCATCTTCCTGCTCGTCGACCAGCAACTGCTGGAGGGGCGCTTTGCCGAGGGCCGCCAGGTGCTGCGCGAGCTGTCGCGTGAGTGGCTGCGCGAACGATTCCCGGTCCAGCAGGTGCTCGGATTCTTCCACGACATCAACATCGACCTGCTGCTGGATCGGCGCGGCATGGCCTGGCGGCGGTGCCGGCGGTCGTGGCCGCTCATCGAGCGCACGCAGATGCTCCGGGTGGAGGTCATCCGCGAGTACGCGTTCCTGCTGCGCGGCGGTGTGGCGCTGGCCGCCATCGACGACCAGCCGTCACAGACAGCAGCGCTGATCAAGGTCGCACGATCCGAAGTGCGGCGCCTGCGCCGGCTGCGCGGTCATCGCTCGAAGATCTTTGCGGACCAGCTGGAAGCGCTCGTCGCGCTGCGGGCCGGCCAGCCCGAACGCGCCATCGAGCTGTTCGATCGCTGCGCGGCCTGGTTCGAGCAGCGCGGGTACGACACGTTCGCCGGGTCGCTTCGGCATTGCCAGGGCCGGATGGCAGGCGGCGTCGACGGCGAGCGGACGCTGCGGGAGGCCGCCCGTGTGCTTCGCGACCGCGGCTTTCGCGACCCATCAACCGCCGTCATCACCCACGTGCCGGGATTCCCCAGAGCGTTGATGCTCCCTGGAGACCACTCATGACCGTCCTGACGTTGCCCGCCGCCGACGGCGTCCTCCTCGAGAACCCCGTGCAGTGGTGGTACTGGACCGGTCACCTGGCGACGGCGGACGGCCGCCGGTTCGGCGTCGAGTCGTGCTTCTTCGTCTTCACGGACGAGACGCTGCTGAGTCAGCGGCTGCGCGACGATCTGCAGCAGCGCCATGGCTGGCTGCGAAGGCTCCTGAAATGGTTTTTCGACCGCCACGGCTTCCAGATGGCGCACTGCGCGCTCACCGACGTGGCCGGACAGCGCTACCAGCACAGCCCGCTGTTCGCGCTTGGATTGCCCGCGGTTACGTCGGGGACATACGACCTCGCACTGGACTTCCCTCCCGGCCATCGCGCCACGGCCGCCGGCGGCGGCGGCCACGATCACCTATCGCTCCAGCTGCCCGCCTGGAGCCTCGACCTGACGATGACCAACGACGACGCGACGTCGCCGCCGGCGCTGCATTACGGCGGCAGGCGCCACGACTACGTGTGCGGCGGCTACACGTACTACTACTCGCGGCCGCGGATGTCCGCGACCGGCACGCTCACGCTGGGCGGCAAGACCGTCGAGGTCGCGGGAACGATGTGGTTCGATCGCCAGTTCGGCGACCTGAACGCGGTGGTCCACCGCGGATGGCAGTGGTTCGCAATCGAACTGAACGACGGGCGGAACATCATGCTGTTCGACATCATCGACCTCGCCGGCGAGGCGTATGGCGCGATCATGCAGGGGGCCTCGTACCGCGCCCTCTCGGGCAGCGACTTCTCGGTGAAGGTCCTCGATCACTGGACCAGCCCTCAGACCGGGATCGTCTATCCGTCTCGATGGCAGGTCGCCGTCGACGGTGCCGTCTTCGTCGTCACGCCGATGGTGACCGATCAGGAGTTCCGGGAGCCGGCGCCGTTCGAGATCTACTGGGAGGGAGACTGTGGCGTGGCCGACGCCAGCGGCACGACCGTCGGACAGGCCTACGTGGAGCTGAACGGCTTCAAGCGGCCGGCGGCTTCCGGAGAGGCAGGGCGCCCCTGACCTTCCGGAGATGCAGGGCGATCTTGACCGTCTCGTAGACGATCGTCGTCGTGAACGTGACGGCGATCCAGAGAATCGCTGCTTCGACCGGCAGGTCCGCCCAGGCGTTGATCGGCATGCCCATCATCCACTCCGGGTGATAGCGCCACCACCCGAACGGGCTGGCGAGCGTCGCTTCCCATAGCAGGCTGGTCAGCAGGACCCAGAGGAGTGTGACGCTGAACGCGCGCCAGTTGATGAACGGGCGCGCCGACTTGTAGAGCAGGAGACTCGGGATCACGGCCGCTGCGGTGAGGAACGCGAAATACAGCGGGAAGCCCTCGCGGTAATCGAACTCGTCGGAGAAGCCGGCAAAGAACTTCTTGTAGACCACCGCCAGCGCAAGCCCGGCGAGCCCGAGAATCGCCGAGTGCCAGTGCAGCTGAATCAGATACGGCGGATGCTTCGACGTGTCGCCGTAGTCCGAAACGCCGTAGGCAGGCACCCACACCTCGTTGCACCAGACGTAGACCAGCAGGATCGCCACGAACCCCGAGACGTAGAAGATGAACTCCTCGATTGGCAGGTCGAATACCAGCCCTCCGGTCTCGAACGAGTACCCCGGCAGGAAGATCTGGAGGGTCGCGCCGGCGTTCGGGAAGCTGAAGAAGAGGTTGCCGAAGACGATGTCCAGCAGGAATCCAATCGGCGCGAGCAGCCCGATGGTCCACCAGAAAGCGCGGCGGGGCACCGAGCCGCAGCTTCTGAAGAACCACGTCGCCAGGGCGGCGATGGGCACGAGGTAAAGCAGCAGGCTGATCGTGTAGCCGTACGGCGTCGGGTTGCCGGATTGGACGCGTGAGATGGAGTCCTCGACCGTTCGAAGCGTCAGGACGGCCGGAAGCACAGATGACGAGGAGGATGCCGGCGACGCCGAGCGCGGCGCGCCTGCCGTCGCTGGACGTGACGTGCTGATGTCCCGGCCTCGGGGTGTGGGGCGGCGGCGCCATCGCGCGAATGATACGCCGAGCTGAGCCCGTTGGCCGGTCCGCTACCATCGCCACGCCGAAGACTTGACACCAAGGTTGCTGACACGAACTGGCCCCGGCAACGCCACAGTTGCCATCGGGCAACCAGGCTTCGACGAGATCGTCATTGCTGGGCCGTTTCTCGGAATATCCGGTCCGCCGTCACGACGATGTGGTCACCGCCGGCGTCTTGCCAACCGCCAGGCGAGGGCATGCCTGTTGACAGTTGACCGCTTAGATTCGGCGCCAGCCGCCTTCATTCACGGGCTCGGGTCCCGCAGTTCGCTCCAGGAATGCAGCGCACTCAGCCCACGGCCGTGCCGCTGTAGGCAGCCGTTCATGTTGTGCGCTATAGAGGGCGAGGTTCAGCACCAGCGCAGCGGCTGCAATCGTCACGACACCTCGACCGCAGGACCGACCAGCGGCCACAGCCTCATCGTGAGGAGAACGGTCACGATAAAGCTGAATGGTGCCCAAAACCGATGGCTGCCCCCAAAAGCGTAGACGCAGTTGATCAGCAGGATACCTGCCCCGGCGGGATGAAGCGCGGATAGCGTGTGCCGCTACGAAAACGCAAGAATAATGACGAAGGATGTGAGCGCCAGCGCCACATTGCCACTGCCCTTCCACCCCCACCAACTCTCGGTCACGTCCCTGGCATCGACCTGCTGGTCGATCTTGTCGGGTACCTGTCTCTCCGGCCGCTGACTGGCTGATGACATCAGCTCCGCCGCAGGTGGAACACGAGAGTTCGGATCGGGCGGGTTCTGCTTACGTGAAGCTTGAGCTGGCTCATCCCGTCAGACCCAGCAGCCGGCGTGACCGCGATCGAGCGGTCCATGCTCCGTAGGGCAACACAAAGGCGAGGGCGTAGATGCCGGCCAGAGTGCCAAGGCGTCGCCAGGAGCCAACCGCTCGCCGGCCGCCCTCAAATCCCTAGCGGCGCAACGAGCTATCAATCGCGTGGCCGCGAATCAGCATCGAGGCGCCGGCAACTAGTCCACGGCGGCCACCTGCCAGCATTGTGGAGCACGCTTCGCCCACAGTGTTCTATCAGCAGCGCCGTGACAAGGTCAGCGACCGTGTGGCACCTCGATCATCACCCGATGGCTGAAGTACCAATAGAACGGATTCAGTCCGAGCGTGAGAATCACGGCGGCCGCCGCGCTTCTGGAACCTGTGATCCGGACGGCGAAGAATGACGCCGCAATGGTCCGACCAGTCCGATAGCCGCCATGCTCCATTTCAGGATGCGCCAATCCACGGGTCTTCGCGCTCATGGCGACTGCGGGGACGATCAGTGCCGGGAGGGACGCCCTGGACGATCATCGCCAGGCGCGCGCCGGGGATCATGCTGCGAGCGAGACCCAGCCCATTGACCGACTCGCGGCTGCGCCACACAGATAGCTTTCGCTGCCCTGAGCGTTGCATGGCCGAAGTCGGGCCGCCGTCTGATGCGCCCTACAGGACGTCGATCGCCACCCAGCCGCACCGGTCCGCAAGCCGCTCGAAGTATCCGAACGTCTTGGGGAGTTGCTCTCCGATTGCCCGTGGCCCGCTGAGCAGCTAAGGTCGTCTACCATGTTTGAAACTGACGGATTGGCGGATGACCAACGGGCTTCCGCTTCACCGTCGCTCTCTCCGGCCGGACTGACGAGCCAGTGTAGCCGAACCGTCCGCACGGCGCCGACACGCGGCCCAGCCCCGGCGCAGCACGCAGCACCCCGGCACCCAGCACGTACACTAATCCCATGTCCCTCCCTTTCTTCGCCCCAGCGACGGAGCTTGCGCGTCTCGTCCGCACTCGGCAGATTTCCCCCGTCGAGCTCGTGGACGCGCACCTGAATCGCATCGAGGCGCTGAACCCGGCCCTGAACGCCTACGTGGGAGTGGACGCCGAGCGCGCGCGCGCCGATGCGAAGGCCGCCGAAAACGCCGTGATGCACCCGGCCGCGGCCTCGCCTCACTCGGCACTCGGCACTCGGCATTCGGCACTTCTCCCCGGCGTGCCGGTCAGCATCAAGAGCTCGGTGTCGGTGACCGGGATGCCCTTCGAGACCGGCTCGCGGTTTCGTGAAGGCGTGCGCGGCGAGGCCGACGCGACGCTGGTCGCCCGGCTGCGCGCCGCAGGCGCCATCGTCCTCGGCGTCACCAATGTCGCCGAGCAGCTGATGGCGTGGGAGACGGACAATGTCCTGTACGGGCGGACCAACAGCCCCTGGGACGCCGAACGCACGCCGGGCGGCTCGAGCGGCGGCGAAGCGGCGGCAATCGCCGCGGGGCTCTCGGCCGGCGGCATCGGCAGCGACGGCGGCGGCTCTATCCGCGTGCCAGCGCACTTCAGCGGCATCTGCGGGCTGAAGCCGACGCCCGGCCGCGTACCGGCCACCGGCCACTTCCCTCCCTGCGGCGGCCCCTTCGCGCTCACCGGCGTCGTCGGGCCCATGGCCCGGACGATCGATGACCTGCACGTCATGCTCGAGGCGATGGCGGGCGCCGACATCGGCGATCCGAACGGGCACCCGGTGGCGCTCAGTCCGCCTTCGGCCTCCGGCCGTCAGCCTTCGGCACTACGCGTCGGGTTCTTCGAGGACGACGGCCTCGTCCCGGTGGACGCCGATACCCGGCGGGCGATCCGGCAGTCGGTCCGCTGGCTGCAGGACGCGGGACTCGACGTGGAGCCGTTCCGGCCGGATGGCCTGGAAGAGGCGCGCGAGCTGTGGTGGGAGATCTTCGGCCGGGCGTCGCGGCTGCTGCTCGAGCCGCTGGTCGCGGGCCGCGAAAGCCAGGTCCACCCGAACCTGCTGGAGTTTCTCGACTGGACGAAGCAGGATCCGCCGCTCACCGCTGAACGGCTGCTGCAGGTCGAGATCGCGCGCGACGTCCTGAAGTCGCGAGTTCTGCGCCAGATGGAGCGTTATCCGGTCCTGCTCTGCCCGGTCGCGCCGATGCCGGCGTTCCGCCATGGCGAGCGCTCGTGGACGATCGAGGGGCAGCAGGTCCGCTACCTTGACGCGTGGCGCTACACGGCGTGGTTCAACCTGTTGCAGAATCCTGCCGTGTCGGTCCCGGTGACGCAGTCCGAAGGCGGCCTGCCGATTGGCGTGCAGATTGTCGCCCGCCCTTGGCACGAGCTCGAGGCCCTTGCCGTAGCCCGGGTCGTCGAACAGGCCCGCGGTGCGTGGCGGGCTCCGAACCTGCAACCGTCAACGTCAACCGTCAACCATCAACTCCCAACGCCCCACTCCCAACCGTCAACCGTCAACCGCCAACCGTCAATCCGCCAACCGTCAATCCGCCGACCGTCAATCCGCAATCGTCAATCGTCAATCCGCAATGATTACCCGTTCCCCCAGCCTTCCACTCATCGTCGGGCTGATCGTGTCGCTCGTCACGATTGCCGGGATGGGCTGGTACACCGTGCGCGAAGTGCGGACGCTGCGCGACGAGCAGACCGCGATCAGCGAGCGAAATCGCCGCGACTCGCTGCAGCTCATCCGCATCCAGAGCAACCTCGCGACGCTGGCGACCGCGCTGCGCGACATGGCGGATCGCGTCGAGCCGTACCCGGTCGTCTACTGGCGGCAGACGTTCGATCGCCTGAAGGCTGACCTGGACGAGGCGATCACCCTCGAGCAGACGCTGGCGCCCGCCGAGCGGCCCGCCGCGCAGCAGCAGCGGCTGCGCGAGGCGGTCGGCCGGTTCTGGCGTTCGCTCGACGAGGTCTTCGCGCAGGCGGCGCGTGGCGACGAGGAGGGCGCGCTCGCGCGGGTGCGGACGGGCGTCAGCGCGCAGCACCAGGAGCTGGTCGGCCTGGTCTCGCAGTTCCTCGTGCTCAACAGCCGGGTGCAGGAGGAAGCGAGCCAGCGCAATCGCGAGATCTACGAACGGGTCGTCCGCGAGATCGTCGTGCTGGTCGGGGCGCTGCTCGTGGTCGTCGCGCTGATCGGTGTCTACACGATCTGGGCGAACCGCCGCGCCTTCAACGAGGTCGCCCGCCTGTCGGACGAGCTGCGCACGCTCTCGTGGCGCATGCTCCGCATCCAGGAAGACCTCCAGCAGTCGTTTTCGCGGGAGCTGCACGACGAGTTCGGCCAGGTGTTCACCGCCATCGGCACGCTGCTCGGCCGCGTAACCCGCAACCTGCCGGCCGGGTCGCCGCTCTCCGGCGACGTCGAGGAAGTCCGCGGCATCGCGCAGCAGACGCTGGAGAAGATCCGCGTGCAGTCGCGGCTGCTCCACCCGACGGTGCTCGACGACTTCGGCCTCGAGAAGGCGCTGGAGTGGTACGTCGAGCAGTTCGGCCGGCAGCACGAGATCGCCACCCACTTCGAGGTGCGCGGGCCGATCGGCGTCGTGCCCTCGGAGACGACGATTCACATCTACCGCATCGTCCAGGAAGCGCTGACCAACGTGAGCCGCCACGCCGGCGCGAAGGAGGCGTGGGTGCGCCTGACGCAGCGCAACGGGCGGCTGGCGCTGGCGATCGAGGACCGCGGCCGCGGCCTGCCCAACGGCAACAGCGTCGCCCGGGGCGTCGGCCTCGTCAGCATGCGCGAGCGCGCGGAGCTGATGGGCGGGAACTTTGCCGTGCGCCCGGCGACGCCGCACGGCGTGGTGGTCGATGTGGAGGTGCCGCTCTTCAGAATTGACGATTGAGGATTGACGGTTGACGATTGCGAGATATCGCGGCGTTCAGTCCCACTTTGGCCAGCCGTTCGCAGCCATGTAGGCGTGGAGTTCCCGATAGGCGGGGCGATCGACCTTCAGGGTGTCGATGAGGGTCTGGATGAACGCCCGGTCGCCGCGCTGCGGGGGGAAGATCTCATCCAGCCGCATGCGGAAGTAGCTGAAGCTCGGTTGTCGTGGCCTGGGCCCTCGCGAGGCGTCGAGCAGCTCGTCGAGGAACTGATAGAGGGCCTGCTCGGCCGAGTCGGTGGCGCCGTAGAACCGAAGCACGCTCTCCAACGGCCTCGTCGTCGACAGCAGCCGCATCAGAACGTCCTGAACGGACTTCAACTCGGCGACTTGCGTCTCGAGCGCCTCGACACGGCCCAACAAATCCGAATCCGCCACAACGCCTCCAGAATCTGCGTAATTTCGTCGACCTGCAACCGTCAACCCGCAACCTGCCCACTGACCCGTAATCGTCATTCGTCAATCTGCAATCGTCAATATAAGATTCACCTATGCCCATTCGCGTCGTCCTGGTCGACGATCACGCGCTGGTCCGCCAGGGCTTCCGCCGCATTCTCGAGGACGACCCCGACCTGCAGGTCGCCGGCGAGGCCGGCAACGGCCTCGACGCCATCGCCCTGGTCAAGAAGACCGACCCGGACGTCGTCTTGATGGACATGGCGATGCCCGAGATGAACGGCCTCCACGCGACGATGGAACTGCTGAAACAGCGGCCGGGCACGAAGGTGCTGATCCTGAGCATGTATTCCGACGAGCAGTACGTGCGCAACGCGCTCGATGCCGGCGCGAAGGGCTACATGCTCAAGAACGCCATCGACAACGATCTCGTCCGCGCCGTCAAGGCGGTGGCCGGCGGCGAGCAGTACCTGAGCCCCGAGCTGTCGGGCGTGCTGATCCGCGCGATCAAGACCGGCGCGTTCGACAAGACGGCCGATCCGTACGACAAGCTGACGCAGCGCGAGAAACAGGTGCTGCAGCTCATCGCACACGGCAAGTCGAACAAGGAGATCGCCGTGATGCTCGACCTCAGCGTCAACACGGTCGCGGTCCATCGCGCGAATCTCATGAGCGCGCTTGGCGTTCACAAGACCGCGGAGCTCGTCCTGTTTGCGGTAAAAAAAGGACTGGTTCTTCCAGACTAGTTCATCGTGTCCTCGCGTCATCGTGCCATCGTGATTGTGGCGTGCGGTGCGTTGGCAGTCACAGGCGTGCTCGCGCAGGCGCCTGCGATTCGCCTGACCGACGTCACCGAGGCCTCCGGCATCCGCTTCACCCACAACAACGGCGCCTTCGGCAAGAAGTACCTGCCTGAAACGCTTGGCGCCGGCGCGGCTTTCTTCGACTTCGACAACGACGGCTGGCAGGATCTCTTTCTCGTCAACGGCACCAGCTGGCCCGGGCAGCCGCCGGCGCAGACGCGTTCGCGCCTCTTCCGCAATCGGGGCAACGGCACGTTTGCCGACGTCACCGACAAGGCGGGCCTGGCCGTGGATCTGTACGGCATGGGCGCGGCCGCGGCGGACTTCGACAACGACGGCTGGCAGGACCTGCTGGTGACGACGGTGGGACAGAACCGCCTGTTCCGGAATACCGGGAAGGGCACGTTCGTCGACGTGACGGCGAAGACCGGCCTCGGCAATCGGATTGGCTTCAGCACCTCGGCGATGTGGTTCGACTACGACCGCGATGGCTGGCTGGATCTGCTGGTCTGCAACTACGTGCGGTGGACGCCGGACACAGACGTGCAGTGCAGCGTCGACGGCAAGCAGAAGGCGTACTGCACGCCGGAGGCCTATCGCGGCGCGACGTCGTGGCTCTTCCGCAATCGCGGCAACGGCACCTTCGAGGACGTCACCGCCAAGGCCGGACTCTTCGACGCGACGTCGAAGTCGCTGGGCGTCACGCTGGTCGAATACGACGCCGATCCCTGGCCGGACGTCTTCATCGCCAACGACACGCAGCCCAACAAGCTCTATCGCAACAACGGCAACGGCACGTTCACCGAGCTCGGCCTCAAGGCGGGACTCGCGTTGAGCGAAGAGGGCCGGGCGCGCGCCGGCATGGGCGCCGATGCCGCCGACGTCGACAACTCGGGCCGGACGACGGTGGTGGTGACCAACTTCTCCGGAGAGATGCTCGGCCTCTACCGGCCGGTCGGCGACGGGCAGTTCCAGGACGCGGCGCCGCGATCGGAGGTCGGCCGCGCGACGCGCCAGACGCTTGGATTCGGCTGCTTCTTCTTCGACGTCGATCTCGATGGCCTGCAGGATCTGCTCGTCGTCAACGGCCACATCGACGACACGTTCACCGGGTCCGGAGGCCGGGTGGCGTACGCGGAGCCGCCGCATCTCTTCCACAATCGCGGGCGCGGCCAGTTCATGGACGTCGTCACGTCGATCGGCGGCGCGTTCGCGAAGCCAAAAGTCGGCCGCGGCGCCGCGTTTGCAGACATCGACGGAGACCTCGACCTCGACGTGGTCATCACGACAAACGGCGGACCAGCCTCGATCTATCGCAACGAGTCGGCGCCGGGCCATCGCGGGGTGCGACTCGCGCTGCGCGGCACGACGTCCAATCGCGACGGCATCGGCGCACGCGTTCGCGTCTTCGCCGGCAAGGATCGCTACTCACGCACGGTGAAGACCGGCTCGAGCTATCTCTCGCAATCCGAGCTGCCGCTGACGTTCGGCCTCGGCACGACGGCCAAAGCGGACCGCATCGTCGTCGAGTGGCCGTCGGGGACGGTCGACGAGATGAAGGACGTCGCGGCGGGCAGGGCTTATACGATCGTCGAAGGCAAGGGCGCGACGACGTCGCCGCTGCCGCCGGGGGGAAAGCCATGAAGGCCCTGACGACAGGCCAATCGATGCGTCGTCGCCGCGAGAGCAAGGCCCGAAAGCCCCGGCGTTACCGATCGGGTTGACACCGGGCGGTTTCGGGCGGATCGTACGCACCTCCATGCAGTCGTTCGACCTCGTGGTCATCGGCTCGGGACCGTCAGGGCAGCGGGCCTCCATCCACGCCGCCAAGCAGGGGGTGCGCGTCGCGCTCGTCGAGAGCAAGGAGGTGATCGGCGGCACGTGCATCAACACCGGCACCATCCCCAGCAAGACGATGCGCGAGGCGGTGCTGCATCTGTCGGGCTTTCTCTACCAGGGCATCTACGGCGTCAACTACCGCGTGAAAGAGAAGATCACCATGGCAGACCTGTCGTTCAGGGTCCAGCAGGTGATCAAGAACGAGATCGACGTCACGCAGGCGCAGCTCTCGCGCAACGGCATCACCCTCGTCAACGGCTCAGCCAGCTTCGTGGACCCGCAAACAGTCAAGGTAGTGAATGCCCACGGCGAGACGACCTGCCAGGCTGGCGCGTTCATCATCGCGACCGGCACGAGGCCGGCCGAGTCGCCACACGTGCCCGTCAACGGGCGCACGGTGCTGCTCAGCGACCAGCTGATGCAGCTGGCCGAACTGCCGAAGACGATGATCGTCGTCGGCGGCGGCGTCATCGGCGTCGAGTACACCTGCATGCTTGCGGCGCTCGGCGTACGCGTCGTCCTGGTCGAGAAGCGGCCGCGGCTGCTGGAGTTCGCGGACCAGGAGATCGTCGAGGCGCTGTGCTACCACCTGCGCGATCATCGCGTCACCTTGCGGCTCGGCGAGGAGGTGGAGCGCGTGGAAACGACCGACGGGTCGGTCATCGCGACGCTCAAGAGCCAGAAGAAGATATCGGGCGACGCGCTGCTCTACGCCGTCGGCCGGACCGGCAATGTCGAGAATCTCAATCTGGCGGCTGCCGGCATCGAGGCCGACTCGCGCGGCCGCATCAGCGTCGACGGCGAATACCGCACAAATCAACGGCACATCTTCGCGGTCGGCGACGTGATCGGCTTCCCGAGCCTCGCCTCGGTCTCGATGGAACAGGGGCGGCTCGCCGCTGGCTACGCCGTCGGCACTCCCATCCAGTCCGATCCCGCCAGCTATCCGTACGGCATCTACACGATTCCGGAGATCTCGTTCATCGGCAAGACGGAAGAGCAGCTCACCGACGACGACGTGCCGTACAAAACGGGGCTGGCATACTACCGGGAGATCGCCCGTGGGCAGATCCGGGGTGATACGACCGGGCGCCTCAAGCTGATCTTCCATCGCGAGTCGAAGGAGCTGCTCGGTGTGCACATCATCGGCGAAGGGGCCGCCGAGCTCGTGCACATCGGCCAGGCCGTGCTGGCGTTCAAGGGCACGATCGACTACTTCGTGGACACGGTGTTCAACTACCCTACGCTCGCGGAGTGCTACAAGACCGCGGCGTTCAACGGCATCAACAAGCTGTCGCGGTTCTAGCCGCGATGACGGGATCTGCGATGGGACGTGCAATCGGCGTGCTCGCCATGGAGCACATCGCCTTGGGCCTGGTCGAGGGTCAGAAGCTCGTCGGGCAGATGCGGGTCTATCCGGACGACGGAGCGGCGTCGAGCCCGCTGCAGAGCATGCCCGCAGACCAGATTGCCGAGGTAATCGCCGCGCAGGTGAAGGAGATCGCGCGCGGACACGCTCTTGACGCCGTCGGTGTCGGCTTCCCCGGCATCATCCGCTCCGGCGTCGTGGAGGACTCGCCGAACCTGCCGCAAACCAAGGGCTTCAAGCTCGAGGCGGCGCTGTCCGCGTTGCTGGGCGGTAACACGCCAGTGCGCACCCTCAACGACGCCGACGCGTTTGCCGCCGGCGTCGCAGCGACACGTGGGCATCTCGACAGTCAGATTCGCGTCTGGACCCTCGGCAGCGGCGTCGGATTCGGCCGCTACCCTTCGGCCGAAGGCGTCTGGGAAGGCGGCCACATGGTCGTGAGCCTTGACCCGAAAGAGAAGTACTGCGGCTGCGGCGGCATCGGCCATCTCGAGGGCATCGTTGGACGGCGCGGCATGCGCCTCCGGTTCCTGGACCTCGAGCCGGAGGAAGTCTTCGCCAACGCGAGGGCGGGCGACGAGCGCTGCGCGAGCTTCTTGCGCGTGTGGCATCGCGCCCTGGCCGCCGCCACTGCGACCAGCATCCACATGGAAGGCCCGGGGCGCTTTTTTCTCTCAGGCCCCAACGCGGCCTTTGTCGACCTGCAGCTGCTGGATCGCTACCTGCACGAGATGGTGACGATGAGCCCGCTGCAGGGCAGCTCGCTGGAGCTCGTGCAGGCCAGCGACGAAACGGCGACCATCGGCGCCGCCGTCGAGGCCCTGCGGGTCGTCAACGACGCGGCGTAGGTTCGTCACTGTGCGTCGGGCTGGCGCGGTCACGATGACCTCTGGCTGATTCGCCGCTTCACACGCCGCCGCACGCCAATCCAGTAAGCCAGGTAGTAGCCGAGCACCACCGGCTCCGACTCCCAGGGAGCCGGCAACACCGGCATTCGCCAGCCATGACGTGTCGTCCGGACTGACACGCCAGCTGTGCCAGGCTCGCCAGAAGCCGTACACGACTCGCATCGTCACGACGAGCGTGATGGCGAGCACCAGCCAGCGATTCGGCGTGTAGTGAAGGGTTCCCGGCGTCGACTCCCAGCGGCTCGACCAGACGCCGACCACACCGATGAGTCCCCCGCGCGAGCAGGCCGATCAGGGAGTACGTGAACGCGTTGGGCACGAATGCGGTGGTCACGGCCGCGACCGCCATGAAGAACGTCGCCGACAGCGCCATCGCGAAGACGTTGGCCGTTGCGATCCAGCCGCGCGCCTGGCGCCGTGCCGTGCCCATGCGATAGCGCTGCAGCAGGATCACCGGCATGAACAGCAGCACTGCCAGGACCAGCACGAACGGCAGCGCCAGCATCAGCAGCGGCATCGATGAAGCCTACCTCGCACGGATCCCGAAAGCGACCCGCGGAGGTGGCCTAACAGCGCAGTCCCTGCAGCAGGCCGGCAAACCGCGACCGTTCGCCCTGCTGTGCGACCGTGGCGTAATCGCAGCCGCGCAACCGCGTCGGCGCCCCACAGCCGGCCGACGTTCAGCACGAGATCGATGTCGGCCCTGGCCGATTCCGGCACGGCTGACGCGCCTCACGACGTCGCTCAGCTGCGTGAAGGTCAGCTCGCTGAGCCGAACGTCGCGGTGATCGACCCTGAAGACGTGATCCGGCATGAGCACGCTGGCGGCAAGGACATCGAGCGCGCGCTCCCGCCACTGCTCCGAGAGCCGCGGCACCACGCCGCGGAACCACACGGTCCCCAACAGCTTCCGGACGTCGCCGGCGTCGATCGCGATCTCACCCGTCACGCCGTTGGAGGCCAACGCCAGCGCGCCGGGTTCCGAACGGTTCACGCCCCTGGCGAGATCCCAGAACGTCGCATACGCCGGCCTGGGCCTGGATTCGACGGGGGCGGCACTTTCTGCGGGCTTGGAGGTCGTCGTGGCCTCGGCAGGCTTCTCCGGCTGAAAGGGGTCCGCAGGCCGCGGCGCGACACGGCGTGCGGCCATCGCCGGGACGCTCGCCGCCGCGCGCTCCGCGTCCCCTCCGTGAACGGGCACGGAGCGCTCGGACTTCATCTCCGAAGTCCAGTCGATGTCGAGCGGCGCGTGCGCGCCCGTGTCCTCGGCAAAGAGCGCCGTCACGCCCCACGGCCTGGGCACATGAACGGCTCTCGCATAGAGCGGCGTGTAGCGGCTGTCCGGAACGCCTTCGGTGGCGAGCGTCGCCAATCCGCCCTTGATGCTTGCGTCGGCGATGTTCGACCAGTGCCCCTGGATGCACACCAGCGAGGTTCCCACCGGCTTGCTGAACGCGTAGTACGAATCCTGCCAGCAGGTCCGGACGGCCTCGTCGATCTGGGCGTCGCTGGGATCCTGCCCGTCCGGCGGATCGATCTCGGCAAATCCCATCCGCAGCCTGCCGCCGCCGGCAAACAGCATCGACAGGTCGGACGGATCCACCTGCGACAGATCCGAGAGCACGTAGATCAGCCCGCGCAGTCCCCGGGCGATTGGCAGGTTCATCCGCTCCCACACGACGGACTGCGGCTGCGGATCGGTGTCGGCGTATCCCTGATCGTTGAGGATCTCGATCAGCCGGATCTTCGCGTCGTCGAAGCGCTCGACGACGGTGAGCGCGTGATCGTAGCGGCGCTTGTCCACTTCGTGGCGTTCGAACGAGGGACGGACGAAGATCGGGATGACGAGTTTGCGCTGCGCACGCGCCATCTGCACGACCGGAAACATCGTGCCGGCGCCGGTGCCCTTGCCGCCGGTGCCGATCACGATCACGACCGAGTACCGGCTGAGGAGCGCTTCGACCTCAGCTCGCGATTCTTCCAGCGCCAGCGCAGCCACCGCCGGGTCGTGCCTGGCTCCGAGGCGGCCCGTCGTCCGCTCGCCGATGATCAGCCGCTCCTCCCGGGGAACGCCGGCCAGCGAGAACTCGTTGGTGTCGAGGAACCGGGTGGTGACCGCCCGCCGCAGGCGGTCGGCGAACTTGCCGTCTGCCTGCTGCGTCACCATGAGGTCGCGGTTGAAGAGATCCTTTGCGGACCGCAGGATGTTGCCGCCGCCGCCGCCCAGACTCAAAAGCAGAATGTTCACTGGCGACCTTACTTCCTCCTTCCGGGTAGAACTGGAACTGGCACGCGATGACGACCCACTTGCCGTGTCGGCTCAGATGCCCGCCCACGAACCGGTTGTCTCCCAGCAGCCGCACGATGCGTTCGGCGTCGTACATCACGTTGCGGCGATGGTCGGACAGGTTTGGATAGCGGTGCGTGCCGGTCGGCGCGATGGAGATCTCCAGCCGCTGGCGGCGAGGGATGAGGCGCAGTCGAGTCTCGACCGGCGGCTCGTCGCAACCCGGCCTCGTCAGCGGACGCTCGAACTCGCAGACGAACCGCTCGCCAAACCCTTTCATCGTGCTGACGATGACTGGCCGCTGCTGTGCGTATCGCCAGGCCGCGATCGGAAGCTCGACGACAGCGACGACGGCGGCGCCGCACAGCGCGCCGGCCACGACCACCATGGCCCACGTCAGCAGGAGTCCGTCAGTGTCCATGCTCACTGCCGCCACGTCAGACCGCTACCGCAGCTCATCCAATCTCAGGCGCTGGCCTCGCCCAGACTGGCCGACTGAACTTCAAACACTGTGCCAGCGCGATCGGGGACGCAGCGCGAATCGGAGTGACGAAGTTTCGGAAAGGAACAGGCGGAGGAAGGTGCGTGCGGTGCGCTGGCGTCAGGCCAACAGCCGCGCCGGTAGTGGACGATGCAGGGTTCGAGAAACAAGACACTACACGGCGAGCAGCGCCGGCTCGACAGTGGCGCGGGCGGACTACTCGCGGCGCGTCTCACGCTGCTGCAGCGATGGAACCGGCCGACCGCCATTACGGCGCGATGCGCGTCGCCACCTTGATCGGCGCCTTGTGGCTCATCTCGGTGCCGGTCGTCGTCACGTAGTACTTCGCCAGCATGTTCGGGCGCTCCCACGCCGGCAGCGTGCCGCGGTTGCGCAGGTAGCCGAGGAAGTTGCGGGTGACCTCGGCGAAGTGCGCCTCGTGCCCGACCCGGAACGTCTCGGGGATCGACAGGTGAATCATGCCGTGGCGCTCGTCCACGGCGACGCCCGGCCAGGCGGCCTGAAGCGCCGCGACGCGCGAGCGCACCGCCGCCTCCACCGCAGCGCGATCGGCGGTGTCGTTGGGGACGACGTAGACCTCCGTGCGGTACTGATCGGCCTTCGACTGCCGCACCTCGACGCGGGCGCGAGTGCCCTTGTAGACCGCGTAATGCGTGTCGCCCGCGCCTGCCGGCGCCTCCCAGTCCCACGGCACGTTCAGCGACACGTGGATGCCGCCGACGGTGTAGGTCACGAACGTGTTGCAGAAGTACTCGAGGGCGCCGCCCTTCACGCGCGAGGCGAGGCTCGCGGGGAACCCGTCGCTCGCCGTCACCCGCTTGAAGTCCGCCTCCGGGATCGTCGTCGGCCAGCGATAGGCCGACAGGACCTTCACGTCCTTGCGGTAGTCGATGCCCTTGTCCGGGAAGAGGGTCCACTGGACGAGATCGACCAGGTGCGTGCCGATGTCGTTCAGCCCTTCGCCCTGCTCGTCGGTGTCGAAGAACCACGTCGGCCGGATGTTGGGAGCGCCGGAGACCACCTTCATCAGGTGGTGCACGCTCTCCATGTAGACGCCCGGATCGTCCGGCGTGCCCTTCACCGGGTCGCCGAAGACGGCGCGGTCGTTGACGAGCGCGCGCTGCAGGATCGAGGTGATCTCGAAACGCTCGGTCATGATGTCGTAGGCGACGACCTTCTTCGCGTCGGCATCGGCCAGCGCCGCGTCGAGCGCAGGGAGGTCGGCCGACTGCAATATCCAGGGCTTGTCGGCGAGCACGTACAGGTTGGCGCCGACCGACTTGCCGATCCGCTCGATCTTTCCCTTGTTCTTCCCCGAGATGACGACGATATTGCCTGGCCGCTCGCGCAGCATGCGGGCGAGCGAGTCTGGGCCCTTGTGAACCTTGATGTCCCAGCTCGTCGGGTTCTCCTTGCGCGCGTTGAACGCGGCGATGCGCTTCAGGTGCGCGTCGAGGTCGGGTCCCTCCGGCGCGTAGACGTCCACGGTCGGCGAGACGTCGGGGTACATCTCCTTCTGGACGAGGCCAGCGTGGAAGTGGCCGGGGTCGAGCGTCATGAAGCGGAAGGGCGTGCGGACGTCGGCTCCGAGTGTCATCGTGGCAGCCACCATGCCGGCGAGAAGGGCGAACGGGATGCGCATGCGGGAGTGTCCTCGCCAGTGATGTTACAAGACCCTACAATCCGAGACCGTGCGACCCGGACCCCGGACCCTGCACTCCGGACCTGAACCCTGCACCCCGGACCCCGGACCCTGGACCTTAAAGACCGTCAACAACGTAACGAATCGGCCTCCGTGACGACGTCGGGGCGGTCGAGTGGAATCCAGTGGCCGCTGCCAGTTGCGATCACGTGGCGGCCGCTGCGGGAACGCGCCGCAAGGCCGGCATGTCGTCCCAGTTGGCAGGCGTCGCTGTTCAGCTCTCCCGACACGACGACGACGGGCATCACGCCGAAGTCCCAATCGTCGTCGACCTCGGACGCGCTCGCGCTGACCGACGCGATCTGGCTGCCCAGCGCCTCGAAGAACCGGCGCTGTGTCCAGGTTCGAACGGCGATGTCGAGGATGTCCTTCGGCAGCTTGCCAGCCGGCACGAGCACGCCTTCGTCGGCCCGCGTGAGCTCTCCGCGACTCACGAACCGGCTGAACGCCCGCGCGGCGTCGAGCGCGCCGAGCCTGACGAGCAGCACGACCGCATCCGCGATCCGCATAGCGGGCAGCGCGAGAGCCGTAGCGACAGAGCGACACTCCCCGCGCGATCAACGCCGTCCGCTCGGGAGACGGCTGTCCGCCACTCTTCCGGGCTCGCCGGATCCAGCAGCACGAGACCAGAGACGTCCTCCGGATATCGCTGTGCGTAGAGGCGTGCCGTCAACCCGCCGAACGAGTGGCCCACCAGCACGCAGGGCTTCTCCACACCCGCGCCGGATAGAAGCGCGCGAAGCTCGCTCGACGATCTGCCCGGCCGTGCGCGGGAGCGGCCCGGCGTCGCTCCACCCGAATCCGGCCCGATCGTACGCGCACGCTCGAGCGAAGGCCGACACCGATGCCTGCACCTGCCGCCAGGTCAGCGACGACGCACCGAGTGCCGACTCCAAGACGACGGGCACACCTGAGCCGGCGCAGTGGATATGCAGCCGATGTCCTCCGACGTCGATCAGGCGGCCCGGCGGCGGCGGCAAGCGCATCCGTTCACGTTAAGGGATCGGCCGGCCGGATTCCAGAATCGCGGCAATCGGCGTAATCTGCGGATAGATCGTCCGAGACATCCCATGACGACGCTCCGCCTGTGCGCACTCGCGGCGGCGGCGCTGCTGCAGGCGCCGCCCGCCGTCACCGACCTCGACGGCCATCGCGTCGATCCGCTGCGGGCCGAGCCTGGCGTGCGTGCCACGGCGCTGATCTTCACGAGCACTGGCTGTCCGATCGCAAACCAGGCGGCGCCGGAAATCGAACGTGTGAGAACTCAGTTTTCGATTCACGGCGTGCGTCTCTGGCTCGTCTACGTCGATCCGTCCGAAGGTGCGGATGCCATCCGCTCGCACGTGCGGGCGTATGGGCTCGGCGCGCCGGCCGTTCGCGATCCGCTTCATGAGCTCGTCCGGCTGACGGGCGTTCGCGTCACACCCGAGGCGGCCGTCTACCTTCACGAGGCCTCCGGGCCGCGACTGATCTATCGCGGCCGGCTCGACGACCGCGTGCCGGCCCTGGGCTCTGCGCGCACTCGAGCGACGCGATTCGATCTGCGTGTGGCAATAGCCGACGCGCTCGACAGCCCCAACCCTTCGTTGATCACGACGCCGGCGGTCGGTTGCGTGATCGCCGACCTCCGATAGACGAGCTCCCGATGCCACGATGGGCGACGGCCTTCGTCCTGCTGGCGCTGCCCAGCGCGAGCCTGCTCGGCCTGTCCATCTCCACCACGCTCGACCCGGCCCATGCCATTCCCGAGCAGCCGACGTTCACCCGCGACGTCGCGCCGATCGTCTTCGCGCACTGCGCGCCGTGCCACCACGACGGCGGCGCCGGGCCCTTTCCGCTGATCTCGTACGCGGACGTGCGGAAGCGGGCCCGCCAGATTGCGACGGTCACCGGGGAGCGGGTCATGCCGCCATGGCCGCCGGTCGCGGGCCACGGCGACTTCCGCGGCGAGCGGCGGCTCGGCCAGGACCTCATCGACACGCTCGCGCGATGGGTGCAGCAGGGAGCGGTCGAAGGCGCGGCCGGCGACGCGCCGCCGCCGCCGGTCTTCGAACGCGGCTGGCAGCTCGGCGCTCCCGACCTGGTGCTGACAGCCGAGGCCGGATGGACCCTGCCGGCCGAGGGCGACGACGTGTTCAGGAACTTCGTGTTGCCGGTGCCAATCGCGTCGCGGCGATTCGTGCGGGCGATGGAGATCCGGCCGGGCACGCCCCGCCTCGTCCACCATGCCAACGCGCTGCTCGATCGCAGCGGGAGCGGCCGCGCGCGCGACGCCGCCGAAGCGGGCGCCGGCTTTGCCGGCATGGACCTGGAGATCGCATCGGATCGCTTCGAACCCGACAGCCACTTTCTCTTCTGGAAGCCGGGCACCGCGGTCGAATCCACGTCGAGCGGCATCCCGTGGGTGCTCGAACCGGGCACGGATCTGATCCTCAACCTGCACCTCAGGACGACCGGCAAGCCGGAGCAGGTGCAGCCGTCGCTCGGCCTCTACTTCACCGACCGCGCTCCCGCTGAACGGCCGATGCTGCTGCAGCTGGAGCACGACGGCGCGCTCGACATCCCGCCGGGCGCCCGCGAGTTCGTCGTCTCCGACCAGCTCGAGCTGCCCGTGGACGTCACCGTGCTCGCGGTCTACCCGCACGCGCACTACGTCGCACGCGAGGTACGGGCTATCGCGCGGCGCCCCGATGGCACCGAGTCGTGGCTGATGCATATCGACGACTGGAACCTGGACTGGCAGGCCGTCTACGAGCTGGCCACCCCGCTGGCGCTTCCGCGCGGCAGCGTCCTGTCGATGCGCTGGTCGTACGACAACTCCGACGGCCAACGAGCGGAACCCGAGCGCGCCGCCCAGGCGGGTGACGGCGGGCAACCGCGCGTCCGACGAGATGTCGCATTTCTGGCTGCAGGTGCTGCCGAAGCGCCCGGAGGACCGCGTGCTGCTGCAGGAGGCGCTGATGCGCGCGCGCCTGCGCAAGTATCCGGGCGACTTCCTCGCCAACGCGAATCTCGGGACGCTGCTGCAGTCCGCGGGCCGGCTGCCCGAGGCTGTCGCGCCACTTGCGCGCCGCGCTCGACGCACGTCCGGATCATGCCGCGGCCCGCAACGCGCTGGCGACGGCACTGCTGGCGGAGGGAAACGTTCAAGGAAGCGCTGGCCGAGCTGACGCGCGTGGCTCAGGACCGACGCCGGAGTACCTGCCGGCGCGGTACAACCTTGGCAACGCGCTGCTGGCCGCAGGACGGCCGGTAGAGGCGGTGGCCCAGTTCCAGTTCGTGTTGCGCCGGTCGCCCGAGGACGCGGCGGCGCTCAGCGACCTGGGCAGCGCGCTTGCGATGAGCGAACGCCCGCAGGAGGCACAGCAGGCCTTCGAGCGGTCACTCGCGCTGGCGCCAGACAACGCGCAGGCGCACTACAACCTCGGGCTGCTCGCTGCCAGCCGCAACGACCTGGCCGCGGCAGAGGCGCACTTCACGCGCGCGCTCGCCCTCGACCCCGGCGACCGCGACATCGCGCGGGCGCTGGCCGACGCCCGCGCGGCGCGGAGGGGGAGGTAGGGAGGTAGGAGGAATGTGGGAGTAAGGTCGTGGGGATGTGGGAATGTGGGAGCTGAAGACAGGGCAGATGCACTCCCTACACCCCTACGTCCCTACACCCTTACCCCTACGCTCCTCCGCTCAGAACGAGAACTTCGCCGCGAACTGGATGTTCCGCTGCGGATCCGACCCGCCGTAGGCCGTCGAGCTGATGCGGCCCGCGTTCGGGCGCGCGTTGCCCGGGGTGCCTACTTCCGAGTCCGGGTTGCCCAGATTGACCACGTTGAACAGGTTCACCACCTCGATGCGGATCTCGACATCCTTGCTGCCGCCGAAGCGGAAGTGCTTGAAGATCGAGGCGTCGGTCCTGCGGTAGTACGGCCCTCGCAACGCGCTGCGTTCCAGGTCACCAAAGGTCCCGATGGCGGGGTCACCAAACGCGCTGCCTGACGCCCCGATGGGCGTCGTGTTGAACCACTGGGTGCGCGTCTTGTCCCCTTCCGGATCGCCGATGAGATTCGGCCGGCCCGGTCCGGTGTCGCGGTCCGCGCCGCTGTTGGCGTACCCGACGTCGAACGGCAGCCCGCTCTGAACGGTGTGGGTGGCGTTGAACTGCCAGCCGCCGAACACCGTCTCCATCGGTGTCGACCAGTCCGCGCCGTACTGCCTTTCTCTGCCGAACGGCAGCTCGTAGATCAGCGTGAGGTTGACGGTGTGCGTGCGGTCCCAGCCCGCCACCCCCCTGTTGAGATCGCGATCCCAGAAGAAGTAGCTGCCGTCTTCTCCCCTCGGCTTTTTGCCAGGTGTAGTTCACCGTGAAGGCGTAGCCGTCGGAGAACCGCTTGTTGAACTTCGCCTGCAGCGAGTCGTACCAGTTCTTCGCGCAGTTGCAGAAGTAGTCGATGCCCTGCGTCCAGCCGTACGCGCCGCCCAGGCCCAGGTACGTCGTCGGCCGGTCCGCGAAAAACGGCCGGCGCTGGCTTTGCGGCACACCCTGGGCAAACCCTTCGAGCGTCGGTTGGTTTGCGTCCACGGCCGGCCCATCGCCGGCAAAGACGTGTCGACCCCGATTGCCGACATATCCCACTTCGACCGACATGACGTCGGTGAGTTGCCGCTGCACGGTGAAGTTGAACGCGTCCACTGACGGCGGACGCTGCTTCCTGGGCAGGGCCCTGCGTGAAGACGCCGTTTTGCAGCGGGAACTGGCCGCTGGAGGGCACGGTTGGAAACCCCTGCGCGCGTCGGTCCCTGGGCGAGGTTGAACGCGGCGTCGAAGTTCTCGGCACCGCGCAGTTCCTGGGACGCCAGCACCGGAAGGTTCTGCGTGACGCTGTGGCCGAACAGCGAGCCGAACACGCCGATGTCGTACGTGCGCCCGTAGCCGCCGCGGATCACCGTCTTCTCGTCGATTTGGTACGTGGCACCCAGTCGCGGCGCCCAGTTCAACCGGTTCTCGGTGTTGCCGGCCAGGTCCACGTCTCCGACGCCTCCGACGTTGATGAGACCCGTCTCGAGGTCGAGCCAGCCGCCGTTGCCGGCTTCATTGACGGTCTGCGGGTTGATGATGTCGAGCCGCAGGCCGTAGTTGAGCGTCAGTTTCGGAGTCGGGCGCCAGGTGTCCTGCGCGTAGTAGAAATGCCGCCACTGGCGCTCGCGCGCGTCGGTGCTGGTGCTCACATAGCGTCGCAGCAAATAGACGTCGCCCAGCAGGAACGACGCCAAGCCCGAGGCCGCCGCCGCTTGGGCCGCGCGTGCGATCGGTGTTGAAGGTGAGCTCACCTGACCGATGCGAGTCGCTGGGCACCCGCAGGTTGTAGGCGCGCCGCACGTCGACGCCAAACTTGAACGTGTGGTTGCTCCAGATCTTGGTGACGTTGCCCACGATCTGCCACTGCGACTCGTCCTGATCGAGCGGGCAGTTGCAGCTGGTTGACGCCGAGGCCCGAGCCGGCATTGAAGCCGCCAATCCCTTCCACGAACAGCGCCGGCAGGCCGCTGGTGAACGTGTCGTCCAGGTTCAGACCGGGAATGCCCGCCGCCTCCGCCGGCCGGGTGCCGAAATCGAAGGGCAGCACCGCGACGTTGTAGTTGAACCACCCGAACCGGAAGTCCGCCAGCAGCGTCGACGATATGGAGCGGTCGTAGCCGATCGCCAGGCTCTTGTTCCCCACATCCGAGACACCGCCCAGACTCACGAAATTCGGGCCTCCGCCCTGTCCGAACGCCGTCGGGCCGTCGCGCAGGAAATTGGCAAGCGTGAAGCGCCCGAACAGGTTGGAGTTGCTATCCACACGGTGATCCATGCGGACGTCGAACTGATCGCCGTCGAAGGTCTCGCTCCCGCTGGCGATGAAGTTCTCGCGCGTGCCGTTTTCGACGCCAGGTGCGTTGGGCATCGGGATCAAGTCGAGCAGATTCTGCGCCTGCGGCGAGAGTCGTCCCGTTGGGATGACGTTGCCGCCAAACTGCGTCCGGTTGGCGGGCAGCGCGCCGCTGGCGGGATCGAAGATGTTGACGCCGTACGCGCTGAGATCGCCGTCGCGCGCGGCAGCCGTCGGAACTGTCAGCAAGCGCGATCCGCCCTGCGTCTGACGATGCCCCTGGTAGGCGCCGAAGAAGAACGTGCGGTTCTCGACGATCTTGCCGCCGAACGTGCCGCCGAACTGATGCTTGCTCGTCTCCGGAATGAAACGGCCGGTCTGGGGGTTGGGCCGCGCCTGCGAAAACGGGTTGCGCGCCTGGAAATTGTCGCCCTGCCAGAACTCGAACGCGCTGCCGCGCCAGTCGTTGGTGCCCGACTTGGTCTGGACCGAGACAATGCCTGCGGTTGCCTGGCCGAACTCGGCGTCGTAGTTCTGCGAGGTGATCTTCGACTCGCCAATCGCATCGAGATTCGGGTTGATGACGATGATGCCGAGGATAGGGTCGCGGTTCTCGGTGCCGTCGAGCTGATAGCCCGTGCCGCTGAAATTCTGCCCGTTGACCATCGTCTGGACGGACCCCTGCGGGTTCTCGCTGGCGGCGTGCTGCCATCCCAGTTGCTGCGTGCCGGGCGTCAGCAGGATGAACTTGGTGAAGTTCCGATCGAGGATGGGAAGCTCGGTCAGCTGCTTCTGGGTAAACGTCGTGGCCACGTCGGCCCGGTCGGTCTTGAGCAGCGGCGACCCGCCGGTGACCTTCACTGTCTCGGTGAGGTCGCCGACCTCCAGCTTGAAGTTGATTGGCGTCTGCGCGTCCACGTTGACGATCACCGCCGGGACGACGGCAGTCTTGAAGCTGGCCAGCTCCGCCTTCACCTCATAGGTGCCAGGCACCAGCCGTTCCTTGAGGTAGAACCCGGACTCGTTCGTGACCACCGTGTCCGCCGTCTTGCGATCGACGCTGGTGACCGTGACGCTGACGCCAGGCAGGACGGCTCCGCTCGCGTCGGTGACCGAGCCGCTGATGCTGCCATACACCGCTTGCGCCGGGGTGGGCGTGGGCGCCAGTGTACACAACGCGACTAAGGTCGGAAGCGCGAACTTGAGACACGAACCGAGCCACGAGCGGCTGCCTGCCAACATGGTGAGCCTCCTCGAATCTCGCTGTCGTCGTGACGTGGCGGCGGCGAGAAGGTCTCTGGGGGGTTGCACGGTCTTTCAGGGGCCGGGGTGGCCACCCGAGGGTTGGGTGGTCAGTCCACTGGGGTGGATGCTAGTAACCAATTGGCACTAGCGTCAAGGTCTTTTTCGATTAGTTGAGCTGGCGATCCGTGCCGCGCCGGTGGTGAGACCAGACCCTGACCCTCGCGAATTCTCACACGCTGATTCGCCGGCACGTTCGTCACCACTTCCTGACGGCCGCTCGGCCACCGCACCTCGATGCGCTCGGCCGCTATCGCCCTCCCGAGCCCGAACGGCACTCGCAGATCGTCGTGGGAGTAGTAGCTCGACTGGCTCAGGACGGCACGGGCCTGCGTTCGCCCGCCGGCGGTCACGCGCACCGTCGCGCCCAGTCCCATCCGGTTCGACGTGGTCCCCTCGAGGCGCACCTGCAGCCACCCGTTACCGCCGTCGAGATCGTTGCGGAGCAGCGAGGGCGGCTCGTTCATGTTCATGACCAGCACGTCCTGGTCGCCGTCGTTGTCGAAATCTCCGAAGGCGGCTCCTCGGCTCGAGCGCGGCGTCGTCGCGCCCGGCCCGCTCGTCGCGCTGACGTCCTCGAACGACCCGGCACCGCGGTTCCGAAAGACGATACGCGGGCTCTTGTGTGGGTAGTCGGGCATCTGCCGCTCGACTTCGGGGTAGACGTTGCCGGTGACGTAGAGCAGGTCCTGCCAGCCGTCGTTGTCGAGATCCACGATCCCGGCGCCCCACTCGACATACCGGTTCTGCCCGCCCAGCCCTGACGCCATTGCGACCTCCTCGAAGCGGCCGCCGGCGAGCGCCCTGAACAACGCCGGTATGTCGTCGGCAAAGTGCGTTTTGAACAAGTCCAGACGGCCGTCCCCGTCGACGTCGCCGGCGGCAGCGCCCATTCCCGCCTGCGCCATGCCGTTCTCGCTGAACGCCGTGCCGCGCGCAACGGCAACGTCGCTGAACGTGCCGTCCTGGTTGTTGCGGTACTGAATGGCCGCCGTCGAGTCGGACGCGACGTACAGATCGACCCAGCCGTCCTCATCGAGGTCGGCAGCCACCACCGACATCGGATACCGGTTGCGCACGCGCGCGATGCCGGATACCTCGGATACATCGGCGAAGCGTCCGTCGCCCAGATTGCGATACAGCAGGTTGGTGTCGGTCGGCAGGCCTTTGGGGCCGCAGTTGACCGGTATCCCCTTCCACAGACAGTTCACGCCCTGGCCCGGCTCGGTCGCCGTCGCGAGATCGAAGGCGAGGTAGTTGGCCACGAAGAGGTCGAGGTCGCCGTCCCGGTCGTAATCGACAAACGAGCAGCCGGCTCCCCACCGCGTCCCGGTCACGGGCAGGCCGGCCGCGGCGCTGCGATCCTCGAACCGGCCGTCGCCGCGATTGCGGTACAGCCGGTTGGTGCCGAAGGCCGTGACGTGGAGGTCGACCGCGCCGTCGTTGTCGTAGTCGCCGGCACAGATTGACGACGCCCACGCCGCCCGTCCGAGTCCGGAGCGTTCCGTGACGTCAGCGAAGGTGCCGTCGCCGCGGTTGCGATACACCCTCGTCGTCGATTCGCCGCGGGCCATCGCGGGATCGTCGTGACGGGCGGCCGGGGCCAGCCGCGTCCCGCCGAGGACGATGGCGTCCACCCATCCGTCGTCGTCGAGATCGATCCATGCGACGCCAGCGCCGTTGGTCTCGATGATGAAGCGCTTCTTGTCGACGCCGCCGTAGATGGACGGCGCGCGCAGCCCGGCGCGGTCCGCGACGTCGTGGAATTGCACCTGCCAGGGCGGGTCGGTGGCGACCAGCGGGGGTGGCAACACCGCCAACAGCACCGCCAGCGCTGCGCCGGCGCTCGAGGCAGATGCCACAGAGGTCATCGCTGCTGCGCCGTGTCGCTGAGGGAGGCGGCGATCTCGAACTCCTTTGCGGCTTCACCCTCGCGCCCCAGCTTCTGCAGCGCCTGCCCCAGCAGGTAGTGCGCCGACTTGTTGTTCGGGTCGTACTCGACGGCCCGCCGCAGCATGCCTTCGGCCGTGGACGGTTGTCCCCTGGTCATGTAGGCGCGCCCGAGCACGATATAGGGGCCGCTGAAGAACGGGTTGATCCAGATGGATTGCTGGAGAGCCTCGACCGCGTCATCCCAACGCTGCTGTCGCGCGTAGGTCTCGCCGAGCCGATAGTGCGCCATGGCGTCGAGCGGGCTGATCTCGATGGCCCTGCGGAAGAGCGTCACGGCTTCGTCCAGCCGGGCGCGATTCACGGCAAGCTGTCCCAGCAGGGCGTGCGCCTGTGGCAAGCGCGGGTCGAGCGCGAGCGCCCGCGTCAGCTCCACACCGGCCGCCTCGTGGAACTCCACGCGGATCATGAGCTGCGCGGTGTACAGGTGCGCCGCGGCGGTCGAGGGCTCAACGCCGAAGGTCTCGGCAATCACGGCTCTCGCCTTATCCGGCTGCTGCGTCTGGATGTACGTCAGGCCGAGGACGTGGCCGAGCTCGATGTTGTCGCTGGCCCAGGCACGCGTCTGCTCCAGCAGCGGCAGCGCCTCGCGCAGCCGGCCGGCGACGTAGTACGAAAGGCCGAGCACCTGCACGGCTTCACGACGCTCCGGCGTGCCCTCGGCCAGCTCTCCGACCACCGGCGCGAGCTCGGCGATCGCGCGGACATGATCGTCGCGATGGTAGTACGCCAGGCCTGTCAGGTAGCGCACGTGCGGGCTCTCGCGCGGCAGCTTCGCCAGCTCCGCGATCGCCTGCTCGGTCTGGCCCGCCATGATGCGCGACCTGATCGCGGCCAGCTCCGGCGAGAGCGAGGGCGCGCCCAGCACCACGGCCCCCTGAGCGAGCAGCCACGTCAGTGCGATCGCCGCGATCATGGCTGCTGCCCCTCGCCTTCTTTGAACGACGCGATCCGATCGACCGCCACGGCCTTCCACACTTCTTCACGGCCAGTGGGCCAGCGCACCTCCAGCCGATCGACGGCGGTTGCGGCGCCAAGGCCGAAGTGGACGCGGAAGTCGTTCTGCGAGAGATAGCTGCCGCCGCCCTGCACCTCGCCAATCTGCGCCACCTCGCCGGTGACGACACGCACGCGGGCGCCGATCGCGTTGCGGTTCGACGCGGTACCCGTCAGCTTCACGACGATCCAGTGCCGATCGGCCGGCGCGGTCGTCAGGAACAGATCGGGGATGTCGTTGACGTTGTTCACGACGACGTCGACGGTGCCGTTGTCGTCGAGATCGCCAAACGCCGTGCCGCGGCCGGCCTTCGGTGTGGTCGCAGGCGCCCCAAGGCGCATCGTCACGTCCTCGAAGCGGCCGCCGACGTTGCGATAGACCACCTTGCGCTGCTCGTAGCCGGCTTCCGTGCGGATCTGGCGGACTTCCGGGTAGACGTGGCCGTTGGTGAGGAAGATGTCGAGCCAGCCGTCGTTGTCGAAGTCGGCGAAGCCGGCGCCCCAGCCCAGCCAGCGCGTGTTGAGGCCGAGACCGGACTGGAACGTGCGGTCTTCGCAGCGGCCGGTGCCGGTGTTGGCGTAGAGCGACGAGGTGTCGCCGGCGAAGTTCGTCTTGACGATGTCGAGCCAGCCGTTGCGATCGAAGTCGCCGATGCCGACGCCCATGCCGGCCTGCGGCTTGCCGTCCTGGCTGTAGGCGCAGGCGGCCTGGACGCCGATGTCTTCGAAGGTGCCGTCGCGGCGGTTGCGGTACAGCGCGCTCGGATTCGAGTCGTTGGCGACGTAGATGTCGGTCCAGCCGTCATTGTCGAAGTCCAGCGTCGCGACGCCGAGCCCGTACGTGCCGTGCGCCTTCGCGATGCCGGAGACGTCCGAGACATCGAGGAAGGTGCCGTCGCCGCGGTTGCGATAGAGCGCGTTGGTGCCGCCGGTGAGACCGGGCGGGCCGCAGGCCACCGGCACGCCCTTGTAGCGGCAGAGGCCCGAGTCCGGCGTCGGCGCGGTCGCGAGATCGAGATCGATGTAGTTGGCGACGACGAGGTCGAGCCGGGCGTCGCGATCGACGTCGAGGAACGCGCAGCCCGTGCCCCACCGCCGCTTCCGGTCGGTGAGGCCGCTGGGGCCGGTGACGTCGAGGAAACTGCCGCGGCCGGTGTTCCGGAACAGGCGGTTCTGGCCGTAGTAGGTCACGAACAAGTCGTCGTGGCCGTCGTTGTCGACGTCGCCGACGCAGGCGCCCTGGCCCCAGCCCCATTGTTCGGACAGGCCGGCGGCCTTCGTGACGTCCTCGAAGCGGCCCTGCCCCAGGTTGCGATAGAGATGCGGGCGCGGCTCCTGGCCCTTCGGGAAGCCCTCGAGCGTCGTGCCGTTGACCACGAACACGTCGAGCCTGCCGTCGCCGTCGTAGTCGATGAGCGCGACGCCGGCGCCGGTCGTTTCGAGCAAGTAGCGGTTCGCGGTCTTGCCGCCGAACACGGTGACCGCCGTCAGGCCGGCCTCCGGGCCGGCGGCGCGAAACGAGAAGCCGACATCGCGGGGCTGTTCCGCCGCCACAGCAGCGACGACGACGAGGGGCACAAGAGCATGTCGCGCGCGCGGCATCGGTCAGGGTTCCCTGGAGGCCGCCGCTCCATCGAGGCGGCGCGCCTCGGCCCGATGGGCGCGGGCGCCGGCGACATCGCCGCTCCGCTCCAGGGCCGTCGCGAGCAGGTTGTGCGCGTCGGGGTTGCGCGGGTCGAGGCGCACCGCCTCCGACAGCCGCTCGCGAGCGGCGTCGAGGTCGTTCTGCTTCAACCGGTCCCTCCCGACGCTGAGCGCAAAGGCGGCCGCCTGCGCGTCGGCCTTCCGCTTGTTCAGGCGACTGGCCTCCGCCGCCGCGCGCTCGGCGCCGGCGGCATCCTGCTGCTGGCGAAGCACCTCGGCAACGCTGAGATACGCCTCGGCCGAGTCCGGCTCGTAGGTCAGCGTCCGGCGAAACGCCTGCAGCGCCTCGTCGAGCCGGCCTTCCTGCTTCAGCACGGTCCCAAGCATGTAGTGAGCCTGCGCGTAGTCGGGCTTCACGGCCGTCGCCTTCTGGAACTCGTCGATCGCGTCCGGCACGCGGCCGGTTTGCCAGAGGACGACGCCGAGCGTGTAGTGCGCGTCGGGCAACTGCGGGTTGAGCCGCACCGCTTCGCGCAGCGCGGCCTCGGCGCCCGTGAAGTCGTCCTGCTGCTTCAGGGCGGTGCCGAGGTTGTAGAAGGCTTCGGCATGCTCCGGCCGCCGATCGGTCAACGCGCGCAGGACATCGACCGCGCCTTCCAGATCGCCGCGCTGCATGAGCGCCGTGCCGAGGTTCAGGCGCGCCGTCGGCTCGGCAGGAAACCGCGCGACCAGGTCGGTAAACGTGGAGACGGCGCCGTCGGCGTCGCCTTGCTGCATCAGCGTGAGGCCGAGCGCGTTGCGCGCGTCGAACCGTCCCGGCTCGAGCTCCAGCGCGCGCTTCAGCGAGACGAGCGCGCGATCGAGCTCTCCATGCTCACGGCAGGCGATGCCCAGGTGCGCGTAGGCGACGGCGAGCGTCGGGGCGGCGCGGGTCGCTGCGTCGAGATGCGCGATGGCTTCCGGCAGGTGTCCCAATGCACGCTCGGCCAGGCCAAGGTAGTAAAGCGTCTCGGCATGACGTGGCTGCAGCTTCCGCGCCGCCTCGAGCGAGAGCGCGGGCGTCCTCGGGCCGCCGCAGCAGCCAGTAGGTCACGCCGAGATGGTAGTGCGCGTCGAAGAGCGCGGGCTTCAGCGCGACCGCGCGCTCGAAGCTGGCGGCCGCAAGGTCCGTGCGGCCCTGAAGGCCCAGCACGAAGCCGAGCCGATCGTGGGCTTCGGCGAGGTTCGGCGCGAGGCCGATCGCCTGGCGATAGACGTCGGCGGCGCGATCGAGCTGCTTCTGGCGCTCGAAGGCGACGCCCTCATCGAGCAGCTGGCGGGCCTGCGCGTGCGCGTCGGCAGACTGCGCCGTCGGCGTCGCGGTGACACCACCGAGCGCAGCCGCCAGCATGCACGGCAGAGCCAGTGCGCGTGGCCCCATGCCGCGATTCTAATCCCACCCTCACTCGTAACCCGTAACTCGTAACTCGATTAGACTCGTCCCCACTCCCCATGCGCGTTGCCCTCATCTGTCTCGTCGTCGCCAGTGCGATCGCCACGCCCGCGGCGCAGCGTGCCCGCCGCGCCGCGCCGGCCCATCCCGAGCCCGTCGGCCGCGCGCGTGGTGCGCAACCGCGCGCCGCTCCAGAAGGCAGCCTTCTCGCCGCTGCCGCTCGGGTCGATCCGGCCGGAAGGATGGCTGCGGCGCCAGCTCGAGATCCAGGCGCGCGGGCTCACGGGAAAGCTCGACGAGATCTGGCCGGACGTGGGGCCATCGAGCGGGTGGCTCGGCGGCACCGGCGAGAGCTGGGAGCGAGGACCCTATTACCTGGACGGGCTTCTGCCGCTCGCCTACCTGCTCGAGGATCCCGCGCTCATCGCGAAGGCGCAGCGCTACGTCGAGTGGGCGCTCACGCACCAGGCCGAGAGCGGCTGGCTCGGCCCGGCCAGCAACAGCGACTGGTGGCCGAACATGGTGATGCTGAAGGCACTGACGCAGTATCAGGAGGCGACGGGCGATCCACGAGTCGTCCCCGCGCTCACCCGCTACTTCGCGCATCACGCCGCAGAAGCCGCGAAGCGGCCGCTGCACGACTGGGCCGTCTATCGCTGGGCCGACGAGCTCGCCTCCATTGTCTGGCTCTACAACCGCACCGCGGATCCGCGGCTGCTCGAACTCGCGCGCACGCTGAAGGCGCAGGGGATGGACTGGCGATCGCACTTCGAGCAGTTTCCGTTCACCGACAAGACCTCCGGCAAGCTGCTCGGCTTCGGCAGCGGCGTCCCGCTCCCCGATCGCGGCATGCGCGCGCACGGCGTCAACGTCGCGATGGCGCTGAAGACCTCCGCCCTCTGGTCGCTCGTCTCCGGCGACGCCGGCGATCGCGACGCCGCCGTCCGGGCGCTCGAGGTGCTGGACAGACATCACGGGCAGCCCAACGGCATGTTCAGCGCCGACGAGCATCACGCGGGCCAGGATCCTTCGCAAGGCACGGAGCTCTGCGCCGTCGTCGAGGCGCTGTTCTCGCTGCAGCAGGTAGTGGCCGTCAACGGCCTCACAGCGTTTGCCGATCGCATCGAGCGCATCGCCTACAACGCCATGCCGGCGACGATGTCGGAAGACATGTGGTCGCATCAATACGACCAGCAGGCCAACCAGGTGATGTGCAGCCTCGATCGCCGCCGCTGGGTGACCAACGGTCCCGAATCGAACCTCTTCGGCTTCGAGCCCAACTTCGGCTGCTGCACCGCGAACATGCACCAGGGCTGGCCGAAGCTCGCCGGCAGCCTGTGGATGGCGACGCCCGACAACGGGCTCGCAGCGGTCGTCTACGCGCCCAGCACCGTCCGCGCGCGTGTCGGCGCCGCCGGCGCGGTGACCATCCGACAGGTCACCGACTACCCCTTCAACGGCACCGTGACGCTGACCGTGACGCCCAGCGTGAACCGCCTGCGCTTCCCGCTCTTGCTTCGCGTGCCGTCGTGGGCCAACGGCGCGACGGTCACGATCAACGGCACGCCGGCGACGACAGCCCAGGCCGGCGAGTTCGTGCGGATTGAGCGGCTGTGGACGCGCGGTGAGCGCGTGCGGCTGGTGCTGCCAATGCCGGCGCGGCTCACGACGTCGTATCGCGGCGCGGTGCTGGTCGAGCGCGGGCCGCTGGTGTTCGCGCTGCCGGTCGGCGAGCAGTGGCAGCGGGTGACGTCAGGACTCAAGAAGCCCGCTCCGGCGCCGGCCGCCGACTGGCAGGTGTTGCCGACGACGCCGTGGAACTATGGGATTGTCACGGGTCAGGCAGGTCAGGCAGGTCAGGCAGGTCAGGCGGGTCAGGCGGGTCACGCTGGTCAGCGGGTCAGGCAGGTCTGGCGGGTCAGGCAGGTCTGGTGGGTCGCATGCGCGTCATCGAGCATCCCGTGGGCCCGGTGCCCTTCGCGCGCGGAACGCCGGCGGTCGAGATCGAAGTGACCGGACGGCGGGTGCCGGAATGGCAGATGGAAGACGGCTCTGCCGGTACGCTCCCGCAAAGCCCGGTCGTGAGTGTCGAGAAGGACGAGACGCTACGCCTGGTGCCCTACGGCTCGGCGCGGCTGAGGATCACGGCGTTCCCGCGAATCGAGAACGAGCGGCGCAACTGAAGTCTTGACCGGCGCAACTAAAGTTGCGCCCTCCTAAATCGTCAATCCGCAATCTGCAATCGTCAATTCAGACGTTGCCCTTCTTCATCTCGTCCATCAGGTAGTCGCACCCGCGGACGGCGAGCGCCATGATCGTCAGCGTCGGGTTCTGACATCCGCCCGACACGAACGACGACGCGTCCATGACGTAGAGGTTGCTGATGTCGTGCGCCTGCAGGTACTGGTTGAGGACGGAGGTCTTCGGGTCGCTGCCCATCCGGGCCGTGCCCATCTCGTGGATGCCGTAGCCCGGGATGCGGTTGGGGATGCTGTACGGGCGGACGTTCTTCGCGCCGGCCGCCTCCATCATCTGCGCCGCCGTCTCCGCCATCGACGGGATCATCTTCTTCTCGTTCTCGCCCCATGACACGTTGACGCGCAGCACCGGAATGCCAAAGGTGTCGACGACGTTGGGATCGATGGCGATGAAGTTGTCGAATCTTGGCAGCATCTCGCCGAATCCGGCGAGGCTGACCGCCGTCTCGGGATTGAGGACGCTCTTCTTGAATTCCTGCCCGTAACCCGGCGCGTTGAAGCTGAAGCCGGTGGTCGCGCGCCCCTGGTAGCCGAACCCTCTGATGAAGTCCTTGTGCCGCGGCCCGTTGGCCGTGTTGTGCATCCGGATGGCGTAGATGCCGTTGGGCCGCTGCGGGCCCGAGAGCGACAGCGTCTTCGGGCTGACGTCAGGGAACTCGCCAGAAGCGCCGCCGGCCACCCAGAGGTGATCCATCAGGTAGTGGCCGAGCACGCCGCTCGAGTTCGCCAGCCCGCCGTCCGCCGAGTTCAACAGGATGCGCGTCGACTCGAGTGCCTGCGCGCACAACAGCACCGCGCGTGCCTTCACTTCCTTCACCTCGCGGGTCACGCGGTCGATGTACATCACGCCCGTCGCCTTCTTCGTCGACGGGTCGGTGAGGACCTTGTAGACCATCGCGTTGGTGATGAGCGTGGTGTTGCCCGACTTGACCGCGTCGGCGACAGTGGTGAAGGCCGAGTTGAAGTACGAGTGCGTCGCGCAGCCCTGCTCGCACGGACCGCAGTAGTGGCACGGGGCGCGGCCATTGAGTGGCTTGGTGATGTTGGCGGCACGGCCAATCGTCACCGTCCATCCGAGCTTTTCCTTCACACGAGTGCGCAGCTGCATCTCGGCGCACGTCATTGGCATCGCCGGATGGAACTTGCTGTCGGGAAGCTCCGGCACGTTCTCGGCCTGGCCCGAGATGCCGACGTAGTCCTCGACGATCTCGTAGTACTGAACGAGGTCCTTGTAGCTGAGCGGCCAGTCCTCGCCGTAGCCGTCGAAGGACTTGCCCTTCAGGTCCTGCTCGCTCAGCCGATAGCTCTGGCGGCCCCATATGTTAGTGCGCCCGCCGACCACGCGCGTGCGCCCCTGCCAGCTGAATGGCTTGTCGTCGGGGTTGGTGTAAGGCTCATCGAGGTCGCTGGCAAACCAGTCGTAGTTCCACTCGCGGCACGCGTAGCAGTCCTTCTGCCTGGGCCGCGTACGGCGCATCAGTTCGTTCGCCTTGTCCCGGTACTTCAGGTTGAAGGCGGGGACGTGTTCGGTGAAGTTCTTGTCGCTCTGCGCCTTGCCCGCTTCGAGCAGCGCGACCTTGATGCCGGCTTCCGAGAGCCGCTTGGCGGCCCAGCCGCCCGAGGCTCCCGATCCCACCACAATCACGTCGAACTTGGTCGTCTGCATCGTCAGCGAATCCGCAATCTGCAATCTGCAATCTGCAATTTACGCGGAGTGCCCCCCGGGTGGGTGCATCCGGGCAATTCCTGATGGAAGACGTTGCCCGTCCACCCCAGTTCCTTCATGCCGGCTTCAGACGAGTAGTAGGCGCCGGAGATCCAGCCTTTCAGGGTCTGGAAGTGATCCCGAATCGTGGTCTTGCCGCTGGCGCGGCCGGAGTCCGCGGTGGACGCGGCCTGGAGCAGCGTGTCCTGCTCGGCGGCGCTCAGCAGCTTCCAGGCCTTGGAGTACTTCTCGATGGCGGCCATGTCGAACGCGCCGAGCGCGCCGATGAACCCGCGCTGGTTCTGCGCCGACTCGACGGCCAGCAGCTGGTCGAGGAATGGCGCGACCTTCGCGGCGCTCGAGCCGGGGACGATGGCTTCGGAGATCACGTCGAGTGTCTTCAACTGATGCGCGTCGAGGAACTCGGGTTTGTACGCCGCGGCGGCAGCCTTCTTCTGCGCCTGCTCGACACCAGTGGCGCTCGTCAGGTGATGCTGCACCGGGTGCTGCGCCTCGACGATCGACGGCAGCGCCAGGCCCGCTCCGACGCCGCCCAGCAGCGTCTGCAACACCGCGCGGCGCGCGATGCCGCCTTCGGCGGTCGCCTCGGCCGGCGCGAGCGGGATGATCTTTCCGGTCTCTGGACGGTCGCTCATGAGCCGACTATAGCACGCGTGGTCTGTCCAGTTGCCGGCACGGCGCCCCTCGAAGAAACACGCACACAGCAGAGTTTTGCGGCATAGTACGCTTCGCTCCCCCCTCCACGTTTGATCCCAGTGGAGCGACGTCACGCCAACGGTCTTTCTCAGTTACCGGCGTGAGGATTGCCCCGGCCACGCGGGCAGGATATTCGACCACCTGCGCGGCCGGTTCGGGCCGGCATCGGTGTTCATGGACGTCACCGACATCGAAGCCGGCGTCGACTTCGTCGACGTCCTGGAGCGCGCCGTCGGCTCGTGCGACGTGCTGCTCGCCGTCATCGGCCCCGAGTGGGTCTCGTCAGCCGATCGGAGCGGACGGAGACGGCTGGACGACCCCCAGGATTTCATTCGCCTCGAGATCGGCACCGCACTCAAGCGCAACGTTCGAGTGATTCCCGTCCTCGTGCAGGGCGCGGTGATGCCACGAGTCGACGAACTCCCCGCCGACCTCGGCCCGCTCGTCAGGCGCCAGGCGGTGGAACTGCGCGACGTCCACTGGAATGCCGACGTGGACAATCTGACAGCCGCGCTCGAGCGAGTGCTTCTGCCGAAACCATCGAATCTGCCGCCGGCACGGCCGGCGGGCTGGCCCCGGCGCGCGAAGATCGTCGGCGGCGCCCTCGGCGTCGCTGCAGCAGCCATCGCGACCGGCATCGCGACACGCGACCGATGGATGCCCGTCGTTCCCGAAGTTCAGCCCTCAACCGCCATCGTCCGCGAAGGCACCTCGCCTGCCCCGTCGCAGCGGTCAGGCCCCGAGTCGACCTCCGGCCGCTGACGTGGGCAAGACATCCGGTGTCGTTGAGACCGCGAAGATCGAGAAGGCCGATGACCTTCCGACTAGAAAAGACGCGCCATCCGCAGCGGAAGCCGCGCGCCCTCCGACAGTCGAATCGCGAGGCAGCGCCGGCCCGGCCGACGTCGAGCCTCCGCGAACGCGGACGGCTCCGCCGTCGATGCCAGTCGCGTCGGGTACTTCGGTCACCGTTGCCCGGTTCGGCATCAAAGTCGCGGATGCCGTGGACAGCGTCACGCGTGCGGCGCGATCGGGTGCGATTGTCACGGACCTCAAACGCGGCGGCCCGGCAGACGGGGCCGGCCTGCAGATCGGCGACCTCGTCGTGGAGGTCAATGGCAAACGGATCGCGCGTCATGCCGATCTCGACACGCTGGCCGATGACACGGGCGTCCGAGGCCGCATCCTCGTGCGGATCATGCGCGACAACGCGGGCCGGACGGTCGAGATGACCGTCGCCGACCCCGCAGCGAGCGCCAGTGGAAACACCAGCAACTCTGCGCGAGCACCCGTTGCAGTTCCGAATGTGGTCGGGCTGTCGATCGCGGGGGCACGCGAGGCGCTCTGGCGCGTGGGGCTCGACTTCACGTTGTCGTACGTCGAGAGCACCAACGAGTCCGTGCTCGTCAAGGCGCAGTCGGCGCCCGCCGTCGACGCGCAGAATCGCCGCGTCGTCGCGCTGCAGGTCGGGATCCAGCCGACGGTCTTCGTCTACCACGCACCACCGCAGGCCGGGGCCGCGGAGGATCTCGCGGCGCACCTGCGAGGGGCCCTGGGAGATCGGCTGGCGTCGATTCGACCAGTCGGGCAAAGGCCGAGCGATATGGGCGAGGGCGAGCTGCAGTCACGGAGGCGCGGGCTTCGAGTCAGTCGCAGCCGCAATGGCAAAGGCCGCCTCGTCCCAGTTGTCGCAGATGTATCGCCGGCGGATCACGCTGGCGCCAACGCTGGATGAGAGCGCCAGGCCAGGCACCGTGCGGATCCTCATGCCAGCATCGGACCCGGCCTCGACCGGAGGACCGCCGAGTGGGCGCGCCCCCGCGACCATGCCGAACGTCGTCGGGCTGTCGAGTGCGGACGCGCGCGAGGCGCTGTCGCGTGCGGGGTTCGGCATCGCCGTGAAGTACGTCGAGAGCAAGAGCGACAAGGCCCTGGTCGAGGCACAGTCTCCGCCCTCCGTGGATGCGCAGAACCGCCGCGTGGTCGAGGTGCAGGTCGGGTTGAGGGCGTCGCTCTACCTGTACTACACAGGCGCCGATGCCAAGGTCGCCAACGATCTTGCGGCGCACCTGCGTGAGTCCTTTGGAGAGCGGCTGGCATTGGTCCGATCAATCGAGCGGTCCCCAAGCGAGATGGCCGAGGGAGACATGCCGTTCAGCGGCGCGGGCTTCGAGGGAGTCGCGATGCTCGTGGCCAGGGCAGCTTCAGCGCGGTTGTCGCAGATGCTCCGCCGGCAAATCACGGTGCGCCCGACGCTCGATGAGCGAATCAGACCGGGCACACTGAGGATCCTCGTGCCCGGCCGAGAGGCGGCCTCAACCGGCGGAACGCCGAGCGCTCATCCCGCTGCCGCTGCGCCCAATGTGGTGGGCCAGCCGTTGGCGGCGGCGCGTGAACTGCTCACACGGGCTGGATTCGACGTGGGCCACAAGTACATTGAGGGCAATCCGCGGGCGCGACCGGAGGAGCGCGGCGTCGTGATTGAGCAGCGAGTGTCCGAACGAGCCGGCAGAAGCGGCCGGCCGCTCGTGCTCCTGGATATCATCGTGACGGCGACCGTTGTGATTCTCTACGGCCGTGACGACGAACAGCAGGTCGCCGACGAGTTGGCGCAGCATCTGCGTCAGTGGCTCGCCGATCCGCAATACTTGATTAAGACCGTCAAATCGGGTCGGGCCGACGCTCAGCGCGGTGAGGTCCACGACAACGGCGCCGCTCTCGATGGCCTGGCCACGAAGATCGTCTCCGGCGCCAGCTCGTGGCTAGATCGACGGTATGGAGCTCGCGTTGCTCTTCGTCGAGTGCTCCAGAATCGTATGGCTCCCACCGCAGTCATCCTGACGCTGCCCGACACGAAGACCGCGGAACGTCGGTAGCCAGATGGCGCCGCCGCGATCGTTGCCGGCATCTGGGCTTCGTGTCATCGTTCGTGGGTGATGGATCGTAATGAGCGACGCACTGGCGCAGGCGTGTGGCTTTTCGGCGTGCTGGTCGTCACGTCAGGCGCAATCGCGGTGGTCGATCAGTCATCGGTCCCAACGCCGGCAGTGACGGCGGCATGCGGCGGGTGCCATCAAGTGCCGCCGGCGAACATTCTTCCGCAATCGGCCTGGCGCGACGAAGTCATCCGCATGCAGCGTATTCGTGACGGATCGGAGGCCAGCGCCGAGCCCACGTCGGCTCTGTCACCCGATTTTCGGTCCGCGCTCGAGTGGTATCTCGCGCGCGCGCCTCAGGCGCTGGCACGACCCGGTGACTGGCCGGCGGTGTCGGCGCAGTGGCTCGTCACGCGTGGGCTATCGCCGCCTGGCGCGCCGCCGACACCAGTGGTCTCCGACGTCCAGTTCGCCGACCTCGATGGCGACGCGCGGCTGGAGCTCGTCGTCTGCGACATGCGCCATGGCATGGTGCTGCTGGGGCGGCCGTACGAACGGGACAGTCGCGGGGCGGAAGCCCCGCCTCGACCAGAGCTCACGCTGGTCGCGAACGTGCCGCATCCGTCGCGCGCGCAGGTGGCCGACGTCGACGGCGACGGCGTGCGCGATCTGCTGGTCGCGGACCTGGGCGAGTTCCTGCCTCGCGATCACGACAAGGGAGCGGTGGTGTGGCTGCGCGGCCTCGGCGGCGGACGCTTCGCGCCGTTTGCCATCGGGGGGCTGCCGCGCGTCGCCAGCGTCGAGGCTGCCGATCTCGACGGCGACGGCGACATGGATCTGATCGTCGCGGCCTTCGGCTACAGGAAGACCGGCAGCGTGCTGGTGCTGGAGAACCGCACGACGAACTGGGCGAAGCCGGCCTTTGCGCCGGTGGTCCTCGACGCGCGGCCCGGTGCCGTGCGCGCGCTCGCGACGGACGTCAACGGCGACGGCCGTCTCGATATCGTCGCAGTCGTGTCGCAGGAGCACGAAGAGGTGGTGGCCTACATCCGCGGCGACGGGCTGTCGTTCACGCCAACGGTCCTCTGGAAGGCGCCGCATGCCAACTGGGGATCCTCAGGGCTGTCGCTCGCCGACCTCGACGCGGACGGCGACCTGGATCTGCTGCTCGCCAACGGCGACACCTTCGACGACAGCCTGTTGAAACCGTACCACGGGCTGGCGTGGCTGGAACGGACCAGCGGCCGCACCGGGCCGCCTGTCTTCGCCTACCGCCGCCTTGCCGACCTGCCGGGCCCGCACGGCGTCGTGGCCTCGGACCTGGACGGCGACGGCGATCTCGATGTCGTCGGGTCGGCGCTCATCGCCGGTGGCGCCGGCGACGACGACGCCCGGTTGCCGGGACTGGTCTGGATGGAGCAGGTCTCGCGCGGCCGCTTCGAGCGGCGCACGCTGAAGCGCGGGATGCCGCGGCACGCGGCGCTGGCGGCCGGCGACTACGACCGCGACGGTGACGTCGATCTGGTCACTGGCAACATGGCCACCACCGGTCCGATGTCAACCTGGGTAGACCTGTGGGAGAACCGCAGAAAGTGATCCAGGTGCCTTCGCGGCATCGCGGCATCGCGGCATCGCGGCATCGCGGTTGTGACGTCTAGGCCTCGACCTTTCCCTTTCCTTCGACAATTGTGACGTATCGATCGATTGGCAGGTTGGTGAACCGCTCCACTTTGCCCGACGGCGCCGGCCATTTGACTTCGAGCCACTCGATGGAGGTGGCGGTGCCGAGGCCGAGGACTTCCCGCGGGTCGTGAGCGGAGAGGTAGCTGCCACCGCCGATCTTGTAGCGGGTGCGCTTCTGCCCGCCGACCGACCAGCTGAGCACCGCGCCGATCGCGTCGCGATTCGTCGTCGTGCCCTGCAGCCGAAGCCCGAGCCAGTGATGTCCCTCGCCGGCGTTGTTCTTGAGCAGCACCGGGGCCTCGCCGTTGTTGCCGACGAGCACGTCGATGCGGCCGTCGTTGTTGTAGTCGCCTATCGCCAGCCCGCGTGCGGGAAAGCTCTTTCCGAACGCCGGGCCCGAGGCCGCGCTCACGTTCTGCAACTTGCCCTGGCCGCCGTTGCGGAACAGCAGCAGCGGCTCCTTGTACTTCACCTGCTGGCTGTACTGCTCGATCATGTCGTCGGGGTGGCCGTTGGCCAGGAACAGATCGACGTGCCCGTCGATGTCGTAGTCGAAGAACTTCAGCCCCCAGCCGGAGAGCAGGCGTGTCGCCTGCGCCACGCCGTGCACCGCGGCGACGTCGGAGAAGAACTCGTTGCCGTCGTTGCGGTAGAGCGAGAACATCTCCTGGTCGACGTTGGCCACGAACAAATCCTGCCGGCCGTCCTGGTCCAGGTCGGTCGCATCGACGCCCATGCCCGACCGCGGCGTGCCGTTGGCGCTGAAGCCCACCTCCGACGCCAGCCCGATCTCCTCCCACTTGCCCTTGCCGCGGTTGGCGAAGAGGAAGTTCTGCACCGTGTCGTTGGCGACGAACAGATCGACGAGCCCGTCGTTGTTGATGTCGGTCGCGACGACGCCGAGCGCCTTGCCCATCGCGCGCGCGATGTCGGTGCCGGCGGTGACGTCGGTGAACGTGCCGTCGCCGTTGTTGTGGAAGAGCGCGCTCGGCGTCGGCTTGAACACCCGTGGGATGCAGTAGAACCGCCGCCCGATCTTGTTGTCGCCGCAGAAGACGTTGTTCTTGAGCGAGAACTCCACGAAGCTGCACAGGAACAGGTCGAGCCGGCCGTCGTTGTCGTAATCGAACCAGACGGCGCTGGTCGTCCAGTTCGGCGCCTTCGCCAGCCCCGCCTTCTCGGTGATGTCAGTGAAGGTGCCGTTGCCGTTGTTCCTGTAGAGCGTCGGGCGGCCGTAGGCGGTGATGAAGAGGTCCTGGTACCCGTCGTTGTCGAAATCCCCGACGGCGCAACCCATCCCGAACGAGCTGCTCACGATCCCTGACTTGTCGGTGACGTCGGTGAACGTGCCGTCGCGGTTGTTCTTGTAGAGAGCGTGCTTCAGCGGCGCCTTCGGGGTGTAGAAATCCGCAGGGCCGCTGTTGACCATGAACACATCCATCCAGCCGTCGTTGTCGTAGTCGACAAACGCCACACCGGGCCCCATGGTCTCGGGCAGGAAGCGGTCGGGCGACATCCCGTTCGTGTGGACCCACGTGAGGCCGCTGGCCGACGATGGGATCTCTTCGAACACAGGAGGCGCGGCCACGAGCGGCAGCCGGCCGAAGGGAACGGCGGCGCCCAGGCTGGCCATGGCGGCGGACTGCAGGAACAGGCGGCGGGAGAACGGAGTGACGGCACGCGGCATAGGCTCGTGATCGATCTTACTCAACAGTTGAACGTTTGCCGTCACGCAGCCTTCGCTGTCCACGGATCTATCCGCAGATGACGCAGATGACGCCGATTCTGTCGGGTTGCGGGGCGAGCGACCCGCATCGCGCGGTCGGTGAGGGAGGGGAAGGCTGAGATGAGACCCCGCACGCTTCAGGGTCTCATCTCAGCCCTTCCCCTCCCCTCACCGCCGCCGTGCGGGTCGCTCGCCCGATCGTCACTCGGCAGAATCTGCGTGACCTGCGAAATCTGCGGATAAATCGTGCCCGCGCAATCCCCTAGAATCAGCGTAATGTGGCGCGCGCTCACGTCCTTGACGGTGCTCCTGCTCTGGGTCGGGCTGCAGGTGTCCGCCGAGCAGCCGCCCGCCGCTCCGGCCCCGTCGCCGGGCGCGTCCGTTGACTTCGCGCGCGACATCCGGCCGATCCTCGAGGCCAACTGCGTCGAATGCCACGGCTCGAAGAAGTCGCGCGGGCGGCTGCGGCTCGACCTGAAGGCGTCGGCCTTCAAAGGCGGGAACACCGGCCCCGCCGTCGTCGCGCACAAGAGCGACGACAGCCTCGTCGTGCGCCGCGTGCTCGGGCTCGACGGCGAAGACCGCATGCCGCTCGACGCCGATCCGCTGCCCGACGCCCAAATAGCGTTGCTCCGCGCCTGGATCGACCAGGGCGCGCCATGGCCCGACGACGGGCAGGCGCGCGAATCGACGGTCGAAGAGGTGCGGCACTGGGCGTACGTGACGCCCAAACGCCCGGCGGTCCCCGGGGTGTCGAGCCCGGACTGGGTCCGCACGCCAATCGACGCCTTCATCCTGTCGCGGCTCGAGAGAGAAGGCCTGCGGCCTTCACGTGAGGCCGACAAGGCGGCACTGCTTCGGCGCGTGTCGCTGGACCTGATCGGATTGCCGCCGACCCCTGCCGAGATCGACGCGTTCCTCGCCGACCCGCAGCCCGATGCCTACGAGCGTGTGGTCGATCGGCTGCTGGCCTCTCCGCACTACGGCGAGCGCTGGGCGCGTCCGTGGCTGGACCTCGCACGGTATGCCGACAGCAACGGCTACGAAAAGGATCGCCTGCGGACGATGTGGAAGTACCGCGACTGGGTGATCAAGGCGCTCAACGACGACATGCCGTTCGATCGGTTCACGATCGAGCAGATCGCCGGCGACATGCTGCCCAACCCGACGACCGACCAGCAGATCGCCAGCGGGTTCCATCGCAACACCCAGCTCAACCAGGAAGGCGGCATCGACGTCGAGGAGGCGCGGTTCGAGGCGCTGCTCGATCGCGTCAACACGACGTCCACCGTGTGGCTGGGATCGACCATCGCGTGCGCGCAGTGCCACAACCACAAGTACGACCCGTTCTCGCAACGCGACTACTACCGGCTCCTCGCCTTCTTCGACAACGTCGAGTACACGGTGATCGGCACCAAGCCCGGCGAGGACCGCTACATCAAGGAGCCGGTGCTCGACCTGCCGAACGAGGACCAGGCGGCACGCCGCCAGACGCTCTCCGCCGAGTTGTCGCGGCTGAACGCGCAGCTCACGTCGCCTTCGCCAGAGGTGGACGCGGCGCAGCCGGCCTGGGAAGCGGCACAGCAATCCACGTCGTCGTCCTGGACGACGCTGACGCCGTCGAGCGCGCGGGCCACTTCTGCGAAGCTGACGACACAACCCGATGGCTCGGTGCTGACCTCGGGCGTGCACGCGCGGCAAGGACGCGTACGAGCTGGAGGTCGTGCTGCCGGCTGGCCCGCTAACCGGCCTGCGTCTCGAAGCACTGCCCGATGCCTCGCTGCCGAAGGGCGGACCGGGGCGCGATCATTACGGCAACTTCGTGCTGACGGGCTTCAGGCGTGGACCGGCTGGATGGCGCCGTCGAGCCACGTCTCACCTTTGACGACCTCAAGGTCGACGATGGGAGCAGCAAGGAGGCCAGGGCGCTGATTGAGCCGACGCCCCAGCAGTATCTGCGCGAAGTGCCCAACGGCTGGGCTATCGACGCCACGCGCGACGAGACTCGCTCCACCCGCCAGCTCGTCGTCGTCCCCGGCAAGCCACTGGTGTTCGACACGCCGACGCGTGCGCGCGTGACGCTCGCGTTCGACAGCGGCAATGTCGGCCAGGCGATAGGCAGGTTCAGGCTGTCGGCGACCGCCAGCGACGAGCCGTTGCAGGTGGTGGCGATCCGCGCGCGGACGCGGCGCTATCTCGCCATCGCGCCTGACGCCCGCACACCCGAACAGGCGCAAGCCGTGCGCACGGAGTTCCGACAGCAGGTTCCGGCGCTCAAGCCGGTGAGGGATCGGGTGGCGGAGCTCGAGCGCGAGATGCGCGAGCTCGGCATCGTCACCGCGCTCGTGATGAAGGAGAAGCCGTCATTCGACCGGCCGTCGACGCTGTTTCGCGAACGCGGCGCGTTCATGTCGCCCGGCCCGCGCATGTACGCGGCGACGCCGGACGTGCTGCCGCCGATGCGCTCCGACCAGATGCCGAACCGGCTGGGGCTGGCGCGGTGGCTCGTCTCGCCCGACAACCCGCTGACGGCGCGCGTGACGGTGAACCGCGCCTGGGAACAATTCTTCGGGCGCGGGCTGGTCGAGACGAGCGAGGACTTCGGCACCCAGGGGGCGACGCCATCACATCCCGAGCTGCTGGACTGGCTGGCGGCGGAGCTGGTCGGCAGCGGCTGGAAGCAGAAAGCGCTTCACAGGCTGATCGTGATGTCGGCGACGTACCGGCAGGATGCGGCGGCCACGCCAGCGCTGATCGAGAAGGATCCCTACAACCGGCTGCTGGCGCGCGGTCCGCGGTTCCGCATGGAAGCAGAGATGGTGCGCGACGTCGCGCTGGCCGCAAGCGGGCTGTTGAGCGCGAAGATTGGCGGGCCCAGCGTCTTCCCGGTGCAGCCCGAGGGGATCTGGGACAACCCCTACAGCGACGAGGTCTGGACGACGAGCACCGGCGAAGACCGCTACCGGCGCGGGATCTACACGTTCATCAGGCGGACGTCCCCCTATCCGACGTTCATGACCTTCGACGCGACCAGCCGCGAGTTCTGCATCGTGCGGCGCGTTCGGACCAACACGCCGCTCCAGGCGCTGACCGGCATGAACGACGAAGCGTTTTTCGAGGCCGCTCGCGCGCTCGCGCGCCGCGTCGCGCCGATAGGCCCGTCGGGCAGCGCGCGACGGGCCGCCGCCGAGGCGTTTCGTCTCATCACCGGCCGAAAGCCGTCGGAGCCCGAGATCGATCGCATCGTGCAGTCGTACGAACGGCAGGCCCGGTACTTCCGGGCGCATCAGGCCGACGCGGCAAAGGTCATGCTCGCCGAGCCGTCGGCGCCGCACGTCGCCGAACAGGCCGCGTGGACGCTGGTGGCCAATGCGCTGCTGAACCTGGACGAGACGCTGACAAAATAGGAGGGCGGAACTTCAGGTTCCGCCGATCGGACAGGCCGAACTGAAGTTCGGCCCTCCTTCAGTTCCGCCGCAGTTTGGGACCGACCGATGAGCACTGACCTCCGCCACATCACCCGCCGCCACTTCTTCAAGGACGTCGGCTTCGGCATCGGCTCGCTGGCGTTGACGTCGCTGATGAACGACCGGCTGTTCGCCGCCAGCCTCGCCCAAGCCGAAGGCGGAGGCGTGCAGAAGATAGGCACGCACTTCGCACCCAAGGCAAAAAACGTCATCTTCCTGTTCATGGCGGGCGCGCCGTCGCAGCTGGACCTCTTCGATCACAAGCCGCTCCTCCAGAAGTACGACGGCCAGGAAGTCCCGAGCGGCGTCATCCCGGAGGGCGAGCGCTTTGCCTTCGTGCGCGGCACGCCGCGACTGCTGGGTTCGCCGTTCGCCTTCCAGCAGCACGGGCAGTCAGGTAACGAGATGTCCGAGCTCCTGCCGTTCCTCCAGCAGCATGCGGACAAGCTCGCGATCGTCCGCTCGATGAAGACGACGCAGTTCAACCACGCGCCGGCGCAGATTTTCATGAATACCGGGAGCCAGGTGATCGGGCGGCCCAGCATGGGATCGTGGCTCAGTTACGGCCTCGGCAGCGACAACAAGGACCTCCCTGCGTTCGTCGTCCTCATCTCCGGCCAGAACAACCCCGACGGCGGCAAGAGCTGCTGGGGCAGCGGCTTCCTGCCGACCCTGCACCAGGGGGTCGAGTTCCGCGCCAAGGGCGAGCCGGTACTCTTCTCGCGCAACCCCGAGGGCGTCACGGACACCGCTCGCCGCGAGTCGCTGGACCTGATTCGCGACCTCAACACCGTCGAGGGCAGCCGCATCGGCGACCCCGAGACGACGACGCGCATCGCCGCGTACGAGATGGCGTACCGGATGCAGTCGAGCGTGCCCGAGCTCACCGACATCTCGGCCGAGTCGCCGAAGACGCACGAGCTGTACGGCACCGAGCCGGGCCAGGTGTCGTTCGCGCAACAACTGCCTGCTCGCCCGCCGGCTCGTGGAGCGCGGCGTCCGGTTCGTGCAGCTCTATCACCGCGGGTGGGACACGCACGGCGCCGGCATCGGCAACGGACATCGTCGTCCGCGTGCCGCAGCTATGCCTGCAGATCGATCGCGCCATCGGCGGGCTGCTGACCGACCTGAAACAGCGCGGCCTCCTCGATTCGACGCTCGTCGTCTGGGGCGGCGAGTTCGGGCGGACGCCGATCAACGAGGCCCGCAACGGCTCGAAGCTGCTCGGCCGCGATCATCATCCGCGCGCCTTCACGATGTGGATGGCGGGCGCCGGCGTGAAGGCCGGCACGACAGTCGGCCGCACCGACGACTTCGGCTACAACATCGTCGAGGATCCGGTGGACGTGCACGACCTGCATGCGACGATGCTCCACCTGATGGGCATCGACCACGAGAAGCTGACCTACAAGTTCCAGGGGCGCGACTTCCGCCTCACCGACGTCGAAGGCAAGGTCCTCACCAAGCTGCTGGCGTGGCCGACCCGTTCGGTCAGGTCGCGGCGGGTTGCGACGGGTTTCGCCAGGTTGGTTGTAGTTCGTCGGGTTGGTCGGTTGGACAGGTCGACCAGGTCGGTACAATTCGGCCGTGTGCTCCGCACGGCTGGCGGCCGCAGCGCGTGTCCTTGTCATGGCAGCGGTTGCGGGTAGCGCGACGGCGCCCGCGGCGGCCGCACGGCCAATAGCCTTCCCGGACCCTCCGGCCGAATATCTCGTCGAGATCGAGCTCTATGCCGCGGGCCAATGGCCGGAGGCCGTGAAGAAGGTGCTCGCGCGCCGCGCCAGCGATCTACTCGGGACGGAGGAGGCGCTGTTCACGCGCCAGGACGAGGCGACGCTTGCCGCGGCGCGGATGGTCTCCACCTCGAGTACGTTCCTCGAGTCGTTCCAGTCCCTGCGGGAGGCGCGCGTCCGCTCGTGCCTGGCGGGTATCGGGCTGCACGCCGAGGCCATGATCGCCGCCGACCAGCAATGGCAACGCGACGCGCAGTACCCGGCGGCGACCGCCGCAGTCGACCGCCTGCTGAGCCTGAAGCGCGATTTCGAGCGGTACGGCCCGGTGTTCGACAAGGAGCTGACGGCCCTTCTGTTGACGGGCAAGAAGCTGCCGCCGGAGGAAATGCGGCGTCGAGGGATCGCGGAATGGGAGACACTGCAGCCCGCACTGCGGCAGTGGTTTGTCGTTGCGGCGCCCTATCTGCACGAAACCGGCGCAACCGAGGAGCTCGAGAGACTGCTCGAACGGGGGCTGACGCTGTTCGAAGACGACCCCGAGCTGCTGCTGGCGCGCGGGTCGCTGCACGAGCTGTCCGCCGCGCGTCTGATGGTCGACGAGTCTCTGGCCGATCGCATCTACGATCCGCACCAGCTGCTGACCTGGCGCCGCATGCTCGGCCGCGCTGCCGCCGACTTCAAGCGTTCCCACGAGCGCGCGCCGGAGCTGGCCGAGTCGGCGCTTCGATTCGGTCGCATGCGACAGCTCCTCGGCGACGAGCGCGACGCCGCCGAGGCCTTCGATGCGGTGGACCGGCTGCAGCCGGCGCCGTTTCTGGCCTACCTCTCGCGGCTGTTCCGCGCCGAGCTCGCCGAGACGGCCGGCGACCTGACAGCCGCGAATCAACGCTATCGCGAGTGCCAGGCCCTCATGCCGCTCGCCCAGGCGCCGGCGATGGCGCTGAGCCGGCTGGGCGACGCCGGTGGCGACGATCACGAGGCCCGCCGGTGGCTGCGGCGGTCGTTTGCCGCGGTGACGCCAGGACGCGAAGATCCGTGGTGGGAGTACCCGCACGGGCAGCGGCGGCTTCTTCCAGAGCGCCTCGCCCGACTCCGCCAGCTGGCGACGCGATGAAGGCCCTGGCGTCGCTCGTCGTCGGCGCGGTTCTCACCGCGCAGCCGCCGCAGATGCCGACGTTCAAGGCGCGCGTCGATCTCGTGCGGGTGGACGCGCTGGTCGTCGACGACGGACGGCCGATCGAAGGGCTGAAGGCCAGCGACTTCGTGATTCGCGACAACGGCGTCGAGCAGACGGTCGAGAGCATCCAGCAGATCGCCGAGGTCACCGCGGGCGTCGTCCTCGACGTCAGCGGCAGTATGTCCGGCGAGCGGCTGAAGCTGGCGGCCGGCGCCGCAAGCCAGCTGCTGAACGAGATCGAGGACCGCGATCGATTCGCGCTGCTCGCCTTCGACGACCAGGTGGCGGTGATCGCCGATTCCGGAACGTCAATGCGCGAGGCGACCGTACGCCTTGAAAACCTCAGTCCCGGCGGCACGACGGCGATGCTGGACGCCACTTACGCCGGCGTCGTGCAGTCGGATCTCGCGGCCGGACCAAAGCTGCTGCTGGTGATGACCGACGGCCGCGAGAACATCAGCTGGCTGCGCGCGCGTGACGTCATCGACGCGGCGCGGCGGCGTGAGGCGGTCATCTATCCCGTCGCGGTGGGACTCGGCCCGAAGACCGTGGTGCATCGGGGGGGCCGAAGCGTGAACGACGCCGCGCGCCTGCTCGAGATCGTCGCCGACGACACCGGCGGGCGGCTGGTCGAAGCCGACTGGGAGACCGACCTGAAAAAGATCTTCACCGCTATCCTGCGCGAGTTCCGGCAGCGCTACGTTCTCGGCTTCGCGCCCAGGGGCGTGCCGACCGGCGACGGCTGGCATACGCTGGAAGTCAAGGTGAAGAGGCACGGCGCCAACGTCCGAGCTCGCTCAGGATACTGGGCTGGGCGGAAATGACGGCTGGGCGTTGGGCGTTGGACCTCAGCGCTTCCCTCCCAGCACGAGACGAGGCAGCGTGCGCACGGCGAACGTCTTCTCGAGCTCCGTGATTTCGATCGCGGTGTTGACGGGCACGTCCTTGAAGACCTGGCGCGTGCCGCTCGCCGGCCACTCGATTTCGAGCGACTGCACGGCCTTTGCAGCGCCGATCCCGATGTGCTGCGTCAGGCTCGCCGCGCCGAACGAGCCGCCGCTGGTGACCTCGCGATAGCGCATCGCCGATCCCGTCGAGGCATCCGGAAAGCCGCACGGTGATCTTCGCGCCGATGGCGGCGCGGGCCGATTTCACGCCGACCAGCCGCACCGAGATCCAGTTGTGCCCGGGCGTTCCCGGGTTCTCGTACAGCGACTCTTCGTAGCGGTCTCCCGGGACCGCGCCGCCGGAGTTGAGCACCACGTCCTGGTCGCCGTCGTTGTCGAGATCGACGAAGGCGACGCCGTGGCCCTTCTGGAGGTTGCCGGTGCCGGTGGCTTCGGTGACGTCGAGAAACCGCCGGCCGCGATCGTTCTTCAGCATGATGTTCGGCATCAGCGCGGCGAACGACGGCGTGCCCGTTCCGAGGTACATGTCGAGGAAGCCGTCGTTGTCCAGGTCGCCGAAGTTCGATCCCATTGCCGGCACCACGCGCTCGAGGCCCGCCGCGCGGCTCGTGTGCGTGAAGGTCCCGTCGCCGTTGTTCCGGTAGAGGGCCAGCGGCTCGGCGCTCAGCGGTTGTTTCACGTAGTACTTCACGAACTCCTCGAGCGAGTTCGGATAGGACGCGACGAACAGATCGAGCCGGCCGTCGTTGTCGTAGTCGAAGAACCAGGTGGGAAAGCTGGCGAACGGCCTGGCGACGCCGGCGCGCGCCGTGGCGTCGGCGAACGTGCCGTCGCCGTTGTTCCGGAACAGGATGTTGTCGCCGAACATGTTCGAGAGGTACAGGTCCGGGTAGCCGTTGCCGTCGAAGTCGCCGGCGACCACGCCCTTGGTGAACGCGGTGGCGCCCACTCCGGCGCGGGCGGTGACGTCCTCGAACGTGCCGTCGCGCCGGTTGCGGAACAACTGGCTCGGCGTCAGCTCGTGCGCGACAAAGACGTCCAGCCAGCCGTCGTTGTCGAAGTCGGCCCATGCCACCGAGTGCGTCGCCTGTTTGCCATCGAGCAGCCCGGCCTCGGCGGTGACGTCGGTGAACGTGCCGCCGTCGTTGCGCAGCAGCGAGTTCCGCATCGACGACTCCCACCCGCCGCGCATCACGAAGATGTCGAGCCGGCCGTCGTTGTTGTAGTCGGTCTGGACCGCGTTGATCCCGCCAAGCTGCTCCATCAGGCCGGCGGCGGCGGTGCGGTCCTCGAACGTCCCGTCGCCGCGGTTGCGGAACAGCCGCACCGGCGCGCAGTAGTCGACGCTCGTGAAGAACACGTCGATCAGGCCGTCGCCGTCGAAGTCGTCGGCGATCGTCCCGCCGGCGATGTCGGCCTGCCCCAGCTTCGCCTCGCGCGCGACGTCGACGAACCGCGGCATCGGCGCCTCGGATCGGAACAGCTCCGGCGGAAGGAGGTAGCGCGCGGGGACGTCCTTCGGATAGCGGCCCGCCAGCATCGCGGCGAGGTTGAGCAGCCATCGCACGCCCAGATCCGACGGCTCGACTTCGAGGTACGCCGAAAGCTGCGCGATTGCCGCGTTGGCCGCGTCGGGGTGCATGTGGATGCCTCCCGGGCGCAGCGGGAACAGACAGCGATCCGGGCTTGGCGTCACGAGGCAGTTGGCGGTCTCGCCGCGGCGCATGTGCGCGGCGGCCAGGGACAGCAGCAATCCCAGGTACGGCGCACGGAGGTGCGGCGCCTCGGCCAGCTGTGACTTCAGCGCGCTGCTGCCCAGATCGAATGCCTTCGCCGCAGCGTCGAAGTCGCCCGTAAAGCTGGCGACAGCCCCCATGTAGCGCTCCAGCGCGCCGCGCTGTTCCGCCGTCATCGGGTCTTCGCCGGGGATCAGCGCCCGGATGCTGCGCTCGGTCGCGTCGCGGGCACGCTGGACCGCTTCCCGCCGGCCTTCGCAGAGCGATGACAGGACATCCCGCCGCACCGACGGCGGCATGTGCGCGCCGACCTCCACGAGACCCGAGCTGTCGAGAATCGTCCGGTAGCGCCCGATGCTCTCCCGCGCGCGCGCCCAGGAGACGGCGGGCGGCTGCCCTTGAAGCGCGACGAGCGCGGACGCGGCCGCCGCGGCCAGTACGGCGGCGGCAGTGACGCGCGCGAGAGGGGAACGCCTCATCGTCAGTGCTTGTGCGTCGGAGTGCCGCCGGCGCCGAGGCTGAACGTCTTTGGCGTGGTGACGGTCACGGTCGAATCGCCTTCGCGGATCGTCATGAAGCTGTTGAGGGGGACATCGCGGAACACCTGCTTCGCCTTCGTCACCGGCCACTCGATCTCCAGCGTGTCGACCGTCGCGCGACCCAGGCCGATGTGCTGCATCAGGCTGTTGGCGCCGAACGACCCGCCGCTGGACACCTCGCGATAGCGGAGCGCCGATCCGCTGGCCGCGCCCTTCAGCCTCACGCGGATCTTCGCGCCGATGCCGGCGCGATTGGATTTCACGCCGACCAGCCGCAGCGAGATCCAGTTGTTGCCCGCGCCGGCGCCCGGATTCTCGAAGAGCGCGTCGGCGTAGTTGTCGCCGGGTACCGCGCCGCCAAGGTTGATCACGACGTCTTCGTCGCCGTCGTTGTCGAGGTCGGCAAACGCCACGCCGTGGCCCTTCTGCAGGTGGCCGGTGCCGGTCGCGGCGGTGACATCCTGGAAGCGGCGCCCCTCGTCGTTGCGCAGCATGATGTTGGGCATCAGCGCCGAGAACGACGGCGTGCCGGTGCCCAGGTACATGTCGAGATAGCCGTCGTTGTCGAGGTCGCCGAAATTGGACCCCATCGCCGGGACGACGCGGGCGAGGCCGGTTTCGCGAGACACATCGGCGAAGGTGCCGTCGCCCTTGTTGCGATAGAGCTTCAACGTCTCGGCCGCCGGCGGCTGCTTCAGATAGTGCTTCACGAACTCCGCCACGGAGTTCGGATAGGACGCCACGAAGATGTCCAGCCAGCCGTCGTTGTCGTAGTCGAAGAACCAGGTCGGAAAACTCAGGCGCGGCTCGTCGACGCCCGCCTTCACGCCGACCTCCGTGAACGTCCCATTGCCGTTGTTCCTGAACAGGAAGTTCTCGTTGAACATGTTCGACAGATACAGGTCTGGATACCCGTTGCCGTCGTAGTCGCCCGCCGTCACGCCCTTGGTCACGGCAAGGGAGGCGACACCGGCCTTCGCGGTGACGTTCTCGAACGTGCCGTCGCCGCGGTTGCGGAACAGCCGCGACTTCGTCAGCTCGTGGCCGATGAAGAGATCCACCCAGCCGTCGTTGTCGTAGTCCAGCCAGGCGGCCGAGTGGCTCAAGTGCTGGCCGCCGAGCAGGCCCGCTTCGGCGGTGACATCGGTGAACGTGCCGTCCCCGTTGCCGCGCAGCAGCGAGTTGCGGATCGCGAACTCCCAGCCGCCGCGCAGCAGCAGCACGTCCATGCGCCCGTCGTTGTTGTAGTCGGCCTGGATGGCGTTGATGGCGCCGAACTGCGTGCCCAGTCCCGCGGCCGCGGTCCGGTCCTCGAAGCGCCCGTTGCCGGAATTTCGATAGAGACGGGCCGGCGTGCACTTCTCGACGCTGGAGAGCAGCACGTCGAGCAGTCCATCGCCGTCGAAGTCCTCGGTGATGGTGCCGCCGGCAATGTCCACCCGGCCGAGCCCGGCCGCTCCCGCGACATCGGGGAACCGCGGCATGTCGTATTCGGACTCGAAGAGCGCCGGCGCCAGCAGTTGCGACGGCGGCACGCTCGCCGGATAGGTGCCGAGCAGCATGTGGGCGACGTTCAGCAGCCAGCGGACTTCGAGGTCGTCCGGCGACTCCTCGAGGTACCGGGCAAACTGCGCCGCCGCGGCCGAGACGCCGGCCTTGTCCTGATGGCGTCCGCCCGCCAGGACCGGAAACAGGCAGCGCTCGGCGTTGGGGTCGAGCATGCAGTTGCTCACCTCGCCGCGGCGCATCTGCGCGGCGCCGAGCACTTCCTCGAGCGCCAGGCGCGGCTTGACCGTGTCCGGAAAGTCGGCGCCAAAGGGCACGAGGGCGTCGCGGGCGCGAGTGAAGTAGGTGACCGCCTTGTCCACGTCTCCCTGGAACGTGGCGATGGCGCCAAGTCGCAGCAGCACGCGGGAGCGGCGGCCGCTGGTGGACGGGTCGTCGTCGATGCCGACCGAACGAAGCTCCTGCTCGGCCCGCGTCGTCGCGCGCCGCACGGCAGTCTCCTTGCCGCGGCAGACCTCCGCGAGGTCGTCCGCGTCGACCTCGGTGGGCCACTCGGTGTCCACTTCGACGAGGCCCGAGCCGTCGGTGACGGTGCGATACAGGCCGCTGGCGGCCTCCTGCGCGCGGCTCCACACGACGGCACGCTGGTCGTTCTGGGCAGAGGTCACGGCAATGGCCCAGGTGCCAAGGCCGAGAGTCACTGCCCAACGTGTAAGTGGTCGCATGCGTGAGCGATCGACGCGGACGCGCGCCGACATTCTGAAGCCTAGCACACGGCTCCGATGAGCCCGGACGGCTGCCGTCGGCGCTGTGCTAGCATCGACAACCTGATCGGAGTGGCGAGGTCACGTCAGGTCGCGTCAGGTTTCGTCAGGTTCCGTCTGGTTGGTTGCGGTTCGGTCGAGTTGTCCGGTGGATCGAGTTGGGCAGGTTGGGCCGTAGCGCGACTCGCTCGAACGAACCCGGTGAAACCGAGCAAACCTGATCCACCGGACCAAACCACAACCAACCTGACGAAACCCGTCGGAACCTGACGAAACCCGACGAAACGACAAGGTTCTGTAGTCCCAAGTGCTGATGACGTATCGACGCGGCGCGGCCGCACTCGCGCTCGCGCTGTGCGCACTGGCAGGCATGCACGGGGCGGCGACAGGCGGCGCGGCCGGACAGGCGCCGACCCCGCCTGCAGGCACGGCCGCGGTCGCGACCGAAGCCGAGGCCCGCGTGGCGTGCGGCACCTGCCACGCGTTTCCGCCGCCCGATATCCTCCCCCGCTTCGCCTGGCGCGACGAGATCGCGCGGATGACCCTCATCCGCGACAACAAGCCGGAGCCGCGCGGGCCGCGCGGTGTCGCCGGACGGATGATGGTGCTGCCGTCCGACATGGAGCGGGTGCTCCGCTACTACCTGGCGCACGCGCCGGAGAACCTGCCAGTGCCGTCGACCTGGCCGGCGCCGTCGGCGTCAGGCTTCCTCAAGCGCGCGTTCAACCCGTCTTCGGCGCCGCCGGATCCCGCCGTGGCGAACGTCCGGTTCATCGACCTCGACGGCGACGGCCGGCTGGAGCTGCTCGCGACCGACATGCGCTACGGGATGGTGCTGCTCGGCCGCCCGTACACGCCGAAGGCCACCTTTGACGTCCTCGCGCAGCTGAACAACCCCGCGCACATCACGATGGCCGACTTCGACGGCGACGGCATCAAGGACTTCTTCGTCGGCGATCTCGGCGAGTTCCTGCCGGCCGATCACACGCGCGGCGCGGTCGTCTGGCTGCGCGGCACGAAGGCGGGCAAGTACGAGACCATGGCGCTCGACGGCTGGCCGCGCGTCGCCGACGTGGAGCTGGCCGACTTCAACCGCGACGGCACGCTGGACGTCGCCGTCGCCGCCTTCGGCTGGCGCAAGGTCGGCAACCTCACGGTGCTCGAGAACCACACCACCGACTACGCCAAGCCCTCGTTCGTCGCGCGAGTCGTCGATCCGAGGCCGGGGGCGATCCACGCGGTGCCGGTGGACATGAACAAGGACGGCGTCCAGGACCTCGTCGCGGTGCTGGCGCAGCAGTTCGAGACGGTCGTGGCCTACGTCAACACCGGCGACCGCCAGGCGGCGACCTTCAGCCCGCAGGTGATCTACACGGCGCCGCATCCGAACTGGGGCTCGTCGGGCATCCAGGTCGCCGACCTCGACGCCGACGGCGACCTCGACGTGCTGCTGACGCACGGCGACACCTTCGACGACCAGATCGTCAAGCCGTATCACGGCATCCAGTGGCTGGAGAATACCGGCAGCTATCCCTTCGTCGAGCACACGCTGGCCGATCTGCCGGGCGTCAGCCGCGCGCAGGCGGGCGACCTCGACGGCGACGGCGACCTCGACATCGTCGCGGCGGCGTTCATGGCCGGCGGCTCCGACGTGGACGAGTCGAAGCTCGGCGCGCTGGTCTGGCTGGAACAGGTGAAGAAAGGCGTGTTCGAACGGCGGACGCTCGCCATCGGCGCGCCGCGCTACGCGACGCTCGATCTCGGCGACTTCGATCAGGACGGCGATCTCGACATCGCCGTCGGCAACTTCCTCATCCAGAACAAGCCCGCGGCGTGGGTCGAAGTCTGGGAGAACCAGCGCGTGAAGTCGACCGCCACGCGGTGATTACGTACGTCAACCACAGAGACACAGAGGACACGGAGGACGCACAGAGAACAGGCTTGGCAGCCGCCGGATGAACCCCGGCGTCGGGGTGCATCCGAGCGCTGCCAAATTCGTTCTCCGTGTGTCTTTGTGTTCTCCGTGTCTCTGTGGTTGACGTACGTCACGCGCCGACGGTGAAGTACGTGGACCGCGCCTGCTTCGTGCGGCCGTCGGTGACCGACACGCGCAGCTCGTAGGTGCCGTGCGCGAGCGTCGTCAGCGGCAGGCGCCCGACGTGCTGCACGCGATCGGAGGCTGTCGCCGGCGCGGCGGCGCTCATGTCGAGCGGCGCGGCCGCGACCTGCCGGCCGTTGCGCAGCAGCTCCACCGTGGCGCCGGTCACGCTGCGTCCCGGCTCCGGGTAGAGCGAGAAGTAGAACGCCAGCTCGCCGTCACCGCTCTGGCTCACGGGATCGCCCATGTTCGGGTAGAGCAGGACGTCGCCGTAGTAGAGCGGCGCTTCGATGGCACGGTTCACGTCTGCGACCTTCTCGGTCCTGGCGACGATGACGACGCTGCTCATCTGGAGCTCGGGCCGATCGGCCTCGGGCACATTGATCGTCGAGACGCGCGCGCTGGCCTTGCCCGACATGATGTCGTAGACGATCGACTCCAGCTCGTACACGCCCGCTGCCAGCCGCGGCTCCCGGTAGAAGAGAATCTCGCCCTTCTTCGCCGCCTCCACGTCCTTCTCGTCGCCAGACAGGATGTACTGCTGGCTCACCTTCTGGACGACGTTGCCGGACTGATCGCGCAGGCGGGCGACCACGGCCACCTGCCCGCTGTAGGTGTGCTTCAGCGGGTCGATGTCAAACTGCAGGGACGCCGTGCTCACCTTGACGACCAGCGGCACCAGGCCGCCGCCGCGGCGATCCGGAAAGACCAGGGCCCCGGCACGGACCGGAAACGCGTTGGGCAGCGTGCCCGAATCGAGCAGCGCGACGGCAGGCGCCTCATACGCAGGCGTGCGGAGCAGGCCCGGCGATCGGACGGCGCGATAGCCTTTCCGCGCAAAGATCTGCACGCCCGGCCGCGCGACCTTGACGTCGATCGACCTGAACTTGCCGTCGAACGTGTCGTTCTTCGGCGTGTAGGTGAGCAGGTAGTGGATCCGGCTGTCTTCGTCGATCCGCCGGAAGGCGCTGCCGATGTTGTTGGTATCGCGAACCAGGAACCCGCCGGTGCCGTCGGCCAGGGTAGCCAGCCCGCCCTGAGGATCCATGCGCAGCAGATCCTCGGTCCGTTCGACCATCCGCGTGTACGGCTCCTCCGCCGTGTCGCGGCCGATGCTCGACCTGGCGCAGGCGATCGTGGCCGGTCTGCTCCATCTCGCGCCTGGTGTCGTCGAGGGTGCTGATCACGCGCAGGCCGCTGGCGTCGACGGCGTAGACGGTGACGTTGGACGCATTGGCGACCTCGATGATCCGCTGCATCTGGTTCTGCAGCGCCGGCGACGCCGGCAGGCCCTCGGAGAAGAGCACGATGGTCTTGCGTCCGGGACGGACCGACAGCGAGTCGATGGCGGTCAGCAGCGTCGTGATGGCGCCGTAGCCGCGGTGGTCGCGGTCGATGGCGTCGAACGCATTGCAGCAGGCGCATGTTGCCCTGCACGATCCGCGCTTCCATTTCCAGCTGTCCGATGGCGCCGCCCGCGTTGCTGGCCTCCTGACCGCCGCCAGCGGTCAGCATCGTCAGCCGTTCGCCCTGGCTCTCGAGCGTCATCTTCTGCTCGAAGAGAGCGCCCATGCGCTCCTTCTTCATGTCCGACGCCATCGTGCCGGCGGCGGTCACGGACCGGATGCCGTTGCGGATGGCGGCGATGTTGTCGGTGAAGCCCTGCAGGATCTGCATCGACGGCACGGTCGCGAATACCGCCACCCGCGTATGCGACGAACCGTCGGCCGGCAGATAGTCCAGCGCCGCCCGCTGCGACATCGTCAGCGCGTCGGCCGAGAGCGCGTCGAAGATGATCGCCGTCGAGGCTGGCAGCGACTCGAGGTCCTGTACCGCGGGCGTCTTCGGCGCGCTGGCGTCCACGACGGTCGTGTCGCCCGGCTCCTTGAACTTCACGCCGATGCCGATGCCGACGCCGCGATTGATCAGCGCGAACGACCCGATCTCCTGCGGCACCTCGTCTTCGAGCACGCGGAAGTCCGAGGCCTGCAGATCGGTGATCGGCCGGCCCTTCTTGTCGCGGACGACGACGTCCACGAGGATGGCCGTGGTGCGGGAGGTGTAAAGGCTGTCGGGCGGGACGACCGGCGCTTCGCCTGTTCCTGGGCGGACGGAGTCGAGAGGCCGGCGAGCGCGGCCATCACACCGGAAAGGAGCAGGCGCCTCATGGAGACCTCTTGGGGAATTGTAGATTGCAGATTGCCGATTGCAGATTCGAAATTCGGTGATTTTTAACGGATCTTGCGGCCAATCCGCGAAATCTCCAATCTGCAATCGTCAATCTTCAATCGGCAATTCTTCAGCTAACCACCCTGAACTCCGTCATCTTGCTCACGGTCGCGCTGCCCTGCTGGACCTGCACGCGCAGCTGGTACCGGCCTGGCGCCAGCGCGTCGATCGGCAGCCGCGACACCTGCTGCACGCGGCCGTTCTCGTCGGCCTTCGGCAGCGTCATCGGCGCGCGCGCGACGACCTTCGCGTCCTGCAGCAACTCGATCGTGCCGGCAAGGTCGCTCGCCGTGCCGCCGCCGAGGTACGCGGTGAAGAAGAACGCCAGTTCGTGGTCGGTCCCCTTCTTCAGCGGCGCGCCGAGGTTTGGATACAGCAGCATCTCGCCGACAAACAGCGGGTTGTCTGCGGGACGCTGATCGGTCGGCACCTTCTCGCCGCGGCTGACGACCATCAGGCTGCTCATGCGGAGCTCGTCCGGGTTCTGCTCGGTCTGCTCGATCGTCTTGAACCGCACGCTCGCCTTCTGTGACAGCGCGTCGTAGACCACCGTCTCCATCGTGTACGTCCCGGTGGGCAGCTCTGGCTGGCGATAGAAGATGACCTGCCCCTGCTTCGCCTTCTCGATGGCCTCGATCGGCCCGGTGACTTCGTACCGCTGACTGAGCTTGTCGATGATCTGGTTGCCGGCGTCCCTGAAGCGGACCAGGACGGTGAAGTCCGACCGGTAGCTCTTGCCGTCCTCGGTCGGCGCGAACGTGATGTTGGCGGTGGAGACCTCCACGACCAGCGGCAGCAGCTGCGGCCGCGCGCGTTCCGGGAATCGCAGCGCGGCGGTGAACATCGGGAACGCGTTCGGCACCGGCGTCTTGTCGAGCGCCGCGATCGCCGGCGCCTCGTGCGCCGCCACCGGAAGACCGGACGTCTCGCGGATGGCGAAGTAGCCGCGCCGCGACGAGACGTGCACGCCGGGCCGCTTCACCTTCACGGCAATCTGCCGGAACTTGCCGTCGAAGTTGTCGTTGCTCGGCACGTAGGTGAGCAGGTAGTAGTTGCGCATGTCGGTCTCGATGCGCTCGAAGCCGGCCCGCAGGTCGTTGGTGTTGGCGATGAGGAAGCCGCCGGTCTCTTCGGCGAGCTGGCCGAGGCCCGCGTGCGGGTCCATGCGCAGCAGGTCCTCGTTGCGTTCCATCGCCGCGCTCATCGCCTTGTTCGATTCGCGGGTCGGGTTGCGGTTGAGGGTGGTCCGCGCCGCCGACATCATCTCGTCGCGCGTCTGGTGATCGAGCTGTCGGTGCGCAGGCCCATCGCGTCCATCGGGTAGATGCTGACGTTGGCGCGGTTGGCGGCGTCGATGACCGACATGAAGCGTTCCTGGACGTTCGGCGGAATCGCCAGCCCCTCGGAGAAAAAGACGATGCTCTTGCGCCCCGGCAGCGCGCGCATGCCGGTGACAACCGACATCAGCGCGTTGGCGCTGGCGTAGCCCGCCTGGTCGCGCTCGAGCATGTCGAAGGTCTGCGCCATCTGGTTGTTCGACTGCGCCATCGCCTCCTGCACTGCAGCGTCGCCGAACCCGGCCCCGGTGGACCCGGGCCCGCCGGAGTTGGCGGCCTGCGCGGCATTGAGCGCGTTGGTGGCCGCTTCGACTCGCGACTGGTTGCCCTGCCGCGCCTCCGCGATCGAGCCGTACTGCGAGCTGGAGTGCTTGGCGAACTGGTCGACCGCCTTGCGGATCAGCGCCGACGTCGCGCGTGAAGGGCTGCAGCGGCATCAGCGTGACGTCGATGGCGTAGACGCCCATGAAATGCCGCGACGCGCCCTGCGCGGTGCCGAGATACTTCATCGACGCGGTATGCGCCAGCGCGCGGCCGTCGGCGGTGAGCCGGTCGAACACGAGCGCGATGACCTCCGGCGAGTCCTGCGCCCTGGGAGCGGCCGCTGCCGTTGCCGGAGCGGCGGGCGCCGGCAGCAGGCGCGGACGGCGTTGGATGCAGCGGCGGGCGTCGGCGGCGCGGATGCCGTGGCCGCTCGCGGGCGCGTCCTTGAACATCGGCGTCATCGAGCCCAGCGTCTGCGCGACGCCGTCCTCCGTGATCTCGAAGTCGTTCGCCGTCAGGCCGGCCACCGGCTCGCCCTTGCGATCGCGCACGACGACGTCCACGAGGATGGCGCTGACTTGCGTCGGCGAAGTCGCCGTCGTGCGCGGCGCCGGCGCCTGCTGCGCGCCGACCGACAGCGTCTGCGCTGCCAGCAACATCAGAAGGAGAATCGAGCCTCGTGGTCATCGAGTTGTCTACGCCTTCGGAACGTCGTGTGTCATGCCGTCGCGGCTGCCATCAGCCAGCGGCTACTGCTTTTGCTCGGTGCCGGGCTCGAAGCCGCCGACGGCCTGCGATCCCGAGCGGTTGGAGCGAGTCAGCCGGTCGAGGCGCACGAACTCCGCGCGCTCGCGTTCGGCGTCGGCGGTGCGCCCCGCCTTCTGATAGGCCTTCGCCAGCTGGAAGCGCAGTTGCGGGCTGTCGGGCGCGATGCCGATGCCCGCCTCGAGGTGCTGAATCGCGCCGGCCGTGTCGCCGCTCTCGAGCAGCGCCTGGCCCAGCGCCTTGCGCGCCGCGAAGTTTGCCGGATCGCCTTCCACCGCTTTCGCGGCCCAGGTTTTCGCCGCCTCGTAGTCGGAACGCTTGATGTACTCGAATGCCATCTGCAGCATCGACCAGGTGTCGTTCGGCGAGATCTCCAGCTCGCGCTCGAGCTGCTTGATCCCGAGATCCGGCTCCTCGCCGAGCAGGAACACGCCGTAGGCGTAGTGCACGCTCGGCGTCTCGGGATAACGCGCGGCCAGCTGCTCGAAGCTCTGCTTCGCGGCCGGCAACAGGCGCGCGGCGCTGAAGTACTGCGCCCGGCCCGCCATCATCACCAGGTCCCGCTTCGTGCCCGGCACCTCGTCTGGCAGCATCGGCATGCGGAGCGCCGAGATGCCGAACGCCTCGATCACGCGCGGGTTGTCGTTGCCCTCGACCGCAAACTCGTTCAGCAGCTGGATCGCCTGATCGTATTGGGACATCCGATTCAGGAGCACCGCGGCGTGATAGCGGACGACGGGCGCGACGCCTTTCTCGGCGCCGATGCCGAGCGTGCGCGCGCGCAGCAGGTGCTGCAGCGACTCGTCGTACTCCTTCAGGTTGTACTCGGCGAGGCCCATCAGGCCCCAGGAGATGGCGTTGTTCGGATTGGCGTACGCGACGCGCCGGAACGCATCGCGCGCCTGCTCGTGCCGTTCGAGCTCGTAGGACATCGTCCCGAGGTGAAACCACCCCTCGACGAAGTCGGGCTTCAGCTGCACGGCCTTGAGGTAGAGCGCGATGCTCTCGTCGAGCCGGTTGGCTTCGCGCGCCTTCGCTGCTTCGGCCGACACCTTCAGGAACTCCGGCGTCGCCGGCAGCTCCTTCCGCGCCTCCGGCTGACCGGCGGCGGGCGCCTTCGGCGCCGGCTTGGCGGTGCTTTTCGGAGACGGCTTCGTCGCTGGCTTGGCGGGCGGTGTCTGGGCAGCCGGCTTTGACTGAGCCAGGGCTCCGCTCGAGACTGCCAGCGAGGCGCCGAGCGTGACTGCGATCAACACGCGCGCGTGCGTGTTGCGAAGCTCGCGGCCGCCACTCGCGGGGCGCTCCAAGCATTCGAATGTTCATCTGTCCTGTTCCGTCGGCCCCTGCGGCACTGTCGACGGGGCCTCGGCCGCGGGCGGTCTGGCCCCCGGCTGTCGTGACTGCTTCTCGGCGGTCAGCCGCGCCGCGATCTGGCGCTCGCGATCGCCGTCGTCCTTGCGCTTCAGGCGGTAGTAGGTCGTCGCCAGAAGCACGTGCGCGTCGATGTACTCGGGCGCTTCCTTGACCACCGCTTCCAGCAGCGGCAGCGCCTTGTCGGGCTGCCCCTGTGCAAGAAAGACGCTGGCCGTGGCGTGGCGGACGGCCAGGTCGTTGGGCCGCACGGCGGCGGCGCGGCCCAGATAGGTCAGCGCTTCCTCGTAGCGTTGATCGCGCTGCCTGATGCCGCCCAGCTGCAGGTTCGCGTCGAAGTCGTTCGGGTTCTGCTCCAGCGCCTTCTGGAACTGGCGGCTCGCGCCGGCGGCGTCGCCGCTGCTCAGCAGCGCCCGGCCGTAGAACGAGTGGGCGCGCGGCAGATCCGGATTGAGCGCGACGGCCTTCTCAAAGGCGGTTACCGCGTTCTTGTAGTCGAAGGCGGTCATGTAGGCGACGCCCATCAGCAGGTGGCCCTCGGCCGACTCGCCGGCCTTGAAGATCCGATCGACGAACACCTGGCCGCGCTCCTGCTCTCCGGTGCGCACCAGCGCCATGCCGAGCAGGTAGGCGTACGCCAGGTCGTTCGCGAACGCCGATTCGTGCGGCGAGAGCGTCGCCACGACCCCGGCATCGTCGCCCGTCTGCGACTGGCAGTCGGCCAGCAGCAGGACCGCGGCGCGGTGGGTCGGGTCGAGCTCGAGGACGCGGCGGAACTCCGGAATCGCCTCGGCCGGACGGATTGCCTTGTAGAGGGCCAGGGCGAGATTGAACCGGTAGGAGGCGTTGACCGGGTCGAGCCGAATCGCCTCGCGATACTGCTCCATCCCCTCGTCGAAGCGTCCCAGCTTCACGTAGGCCGCGCCGAGGTTCGAGCGGACATCGGCCCGGTCGGGCATCGACTGCAGCACGATCCGGTACGCGTCCACCGCGCCGAGCAGGTCGCCCGCCTGCTGCATGTCCACGGCCTGCGCCAGCATCCGATCCAGGTCGTCCGGGCGGTCCGCCGGCACCTGCGCCAGCGGCCGTCCCCGGCAGCAGCGCCCAGCACAGCAGAACAGCAACAGAAAACTTCAAGCCGGACATCAGATCGATCTTAGCACTCGAGTTCGAGCGCGACGGCGGCGCTTCAGCCCCGCGTGGTTCACGTGGCGGCGGGGCTTCAGCCCCGCGAGCTCGCGGCCCTGAAGGGCCGCCTCCACATGAAAAAAGGGGGGAAGACCCTTCGGCCTTCCCCCCTTTCGGTCTGACCCGCGAGCCGCGCTCTAGAAGTAGTACTTGAGCGCGAACTCGATGACGCGATGACCCCGGCGCAGGTTGATCTTGCCGAAGTTGTCCTGCGTCTGCTGCGTGAAGCTGAACCCGCCGGTCGGGTCGCACACGTCGTTGTTGGTGCCGCCGATGCCGTTCGGCACGTTGTTCACCGTGCGGTTGCAGGTCGTGTTCAGGTGCAGGTCCACGTCTTCGGCCGACTGCGCGAACGTGATGAACGACGTGTTGAAGATGTTGAAGAACCCGACGCGGAACTGCAGCTTCTGCTCGCCCTTGATCTGGAAGTTCTTGAACAGGGTGAGGTCGTTGTTGAACCGGTTGGGCGTGCGCAGGTCGTACGGTGGAATGACCTGGCCCGTCCTCGCCGAAGGCCGGGAAGCCGATGCAGTTGATGTCGAGCAGCTTCTCGCCCGACCTTGCTGCCGTCGAGCCGTCGGGTCGCACGTGAAGACCGGGGCGATGCCCGTGACGGTGTTGCCACCGCCGCGCACGCTCAGCACGCGGTTGGGCGTGCCGTAGTACGCCTGGGCGATGCCGGCGTCCCGGCCGACCCCTCGAAGGTCAGCCGCAGCGGCTGCCCGCTGGCGAACGTCGTGATGCCCGACAGCTGCCAGCCGTTCAGCAGGCCGCGTCCGAACGCGTTGTCCAGCCCGCCCTTGGCGCCATCCGGCAGGAAGGCGTTCCACGAGACGTTCAGGATGTGGCGTCGGTCTTCGTCGCGGATGCCATACGTCGAGGCCGGGTCGAACGGATCGCGATTGCGGTACTCGTCTCCGAGCGTGCCCTTGGTCTGGCCCAGGGTGTAGGCGACGAAGTACTGCAGGCGCTTGCCGGTCTGGCGGCTCAACGTCGAGCTGCATCGAGTTGTAGTTCGACGTGCCCTCGAAGTCGTACTGGGTGATGTTCGGATACGCCTGGTACGGCCGGAACTGGTTGACCGCAGTCGCATCGAGCTGCGACGCGGTTGACCGGGATGCGACAGGTTCGGCGTTGCCGACCGTGCCCTGGAGCAGCGCGCCTTCCGGCACCGCGTTCAACTCGACGCGGCTCACCTGCTGGCGGCCGCGCGTGCCGACGTAGGCGGCTTCCACCACCTGGTTGAAGAAGATCCGCCGCGCATACGACACGCTGAAGCTGTGCGTCTGCGGGAACCTGAACGAGTCGGGCGTCAGCGTGTTGATGCCGCTCGATCCGAGCCGGTTCTGCGAGCGTGACCTCGTCAACCGTGTCGTAGGTCAGGCCGATGCCGCCGCCGTAGCTGCTGCCGTTGTAGACGTCGGCGTTCAGCGCGTAGATGTAGGGCGGCAGCCGCAGCGTGTTGTCGTACTCGACGTTGCCCATGTTCCGGTTGAAGAACATGCCGTAACCGCCGCGCAGGACGTTGTTGCCCTGGCCGTCGATGTCCCACGCGAGGTTGGCGCGCGGCATCGACGAACGGGCTGCGGTTGTCGAGAATGCCCGCCGGCGCCATCGCCACGGTCGACGTAGCGCACGCCGTTGAGCGTCTGGAACGTCCCCGGATCCAGGAACTGCGGCTTGCGTCGGATCGTAGATGGACGGGTCGAACCAGCCGCCGAGGTCGTTCAGCTCGGCGTTGTTCGTCCAGTAGCCGCCGCGGACGCCGTACTCGAACGTCAGATTCGACCGCAGCTTCCACGAGTCCTGGGCGAAGAAGTCGAAGTTCCACATCCGGAACTCGCCGTCCGGCGACGACGTGCCTTCGAGGAACTGCGTCGGACGGCCCGTCGAGGATGTCGCCGACGGCGTTGCCCGTCGAGCCCGTGCTCCACGCCGGCGCGTAGACGAAGCTGGCCTTCCTCGTTGTTCTGGAAGTTCTGCTGCTTCTGCAGCCGCTCCAGCGAGACGCCGAACTTCAGGCCATGCGCGCCGGCGATCTTGGTCAGCTTGTCGCTGAACAGGAGCGCGTCGTTGTGCGCATACATGTCGTTGGCGGCGCTCCACATGTTGCTGACGCCGCCGCCCCAGTTCGGGATCGACGCCGGGAATGTAGGGGCTGTCGGTCAGCGCGGCATCGAGTGAGAGCCCGTAGGTCGCCAGCGACATCACGCGCCGGGATCCTTGTAGGTGTTGTCGAGCTTCAGCCGGCTGAACGTCACGACCGCCTCGTTGGTCATCGTCGGGCTCAGCACCGTGACGACGTTGCCCGAGATCGACCGGCCCTTGTTGGTGCCGAGGTTCGGCGACGGCAGCGCGACTTCGGAGGCGCCCCACCACACGCCGCGCGCGCCTTCGACGTCCTCGCTGTCGAGCGCCAGGCGGACGTACGCCTTGGTGTTGTTGGTGATGTTCCAGTCGACCGCGGTACTTCATCTCGAGGCGGTTGGTCGGCTCGAGCACGCTCAGCACGTAGTTGTAGCGGTTGGTCGGGTCGACGTAGTTCGGCGCCGGATAGAGGCTCGGCCAGCACCTTGCCGAGCGGCGCGATGTACGGCGCCAGGTTGTTGCCCGGCGCGGCCGTGCCGGCGCCCGGGAACCCCGGCGGAATCGAACACCGGACCCACCGGCTGTCCGAGGTTCGAGCCGTTGTTGGCCAGGAACTCGCTGAAGTCGCCGGCGCGCTGCTTCACCGTCGGCACCGTGCCGAAGCGGGCGCCGGGATCGACCTTCTGCCGCTGCACTTCGATGCCGGCGAAGAAGAACAGCTTGTCCTTGTTGGTGTTGAAGCCGGGGAAGAAGATCGGGCCGCCGACGTTGCCGCCCGGGTACTGGAAGCTGCTCTTCGGCTTGTCGACGCCGGCGATCGAGTTCGACCGGTCGTTCGCCGCGAACTTGTGATTGCGGACGTAGTCGTAGAGGGTGCCGTGGAACTCGGAGGTCCCCGACTTCGTGACGGCGCTGACGCTCATGCCGCCGGTGCCGTATTCGGCCGCGAAGTTGGAGCTCTGGACCTTGACCTCCTGCACCATGTCGTTGTTCAGGCCGACGATCACGCCGCTGTTGCTGCCGATGTCGATCAGGTTCGAGCCATCGAGGCTGACCGTGTTGTTCGACGACCGGATGCCGTTGACCGTGTAGCCCTGCGTGTTGTTCGCGCCGCCGCCGAAGCTGACGCTCTCGAACGCCGACGCATCCGGCGCGACGACGCCCGGCAGGATGCGCAGCAGTTCCAGCGAGCTGCGGCCGATGATCGACAGGTTGTCGATCTGCGCGGCGCTCAGGACGCCCTCACGGGCGCCGGTCTCGGTCTGGATGACCTCGGTCACCGCCGTGACGGTGACGGTCTCGGTCTGGGCGCCGACTTCGAGCTTGACGTCGATGCCGCGGGTGTCGTTCGGGCTGATGACGATGCCCTTCTGCTCGTAGGTCTTGAAGCCTTCGAGCTCGACTTTGCATGTCGTAGGTGCCGGGGAAGACGACAGCCAGGTAGCCGCCACGTCCGTCCGTCACGCTGTCTCGAGACGGTCCTTCGTGCCGGTGTTCGTGATGGTGACGGTTGCGCCCGGAAGCACACCGCCACTCGAGTCCTCGACCGTGCCACGGACCGTCGACGTGCCGGTGGCTTGGGCGAAGACCGCGGTGCTGGCGGCGAGAAGGGCCACAACGGTCATGGCCGCGGCTCGTGTCCACCGCGTCTTTACATACTGCTGGTTACACATGGGTGTCCTCAGGGGGGTCTCCTTGCGGGCGAGGTATGACCACGTCATTTTGGTGGTGAAGTAATACAAAAGTTCTACTGAGCAGTCAAACCGAAATTTCGCGCACGTCTCACCACTGAGTTACCACTTCGGCCTGAGTGGTAAACACTGTCTGTCATAGGGACCATCTCTTTCGGTTATGGGAACCCATACATCTGGCGGGTTGAAGTGTCGATCCGGCGAAACGGATCGGCTCTTTTCCCGTCTTTTGCACACGAGGCGAACAAACCCCGGCTGGCCGCGCAGACGCGGCTTCGGAAAGTTGGAACGGCCTGGATGGGCTTGCTGACGGCCCGCGCCGCAGACATCGGTGGTTTTTGGCTGATCTTCGTCGTCCAATAGGCTGGACGCTATCGCAGCCTATTGAAGGAAATCGTTACCACTGGCCCAGCCGTAAGCCCGTTAAGGACGGGGCGTAGGGCTCCCGGGAGCGGTCGAAACGCCGACACCCCGTTCGACCGTGAAGGGCTCCCTGAGCTCGACGGTCTGGGGCCGGAGCTCGTCGCGAACCAGCAGCACCAGTTCGTAGGCCCCCGGCGAGAGTCCCGCGAGCGTGATGCCGTACATCCGGGTGAGCGCGCCGTCGGGCGCCGGCGTCACCACGCGCGCCTCGTTCTGCCGCACCACCGTGCCGTCGCCGCGCCGCAGCACCCAGGCGCCGGTGACGTTCGGCTGGCGGCTCGACTCCTTCAGCGCCGCGTTGTAGACGGTGAACTGGCAGAAAAGCGTCGTCCCGCTGGCAAACGTGCGGCGCGCGACGAGCACAGGCTTTGGAATGACCTGCCCGGCGGCGTCGGCCTGGATCTGGTCGGTGAGAATCGGCGACGACACGCGAAAGCCGTCGAGCGGCGGCACCACGAACTCGTGGGTCACGCTGCCCATGCGGCCGCTGTTGCGATCGCGGACGACGACGCGGGCCTGATACGGGCCGACCGGCAGCGTGAAGTCCCGCGAGATCGGGTACCACCACACGTCGATCTGACGCTTCGTCTCCGGGCGGAGATTCAGCTCGGTCGTCTGCTCGAAGTGATAGACCTGCCCCGTCGCCAGGTGCGTGGCTGCCACCGCCAGTTCGACGACGCCGTGAAGGCGCTGGTCGTCGCCGGCATCGAGCTGGAAGTACTTCGGGTCCACGTCGGCGGCGACGACGACCTTGGCGCCGTTTCCGACGTGGTCGAACACGAGGGCCGACGCACGCAGCGGCAGATCGGCCAGGTCGCGCGGCGCATCGAGCGCCCGCCTGACGTCGGGATCGAGCTCGCCCGGATCCTTCGCCGCGGCCGCGCGCGCATCGGCGGCGTAATACCCCTTCCGCGCCCTCACGCGCAGGCCGGGCCGGCGCACCTTCACCTGGATCTCACGAAACTTGCCGTCGGCGCGATCGCTCTCCGGCACGTAGCCGATCAGGTAGTAGCTGCGGGACTCGCGCGACACGCGCTGCAGCCCGGCGCCCAGGTCGTTGGTGTTGCGGATGGCGAAGCCGCCGCTCGCCTCGGACACCGCCACCGCGCCCTCGGCGTCGAGCTCGATGTCGGCAAACACGGCGCCGATGTCGCGCGCGTCGATCGGGCTGCCCTCCGCGGCCGAGAAGTTCGACGTCGTCGCGACCAGGCCGCGCGCGTCGAGAAAGTAGATGGCGACGTTGGCCCGCCGCGCGGCGTCGACGGAGTCCCGGAAGCCGCGCGTCTCCTGATCGTGGATGAAGCCCTTCGACACCAGAATCAGCGACTTGCGCCCGCGCGTCGTGCCGAGCGCGTCGAGCGACCGCTGCAGCACCCGCATGGTGACGCGGTTGCGCCCCACGGCGTCCGAGTACACGGCAGCGGCGCGGCTCTCGATGTAGGGCTCCACCACGCCGACGTTGCCGCGCGTCTCGCCGATCTTCGGCATGTCCTCGCGGCCGCCGGGGGTCGTCACCGGCTCGAGGCCCGCGACGCGGTAGGACGCGTAGCGCCGGCGGACGCGCGCCGCGACGATCGTGTCCTGGTAGATGTGGATGCGCATGGCCTCGTAGTCGGTCATGCGTTCGGCGGAGGTGTCGTAGACGTACTTGCCCTCGACGCCGTCGAGCAGGGCCATCAGCCGGCGGCGATCGTCGGCGGTGCGCGCGTGAAACAGCCCGCCGCCGCTGGTCGTCACGAGCGACACGGCGTCCTCGTTCGACACCGACGTGGCGAGAAACCTCCGGATCGCCGCGCGCGCTTCCGCTCCCTGCTGCCTCGTCAGGCTCACGTCGTCGTAGACGAGGACGAAGGCGCGGCCGGCGATGCGGCCGGCAACGGCACTGTTCATCGACACGGCTGGCAGCGGGGCGACCGCGACCTCGGCGGCACCTGGCGGCGGATCCATCGGACTCGACGCGAAGGCGGGCAGCTCGACGGACTGGAACTCGCGAATCTGCTGCGCCTTGCCGTCTTCGAGCACCGTGAAATCGGCGCGGGTCAGCCCCTGCACCGGCTCGCCCTTGCCGTCCGTCACGACGACGTCGACGGTGACGAGGTCGATGCCCGTGCGAAAGCGTTGCTCCTGTGCGTGTGTCCACGTACGCCAACCACAGAGACACAGAAACACAGAGAACGCACAGAGAGGTTTCTTGTACTGAGTTCTCATCCGTAAGGTTCTCTGTGCGTCCTTCGTGTTCTCCGTGTCTCTGTGGTTGACGTACGCGTGATCACAGGGCACGATGGTGAAAGCCGTCTCGGACTCGGCGACCTTCTGGCCTTCCATCACCAGCGCGCGCGCGCTGTAGCGGCCCGGCGCGAAGGTCGCGATCGGGAACGTGCCGACGTAAGGAATGCGCCCCTGCGCGTCGGCCGCCGGCAGTTCCGGCCGGGCGCGCGCGACGACGGCGTCGCCGTTGAGGAACTCCAGCGCCATCTTCGGCGTCGTCCCCGGCGTCGTGTAGACGATGAAGTACACCGAGAGCGTCTCGTTCTGCGCCTTCGAGATCGGCAGGTCGAGATTCGGCACGACGCGCATGCGGTCGAGGCGGAACGGGTCGTCGGCCGGCAGCTCCGGCCCGGCCTCTTCGAGCCGGCGCACCATCGTGACGCTGCTGACCGCGGGGCCGTCCACCGGCGGTGACGAGCAATTGTGACTTCTGGACGCTCGTGCGGCCGCTGTCGCGATCCTGCGCGACGAAGTCGACGGTGTACTGGCCGGGCGACCAGCGTGAACGGCCGCTTGAAGATCAGGTTGCCGCGTTTCAGGCTCGCCAGCTTGTCGAGCGGCCCTTCAAACGGGTAGTTGTCGCTGAAGCGCTCGACGATGCGGCCGTCCTTGTCGCGGACGAGCCCGAGGAGCGAGAACCGCAGGCGATACGTCTTCTTCCGGCGATCCTCCTCGAACGTCATGCCCTCGAGCGGCACCTCGAAGATCATCACGTGGTCGCGGCCGGCGGCGTTCGGGCCGAACTGCAGCGCCGCCGCCTGGTAGTCGAAGGCATGCGGCGGCGGGTCGACGGTGAGCGCGGTCAGCAGCGGCATCTCGAACGGCAGCAGCGCCGAGCTCTCGCCAGGCGGCAGCGCGAAGTATCCCGAGCGGCTCTGGACCGTCACACCCGGGCGCGTGACTCTCACCTCGATCTTCCGGAACTTGCCGTCGAGCTCCTGCACGACCGGCGCGTATGCCGCCTCGTAATAGCTGCCGATGTCGGTGGCCACGCGCGCCATCGACGGCTTGAAGTCGTTGGTGTTGGCGATGAGGAACCCGCCGGTGCTCTTGGCCAGCTCGTTCAGCGATTCCTGCACGTTCGCGCGCAGGCTCTCCTCGGCGTTCTCCGCGATCATCACCTCATCGACGCTGACAGCGCCGGCCCCGCGCTTGGCCATCTGCTGCTGGCTGGTGCGGGCTGCCTGCAGCAGCTGGTCGCGGCCGAGGTCCGAGTCGCGCGAGGAGCTCAGTCCGCGAGCATCGACCGGGTACACGGTGACGTTTGCCCGGTTCGCCTCGCTGATCGCCGTCTCGAAGACCTCTTCGAGGTTCTTGGGAACGACCAGCCCCTCGGAGAAATACAGCAGGGTCTTGCGCCCGCGAGGCCGCCCTTGTGCCTTCACCATGCCGAGCAGCGGATAGAGTGACGACTGCCCCTGCTGCTGGCGCTGAATGCTGCTGGTGAAGCGAAGGATGCCCGCCACCACCTGCGCCATCTGCGCCTCGGCGTTGGCCGTGCCGATCGCCGACGCATCGGCGCCGCCGGCGCCGCCAGGCGCCACCGACCGCCGCATCCTGCAGTCCCGAGGCGAGCGTCGAGGCGTTCTTCGAGAGCTGCTCCTGCGCGGCGGCCTCGCCCGACAGCGACGCCGCCGCCACCGACGTCGTGGTGGTCGCCTTCAGCACCGCCTGGCGGAGCTGATAGCGATCCTGCGTGAACTCCTGGCGGAGGTACAGCCGCTGGTCGATCGTCCACACCGAGACCCAGACGTTGGCCTCCATGTTGTTCGCGAGAAAGTCGAGCGCCGCCTGCTGCGACAGCTGACGGCCGTCCATCAGCTTGTCGAACACCATCGTGACCAGGCTCACCTGCCGGCTCGGGTCGGGCTGCAGACCGGCAGCGCTCGCCGGCGACACGCGCTCTTCGCTGGCCTGGCCTTCGACGAGCCTGAAGCCGCTGAGGTCGCGTCGTACGCCGTCTTCGTAGACCTGCACCTCGTCGGAGCGCAGGTCGCGCACCGGGCGCCCCTTCTTGTCGCGAACGACGATGTCGAGCAGGACGAGCGTGCTCTGTGCCTCGAAGGTCGGACGCTGCTGTGGCGCGGGCGGCGGCGCTGGGCTGACGGTCGAACGACCAGCAGGCTCAGGACGTCGCAGCCGCTGCGAACGCACCACGGCGACGACGACACGACGACACGACGGCTCACACAACCACGAAGGCGCGAAGCCGCGAAGCCGCGAAGGAGCATTTTCAAACCACCAGGAGAATCTGCGTACATCTGCGAAATCTGCGGATAGATCCTCTGCGAAATCCCTCCCGGCATCGGCGTAATCGCGCCGGCAGTCTCATTGCGGGCGCGCCCGGGCTGCTTTGCCTGGGCCTCGGCGGTGAGCTTCTCGGCGATGGCCTTGTGGCGATCGCCGTCGTCTTTCCGCTTCAGGCGGTAGTACACGGTCGCCAGCGACACGTGCGCTTCGGTGAATCCCGGGTTGTCCGCCACCAGCCGCTCGAGCCTCGCCTGCGCCTCGACGTTCTCGCCCGTCGCCACGAGCAGCGTCGCCATCTGATACCGGGCGCCGGGATCCGCTGAACGCACTGCCAGCGCCTTGTCGAAGTACTGCCGTGCGCCCGCGTAGTCCTGCTCTTCCTTCAGCACCACGCCGAGGTACAGGTTAGCCTCGAAGTCGTTGGCGTTGAGCGCCAGCTCCTTCGTGAACGCGGCGCGCGCCCCCTCGCGGTCGCCCGTCGAGAGCAGCGCCTGCCCGTAAAGCGAGTGCGCCATCGGCAGCTGCGGGTTGAGCGCGACCGCGCGCGCGAACTCGTCCCTGGCGCCGGTGAGGTCGCTGCCGGCGCGGCGAGCCAGGCCCATCAGCAGGCGCGCCTCGGCCGAATCGCCCTTCTTCAGGATCCGATCGAGATAGACCGCGCCCTCGTTCTCCTGCCGATTTCGCAGCAGCGCCGTTCCGAGCACGTAGTTGAACGCGTCATCCTCGGCGTGCGCGGCGGCGATGGGCGTGAGCATGGCGATGGCTTTGTCGAAGGCGCCCATCTGCACGTGGCAATCGGCCGAGAGCAGCACCGCGTTGTACAGCCCGGGACTGGCGTCGAGGACGAGTGCCAGCTCGGGCAGCGCCTCGGCGCAGCGCGCCGCCTTGTAGTACGCCAGCGCCAGGTTCATCCGTATCGGGGCGCTCAGGTGCGAGATGTCGAGCGCCCGCCGGTAGGCTGCCATGGCCTCGTCGTATCGGCCAAGTCCCGCGTAGACGACGCCAAGGTTCGCGAGCACTTCGACGTTGCGCGGACTCGGCCTCCAGAAACTTCAGGTAGCCGGCCTCGGCGTCGGCGAGATTGCCCGCCTGCTGCGCGCGGAGCGCGGCTTCCGCGATGGCGATGAGCTTCGGGTCCAGCGTCGGGCGGCTGCGCGCGAGCGGGCGCGACGATGAGCGCTCCCGATGCGAGGAGGAACAGCACGAGACGCATCGGCAGAATTGTCCTAGGTCGGGGGGGCGGTGGGGTTGGTAGGTCGGTAGGTCGGTGGGTCGTGGGTCGGTAGGAGGCAGGGAGATGCCCCTGTTCGCTCCTACAGACCTACAGACCTACAGACCCACAGACCTACCCACAGACCCACAGACCTACAGACCTACCCACGACTCACCCGCCGTTCAGAAGTAGAACTTGAACGCCAGCTGGATGATCCGGCGGCCGTACTTGTTGTCCGTCGGCAGCAGCCCGAAGTTGGCGTTGGTCTGGACGCCGTTCGCGAACGTCAGGTCCAGGTTCGTGCGCGTCGTCGGGCGCGCGCTGCGGGTGATTGAAGACGTTGTAAGCCGACAACCGGAACTGGACCTTCTTGTTGCCGCCGATCGGGAAGTTCTTGAACAGCGAGAAGTCGTGGTTGATGTACGACGGCCCTTCGATGTTCGGCCAGATGAAGTTGCCGTTCTGGCCCGGTGACGGCGCCGCGAAGCATTCGGCGCGCGCGAGCGACGTCGCCGCTGCCCCGCGGGATCGCACGTCAGCACCGGCATCGCCGGGATCTGCGGCGACCCGGTGATGGCCTGGCTGCTGAGCGTCGACGCCGTCGGCGTCGGTGCCATCCATGCGGAAGTTGCCCGCGCCGCCGACGACCTGCAGCGGCGCCCCGCTGACGAACTGCGTGATGCCGGAAATCTGCCAGTTGCCGAGGATCGCGTTGGTCACGCCCGAGCTTCACCTCGGGCAGCAGCCAGCTGTACGCCACGCTGAAGATGTGTCGGCGGTCGTTGCCGAGGACGCCGTACCGAGTAGTCGCGCAGCTGGCTCAGGTCAGGCGGCTGGATGGCGCGGCCCTGCTGGCCGCCGCGGATGCCAAGCGCCTTCGAGAACGTGTAGGCCGCCGTGAAGCTGAAGGTTCCGGTCTGGCGGCTGAGCAGGTTCTGCCACGAGTGGTAGTTCGAGTAGAGCGTGTGGTCGATGACGTTGATGTCGCCGTACAGCTGGAACGGCCTGTAAGCTGTCGGCGTTGCCATTCGGGTCGTTGAGCATGGCGCCGAACGGCACGATGTTGATGTTGCCCAGGCCCGCGTTGCGCAGCTGATCGCTCTTGCTGCCGACATACGACGTCTCGAACGTGATGCTCCACGGCAGCCGGCGCTGCACCGTCAGGCTCCAGCTCTGGGTCCGCGGGTTGAGGTCGTCGTCGCGGGTCGATCGCCTCGACCGACGATCCCGCGTGGCGCGCGGGCACGATGTTCGGGATGTCCGACAGCAGCGGGTCGCCGCTGACCGTCGTCAACGTGTGGCCGGCCGGGATGTCCATCGTGCCGGCGCCGGCCTGCTCGTCGTGGTAGTTGAAGAGGCCGTAGCCGCCGCGAACGACGGTCTGGCCGGTGCCCTGCACGTCCCAGGCGAAGCCGACGCGCGGACCGAACACCAGCGTCTGCACCTCGCGCCCGGAAATCGGCACGCTGCTGTCCCGCCCGTGCCAGGTGAGGCCGCTCAGTCGCTGAGCGCCGCGTTCGGGTCGTACAGCGCGGGGTCGAAGACCGCCATGCCGAAGTCGTTGCGCGCGTACCAGCGGCCCGAGGTACGACAGCCGGAGCCCGGCGTCGATGCGTCAGGCGCGGCTTGAACTTCCAGCTGTCCTGGACGTAGCCCTCGAACACCTTGTAGCCCATGTCGCGCACGATGTTCTTCGTCGACTCGTTGTAGGTGTTGATGCCGCGGCCGGTCAGGATGTCGGAGAAGACGTTGCCGGTGGTGTTGCCAGTCCAGGTCGCAAACTCGAGCTGGCCGTTGCTGTTGTTGTTGCCCGGCTGGCTGTTGTTGACCCACTCGTAGAAGCCGCCCAGCTTGAGGTGTGCGCGCCGGCGACCTTGGTGATGTTCTGGCCGACCGAGACGAGCCACTTGGTGGCGAACAGCACCGGATCGAATCCGCCGGGATTGAACATCGTCGGGCCGTGCGCCCCAGGTGACGGTCGACGGAATCTGATCCAGGCCGTTCTTGTAGACGCCGGGGTTCGTGTAGCCGAGCGCCTCCCGCGAGACCTTGCTCGGGATCGTCGAGCCGGTTCGGGAAGTTGATGTAGGTGAGCCCGAAGGTCGTCTCGCTCGTCAGCGTCGAGCCGAAGACCTTGGTCAGGCTGGTCGTGGCCGAGTGCGATCGGTTGTCGGCGACGACGTCGGTCGGATACGGCACCTGGTTGGCGTTGCGCCACCACAGGCCGACGGGGAACGGCTGCCGCTCGGCCTGGAAGTTGTACCGGAAGAACAGCTTCGTGTTGTCGCTGACGCTGACGTCGACGCGGCCGAGGGCCTGGTGGTTGTCCTGGCTGAGCGGCACGTTCTGCGACGTAGTTGTAGCCGTTGGCCTGCGCCGGGTCGATATTCGGGAGCGGCAGCAGGTTGAGCAGAATCCGGCCGTTCGGATCGATCTCGCTGGCCGGGCACCATGCCGCCGCTGCCGGCAAACGGCTGCGCCGTGACGCCGCCGCCGCTCAGCCGCGACAGGTAGCCGCGTCGCTGAAGTCGCCGTTGCGCATCGCCTGCGTCGGCACCCACGAGCGCAGCGTGCCGGTGTCGAGATCCTGCTTGTAGTACTCGTAGCCGAAGAAGAAGAACAGCTTGTCGCGGTTCTTGTTGAAGTCGGTGCCGGGAATCAGCAGCGGGCCGCCGATGTTGAAGCCGGGGAAGTAGAACTTGTTCTCGGGCTTGTTCTGCGGGCCTGACGCCGGGTCGTCCACCTTGTTCAGGAACCACTCGTTCGAGTTCATCTTGTAGTTGCGCGCGTAGAGGTAGCCGGTGCCGCGGAAATCGCGGCCGCCCGCCTTCGAGACGACGTTGATCGTGACCGGCCCCTTGGCGTTCTCGGCGCCGAAGTTCGCCTGCAGGACCTTGAACTCCTCGACCATGTCGGGGTTCGGGTTGACCGACGTCGCGCAGTTGCAGCCGGGGTCCGAGGCGTGCGCGCCGTCAATCGTGATGTCGAGCGCGTCGTCCGCGTGCCGTTGGCCGAGTAGTTGCCGAGCGCGCTCTGCTTGCCGCCCTCGCCGTTGCCGTTGATGCCGATGACTTCGCCGTTGAACCCGGGCGCGCCGTTGCTGCGCGTGATGCGGCGCCATGCCCGGCAGGATCTTCAGCAACTCGGCCGCGCTGCGGCCGACGATGGCGATGTTCTGAATCTGCTCGCCGGTGATCGTCGCGCTCTTCTCGCCAGAGGAAATCGGCGCGAGCTCGGCGACGGCGGTGACGGCCACCTGCTCGGTCAGGCCGGCGACGCCCAGCTTGAGCGCGGTGAGGTTCCGGCTTCTCGCCGAGCCGCAGCACGACGCCCTTGGTCTCGATGGTCTGAAAGCCGCTCAGCTCCGCTCTGACCGTATATGTGCCCGCCGGCACGGCGGCGAACACGAAGTTGCCGGAGGCGTTGCTGACCGTGGAACGCTGGTCACCGGACAACTCGTTTATCAAGGTGATGGTGACGCCGGGCAGCACGGCATCGCTGCTGTCCACGACCGTGCCGCTCAACTGTCCTGTGAGGGACTGTGCGTGGGCGCTGGCCGCGAAGCCAAAAACGAGAAGGGCAACGAGAAGGCGGAGGCAGCGTGTCGTGTTGGCGTTCATCGTCACACCTGTGCTGAGGGCAATCCAGACCGCCCGGGTCTCGAGTGGTCTGACCGAGGACGCCCAGAGTAAAGCGTTTACACTAGACCTCTGTCAAGCGATCTGGGCCGAATTGCAAGTAGTTGGCGTCCATTACGCTGAACATTCGGGGCCCAGTGGTCAGACCTTTTGGTCTTCGCTATCGTGTCCAGACAACGAACCACCGGGGACCGATGGCACTCGGCTATCATCCAGTCGATTGACCCCATGTCCAATACCAACGACAGCCGGGCCGAAGTCCCGGCGCCCCTCGACAAATCAGGCGGTGTACCCGCCCTCGAGCGCGCGTTGAGCGTGCTCGAAGCCCTCGGGCAATCGCGCAAGGGCTATTCGGTGTCCGAGCTCAGCCGCAGGTTGTCCCTGCCAAAGAGCTCCGTCCACCTCATCCTTCGTACCCTGGAGCGGCGCGGATATCTGCAGAAGCAGTCCGTCGGCGGCCGGTACAAGTTCGGGATGAAGCTCATCGCGCTCAGCCGCAATGCGCTCGACGGCGTCGAGCTGCGCGACGAGGCGCGGCCGGCGCTGGCGGCGCTGGTGCAGCGGACCGCGCTGACGGTCCACATGGGCGTGCTCGAGCGCAGCGAGATCGTGATCATCGAGCGGCTCGAATCCGCCAGCCCGATCCGGGTCGTCTCGTGGATCGGGCGGAGGATGGACCTCAACTCGACCGCCGTCGGAAAAGCGCTCATCGCCTATCTGCCAGTCGACGAGTTCGAGCTGCAGGTCCGGGCGAGCCAGCTCGCGCGCCACAACGACCGCACCATCGCGACGATGGCCGGGCTGCGCAAGGAGCTCGACCGCGTCCGGCAGCTCGGCTACGCGGTGTGCGACGAGGAAGATGAGATCGGCGTCAGGTGCGTCGGCGCGCCCATCCTCAACGGCCGCGGCCACGCCATCGCCGCGATCAGCGTCGCCGGGACGACGTTGCAGATTCCGCCGGAGCGCGTCGAAGAGCTCGGGCAGGCGGTGAAGCTGGCGGCCGCCGAGATCAGCGCGCGGGTGCAGGGAGCCTGACCTGACCTACCAACCAGGTTCCGTCGGGTTCCGTCGGGTTTCGACGGGTTCCGTCAGGTTGGTTCGGGTTCCGTCGGGTGCGTCAGGTTCCGTCAGGTTCCGTCAGGTTGCGAAATACAATCCACAGATGTTTTCGACGCGCGTCCTGGTTCCCCTCGCGTTGCTCGGCCTTCTGTCCTCGTCGCTGACGGCGCTGCGTCAGGCGCCGGCGCGAGTGGACGCCTCGGCCGAGGCGATTCGGCTGAACAATCTCGGCGTCGCGGCGATGAACCAGCAGAAGCCGGAAGTCGCGCTCGAGCGGTTCCAGGCGGCGGCAAAGGCCGACCCGTCGCTGGCGGCCGCGCGCTTGAACCAGGCGATCGCGATGACGGGCCTGCAGCAGTACGAGCCCGCGCAGCAGATCCTCGACGCGCTGGTGGAGTCGGAGCCCGGCAACGTCCGCGCCTGGTACAACCTCGGACTGCTCCTGCGCACGCTGGGCGAGAGCGAGAAGGCGACTGGCCGCCTTCACGCGCACGACGGAGCTGGCGCCCGGGCGACGCGCACGCGCACTACTTCGCGGGACTGCTCGCCAGCCAGCTGCAGCAGCAGGATCCGGCGATCCGATCGTTCTCGCGCGCGCTCGAACTCGATCCCTTCCTCGTCTCGGCCGAGTTCGGCATCGCCCGCGCCTACCAGCGCAGCGGAAAGGCCGACGACGCCAAGCGGCACATGGACCGGTTCACGCGGCTGACGCAGGAGAAAGTGGCGTCGGCGATGAGCCTGACCTACGGCGATCAGGGCCCCCTGTCGCTGGCGCAGGTGGTGCAGCCGCTGGCGGGCGCGGCGGCGGCGGCGATTCCCGTGAAGTTCGTGGCGCCGGCGCTGCCGGCGCCAAAACCGGTCGAGGAGACGGGCCCCGCCGGAAGCGGCCTCTGCCTCATCGACGCCGACGGCGACGGGGCTATCGACTACTGGCAGATGACGCCGGCCGGCGCGCGGCTGATGCGCAACGATGGCAAGGGAGCGTTTGTCGGTGCCTCCCAACTCGCCACCAGTGCGCCGCCGGTGACGTGCGTGGTCGGCGACTACGACAACGACGAGAAGCCGGACGTCGCGATCGGATCGGCCGCGGGCGTCTCGCTGTTCCGCAACACCGGCGCTGGCGCCTTCGACGGCGCGGCACCGCTCGTCGTGCTGAAGAACGGCCCCGGGCTCACGCTGCTCGGCCTCAGCTTCGTCGACGTGGACCACGACGCCGATCTGGATCTCGTCGTCTCGCGGGGCAGGCAATCCGAGGACGTCCCCGCCGACGCGTCACCTGTCCTGCTCCGCAACAACGGCGACGGCACGTTTGCGGATGTCACCGCGGAGCGCGGCCTCACCGGACTGAAGACGGCCGGCATCACCGCCAGCGATCTCAACAACGACCGCGCGATCGACCTGATCTTCACGGGCCCGACCGCTACGATCCTGCTCAACCCGCGTGAGGGCGCGTACAAGCGGACTCGACGCGTTCACGCCGGAGAAGCCGTCCAACGCACGCGGCGTCGTCGCGTTCGACTTCGACAAGGACGGCTGGATGGACCTGGCTTTCACGCACTTCGAAGCGCCGGTGTCGCTGTGGCGCAACGTCGAGGGCAAGTCCTTCAAGAAGGTCTCGCTGCCGGCGTCGGCGCTCTTCAGCGGCTTCGGGCTCACGGCGATCGACTACGACAACGACGGCTGGATCGACCTGGCGGCCGCAGGCTACGGGCGGCCCAGCGGGATGGTGTTGCAGGTGCTGCGGAACGTCGAGGGGCAATTCGAGGACGCCTCGAGCAGCGTCGGCGCGGGCCCGCTGACCACGTTCAGCGTCCCGCTCGGACTGGCGGCCGGGGATCTCGATAGCGACAACGACGCCGACCTGCTCCTCACCAGCCGCGCCACCGGGCCGGTAATGATCAGGAACGAGGGCGGCAACGCCAACAACGCCGTCCGCATTGCGCTGCTGGGGCTGAACGACAACCGCAGCGGCATCGGCACGAAGATCGAGGTGCAGGCCGGCACGGTGTGGCAGAAGTTCGAGACCGTCTCGGCGTCGGGCTTCGCGGCACAGGGCTCTCCGGAGATCCTGGCCGGCATCGGCAAGGCGGCCGCAGGCCGATGTCGTGCGCCTGCTGTGGCCGACCGGCGTCGTGCAGGACGAAGTGGAGATGAAAGCGAATGCGCGCCACGCGATCACGCAGATCGATCGTCGCGGCAGTTCCTGCCCGGTGCTCTTCTCGTGGAACGGCGAGCGCTACGAGTTCATCGCCGATGCCATCGGTCCGGCGGTCGTCGGGCACTGGGTCGCCCCCGGGCACGCGCAACATCTCCGACGTCGACGAGTTCGTGAAGGTCGAGGGCCGGCAGGTGCGCGAGAAAGACGGCCGGCTGTCGTTCCGGTTCGCCGAGCCGATGGAAGAAGTGATTTACCTCGATCAAGTGAAGCTCTTCGCGATCGATCACCCCGACGGCACCGACGTCTATCCGAACGAGTACTTCGCGGCGATGCCGCCGCACCCGGCCGATCGGCCGATTGCCTCGCGCGGCGCGCGGCTGCCGGCAGGCGCCTGGGATGGCGAGGGGCGCGACGTGATGAACGGAGTTGCGGGAGCGGGATCGGCGTTTCGTCAGCCTCGTGGAGGGCGCGGCTTCAGCCGCGCCGGCACCGATAGGAACCGCCACGGCGCGACTGAAGTCGCGCCCTCCTGGTGCTGGCTTCAAAGGGTTCGCGCCGCTGCACTCTCTCGAGCTCGACCTCGGTGAGCTCCCCGCCGGTGCGCCGGTGCGGCTGCTGATGCACGGCTTCACCGACTACTTCACCGCCACCTCCGTCTTCGCCGCGCACCAGGCGAACGTCACCGCAGTCGTGCCCTGGGTCGAAGCGCAGCTGCCCGACGGCCAGTGGCGCCGCATCGCCGACGACATCGGCTTTCCCGCGGGACTGCTCCGGACGATGACGGCGGACCTGACGCGCGCGCTGCCGGCCGGCGCGCGCCGCATCCGCATCTGGACCAACCTCAAGATCTACTGGGATCAGATCCTCGTCGACACGACGCCGGAGAAGGCGGTGCCGGTTCGCCGCACGGAGATCCCGCTGGCCGACGCGTCGCTGGCCTTCCGCGGATTCCCGCGCGAGACGACCGGCACGCCGGCTGCCGATCTGCAGTACGTCCACGGCGAGGTCAGCAAGTACGGGCCCTACGCCCGGCACCGCGGCTTCTACACGAAGTACGGCGCGGTGACGCCGCTGCTGGACGCAGCGGAGGACCAGTTCGCGATCTTCGGCGCCGGCGATGAAGTCGCGCTCGAGTTCGACGCCAGCGCGCTGCCGCCGCTCCTCCCGGGCTGGACGCGCGACTACTTCGTGTACTTCAACGGCTACGTGAAGGACATGGACTTCTACGCGGCACACGCGCAGACCGTGGCGCCGCTGCCCTTCAAGCAGCATGCCGGGATATCCGTATCCGGCAGCGACGGCGTATCCGGACCGCAATCGGGATTACCTGCTCGAATGGAACACGCGCGAAGTTGCGGAGGAAGGCTGGCCGAGCTACCGTTCTCCTACGTCATTATCACGAGGCCCGCCGCGATGCTCGTAACTCGCCTGGCAGCCCGTAACCCGTCACTGTGTAAGATTCGTTGCGTCCTGCCCAGCCTGCCCGGAGGTTCCGTGCGTCTCGTCTCACTTGCCGTCGTGCTCCTCACGGCGGCTGCGCTCACCCATGGCGCACAAGACCAAGCACCCGACCCCCCGCGCTTCCGTGTCGGCGTGGAAGCCATCCGCATGGACGTCGTTGTCACCGACCGCGACGGCAATCCCGTTACTGACCTGACACACGACGACTTCGAGGTGCGGCAGGACGGCAAGCTGCAACAGGTCACGCTCGCGCGATACGTGCCGGTTGATGCCGAACCGCCGACGACGCTGGACTCGCGATCGGTTGCGACTTCTGCGGCGGCACCCGTCGTCGGCGGCCAGCGGCTCACGCGCAGCGACGTGCAGCGGACGATCGTGCTCGTCGTCGACGACCTTGGCATCGCGTGGATCAACATGGAGCCGACGCGTAAGGCGCTGCGACGCTTCGTCGCCGAGCAAGTGCGCCCCGACGATCTCGTGGCGCTGGTCAAGACAAGCGTCAACGCGGGCGTCGGGCAACAACTGACCCATGATCGGCGCCTGTTGAACGCCGCGATCGAGCAGGTCAAGTGGAACGGGTTCTCACGCCGCGGCATCACGTCGTTCGAGGCCTTGAACGCGGTCCTGCCCACCAGCAGTGGGACGCCCGGTCCCGGCGTCGGCGCCAACTTCGGCTTCGATCGATCGGACCCCACGGATCTCGGGCGGCTGGATCAGCTTCGCGAGTCGATGTCCGCGGGCGGGACGCTCGGCATGCTGCAGCTCGCCATTCGCGGAGTCCGCGATCTCCCGGGCCGCAAGGCCGTCGTGCTCATCTCCGAAGGCTTCGAGCTGTTCGAGCGCGATCCCGACGGCACGTACCAGCCGTCGCTTCTGGTCCGCGACCAGTTGGAACGCGTGGTCGACCGCGCCATGCGCGTTGGCGTGGTGGTCTACGCCATCGACCCGCGCGGCCTCCAGACCGGCGGCCTGACGGCAGAAGACGCCACGACGTTTGCCGGCGCCGACACCGTCATGACCGCGGGGGTCAGCCGCCGGCAGTTCCTGCTCGAGACTCAGGAGTCGCTCAGGTTCCTCGCCGAGCAGACCGGCGGCCGCGCGATGGTCAACTCCAACGACATCGCCCAGCTGCTCAAGCGCGTGAGCGACGACCTGCGCGGCTACTACGTCATCGGCTACACGCCGCCGGAGGACACCTTCGCGGCGCCCGGCAGGACGCCGCGGTTCCATGCCGTTTCCGTGAGCGTGAAGCGTCCCGGACTTCGCGTCCGAACGCGCAAAGGCTTTCTTGGTGTCTCCGACAACGACCGCACGGCGCCGCCTGCCTCACCACAACAGGCCCTGCACGACGCGGCGATGTCGCCGTTTGCGTGAGCGAGATCCCCGTGCGCGCGACGCTGGTGCCGGGCTACGACCGCAAGGGCGCGGCCTCGGTGCGCGCGCTGCTCTACATCGACGCGCGCGCCCTGACGTTCGCGGTCGACGACACCGGCCGCCGTGTCGCCAGGGCTGACGTCATGGGCATCGTCTTCGACGAGTGGGGCGCGCCGACGACGGGCCGCACCGCGCACTTCACCATCGGCCTGGCCGACGACGCCGATCCGCAAACCTTCGAGTCTGGCGTCGTCTACTCAATTGTCGTTCCGGTGCCGAAGACCCGGCGGGTACCAGGCGCGATTTTCGGTGCGCGACGCGACATCGGGGGCCGTAGGCGCCGCCGGCGAGTTCGTCGACGTGCCCGACGTGAAAAAGGGTCTGTTCGCCCTCTCGGGTGTTCTGCTGGGCGAGGAAATCAAGGGCATCGGCGACGCCCGAGATCGACAACGCGACCCTGGGACAAGTCTCGAGCCCCGCACTGCGCGTCTTCGAACCGGGCACGCGGCTGGTCTATTCCTATGAGATCTACAACGCCACCGTCCCCGTCGAAACGCGCGTCGTCGTCTGGCGTGACGGCAAGCCATTCTTCAGCGCGCCGCCCTCGACGCTCGTGCCTCCGCTGAAGAAGCAGCCGGTCAAGGCGGCCGGCGGCATCAAGCTGGGCGAGCGCATGCCTCCGGGCGACTACGTCTTCCAGGTCACCGCCACCACGCGCGGCCCGGGACGCGCGAAGCCGAGGACCGCGAGCCGCTGGACCAGCTTCGAAGTGCGCTCCGCCAACTGACGGACAACCACGACAACCACGATGCCGCGATGCCGCGACGCGGCGATGGCTCACTGAATGGAGTGCGCACGGCGGCACCAGCTGTGATTTGATACGCGTTCAAGCCTGCCGCGTGTGGTTTCGTGAATCCTGACTTCGCGGCGTCTCGCGGCTTCGCGGCTTCGCGATTGTGGGTGGGGAGGACTCTTCGTGTCTTTGCTTCTGGGAATTGATGTCGGCACGGGCGGCACGCGCGCGCTCGTCGTCGACGAACGCGGCGGCATCGTCGCCTCGGCTACGGCGGAGCACGTGCCGTTTGCCTCGCCCGAGACCGGCTGGGCCGAGCAGGACCCGCACGATTGGTGGCGGGCGGCGTGCGAGGCGGTGCGCGCGGCGCTTGGACAGCCCGGCGTCTCGGCCGACGCGATTGCCGCGATTGGCTTCTCGGGCCAGATGCACGGCTCGACCATGCTCGACGGCCACGACCGCGTCGTGCGGCCGGCGCTGCTCTGGTGCGATCAGCGCACCCACGCGCAGTGCGAGGAGATCACCGAGACGATTGGCGCGGCCCGGCTGATCGAGCTGACGCTGAACCCCGCGCTCACCGGCTTCACCGCGCCGAAGCTGCTGTGGGTGCGCGAGCACGAGCCGGAGAAATGGCGCGAGGTGCGATCGGTCCTGCTGCCGAAGGACTACGTGCGCTTCCGGCTCAGCGGGCAAAAGGCGACCGACGTCGCCGACGCCTCCGGCACGCTGCTCTTCGACGTCGGCGCGCGCAAGTGGTCCGAGACCGTGCTGACGGCGCTGGACCTCTCGCCGTCGCTGATGCCGGAAGCCTTCGAGTCGCCGATGGTCACCGGCAGCGTGTCTGACAAGGGGGCCGAGGCGACCGGCCTCAAGGCCGGCACGCCCATCGTCGCCGGCGGCGGCGACCAGGCGGCGGGCGCCGTCGGCATGGGCATCGTCCGCGCCGGCGCCGTCAGCGCGACAATCGGCACCTCGGGCGTCGTCTTTGCCGCGACCGACAGCCCGGTGCTCGAGCCGGGCGGCCGCATCCACACGTTCTGCCACGCCGTGCCGGGACGCTGGCACGTCATGGGCGTGACGCTTGGCGCCGGGCTTTCGCTCCGCTGGTTCCGCGACCAGTTCGTGCTCGCGGGAGACGCGGTCCCGCGACCCCTACGACGTCATGACGGAGTGGGCGGCCACGGCGCCGCCGGGCTCCGACGGCGTTCTGTGGGCGCCGTACCTCATGGGCGAGCGCACGCCGCACCTCGACCCGCACGCGCGCGCCGCCCTGGTCGGACTCTCCGCCAGTCACACGCGCGCGCACGTCGTGCGCGCGGTGCTCGAGGGCGTCGCCTTCAGCCTCAAGGACAGCTTCTCGATCTTCGAGGCGATGCGGGTGCCGGTGAGCCACGTGCGCCTTGGCGGCGGCGGCGCGCGGTCGGAGCTATGGCGCCGGATCCAGGCCGACACCTACGGCTACCCCGTCGAGATCGTGGCGGCAGAGGAAGGCGCGGCGTACGGCGCGGCCCTGCTGGCCGGCGTTGGCGCTGGACAGTGGCGGACGGTCGACGAGGCCTGCGACGCCGTCGTCCGCGTCGTCACGCGGATCGAGCCCAACGCGATCGATCAAGCCGCGATGGCTCGGCAGTACCAGCGGTATCGGGCGTTGTATCCGGCGCTGAAGAGCGTGTCGTGACGCCAGCCGCGACGCCGCGATGCCGCCACGCCGCGATGGCACAAGGTAGACAATTCTCCTAGAATGCACTGCTGCCCCGAAGTCGGCCGGTCTGCTGAGGCCGACCTCGAGCGTCGCGGCTTCGCGGCCTTGCGACTTCGCGGTTGTGATGATGCCCTTTGTGACGAGGATTCGATGAGCGCCGACAAGTACGCCCCACGCCCCGAGCACAAGTTCTCCTTCGGTCTCTGGACCGTCAGCAACCGCGGCCGCGATCCGTTCGGCTCGGAGGTGCGGCCGCCGCTGCCGCCGGTCGATGCGGTGAAGATGCTGGCCGAGGTCGGCGCGTGGGGGGTGAACCTCCACGACAACGATCTCGTGCCGATCGACGCGACGCCGGCCGAGCGCGATCGCATCGTGAAGGAGTTCAAGAACGCCTGCGACGCCAGCGGCATCGTCGTGCCGATGGCCACCGTCACGCTGTTCTTCGACCCGGCGTTCCGCGACGGCGCGTTCACGGCGAACGACCCCGCCGTGCGTGCCTACGCGCTGCAGAAGACGATCCGCGCCATGGACATCGGCGCGGAGCTCGGCGCGAAGATCTTCGTGCTGTGGGGCGGCCGCGAAGGCACCGAGACCGACGCCTGCCGGCGCGCCGACGACGCGGTGAAGCGGCTGCGGTATGCGATCGACTACTTGTGCGAGTACTCGATCGACAAGGGCTACGGCTACAAGTTCGCGATGGAGGCCAAGCCCAACGAGCCGCGCGGCGACATCTACATGGCGACGACGGGCAATTACCTGGGCCTCATCCCGACGCTCGCGCACCCGGAGCTCGTCGGGGTCAATCCCGAGGTCGCGCACGAGCAGATGGCCGGGCTGAACTTCACGCATGCCGTGGCGCAGGCCTGGGAAGCCGGCAAGCTGTTCCACATCGACCTGAACGACCAGGCGCCGGGCCGCTACGACCAGGACTTCCGCTTCGGCGCGGCCAACCCGAAGTCGGCGTTCTTCCTGGTCAAGTTCCTCGAGGACGTCGGCTACGCCGGATCAAGGCACTTCGACGCGCACGCCTACCGCACCGAGAACTACGACGGCGTAAAGGACTTCGCCCGCGGCTGCATGCGGACGTACCTGATTCTCAAGGAGAAGGCGGCGCGCTGGAATGCCGACGCGGAGATTCAGGCCATCGTGAAGGAAATCCACCAGGCGAGCATGCCGACGCCGGCGGAAGGCAAGTACTCCGCCTCGCACCTGGCAACGCTGCTCGGCCACACGTTCGATCGCGCCACCCTCGCCGCCAAGCCACTGCCCTACGAGCGGCTCGACCAACTGACGGTCGAAGTGCTGCTCGGCGTACGCTGAACTGTTCGGAATCGACTACAGCGGCGTTTATACCCTTGTGAGCCGACGGATGCGTCGCATCCGTTCGCGCTCGCAAGGCGGCCTGTCGGCAACAGGCCCGGTAGGGGGCCGGTATGCGTCCGCTCCATCGCCGGCGCAGCGTGGCGGCCGTCGCCACGTGTCTTCTCATCGTCGGGCCGGGCAGTGCGGCCCTCTTCGCAGGCGGGACTGGCACCTGGAATCAGGTCCTCTACCGGATGACGCTCGGCGCGGCGCCGCTGACCGGGGCCGCCGGGGTCGAGGCGAGAGCCGTCGGCTTCCCGACGGCCTCAACGGATTGGCTGCCTGCGCCCGCCGAACTGGCGACTCTTCGACGCCCCTGAGCCGATCGAGCGCCTTCTCGGGCGCATGTGGGACGAGTCGCCGATGTTCCGGCGGCAGTGCACGCGGCTGTCGCAGGCTTCGGCGAAGGTGAGCGTCTCGCTCGATTTGCGGGCAGACCAGCTGTCCGCGGCGGCGACGACCGAGGTCGAAAGACGCGGGATGCTGACCGCCCACGTCCACCTTCGGCCCGTGGACTCCAACCATGTGAGGCACCTGGCGCACGAGATCGAGCATCTGCTCGAGCAGCTCGACGGCGTGGACTTGCGCGCGGCCGTGGCCGGCGGCGTGCGGGGCGTCCGCCCGGCTCATACCAGCGAGGCCTTCGAGACCGATCGAGCGATCGCAGTCGGCAGACGAGTCGCCCTGGAAGTCCAGCGGCGCGGAAGGTAGTCGTGCCGCGGATAGTCGGCACGTCAATCGCGCTCGTCGCCATCCTTGGCGGAAGCCCGGCGGCGGCCCCCGAAGGCCTGGGCGCCGGCCAGCTGGTCCTTCGCCAGGCCGAGACGAGCCGTGCGGACATCGCGGACACAGCCGCCCTCAGCGGCGACGGCCGCTTCGTCGCGTTTGCGTCCAGCGCGCGGCTGGTGCCGGACGATCGCAACGCGCTGCGGGACGTGTACGTGTTCGACCGCGCCATGGCGACGCTCACGCTCGAATCCATCGCGGCGGACGGCTCGGCGGCCGATGGCAGCTCCAGCGGTCCTTCGTTGTCGGCGGACGGGCGTTACCTGGCGTTCGAGTCGGACGCGCGGAACCTGGTTCGCGAGGGCAGCCAGGACCTCCGTCGCAACGTCTTCGTTCGCGATCGGGCAAGCGGCGAGACGCGACTGGTGAGCATCGGAATCCACGGCGCCGCAGCCAACGGGCTGAGCGCCGATCCCGTCGTCAGCGCCGATGGGCGCGTCGTGGCCTTCACCTCGGACGCGACGAACCTGGTGGCCGGCGCGAACGCCGACGGCACGCATCGGGACGTCTACCTGTATCGGCGCGAGACCGGGGCGTTGAGCACCATCCACCCGACCGGCAGCCCGACGCCATTCATGGGCAACCGGTTCGCGCCCGCGCTTTCCGAGGACGGCCACGTACTCGCGTTCGTCGCGACCGCGAGTGCGCGCGCGGACCCCTCGATCGCGATCGGACGATCCAGTTCGAGCCGCTCGATGTCCTGGTCGCCAACCTCGACACCGGGGCGACTGCCTGCGTCAGCTGCGGCGACAACGGCCGTGGCACGCGTGCGGGCCTATTCGCCGTCGCTGACGGCCGACGGACTTGTCGTGGCGTTCGTCGTCGAACGGACGAAGGGCGGCAGGCAGCGCACCGACGTGGTGGTACACGACCTGCCGACATCGGCGAGCGCGGAGATCACGAAGTCGGCGGACGCCTCGAGCGTGCGTCCGAGAATCTCGGCGGACGGGCGCGTCGTGGTGTTCGAGTCGGCGGCGTCCAACGTGTTGTGCTACGCGCAACTGCCCGTCCGAAGCCGTCGACGACAACCTCGTGCCCGACATCTTCGCGTTCGACCGGGAGACCGGCGTGTTCACGCGGGTGAGCGGCGCGCTGGGGCGCTGGCTGACGCCGAGCGTGGCCCCGCTGGTCGACGCGCGCGCCGAGACGGTGGTGTTCTCGTCACGGCAGCCTTTCGGCGCCGCGGATCCCACGGCGGATTTCGATCTGTTCGTCTGCCCGCGCGTGTGTCCGTGAGCAGCGTACGTCAACGACAGAGGCACGGAGGACCGAGGCGTTACAGGGCACAATCGCGGGGGATGAACCCGTGCGGGGGGACTCTCGATCGCGAGCCGGTTTGGGTCCTGTGTGTCTCCGTCGCTCCGTGTCTCTGTGGTTGACGTACGGGTTCTACTTGCCGTTGCGCTTGACGCGCTTGAGGGCCGGAGCGGGACGCCGCAGCTGGACGAACAGACCGGCAAGACCCAGCACCAGCCAGACCACCGGCAGCCATCGCCTGCCCGGCGCCGGATCCAGGGGATACACGACCCACACGTTGTTGGCGGCGGCCGCAGCCTGGGCAGCGGCGTCGCCCATCAGCGCGAGCACGCCGACCAGCAGCGTCCATGCCCCGCCGAACGCGGTGCCGGTGATCACGACGTAGCGCTGCAGCCACATCGCCGCCAGCGCGCCGGCGGCGGCGAAGGCGATGACGACGAGCACGTGCGGATCGCCGCTGGCCCGGGACCAGATGGCCGTCACGGCCATCGCGCCGACCGCGGCGCCGACCAGCACGACGCCGAAGAAATACGCGAAATTCAGCGCCAACGCGCCGGCCAGCCCGCCGACGACGGCCCACAGCACCAGCGACGAGGTGCTGCTCGCGCCGGCAATCGTCGTCGCCAGCAGCGCGCCGAGCACGAAGCCGAAGATGCCCAGGACGACCCGGAAGAACTTGTAGCCCGCAAAACACGCCACCGCCCCCCCGAGCACGAGGACGATCGCGGCAGGAATCTGGAGCGTGACGGGGAGCATGGGCAGTTCTCGGCCTTCAGCCCTCAGCGTTCAGCCTTCGGCACACGACGGCACCTGGCACGCAGCACTTCGCGCTCAGCACTCGCACGAGCACGTAGCACTCTGCACTCAGCACCGCACGAAGCACAAAGCACCCGGCACGCAGCACGTCATACATCCCGCCGCCCCGACATCGCTTTCGACATCGTGATCTCGTCGGCGTACTCGATGTCGCTGCCGACCGGGATGCCGGTGGCGATGCGCGTGACGCGCACGCCGAGCGGCTTCAGCAGCCGTGCGAGATAGAGCGCCGTGGCCTCGCCCTCGACGTTCGGGTTGGTGGCGAGGACCACCTCCTGGACCGCGCCATCGGCCATGCGGCCGAGCAGGCCCTTGATCTTCAGGTCGTCCGGGCCGATGCCCGACAGCGGCGACAGCGCGCCCATCAGCACGTGATACGTGCCGCGGAACTCGCGCGTCTTCTCGATCGCCACGACGTTCTGCGGCTCTTCGACGACGCAGATCAGGCTGCGATCGCGGACCGGATCGGTGCAGTAGGCGCACGGGTCGACGTCGGTGATGGTGTTGCACACCGTGCAGTAGGTCACGCGCTCCTTGACGTCGCGGATGGCCTCGCACAGCCGGTCCGCGTCTTCACGGGGCGTGCGCAGCACGTGCATCGCCAGGCGCGACGCGCCCTTGGCGCCGATGCCGGGCAACCGCTGAAACTGCTCGATGAGTCGGGCGAGGGGCTCGGGGTGGGTCACTCTTCAAGTTACGAGTTAAGAGTTAAGAGTTAAGAGTTACGAGTTGTCGTTCCGAATCGCCAATCGTCAATCGCCAATCGCCAATCTTCAATTAAAACCCTGGCATCTTGAGGTTCATCATGCCGCCCACGTTCTTCTGCATGGCGTCGTCGACCTTCCGGAACGCGTCGTTGATCGCGGCGAGGATCAGGTCCTGCAGCATCTCCACGTCTTCCTTGGAGACGACCTCGGGGTCGATCTTGAGCGATTGCACCTGCTTCGATCCGTTGGCGATGACGGTGACCATGCCGCCGCCGGCGTTGCCTTCGACGCGGAGCTCTTCGGCCTGGCGCGCGAGCTGCTCCTGCATCTTCTGCGCCTGCTTCATCATCTGGCGAAAATCCATTACTTGATCTCCTCGACCTCGCGGATCTCCGCGGGAAACACTTCGAGCATCGCCTTCACGCCGCCGTCGGCCAGGGCCCGGGCCTTCAGGTCGGCGTCGGGCGGCGCAGGCGCCGGCGCCGCCGGCTCTGTCGTTGTGGCCGGGCGCGGGGCTGTCGGCTCTGACGCGCTGCCCCGCGCCGTCGTCACGACGACCCGGCGGCCCGCCACTGATTCGGCCCGCTCCTCCAGCCACGGCCGCCGCGCTTCCACCTGCTGACGCATCGTCTCGTGTACGGGGCCGAACGTGAAGACGACGCGGCCGCCATCCAGGTCGATCTTCTGCGCCGTCGCGACGTGCAGGTTGTAGAACGTGCGGTTCGCGCGCTGCACTTCCGCGAGAAAGCGATCCTTGAAATCCGCCGGCAGCGGCGTGTCTGCCGCTGGCGCAGGACCGGCGGCCGGACGAGGCGCGGATGCGCCGGCCGGAGCGGGCCGTAGCGGCGGCGTGGCTGCCGGACGCGAGGGCGCGGCGGCCGGACGCTGCGGGAACGCCGGACGCGTGGCGAACCCGCCGCCCTGTGGCCGCTGCGCGGCTGTGGTCGTCGGCGCGGCAGAGGGGCGCGCAGACGCGGGCTGGCGCAAGGCCGCCCTTCTCCAGCTGACCGATCAGGTCGGCCAGCGGCACCAGCTTTCGCAGGTGAATCCACTTCAGCAGCGCCATCTCGAGCGCGTAGCGGGGCTGCGACGCCGCCTTCACGTCTGCCTCGGCCTTCGCCACGAGATCGAACGAGCGCAGCAGATCCTCGCGCGAGAAGCGCGCGACCAGCGCTTGCAGGCGCTCGCGATCGGACTCGAAGACGACTTCCGGATCCGAGAGGCGGCCGGTGTCGATCGAGACGAGCGTCATCGCGCGGACCAGGCCCGCCAGTTCGCGGCAGAGGATGCGCAGGTCGTAGCCGGCCTCGACGGCGCGGCCGGCGAGACTGAACGCCGCTGCCGCATCCTCGTCGGCGACCGCCTTGAGGATATCGAACAGCAGGTCGCGGCCCACCAGCCCGAGCACCGACGCGACATCGTCAGCCGTGACGGTCGCGCCGGCAAACGACAGCACCTGATCGAACGCGCTTTGCGCGTCCCGCATGCTGCCTTCCGCGTACCGCGCAAGGCATGCCGAGCGCGTCGTCGCCGATCGTGATGCCCTCGGCGTTGGCGATGTGGCGGAGCTGGCCGGCAATCGCGGTCGTCGCGATGGTGCGGAATTCGTAGATCTGCGCGCGCGACAGGATCGTGTCGGGAATCTTGTGCAGCTCGGTCGTCGCCATGATGAAGACGACATGCGGCGGCGGCTCCTCCACCGACTTCAGGAGCGCGTTGAACGAGTGGTTCGAGAGCTGGTGGACCTCGTCGATGATGAAGATCTTGTAGCGGTCGCGGGCTGGGGACACCGCGAGGTTGCTGATGATCACCTCGCGGACGTTGTCGATGCCGGTGTTGCTGGCGGCGTCGATCTCCAGGACGTCGAGGTCGCGTCCCTGGGCGATCTCCACGCAGGCGTCGCAGACGCCGCAGGGGTCGGGCGTCGGCCCGTTCACGCAGTTCAGCGCTCGCGCGAGGATGCGCGCGGTCGTGGTCTTGCCGACGCCCCGCGCCCCGGCGAAGACGAAGGCCTGCGCGAGGCGGCCACTCGTGAGGGCGTTGCGCAGCGTCTGCGTGACGGCCTGCTGGCCGACTACGTCCTCGAAGCGCTGCGGACGCCACTTGCGGGCGATGACCTGGTAAGCCACTCGAATTGACGGTTGAAGATTGACGATTGACGATTTGTGAAGCGCGCGTCCCACCGCGACCCGGATGGCCTGCGGCACAGCTCAGGGACTGCTTAGCGCTGCTGCCTTCCGGCCCTGACGCGGTTCGCAGGCTGATCTTGCACAGGGTCCGGGCCGCGGTGCGACGCGCGGCCAGACAGATCTAGTGTATGACGGAATCGACCGGACCGATAGACTACGGACTCCAGACTCGGACTCCAGACTCCGGACTCCGGACTCCGACTACGGACTCACCGACTACAGACTCCAGACTCCGGACGGCGGGCGCAATCGGCGAAATCCCCAAGCCTGGAGTCTGGGCCTGAAGTCCGCGGTCTGATGAGTTATCGTTCCTCCCCATGGCCTCGTTGACCTTGCGCTCTCGTGAGTCCTGCCGCTGGGATTGCGTCTCCCTTGGCGAAGTGATGCTCCGGCTCGACCCTGGCGATGGACGAGTCCACACGGCGCGGACGTTCCAGGTGTGGGAAGGCGGCGGCGAATACAACGTCGCCCGCGGGCTCAAGCGCTGCTTCGGGCTGCAGACGGCGGTGGTCACGGCCCTGGCCGACAACCCGGTGGGCCGGCTGGTCGAGGACCTGATGTTCCAGGGCGGCGTCGAGCAGCGCGTGCGCTGGATGAAGTACGACGGCGTCGGACGGACGGTGCGGAACGGCCTGAACTTCACCGAGCGCGGCTTCGGCGTGCGCGCGGCGCTCGGCTGCTCGGACCGCGGGCACACGGCCGTCTCCCAGCTGAAGCCCGGCGACGTGGACTGGGAGGAGATCTTCGGGCGCCTCGGCGCGCGCTGGTTCCACACCGGCGGCATCTTCTGCGCCCTGTCCGAGACGACACCGGCGGTGGCCGAGGAAGCCATGGCGGCGGCGCGCAAGCACGGCACGCTCATCTCCTACGACCTCAACTACCGCGACTCGCTCTGGAAGTCCATCGGCGGTCAGGCGCGCGCACGCGAGGTCAACCGGCGGCTCGCGCCTTACATCGACGTGATGCTGGGCAACGAAGAGGACTTCTCCGCCGCGCTGGGCTTCGAGGTCGAGGGCATGGACGAGCACCTCAGCGAGCTCGATCCGGCCAAGTTCAAGCAGATGATCGAGCAGGCGGTCGCCGCGTACCCGAACTTCCAGGTCGTCGCGACGACGCTGCGCAACGCCACGACGGCGACGCTCAACGACTGGGGCGCCATCGCCTGGATGGGCGGCGCGTTCTACACGGCGCCGAACCGCGAGCGGCTGGAGATCTGGGACCGCGTCGGCGGCGGAGACTCGTTTGCCTCGGGCCTCATCTACGGCCTGCTGTCGGGCAAAGGTCCGCAGTATGCCGTCGAGTGCGGCGCCGCCCACGGCGCGCTGGCGATGACGACGCCGGGAGACACCAGCATGGCGACGCTCGGCGAGGTCGAGCGCGTCATGAAAGGCGGCACGGCTCGAGTTTCTCGATAGTTACGAGCTCGCGGTTACGAGTGAAGGTCACGCGCCGACGCGCCGTACCGCGGATCGCGCCAGCGCGTCGAGCGCCGGGCTCACCCGCACGGTGTAGCCGCTGGTGCTGTCGATCGCGTGCAGCGCCGCCGGCAGCTGCGCGACGCGCGACGCGCACCGCCGCCGGATCTCCTCGATCGGGTCGACGGGGACGACGCGCGTGCCTTGACGCAGCACCCGCGTCAGCAGCGGTCGGCCGTCCTGCTTCTGCTCATCTTCGAGCCCCATCACGTCGTGAGTCGCGGTGCCTTTCTCGGTGACGCGCCAGACCTGCTTGCGGCCGGGAAATGTCCGCTTGCCCGTGCTCAGCTTTACCGTCGGCCGCGCTGCTCCGTCCTCCATCGTCTCGACCAGCTTGTAGACGCCGCCCAGCGCCGGCGCGTCGGCCACGGCGCTGATCGCGGTGCCGACGCCGAACCCGTCGATCGGCGCGCCGGCCCTGACGAGCGCGGCGACGCGATGCTCGTCGAGATCGCCCGACACGAGTATCCGCGTCGTCTCGAGGCCGCCCTCGTCGAAGATCCGCCGCACCTGGCGGGAGAGGGCGAGGAGATCGCCGCTGTCGAGGCGCACCGCGGTCGGCGCCAGGCCCGCGTGGACGATGCGGCGGGCGGCCGTGACCGTGTCGTAGGTGTCGATGAGCAGCGTGCTGTGCGGTCCGAAGATCTGCATGTATTGCCGGAACGCGTCGATCTCGTCTCCGAAGCCCATCACCCAGGAGTGCGCCATGGTGCCGCTGACGGGAATGCCGAAGCGCCGGCCGGCCTCGAGATTCGACGTCGCCGTGCAGCCGGCGATGAAGGCGGCGCGAGCCGCAAGCACCGCCGCCTCGATCCCGTGCGCGCGTCGGCTGCCGAACTCGATGACCGCGCGGCCGTCGGCCGCCGAGACCACGCGGGACGCCTTGCTGGCGACCGATGTCTGGAACGTCACGAGCGCGAGCAGCGCCGTCTCGACCAGCTGCGCCTCGCCGGCCGGCGCGGTCACACGCAGGATCGGCTCGTGATTGAAGACGACCTCGCCTTCCTGGACGGCCCACAGGTCGCCGGTGAAGCGAAACGCGGGGAGATACTGCTCGAAGAAGGAGGCCGGCACATCCGCCAGGTTCGGCAGGCGTCGCAGCCACGCGATCTCGTCGTCGGTGAAGCGCAGCGTGGTGAGATATTCGATGGCCTGCTCGAGGCCGGCGGCCACCAGGTACTGGCGGGCCTTCGGCAGCTCGCGGACGAACAGCTCGAACGTACGGAGCGAGGCCTGGCCGGACGCGTGGTACCCGGCCATCATCGTGATCTGATAGAGGTCGGTGGCCAGCGCGCCGGGCATGTGCCACGATAGCACCATGATCGAGAGCGACAGCCCGGCCCTGTTGATCGTCGACGTGCAGAACGACTTCTGCGCCGGCGGCGCGCTGGCCGTCGAGGGGGGCGACCAGGTGGTGCCGGTCGTCAACCGCCTGGCCGCGTACGTCTCGGCACTCGGTCTGCCGATCTACGCGTCACGCGACTGGCATCCGGCGGAGACTACTCACTTCCGGGAGGGCGGCGGCCCGTGGCCCTCGCACTGCGTCGCCGGAACCGCGGGGGCACGGCTACATGCCGACCTGGCGCTCCCCTCGACCACAATGATCGTCAGCAAAGGCACGGGAGCGCACGAACACGGCTACTCCGCCTTCGAGGGCACCGTGGCCGGCCGCGGCAGGCTCGAAGACGACCTGCGCGCCCGCGGCGTCGACCATCTGATCGTCGGCGGGCTGGCTACGGATCACTGCGTGCGTGCAAGCGTCCTCGACGCGCGCCGCCTCGGGCTCGCCGTGACGGTGGTCGAAGACGGCGTTCGCGCGGTGGATCCGGCCGCCGGCGCACGCGCGCTCGACGAGATGCGTGCCGCCGGCGCCGCGGTGAAAAACTCGGCCGAATTGCTGGCCGCCGCGCAGCCCGATCTCCCCTAGACCCCCTCGATTCGACCCGGCCTTTACATTGTAAAGAGCCGGCGCTAGGATGCGCGGTGGTGGAAGTTGTCTGACCACCCTGGAGGCGGCGTGGTGAGGACCTCGGGATTGCGGCGGGCGGTGGCGCCGGGACTGGGCGAACGCGTCGACGGACCGTCGGAAACCGACGCTCCGGGCATCCCGCCAGCCGACCACCTCGATCGTCTGATCCACGAGCGGCTCCGCCTCGGCATCATCAGCGCTCTCACGGCCAACGCCGCGTTGACCTTCACCGAGTTGAAGCGGCTGCTGAAGACCACCGACGGCAATCTCAGCGTCCACGCCCGCAAGCTCGAAGAGGCCGGCTACATCAGCTGCGTGAAGTCGTTCGACGGGCGCACACCGCGCACCGAGTTCCGCCTCACGCCCGCCGGGAAAGCGGCGCTCCTGCGGTACCTCGATCACATGGACGCACTGATTCAGGCGACGAGGAAGCTGACGCAGTAGTCGGGTCCGGAGTCCGGAGTTCGGGGTCCGGGGTCCTGCCTCATTCGCTCGTCGTGAACACTGCGGCCTCTCCGACCAGCTGATTCGGTGCCGCCTTCGAGGACAGCAGCAACCGGTATGGGTGCACGCTGTACTTGCGGGAAAGGTTGACGACGAGATCGAGCTGGCCGTCGCGGTCGAGATCGCCGGCCCAGACGACGTCGAAATGCGGCTCGTCGACGACGCCCTCGGCCGAATAGAGCACCTGCGTCCGGCGCCCGTCCGTCAGGACGACGCGGGCGTCCGAGAGATCGGGCTTCGCCGACTGCACACGCAGCCCGTAGCGCCGCGCCCCGAGCGAGAGCGTCAGCGGACGGTCCGGCGCCAGCGACTCGTTCATGACATTCAGGGACTGCATGCTGCCGGCGCTGAGGCCCGGCACGCACCGCACCGCGAAGGTCACTTCTGGCTGACTCTCCACCGTCACTTCGTCCTCGTCGCCTGGCGCCGCCTTCGGTTGCGGACGGACGGTCAGCTGAACCGCGTGAAGCGTGGTGCTGTCGAAGTTCCAGCCGAGCCACCCCTCTCCACGCCACGGGCCGGCAAGGGCTTTCGGCCAGAATGGCGCGCTGGAGGAACCTGAATAGGTGCCGGTTGTCAGCGGCGCAAACTGCGGCGTGCAGGGGGCCTGTGGTGCGTTCGCCGGCAGAGCGAGAGCGAGGAACAGCGCCAGCATGATCTGAGTCCCGGATCATATCGCGACCGACGCCGCCGCGGACTCGGTCGCATTCGTTCGCACCGGAGGCGTCTAGAACAGGATCCTCGCAAAGGGGTCAGGGACGCAGACGACGCGGCGGCTCCGGCGGTTCCCTGGCCCGGGATCAGCCGCGGCCGGCCAGAGTCGACCGGGTGAGCTCGCTCAGTCGCGTGCGCTGGCTGCCCCGCTCGTCGAAGTTGTCCGGATCGAGCCACCGCTCGAACGCCACTGCCAGCGCCGGCCATTCCGAATCGATGGCGGCGTACCATGCCGTGTCGCGGTTGCGTCCCTTGTAGACCGTGGCCTGACGGAAGATGCCTTCGTACGACAGGCCCAGGCGCTGCGCAGCGGCACGCGACGGCGCGTTGAGCGCGTCGCACTTCCATTCGTAACGCCGGTACCCGAGCGCGAAGGCCTGCTTCATCATCAGGTACATCGCCTCGGTGGCCGCCCGCGCGCGCTGAAGCGCAGGCGAGAAGTTGATGTGGCCGACCTCGATCGATCCGCTGTCGGGCTGGATGCGCAGGTAACTGGCAACTCCCGTCCCCCTGTCGTGGGCCAGATCGCGAACGGCAAAGAACAGCGGGTCGTCGCCGAGACAGGTCGCGACGAGCCAGCGGCGATACTCGTCCTCGGTCGCGAACGGCCCGTAGGCAAGATAGGTCCAGTTGCGGCCCTCGACGTCGAGGGCGTTGCAGCCGTGGAGGTCGGCGGCGTGCCTTTCCTCGATCGGCTCGAGCCGGCAGTACCGCCCTTCCATCGGCGTGCGCGGCGGCCAGGGTGGGGTTTTCCAGCCTGGCAGCGGGAAGCCGATCGGCTGTCCAATCGCGTTGCGGTCTGAGGCAGACATCGTCCTGCTGATGCTATCGCGCGGCCGCGGCGATCGATGTCGAAAACGCACTCGCTGGTTCGACGTTCCGGTGAGGCCACCATGCGAAGGAAGCTCCTGATTGCCCTCGCCGTCGTCGTCTTACTGCCGGTCCTTGCCATCGTCGCGCTGGTCGCGATGAGGGAGCCGCCCGACGGCCCGCGAGTCCAGGTAGAGCCTGGAATCGTCGGGGTTGAGGCCGGGGGCGGCTACGCGTGGATCGTGCGCACACGTCATGGCGCGGTCGTCGTCGATGCCGGCCTCGACGCCAAGGGAGAAGCGCTTCTCGCTGAGCTTGGATCACAAGGCGTGGCGCCGGAGCAGGTCCAGGCCGTTCTCCTCACGCATGGGCACCCCGATCACTACGCGGCGGCGGGGCTCTTTCGAAAGGCCCGGATCTTCGTTGGCACCGGCGATCGCGCGATGATCGGCGGAGATGCGACTCACTACTCGCCGTTTGGAAAAGTCCTCGGCGCCGTGATGCCGCTCCCGCCCGGACCGGCGGTCGTGACGCCGCTCGGCGGCGACGAGCAGCTCGCGTTCGACGACGCCAGCTTCCGCGTCGTCGCGACCCCTGGCCATTCACCCGGCAGCGTGATGTATCTCTACAAGGACGTGCTCTTCACCGGAGATTCGCTGATGCGCAAGGGCGAGGGGGTGGCCATCGCCCCGGCCTTGTTCTCGGAGGACGCTTCGCGAAACCGCGAATCCCTGCGAAAGCTCGAGGCACTGGCCTTCGAACGAATTGCCGACGGGCACGCCGGAGTCACCAACGACGCAAAGGCGAAGCTCGCGCGATTGCTGACGGGCTCGTGAACCTGCGGCCCTGACGAGTGCGCTAGACTTTGACCGCGTGCCATTGATCCAACGCCGGGCGTTCGCCAGGTTTGCGATTTTCTCGACCGCCTGTTTGATCGCGTGGCTCGCGCCGGGGCCAGCGATCGGCATCTTGAACGCACTCGTCGGCGGCCCGTTCAACGGTCCCGCAGCCCAATGGCTGTACGTCGTGGCCAACCTCCTGCTCCTGCTCGGAATCACCTGGCTAGCGCTGCGGCGGGACGGTGAGTCCCTGGCAACTCTCGGACTCAGCTTCGACTCGCGTCGGCTCCGCGAGTTCGGCTACGGCGTGGCGATTACGTCGGCGTTGTTCGCCGCGGCCGCGCTCGTGCGCGCGCTGTCGGTCGGCGCGACGTGGCGCTTCGAAGGCCTCATCGGCATCCGCGCCGCCCTGATCGGGTTACCTGTCGCGTTCCTGCTCATGGCGGGCGAAGAGCTGGTCTTCCGTGGCTATGGCTTCCGCCAGCTCATTGCCGCCTGCGGCGCGCGCACGGCGCTCGCCGCCTCGGCCCTCGCTTTTGGCGTCTACCACCTCGCCCAAACCGGTTTCGGCATGTGGGGCATCGGGGCATTCTGGGTTGTTGCGCTTCCAGCTTTTGGCGGCTTCGTGTTCGGCCTCGCCATGATCCGAACGGGTGGGCTGGCCCTGCCACTGGGACTGCATCTCGGAGGGAACTGGATTCAGGCCAGCGTGCTGCGCCTTGGGTCGACCGACGGGACGCCGCCTGCGCTCTTCACCGCGTCGCTGACGACTGCGCAGGCACAGGAACTCTGGTCGCCCGATTTGCTGCCGCACGTTCCCTATCTGTTCGTCATGTTGATTACGGCAATTCTCGTGGCTCTTTGGGGCTCGTCGACGAAGGCAAGTCGGTCGGCCGGCGAACCAGCGCTGGATCAGGTCAGTTAAGAAGGACTCAGAATGCGACTTCGATGGTCAGGGCTTGCCGTGGTGTGCGTCCTGCTTGCAACCTCTGCCTCTGCGCAGCTCCCCGCGCCTGCATTACAGGAGGAGGCCGTTCGATGGCTTCAATCCTACATCCGCGTTGACACCATCAACCCGCCGGGGAATGAGACGGCCGGCGTGCAGTTCTTCAAGGCGATCCTCGATGCAGAGGGCATCCCGTACGAGACGGCCGAGTCGGCGCCAGGGCGCGGCAACATCTGGGCGCGGCTCGAGGGAGGCGATCAGCCAGCACTGATGCTCCTGCATCACATGGACGTCGTGCCGGCCAACAAGGCCTCGTGGCACACCGATCCGCTTTCCGGCGAGATCAAGGACGGACATGTCTACGGCCGCGGTACGCTCGACACCAAGTCGAGCGGGATCCTGCATCTGGCAGCATTCGTTGCGCTCCACCGATCGAAGACGGCGTTGAACCGCGACGTCATCTTCATGGCCACTGCCGATGAAGAGGCCGGTGGTTTCTTCGGCGTCGGGTGGCTCGTGAAGAACCGCCCGGACCTGTTCAAGGGCGTGGGGTATGTGATTAACGAAGGCGCCGCAGGCCGGATTGAGGGAGGGCGGACGCAGTTCGGCATTGAAGTCACTCAAAAAGTTCCGTACTGGCTGCGCCTGACAGCACGCGGAGAGCCCGGTCACGGGTCCACCCCTCGTGCGTCCTCGGCCGTGACGACGCTGATTGCTGCACTGGAACGGCTTCGGCAGCACCAGTTCGAGCCGCGCGTTGTCCCCGCTGTAGCCGCGTACTTCAAGGGCATCGCGCCGGTCGCGCCACCAGCCTGGCGCGAGCGTTACTCGAACATGTCGACCGCCACCCTTACACCGGATGTGCTGGCCGACCTCCAGCGCGACGACCCGACGCTGCACACGCTGGTCCGGAACACCTGCTCCATCACGCGCCTTGCCGGCAGCGACAAGATCAACGTCGTGCCGCCGGAGGCGCGCGCGGAGATCGACTGTCGACTGCTGCCAGATCAGGACCCGAAGATGTTCCTGGCGGAAATAGGTCGTGTCATCGGCACCGACATTCAGATTGAGACGATCATGGGGTTCACACCGGCCGTCTCATCGGCCGACACCGGGTTGTACAGGGTGCTGGAAGCCGTGTGCCGGGCGCACTTCCCGGACGCTCCCGTTGTGCCGTCTGTGCTCGGCGGGTTCACCGACAGCCACTTCCTGCGCGACCTTGGCATCACTGCCTATGGCTTCGTCCCCGTCGTCATTCCGTTTGAGGACGAGGGCGGGCTCCACGGGAACAACGAACGTATATCGGTCGAGAACGTGCGGCGCGGCGTGACGATGATGTTGGAGATCGCCAGGCGCGTCGCTGCGAAGTAAGCCATCGGCATTCGCGGCGGCCACGCCGGCGCCTTCAGCCCTAACTCAGCTACACTGAGGCGCCACCTCGGCCAGATGTCCGCCGCCGCCCGAGGGAGGAAGGACTCGATCGAAGTATGGCGCTCGAATCCGGTCATCGCCTCGGCCGTTACGAAGTCCGTTCGCTGGTCGGTGCCGGCGGAATGGGCGAGGTGTATCTCGCCCACGACACGAAACTGGAGCGCAAGGTCGCGCTCAAGCTGCTGCTGGCGCGGTATACGACGAGCGAGGACCGGCTGCGGCGCTTCTCCCAGGAGGCGCGCGCCGCCTCCGGCCTCAATCACCCCAACATCGTCACCGTCCACGACGTGGACGTCCACGACGGCACGCACTACATCACGACCGAGTTCGTCGAGGGCGAAACGCTCCGCGGGCGTCTGCGCCGCGGGCGCATCCCGCTGTCGGAAGCGCTGCAGATCGCGACCCAGGTGGCCGACGCGCTTGCCGCCGCCCATCGCGAAGGCATCGTGCACCGCGACATCAAGCCCGAGAACATCCTCCTGCGGCCCGACGGCTACGTGAAGGTGGTGGACTTCGGGCTCGCGAAGCTCGCCGACGATGGCGCCGATCATGGCGAGACGCTGGCGCCGACCCGCGCGGTCGTCGAGACGGATGCCGGCGTCATCCTCGGTACGGTCGCCTACATGTCGCCGGAGCAGGCGCGCGGATTGCCAGTGGACGCGCGCACGGACGTCTGGAGCCTCGGTGTCGTCCTCTACGAGATGATTGCCGGGCGGCGGCCCTTCGACGGCCCCACCAGCAGCGACATCATCGCGCTGATTCTCCAGAGGGATCCGCCCAAGCTGGCGCCGTTCACTCCGGAGGCCACGGGCGAGATCGAGCTCGTCGTCGAGACAGCGCTGGCGAAGGACGTCGACGAGCGGTACCAGACCGCGCGCGATCTCTTGAACGCGTTGAAGCGTGTCCGGAAGCACCTCGACACCGACGCCGAGATCGGTCGGGCGCTTCCGCCTGAAATGCGCGCCGGTGCCGCGGCAAGCGATGTCCGCATGGCGTCGGGCGCGTCGGGCGGCCTGGCGTCGTCCGCGCAGCCGGCGCGGACGATCTCGAGCGCCGAGGTGATTGCCGGCGAGATCAAGCGGCACAAGACGGCAGTGGCGGCGATGCTCGCAGTGCTGTTGATTGGCGCCAGCGCTGCTGGTTACTGGGCCTACCGACGGCTTGGCCGCGAGGTGACGGCGCAACCCTTCGAGCAGTTCAAGATTTCACGTCTTACGACCACCGGCCGCGTGCTCGACGCCGCGATCTCTCCAGATGGCCGCTACGTCGTCCACAGCATGGACGATGGGCCCGGGCAGAGCCTGTGGGTGCGGCAGGTGAACACGAGCAGCAACGTGGAGATCGTGCCGTCTTCGAACGTCCTGTACCTCGGCATGACCTTCTCCCGCGACGGCGACTACGTCTACTACGTGTCGCGCGAGATGGGCCAGCCCATAGGCGTCCTCTACCAGGTGCCGGTGCTGGGTGGCGCGCCGCGCAGGCTGATCGACGATGTGGACACGTCGGTGACGGTCTCACCGGACGGCGCGCGTGTCGCGTTCATCCGAAACTACCCTGACGACAGGACGAGCTCGGTCGTCGTCGCGAACGCCGATGGCACCGGCGAGCGCCGGCTTTCGACCTCTGCACCGCCATCGTTTTTCCCGATCCCCGCCGACGAACGGATCGGACCTGCGTGGTCCCCGGACGGCAAGACGATCGCCTGTGTCGTCGACATCACCGACGCGAAGGGTCGTCATAGCGAGATCGCGGTCGTGAATGCGGGCGACGGGACGCTGCGGGAACTCACGACTCGCCGGTGGTATTCGGTCAGGCGCGTAGGCTGGCTTGCCGACGGCAGCGGCGTGCTGGCGGCCGTGGCGGACACGTCGAGCGCATACCTCGCGCACCAGGTCTGGCTCGTGCCCTACCCCGGGGGAGAGCCGCGCAGGATCACCACCGATCTCAACAACTACGCGGGCATGAGCATGACGGCCAGCGGGGATGCGTTTGTCGCAGTTCAGACAACCGCCACCTCGAACGTCTGGGTCGCCCCCGGCGGGGATGCGGCTGCCGCCTCGGCCATCACGGCGAGCAGGACGACGTTCGACGGCATTGAGGGCCTGGAGTGGACTCCCGACGGTCGCATCCTCTATGCGTCGATGTCGCCGAATGGCAGCTACGACCTGTGGACCATGAAGCCGGACGGATCCGACCGGCAGCCGCTCGTGGTGAACGCCGGCGCGAATCTCAATCCGGACGTCTCGCGCGCCGGCCGATCCGTCGTTTACAGCTCCGACCGCGGCACGAACCTCTTCCAGATCTGGCACACCGGGATCCCGGGCGGGAGTGCCAGGCAGCTGACGTCAGAGGAAGTCGGGGCTTTTTCGCCGAATGTATCCCCAGATGGCCGATGGGTCCTCTACCATGGCGCCGGCAGGATCTGGCGGGTCCCGATCGACGGCGGCGAACGCGTCCGCCTCACCAGCAAGCTCACGACGCGTCCGGTCATTTCACCAGACGGCCAATTCTTCGTGAGCACCTACCGGGAGCGCGGTTCGGCGCCGACGCAGCTGGCGATCTATCCGTTCGACGGCGGCACGCCGCTGAAGTTGCTCGACCTTCCGCGAACCGCGAGCTTTCGCGTCCGCTGGTCCGCTGACGGTCGCGCCCTCTTCTATTTCGACACGCTGGCGGCGTGTCGAACGTGTGGCGCATCAGCCGGGACGGCGGCCCGGCCGAGCCGGTGACGAACTTCAAGACCGACCGCATCTTCTCGTTCGCGTGGTCACACGACGGCAAACAGCTGGCCCTGGCGCGCGGGTCGCTGACGAGCGACGCCGTGCTCTTCACCAGCGCCCGGTAGGCGACGCCTCCACGCTCACACATCCTTACGCGCCGATCGTGGGCGATTCAGCACCGTCCGGTGCGATCCCCCAGCCTTCAGCGTGAATGGACGGGATACGGATACCCTCGAGTGAGTGCGGCATCGAGCTCGCGGTCGTGGCCGTAGATGTCGTCGACGAAGTGCACGACATTCTCGGAGTTGACGTGCACCGTGTCGTAGAACAGCACCACGGTGAGTCCTTCCTTCAGGTTCACGCGCGTCGGCCGCTCGCCCTGCATGGCCTCGTCGATGCGCGCGCGCGTCCACTCCGGCTGATCGCGCAGCACCCATTCCGCAAACCCCGCCGGATCTTCCAGCCGGATGCAGCCGTGACTGAAGTCGCGCCGTACGCGCGAGAACAGCTGCTGGGCCGGCGTGCCGTGCATATACACGTTCTCGTCGTTGGGGAAGATGAACTTGGCGAGGCCGAGCGAATTCTCGGGACCGGGCTTCTGGCGGATGTACAACTTTCCTTCGACGACCGCCGCCAGGTTCTCCGAAGTCACCGGCAGGGGCTGCGCGTCGTCATCGCCGCTGGCGACAATCTCCAGCGCCTCACGCTCGAAGTAGGACGGGTCGCGGCGCACGTGCGGGACGATCTCGTCAACGGTGATGCTGCGCGGCGGGTACCAGTGCGGCCTGAAGACGACGTACTCCATTTCCTCGATGAAGAGCGGCGTCTGGTGATTGAGCGACTTCCCCACCACGACGTTCATCCGCAGTGGCTCGTCGCCGGTCACGGGGTCCGACGCCCACATCCTGAAGAGCGGCAGGTTGACGAACACGTTCGGCCGGTCGCTCAGCTGCGGCAGCCACCGCATGCGCTCCATCGCGAGCTCGATCTGCCGCACGCGTCGAGCCAGCGGCACGTTCAGCGCCCTGAGGGTTCCAGCGCCGACGACCCCGTCCGTCTCGAGGCCGTGGCGCTGCTGAAAGCGCTTGACCGCCTCCACGATCGGACGGGCATAGATGTCAGATGGCGGCCGAGCATCCGCAGGCAGATCGCCCAGCGCCCGAAGGCGAGCCGAGAGTAGCGCCATCGAGGCCCACGATTTTCCCGGCTCGAGCTTCGGGGCACGTTTCGGCAGGTCCGGCACAGGCTCCGGCTCTCCCGCCGCGGCCAGCCGGCGGTACGTGGCAAGCGTCCGTCGGGCGCGGGAATAGTGCGCAATTCGTGGTTCGAGGGAGTCGAGAACGGCGGCGAGGGTTTTATTCGGCCCGGCGCCGCGGATCGCCGCGACGACGTCGAAATCCTTGGACGCGACCGTGTATCCCCAGTTCATTGTCGCGGGATCGATGCGTCCCAGGTGCACCGCCTTCAGCATGCGCGCGACAGCCACGCTGACGCCGAGGTCGAAGTGCGCGCGTGCAGCAGCCGACACCCCTCCGGCCTGCACCGCGGTCCATCGCTCGGCGAGGAGCGCGGCGTCGTAGTCCGTGGGATCGAGACCGTAGTCCGCCGCGAGGGCAAGGGTCGCGACGGTCGGAGCCAGGGGAGCGGCCGGCGTCGAGCCAGCGAACCAGAGCAATCGATCCGGCTCGGCCTCGTAGAGTGGCTTCAGGCTCGCCGCGACGTCGGAGATCTGCTTCCACCGGAGCGCTGGATGGTCCGCCGCGCCGAGGACGCGATCGACCGCCGCCGCGACTTCCGGGTCCGGGGTCGCCTGTGAGCGCGCGATTGAAGTCGGGGGGGCCAGCAGTGCGGCGCCGACCGCCAACGCCATCGCGAGAGTTAAGCCGATGGTCCGTGGTCGGGTGGTGGCTCATCATCGTGTTGCGATTCGCGGGTGTCGGTATGATAGCAGCGGCTCAGGCGACCATGCTCGGTTCTACAGCCGTGGTGGACCCATGAAAGCATGGAACAGGCACACCGATCGACGAGCGCGTACGCTTCGAGAAGCAGGAGAGAAGACATGGGATCGCGCATGTTGAGCTTGATGATGTCCGCCACCCTCGTGGCCGCGAGCGCCGCGCTGATCGGGATCTCGGCTTCCCGATTGACCGCGCAGGAACCCGCGGAGCGTAGCCGGACGCAGGGCCTGAAAGAAACCGACCGCTTCGTCAAGGCGGGCGCCAGCGCGTCGGAAGCGGTCGCGAACGCGAAGCTGCAGACCACGAAAACGCTCGACGCCTACAACACGCTCGTCACGACGCCGTCGACGAACATGAAGGGCGACTACAAGAAGCTGATGAAGTCCGTGGATGGCCTGACCGATCGAGTGGAGGGCGCACGTCTGAAGATTGCCGAGATGCAGAAGGCGGGCGACGTCTACTTCAACGGACGAGGCGAGACGATCAAGAACATCACGGATCCTGAACTCCAGGACCGCGCCAAGCAGCGCCTCGACGACAGCCAGAAGCAGTTTGTCAGGAGTGCTTCAGGCCCTGAGCGAAGCCGGCGACTCGCTCGAGCCGTTCCGCAAGAGCCTCGCCGATCAGATCACGTTCCTCGGGAGCGACCTGACACCGTCCGCGATGACCGCGTTGAAGCCAAACGCGGACAAGCTGAACGCACAGGGGGCGGACCTGTTTACCCGGACCGACAAGGCGATTGCCGATGCGACCGGGTATTTCCAGGGTCTCAAAGCCGCTCAACAGTGATCGGCCTAGCGTCGGTGACTGTCACTCGAGTCACCGCACGGGTCTCGTCACCGCAGACCTACACTAGACGAGCTTGCCGGGCACGTATTCGGTGAGGCTTGCGACGTATTGCGCGCGGAGAAGTGCGTCGACGTGCTCGACGTGCGTCGCGTCCTTCAGGCCGCGGATCGCGGCGACCGAGTCGAAGCCGTTCGCGCCGAGCCAGCGTTCGAGTCCCTCGCGCATGGTCGCCACGTGCTCCGGCCCATGCCGCAGCAGCGCCGAGGCCGTCATGACGACGTCGGCGCCCACGAGCAGGTACTTGACGACCTCGACGTCCGTCTCGACGCCCCGGCTGGCCGCGAGCGAGCACGCGACGCGCCGGGACAGGAGTGCGATCCACACGAGCGAGAGCGGCAGCTCGGCGGCCGTGGACAACGGAAGCGATCGCGTCACCTGAAGCGTTGCAAGGTCGATGTCGGGTGCGTAGAAGCGGTTGAAGAGGACCAGGCCGTCCGCACCGGCTCGCACCAGTTCGGCCGCCATGTGCGGCATCGAGCTGAAGTACGGGGCGAGCTTGATGGCGACGGGAATCTGCACGGTCGCCGCAACCTGCCTGACGATCTCCAGCGTGCTCTGCTCCACCTCGGCGCCGCTGACCGCGAGATCGACCGGGATCGAGTAGACATTGAGCTCGATCGCCGCGGCTCCTGCCTGTTCGAGGGCTGCGCGCGTGACCGATCCATCCTTCGGAGGTCGTGCCGTTGAGGCTGGCAATCACCGGAATGTCGAGCGCCTCGCTCGCGCGCTGGAGCGTCTCGAGATGCCCCGACACTCCGCTGTCGTAGTCCGGGAGTTCGGGGAAATAGCTGCCAGCCTCGGGCTGACTGTTCGAGCCGTGCTCGGTGTAGAGCGCGTAGGCGTTGTCCTCCGCGCGAATCTGCTCCTCGTAGAGCGACGCCATCACCACCGCGGCCGCGCCGGCATCCTCGAGCCGGCGCATGCCGTCGAGCGTGGCGGTGAGGGGAGACGCAGACGCCACGATCGGGTGTGCGAGCTGCAGGCCGAGATACCGTGTGGCGAGGCTCATGATGGGATGTCCTGGACGGCCGTCTGGAACCGGCTGCCGTCGCGCGACGCCAGATCCTCGTACACCCGGTAGCGTTCCTCGAGGCCTCGCTGCGACTGTTCGAGCATCCGTTTCGCTGCGTCCGGGTGCGTCTGCACGAGCGACTTGAACCGCACCTCGTTGTAGCGGTATTCCTCGAGCGGAATCCGCGGCCGCGGCGAGTCCAGCCGGAACGGGTTCATGCCCCGTCCCCGCATGGTCGGATCGAAGCGCAACAGCGGCCAGTAGCCGGAGGCCACGGCGCGCGCGGCCTGCTTCATGCCGTGGCGCATGTCGATGCCGTGAGCGATGCACTGCGAGTACGCCAGGATCAGGGACGTTCCGGGGTACGCCTCTGCCTCGCGCATGGCCACGAGTGCCTGCTCGTTGTTCGCCCCCATGGCGATCTGGGCGACGTAGACGCTGCCGTAGTTGATGGCCATCAACGCCAGGTCCTTGCGCGGTGTCGTCTTCCCTCCCGCGGCGAACTTCGCCGTCGCGCCGAGCGGCGTGGCCTTCGACGCCTGGCCGCCGGTGTTCGAATAGACCTCGGTGTCGAGCACCAGGATGTTGACGTCCTTGCCCGACGCGAGCACGTGGTCGAGGCCGCCGTAGTCGATGTCGTACGCCCAGCCGTCGCCGCCGACGATCCACACCGATCGACGCACCAGGAAGTCCGCGAGCGCGAGCAGGTTGGCCACATCCGGATCCGCCGCGCCAGCGAGCTTGGCTTTCAAGGCGTCGACGCGCTGACGCTGCACCCTGAAGTCCGACTCGGTAATCTGCGGCGCCTGCAGGATCGCCGTCACCAGATCCTCGCCGATGTGCGCGGCGAGCTTCTGTGCCAGGGCTCGCGCCTGCGCGGTCTGGCTGTCGATCGCGAGGCGATACCCGAGGCCGAACTCGGCGTTGTCCTCGAAGAGCGAGCTTGCCCACGCCGGTCCGCGGCCGGCGGCGTTGGCGGCCCACGGCGTGGTCGGCAGGTTCGCGCCGTAGATGGACGAGCAGCCCGTCGCGTTGGCGATCTGCAGCCGATCGCCGAAGAGCTGCGACATCAGCTTGAGGTAAGGAGTCTCGCCGCACCCGGCGCAGGCGCCTGAAAACTCGAACAGCGGTTCCAGGAACTGCACCCCGCGCACGTTGGCGAAGTTCACGCGCGTCCGGTCGGCCCAGGGCAGCGTCTCGAAGAAGCCGATGCTCTCGCGGCCGGCTTCGAGATGCTCGAGCCGGTCCTTCATGTTGATCGCCTTGACGGCGAAATCGGTCGGGCTGTGCGCCGGGCAGTTCTCGACGCAGACGCCGCACCCCGTGCAGTCTTCGACGTAGACCTGCAGCGTGAAGCGCGAGTCGGGATAGCCGCGCGCGTTGATGGGCGCGGCCTTGAAGACCTCCGGTGCGCCCGCCAGCCGGCTCTCGTCGTAGTACTTGGCCCGAATCACGCTGTGCGGGCAGACGATGGCGCACTGGCCGCATTGGATGCAGAGGTCGGATTCCCAGACCGGCACCTCGTCGGCGACATTCCGCTTCTCGTACCGTGCCGTGCCGACAGGGTAGGTCCCGTCCACGGGGAACGCGCTGACGGGAAGCGTGTCGCCGCGTAGTGCGAGGATCGGCGCCGTCACGTTCCGCACGAAGTCCGGCGCCGTATCCGGGACGAGCGCGAGGCGCAGGCGCTGGCCGTCCGCCTTCGCCGGGACGCGAACTTCGTGCAGGTTCGCTATGGCGCTGTCGATCGCGGCAAAGTTCTTCTTGACGATCTCCTTCCCTTTCTTCGCATACGTTTTTTCCGTCGCGCGCTTGATCGCCTCGATGGCCTTGTCGCGGGGCATCACGCCCGACAGAGCGAAGAAGCACGTCTGGAGGATCGTGTTCACGCGCGACCCCAGGCCGAGGCCGGATGCCACGCCGGACGCATCGATGACGTGGAGCTTGAGCTTCTTGTCGACGATCTGCTGCTGCACCTCGCGCGGCAGCTCGTCCCAGACGGTGTCTGGCGCGTAGGGGCTGTTGATGAGCACCGTGGCGCCCTGCGAGGCTGCCGCCAGCGTGTCGAGCTTGTAAAGGAAGTCGAACTTGTGGATGCCGACGAAGTTCGCCGACTTCAGCAGATACGGCGCGCGGATGGCCCGCGGGCCGAACCGCAGGTGCGAGATCGTGTAGGAGCCGGACTTCTTCGAGTCGTAGACGAAGTAGCCCTGCGCATGGCGTTCCGGGTCCGAGGCCAGGATCTTCGTCGAGTTCTTGTTCGCCCCGACGGTGCCGTCGGCGCCCAGGCCGAAGAACAGCGCACGCACGACGTCCGGCGGCTCGATGTCGAAGCTCGCGTCGACGGCCAGGCTGGTATGCGACACGTCATCGGTGATCCCGATCGTGAACCCGCGCTTCGGCTCCGGCTTCTTCAGCTCGTCGAAGACCGTCTTCGCCATCGCGGGATCGAAATCCTTCGAGGACAAGCCGTAGCGGCCCCCCACGATGACGGGCATCGACGAGATGCGGCCCGCGGCGAGCGCCTCGGCGAATGTCGTCAGGACATCGAGATACAGCGGTTCACCCGGCCCGCCTGGTTCCTTGGTTCGATCGAGCACCGCGATGCGCTTGACGGTCGGCGGCAGCGCCGCACGAAAGCGCTCCGCGTCCCAGGGACGGTAGAGCGTCACGTGCAGCACGCCGACCTTCTCGCCGTGGGCGTTCAGCCATGCGGCGGTCTCGTCGAGCACCTCGAACGCCGAGCCGATGACGATGACGACCCGGTCCGCCTCGGGATGACCGGCGTAGCGGAACAGGCTGTACGAGCGTCCGATCAGGGCGCCCACGCGGTCCATCGCGCGTTGGACGATGTCGGGAACGCGGGCGTAGAAGGGATTCGCCGATTCGCGGGCCTGGAAGAAGGTGTCCGGATTGTGGGCCGTGCCCCGGATCACCGGCCGCTCCGGCGTGAGCGCGCGTGCCCGGTGCGCGCGCACCAGGTCATCGTCGATCGCGGCCCTGATCTGGTCGTCCGGAATCAGGCTGATCTTGTTCTCTTCATGCGACGTGCGGAACCCGTCGAAGAAGAACATCACCGGCACGCGCGCTTCGAGCGTCGCCGCCTGCGCCACCAGCGCCAGGTCGTGTGCTTCCTGCACGGATGACGCGGCCAGCATCGCGAAGCCGACCATGCGCGCGCTCATCACGTCCGAGTGGTCGCCGAAGATGGAGAGCGCCTGCGTGGCGATCGCCCGCGCCGTCACATGAAAGACGCAGGGCGTCAGCTCGCCCGCGATCTTGTACATGTTGGGCAGCATCAGCAGGAATCCCTGGGACGCCGTGAACGTCGTGGTGAGCGCGCCGCTCTGAAGCGCGCCGTGCACCGCCCCGGCCGCGCCCCCTTCCGACTGCATCTGCTGGATCACCGGCACCTGGCCCCAGATGTTCTTGACGCCCTGGGCGGCCCAGGCGTCGGCCAGCTCCGCCATCGTGGACGACGGCGTGATCGGAAAGATGGCGCAGACCTCGTTGACGCGATAGGCGATGTGGGCGGCAGCCGTGTTGCCGTCCATCACGACCGACTTCACAGACATGCGGCGAGCTCCTTCAGGGCATCGAACGCTACGACCGGACCGTGAAGCGGCCGGGCACTCTCTCGGCTGCGGTGCGCTCGACCAATCCCTCGGCCCCCGGCTCGGGCGCCATGTCGATGGCATGACACGGGCACTGTTCGAAGCAGGTGGCGCATCCGGTGCAGAGGTCGAGCTCGACCCGGTAGAACCGGCCCTTCCCGAGCTTGACGATCGCCTGCTCGGGACACGCCGCGTAACAGTTGTCGCACTCGAAGCAGTTGCCGCAGGAGAGGCACCGCGTCGCCTCGTAGCGCGCCTCGCGCTCCGAGAGGCCGGACACGATTTCGTCGAATCCCGTGCGTTTCGCCACCGGCAGCTCGGCGTGCTCGCGCCGATCGGCATCGAGGAACACGGTCAGGTTGAGCAGCTCGTACGGGACCGGCGGATGCTCCGGCGGTTTCTCGTAGACGCCGCCTCGCAGCCACGCGTCGATGTGGCGCGCCGCCTTCTTGCCGTGGCCGACCGCCGCCGTCATGGTCCGCGCGCCGCCGATCATGTCCCCGCCCGCGAAGATGCCGTCGCTCGCGCGCATGCGCGCGTCCACTTCGACGACGTTGCCCCGGCCGATCCGGATGTCCGGCACCTTCTTCAGGAACTCGACATCGGCATGCTGTCCGACGGCCAGCACCAGCGAATCGGTCTTCAGCGTCTGGAACTGCCCGGTGCCCACACAGCCCGTGCCATCGGGCAGCATCTCCATCTGCTCGACGACGATCTCGTCCTCGCCGAACTGCTTGACCGTGGACAGCCACTTGACCTTCACGCCTTCGGCGAAGGCTTCCATGGCTTCGTAGGGATGGGCCTCCATCTGCGCCTTGTCGAAGCGGAAGATGATCACGGCCTCCTCCGCGCCGAGCCGCTTGGCCATGCGCGCGGCATCCATCGCGGTGTTGCCACCGCCGACGATGCCGACGACGCGTCCGAGCGACGGGGCGCGGCCCTTCTCGACACGCTCCATCAGCGTCACCGCGTCGATGATCTTGCCGCCGTCCATGGCCGGAATGTCGAGATGGTTCGCGACCTGGGCGCCGATTCCGAGGAACACCGCGTCGAACGAGCCCGCAGCTTTCTCGGCGTGCACGTCGTTCACGCGCGAGTTGCGAACGATCGTGACGCCCATCGCCTCGATGCGCGCGATCTCTCTGTCGAGCCCCTCGCGCGGCAGGCGGTACGCGGGAATCCCGTAGTGCATCATGCCGCCCGGCTCGGGGTTGGCATCGCGGATCTCGACGTCGTGTCCGAACCGCCGCAAGTGGTACGCGCACGACAGGCCGGCCGGGCCGGCGCCGACCACGAGCACCCGCTTGCCGGTGGGCGGCCCGGGGGCGATCGCCCACCCCTTCTCGTTGGCGAGATCGCCGAGAAACCGGTCGAGCGAATGGATCGAGACGGCCGAATCGAGGAATTGACGGTTGCAGGCGCTTTCGCAGGGGTGATAGCACGCGCGGCCGTGCGTGCCGGGCAGCGGGTTTTCCTCCATGTACTTCCGCCAGGCGCCCTCGTAGTCGCCCGCCTGCGCCAGGTCGAGCCAGGCCTGGATGTTCTCCCCGGCCGGACACGCGTGGTTGCAGGGCGGAAGATGATCGACGAAGACGGCGCGCTGCCATCGACGCGCGCCGGCGCCTTTGCCGATCGTCTGCTTGTAAACCGGCGTCAGATCCTTCGGAACGAGACTCAAGGATGCCTCCACCCCTCGGCCAATGTCCGAGGGCCCTGACTCACGAAACGCCGGTGATCGTATCTGTATGGGTTGGACTTACTCAGTGCGTATTTGGCGGAGAGAGTGGGATTCGAACCCACGGTAGAGTTTCCCCTACACACGCTTTCCAAGCGTGCTCCATCAACCACTCGGACATCTCTCCGTTTAGAATCAACAGTTTGCGAGCAGTCCGACAGAGATTATCGCACACGCCGGCGATTTCAGAAGCCGTTCCTTAATCTCGTTTGCGTTGAGTAGTTTACCGGGTGCCAGAGCGTCCGTTCGCGGAAATTGTGTAAGACCTCTCAATGCGCCGTGATCACTTACGGCGATCTACTCGAGCTGAATTTTCGCAGCTTGCAGAGGCGAGTCCGGCATCCGGGCGACACCCGATTCTTCGCACCAATGCGCCAATTGTGCGCGAAGTGCGAAGACCTGCATGCTGTGAAGCGCGTCGTCGACGTGCGCGCAAGCAAGCAAGAACGAAGGATTGGAGCGAAGGCTCGAGCACTATTCGCACATCCGCATCAATGCGAAGAGGGCCGCCCTAAATCGACTCAATCAGTCGGTCGATCAGGGAGGAAACTGACCGCGGAAGGGAGCCCGGTCACGGTATTTCGTGAGCGATGTGCCTCTCTGTCGATTTGCTCTGCCCCAGGCTGGACTTTCTTGCCGGGAACACAGCAAAGTCAGCCAAGTGCGATCGCAACAGTGTTGGCCACAGTCTTGCCCTTGGCTTGAAACGTCACGATATTTCGCGCAGTCGCATTCCACGCCCCCCACACGGGGAACCCAATCAGGAAGATGAGCGCGAAGAGATGATCGACAAGGGTCATGGGCGCTTCCGCCCGGGCTTCATTGCGAAACGGACTTGGTGATAGATCATGGATGCTCTCCTTGATCCTTCCCACTTCATACTCGGGGCGGCTATGCGCCTACTTGACTATCGTGATGAGGGGTTTCCCCTTCTCCACGATGTAGGTCGCGAGTTCGGCTCCGTTGCCACTTCCGACGTTTCTTGCCGTGTGGATCGTTCCGGCCGGGACGAACAAGACATCACCAGTCGTCACCCTGGACACCGTGCCTCCAATGTCGTATTCCAGCACACCTTCGATCACGTAAATGATCTCTTCGCCAGGATGGGTGTGCCTTGGAGCCAGATATCCTGGGTCGAAGTCGACGCGCACTTGGACCACCTCGCGTCCGTGCGCGCTCAAATCGTGCCGCTGGAGGTCGGCTCGCTTGGTTCCCGCCTGTTGAGCGTCTACCACGTGCAGCGCCAAGGCGCTGCCGACCATCAGCACCGCCGCGGCTATTCGATCCGTTCTCATGAGACTCTCCTATGGCTTTACGTTCCAGCCGTCCGGCGTCTGAGAGGATCTCGAGCGGATTTCCGGTTCACCGCTTCCCATACTCTATGAACACGTAGTCTCTGGAAGGGTCGGCCTGGCTGCGACCTCGCCGATGTGCTGGTGCGTTGGTCCGCGTCATGACGCGTTCCCCTCCTGATGTGCGTACGAGTTCGATTAGAGCAAGATGAACGGACGCGAGTCCAGTGGACGATGGTATCGATCGACTGACACGTCAGCCGAACGTGAAAGAACACGTCTCGACGCCAGCATCGAGGGAGTCGATCGCGAACGTTCGATCCATTGATGAATCGAGGGACTTGTCGCCGCCCGGTAGGTATCATGGACGCTTGACGTTGGCTCGGCTAGCCGACCGTTGACGATCCTCGCCGATTCCGGCTGCAAATCACACAGCATAGGAGAACACCACGCATCCTCTACGCAGACTCCGTGAAGCTGGTAAGGCCACACCCGCTCAGGTGAGCGCGCTGCTTGACCGAACACGTCGTATTCAACAGCCCAATCCTGGTGCGGCCGATCGAGGGGCGTGACGTAGTCGCGGCATGGTCGCCGTCCTGCATGTCTTCGCCGCAATGCGAGGAGTCCCCAAGTAGATGTGATAATTTTCCTCCCACACTCTGAAGGCTGTTCGGCGTCTGTCGTGTCTTGCGTCATGGTTTCGGCGACTCGCAGTGTGTTTGCGCGACACTGGGAAGGAAAACGGCCACGGAACTGATTGATGTTCAGCGTGAACAGCTGCTGAACCGTGAACTCGCGGCTCGGATAAGCACCGGACGAGAGCGGCGCTCCGCCGGGGCATGGCTCCGCACGGTGTGCTGCGTTCTGGCGAGCACCATCAGCTATTATGTCGCCACGCAGATCGCCTGGGCGCTCACTTTCCCCGATAGCAAAGTCTCACTCTTTTTTCCCCCGCAGGCGGTACTGCTTTGCATCCTGCTGGTCGTCCCCACTCGCGACTGGTGGGCCTACGTCCTCGCCGCCAGCAGCGCGCATTTTCTGGCGACCCAGCAGGCGCACTGGCCTCCGTTGTACGCGTTAACCTGCGAGGCTTTCGACGCTGTGAAATGCGTCTCGGCAGCGGCCGGATTCGCATTCTGATTAAGTCTCCCCTCAAGGCGATCACTCTTCGTGACGCGATTCTCTTCGTCCTTATCGCAGTTGTGCTCGTTCCCTTTGGAACCGCCTTCTGGGGTGCATCCTTTACGCTCTCCTACGGTTTCGGCACTCAGTATTGGGTCGAATGGCGCAACCTGGGAGTCTCGAATGCGGTGACGACCGTCGTCCTCACGCCGGCGTTTCTGCTGGGTGCGCACCATCTGTTCGTCAAACGCCCGAGAGCCCTATCCACCCGACACGTGCTGGAAGCGGCTCTCGTCGGTGCCTGTTTACTGGCGATCGGAATCCTCGTATTCGATAGAACGCCCGCGGGTCCCAACACTTCGCCCGCTCTCCTATACACGCCCATTCCTCTGCTCATCTGGGCGGCGCTCCGCTTCGGCCTTGGTGGAATCAGCGTCTCGATGTTGATCATTGCTTTCCAGGCGATCTGGGGAACCATGCGCGGGCACGGCCCGTTCCTGACCCAAACCCCCGCCGAGAATGCGACGGCACTGCAGCTATTCCTGCTGGTGACAGCCACTCCGCTGATGCTGCTCGCGGTTGTCATGGAAGAGGAAAGACGCTCGAAGGAAGCCTTGCATGAGTCCTACCAGGAGAATCAGGACCTTGCGGGCCGGTTGATCGACGCACAGGAAGAGGAGCGCGCACGTATCGCCCGAGACCTGCACGACGACCTGGGCCAGCAGCTCGCTGTGGTTGGCGTCATGTTGAGTGGTCTCAACAACAAAGTTGGTAAGCCCGGCTCGGAGCCGGAGGTCGATCAAGCGTTGGAAACCCTGCAGGACCATACGTCGGCGCTCTTCGACTCCGTCAGGAGTCTCTCGCACAAACTACATCCAACGGTGTTGGAGCACTTGGGATTGGTCGCGACACTCCGGCGTCACTGCTCCGACATCGAACGCCTCCATCATCTGAGCGTGACGTTCAGTGCCCGGGACAACCTCCGGCTCAACCTGACCTTGCGCTCTGCCTGTTCCGCGTCGCACAGGAGACGCTGACCAACTCCGTCCGCCACGGCAACGCGCGCACGATTCGCGTGAGCCTCACGACTACTGCCGACAGGGTCGAGTTGAACGTCGTCGACGACGGTGTCGGATTCGTCGCCAGCGAGCGCACTAAGAGCGGATTAGGGCTGCGCAGCATTCACGAACGCGTGCGGTTCATGCGAGGGAACGTCAGCGTCGATTCGCGGCCCGGCGAGGGCACAAAAGTGCTGGTTCGGATCCCGATTGGCATCGCACACAACGAGCTCGTCAGGGGTTCCTGACCAGATCGTTGGGAGCGCCGCGCGAAGCCGTGGCGTACTCATCCGATATCCCAGTCGTTGACCACGAGTTGTGCATAAGCGGCTCTCGCGGTCAGTGCGCGGACCCGCTAGCACCGCGCTGGTCTCCGGGTCGCGACTAGGCCGCGAAGCGGCCATCAAGGATGTCAGCCTGCAGCGCTCGTGGCGGTGCGGGAGACCGGCCTGATGTGGGCGAACATACTGCGGGCGTTCCAGGTTGGGAAGGCTTTGACCAGCGACGGGAGGCCGTCGCGTTGGATGCGGCCCTCGCGCGTAGCTTGCGCCCAGGTGAGCTGGCCGGCGTGCCATTTGACGAAGGCTTCGGCGTCCGCGGTGATGTAGAGGTCCTCATCGACGCCCGGGCACGTCTTGCAGATCTCGGTGTCCCCGAGCTCGATGAGTAGCCAGTAACGCTCACGATGCGGTCGTCCAAGGAAGTCGAAGCGGATGACGACGCGTCGATTCGGGAGCCTATCCCGGCGGAGCGCGTTGCACATCGACCACAGTGCCACGAAGGGGTCGAGGTTCTCGGGGGCGATCTCGAGCCAACGCGCCCCCCACTCGCCGAGCGACTGACAAACCTTGAAGAGATTGTGGCCGGAACACGTGAGCTCGTAGTGGTGGCCGCGCCCGGCGAGCTTGGGTGCCGACTCGATGACACCGAGCCGTTCGAGCTGCTGGAGCCGCTGTGAGAGCAGGGTACGAGAAAGTCCCGGCGCAACTTCCAGGATCTCACTGAAGTTTCCGCAGCCCGGGTACACGTTGCGGATGATCGGTGGTGTCCAGCGCTCGGCGAAGATCTCGGCGCCACGGGCGATGGGGCAGGACTGGCCGTACGTCCTCACCCCGCCAGTGTTGCGCAACCGCCTTCCGTTGGGAAGTCCAGATTCTTGACTTTACCGCCGCAGTCCGCAGTGGTCCGATGTGCCATCGAGAGAGGAGGACGCGATGACCACACCGACAACCGCGGAAGTTGGCCACGCGACCTTCGATCCCGCCAGCGACAGCGTGTCCGGCCTGGTCGAGCACGTTGTCTCGGGCTCGGGGGTCGAGTTTCGTTCGGTCGAGGAATTGCTCCGGCTCATGCGCGTCGTCCTGGACGCGCACGAGACGGCGCCGGGGCACAAGGAGGAGCCGCGATGACCACACGTGAGTTGATGATCTGCCGCACACGATCACTTACGGGCTTTCCCAGTATAGCGGTGGGCGACACATGCGACTGCAGGATCCCGCTGGCTGGCTGACCTGCAGTCAATTTGGGGCCGCGCTGCCAATCCAACGATGACAAGCGACAAGAACTAAAACGGGGCGACCGGTCAGACGAACACCAACGAGAATGACCACGGGCTGGCGTCGTCGACGTAGCGGCGGCCCTTGATGGGGTGCCCCGCCTTCGGAAGGCCGTCGCCACGTAATCCAAGGATCCCTCAAGTTCAACGCCACGCAACCATCGACCCTCCCTCAGCCAATTGAAGATTGCGACACTCGTATCAAGCTCGAAATTGAGCTTGTGGGTGAACGCGCGACGATCGGTGGGGCGTTCGGCGGGGCTGAATTTGTCGACAACATCGAAATGCGAGCTGAGCCACCCACCGGTCCGTGTGCGGGAAGCCACACAAAATTCGTCTCGAACTCCAGCTCCGGCGTGCTGTCAGCATCGAACGGCAGGAAGATCGCCTCGACAGTAAAGTCCAACCACGATAGGCGCGTGGGGAGACCCAGCGACAGGATCAACTCGAACTCGGTCTCGCGCGGCTCACGGGTCAGCGCCCCATCACCAGCGATCGTGCGGGGTGAGCCGAACAGGTTCGTGAACGTGATCGTGGGCTCGACCTTGAACTCAGGCGTGCAAAGCACGCGACAAGGTGTCGTCTGCTGGGCCGGGCGGTGGACGCCGAACAGCAGCACAATCACCGATGACACGACCGCGAGCTTCATGCGGGATCGTGCCCTCGACTGGATCGCGATGGACCGCCAGAACGCGACCGGCCCGCATCTCAATAACGCAGTCAGCGAGAGCGGCGGCATCCTCCGGTCATGCGTGACGTACACCGTCGTCAGACTGAGCGCGCGCTGAAGCCGTGCGAGTTCAGCTCGCAGTTCTGCGCGGAGTTCTGCGTCCAGGCTGGAGAGGGGCTCGTCCAACAGCAACACGCGAGGCTCAGGAACAATGGCGCGTGCGAGTGCGACGCGCTGTTGCTCTCCGCCTGAGAGCTGGTGAGGATAGCGCCCCGCGAGCTCCTCAATGCGAACGAGCGCGAGCGCGTCGTGTGCTCGCCGGTCTTGTTCGGGTCGTGACAAGCCCGTTGAGCCAAGTACGAAGTCGAGATTCTGCCGAACCGTGAGATGCGGCCACAGAGCAAGGTCCTGAAAGACGAATCCGAGCTGGCGTCGGTGCGGCGGTACATGGGTGCGACCAGGAGCCGACACCGTGGTGCCATCCAACAGCACCTGTCCGCTATCCGGTACCTCTAGCCCGGCGATGACTCTCAGCATCGTCGTCTTGCCGCACCCGCTCGGTCCGAGCACGACGGCTGCCGTGCCAGGCAGCACCTCGAGGGAGACGCTGTCCAACGCCACGTGGGATCCGAATCGCTTCGTGACGTCGGTAAGCGTAATCGCCGCTGCTTTCACCTGGCCTCACGCATGGAGACGACCGCGCCGAACGCGGCCACAGGCAGAAAGATCACGGCCGATTGCAAGAGCGCGAGCATCGCCACATTGGCAGACGGGGTATTGGCGATGAGCGTGTAGATGCGAATCGGTAGTGTCGCCTCACCCGGCGGTGCCACAAGAATGCTGGTACCCAGCTCGCCGAACGCCAGCACGAAGGCGACGACCCAGGAGCCGGCAACTCCGACTCGCAGCTGCGGCAGGACGATGCCGCGAACCGTTCGGAGCCAGCCGACACCGCTCACGGCGGCGGCCTCCTCCTGAGATTCGGAGACGGTCTGCGTCGCTGCGGCCAGAATCAATGTAGCCACTGGAACGAACCGGGCCAGATACGCCAGCAGGAGCATCGCATCAGTTCCGTAGAGCAAGCCGAACGGCCCCGGCCGGTTCCACACGCCGATCAGGCCAACCCCGATGATCGGGCTCGGAACGGCGAACAAGACGATCAAGAGGACTTGTGCGGCGAGTCGCACGCCACGACTCGCGCGCGCCTGCGCATAGCCAAGGCCAACGGCGATCGTGACAATGAGTGTCGCCGCCACGGACGCCAGCAGGAGGCTGTTCACGATGGCGTCGATCGAGCCAGTGGCGCTGTCGAGCGATCGCACGCCCAGGGCCTCGCGCACCAGGATCAACAGCGGGAGCGCCAGCGCCATCGCGATGATGAGCACAATGCCCACGAATGCAGGCCGGCGCCACGCATGGAACACGACCGGCGAGACGGCAAGGGACCGACGTGTCGTGACGA
>CAVRDA010000006.1:0-130893 GCA_963719755.1 Vicinamibacteria bacterium | reverse complement strand
TCCGTCAGCCGCGCCTGGCGGAGCGCATCGGCCTGTTGCATCGCCTCAACGTGACGCTGTCCGCGGACGACTACTTCCAGGACGGTGGCTGGATCGCGTGCCGGCTCACGTCGGCATTGGGCGACTTTTCGATCGTCGATCCTGGCAAGGAGCTTCGCTTCTATGCCGCACGCATTCCGGCGGTCGACGAGCCGAGACAGCTGTTTGCGCCGATTCTGTTTCCGGTCGTCAGACCGCCCAGCCTACCGGAGACTTCGACACGCTGAAAATCGAGGCGTCCGACTACGACGACGGGTTCGCGAAAACGTGCACGCGGTGCAACCGGTGAGCGCCAACGTTCTCGCCGAGGAGCCGGACGGCATCCACGTCCAGAAGGACATCGGGGTCCGCCTCGGCTGGGACGACGAACAGATTCTGATCTGGCAGAACCGGCAGATGCTGTCGGACCCGTCTACTCCCGGCCAACGGATCGAGGCGCCGCTCGGCGTGTTTTCGTACCGCGTAGAACATCAGGGAGGTGAACGATCCGAGCTGGCGCTCGCTCGTTCGCATTCGCAACAAGGCGGCGCTTACGCTCGCCGGCGTGCAGGTGTCGCCGCAGCTGACGGAGATCGAGACCGGCGTGCAGGTGTTCCCCTCGACGGTGAACGGCGATAACGACGCGCAGTACTGGCTGCCCGTTACTTCACCCAGTGGTACGGCCCGTCGCTCGTGCTGCCCGACGTCCGCGCCGCCCAGCTCGATGCAACCGGCGCACTGGCAAATCCGGGCACGTATCACGACGCCAATATCAAGGCCAACCCTGGGCAGGTGGCAAACCTGTATGAGGCGCTGATTGCGCCTGAGGCCGAGCTCAAATACGGCCACGATTACCTGTTCCGGGTACGGCTCGCCGACCTGACCGGAGGCGGGCCCCTCGAAGGCGATGCCGAATTGAACGAGGCGCCGTCGACCAGAATCGCCGCTGACATTCCGGCGCTACGTGGCGCCCAAGCAGCTCACCGTGACGCCTGACGATCCGCAGCCGGCGCCGGATGCCGGTGCAGTGCAGGTGTACGAAGGACACTCGTTCACGATTGGCCGTCCTCGGCTGGGCTACCCGTCGCTGCTCTTCACCGAGCTCGACACCAACACCGGCCGTTCAGCATCTTCTCGACGACAAGGCGGCCCTGCACCCTGCGGTGCCGGTCGGCGGACAGACGATCGCCGAGTATCGCGACGTCAGCTACTTCGATCCGGATGTCGATCAGGATTCTGGCTTCGTGGTTGGACGTCAAGACGCTCGCGGCGCGCTCGACCAGCAGAGCGGTTGCGGGCGTCCGAGTGGGTGAAGGCCTTCCTCTTATCATGGTTTCTCTCTCCGACCATCAGCTTTCGACGCCGACCTACGAAGAGAACCGTTGACCCTCCCGCTGGAGTACCGCAGCGACGAGAACGTTGATTCAGACTTGCAGGCTCCAACATGGTTCGAGCGATCTAGGCGATCTCGAAGGCCGAGATTGACGGGATGGACGCCGAAATAGTGCTGCCGACCTCCCGCGACAATCCGCATCACGCTGTACGCCCGGTGTGCGAGGGAAGCCCCACGCGTTTCTTGGCGCGTACCCTTCGGCTTCGCCAAAGAACGAGAGTGGACGACGTGCTGGTATCGACCTGAGGCGAGAGCAGGTGCAAGTTCTAACGTTCGCCGAGGACGCCGACGACGAGCTGGAGCTGTTCCAGGCCTGAGCCTGGAATCCCACGAGCTCCAGGCGCCTGTACCTGCAGCCGGATCCGAACCGCAGGTCAACAACGCGCTGACACTTGGGTGTCGGATGTGGGTCAGCAAGGCAGCGAGCTGCATCAGCCGGACACTAGATCGGAGCGGCTGGCGGCGCAGCTCGACGCTGGAAAACGTCAAGGGCCTGACGCTTATCGGCCAAGCCGGGCGAGAGCGCATTCAGTTCGGGTGCAAAGCCATCGAATCCGACACACGCTGGCCCCGGACAACTCGTCGCTGACCTTCTAGCCCACGGCGCAGGAGCTGATCAAACCACTGGCTGTGCGTGCTGTCCTTCGACGTGCAGCGCGACTGGACGTGGGACGGCCTCGCCGACGCCGGCTTCACAGTCGAGCGGACGCGCGAGTTCACGGGCGAGGCGGGAACTGAGGAGACGGAAACGGTCGGTCAGATCGAGTGGCGAAAAACCGCCAGCAGGGTCGCGACCACGAAGCCCCGATCGGAGCGCCACGCGCGTGCTGTTCGTGGACGCCGTCGAGCCGAAAAAGGACGCGAGCAAGCCGGCCACCGCCGCGCACCCATTTCCGAACGTCATCGACCTGTGTACCTCACTGACGCCCACATTCATCCCGAGCGTGGCGCCGGAGCCGCCGCTCGAGAAGCGGTCGAGCGTGCCGTCCAGGTGCCGGTCACGACAGTTCCCACGCAGGTGCCGAAGATCGTCGGCGCCGGGTACGCGCTGTCACCCTACCAGCGCAACCACGAATACTCGGAAACGGCGGTCCGCGAGCGTTTCCTCTGGCTCGAGTTCGAGAAGCCAATCGAAGATCCGAACGACACCTATTTCGCGCGGGTGCTGGTGTACGCGCCGGATCCGCTGCTGCCCAACCTCGATCAGGCGGTCGTCCGGCAGGACGACCCGCCCCTGGCGATCGATCCCGAGCTGATCCGGGTCATCACCCCGCGCACGGACAGGACAACGCCGGCATCGACGCGATGCAGCCGATGCTGGCCGAAACAGCCGACCCATCCGAGGTCAACCGACGCGATACCTGCTGCCCCTGCCTCCAGGACTGCATGCGGAGTCGCCGGAGCTCTTCGGCTTCTTCACCTACGAGCTGCGGGTCGGCCACACCGAGGCGATCTGGTGCACGGCGCAGGGGCGCTTCGGACATCCGTTGCGCCTCAGCGGCGTCCAGCACCCGGCGCCGCCGCTGAAGGTGCTGTTTGTTCGAGCGGGACGCCGGCCGCGATGTCCCAGTGACGGCGCCGTTTGCCATCGCCGTCTTCAACGGGCGCAATGTCACCGAGGACCGGCCGCCCAGGACCGATGCCGTTGCCATGCTCTACGCGCAGGTGCGGCAGGCAGACGGCAAGGCCTATCGCAACATCCTGCTGACCGAGTCGCGGCTGGATCCGGTCGTTCACGAGCACCCGGAGGTTGGCGGGTTCCTGGCAAAGCGCGGCGGTCTCGACATCAAGAGCTTCGACGGCCTGGCGGTCAATCTCGACGCGCCGGCAACGGGATCGAGCGGGTGGACGGACAAGGAGATTCAGCAACTCCTCGAGGCCTTCCACCTGGGCCCGGACACGCCGCTGAGCGTTCTGGCTGTCGAGATGATGCCGCGCTACGACCAGTACATCGCGTTCGCGAAGAAGAGCGATACGGAGATTCGTCCTCTCTCGCGCAAGCTGGCCAGTACCGCATCCTCAGAACCTCGCCGCTGGCGGCTGCACCGGCGGTGTGCTGCGAGAACTGCTGAACAGCCCGAGCAGTTCGAAACGGGCGACTGGCTACCGGCCGGGACGGCGACGGCCTTCCGTTCTTCTCGTCGACGGCCTCCCTCACGGCATCCTGTGCGGCCCCGCGGGCCGCCGCAGAGACCGTCGCCTGGGTCATCTGCTTCACCACGATGCTGGCGATTTCACTCCCGGTCATGCCTCCACGGCTCTTGCCGACATCGCGCATGCTGAGCGGCGGCAGGTCGATCACCACGTCCCGGTCGGGGAGTCGGATCTTGCCGTTGCGAATCTGAAGCGATTCGACGATGAAGCGCCTGGCCGACGCGCGATCGTCCTTCTTCGCGGCGTCCTGCGCCCGGTCCTCTCCCGCAGGGTGGGTCCTGGAGTACTCGTCGATGTTGTTCTGGATCGCCTCGACGTTGCTGCCGTCCGGGCCCTTGTCATAGACGATGTCCGGTGCCTCCACCGTGAGCTCCCGGATGACCACGACGTCCTTGGTGTCCGCGGCCGCATCGAGGGCCAACAGAATCGATCCCAGCTTGAAGGCGTGCGGGCCCTGGTAGCCCCTGGGGTTTCCCACCACGAGCCCGCCGATCTCGCCACGTCCGTCGGCGAGCGCTATTGCCACGTCGTCGACCTTGACCGAAACGCCGGTCATCTCCGCTCCCAGCGTCGTGATCGCCTTCTTCACGATCGAGTCGAGGTTCGAGGCGAGGTACTTGACGGCGACGACGAAGATCACGGCGAGGATGCCACCCGCGATCAGCAGTTTCCTGGTCATCGTCTAGTCCTTCTCGGGCGGGATGTTGTGGGCGCAGCCGATACCGCGCGGATTATGGCTCCAGGAGTGCCCGATGTCACGCACGCATCGCGCGTCGTCCACGGCCCCAGGAGGCGCTGGGATCGAGTGAAGGTCGCGCAGCAGCTTGACGGTCGGACGGAGGATGCTGATATTCTCTGACCAACGCTGGCAGCGAAATCGCATTGCATCGCTTCGGGTGGAAGAGGATGGCGAGAAAGCTCGTCGACCTGCTCAGGGGGATGGCATGAGTTACTGGATTCGACAGTTTCACCGCTGGGTGTCCATTGCCTTCACGCTGACCGTCATCGCCAACTTCGTCGTCCTGGCAGTGAACAAGGGCCAGCAGCCTCCCGCGTACGTGACCTACTCGCCGCTGATCCCGCTCTTCCTGCTCCTGTTCAGCGGTCTCTACTTGTTCGCGCTGCCCTATGTCACCCGGTGGCGCAGCGCGCGACGGACCGACCAATACCCGAAGAGATGACGGCGAAGAAGCGTCCTCCAGCCAGCACTCTGCAGGCTGCCACGACCGACCGCTCCAACCGTCTCCATCAACCACGGAGAATAACGTGCGCCTGTCGGGTCACGTGGCACGGACAGCGTGGGCCACCACCACCCGAACAGGCGCACAGCGGTACTGCTAGGCTGGCGTGCCGGCACGGCCGTTGACTCAGTGTCACGGTTCTGTGCCCGCGACCGGCGTCTCGGTGCGATTGTGATGTTGTTCTGCACGTCGTTGATCGCCGGGATGGCCCAGGCGATCTCGCCGATGTCGCGCTTGAGCCGCTTCTGCGACACGGTTCCCAACGAGGTTCGACCTCCGTCGCACCGCACCTCGACCTCGCTCGATCCGGGCAGCAGATCGAGCGCATCGTAGATGAAGTCCTCGATCTCCTGATCGTTGGTCGGGCCAGCCGGCTGCCCTCGCCTCATCGCGATGGCTGTCACCAGCGCAGGCGCTGTCACCCCGCCCCCGACGCCAGGACCTCCGGCACCATCCCGGGCACCAGGCCATTTCCGAGAGCGGCGGGGCCCTGCGATCCCAGAATCCCCGGCGGGGCTTCGCCGATCGGGCGTGTCCCCGCCAGAGGCGTCTGAAACCACGCGAGCGCGGGAAATGGGACCGCGGACCACATCGGCGAGACCGTTCCATAGAGAGGCTCTGGCATTACATCACCTGGCTCGGCTGTGCGCCGAAGGAAAGGGGCCCGACTCCCCAGGGCGTGGACGCAAATCCGGTGAGTCCGGCGGCCGGGCCAAATCCCTGCTGGACCTGCGGCTGCTGAAGCTGAAGCTGCTGCAGTTGCTGCGGCACGAACTGGATCAGCTGTTGAATCTGCTGCAACTGCGCAGGCAGCAGCTGGATGATCTGCTGCAGCTGTTGCAGTTCCTGCAACTGCACCGATACCAGCTGCTGCAGATGCTGCAACTGCTGCGGCACGATCTGCAGCAAGGGAAGGACCTGCTGCAGCGGCGGCGCGCCGTAGGCGGAGCTTGCAAACGTCGAGCTGAGCGGAGCGCTCAAGAGTGGCTGTTGCTGCGGAGAGATTCCCCATGGACTGAACGGAGACCGATACGCGAATGGAGTAGTGAATGCGGGTACTGGCATTTGACCTCCTTCAGAGAGCACCAAGGCGTCGAGCAGATCATCGTGCGACCTCACCGACGAGGTGCGTTGTTCCAGGACGTAGTGGCAAAGCCCGTTCCCGCCAGAGCGCGCGAAAACGTGCGAGATCGCGTCGTCACAGGACGGGAACATATTGCTCGCCTGCCCCTGTCTGCCGCACCATGACGTGCTCCAGCGGCGAAATCGTCAATGGCGGCGCGCGCGGACACACGGTTGGGTCGATCCGCCTCGCCTGTGGCGATTGGCGACAGCGCGGGCGACCGCCAGGCTCAGCCAATCGCCGTGACCTCCCAAATGAAGCTGTGACGGGTCGAGTGCTATACTCGAACGCTGATAGCCCTCCCCATCACGCACCGGGTGCGTGCCCGCGGTCTTGGACCCCAGCACGCGTGATGCTGTTTCGATGCCTCCCGTTGTCACTGTGCTCGTCGTCGAAGACGACGAAACGATGCAGCATCAGCTGCAGCAGACCCTTCGGCCGCAGTACACCGTCCTGACGGCGTCGTGCTGGACCCAGGCCCTCGAGATCCGCGCACGAGCTGATGTCGACGCGGTGGTTGCCGACGTCAACCTCACGTCACGCGACGGGACCGGCAGCGAGGCGTTGTGCGACGAACGGGGAGACGTGCCCTGTGTGTTTGTCGACGCTCGCCGTCCCCTTCTGGCGTTTCCCTCGCGACCAGTCGAGTTTCGTGAGCTTCCGCGTACGCTCGAGGAGGCGATCGCCGATCGGCGTGCGCCTCGCGACCCGGAGTCCGCCCAGCCCAGTGGCGAAGAGCTGACCGGGATCCTGGCCGAGTCTCACGCGATGCGGGCGGTCATGAAGCTCATCGATCGCGCGGCGGTGCGCGACACGCCGATCCTGCTGGTGGGCGAGAGCGGAACGGGAAAGGAACTGCTGGCTCGGGCGTTGCACAAGAAGAGCCCGCGAGCGGCCGGCCCATTTCTCGCCGTGAATTGTTCGGCCATCCCCGAGACGCTCCTGGAGAGCGAGCTGTTCGGCCACCGGCGGGGTGCGTTCACCGATGCCCGTGACGACCAGCGGGGCCTGTTTCAATCGGCGCAAGGGGGCACGGTCTTCCTCGACGAAATTGGCGACATGGCTCCGGCCCTGCAGGGAAGCTCCTGCGCGTCCTGCAGGAAAAGGAAGTGCATCCGCTCGGAGCTCCTGCCCCGGTGCCGACCGATGTGCGCATTGTCACCGCGACCCATCGCGATCTGATGTCCCTGGCCGCTGACGGACGCTTTCGCGAGGATCTGCTCTATCGGGTCAACGTCATCGAGGTGCGAGTGCCGCCGCTGCGCGAGCGCCCGGACGATCTGGCGCCGCTGGTCCGGCACCTTCTCGACAAGCACGGCGAGCAGGTCGGCCGCCGTGATTGCACGGTGTCGCACGACGTGATGGCCGTGTCCGCCGGCACACATGGCCGGGCAACGTCCGGGAGCTCGAGAACGTGATCGAGCGCGCGTTGGTGCTCGGCGCTGGCCGACGCATTACCCTCGACGATCTTCCCGAAACGCTCAGAGAGCCGTCCGTCACACGCGGGCCGAGCGGGGGGCCGGCGACTGGCAGACGTCGAACGCGAGCATATCGTGCGCACGCTCCGCGCCGTCGAGGGCAACAAGGCCGCCGCCGCCAGAGTGCTGGGCGTGAATCGGAAGACGCTCTACCGGAAGCTGACGCAGCATCGCATCCGCACAAGGTAGCGCGACAGGTGAGGCGCTTTCCGCCTCCGATGTCTGCCCCCCACCGCGCCTCGAGCCAGTCGGCCAGGCAACCGGGAAATACGTGCTCACGCCGATCGCGCCCTGCAGGTAGACTGGCGTCACCATGGACAGGCGTGCCTTCCTCGAGCGCGGTGCCGCGCTGGCCTCGGCGGCGATGTGGCTCCCACGGGTGCAGCCGCGTCAGCGGTACAAGATGGGCCTCCAGCTCTTCACCGTGCGCGCGCCGCTTGCCGCGGACCTCACCGGCACGCTGCGCCGCATCGCGGAGCTGGGCTACCAGGAGGTGGAGACCTACGGGTTCGACCCCGACGGCCTGGCCTACTACAAGCTGCCGGCGCGCGACTTTGCCGGCCGCCTCGGCGATCACGGTCTCACCGCGCCCAGCGGCCACTACGACCTGAACCGGTTCGCGACCGCCAGCGCCGACGACCTTAACCGCTACGTCGACGCCTGCATCGCCGGCGCAAAGGCGATCGGGCAGTCGTACATCACCTGGCCGTTTCTCGATCCGCCGTCGCGGCCGCTCGAGGCGTTCAAGGCCGTTGTCGACCGCCTGAATGCGCGTCGGCGAGCGCATCGCGCGAGGCGGTCTGCAGTTCGCGTACCACAACCACGGCTACGAGTTCGTCGAGCAGGACGGCCAGGTGCCCTACGACATCCTGCTGAAGGACACCGATCCCGCGCTGGTGAAGCTGCAGGTCGACCTCTATTGGCTCGCGCACGACTCGAAGCAGCCGGCCCGCTACTGGTTCGACAAGGCGCCCGGCCGCTTCGTGATGTGGCACGTCAAGGACATGCACAAGGTGAGCCGCGACTACACCGAACTCGGCAACGGCTCCATCGACTACACGACGATCTGGCCGGACGCCGAGCGCTCCGGCATGAAGCACTTCTTCGTCGAGCAGGGCGGCAACTTCACGCGCGATCCGATGCAGAGCATCGCCGACGGCGCCGCGTATGTGAAGACGTTCCTCCTGAAGACGGCCGGACCGCGATAAGACGGGAGCCACGCGATGCACCGCCGGACCTTCATGGGACACCTCGGCGCGGCGGCGGTGGCGCCGTTCGTGCGCGTCTCGCCTGCCGACGCCGTCCTCAAGGCCAACGGCGATCGCGTGAACGCCGCGCTGGCGCGGTTCGATGCGATCGGCCGCACGGCCGGCGGCATCAATCGCGTCGCGTACTCCGACGCCGACCTGGCGGGCCGGACCTTCACGCTCGACCTGTTCCGGCAGGCCGGTCTCGCGCCGCGCGTCGACGCCGCCGGCAACATCGTCGGCCGGCTCGACGGCGCCGAGCCGGCCCTGCCACCCATCGTGATCGGCTCGCACGTGGATTCGGTGACCGACGGCGGCAACTTCGATGGCCCCGTCGGCAGCTTCGGCGCCGTCGAGGTCGCACGGTCCCTGCGTGAACAGGGCAGGCGGCTGCGGCATCCGCTCGACGTCGTGGTGTGGCAGAACGAGGAAGGCGGCACGATCGGCAGCAAGCTGGCGACGGGGCTCCTGAAGGACGCGGACCTCGACGCCGTCGCACGGTCCGGCAAGTCGCTGCGCGAAGGCATCGCGCTCGTCGGCGGGCGCGTGGGAGAGCTGGACTCGGCCGTCCGCGCGCGCGGGAGCGTCCACGCCTACCTCGAGCTGCACATCGAGCAGGGCGGCACGCTCGAGCGCGAGAAGCTCCTCGTCGGCACGGTCACCGGTATCGTCGGGCTGCGGTGGTTCGACGTCGCCGTCGACGGCTTCGCGAACCATGCGGGACGACACCGATGGACCAGCGGCAGGACGCGCTGCTGGCGGCGGCGAAGTTCGCGGTGGCGGTGAACGATGCCGTGCGCGCCGAGCCCGGCCGGCAGGTCGCCACCGTCGGGCGAATCGTGGCATCGCCGAACACCCGCAACGTCGTGCCCGGGCGCGTGGAGCTGACGGTCGACTTGCGCGACATCGAGACGGCCACGCTCGATCGCTTCGAGGGCCGCTTTCGATCGCTGGCTCAGGACATCGGCGCCGCGACCGGCACGCGCATCACGATGACGAAGGCCACGGTCAGCGCGCCCGCGCTGTCCGACACGCGGCTGATGGAGGTCATCGACGCCAGCGCCGCGGCGCTGCGGCTGCCGGGCAGGAGGCTGCCGAGCGGCGCGGGGCACGATGCCCAGGAGATGGCGCATGTCGCGCCGATGGCGATGATCTTCGTCCCGAGCGTCGGCGGCATCAGCCACTCGCCGCGCGAGTTCACCAGCGCCGCCGACATCGCGGCCGGCGTGGACATGCTGTTGAACGCCGTAGTCAGGGCAGACCGGCTGTAGCGGTGACGTCTCTTAGAACACGGCCTTGACGACTTTCGATTGTTGTCCGTCATGGCCGTGATTCGCGAGGGTCGGTCGCACCTCGATGACACGTCGCACAGTTGATGAATCGATCCTGCGGGGCGCCCTCGAGGTTCTCCATTTTCGCAAGCCGCTGGTTGATATCCCAGTGCATGGACGCCATCTCGCGCGCGGCGCGCTTCGGGCGCTTGTCGTCGCTGGCGAAGTCATCCTCGACGTGACAGTGGGTGCACCGCACGCCGAGCGCGCGGGCGTAGCCGCCGTTCATGATGTCGAGCAGGTTCCTGGCCGGGACCGGCTTGAACCACTCCAGCCTGATGTTCTTGAACACCAGTTCGGCCGGTTCGTTCTCCCGACCCGCGATACGCTTTGAAAGCTCCTGGACAAAGCGGTCGTTGGTCTCCTGAACCGAGGGAGACTGGACTGACTCCGATGCCGCTCCTCCCCAGGCCATGAAGAAACCGAAGAGAAAAACGCCCCCAAGTCTCATGGGACCTCCGCCCTCGCTTCGCGCGTCTTGCTGGCCGCAAACGGCAGGGTTGCCACGGCCACGTCGCCGCAGCGCGGACTCTTAGAACACGGCCTTGAGCAGGCGCTCCAGCAGCTCTTCGAGCGAGATCATCGTCAGCATCAACGGCAGCACCGGTACCAGAGTGGTCAGGGCCAGTTGCAGCACCGTCTGCAGGCTGAAGGGCACGAACCTCATCTCCTTGATCACGTCGAAGCTGTTGCCCAGGTCCGCCAGCGACTGGATGTCGGCGCTGCCGACCAGCGGCTCGTCCGGCGGCGCCCCTCCGCGGAGCCATTTGGCGTCGTATTCCCGCACGTAGCGCTGAGCGAGCGTGCCGTACTCACGCAGGCCGGTTCGTTTGGCAGCCTCGAGCTTCATGCTGAACACGAGCAAGGCCCCAGGATCGCGAACAGCATCAGGGCGACCAGACCGATCAGCTCCACCTTGAACTCGGGCAGGGCCGCCCCGGCATAGAAGATCCGGTTGGCCATCATCCCAGCCATGACCGTCCCCTGGGCCAGCAGCACCGGCGAGAACGCGTAGATGATCGACCCCAGGAAGCCCAGGCCGCCGCATCGATCGGGATGCGTGGGCGTCAGCGCCAACTCGATGCGCGACACCTGCCACAGGAACCGCGCCCATATGAACAGCCGGAAGTACCAGCGCAGAAGCAGAAACTGGAACAGCGGAAGGGTGACGCAGCCGAGCCACCAGCCGGCCAGCGTCGGCCGCCACGAGCCATTGACCGGCGCGCCGTGCCACGCAGGCACGTCCAGCGCAATCTGCGTCCTCCAGAGCACGCCCACTCCGACGACGTAGACGAACGCGATGATCGACAGCTCCGCCGAGATCGAGTTGCGCAGCCGCATCGCCGAGGCGATGGCCGCCTCGAACGTCGCCAGCGCATGAGCAGGGATCAGACCGCGGTCCACGAATTGCCGAATCACCGGGCGCATGCGGCGGTGCACAACCAGCTCCGCGATCACCAGCAGCGGCAGCGCCAGCAGGAGGCGGACGTGCACCTCGATGTCATGGAGGAAGGGCAGGGCGACGCCACTCCATGCGTGCCCTTCCACAAGCGCCAGCATCAACAGCGGCACCCAGGCCACGACAGTCAGCACCACGACGCGTCGGCGCAGCATCTGCAGCGCGTCGCCGGTGAGATGGGCCCGTCGGAGTAACTGATAGAGCGGCCCGCCAAGCACCAGGGAGAAGTCGGTGCTCGCGGTCACCGGGGTTTCGACGGTGTCGGTCGTATCCTTAGTCGGATCGCGAGGAGCTGCAGTCTGTGCTGTTGTCACTGGGGAGGCATCCTTGCGGCGAGCGCCGCGACGAACCACATAGCTTCGGATGACCGCGCGGTGTCACCCAGTCTGCCTGGCGAGCCCGCCTGTCCAATTGGAGGCGGACGTTGGGAACCGGGAGGCGAGTCTACACGGTTGACGATCGCTATCGCCAGTCTCCGGAGACTGCCCCCGCCATCGCCGCCTCCAGCGCGTCGATGGCCGCCCCCGGATCCTTGCCGTCGGTGCCAGCGTTCTTATACGGACTGGCAGGGCCAAGGCGGTAATTGCCACGGGGGAGGTCCACGAAGCCGACGTCGGCATCGGTCGCCGGAAAGAAGTTTCCCGGATACTTCGAATAATTGGCGGGATCGCTTCCGCTCAGGACGTTACCGGCGAAGACGGGAGCGAGATAGAACGTGTCGAGCGTCTGGCTGCCGTCCCCTGTAATGAGCGGGGACGGGACCGGCCAGCTCTTCGTCCCTCCCGCAAATCCGTGCGTCCTCTTCGGAGCGATGTTGTTGCGGAACGTAAAAGAGCGGTGCACCGCGATGGGCCTGTCTCCCGTGTACGCAATCCAGGCGTTCGAGAACCCGGTGTTGTGCTCGACGGTCAGTTGCAGGATCCCGGTGTCGCGAGAATCGAGAGAGAGAAACTGGAAGAGGCGCCCCGTGCCCCCCCAATTCTCGGAGCTGATGTCGTCGAGCAGGTTGTCCTGAATCAGGATGCGCGTGGCCTGCTGACTGGGGAAGTTGTTGTCCGCGGCGAGGATGTTGAACCCGCCCCCGGAGTGCCGGAGGATGTTCTTCCTGAACGTCACGTCCTCGACCGTGGACCACGGTGCTCCACCATCCTGGTTCCGGACGGTGAAGAGGATCGCAAACCCATTCTGGTCGTGCTGCCAGTTGTGTTCGAGGAGATTGCCTTCGGCGAGCACACGGCGGGCGTTTTTCAGCTCGAAGAGATTCTTGACCGACCACGGCCTCCCGGCGTACGTCGGATGGCCGATCCTCCAGGATAGAGGCTTGAAGAAATGGTTGCGGCGGATCTCGATGTCGGAGGGGACCAGATCCGGAATGGATGGATCGGCGCCCCCGAACATGAGGTTCTCGCCCGCTCCTTCGAGGCGGTTGTTGACGATCTTGAAGGGGCCGGGGCCGTTCCAACCGCTGATCGCCTGTGAGTCCGCCCCCACTTCGTGGAAATCGGAGAGATAGGAATCAACCACGGCCATCCGGGCGCCGTTCATCGCGATCCCGCGCCGGACACTTCCGGTGGCGGTGCCATGGATATAGCAGCGGTCGAAGACGATATCCGTGGGGACCTGACTCTGCGAAGTCTGTCCCCCTTTGGACTCCAGGTAGACGACGTTATTGTCCGAGTAGGGCCCCGTGCTCGGGGTGGTGCCTCTCGCCGTGACTTCGATCCCGACGAACCGGTAGTGGTGTGCGGCGGCGGCGGTCGTGATGGCCGGCTCCCGATTCGGCGTTTCTATCCTGGGCATGAGGCTCGCATGCGAGGGAAAGACACGAGTGCCGGGGGAGGGGAGAAGCGCATGCGCCGACGAACGGACGTAAATCCAGCCGGTCCCAGGCTTCCTGGGGAGGATGAAGTTGCCGGTGAAGGTGGCACCGGCCTGAATCTCGATTACGTCTCCCGGCTGGGAGGCATCGAGGGCGGCCTGGAGATCGCCGCCGGCGCTCACGGCTATGCGCTTGCCGCCCGTGGGCGGAGAGTAGGTCGTGTCGAGGAAGACCCGGGGCAACTCGGGTTCAGTCTGGGCGAGGGCTCGGGCGGGCAGCAGGGGGGGCGCGGCGCCCGCCAGCCAGAGATAGCGAACATCGGTGCCGGTGCTGATAGTGCGAATCAGCCCGAATGCGACTGGCAACGCGGCAAAGAACGCCGCGGCAAGGAGCAGCGGCAGGCGTCGGCGTGAGTCGCGCATGACGTTCAGCGGCGAATCGTCATCATCCCGCCCGCAGACTCTGCACGATCGCCATGATGTTGCCTTCCGAGTCCTTGAACCACGCCGCCCTGGCGCCGCCGGCGGTCGTGATGCCGTTCGCGTCCGTGTTCGGGAAGTCGTACTTCTCGAACGTGATGCCGCGGCGCTTCAGCTCCGCGACTTCCGACTCGATGTCCGTGACGTCCCAGAAGGCCTGGCTCGCCTTCGACGTGCCGGCGTTCGGTGTCGGGTAGAGGAAGCACGCGGTGCCGCCGGCAAACTTGTAGACGACGCCGCCACCGACCTCCTCCGCTGCCTTGAAGCCGAGCTTCTCTTCGTAGAAGGCGCGCGCCCGGGCGACGTCGGCGGCGGGAATATATGAGTAGATTCGACAATCCTGCAGCATGTCTGCCTCCATGCCTGGAATCAGAACGGAGGTTCCCGCTCACTAAGGTACTACTCCTCACGATGAACCTGGACCGCTACTTACGACGACAGCGCAGGCAGGCGACGGGCACCGAGCGCAGTCTCCACGAACGCGCGCACCAGCGGAGCGTCGCGCCGAGCCAGGCTCCACGCGATGCCGATATCCCACGCGGCTTCCGCTTCCTTGAGTGGTTTGACGCGAACGCCCGGTGGACGACGAATCGTCGCCGAACTGGGAGCCAGGGCGACGCCCATTCCCGCCTGGACGAGCATCATCATCGTGAAGAGCTCGTTGGTCTCCTGCACGATGTTCGGCGTGAAGCCGGCGGCGCGGCAGACGGCGATGACGTGGTCGTGGAAGCTGGCCGAAGTGGCGCGGGCGATCGTGATGAACGGCTGCCCTTCGGCCGATCGGAGCCCCTTCCGTGACTGCCAGCGGCTGTGCGCGCCGAGCAGTGCGACCAGCCGTTCGCGCAGAACCGGCCGCGTCTCGATGCGCGGATCGATGACCGGGAGCCGCACGAAGCCGACATCGAGGTCGCCGCGCACCAGCGCCTCGACTTGCGCGGGGGTCGGCATGTCGCGCAGTCGGATCTCGACGCCTGGCAACGCGGAACGGAATCGCAGCAGGAGATCCGGCAGCAGCTGGTGAATCGTCGCGAGCCCGAAGCCGACCTGCAGCACGCCCAGCTGCCCCAGGGCTGCGCGTCGCGCGGCGTCGAGCGCCGCCGCCGACTGCTGCAGCAACAGCTCGGCGCGCGGCAGCAGCACCTCACCCGCATGCGTCAGCTGCACCTCGCGATAGCCGCGACGCACGAGCGCTCCGCCCACGGCGTCCTCCAGGCGCTGGATCTGCTTGGTCAACGCCGGCTGCGTGATGTGGAGCCGCTCGGCAGCTCTTCCGAAATGCAGCTGCTCCGCCAGCGTGACGAAAGCGCGCAGTTCCGTCATCGGAAGTGTCATGCCGATAAGTTATCACGCGACGCCATTTGTTTCATTGGACAGAATGGATGGCGCCGCGCAGGCTGGAAGCATCGGAGGACTCATGCCTGTCGACAATTGGACGATGCTCATCGGTGGTGCGGCGGGGATGTGCACCACCCTTTCGTTCGTGCCGCAACTCGTGAAGATCCATCGGCAGGGCGGGCGCGACCTGTCGGATGGCATGCTGGCGCTCTACCTGCTGGGCCTCGCGCTGTGGGGCGTCTACGGCGTCCGCATCGACGCCGCCGAAGTTGTCGCCGCCAACGTCGTCGCGGGAGCGCTGGTGATGGCCGCGGTCGTGATGAAGCACCGCTCGCGGGCGTCGGCGGAGGAGGGCAGACGAGCGCGTGGGCGGTCCCGCACGCTGGCCGACGCGGGCTGCAAGACGGACATCCTGGCACGCGTACGGGCGTTGCGGTCCGACGGCGTGCGTCGATGGGGGCGCATGACCGCGCATCAGATGGTGTGCCACGTAGCCGATTGCAATCGGATGGCGCTGGGCGAGCTCGTCGTGACCGCGCCGAGGCTCCGGGTCCCGCCCGCCTTCCTGAAGTGGGTGAGCCTGTATACGCCCATGCCCTGGCCGGCAGGGATTCCCACGAACCCGGAGCTCGATCAGGAGGTGGGAGGGACAAAGCCGAGCGACTTTGCAGGAGATGTGGCGGCCCTCGAGGCGACCGTGGAGCAGCTGACGGCGCGGGCAGGTAGAGGCCACTGGCCGCGACATCCGGAATTCGGCGCGATGTCAGAGGACGACTGGCTGCGCTGGGCCTACCTGCACATGAACCACCACCTGCGGCAGTTCGATCGGTAATCGAGCCGATGCAGTGCCGTTCACGAACGCTCGCGCGCGTAGCGGCCCGGAGCCTGGCCGACGTGCCGGCTGAACGCGGTGCTGAATGTGCTTGCCGAGCCGTAACCGACGCGTTCAGCGACCTCGACGAGGCCGATGTTCTGGCGGCGGAGCAGATCCTTCGCGACCGCCATGCGCCAGGCGAGCAGGTATTCCATCGGCGGCAGGCCCATGGTGCGCGTGAAGCGATCGAAGAACGCCGAGCGCGACAGCCCGTGCGTCTTCGAGTAGCCGCACGACCCAGGCGCCTACGTCGCGGAGCGTCGCCTCGGCCGGCGGACGGCTCTGACCTTCCCGCTCCGCCCTCCTCCGCAGAAGAACCGATCGCCGCCGTCGGACTCGAGCCCCGACACGCCGACGCCTGCCGGCATCTCGAGTCTGCTCCAGGACCTCTCCCGTTCGCGGATCGACGCGCCGCAGGTCGCTCTCGTCGCCTTCCCAGGTGCCGTGCCAGAGCTCGCCGTTGATCCAGGTGACGCCGGTGACGAAGCGGTTGGACTCGATCGTGCGGAGGATCGCGCCGGTGTCGGGATCGACCTGATGGATCTTCCGGTCGCGATACTGCCCGACCCAGAGCGTCCCTTCGGCCCATGCGAGCCCCGAGTCGCCGCCGCCGCCCGGCGCCGGGATCGTGGCGACGACGCGGCCGGTCTTCGGGTCGATCTTCTGGATGCGATCCTCGGCGAGCTGAAACAGGTGCTCGCCGTCGAAGGCCGTGCCCGCATGCGCGGCGACGTCGATCGAGCGCAGCGCCTTTCCGCTTGCCGGATCGAAGGCGCGCAGCGTGTCGCCGGCCGCGAACCAGACGTGCTGGCCGTCATACGTGACGCCGTGCACTGCTCGACGCCCGGAAAGGGACCGTACTCACGAACGATCTCGGCGGTCGATCGACTGCATGCCTCGATCCTAGTCGAGCGGCAGCGGAGCGGGGAGTAACAACGTCGTCGTGAATCCGGGCACGGGCGGGGTCATCCAGCGCCGCGCTCGCCCGCGCCCGAACGCCTGCACCTTGCCCGCTGCCGCAAGCGCGTCGAGCGCCCGCTGCACGGTGCGCTGGCTCGTGCCGAGCGCCAGCGCAAGCGCCGAGCTCGACCACGACTCGCCGTCGGCGAGCAAGGCGAGCACCGTCGCGTGCTCCTCGTCGACGGGCCGCGCCAGCACGACGACCTCGCGTGCGCGGCGTGGCGCCAGCACGAACCCGCGCTGGGTCGCGCTCACGCTCGGCCAGCGGCCGCAGCACCGAGCGCAGCCGCCCGATCTCGACTCGCAGCCGCGCGCGATGCGATTCATCGGCGCGCCTGGCTCCGAAGGCGCGCGCGACCAGCGCGTCCCTCGGGACGTCGCTCCGGCCACGCTTCGCCGAGCGTCGCGTGCGAGCGCAAACAACACCGGCCGCGTCGCGAGCGAGACCATCGTGCCGCTCGCCGCGCACGACGTGGCGGCACGCGTCCACGACGAGCGCGTTCGACGCCAGCAGCGCCTCGACCTCCTCGAGCCGGAGGAGCCGCTCCTCGCCACGCGCGATCAGGCGGGCCGCCGGCGCGCCCAGCGCCAGCGCACGCGTTCTCGACCTCCGCGGTCAGCGCAGGGATGCCGTGCCTGGCGCGCTGCGCGCTCGGCGCGCGCGAGCGCGGCGCGCGCCGCCCGGGTCCGGAGGCGCCGCATCGCGATCCCGGCGACCACCAGCTCGTGCGCGGTCCTCGATGCGGGAGGGAAGGGCGTCGGGGTCGAGCGCGGCGAGCGTACGCTCGGCCTCGTCGAGACGCCCGATCAGGAGCAGCCGCCGCACCTCGAGGTGCCGCGCGTGCGCGGCGTTGACCCGGTCGCCATGCGCCTCGAGCGTCGCGCGCGCCGCGTCGAGCGCCGTCGGCGGCCAGCCGAGGTCGCGCGAGACGAGCGCGATCTCAGCCTCGGCGACGACGCACCGCGCGCGGGCCACCGCCTCCTTCGGACCGAAGGCGCGCGCCGCGCGTCGCAGCAGCGCCTTCGCTCGCGCCAGGTCACCAAGCTGCGCCATCGCGATGCCGCGCAGCGCCAGCGCCGGCGCATCGTCGCGCAGGGCCACCCGCTTCAAAGCGCCGAGCGGATCGCCCGCTGCGAGCGCACGGGCCGCCGCGGTGATCAGCGAGTCCATCGGAATCCCGTCACACTTGTCACTCCCCCGCGCGCGTGCCGCTCGTTCAATCTATCTCCAGCCTTCGCTCACCTGCCAATGAAGCGAACGCTCGAGGAGGAGACAGCGATGACGACGCACAAGACCGGAACACGTGAGGAGTGGCTTGCCGCGCGGCTCGAGCTGCTCGAGTCGGAGAAGGAGCTCACGCGGCGGAGCGACGAGCTGGCGCGGCGGCGGCAGGAGCTGCCGTGGGTGCGCATCGACAAGGCCGTATCGGTTCGACACCGACGAGGGCAGTGCGTCGCTGCAGGACCTCTTCAGCGGACGCTCGCAGCTCCTCGTCTACCACTTCATGTTCGGGCCCGACTACACGGCGGGGTGCCCATCCTGCTCGGCGATCGCGGACGGCTTCGACGGCATCGTCGTGCACCTTGCCAATCACGACGTGACGCTCGATGGCGGTGTCGCGGGCGCCGCTCGCGAAGCTGCAGGCCTACAAGCGGCGGATGGGCTGGACCTTCCCCTGGGCCTCGTCGCTCGGCAGCGACTTCAACCCGGACTTCAACGTCGAGTTCACCGAGGAGCAGCAGCGCGACGGCGGCATCGAATACAACTATCGGCGCGAGCGCCCCGTCGCGCAGCGCCGTGGCCGGGGACCGAAGAGCGAGAGTCCGCTGCAGCAGGCGGCGATGACCGGAACCGACGCGGCCACCTACACGCGCGAGCGGCCTGGCATGAGCGCGTTCGCGCTCGAGGAGGGTGTCGTCTATCACACCTATTCCACCTACGCGCGCGGACTCGACGGCCTCTGGGGCATGTATCAGTGGCTCGACCGCGCGCCCAAGGGCCGCAACGAGACGGGCCTCTGGTGGCGCCGCCACGACGAGTACGCGCAGGGCCTGAGCGCGTCATGGCTCTACGAGCAAGCGTTCCGGGTAGACATGGACTCGCATCTCGGCGCTGCTGTTCGCGGCCAGCGCCACGCTCACGATCGCCTGGTGCGCGTCGATGTCCGCGATGGGCGGGATGCCGATGCCAGGCGGATGGACGATGTCGATGGCCTGGATGCGGATGCCCGGGCAGTCGTGGTCGGCGCCGCGGCATCGTTCCTGGCGATGTGGGTCGTGATGACGGCAGCGATGATGCTGCCGTCTCTGGTCCCGATGCTGTGGCGCTACCGCCAGGCCGTCGCCGGGACCGGCGAAAGGCGCCTCGCCGGCCTGACCGCGCTCGTGAGCGCAGGTTACTTCTTCGTCTGGACCGTGTTCGGGATGGCCATCTTTCCGCTGGGCGCCGCGCTGGCGGTGATCGCGATGCAGCAGCCGGCGATGGCGCGCGGCGTGCCGATCGCCGCCGGCGTCGTCGTGCTGATCGCCGGCTCTCTCCAGTTCACCGACCTGGAAGGCGTGTCAGCTGGGCCGGTGCCGGGCGGCGCCTGGACTCGCGCGTTCCCTGCCGGACGATGCGGGCACCGCCTGGGCGGCACGGGCTACGCCTGGGGCTGCACTGCAGCGGCTCCTGTGCCGGTCTGATGGCGATCCTCCTGGTTGTCGGAGTCATGGACCTTCACGCGATGGCTGTCGTCACGGCAGCTATCACCGCCGAACGTCTCGCCCCCGCGGGCGAACGCGTCGCGCGAGTCGTCGGGGTCGTCGTCATCGTGGCAGGGTTGCGTTCTCGTCGCGCGAGCGGCCGCGCTCGCCTACGCATGATGCGATTGCGGGTGGCCCCACTCACGGTCCATCATGGTCGAGGCCGACGCGGAGCTCGAACACATGACGCGACGGGCGGCAGGAGCAGGGAATCGTCGTTATCGCTCGGCGCTGTTGGTCGCAGCGTTGCTGGCCCTTCGGGGTATCGCTGCGCTGTTCATCCTCCTGGCGGCCTACTCCTTCGCCCGCGGGTTGTGGCGGCTCTTTGTCTTCCTTGCAGGGATTCTCTTCTACGGATCGGCGGCCCTGCAGTCGGATAGCTTCTCAAGGCAGTTTGGCGAGGCCGTCTACCATCTGATTGGCCCGGCGTTGTGGGGCGCCGGCGGCGGGCTCTGCCTGGCCGTTGCCAGGCGACTGCGGGCGCGCCTCGATCTGGCCAGGCAGGCGGACGACGAGCGTGCACCAGTCGTCTACCTGCGCTCCTTCGATGTCGACAGGCGCCTCTCGCGACGGCCACTGGCCATCGGGAGAGTGCTGGCGTCTCGCACCGAGGAAGACAGCTCGTAGTAGCCCTGCGCGAATCGGGCCCGGTCGTCGCATTGGGGAGACCCGGCGAGCGTCTTCCGCGACTCGGCGCCCAGCGGGTGTACGTCGAGGACGCGGATTGGTGTCAGCAGATCCTTTCGTGGTTCGCGCGTGCCGCGCTCGTGGTCATCCATGTCCCGGCGAAAGCCGACCGAGGGCCTCGCCTGGGAGGTTGATCACGTCCTGGGCAGCGTCGCACTCGATCGACTCGTCTTCCTGGTCACGAGAGACGTGAGTTCGCTGGACTGGCTCAACCAGCAGCTACGAGACCACGGGCTGACTGGCACCACGTCCGAAGAAATCGCGGCGAGCGCCTTACGGGAGCCGCATTGCCGGGATCCTGTACTTCGTCAACGGGCAGGCCGAGTTTCGTCCACTGGTCAAGCCGCCATTCCTGCGCCGGCCGTTCTCATCTCCGCTCGTTCCCGTGTATCGGCTCGCGCTCCAGCCGGTCACGACACGAATCGCCGGATCGTGGCAACCGCTGGTGCCCGGATTCGGCGACCTGTCCATCGCCATGCTCTGGACGGCGTTCTGGATCGCCGTCATCGCATTTGCGGTGAGCCAGCGCTTGACCAACCCGTTCGAGCGGGAAACATTCATCTGCGGGAACCGTCTCCTGAGGCAGCTTCCTGCGGAAGCGCGCGAGCTCGCGGCGAACCGTGACAAGCAGGGAGCGCGGGCCTGGATGCAATCTCACCTTCAACGCGGCATCCGCTACGTGCCTGATGCCGTCGTTGTCGCACAAGCGACAGTAAAGGGGCGCCTGCTGGCCACCGCATCTACCGCGGATTGCGCGGCGCTCGCTGACGGCACCATCAGTTCCGAAGCCTTGTATTCGATCTTCAATGAACTGGGCAAGCGGGACCGCGCCGCGCTGGAGACCTGGTGCGACTGCATGGAGACGGCACTCCTCGAATCGCTCAAGCCGACGCACGGCAAGAGCATTTCCAGTCTCGGAGGCCGATGCGGCGGCGGCGCTGGGTCTCCTGCACGAGGGACTCTCTGATCGTGACAGACAGCGGTTCGAGCGGATTTCCGACGACTACGAACGATCGAGCGCCGCAGACCGCTGTTGGTACGCTCGCGGGATCTTTCAGGGGGTCGAGAACTTCGTGAACCATCTCGCAGCAAACTCGCTCGCCTGGGGGTGGGTCAGGACATCGAAGAATGAATGCGAGGTGGGCATGGAAAACACAGACAGTTCACAACCGGATCGCCTGTTTCCTCGTGCTGGCGGGCCTGCTGCCGGTCTGGCCGCCGCGCAGGAACCGCCGACTCCCTGGCGGGATGATCCGCTCTTTCAGCGGCTCGCCGCAGCGCTCGATGCTGTGCCCGCATCGACACCCACACGCACCTGCTGCGGCCGGGGAAGTTCGACCCCGCGTTGGCCACGCTGGGGCCGCGATGCTGCGCAGCACGCATCCGTGGCTCCCATCCGTTCTCAAAGCGCGGTTCGGCGTCACGCAGCCCGTCGACTCGCCGTCGAGCCTCGAAGCCATCGCGACCGCGCGCGCAGCCATGGTCAAGCAGCTTGGCGAGCACGGGTACTGGATGAGCCATCTCGACTACACACGGACGGAGATCGCGCTGGTCAACGACACCAGCCGGAAATTTATCGACGACAAGCGCCTGCGGTGGGTGCCCTACGCGAGCACGCTGTTGTATCCACTGCCGGCGGATCAGTTGATGGCCCGCAGCCCGTCGCACAAGACCGATATCGCCGAGGCACAGCAGGACCTGCAGGGACTCCTGACTGAGGCGGGCCTTCGCGCGATGCCGGCGGACCTCGCCGGCTACGTCCGCTTTGTCGACGACACCCTCCGCCGATGGCAGAAGCAGGGAGCCGTGGCTGTGAAGTTCTGGGACGCGTATCTTCGGACGTTGAGGATCGCCGACGTACCAGAGGCGCGGGCGGCGGAGCTCTACGCCAAGGGACGGACGGCCCCGCTCGCGCGCGACGAGTATCTGGCATTGCAGGACTTCCTCTGGCGCCACATTCTCCTCGACGCCGGCACGATCACGCTTCCCGTCCACATTCATTCGTCACTTGGCGTCCCGCCATTCCTGCGGTCGCTGGAGTCCGACGTCCGGAACCTGGAAGATGTGCTCGCCGACCCCAGGTTCTTCGCGACCCCGATCGTGCTCATCCACGGCGGCTTCCCGTGGCACGAAATCGCCATCTATCTCGCGTTCAAGCCCAACGTCTGGGTGGACATCTCGGCAAGGGGCTTCATCGATCCCGTCCCTGATTTTGCCGACGTGTTGCGCAAGTACCTCTGTTCGCGCCGGAGAAGGTGCTCTTTGGCACCGACGCGGCCAGCTACCCGAGCGTGCCGGGCGGCGCGGACGTGCACCACCTGGTGGTCTCGCGCGCCACCCGCGACGCGCTGTACCTGGCGCTGGCCGGACTGGTTCGCGACGGCGTGATCGACCATGAGCGCGCGGTTGAGATGGGACGCGGCGTTCTCCGAGAGAACGCGCGGCGACTGTACGGATGGAAGTAGGTCCAGCGCAGCCTCGTCGTCCGCGCCGTGGCCCGATAGCGAACACCCGCCGTCCCGCGAACGTGCTTGCTCATTCGGCGGCGCCGCGGGGGTGTCGAGTGAACCTGCCGACGCCGAGTATCAGCGCCGCCACCACTGCCAGCGGCGCTCCAGCCAGACTCAAGAGCACGCCCATGCTCAGTTCCGATCGCAGCTGGCCCGGAGGAAAGATGGCGTTTGAGAAGAACAGGCCGACGCTCAAGCCCATCGCGGCCAGGAAGCCGGCCACGATCAGCTCGCGCCAGCCGACACGGTGCGGCAGATGGAAGCCGAGGGCCAGGGCGAGCCCGGTTCCTGCCAGCAGACCCAGCGGCCGGCCGGCAACGACCGCGAGCGGCAGCGCCCACGTCCCGGCCTCGAGCGCGCCCATCGGCACGCCCGCGTTGACCAGGCCGAAGAAGAAGAGCGCGACCTGCGCGGGATACCGCCACCACACCTCGAACTGGCTGAGCGTGTCCTTCGCGTCCGGCCGCGCGTCCACGAAGAAACCGGGGTCGCGCGCGGCGTGTGGAAGAAACGGCATGACGGGCACCAGCGCGAGCGCCGGGTGCAGGCCGCTCCAGTAGAGGCCCAGCCACGACAGCCCACCCGCGCCGAGCAAGTACGGCCAGAAGCTGCGCACACGAAGCGCCCGAAGGCCGGCGGCGATGGCGACCGCGCCGCCGACGATCAGCGCGCCGATGGTCAGGTGCGTGTCGTGTGTCGGGCTGAACAGCGTCAGCGCGACGAACCCCAGCGCGTCGGAGGCGATGCCGAGCAGCAGGAAGACCGGCACGATCGGGTGCGGCTTGAAGATCAGCCGCGCGACGAAGTAGCCAATGGCCAGGTCCGTTCCCAGGGTGGCAGGCCAGGCGGCCGCCAGCATCGGGTCGTCGAAAACTTCGACGAGGCGAAGGTGAACCAGCGCCGGGATCGCGGTCGCTCCCAGAGATGCCACAACGGGCAACATGGCGCGGCGCCAGGGATGGAGCACCCCTCCCGGCGCCGTGGCCTCGACGACCTCCTTGGTGATCAGCGCAAAGAACAGCGCGATGGCGACGTCGTTGACGGCAAAGGCAATGGCAAAGGTGAAGCGGTAGTAGCTCTCGGGCTCGACGTTGACCCACGCGAGCGCGAGCAGTCCCCCGGCAGGGAGCAACAGGAGGTGCTCGACGGCAAACCGCGACAGGCGCGGGACGCCGGCGCGCACGCGGTGGCGCAGCTTGCGCCTCGGTCGCGCCGCGCCGCCGTGTCGGGACTCGTCATCCGTCATCGACATGCCTCGTCGGTGGCCGGCACTCACTCACCGCTGCCGGCTGATCCTGCCAGAATCCACCGTCTTGCCGGTCCGGGAGATGACCTGGAAATACATCTCCGCGCCGGCGACCTCCACCAGCATGAAGCCTGATCCTCATCGAAGTACGCCGCAGTCTGATCGGTCGGGCTCATGTTTCCACGGCGCAGCTGGCCGGCGGCACCCGACACGAAGTAGTAGATGCCCTTTTGCGGCTTGAGCCGTTCGTAGACGTGGTCATGACCCGAGAACACCACGTTGACGCCCTGCTTGACGAAGATGGTTCCAGCAGGACCCGCAAGTCGACCGACGAGCCGTGGCGGTCCGCGTTCGAGTAGAGCGGATGATGGAAATAGCAGATCTTCCACTCCTCGGTTGCCCGTTGCAGGGCGTCGTCGATCCACGCCAGCTGCTTGGATCCATTTGCGTGCTGTCGAGCGCGAAGAACCTGACGTTGTTGCGGGCGTAGGTGTATACCGCTGGCCGTTCATGTTGACAGCTTGTACGACACGTTCTCGGGCCGGTCGTGGTTGCCGAGCGACGCCTGGAACTTCACCCCGGCCTGGAGCAGCGGCGCGTACGGCATCTCGAACTTCTTCACGAAGTCAGCCGGCCGCTGGCCGCCGTACATGTTGTCGCCCAGCATGATCACGAGATCGAACGGAAAGGTCGCATGCAGGCGCGCCATCTGCTGGCCGACCTCGTACTCCGGCTTTCGCCGGTGCCGTTGTCGCCGATGGCAGCAAACTTGAGCGATCCCGATCGGTTGGGGAGCGAGAACTGGGCCTGACCGCTGATGTCGGCCGTGGCGGCCGCCACGGCAAGAACCAGGACGAGCGCGCCGATCCGAGCGTTCACGACTCTCGCCGATCGGTCAGCCCAACAGCGTCGAATGCCAGCATGTCGCCTCGCGCGAGCGCTCGAGTCCTGTCAGAGTCCGTCACTTGACGGGCTCCTGCAACATCTGCTCGATGGCCGTCTCGAAGACGTCATAGGGCAGCGCTCCCATCGATCGCCACGCCCTCCAGCGTCTTGCCCTTGACCCTGCCAAGCACGAACGTCGGCGTGCCGCGCAACTTCATCGAGACCGCCTCGGCAACGTCCTGGTCGATTGCCGCCTGATGCTTCCGGGTCGACAGGCACCTCTTGAACGGTGGCAGGTCGAGCGAGAGACGGCCTGCCTGGTCGAGGATCGTATCAGGGCCGAGATTCTCGTTCCGTGCGATCAGCGCGTCGCCATCTCCCAGAACCTGCCCTGGTCGCCGGCACACCGCGCGGCGTGCGCGGCCTCCATCGCATTCGGGTGGTACTCGGGCAGCGGCTGGTCGCGGCTGACGAAGCGAAGTTTGCCGGTGTCGATATATCGAGTCTTGAGTGTGCCGAAGGTCTCGGTGTGGAACGCGCGGCAGAGCGGGCACTCGTAGTCGGTGAACTCCACCAGCGTCAGCGGCGCATCGGGTTTGCCAAGGGACGGCCAGTCGCCGGTGATTGGCATGCTGACCTGACGAAGCGGCTTGCTGTCTGCAGTCTGCCCGGCAGGGTCCGCACCCAGGTTGCCGTGGACGAGGTAAACGGCGAGAGCCAGCACCGCGAGATGAAGCGTCACGACGGCTCCTGATGGAGGCCGGCCGATTATACCGGAGGCGACATCCTCGACGCGTTGGCGGGTTTCGCGGCCCGGCTGCGCCTATCGGGCAGAGGTGACGTATGGGTGCTCGCTTGACGATGATCTGGCTCTTTGTGCTGCTGACGCTCGGACCGGCCGCCGGGCAGGACGCCATCCGGCGGCGGTCAGATTCAGCCTGATAATTGATGGCGCCGAGATCGCATCGTTCCTGGAGATGGTGCGCCCGGCGGGCAAGGCCAAGCCAGCGACGTCATCCTCAAGCGCGGCAAGTCGCGGTCGCCCGAGCTGTTCAACTGGTTTGACGCGGCCCAGGCCGGCCAAGCGTCCAAGCGTCGCAACGCGGTCGTCATCGCCTACGACCGTAGTGGTCACGAGATCGTCACGTCCTCCATCGTCAACGCCTGGCCGTCGAAAGTCTACGGCCCGGTGAAGGGGCCTGACCGAGTCGCCGAGGAGGTCATAATCACCTATGAAAAGATCGACATCCGCTGACGTGGTCAGCGCGGCTCCCAGTCGAATGCAAACAGCAGCGTCCGCTGGCTCGCGCGTCCGTTGTCGTCAGAGATGAGATAGAAGCGCCGGCCGCCGTTTCCGGCAGGCACCGACGTCATCCCTTCGAAGTTGTCCACGGTCATCGGCGGCGCGATGTCCATGCGGGCGACGACCGTCGTGCCGCGAAGAATCTCGACGGTGATCCGATTCCGCCGCACGGCGTCGTACGCGCGAAGCAGACACGCCGTCATCTCCGCCGCGACGCGATTCAGCGCGGACAGACCGAATTCCTGCGGTTTGTCGATCGTTGGCCCTTTGACGCAATCGCCGGCGAGCCGGCACGTCCACGTCTCGCCGCTCGCTTCGCTGCCGACCATGTAGGCGTCCGGGCCCCCATCGGGCACCGCCGTCAGCGCCTCCATGCCGGCGTTGGTGGGAAGGACACCTCGCGGAGAGGGCACTTCGCGTGGCCGGCCGCCGATTTCGGATACAGCAGGATGCCCGGGGATGCCGCTCGAAGCTGACGAGGCGGTCGCCCGAGGGCAGCAGCGCCAGCCCTTCGGCATCGGCGTCGTGGCCCCTGAGCACCTCGCCGTCGGTCCCGATCAGCGGGAACGAGCGTGCCGTCGCCCACGCCCACCAGCCGCCCACCGCCGTCCAGCAGCAGCTGGCCCTCGAGGAAGAATCCCTTCGTCTCCTACCGCCGCGAAGTGGTTGTCGCCGGTGATGACGATGTCCGACAGCTCGTGCATCAGCTCCGTCTGGCTGGAGCTGAGCACCAGACCGCCCGCATAACGGAAGTCACCAACGGTCGTTGCCGAGGGATCGCGGGGATTCAGCGGCACTGGAACCGCGTCGATGTCTATCGGCCCACGCCGTTCCAGCGAGGCGACGCGCGCGGACTGCGGCCCCGTCCACGCGCCGGCGACGGCGCCGGCGACGAGGAGGACCCAGGCCCACGCCGCCTTGCTCACCACGCGAATCGGAACACCGTTCCAGTCGACCGCGCAGGGTTGGGCATCGAGTTGACGCCCGTCAGCTTGTCGTGATCGGGCACCGTCGCCCAGTCGCGATAGATATTGCCACCGATGTAGAACCTCGGCTGCGACGTGCTCGACGGCGACGACGGCGCCGGCGTCGGCACCGTGAAGAGCGAGTAGGCGCGTTCTGGCGCCGTGGCCGCGTCGTCGCTCTTGGGCACGTACCTCGAAGATGCCGTCGCCGTCGACGTCCGCCTGGATCCAGTCGAGGTGCAGCAGTCGGTGGTACGTGTGTCGGAGATCATTCCGCGGATCTGCGTGTTGAAGCCATCGACGATCGACTGCGCGTCAGGACGGGAGCGCCGGACGGCGAAATAGAGCGGCCGGGTGACCAGCGGCGTCGATCCGAACTGCAGCTTCGACCGCGCTTCGTTCGTGTGGTGGTCGACTATGTACTGGACGACCAGGTCGTCCATCAGGATGTAGTCGGCCGCGCCGGCGAGCAGCCTCGAGAGGCAATCTTCCTCGCTGGTCGCGCGGACGAACGTCGGGCCTGCGCCGTCGGCCGCCTCTCCGTAGGAGTAGCCTTCGACGAGGGCGACGCGCTTGCCCTTCAGAGCCGCCATGGTCGCGGCCGACACGTCGGCACCTTTGCGGCCGACGAGAATCAGCCGGTTTTCGAGATAGGGCTGGGAAAAGAGCAGCACGCGCTCGCGGTCGGCGTCCTTCCACGCGGCCGCGCTGCCGTCGAACTCGCCCGTCAACAACGACGACGTGAACTGCGCGGCATCGACGATCGTCGTCGTCGACACGACGCCAATTCGTCCGAGCGCCGCTTCCACCAGGTCCAGCGCGACCGCGGCTGTCCGGCCAGGTTTGTGAACGGCGGCCACGCGGTGGAAACCAGCCGCAGCGGCTTCGCCGTGGCCTGCGCCCCGATCACGAGCGACGCGGTCGCGCAGACCAGGAGTGCGCCGAGCAGGCCTGCCAGCCGCCGGTTGCGCTCACTCAGGTAAAAATGCATACGCCGAAATCCTCCAGTCCAAGCGTACCCGGGTGCAGGCCGGTTCGCCTACCGGAGATCGAAGATGACTTTGAGAGAACGCTGAGCTTCGGAAAACGCCGCTTCGAAATCGTCGAGCGTGGCCAGACGCGACACGAGCGGCTCGACCGCGACGGCGCCAGAGGCGAGCAGCTCGAGCGCCGGTGCGAAGGGCCCGCACCGCGATCCGACGAGCGTGATCTCGTTCACGACAATCGGCCACGACGCCAGCGCCGCCTCGCCGTGAAAGGTCGACTTCACGACGATAGTGCCGCGGGGGCGCACGAGCTCGAGCGCCCGCCGCAGCCTCCCGGACGCCCGGTGGCGTCGACGACGACGTCGAAGCGGGCCTGATTGGCCACGTCGTCGGCGAGGTTGGCCGCGAAGCCCAGCGTACGCGCCACTTCGAGCTTGCGGTCGTGGCGGCCGAGAACGGTCACCTCGGGTGTCGCGGTCCTGAGGACCAGCGCCGAGATCAGCCCCATCCGCCCATCTCCCAGCACCGCGATGCGCGTCCGCTGGTCATCGCGACCTGCTCGAGCATTCGACAGGCGGCGGCCGTCGGCTCCGCGAACACGGCAACCGCATCGTCGACCGTGTCGGGGACCGCGTGCAGGTTGCGGCTCGGCAGCGACATGAACTCGGCAAAGGCGCCGCTACGGCCGCGTATCCCCACGACGGTTCGGCTGACGCAATGTTCCTTGACGCCGGCCAGGCACCACTCGCATCGGCCGCAGCCGACGTTGATGTCGCCGACGACGCGTCTGCCGACCCACCGGGCATCTTCCGGTGTCGAGACGGCTTCGACGATGCCGACGAGCTCGTGACCTGGGATGCCGCGGAACTCCGCGTAGCCGTTCAGCAGCTGCAGGTCGGTCCCGCAGATGCCGGCCATCCGGATCCGGACGAGGCACTCGCCGGGAGTTTCAGGTGTCGGCACGTCCCGCAGCGCGAGCGAGCCGGGTTGATCAATGACCAGGGCCTTCATGGACGGGCAGTGCCCTCCGGGCCGGATCGACGAGGCTGTCCCAGGCCGACGACGACGACGGCGACGACGCCGATGACGTTGTGCCAGAGAAACGCGACGTTCGTGTAGTTCGCGGCCCAGGCGACCGACGCCATGCCGGCGACGAGCCCGATGAACGCGCCGTTCGCCGTGGCGCGTCGGAAGCCGATCGCCAGGATGAACACGCCGAGGATCGACCCGTAGAAGAACGAACCGAAGCGGTTGACCACCTCGATGAGCGACCCGAGCTCGACCGCCCAGACGGCGACGCGCGCAGGCGAACAGCCCCCAGACGCCGGTCGCGATCTTCGAGACGCCAGGTAGTGCGCGTCGGTCGCCGTCGGACGCAACCAGCGTTTGTAGAAATCGATGACCGTCGCGGTCGACAGCGAGTTGAGCTCCGCCGGCGATGGTGTCGGTCGCCGCCATGAGGATGCGCGACGATGAGCAGGCCGATGAGGCCGATCGGCAGCTGCGTCAGGATGAACGTCGGGATGATGTAGTTGACGTCGGTGAACGCGCGGTCGTCCCGTGGTCTCGCGGACCAGCTGCGGTCGCTGCGCGCTCGACATGCGCCTGCAGCGCCGCGTTCGCGCTCGCGGAGCGCGCTGCGCCGCCGCGAGCCGGCGCCGCGTCGCCGCTGCGCGCGCTGCGCCAGCTCGACGGCGGCGGCGCGGCGCGACGCGAACGCGGCGTCGAACTCGGATCTGCAGCGCGCGCGTACGCCGGCGCCGCCGGCCCGCCGCGCATCCGCTCCGTCTGCGACGGCGCTGAACATCATCGGCGGCCGGTTGAAGATGTAGAACACGAAGACCAGCACGCCGACGAGCAGCACGACGATCTGCAGCGGAATCTTCCAGTAGGCGCTCATCAGCAGCGACTGCCGCGCTTCGTCGACCGACCGCGCGGTGAGGTACCGCTGCACCTGGCTCTGGTCCGTGCCGAAGTACGAACAGAACAGGAACAGCGCCGCGATCGTGCCGGACCAGAAGGTGTACTGGTTCGTCAGGTCGAACGAGAAGTCGAAGCTCTGCAGCCGGCCGGCGTCCGCGGCCACGGCGAGGCCGTCACCGACGCTGACGCCGTCGGGCAGGCCCAGCAGGCGGCCGCAATCATGACGCAAACAGGCCGACGACGATGAGCGCCATCGTCTTGACGTCGGTCCATGTCACCGCCTGCACGCCGCCGAACATCGTGTAGACGACCGCCGGCAGGGTGATCGCCAGCGACGTCGCGATCAGGTTCCAGCCCAGCACGAGCGACAGCACGACGGCCGGCGCCGAGACGACCGCGCCGACGGCCAGCCCGCGCGAAATCAGGAACAGCAGGCTGGTGAGGCTGCGCGTCTTCGCGTCGAACCGGCGCTCGAGGTATTCGTACGCGGTGTAGACGCCGGCGCTGTAGAAGAACGGCACCAGCGTCACCGACAGGATGATCATCGCGAGCGGCAGCGCGAAATAGAACTGGATGAACCGCATGCCGTCGGTGTAGCGCCTGGCCGGTGGTGCCGATCATCGTGATCGCGCTGAGCTGCGTCGCCATCACCGAGATGCCGGCGGCCCACCACGGGATGCTGCGCTTGGCGAGGAAATAGCCCTCGAGCTCGTGGCTGTCCTTCGTGCGCTTCAGGCCGTCGTAGACGATCCAGGCGGTGAACGCGACGACGACGAACCAGTCGACGGGATGCATGGATGACTAGGGAGACGCGATCGCGGGCTGATGGGGCGAGCCGAACTCAACGAAGTGGCTTCTGCGAACAGAATCTGCTGTCTGATTCGTGGCCGAGACACCTGCATATCATGACCGAGACCCCCGAGACTCTCCATCGTGAACGGCAATCGTGGACCGAGCGGACATCCCGCTGCTTGGCGGGCTTGCGGCGGTCGCGCTCGTCGCCCTGGCGCTCGCATCCATGGCATCCACGGCTGCAGTCCATCGTCGGCATCGCCCTGGTCCTGGCGATCGCCTACGCCTGCGATCGGCCCGCCGTGCCATCGACTGCCGGACCATCGCGTGGGGCCTGGGTCTGCAGATCGTCATTCGCGCTGATCGTGTTGAGGACCACGCCGGGCGCCGGGCCTTCAGCGCATCGGCGCGCGGATCAACTGGCTGCTGGACTTCGGCGGTGTCGGGGCTCGTTCGTCTTCGGCCCGCTCGGCAATCAAGACGGTCTGGCCGCGCATCATGACCGCCGCGCTCGGCGAGGAAGGCGCGCAGTACTCGGTGCTCTTCGCGTTCAAGGTGCTGCCGACGATCATCTTCATCGCGTCGCTGTTCGCCATCCTCTACTACCTCGGGGTCATGCAGCTGGTCGTGCGGCTGTTCGCGGTGGGCATGCGCCGGTCATGAGGGCCAGCGGCGCCGAGACGCTCAACGTCGCGGCGAGCATCTTCATGGGGCAGACCGAGGCGCCGCTGACGATCCGGCCGTTCCTCGCGCGATGACCGAGTCGGAGCTGATGACGGTCATGACGGCCGGCATGGCGCACATCTCCGGCGGCATCATGGCCGCCTACGTCCTCTTCGGCATCGAGGCCCAGCACCTGCTGACCGCGGTGATCATGACCGCGCCCGGCACGCTGATGATGGCCAAGATCTTCGTGCCCGGAGACCGGCGTGCCCGAGACGATGGGCACGCGTCAGCCGCGAGCTCGAGAAGACCGACGTCAACATCATCGACGCCGCCGGCCGCGGGCACCGGCGAGGGCCTGCAGCTGGCGCTCAACGTCGGCGCGATGCTGATCTCGTTCCTGGCGCTGATCGCCCTGCTGAACGCGATCCTGGGCGCTGGCCGGCCTGAGCCTGCAGCAGATCTTCGGCTGGGTCGTTCGCGCCGATCGCGTGGAGCATGGGCGTGCCGTGGCGCGACGCGCCGCCGATCGGCAACCTGCTCGGCACGCGCATGGTGCTGAACGAGTTCGTCGCCTACTCGCAGCTCGGGCCGCTGAAGGCGACCCTCGACCCGCGTCGTTCACGATCGCGACCTTCGCCCTCTGCGGGTTCGCGAACTTCGCTCGATCGGCATCCAGATCGGCGGCATCGGCGGGCTGGCGCCCGACCGCCGTCACGACCTTGCGCGGCTCGGCATGCGCGCGATGATGGCCGGCACGCTCGCCAACTTCATGACCGCCACGATGGCCGGTATGCTCTTGTAGGCTCCGGTCTACGGAGCCACCCAGCGCCGGGGCTCCGCAGGAGTCCCCGACCCCGGCACGTTCAAGCCAGCCGACCGTTCCCCACCCCCGAAGAAATATGTCCGCCCCGCCTCCCGCCAAACGTCGAGGTACTGAAAGCATGAGGAGGGCGCAACTCCAGTTGCGCCGAGCAAGGAGGACGCGATGAGCGATTTCGTCTTTCTGTTCCGATCGACCGAGGCCGGTCAGCGCGAAGCGATGGGAACGCCGGAGCGCGCGCAGCGCAGCATGCAGACGTGGCTGGCCTGGATCGGCGAGCTGGAAGCGAACGGTCACCTGAAGCACCCGGGCAGCCGCTCGACCGCACGGGAAAGTGGTGCGCGGCAAGGAGAAGACGGTCACCGACGGCCCGTACGTCGAAGCCAAGGATCTGGTCCTCGGCTTCATCGTCGTCGAAGCGCGCGACATCGCGCAGGCCGTCGAGCTCGCCGGCGTTGCCCGATCGTCCAGGGCGGCGGGTGCGGTGGAAATCCGCCCGGTGCAGTCGCCATGCTCGAACACCTCAGCGAGGGGAGCAGCGACATGCGACGCATCGTGACTTTCGACCGTGTGTCGGCCGACGGATACTTCGCCGTCCGCAGGGCAACCTGAACTGGGTTGTGCAGGACCCCGAGCTCGACCGCGGCCGCCGGCGGAGGCGATGAGCGAGGCGGCCCCGACACGATCCTCTTCGGCCGCAAGACCTACGAGCATTCGAGTCGTTCTGGCCTAACGCGCTCGACGGCGCGAAGTCTCAGCCATACCGCGCCGATCCCCACCAGGCCGGGAGCGGTCCTCCGGGCATGCGCGCGATGGCGATCTGGATCAACCGAGGCGACCAAGATCGTCTTCTCCCACGACTCGCAAGGACGTCACCTGGAAGAACTCGCACTTCGTCCCGCGAATTCGACCCGCGCGAGATCGCGGCCATGAAGCGGAGCCGGGCAGGGACATCATGATTTCGGCAGCGGCTCGATCGTGTCGCAGCTCACGCAGCACGGCTTGATCGACGAGTACCAGTTCATCGTCAGCCCGGTCCTGCTCGGCAGCGGCCGGCCGCTGTTCAGCGGCGTGCGTCGCAGGCCGCGAGCTGAAGCTGCTGAAGGTGCCAGCAGTTCCCGTCGGGCAACGTGATGCTGCGCTACGCCCGGCGCGAGCTGACGGTCCGATGGCTGACCTCGACGAGCATCTCTTCCGCCGCGAGTCGGGGCGCATGGTCGCCGCGCTCACGCGGATCTTCGGCGTGCACAACCTGGCGCTCGCTGAAGACGTCGTGCAGGACGCCTTCTGCCGCGCGCTCGAGGTGTGGAAGGTCCGCGGCGTTCCGGAGAATCCGTCGCGCGTGGCTGATGGCGACGGCCAAGAACCGCGCGCTCGACGTCGTTGCGGCGCGAGCGCACGGCGCGCACGTTCGCGCCGGAGCTCGGCCGGCTGCTCGAGACCGAGTGGACGCTCGCTCCCCTGGTCGACGAGGCGTTCGCGCGCGCACGCATTCGCGACGAGCAGCTGCGCATGATGTTTTCGTGCTGCCATCCGCGGCTGCCGGAGGAAGCGCAGGTCGCGCTGATCCTCAACATCCTGTGCGGCTTTGGCGCGCAGCGAGATCGCGAGCGCGTTTCTTGACCGGCCGCGCGGCGATCGAGAAGCGGATCGCGCGCGGCAAGAAGGTGCTCGCGGGCTCCAGGCGGCTGTTCGATCTCACCGACGCCGAATTCGCGGCGCGGCTCTCGACCGTTCAGGCGCGCGCTGTACCTGCTGTTCAACGAGGGCTATCACGGCGCGTCCGCCGGAGGCGGCGGTGCGCGCCGAGCTGTGCGACGAGGCGATGCGCCTACGGCGCTGCTGCGCGAGCACCCGCCGGCGGCGACGCCGGAGACGCACGCGCTCGCGGCGCTGATGTACGCTGCACGCCGCGCGGCTGCCGGCGCGCATCGACGCGGCCGGCGATCTGAGCGCGCTCGCCGATCAGGATCGCTCGCGCTGGGACGCGCGGCTGGTCGCCGAGGGGCTTGCGCTGCTCGAGCGTTCGGCCGCCGGGCACCGAGCTGTCAGCGCGTATCACCTCGAAGCGGCGATCGCCGCCGCGCACGCGGCGCGCGCGAGCGTCGACGGAGACCGACTGGGCGTCGATCGTCTCGCTGTACGATCGGCTGATGGCGATCGCGCCGTCGCCGGTCGTCGCGCTCAATCGCGCCATCGCGATCGGCCAGCGCGACGGCGCCGATGCGGGCTCGAGGCGCTGCACGCCATTGCGGATCGCGAGCGGCTCGGCAGCTATCCGTTCTATCCGGCCGCGCTGGGCGAGCTGGAGCTGCGCCGCGGCAACCTCGAGGCCGCGCGGCGCCATTTCCGCGCGGCGCGCGGACTGGCGCGGAACCCGACCGAGCGGCGATTCCTCGACGCGCGCAGTCAGGCGTGCCGGTGAGCCCTGCTGGCGCCGATCGTGCTCCTCAACTGCTGTGGTCGTGAATGATGCGCCAGCCGCTCGTAGTCCGCGTCCAGACCAGCGTGAACCATCCCGACTGCTCGGCCTTCGCGCCTCCGCTCAATATAAAGCGCCCCGTCATCAAGGCGTGATCCGCGCCGAGTTGCTGTACTCGCAGCTGCTCGAAGCGCAGCTGCTGGTCGGGCCGTGAGCCGGTGAAGTAGCGCGACGCATAGCGCGCCCGCATCGCGTCCTTGCCGATCGGCCCGGCCGGCGTCATGAACGCGATGGCGTCCGCGTACGGCGCGATGAAACCGTCGAGGTCGCCCTGGTTCCAGTTCGCCGTCGTCGCCTGGAGCATCGCGATGAGCTCCGCTTCGGCCGGGCTCGAGTTCTTGTGCTCGGCATGGGCGCGGGCCGACCGAGCCACGGCGTGACGGCTATCGCGGCAAGTAGCGATCGTCGGGAGCGGTTGGGCATCCGGGCACCTCGCGGGGGAGGGTATCATCCGCGAGACGTTCAGCCATGCACCACTTCGGCTACGCGATCCGATTCATCCTCTGGCTGCTCACCCACACCATCTACCGCATCAGGGTGATCGCGCCGGAACAGGTCCCGTCACACGGGCCGGCGCTGCTCGTCTGCAACCACATGTCGCACGTCGACGGCCCTCATCGTCGGGGCGTCGGTGAAACGGTTCCACCCGATTCCTCGTCTACCAGCCGTACTTCAAGATGCCGCCGCTGAACGTGGCACTGCGCCTGATGAAGGCGATTCCCGCCGGCGGCGGCACTCCCGAGCAGGCGCGCGACGCGATTCAGCAGGCGCGCCGAGGCGCTCGCCTCGGGCGACGTGGTGTGCATATTCGCTGAAGGCGGAATCAGTCGAACGGGCAATCTCCATGCCGTTCAAGCGCGGACTCGAGCACATCGTCGAGGGTCTCGACGTGCCCGTGATCCCCGTGTTCCTCGATCGGCTGTGGGGCAGCGTCTTCAGCTTCAAACAAGGGCGCTTCTTCTCGAAGGTTCCCGAGCGCATCCCCGTATCCCGTGACGGTTGCCTTTGGTCCGCCGCTGCAGTCGCAGGCGCTCACCGGCTCACGCCGCGAGGCAAGCAATCTCCTCGAGCTCGGGGCGGTGGCGATGCGCGAGCGCTTCACCGACGACGACCGCCTGCACACGCGGTTCCTCGCGCACGGCGAAGCGGCATCGAGGAGCGCTGTGCATCGCCGACTCCCACCGGACAGCAGCTCTCGTTCGGCAAGCGCGCTGACCGCCAGCCTGCTGCTCGCACGAGGTATCTGCGAAGCGGTCTGTGAGGGTCAGAAAATGGTCGGCGTGATGATGCCGGCATCGGTGGCGGGGCGCTCGCGAAACATCGCCGTCACCCTCGCCGGCAAGACGCCGGTGAACCTGAACTTCACCGTGGGCCGGGCAGCCATGGCTTCAACGCCGTCGGCCGCTGCGGTTTGAACACCGTCTGCACCTCACGGAAGTTCCTGCAAAGGCCCGAGATCGACGCTCCGGATGGCGCGCTCTTCCTCGAAGACGTCTTGACGGGCTTCACGACTCTTCGAAAGCACGCATGTCGCGGCCGTCGCCGCTCCTTCCTGTTCGGGTGTTGAAGCGCGTCTACTCGCCGGATCCGAGCGGCCTCGACGACCTGGCCACGGTGATCTTCTCCAGCGGCAGCACCGGCGAGCCGAAGGGCGTGATGCTCACGCACCGCAACGTCGCTCGCCAACGCCGAGTCATGATCCAGGTGTTCGACCTGACGCCGACGACCGCGATGCTGGGCGTGCTGCCGTTCTTCCACTGCTTCGGCTACACCGTGCGCTGTGGCTGCCGCTGGTCGTGCGGCTCGGCGCGGTCTTCCACCCCGACCCGCGGGACGCGCAAGAGATCGGCGAGCTGTGCCGAGAAGCACCGCTGCACGCTGCTCATCGGCACGCCGACGTTCTGCGCTTCTACCTGCGCAAGTGCGCGCCGGAGCGACTTCCAGTCGCTGCGCGTCGTCGATCGTCGGCGCCGAGAAGCTGCCGAGCCGCTGGCCGCGGAGTTCCAGCGAAGTTCGGCGTCCGCCGCTCGAAGGCTACGGCTGCACCGAGCTGTCGCCGGTCGTCGCCGCCAACATGCCGACCGACGTCGAGCGGCCGAAGCAGGTGGGCAACAAGGCCGGCACGGTCGGCCAGCCGCTGCCCGGCGTCGCCGCCAAGGTCGTCGATCCGGAGACGCGCGAGCCGCTGCCGCCGGGCGAGGAGGGCCTGCTGCTCGTCAACGGGCCGAACGTCATGCTCGGCTATCTGCGGCAAGCCCGAGCGGACCGCCGAGGTCATCCGCGACGGCTGGTACGTGACCGGCGACATCGCCTGCGATCGACGACGACGGCTTCATCACGCATCACCGGCCGGCTGTCGCGCTTCGCCAAGATCGCCGGCGAGATGGTGCCGCAGGATGAAGGTCGAGGAGGTGTCTCACGACATCCTCGACGACGGCGCCGCGTGCCGTGACGGCCATCCCCGACGCGACCAAGGGCGAACGCCTGGTGGCGCTCTACGTGAAGGACGGCATCGCGCCGGACGAGGTCTGGTCTGCGCTCAACCAGTCAGCGCTGCCGAAGCTCTGGGTGCCGAAGCGAGATTGCGTGCGTCAGATCGACGCCATTCCGATGCTGGGTACAGGCAAGGTCGATCTCCGCCAGGTCAAGGCCATCGCGCTCAAGCTGTCGGGGAGCGCGGACGGCAAGGCGACCTGACTCCCTTTGGCCGACCAGGAGATGAGTGAGTCAGGGCTTCACTGGTTCGCGGCGCCTGAGTTGCACGCGCCGCGGCTGCGATGTACAAAGTCCTACCAGCACAGCCGGACCCGATACTCGTCCCTGGAAGGATTCGTGTCGATGACGTTCAGCGCACGCGGTGGGTAGTCCCTCGTCCTGATCATGGCTCTCCATGTCCGGGTCTGCTGGCGCGGCGCTACGCGTCCGCGTGATGCTCCTCGCACGGCGAGAGCTAAGGTGGGCTGTACGACAAGTGGCAGCTCGACGACTCCGCTGCTGAAAAAGGCGCTGGACGAGACGGGGCTCTCTCCGCAGTGGAGGTCGTCACCGTGCGCCGGCCGCGACCGGCGAATTCAGCACTTCCGCCCCGAATTCCAGATGCCTATCGCTCGGTCGTGATCAACTACGACGCGCCGGACGAACGCTGGCCGGCCGCGCCTCAAGCCGCCTTTCGAGCCGTTGTGAAGGCCGGCGGGGGCCTGGTCGTCGATGTCACGCGGCGGACAACGCGTTCGCCGGCTGGCCGGCCTTCAACGAGATGATTGGCATCGGCGGCTGGCGCGGCCGCACGGAGACATCCGGCCCCACTGGTTTATCGACAGCGGCAAGCTCGCGTCCGACGCCTCGCCGGGCAACGCCGGCAGCCACGGTGCGCGCGTGCCGTTTGCCGTGACGATCCAGGACAAGGCCCATCCCATCACGAAGGGGCTGCCGGCGACCTGGATGCACCAGGGCGACGAGTTGTACGGAAGCTGCGGGGGCCCGGGCGCAACATGACGGTCCTGGCCACCGCCTACTCGGTCCGGCCAACGCCGGCTCCGGGCGGCACGAGCCGATGCTGATGGTGCTCGCCCTTCGGCAAGGGCCGAATCTTCCACACGACGCTCGGCCACGACGTCAACGGCATGAGCTGCGCCGGCTTCGTGACCACGCTGCAGCGCGGCACCGAGTGGGCCGCGACCGGCGCCGTCACCCAGAAAGTGCCCCGACATTTCCCACGGCGACGACGGTCAGCTATCGGAGCGATTCCGCGGCCCTCGATCCGGGGTTCGTGAAAGGCCTGAACCCGCTCATCGCTAGGGCGATCCCCGGGGGCCGCGGACCCCACGCCGCCCGCCTACCAGGAACGTCGGTCCGATGCCGATTCGGTCGCCGGACCGCGGTCCTCGCCTGTCGGCGCGACAACCTGTCGCGCCACTCGCCGCGTAATTCCTGCTTCGCACACTTCGGGCACGTCCCTTGCTGCTGACGTTGACATCTGCGGGTGTCCGCTTCACGCCGCCCGCAAGCGTGTAAGAACCGCGTGAAGCGCCCGTGAACAACTTGCTCCGGTACCCGCGTGACTCTTCTCACGACGGGCGCCCCACGTGTGTCGAGCGCCACTCCTGCGGCCGCCACCGCGATGGGCACGCCGGGAGTGTCTCTCCTGCGAAAGGTGTCATCCTGACAACCACTATCGTTCGGACCATTCTTCTGGCTCTGTCTTCCCGGCCGCCACCGCCCTCGCGCAGCAGGGCGTGCCGACGCCGCCCTTCAATCCGCCGACGCCGTCCGGCTACACGCACTCGTGAACAACCTTGTCGTCGGAGCGACCGACACGAACAACCCCAATGGCACGGCCACGAAGCCGCGGCGCACGATTCCGACCTATTTGCCGGCAGGCAGCGTCGTCGAGGTGCGGGGCGGGCCGTATGCGGTCAGCAGCGCCAACCTGATCCTCGACTCGCGCGGCACGGCGGCCGCGCCGGTCGTCATCAAGGGCATCAACAAGCCGCGGCTGCAGGGCGGCTACGGCTCGTCGTCGTCCTCTGGGGGAATTATGGGGTGATGGACGGCTTCCTGTTCGACACCACGAGCGTGACGCTGCCGGGGACGAACTGGGTGCTGCGCGACGGCGAGGTGCGCGAGCTTCAACCCGGGCACGAACGGGTCGGCCGTCTCCACCTACGGCCCGGAGAACATCGTCGTGCAATCGAACCGGATTCATCACAACGGCAACAGCGAGAACCCGGTCGAGCAGGATGTCCACGGGATGTCCGCTGATCCCAGGGAGCGCGCAACGTCTGGGTGCTCGACAACGGAATCAGCCATAACGGCGGCGACGGGGCATCCAGGTCGGCCAGCAGAAACTCGCCGGAGCCGCTGGGCGCAGCGACGTCTTCAATCGCGCGCAACCGGATTCCACGAGGATCGCGAGAACGGCGTGGACATCAAGAAAATCACGCCGACGTCGTCGTGCTGCTTGAACGCCCTGTACAGGCTCACCGCGGAACGTTCGTCGTCGGCGGGCGAGGCGGTGGTCGCGCACGACCTCGCCGAGCGCGTCTGGGTGATCAACAACTTCGTCGCCGCGTCGGTGCGCGGCATCGTCTCCACCGGCGTGTCCGGCTACGTTCGTCCTCGGGCAACCTGCTGCACTCGATCCAGGCACCGACCCCGCCATAGCCAGGTACGACCCGAACTCGCTGTTCGGGCTCGTTCTTGCGGATCCACACCCGGCAACAGCACCGAGGATGTGACGCATGAACAATACGGTCTTGGGCCAGCGACGGCGGGAGTGAGCGTGCCGCACCGGCAACGCCGGCAATGCCGTCGCCGTAGGAACAACACTCACGTCGGTCTCGGGGACGGGTGTCGGACGGCCCGGTTCACGTTCTTGGCCGCTAACTTGGAACGTGTCGACGCAGGGGACCCGCGCCTGGTTAGACAACCGAGGGGCGGGATTTCCATCCGTTGCTCAGCTCGCCGCTGGTCAACGCGGGGGTTGGGCTCCAGACATTCGACTATTACCGGACGGCGTACGGCGCCTCGCTGCCAACTCGACATCTTACGGCGGCCAGCGGCTGAGTTGGCAACATCGATATCGGCGCAGCGGAAGCGCGAGTAGTCAGCTTGAAGGCCGAAGGCTGAGGACCTACAGGCGCTGAAGGCCGAACGGCCGAGGTGGGCTCAGTATCGTCCGGCACGCGTCGAGGTCATCAGCCCGGCACGAGCTCGACGCTCGATGACGGACCTCGTCGTAGCCGCTGTCGGTGCGTGCGCGGTTCGAGGTCATCGGCGCGCGCGGATGGCGGGCCGCCGCTGAATCTTGCGCGACCGCCGCACGTGACGCCGCACGCGCCCGGCCCAGCTGACGCCGTCCGAGACGAGCCCGAGTGACTTCAATCATCGAAGCCTTCGTGCTTCTTGATGTCCTCAATCAGCTCCTTCTTGCCATTGAGCCGGGAAGCGCCGCCCGGCCGCGATGCCCGTGAATAGCACACGTCTCGTGCGGCGCGCTCGGGCAGCACCTGAACGACGAAGCTACCGGTTCTTCGAGCAGCCCGGGATCGAGATTCGGGCGGGAGTCCTTGGGATCTTGCCTTCCTGCCCCGACGGCGGGCGTGCCCTGGAAGGATACGCGATGGTAGGCCACCAGTAGTCGGGACATCCTTACCTTTAGCCAGTGTATCCCGGCCGTTAGGCCGCGGAGAACCGGCCCGTGAACGGCCCAGTGGACGCCGGCCGGACGGGCGTCCCGCGCCCCCGCCTAGAGCCAGATCGTGATAGGCATTTGCCCGCCCTCTTTTATTGTGCTCAGTCCCGACCTTCCCGCTGGGAGCTCCCTGCAGCGCTGGATCCTTGTCGTCCGTTTTTGCCTTTCCCTGGCCCCGGTTCCTGCCCTGGCCCAGGCAGCCGCGCCAGCCGCCGATGCCGCGTCGGCCAAGATGTCGATCGGTCAGTCCAATCAAATCGAGGCCTATCTCAAGACCGCTGGGGTCGTCGGCGTCGAGGAGGTAGCGAAGGTCGGCGTGACCCAAGCCTCGTCGCGCGACGCTGGCCCCCGGCGGCCCGGTCGGCGCCATCGCCTGGAAGGTCCTGCCACCCTCGTCGCGTTCCGGCCCACTGGGAGAGCTATAAGTCCGGAATCGCCGCGTACCCAGTTCGACAAGTTGCTGGGACTCGACATGGTGCCGCCAACCGTCGAGAAGCGCGTCCACGGAGACCTGGGTGCCGCCGTCATGTGGTGCGCCGCCGGTCAAGAGCTTCAAGGAGATGGGCGGCGTGCCGACGCCGCCGGGCAAGTACGTCGCCCTCCTGGGTCGGTTGCCGGCAACTGGCCCGGGCTCAGATGTTCGACAACCTGATCGGCAACCTAGACACGAATCAGGGCAACTGGCTGGTGGACTCGGGGTGGAACCTCATCCTCATCGACCACACCCGCGCGTTCACCACCGACAAGAGCCTGGTGCCACAAGAAGTTCGGCCTACATCGACGGCCCCGCACCTCTGGGAAAAGATGCAGGCGCTCACGCTCGAGGCGCTGACGACGAAGCCTTGGCACCTGGGTCGGGCAGGGCGAGCTGAAGGCGGTGCTCAAGCAGCGCGATCGCATGAAGGCCGAATTCGACAAGCAGATAGCGGCCAAACCCGGCTTCGTGATCAAGTGAGAGGCCGCCGGTCTCCTCGTCTGCTGCTGATTGCGCTTGAGGCGCCCGTCATTCGGCGGTATGTTCGTCGGATGACCTTGCACACAGGTCAGCTACGAGGAGATTCGGTCATCAACGAACACAACGCTGCAGGTCCGTCGCGGCGCGCGTTCATCCGGGACGCCGCCGGCGCGGCCGTGGTCACGTCGGTGGCGGGCCGCTTCGACCGGCTGGTCGGCGCGCACGCTGCCGGGAGCGACGAGATTCGCGTCGGCCTCGTCGGCTGCGGCGGCCGGGGCACCGGCGCGGCCGGCGACGTCCTCACGGCCGCGCCCGGCGTGCAAGCTCGTCGCGCTGGCCGACGCCTTCGAGGACCGGCTCGAGGCACGTGCCGCGAGGCGCTCGCTCAAGCGAGAACGCGGACAAGGCAACGTGGCGCGAGGACCACTGCTTCGTCGGCCTCGACGCCTACAAGAAGCTGCTCGAGACCGACGTCAACTACGTCATCCTGGCGACGCCGCCGGGCTTCCGCCCGATCCACATCGAGGCGGCCATCGACGCCGGCAAGACATCTTCGCCGAGAAGCCGGTGGCCGTGGACGGCGCCGGCGTCCGCGCGGTGCATCGAGATGGCCGACGAGATCACCACGCAAGAGGCTTCGCGATGGCTGCCGGGACGCAGTACCGGCACTTCGAGCCGCTACATCGAGTCGATGAAGCGGCTCCACGACGGCGCGATCGGCAAGCATCGTCGCGGCGCGCTGCTACTACAACACAGGCGGCTGTGGAAGCACGACCGCGCAGCCGGGCTGGAGCGACCTCGAGTACCAGATGCGCAACTGGCTGTACTACACCTGGCTCTCCGGCGACCACATCGTCGAGCAGGCGATCCACAACATCGACGCGATGAACTGGGCGTTCAACGGCGCACCCGGTCACGGCGCATCGGCACTGGCGGCCGGCAGGCGCGGACCGAGCCAGAGTTCGGCCACATCTACGATCACTTCGCGATCGTCTACGAGTACCCGGACGGCGTCGCACGTCCATCAGCATGTGCCGGCAGCAGAACGGCAGCGACAAGAAGGTCGGCAACGAGTTCACCGGGACCGACGGGTACGGCCGCGTCCTGCCGGACTACACGATCAACGGCCGAAGCCGTGGAAGTACGACGCGCCGGAGCCCAACGACATGTACGTCCAGGAGCACACCGACCTCATCGCGAGCATCCGCGCCGGCAAGCCGCTCAACGAGCTGAAGCAGGTGGCCGAGAGCACGCTGACGGCGATCATCGGCCGCATGTCGGCGTACACCGGCAAGACGCTCACGTGGGAAGGCGCTGGACTCGCCGGTGTCGCTGATGCCGGCCCACCTGCGAATGGGGCACGATGCCCACGCCGCCGGTCCCGATGCCGGGACTGAATACGGACTCCAGCCGGACGCGCGACTGGTGCCGGGATCCACCCACTCTCGCAGGCGAGTTCCCGGCGACCCTTCAACCCCACAACCCTCCGTGTCGTACAATGAGGCGTGCGGATGACCATCTCCGCCGCAACGGTGTGTGCGTCTCGTGCTGGCGGCCCGGCCGCTCGCCGCCACGTCTGCGCCCGCCATCCGCCCGGCTGCCGTCGTCGTGGCGACCGACGGGATTATCCATCCGATTGCCGCTCACATGATCGATGGCGCCATCTCGCGCGCCGACGCAGACGGCGCGACGGCCCTGACCGGTCATCGTTGCTCCGCACGACGGGCGGGCTGCTGGACTCCACGCGGGCGATCGTCTCGCGGATTATCGAGGCGCGCGCGCCGGTAGTCGTCTTCGTGGGGCCCCCGGGGGCGCGCGCGGCCGGCCGGCTTCATCATCATCCCTCGCGGCCGACGTCGCCGCGATGGCGCCCGGCACGCACATGGCGCGGCGCACCCGGTCTCGGCGCGGCGGCGACGCCAGATCGACGGAGACGATGGCGAAGAAGGCGGCGTCGGACGTCGCGGCGTACGCGGGAACGATCGCGGAGTCACGCGCGCCGCAACTCAGGCGCTCGCCGACGAGGCGGTCAACGAGAGCCGCGCGTTCACCGACCAGGAGGCGATCGACGCGCCGCCGCCGCTCATCGATTTCGTGGCCGCCGACGTGACGATCTGCTGAGGCAGCTCGACGGCCGGACCATCACGCGTTCGACGGGCGGACCGTCACGCTTCGCCACCGCGGGCGCCTCGCGAGCCCGTCGAGATGACGCGCCGGCAGCGGTTCCTGAGCGCGATCGCGGATCCGCAGATCGCCTACCTGCTTCTGAGCTCGGGCTGCTCGGCCTGACCGTGGAACTGTGGCACCCGGGCGCCGATCGTGCCGGGCGTCGTCGGCGGCATCTGGCTGCTGCTCGCGTTCTTCGCGTTCCAGGTGATCCCGGCCAACACCGCGGGCCTGCTGCTGGTGGTGTTCGGGATCGGGCTGCTCGTCCTGGAACTGAAGGTCCCGAGCTTCGGCGTGCTCGGCATCGGCGGCGCGTGAGCCTGGTGCTCGGATCGATGATGGTCACGGGCGAGTTCCGGGCGTGCGCGTCGGCTGTCAGCTCGTCCTGCCTGCGGTCGTGTCGCGCTCGCCGTCATCCTGCTGTTCCTCGGCCGCCTGGCGCTGGCCGCACAGCGCCGGCCGGCGGTGACGGGCGCCGGGGCGTGCTCGGCGCAGAGCGGCGCGAGCGCTCTCCGCCACTCGAGCCCGGCGGCGTGGCCAGGTCGCCGTTCACGGGGAAATTGGCGGGCCCGAGCGCCGCGCCCGTCGGCGCGGGCGCGCCGTGCGGGTCACCGCGTCGACGGGCTCACGCTGACGGTCGAGCCGTCGGGGGAATTGGCTTCGAGGGAGCGCCATGATGCTCTCGCCCGCCTCGATCTGCTGGCGCGCTGGTCGTGCTCTATCTGCTCTGGTCGATCAAAATCCTCCGAGAGTACGAGCGCGGCGTCATCTTCCGGCTCGGCAAGCTCCTGCCGGAGCCGAAGGGCCCCGGCGTGGTCCTGGTCTTCCGGCCGATCGACGCGATGGTGCGAGTCAGCCTGCGCACGGTCGTGCACGACGTGCCGCCGCAGGACATCATCACGCGCGACAACGTGTCGGTGAAGGTCAACGCGGTCGTGTACTTCCGCGTCGATCGATCCGAGCCGCGCCGATCGTGGAAGTCGAGAACTACCTTACGCGACGTCGCAGCTCGCGCAGACGACGCTGCGGAGCGTGCTGGGGCAGGCGGAGCTCGACGATCTGCTGTCGCAGCGCGAACGGCTGAACCAGAGCTGCAGCACATCCTCGACACAGACCGATCCGTGGGGGATCAAAGTGTCGGCGGTCGAGGTGAAGCACGTGGATCTGCCGGAGGACATGCAGCGCGCGATGGCGAGGCAGGCGGAGGCCGAGCGCGAGAAGCGCGCGAAGATCATCCACGCCGAAGGCGAGCTGTGGCGTCCGAACAGCTGTAGCACGCGGCGGAGGTATCAACCGCGAGCCGCTCGCCATCACGCTCCGCTACCTGCAGACGCTGACGGAGATCGCGGCCGAGAAGAACTCGACGATCGTGTTTCCGCTGCCGATCGAGCTGCTCGAGGTGCTGCAGGCCCGCGCGCGCTGACCGGCGGAATGGGTCGCGTCGAGCTCCACCGTGACGCGGCCAGCCGCCCGGCGACGTCCCACAGGTCGGCCGCGCGTTCGCAGTCGACGTCGGGCCAGTCGCGGTGCGGGTCCAGCATCACGACATGGACGCCCGCCGCACGCGCGCCGGTCACGTCGGCGTGGTCCAGATCGCCGACGTGCAGGGTACACGCCCGCGGTCGCTCCCGAGAGCCGCAGCGCTTTGAGTGGAAAATCCGCGGGTCGGGCTTCTCGTAGCCGGCAATCGCCGAATCGATGACGCGTTCAGGTAGGGGCGCATACCCGCGTCCACCAGGCTCTGTTCTGCTGTGCCGTCGGAGTTGCTCACCGCGACCAGCTGCAGGCCGAGCGCCTGCATCCGCGCCAGCGCCTCGGGGACTTGAGTCATGACGCTCCGCCAGAGCACGCTCGCGCGACCGTCCGGGCGCAGCGCCTGCCGCAGCTCCGAGATGAGCGCGTCGAACGCGGCTCGCGCCAGCCGGGCAGCGGCCGGGAGGCCGCCGACCATTTCGGTCAGCAGCGCCCGGAAGACGTTGGTGCCCGCCGGCATGCCTTCGATGAACATGCGGCGCGAATAGCGAGGCCGCGCCGCGGCCTCGGCGCGCCGCACCGTCGCGGCATCGCTCGCGACGCCGCGCGCCGACAACTCTGCCGCGATCGAGTCGAAGTCCATCGAAATGAGCGTGTCGCCGACGTCGAGGAAGACGGTGTCGATGTTCGCGTAAGGAATCGTGCAGTTGCTCGCTGAATCCATGTAGTCGAATGCTAGCGCAATCCGTGTGACGGGCACGAAGCTGAGGCGGCGAGGGTATCCGCAGATGACGAGATGACGCAGGGGCCCACAGACGGCACCTGGCGACCCGCGGCGAAGCCGCGGCACCTGTCTCCCGACCGGCCGCTGTCGCGGCCGGTGTCCTGGGCGCCGCTCCATAGGCGGCCGCCGGCGACTCATGCCAGCGATGTAGGCAGAGGATCTGCGTCATCTGCGGAATCTGCGCGTTCCTCCCGAGGACACGTGCGAAGCGCGAAGCGGGACCGCGACCTGCTAAAATGCGCCTGGCCAGCAACGCCATGGATCGACGCGACTCCGTCCGCCTGCTCGCCGTGGCCCCGTTCGTGCGCGGCGCAGACACCCCGCTGCCAAGCTGAATGTCGTCTCGGGCTATCAGCCGGCCGGGACGCCAGGGATGCCCGGCCCTATCCGGGCACGCGTCGATCTCGGTGCAGTCCGACCGCTCGCTCGATGCCGACGACCAACGCCGCCAACGCCGAGGTCGTGCGCGAGATGATGGCGCGCGGCATGTGCGCGCTGACCGGCGCGCGGGACGCCGCGCGACGCCTGGCGCCGGTTCTTCGAGCCCGTCAGACGTCGTGGGAATCAAGGTCAACTGCGGCGGCCACCCCTACGTCGTGTCAGACCACGTGATCGTGGCCGAGACGTGCGCCAGCTGATGAACGTCGGCGTGCCCGCCGACGCAGATCTACGTCTACGAGCGGTTCCAGCACCAGCTCGACGAGGTCAACTACGCGCCGCACGCTGCCCGAGGGCGTGCAGATCGTGGCGGCGGAGCGCGCCAACCAGTACGCCGACAGCAGCGGATACGATCCGGCCACCTACGTCGAGGCCGACCTGTTCGGCGAGGAAGACACGCGGTCGAACATGATGCGGCTGGTGACGCCGGCGGCTCACCAAGATCGTCAACATCCCGAACGTGAAGGACCACGGCGCGACCGGCGCGACGGGCTGCCTGAAGAACATCGCCTACGGCAGCTTCTCGAACGTCGCGCGCACGCACTACCGCGGACAAGTCGCACACCTGCTCGTTCGTCGGCACGCTGGCCGTCGGTGGAGCCGCTGCGCTCGCGCACGGTGCTGCAGATCATGGACGGCCTGCGCGGCGTGTGGCACGGCGGGCCGTTCGCGCGCGACGAAGCGCTACGTGTTCTACCCGAAGCAGATCCTCTTCGGCACCGACCCGGTGGCCATCGATCGGCTCCTGCTCGACATCATCGACGACAAGCGCAAGGCCGAGGGCGCGATCTCGATCTGGGACCGCTCGCCCTCGTACCTCAAGACCGACGACACGGCGCGCGCGCGACCTCGACCCCAACGTCAACATCATGATCCGCGAGCCGGGACACGTGGAGTACGCCGCGCGCTCGGGCTCGGCGTGTACGACCGCGCGCACATCAAGGTGCAGGACATCGGAGGTATGACCGGCTGCTGGCGCTCCTGGCCGTCGCTGGCTGCAGGCCGTGCCTCTGCCGCTGCCGTGCCTGTTCTGGCTCGGGCCGCCGACGACACGTCGCCGGCGTGAAGGACGCGCGGGCTCGACCGCGCTGTGCGTCCCGCCCGAGCTCGGCGAGAGCTGGCGGGCGGCCGGCGTCGACGCGGTGCCGCTCAGCGCCGCGGATCTGGCGTCGCGCGAAGTCGCTGCCCGCCGCCGGGCATCGAGCAGCGGCCCGACCTCGTCTCGGCCACCCGCAGCCCCTGGCTGACCGCGAACGGCTGGCGCTTCTGCGCCACCCGGCGGGCAGTACAGGTACGACGTGACGCCGCCGCGGGCAAGCGCCGCTGGCCGCGGCCGAGGCCTTTGCCTACGGTGCAGACGCGGTCCTGAAGGTCGATCCCCGGACGCTTGCGCAACTGGGGCGCATGATGTCGTTCCTCGCGGCAGCTGCCCGGGCCGACGCTGCCACGCCGCTTCGCCGACTTCGGCGTGGTGGACGACGGATCGGCGGAGATGGGCGAGGTGATGAACCTGCTGGTGCGCCGGAACCTGCTTGTTCGAGTCGATGAAGGCGCCGGCCGCGCCGGTACCGCGATCAATGTCGTCCGCGGCGGAAGGGCTACCCGCGTGACGACATGGCCGACCCGAGCGCGTTCGCGCTCAAGTCCGACGCCAGCTCACGGACGCGCGCGCGCACGTGCGGATCTACGGCACGCGAAGTCGTGATCTGCCGGCGTCGACCGGCGATGCTGGGCGTGTCCGCCTGCACCTGCTGAACTACGGCGGCCGCGAGATCCGGGCGTGCGCGTCCGCGTCCGCGGCGAGTACCGCGGGCGCGAGGCACACGTCTTCGGTGCGGGGCGCGTCGCGCTGGACGAGTTCGTCGTCGATGGCGAGGAGCGACGCGAGTTCTCAATCCCGCGGATGACCACCTACGCCGTTGTCGATCTGCGCAGTGATCCGCCGACGGACGTGCCGGCGTCGACCTCCGACCGCGGAGCCGACGTCGCGCCATCCTGAGCCATCCCTCGCGGCAGGAAGAAGAACGCCTCCGTCGCCGGGTAGCCGCTCCAGGTACGTCCGCTTCCGCTCCACTCCGCTGCACGAACAGCGCATTGTCTAGCGCATCGCCGGTCGTGCCGGTGGCGGCGAGCACCGCAACGCCGAGGACGCCGCGACACGGGCCTGCCGCGTGCGCGGGTCCATGATGTGCGCGTACCGCGCCGTGCCACCTCGAAGAACTTCTCGGACGTCCCGCCACGGAAGCGCGCGATCGCGCAACGCGGCAGTGAACGCGATCGCCCCGGCGCAAGCGGATCCTGGAGCGTCGACCTGCCAGGCGTCCGCTCCGGTGGCGCGCCCATGCCGTAGACGGTGCTGCCGCCCGCGCTGACCAGCGCGGCCGCGACTGCCGCCGTCGCAGCAGGTCGACCACGCGATCGACGGCGTAGCCCTTGGCGATCCCGCCGAGATCGAGCTCGACGCCGGGCACGTCGAAGCGGATCGGTTCGCTCGGCCGGGTCGAGGACGACGTGCTGGTAGCCGACGCGGCGCCGCGCGGCCGCGAGCTCGCGGTCGGTCGGCACGCGGCCCTCGCCCTGGAAGAATCCCCACGCCTTCATCAGGCGGACCGACCGTGATGTCGAACGCGCCGTCCGACTCGCGGCTGTAGTCGATCGATTCGGCGATGAAGTCGAAGAGCTCGGCATCGACGGCGCACGGGCGTGCTGGCCGCCTGCGGTTGAGCCGCGAGAGAGGACTGTCGGGCCTGTAGTGGCTCATGAGCCGATCGATGCGATCCACCTCGTCGAGCGCCTGTTCGGCGGCTGTCGAGACGACGCCACGGTCCGGCCCGAACGCGACGATGTCAGAGGCAGCCCATCGACTGCGGCTGGCCTCCGCCCTGACCGGCTCGAATCGGGCGGCGGCCGGCGGCCGGAACCCGGTCACCAGCAGGGCTGCGACTATCGCGAGTGCACGCGCCTGAGTCATCCAGACGGTGACGCGCAGGATACCTGATTGGCGCCGCGGGGGCACGCGGCCGACGCTTGCCGTGTCCGAGGCGTGTGTCAGTATTCCGCGCATGCGTGGACGGGCCGGCAGGGCGACCAATCCGCATCTCGCGGCGCGCGCTCCTTTCGCGGTGTGTGCGCAGGTACGTTGGGAGGACGTTCGTTCAGCTCACACCGCTGCCCCCGCCATTCGCGCGCTTCTCGCCCAACCGATATCCGCGTCGTCGGGTCGATCGTCATCGTTTCGAGGAGTTCCGCTACCGCCGCGCCTATCAGTTCGGCGGGCGCACGGTGGACCGCGTCACGCTCCTGAACGTCAACTGCCGTGTCCGGACGGGTGACGGCCGCGAGGCCTGGGGATTCGGCTCGATGACGCTCGGCAACGCCTGGGCCTTCCCCGCGGCGTCGCAGGACGATGGGCTTGGCGCGATGCGCGCGCTCGCACCGAGCTGCGTGCACAGACCGCGGCCTGCGACGAGACCGGCCATCCGATCGACCTGTTCCGCGCGCTCGAGCCGCAGTACCTCCGCGCCGCCGAGCGGTGTCGCGCGTCGCGCGCTGGCGACGCCGATCCCGAAGCTCTGCACGCTCGTCGTGGCGAGCGCCTTCGATGCCGCGCATTCACGACGCCTATGGCAAGGCGTTCGGCGTCAGCTGCTACGAGACCTACGGCCCGCGGTTCATGCGCCGCGATCTCTCGCCACGACCTCGGCGCGGCATTTAAGGCGAGTACCTCGATCGCTATGTCCCGATCGGCGCCCCGGGCGCGGACGCCTGTGTTCCATTCCGTGGGCGCGAGCGATCCGCTCGAGGCGGCCGACGTGCGCAGCGCGGATCGACGATGGCCTGCCGAACACGCTTCGAGGAGTGGATCGCGCGCGACGGCCTCTCCGTTCAAGATCAAGCTGAACGGCGGCAACAGGACGCCGACTTCGAGCGCATCGTGCGCATCGATCGCTGTCACGCGGGTGCAGCGGTCCAGCGGCGTCGAAGGACTGGAAGTACCTGCTCGACTTCAACGAAGGCTGTCCGAACGTCGCGTACCTGCTCGCTTGCTGCCGGCGCGTGCGCGAGGCGACGCCGCCGGGCTTCGACCGGATCCTCTACATCGAGCAGCCGACGGCGCGTGATCTCGAAGGGCATCGCGGCAACGTCATGCACGAGGCCGCCAGTTCGGCCCGGTGGTCGTCGACGAGTCGCTGACCGATCTCGAGTCGCTGCTGCTGGCGCGCGAGATGGGCTACACGGGCGTCGCGCTCAAGGCCTGCAAGGGGCAGAGCCACGCGATGCTCATGGCGGCCGCCGCGCAGAAGTTCGGCATGTTTCTGTGTGTGCAGGATCTGACGTGTCCCGGCGCCTCGCTGATCCACTCGGCGGGCATCGCCGCGCGCGTGCCGGGCAACGCCGGGATCGAGGCCAACGCACGCCAGTTCGTGCCGAGCGCCAACGCCGCCATGGGAGGCACGATTCCCGGGCTGTTCACCATTCGCGACGGCGTATGCAGACAGGCCAGCTTACGGGTCCGGGTCTCGGCGCTGTGCCGGCGAGGCAACGGGCGAGTGCCACTGGTGACCCGGCGAGAGTGGATGCAGCTGGGCAAGGCGGAGTCGCGCTGCAGGGGGCACTGAGGATCGATGCGCGCCCGTGCCGGGACTCGCGCTCAGACCGGCGCCGCGGCCCTCCCCGGCCGCGCGCACGTTCTGCCTCTTCTCGAAGCACCTGCCCGAACTCGCCTGGAGCGACCTCGGCCGCGCAGCGAAGGACGCCGGCTTCGACGGCATCCATCTGACCGTGCAGGCCGGGCGGCACGTGCTGCCGGAGCGCGCCGCCGACGACCTGCCCGCGCAATCGACGCCATCCGGCGCCTGGCCTGACGGTCCCGATGATCACGACCGACCTGACATCCGCGCATCGCCCGCTCGCGAGGCCGCTGCTCACCGCCGCGGCGAGAAGCGGCGTCCGCTATTTCAAGACGGGTATTGGCGCTACAGAACGACGCCGGACGTGCAGGCGCAGGTCGCGGCCGCTGGAGCCGCGCTCGAAGATTTGGCGGCGCTGCCCGCGACTGTGGGATCGAGATGGGCTTCCACAACCACGCCGGCTACATCGGCGCGCGCATTGTGGGACATCGCCCCGGCCATGGACCGCACTCGATGCCGCTGGGCGGGCTACTACTTCGATCCGCGGCACGCCGTGGCCGAGGGCGGCGGCGGCGCGTGGAAAGCCGCCGTCGCGTCTCGTCGCGCCTCGGCTGAAGATGCTGGCGGTGAAGGACTGCCTGTGGGCGAAGACGGCGAAGGGCTGGCAGATCGACAACTGCCCGCTCGGCGACGGCCTGGTCGACTGGGCTTCGTCGCCGCCACGCTGCGCGAGGCGCGGTTCGCCGGCCCGATCTCGCTGCACCTCGAATACGAGCTGCCCGAAGAGGCACGCCGCACACGCTGGAGGCCGCCGCCCGCGACCTCGCGTTCATCCGGCGCGCTGCTGAAGCGCCTGAGACAGTAGGGAACGGACACGCCTCACTACGCGTGAGCGCATCCGCTACGTCCACGGCTCCTTGTGCGGCGCCCGGTAGCGATAGCGTCAGCAGCTTGTTCGCCTCCGCGTTGTTCGTGAACCGCTCGGCGCTCGCGGTCCCACTCGAGGTACGCGCTGCGATCTTGTGCGCGATGTTGCGCGATGAGCGTCGCCGACGTGCTGCGGTGGCCCGGTCTCGATGTCGCAGTTGCACGCGGCGCGGCTCTTGACGCAGTCGAGGAAGTTGCGCGCGTGGTGCGCGGTGTCGGCGTCGCCGCCGGTCCGCTTCACCGGCTCGATCTGCGGCTTCGCGCCCGTCGCGGTAGCCGCGCTCGTACCTGCCGATCGACGCGGCGTCCGCGCCGGGAACTCGTTCGGCGTGATCTCGTCGGGCACGATCTCGTAGCCGTCGCTGAACAGATACAGCGTGCCCTTCGTGCCGCGGAACTCGATCTCGACGCGGCGGTCGCGCGCGGCCGGCGCCGCGTCGCGTTGTACTGCGAGAAGGTCACGAGCGTGTCGCCCGGGTAGCGTCCACAGCACCTCGAGCGTGTCGGGCATCTCGCGGTTGTCGTTGACGGCGAACTTGCCGCCCATCGCGGTGACGGCCAGCGGCGCGTCGTGGCCGAGCGCCCAGTGGATCGCGTCGATGTAGTGCACGCCGAAGTTGGTGAGCTGCCCGCCCGAGTAGTCGTAGAACCAGCGGAAGCGGTAGAAGGTGCGGTTCTTGTTGTAACGCGCGCTTCGGCGCCGGGCCGAGCCAGGCGTCCCAGTCGAAGTCGGCCGGCGGCTCGGCCATCCGGCGGCGCGCCGATGCCCTTCGGCCACTCGTTCTGCACGTGGAACGCGCGCGCGACCGTGACCTTGCCGATCGCGCCGCCGCGCACGAGCTCGGCCGCCTCCTTCACGAACGCCGCCGACCGCCGGTGGATGCCGACCTGCACCACGCGCTTGTGCCGGCGCGCCGCGTCGACCATCGCGCGGCCCTCGCGCACGACGAGCGAGAGCGGCTTCTCGACGTAGACGTCCTTGCCCGCCTCGCAGGCGTGGATCATCTGCAGCGCGTGCCAGTGGTCGGGCGTGTTGATGACGACCGCGTCGATGTCCGTTCGTCTCGAGCAGTTGGCGGTAGTCGCTGTACCGCGCCGGCGTGGCCGCCGGTCTTCGTCGCGGCGAAGTCCACGTACGGCTCGTGGATGTCGCAGAGCGCCGACGATCTCGGCGTCCTTGTGCGCGAGGAACGCGTCGAGCACCTGGTCGCCGCGGTTGCCGAGGCCGATGAACCCGAGGCGCACGCGATCGTTCGCGCCGAGCACGCGGCCGCGTCCCGACGGCCGTCGCCAGCCAGGCGGCCGCGGCCGTCTTGCCGAACTGCCGTCGGCTGACTGTCATTGGCGTCCTCCTTCCGCGGGCGGTAGGCACCGGGTCGGCATTGCCGCCTGCGCCGACCGTCGAGGGCCCGAAGTCTGGAAGACAGCAGGCTCATCTCATCGTGGAGCGGCCGCGGTGGCGGCGGTGTAGTCGCTCGGCAGTTCGCGTCCAGTCGGTCGATGCAAGGCCGTTCAGGTCGAGGCCACGCGGCCCTCGCGCAGCGTCAGCTCGCACACCAGCCGCTGGTCGGCGTTGAGCCGCGCGCCGTACATGTCGATGAAGCCGAAGCGCCCGCGCTCGACGCGCAGCACGGCGACATCGGCGACGCGCCGGGACGAGAGGTGGCCCAGCGCCTCCTGCTTGATTTCGCGCGCCGGATTCACGTCGACCTGCTTCACCACCTGATCGATGGGGACGCCGAGCGCGAGGAACTTGCCCATCACGTTCAGCATGTCCTTCATGCCGGCGTTCATGCTGCCGATGTGCAGGTCGGTCGAGATCGAGTCGGGCAGGAAGCCCGCCTTCACCGCCGGCACGGCTACCCTCCAGGGGAAGCTGCCGCCGCCATGACCGACGTCGAAGATCACGCCGCGCGCGCGTCCCTGGAGGAGCGCCGGGTTCAGGTGGCCCGGCCGGTCGAGCTCCCGGCGCAGCCCCGAGTACATGTGAGTGTAGATGTCGCCCGGACGCAGCTTGCGCGTGACCAGCTCCTCGATCGGCCGCTCCGGGTAGTCCTTGCCGAAGTCGACCATCACGGGCACGTCCGCCGCGTGCCCGCCTCGACCGCGCGTTCGACTGGCGCCCACTCCGGGCCGCCGTATGGGCTGTCTTGATGCCGACGATGACCCCCTGTGCTTCTTCGCCATGTCGGCGGTCGGCTGCGCCTCCATGTCGGCGAGGTCCTGCTCGAAGGCGCCGCCGCGCATCCCCTGGCCGACGATGTTGAGGAACGCGAGCACCCTGGTCCGCGACCGGTCGATGACCCGCTGCTTGAAGTCGTCGAAGTTCCGCCAGCCGGAGCTGCCCGCGTCGACGACGGTCGTGACGCCGGCGCGGAACGTGAAGCCGTCGGGATAGACGCTGTTGTCGCCGGCGTACGACCGCCGCTCGCCGGTGCCGGTGTAGACGTGCACGTGGATGTCAATCAGGCCCGGCGTGACGTACAGGCCGGCGCGTCGACTGTGCGGGTCGCGGTCGCCCGGATCGATCCACGCCTCGACGGCGGCGATCTTGCCGCCGGCAATCGCGACGTCGCGGACGCCGTTGATGCCATTGCGCGCATCGATGACGTGTCCGCCGCGCAGCAGCAGGTCGTACCTGGCCGCCGGCTGCGACGACACGCCGGCGAGGACGACGACCACGAGCCAGGACGTGAGTCCAGCGGTGCGCATCACGCGCGGATTATAGCGGCACCGTCCGCCCCGATGTTCGGGCGGCCGTCCGCCTCCACGGTTGCGCTTGGCCGGCCTGCCGTGGCTGGCCTGGTCGCCGCGGCCGTGGGCGGAAATCGACGGCAGTCGCTCGCCTGAACCCGACAGTCATCTGAGGCAGCGCAGTCATCTGGGGCAGCGACGCCATCGGCACCGCGAACGGCAACGCGGTGATCTGGGCAGCACCGACAACTGGTCGGCCTCGTCGACGAGATGGAAGGACGTGACGCCATAGCGGCGTAGGGGGCAGAGGGGCGCTACTATGGGCCCCATGCCAGCCAGGGGCCGCTCAGTACAGCGGCGCGAGGGGCCCGGCAAGCTGACGGGCCGCGCGCTCTACGTGGACGACATCCCGATTCCGGGCTGCCTGTTCGGCGTGACCCTGCGGTCCACGATTCCGCACGGCGCGATCCGCGCCGTCACGTTCGATCCCGCCTTTCCCTGGGACGACTTCGTCGTCGTCACGGCGCGCGACGTGCCGCGCAACCGCGTGGCGCTCATTGCCGACGACCAGCCGCTGCTGGCCGACACCCGGGTGATGCACCAGATGGAGCCGATCGCGCTCGTCGCGCATCGCGACCGGGCGCGGGCGTACGAGGCGCTCGGTCACATCACCGTCGTCTACGCGCCCGAGCTACCGGTGTTGACCATCGACGAGTCGCTGGCGGCCCGGACGCGGCTGTACGGCCCCGACAACGTCTTCAAGGACATCGAGAATCGCGCGCGGCAATCTCGATCGCGGCTTCGCCGAGTCCGACGTCGTCGTCGAAGGCTCCTGCCAGCTTCCACACCAGGAACACGCCTACATCGAGAACAACGGCATTGCCGCGTGGGTCGACGCCGACGGGACGCTCGTCGTCACCGGCTCGATGCAGTGCCCCTACTACGTGCACAAGGCGCTGAAGGGGCTGTTCGGTGCTCGGCGACGATCGGATTCGCGTCATTCAGACCGCCACCGGCGGCGGCTTCGGCGGCAAGGAGGAGTACCCGAACGTCATCGCCGGGCATGCCGCGCTGCTGGCGCGCAAGGCCGGGCAGCCGGTGAAGATCGTCTACGACCGTCACGAAGACATGCTGGCGACGACCAAGCGGCATCCCGCACGTGTGCGGCACCGCACGGGCGTCCGCCGCGACGGCACGCTGGTCGCCCAGGACATCGACATCGTGATGGATGGCGGCGCCTACGTGACGCTCTCGCCGGTCGTGCTGTCGCGCGGCGCGCTGCACGCCACCGGACCCTACACGTGCCCCAACGTGCGGGTGCGGGCGCGCGCCGTGGCCACCAACACACCGCCGAATGGCGCCTTCAGAGGTTTTGGCGCGCCGCAGACGCTGTTCGCCGCCGAACTGCAGATGGACAGGATCGCCGCGGCCCTCGGCGTGGACGGCGTCACCCTGCGGCAGCGGAATCTGGTGCGGAAGGGCTCGGTGCTCGCCACCGGCCAGGTGCTCGGGCCAAGCGTCGGCGCGCGCGACGTGCTGGATCGCTGCGTGCTGCGCTCCGGCTACCGCCGCCGGCGGCGCGAGTACGACCGGTTCAATCGCGACGATCGCCAGCCGATCTGGAAGGGCCTCGGCGTGGCCGTCGTCCATCACGGCTCCGGGTTCACCGGCCGGGGCGAGGTGATGCTCGCCAGCCGCGCGTCAGTCGTCCTCGGATGCGACGGCTCGATCACGGCGCTGGCGGCGTCGACTGAAATCGGCCAGGGCACCACGACGATGCTGGCGCAGATCACGCGGACGCGATGGAGGTGCCCGTCGACTGGGTGACGGTCGAGGTGCCCGACACGTGGAAGGTGCCCGACAGCGGGCCCACCGTCGCCAGCCGCACGTGCATGGTCGTCGGCGGCCTCCTGCAACGCGCGGCGATGCGGCTGCGGCGCCGCATCATCGGCGCCGAAGGGCGCGTGCCGGCCGGCCGCGCCGCATTCGCCCGCGCCGCCAGCCGGCTCTGTGGATCGCAGTCGTCGATCCGCGAGGACGAGGACTATCAGAAGCCGCCCGAAGTGAACTGGGATGAAGAGGCATACCGAGGCGATGCGTACGCCGTCTACGGCTACGGGGCCGCCGCGGTCGACCTGGAGATCGACAAGCAGACCTTCGAGGTCACGGTCCGCAAGGTCACGACGGCCATCGACGTCGGCAAGGCGATCAACCCGCTGCTGGTCGAAGGCCAGATCATCGGCGGCATCGCACAGGGCCTCGGATTCGCGCTGCTCGAGCACGTCATCGTCCGTGATGGCGTGATGCGGAACGCCGAGCTCACGAACTACATCATTCCGACCTCGCTCGACGTGCCGCCGATGGACGTCACGGTCGTCGAGCGGCCGTACCCGCGCGGACCGTGGGGCGCCAAGGGCGTCGGCGAATTGCCGATGGACGTGCCGGCTCCGGCCGTCGCCGCGGCAATCTTCCACGCGACGGGTCTGCTCTTCCCCGAATCTGCCGATTCTGCCGGAGGCTATCAGTGCCGCAGTCCTCGCGCGTCCTCGAGCTCGTCGTCAATCGCCGGCGCCAGCGGTACGGCGGACCGCCGTTCCGGCGACTCATCGACGTGCTTCGTGAGGACCTGCACCTCACTGGCACGAAAGAAGGCTGCGGCGAGGGCGAGTGCGGTGCGTGCACGGTGCTCGTCGACGGCGTGCCGGTGACGAGCTGCCTGGTGCCAATCTGCCAGATGGAGGGACGGTCCGTGCGCACGGTCGAGTCGCTCGCTCCGGGAGGGCGGCCCGTCGCCGCCACAGGGCGGACGCGCTCGATGCGTTGCAGCAGTCGTTTCTCGAGACTGGCGGCGCGCAGTGCGGCATCTGCACGCCGGGCATGCTGATGACGGCGACCGCGTGGATCGAGCAGGGCGGCGCGGCCGACCGCGGAATCGATCCGTCGCGTGCTGGCCGGCAATCTCTGCCGCTGCACCGGCTATCAGCACATCGTCGACGCGGTCGTTCGGGCCGTGCGGGCCAAGAGGGCGCGCTCGCTCCGTCGCGCGGAGGGGCATCGAAGGGGATGGCTGCGGGCTGCGCCCGCCAGCGGAAAGCGGGCGCGCCGATGAGAGGCGACGCCTCGAGCATGACCGTGCTCCGCCCGGCGACGCCGAAAGAGGCGCTGCGCCAGCTCGCGCGCACGCCGGCGGCGCTGCCGCTGGCCGGCGGCACCGACCTGATGGTGTCGTGGAATCTCGGCGTGCTCAACGGCCGGGAGGTGCTGGATCTGTCGCGGCTGGGCGAGTGGACGCGCATCGTGAACGGCACGCGGAGCCTGCGGATCGGATCGCTCGCTACCTACGTGGCGCTGCAGCGGCATCCGGGCATTCTCCGGCGGTATCCGCTGCTCGCCGAGGCAGCCGCGACCATCGGCGGCGTGCAGATTCAGGCGCGCGGCACCATCGGCGGGAACATCGCGAACGCGTCGCCGGCGGCCGACAGCGTTCCGCCGCTGCTGGTCTACGAAGCGCGCGTGCACGTCGCGAGCGCCAGCGGCCGCCGCATCGTCCCGATCGAGGAGATATTCGCCGGCGTGAAGAAGACGACGCTCGAGCCGGGAGAATTGATCGAGGCGATCGAGCTGCCGATGCCGGCGCGCCCGCCGGACCGCCAGATCTTCCGCAAGGTCGGCACGCGCGCGGCCCAGGCGATCTCGAAGATCGTCCTGGCAGGCGTGTTGTGGGTCGCGAAGGACGCAACCGTGGCCGAGGTGCGCCTCGCGCTCGGGAGCATGGCGCCGACACCTCGACGGCTCCGTCACGCCGAAGCCGTCCTGAAGGGCCGGCGCCTCACCCCTGACGTCGTGTCCGAGGCAGTGGAAGCCGTAGCGGCTGACGTCTCACCCATTGACGACGTGCGATCGACGTCCGCCTACCGTCTGGGCACTGCGCAGCGGATCGTCGCCGCCTTTCTCGAGCAGCCGGGAATCGCGAAACCAGCCCGCGGCGGCATTAAAGTCCCCAACCGGCGCGAAACGCGGGGCGGATGTACGGCTCGGCCTGCGGGATATTGCGGGCGCGCATGCTTTCAGCGTCCCATTCAACAGAGCCGCCCGCCCGCAGCGCGACGTTGCCGAGCAACAGCGTCTCGGTGAGAGTGGCCGCATACACGAAGTTCGATTCGCCTGTCCCCGGCCAGGCACGCCTCGACCCACTCATGGTGGTGGCTCGACACGCGCGGCAGCGTCGGCGGCGGGCGGCTCAAATTTCGCGAAGCGCTGTCGCGGCAGCAGCACGAACATGTCGGCGTCGTTCTGCCCGCCATGCCACGTGCGCGTGAAAAGCGTGCCCTTCGTGCCGATCACGAGCGAGCCGCCGTCCCTGGTGATGAGCTTCTGACCCTGAAAGAGCTCCGTTGGCGGCAACTTGCCGCCGTCGTACCACGTCATCGTGATCGGCGGCTGGCCGGCGCGCTCCGGGAACCGCAGCTCGATGATGCTCCAGACCGGCGCGCTTTCCTTCGACCGCGCGTCGTCGAGCGCTGGCTCGGCGGCCTTCACTGTTACCGACGTCGGCAGCCCCAGCTCCAGACCCCAGTACGCGGTATCGAGGTTGTGGATCCCCATGTCGCCGATGGCGCCGGTGCCGAAGTCCCAGAAGCCGCGCCATTTGAACGGCACATACGCGGGGTTGTAGGGCCGGTCGGTGCCGGGCCCAGCCAGACGTCCCAGTCCAGCTCCGGCGGCACCGGCGGCGTATCCGACGGGCGCGCCACGCCCTGTGGCCACCAGCCCGCGGGACGGTCCGTCCACACATGCAGTTCGCGCACTTCGCCGAGCGCACCCGAGCGGATCACCTCGACCGCGCGCCGCGTGCCCTCGTAGGCGTGGCCCTGCGTGCCCATCTGCGTGACCATGCCGGTCTCGCGCGCAACCCGCGCCATCTCGCGCGCTTCCCAGATGCTGTGCGCCAGCGGCTTCTCGCAGTAGACGTGCTTGCCGGCTTTCATCGCCGCGATCGCGGCAGCCGCGTGATGGTGGTCCGGCGTCGAGATGACGACCGCGTCAATGCCGGCAGCTTCCTGCTCGAGCATCTTCCGCCAGTCGACGTAGCGCCGCGCTTCGGGATAGCGCGCGAAGGCCTTCGCCGTCTGCCGCTGGTCGCAATCGCACAACGCGACGATGGCGACTCCCGGGCCCTCGACGTCTTCGAGGTTGTTAGCGCCGCGTCCGCCGACGCCGATGATGCCGAGCCGCAGCGATGGGCCGCCGGGCGCCGGGGGCTGCGGCCCGCCTTGCGTCCGCATCGGCGCGCATCCCGCCAGGGCCGCCGCGCCGCCGAGAAACGCTCGTCTGGTGATGCCGCTGATGGCCGAGCTGGATCGCGTCGCCATGCGGCCATTCTATGGCGCCGGTATGGGTCGTGGGTCTGTCCTCGCGGCATCCACGTACCCATGACCAACCCTAACTGTCCGCTTCCCTATCGCAGCGTCGTTTTCTCCCTTGCGCTATCACCGGAAACGCGTCTGGGAGGACGACATGACATTGCGACCCTCGGCGTTCGGGATGGCAAGTCGGTCAGCAGGCACTACCGGATTTCTGACTGCGGCAAGCGTCCTGTTCGGCGCGCTGCTGGCGGCCTCGCCTGTGGCCGCCCAGGACGACGCGGTGCTCAAGTGGAACGCGGCGACCCTTCGCGCCTTGGCGACGGGAGGGGTTGCCGGTTTCGCCGGGCCACGAACGGTGGCCATCGTCCACGTCTCTATCTTCGACGCGGTCAACGGCATCGAGCGGCGGTACACGCCCATTCACGTGGCGCCGGACGCCCCGCGCGGCGCATCGGTGCGGGCCGCGGCGGCGCAGGCGGGCTACACGGCTCTCGCCGGGCTGTTCCCGTCACAGATCGCCGACTTCGACGCAGACCTGGAGGCGATCCTCGCTGACATCGCCGATGAAGCCGGCCAGGACCACAGCACGTCGATCGAGCGGGGCAGGGCCTGGGGCGAGCACGTGGCGCTCGAGATCCTGGCGTGGCGCGCGGCCGACGGCCTCAACCCGCCTAACAACACGTTCACGGGTGGCACCGACCCCGGCGAGTGGCGTCCTACGCTGCCGCTGTTTGCGCCGATGGCCGGGTTCAACATGTCGATCACCGAACCGTTCGTCATCGACTCGCCGCTGGCGTTCCGGCCCCTCGACGGACCGCCGTCGATGACGAGCCAGGAGTACACCGACAACTTCAAGGAGGTAAAGGAGTTCGGCCAGGACACCAGCGCCACGCGCTCTGCGGACCAGACCCTGTCGGCACGGTGGTGGGCGACCGGCGGCAACGCCTGGTACCAGTTCGCCGTCGCCGCGTCGCGGGCGAACCACCTCACGCTCTCGGACAACGCCCGGCTGTTCGCGCTGCTGACCGTCGCGCAGGCCGACGCGATCATCTCGTGCTGGGACGCTAAAGTCCATTTCAACTTCTGGCGGCCGATCACCGCGATTCGACTGGCTGACACCGACAACAACCCCGACACGACGCCCAATGCCGCCTGGCTGCCGCTCATCGGGACGCCGGCGTATCCGGACTACGATTCGGGGCACCAGAGCATCAGCCGGTCGTCGGCGACGGTGCTGATCGTGTACTTCGGCGACAACTTTCCGGTTGAAGGCTTCAACCCGACGCTCGGGGTGACGCGGCAGTGGCCGAACCTGAGCGCGGCCGCCGACGACGCGTTCGGCGCGCGCATCTGGTCGGGGATCCACTTCCGCTTCGCGATGGAATCCGCACGCGATCGCGCGAAGTTGATCGCCGAGTATGTGCTCGCAAACGCGGCACAACGGGTACACGGGCACTGACGACAAACAGAGGTCTGTGGGTCGCGGGTCGATGAGACCTACCGACCCGCAGACCCACAGACCCACAGACTCCACGACTCACAGACTGTTCTTGAGTGCTCCAAGGAGCGTGAGCACGTGCGCGTCGGTGGCGGACGCGCCCATGAGGCCGACGCGCCAGATCTTGCCGGCGAGCGGTCCCATGCCGGCGCCGATCTCGATGCTGAAGCGATCGCGCAACGCGGTGCGGACGGCGGCGTCGTTGACGCCGTCGGGAATCCGCACGGTGTTGAGCGTCATCAGGCGCTCGTCGGGCGGCGGCAGCAGCGACATCCCGAGCCTGGCAAGGCCGGCGGCAAATGCCTGGTGCACGCGCGCGTGTCGTGCCCAGCGCGCCTCGAGACCTTCCTCTTCGATCGCGACCAGCGCTTCGTGGAAGGCGTAGACCAGCGGCGAGCAGATCGTGTGGTGATACTTGCGGCCGGCCCAGTAGTCCTCGAGCAGCGCGAGGTCGAAGTAGAAGCTGCGGCAGCGCACCAGCCGATCGAGCGCCGCCGGTGCGACGGCAATCGGGGCCATCCCCGACGGCGCGCCCAGGCACTTCTGCGCACCCGAATACGCCAGGTCGACACCCCACGCGGCCATATCCACTTCCTGGCCGCCGAGAGAGGTCACGCAGTCGGCGACGACCAGCGCTCCGCGCTGATGCGCCAGCGCCGCGATCTGGGGCACGGGATTCCTGACGCCGGTCGAGGTCTCCGCGTGGACGACGAACACGACATCGGCCGGGAAGCCCGCCAGCGCGGCCTCAACCGCCGCCGGGTCGACCGCGCGGCCCCATTCCGCGTCGACGGTCTTCACCTCGGCGCCGTAGCGCGTGCAGATCTCCGCGAGCCGCAACCCGAAATAGCCCGTGACGACCACGAGCGCCTTCCGTCCTGGCTCGATGAGATTCGCGACCGCGGTCTCCATCGCGGAGGTTCCCGTGCCGGATATCGCGAGGACACGCGAGCCGGCCGGCGCGCGAAACACGCGGCCAAGACGCGCGCGGAGATCGTCCATCACGCCGAGGAGGACGGGATTGAGATGGCCCAGGACGGGCCGTCCGAGCGCGCTCATCACACGCGCGGAGACCATCGACGGGCCGGGGCCGAACAACAGACGCTCAGTCATGGGGGAACATTGTAGAAGAGCGTGAGGAGCATGGGAACGTGACGCTCCCACGCTCCTCCGCTCCCGCGCTCCCTTGAGCGCCGCCACCTGTCCGTGGATCTCCCGGACTCCCGCCTCCGGCACCGGCAGCAACGGCAGGCGCGGTGGCCCGCCGGCGAGGCCGCAGGCGTCCACGGCCACCTTCAATCCCGGGACGCTCCACTTCGGCCCGACCGACTTGGCCAGCGGCATCAGCAGCGCCTGCAGGCGCCGCGCCTCATCGTGATCGCCGCGCTCGACAGCATCCTGGAGCGCGGCGCAGACGTCTGGCACGACGGCGCCCGGACCGGTGGTCGCGCCCATCGCGCCGACGCACAGCGACGCATACAGCGTCGTCGTCGATCCGGCGAGGATGGGGAAGCCCGGCCGGCACTGCGCGACGAGGTCGCTGATGACGGCGACGTCGCCGCCGCTGTCCTTGAGGCCGATGACGTTGGGATGGGCCGAGAGCGTCGCGGCGGTTTCGGGCAGCAGGTTCACGCCGGTGAACGCGGCGATGTTGTAGAGGATCACGGGAACCGGCGAGCCGTCGGCCACGGCCGTGTAGGACCTGCACCAGGGCCTCGGCGGTGATGCGGCCCTTGAAGAACCCCGGCGTGCGCACCATCACGGCGTCCGCGCCAAGCGCCGCGGCGCGCCTGGAGGCGGAGAGCGTCTGCCGCACCGACTCGCGGCCCGTGCCGGCGATGAGCCACTTCTCCCGCGGATACTCCGCGCGCGCGGCTTCCACGATCGCATCCGACTCGTCGTCGTCAAGTGATGGCGCCTCGCCGTTGCTGCCGAGCACGACGATGCCGGCAAGCGGGGTGGTCGCGTAATGTCGAGTGTTGCGCCGGAAGGCGGGCAGATCCACCTCGTCGCCGGCAAACGGCGTCGTGACGGGCGCGAAGATCCCGCGGAGGGTTGTTGGGGGCATGGGGCACTATAACAAGTGCTGCGTGCCGCGTGCAGCGTCCCCGCCGGGTGTCGCGTGCCACGCCGGGTGCCGCGTGCAGCGTGCAACGTGCCGCGCTGGGTGCCACGTGCCATGTGCTGAGGTGGGTGCCACGGGCTGCGTGTTGAGTGAGTAGAATCCGCACATGACCGAACCGCTTCGCCTGCTCGCAGTGCTTGCGCACCCGGATGACGAGTCGCTGGGGATTGGCGGCACGCTGGCGAAGTACGCGTCGGAGGGCGTCGAGACCTTTCTCGTCACGGCGACGCCGGGCGAGCGCGGGCGATTTCATGGCCACCGCGACCCGCCGGAACATCCGGGGGTCGAAGCGCTGGCGCGGATTCGCGAACACGAACTGCGGGCGGCGGCGTCGGTGCTGGGGATCCGCGAAGTCTCACTGCTTGGCTTCGAGGACCAGCGGCTCGATCGAGCCGATCCGCGCGAGGTGATGACGCGCATCGCGCGCCACGTCCGGCGCATCCGGCCGCAGGTCGTCCTCACCTTCGGACCGGATGGCGCTTACGGGCATCCCGATCACATCGCGATTTCGCAGTTCACCGGCGCCGCGCTCATCACCGCGGCCGACGCGACCTGGGCGGACGAGGACGACGCGCGCCCCGCACGCGGTGTCGAAGCTGTACCACGTCGCGTGGCCGCAATCGACATGGTCCGCCTACGAGCACGCGTTTCGCAAAGTCGTGTCGATGGTCGACGGCGTCGAGCGCGCGACGGTGCCGTGGCCCGACTGGGAGATCACGACCGAGATCGACACGCGCGCCCATTGGGAGACGGCGTGGCGTGCCGTGTCGTGCCACGCGTCGCAGGTGTCGGCCTACGAGGCGCTGAAGACGCTGCAGCCCGCACAGCACGAGGCGCTGTGGGGCCGGCAGTCGTTCTATCGGGTATTCAGCCGGGTCAATGCCGGCCGGCAGCTGGAACGGGATCTGTTCGAAGGCTTGAGGTAGTGCGGAGTGCGGAGTGCCGAGTGCGGAGTGCCGAGTGCCGAGTGCAGTGCGAGTGCCGAGTGCGAGTGCGGAGTGCTGAGTGCCAGTGTCGAGGCGTCAACCGTCAACCGTCAACCTTCAACCGTCAACGTATTGACCGCCCACGTGACGGCGAACACCGCCACCGCGGGCAGCAGAATCCACGGGAAAGCCGAAAGCGCGGCGACGTTGGCGGCCTCCTGCAGCGCCGTGCCCCAGCTCGGCACGGTGTCGGGCAGGCCGAGGCCGACAAACGACAGCGTCGCCTCTGCGACCACGGCAGCGGGGAAGAGCAGCGTCGCCTGCGTGAACACGAAGCTCCTGGTGGCAGGCAGCAGGTGCCGCGTCAGGACGCGCCAGCGTGACGCCCCGGCGGCGAGCGCTGCCTCCACGTGCGTGGCCGCACGTTCCGCCGAGACGATGGCGCGCACGCCGCGGGCAATCCACGGCGCCGCAACCACCGCGAGGATGACGGTGACGAGGACGATCGTCGTCATCGGCGCGAGCACCAGCGGCAGCGCCGCGCGCAGCGCGACGACGACGTAGATCGCGGGAAGGACCGCGGCGACGTCGATGCCGCGCATGACAACCGCATCCACCCATCCGCCTTGTGCCCCGGCGAGTCCGCCAATCAGCACGCCCAGCAACGCCGCGCCGGCGACGGCCGCGAAGCCGATGCCGAGCGAGACGCGCGCACCGGCGACGGTCCGCGCGAAGACGTCGCGGCCGGCGGCATCGGCGCCCGCCAGCAGCAGCGGCGGCGAACCCTCGGGTTCGACCATCAACCTGCCGCGCGACAGCCATCGCACGCCGGTCGGCCGCGCGCGATCGGCGACGTACCGCTCTTCGAGGCGATCGGTCAGCCGCTGCGGGTAGAAGAACGGCGCCCGCGGCGCGCCGTCGTGAAAGACGCGGAGCCGCGTCGGCGGCGCGTGCGTGTGGTCGGCGAAGCGCAGGTTGGGGTCGTGGGGCGCGACGACGGGGGCGAGGACAGCTGCCGCCGCGATCGCCGCCAGGACCCATGCCGCCGCCCGCTTCATCGGCGGCTACTGTAGCACTCGCGTGCGGCGGGCGAATCCTACTGGCAGGACTCCGGGAAGACGGCGCCAGCACGTTTCGCTAACCGTAATCCAACCGCGCGCTAACCACTTGCGGCTGGCGCTGACGCACACTTCGGATGCGCCCGGCCGCCGTCGGCGGCGCTCCCCAGTCGTCCGCATCACCACCGGAGTCTTCATGGCAAGCGATCACGCCGTCGTCATCGGCGGCAGCATGAGCGGCCTGATGGCCGCGCGCGTCTTGAGCCGGCACTTCGAGCGAGTCACCGTCATTGACCGCGACGCGCTGCCCCCCGGAGTCCGCCACCGCCTCGGCGTGCCGCAGGGCCGCCACGGCCACGGCCTGCTCGCCAGCGGGCTGGCGGCCCTCAAGGAGCTGTTTCCCGACCTCGAACGGAAGCTGTTGTCCGCCGGCGCCGTTCCCGGCGACGTCATCGGCGACGTTCGCTGGTTCCAGCACGGCTACTACAAGGCCAAGTTCACCAGCGGCTTCAACGGGCTGCTCCTCAGCCGGTCGCTCCTCGAGAGCACTGTGCGCCAGCTGGTGACGCGGCTGCCGAACGTGACGATCGTCGATCACACGCACGTGCGCGGCGTGTTGACTTCGGCCGATCGACGGGCCTTCACCGGCGTGCGGGTCCAGTTTCCCGGCCGCGCCGCCGCCGACGTGCACGCCTCGCTCGTTGTCGACGCGAGCGGACGCGGCTCGGCGACTCCGGCGTGGCTGGAGCGGCTCGGCTACGAGCCGCCGCGGGTGGACGACGTCAACGTCGACCTCTGCTACACCACGCGGACCTTCGCCCGGCGTCCGGAGGACCTCGGAGGAGACATCGGCGCGATCATCGCGCCGCTGCCTCCGGACTTCCGGCGCGTCGGCTTCATGCTGGCGATGGAGGGGGACCGGTGGATTGTGACGCTTGGCGGGTGGCTGGGCGAGCGCGCGCCCGGCAGCCTGCCGGACTTCGTCGAGTTCTCGAGGACGTTGTCGCAGCCGGACATCTACGAGGTGATTCGCTCGGCGACGCCGCTTACCGACGCCGCGTACCATCACTTCGCCTGCAACCGACGCTGGCGGTACGAGCGCCTCGACCGCTTCCCACGCGGCTTCCTCGTCATTGGCGACGCCCTCTGCAGCTTCAACCCGCTCTACGGGCAGGGCATGAGCGTCGCGGCGCTCGAGGCGCGGGCGCTCGAGCGGTGCCTCGACGCGGGCGACTCGCGGTTGCCGCTCTGGAAGCGGTTCTTCCGCGAGGCCGCCGCGGTCATCGACACGCCCTGGACGATCGCCGCAGGCAGCGACTTCGCGTTTGCCGGCGTCACCGGCGCCAAGCCAGCCGGGACCGACGTGGTGAACTGGTACCTCGAGCGGCTGCACCACGCCGCGTCCGCCGACCGTGCGGTCTGCCGCCAGTTCTTCGACGTGGCGAACCTGCTGGCGCCGGCGCCGACGCTGTTCCATCCGTCGACCATCCTGCGCGTCGCGCGCGGATGCCTCTTCCCGAAGCCGCCGCAGCAGATGCCGCCGCTGGTGCCGCACGAGCAGACACGCCGGGCCAGAACGGCGTAAGGCCGCGGGTCCCGGGACCCCAGACCCAGGACCCGGGTCCAGGGTCTTGGCTCCAACCCGGACCCTGACGCCCGGACCCCGGACCCCGGACCCCGGACCCGGACCCTATACCCCCGTCGCGATGAACGTCACCGAGTGCGCGTCGCGCGTCCACGGCTCGGCGGTCTCGACGGAGAATCCTGCCTCCTCGAGAAGCGCGGCGAGTTCGCGATAACTGAACGCGCGATGCGAGCCGCGCCGCGTTTCGACCACGCCGCCGGTGACGCAGCGGTAGTCGATCTCGAGGCGGCTCGTGGTGTGGTCGTAGTGGTTCTCGACGAGCAGGTGCACGTCGCCGGTCTTCCACCACGGGCGCGGCTGCAGGTGACCGAGCAGGTTCTCGATCACCATCGGCGTCTCGAGGACGAAGCGCGCGCCCGGCTTCAGCGCCGCGCGCACCGCCCTCAGAAACGCCGCGTTGCCCTCGTCGTCCAGGTAACCGAAGCTGTTGCCGGCGCAGAAGGCGCCGTCGAATCGGCCCGGCCACGGCAGGTCGCGCATGTCGCGCTGCTCCCACGACACGGCCGCCGCCGCGTCGCGCGACACGGCGTGCGCGAGAAACCCGGACGACAGGTCCACGCCGGTCATGCGATACCCGCGCGCCGCCATCGGCAGCGTCAAGCGCCCGCCGCCGCATGGCACGTCGAGGATCTCGCCGCCGGCGGGCACGGCGAGCAGCCGCGCCAGATTGTCCGCCTCGGCCTCCGTGACCTCCGGCGGCATCGCCTGCAGCCACATCGAGACGACCCACCCATCGAAGAAGCTCTCCCACCAGTTCGATTGCACGTGCACGGTAGATCTCCGTTCCCGCGTCCGCCCATGCGGACACACGATTCCTGACTTCTGTTGTGAAGGGAAAGGACGGGCGAACTAGACGCGGACGGCGGTCTTCAGAGGCGGGTCCGGGAGGAGGGTAACACGAAAATTACGAATTACGAGTGCCGAGTCACGATTGCCGGGTGCCTGGCGCCGCGTGCCGAAGTCGAAAAGAAAAAGGCGGCGGGACCGAAGTCCGCGCCGCCTTTCCACAATCGTCAATCCTCAATCCTCAATCCGCAATCGCCAATTCAGCTCGTCCTCCCCTCCAGGAAGGCCTTGAGCTTGCGGCTGCGCGAGGGATGCCGCAGCTTGCGCAGCGCCTTGGCTTCGATCTGGCGGATGCGCTCGCGGGTGACGGCGAAGTTCTGGCCCACTTCCTCGAGCGTGTGCTCGGAGCCGTCGCCGACGCCGAACCGCATCTTGATCACCTTCTCTTCGCGCGGCGTCAGCGTCTTCAGCACCGCCTCGGTCTGCTCCTTGAGGTTCAGGTTGATCACCGCTTCGGCCGGCGAGACGACGCCGCGGTCCTCGATGAAGTCGCCGAGGTGGCTGTCTTCCTCTTCGCCGATCGGCGTCTCGAGGGAGATCGGCTCCTGCGCGATCTTCAGGACCTTGCGCACCTTGCTCACCGGGATGTCCATGCGCTGCGCGATCTCCTCGGAGGTCGGCTCGCGCCCCAGCTCCTGCACCAGCGCGCGGCTGGTGCGAATGAGCTTGTTGATGGTCTCGATCATGTGGACCGGGATGCGGATCGTCCGCGCCTGGTCGGCAATGGCGCGGGTGATGGCCTGGCGGATCCACCACGTCGCGTAGGTCGAGAACTTGTAGCCGCGGCGGTACTCGAACTTGTCCACGGCCTTCATCAGGCCGATGTTGCCCTCCTGGATCAGATCGAGGAACTGCAGGCCGCGGTTCGTGTACTTCTTCGCGATCGAGACGACGAGGCGCAGGTTGGCTTCGACCAGCTCCTTTTTCGCGACTTCGGCCTCCCACTCGCCCTTCTGGATCTTGTCCAGCGTGCGCAGCAGGACTTCCGGCGTCTCCTGCAGGTCGTCGGCCTGCGTCTTCAGATGCGCCTTGAGGTCCTTGATCCGCTTCAGGTAGAGCTTCTTCTCCTCTTCCTTCAGCTTCGAGGGCTTCTTCCCCTTCGGCGGGTTGAGCTGCCGCTCGTAGTGGACGATCTCGCGCTCGGTGCGCTGGACCGCCTCGACCTGCTCCTTGATCTCGTCGATCATCCGGCGCTTGACGAGCTCGGTGAACTCGATCTCGCGGATGCGCTGCGAGAGCTCGATGCGGCTGCGCAGCATCTTGCCGCGGGCGCGGGCGTACTTCCGCTTCTCCTTCTTCGGGACCGTCTCGAGCTTCTCCTCGGTCTTCTGCACGCCGAGGCGCGCCTTCTTGACCGCCTCGATCTGCTTCAGCACCTCGCGCTTGCGGTCCTCGATCTTCTCGTCGGTGATCTCCTCGTCGGAGAAGATGACGAGCTCGCGGATCGTGCGCTGATCGTTGCGCAGATCGTCACCGAGCTGGATGACCTTCTTGGTCACCATCGGCGTACGCGAGATCGACTTGATCACCGAGAGCTTGCCGCGCTCGATGCGCTTGGCGATGGCCACCTCGCCCTCGCGCGTGAGGAGCGGGACGGTGCCCATCTCGCGGAGGTACATGCGCACCGGGTCGTTGGTCTTGTCGAGCGCCCCCGGCGTGAGGTCGAGCTCGACGCCCTCCTCGGCCCCTTCCTGCGTGCGGTCGAAGGGCTTGTCGTCGCGGAACCCCTTGTCGGAGTCAAGCACCTCGATGCCGGCGCTGCCGAGAGTGTTGAAGAGATCGTCGAGGTCTTCAGAGGAGTTGATCTCCGACGGCAGCAGCTCGTTCACCTCGTCGTAGAGAAGGTAGCCCTTCTCCTTGCCGATGTTGATCAGCTGTCGAACCTCGTCGTACTTGTCCTCGATCGACAGAGGGGGTCTCCGTCCAGTCGTCACATTCCACCGTCCCTATCTGTATAGCCGTGCCGCTGCCATGCGACGCGAAGCGGGTGGGGTCGTATGCCCCGGGTTCGGCTCAATCGGCCGAGAGTGCTTCGATGCGTCGCTTCAGTTCTATCTTCCTGACGCTCAGTTCCGCGATGCGGGCCTGCGCGTCGTCATCTGCCTCGTCCTGCAGGCGGGCGATTTCCCGCTGCAGCGCCTCGCGCTCGCGGTCGAACCGCAGCCGCTTCAACGTCCGGGCGCAGTCCTCGGCCGAGTGCGCGGGCCCTTCCGCCGCGGTCCCGATGCCGGTGACCCACTGCGCCTCCCGATCGTTTAGACGCTCCAGCCAGGCCGCCTGGAACTGGGCGGCCGGCGTGCCGGCCAGGTCCCGGGCCTGTTCCAGCGCCCCGCCGGACTGAATGGCCTCCAGATCCTCGGGATCCAGCGCTGCCAGCGCAAGCCTCGCCTCGTCGGGAGCGTGCAACAAGGCCCATAAGAGCCCCCGCTCGGCCGCCTTCAGCGGTTGAGCCGGCGCCAGCACGCGCTCGGGCACCGTCGTCTTCCGGGCCACCGCGGCCTTACGGATTTCGGCCCGCACGACCTCTTCGGTAATACGCGCCCGCGCCGCAATCCGGTCAGCAAACTGGTCCCGGGCCGCCGCATCCGGGATTCTGGCCGCCACCTCGAGCATCTCGTGGAGGAAGCGCCGGCGTCCCTCGTCCGTCGTCAGCTCGTGGCCCGCAGCCGCCTTCCTGACCAGGAACTCCAGGTACGGCACCGACTGCTTCAACTGCGCCAGGTACCCTTCGCGTCCCTGGGCCTGGACCAGCGCGTCGGGATCGGCCCCGGCCGGCAGCACGGCGACGTTCACCTCGAAGCCTTCCGACGCCAGCAACTCGCACGACCGGACTGCGGCGCCCTGGCCGGCGGCATCCGGGTCGAAGCTCAGCACGATCTTCGACGTGAACCGACGCAAAAGCTGCGCCTGCTGGGGGGTCAGCGCGGTGCCGCACGACGCGACTACCGGGGTGATCCCGGCCTGCACGAGCTGGGCGACGTCGAAGTAGCCCTCCACCAGAATCACCCGATCGAGCTTCCGGATTGCCGCCTTGGCCAGGTGGAGGCCGTAGAGCGTCCGGCTCTTCGAGTAGATCGGAGTTTCGGGCGAATTCAGGTACTTCGGCTGCTGATCGGTCTCGGTCGCGCGGCCTCCGAACGCGATCACCGACCCGCTGTCCCGGCAGATGGGAATCATCAGCCGCCCGCGAAACCGGTCGAGGACGTCCCCGTTGTCGCGCTGCACCACCAGCCCGCTCCGCAGGAGCAGCGGCAGCTCGAACTTCCGATCCATCAAATACGATTTCAGGCCGTCGCGCGTTGACGGCGCACAACCAATCCCCAGCAGCGTCGTCGTCTCCGGGCGGATGCCCCGCGCCTCGAGCATCTGCCGCATCCGGGCGCCGACCGGCGCCGCCAGCTGCTGCTGAAACCAGGCCGCGGCCTCCTCGTGCACTTTCAGCAGCGCTTCGCGCTCCGCCGCGCTGGTGCCCGCCTCGCGATCCTCGGCCACCTCGGGGATGGCGACGCCGAAGCGCCCCGCCAGCATCCGGACGGCTTCCGGGAACGCCACTTTCTCGTGGAGCTCCACGAACTTGATGACGTCGCCGCCGGTGTTGCACCCGAAGCAGTGGAAGAACGCCTTCTCGCGGTTGACGTGGAACGACGGCGTCTTCTCCGAGTGGAACGGGCAGAGCCCCTTCCACGTCGCCCCGGCTTTCTTCAGCGACACCACGTCGCCGACGACCGACACGATGTCGGCGTGGAGACGAAGGTCGTCGAGAAAGTTCCGAGGAAACTGCGTCATGACACCCGCTCACAACCGCGACGCCACGAAGGCGCGAAGTCGCGAAGATGCGATTTCACGACGAATCGTCCTGAGGTTTCCCTGTGAAACCTTGGCGGCATCGTGGCCTCGCGGCATCGCGGTTGTGAACACTTCAGTCCTTCAACTCAACGACTGTGACCCCGCCGCCACCATGCTCCGCGGGCGCCGTGTGAAACCCGGCGACGAGCGGGTGCGTCTTCAGGAACCCGCTGATCGCTCTTCTGCAGCTTGCCCGTGCCGTGACCGTGGATGACGCGCACGGTGCGCTGGTCGGTGACCAGCGTCTCGTCCAGGAACCGCTCGGCACGCGTCAGCGCTTCGTCCACGGTCAGGCCGATGACGTTGAGGTCGGACAGCACGCCTTCCCGCGGCACGAGATCCACATTCACCCGGACGGTCTGGACAGGGCTCGGGGCCGGCTTGCCCTCGGGCGCGCCCAGCACGGTCAGGTCCTTCGCCGCGGCGCGCAGCCGCTTGCCGTGGACGTCGATCTCCGCCTGGCCGTCGCCCAGGCTCTTGACCACGCCCTGCAGGCCGAACGGCGGCACGACGACGCGGTCGCCGACGCGGGCGGGGCGCCGTTCCACCGGCATCGCCGGTTCCTGCGGCGACGGCCGATCGCCCAGCGCCTGGGACGCCGCGGCATCCACTGCCGCCTTCGCATGTGCCTTGAGCGCGCCGTGATCGCCGGTCGACAGCCGCGGCACACCGGCGTCGCGCGCCGTCAGCGCGGAGGTCTGCCGCTTCAGCGCTGCGACGACGTCGTCGATCTCGCGCGTGGCGGCGCGGACGCGCTCGTCGATGCGCCCGGAGACCTTGCGCTTGAACTCTTCCTCGCGGGCGCGGAGCTCTTCTTCGCGCCGCTCGGCGGCGGCGCGCGCCCGTCCCAGGGCGTCGCGCTCTCGCGCGGCGGCCTTGCGCTCCTCGGCAATCTGCGCGAGATCCTGATCGACTCGCGCCAGCTGCGTGGCCAGCTGCGCCTCGCGTGTGCCGAGCGACGCGCGCGCCTTGTCGATGACCGTGACGATTCAGGCCCAGGCGTCCGGCCATCTCGAGCGCGAGGCTGCGGCCCGGCGATCCGTAAATGAGCTCGTAGGTCGGCGCGAAGCCTACCGGGTCGAAGGCAAACGCCGCGCACTGCACGCCGGGCGTGGTCTGCGCGTAGGTCTTGAGCGCGTCGTAGTGGGTCGTGCCGACGACCAGTGCGCCGCGCGTGCGGAAGTGATCGACGACGGCAACGCCGAGGGCGCCACCTTCCACCGGGTCGGTTCCGGCGCCGATCTCGTCAAGCAGCACCAGCGCCGGCAGCCGCAGGTCGCGGTCCATCGACGCGATGTTGGTGATGTGCCAGCCGAAGGTGCTCAGGCTCGCGGCGATGGACTGCTCGTCGCCGATGTCCGCAAACACCGATCGGAAGACCGGGACGGCCGAGCCCGGCTCGGCGGGAATGTGAAGCCCCGCCTGCGCCATCAGCGCGAGCAGGCCGGCCGTCTTGAGGGCGACCGTTTTGCCGCCGGTATTGGGACCGGTGATGAGCAGCGTCGTCTCGGGCGGCACCAGTTTGATGTCGACGGGTTTCGGCGCGTCCGGCAGCCCTTCGAGGTCGTCGGAATAGCGCGACACCACGCCCTTCATCAGCAGCGGATGCCGTGCCGCCAGCAGCTCGAGGCGGCCGTCGCGGGCGAGCGAGGGCGCCGCGGCGCCGGTCACCTGCGCCAGCCGCGCCTTGGCCTGCAGCACGTCGAGCTCGGTTGCGACATGCTCGTTGCGCGACACCTCGTCGCGGCGCGAGCGGAAGCCGTCGGTGAGCTCGAGCAGGATCCGAAGCACCTCTTCGGCCTCTTCCGCTTCGAGCGAGACGACCTCGTTGTTGATCTCGACGGTGGTGAGCGGCTCGAGGTAGAGCGTCTGCCCGCTGGCGGAGCTGCCGTGCACGAGACCCGGCAGCGACGCCCGATGCTCGGCCTTCACGAGCAGCACGAAACGGCCGTTCCGCTCGGTGACGATCTGATCCTGCAGGTATTTCGCCGTGTCGCGGCTGCGCAGGTAGCCGTCGAGCGTCTGGCGCAGCTTCGCGCGCTGCCGCCTGAGGCGATCGCGAATCGAGCCGAGCGCGGCGCTCGCGTGATCGGCCACATCGCCGGAGGGCTCGATCGCCTGGCGCACGCGCGCGACCTCGTCCTTGAAGGTAGCGGTCTCGCCGACCAGCCGCTTCAGCCGCGGCAACTCGCCCGAAGCCCGCCGCACCGCGCCCGCCGCGGTTTCCACCGACTCGAGATAGTCGGCCAGCGCGAGCAGCCGGAGCGCTTCGAGCGCGCGGCCCTCGACATCGAGGAGCGCGAGCAGCGTCTCCAGGTCTTCGGGCGCGCGCAGCGGGAAGACCGGGTTGGACGCGAGATACGCCACCGTCTCCGACGTCGCCGCCAGAGCCTCGCGCACGGCGCCGACGTCAGTGGCCGGCTTCAGCGCGTCAAGGCGCACCGCTCCCGTCGGCGTCAGCGCGAAGCTGCGCAGGGCGGCGACAACACGATCGAATTCGAGGGCCCGGAGGCCGCCTGCGGTCATGTCAGGGCGATGGGAGTCAGGAGACCGGAAGGTAACCGCTCATTCTAACACGGGTTGGCCAGGGTCGGGGTCCTTCCCGCGGTCCCGGGTCCAAGGTCCAAGGTCCTAAGCCAGGACTGCACGCGAGTAAGTCCCGCCGAACCCCAGCCCCAGAACTCGGAGTGGACCCTGGACCCTGAACCCTGGACCCCGAAAGGTTAGGCCCGCCCCTTGCACTTACCGGTGTCAGCAGGCAACGGGATGCGGAAAACGGGCGTGAATGCCGTCGCAATCGTCACAGGGCTGGTAATACTTACACTCGCCGGAAGTGTCGGATGCCGGCGCGGGCCGCAGCCCGTTCCCGAGATCCAGGCCCTGCTGTCCGCCGACACGCTCGACCGTCAGGTTGGCGATGCCGGTGTGCGCCGGGCCGTCCGCGACTTCTATGCCCGCACGGGCATGAGCTACGCCTGGAGCCGGGACACGCAGGTAGACGCGGCCCTTGCCGTGCTGGCCTCGGCGGCCGATCACGGGCTGAGCCCCGACGCCTATCAGGCCGACGCACTGGCGTCGGATCGCGAGTTGTTGTCGCGTCAGAAGAAAGATGACCGCGATCAGAGCCAGGCGGTCTTCGACGTGCGGATGACCACGGCCCTGATGAAGCTGGGGCGCGATGTCGCCATCGGGCGGACGTCCCCGCAGTCCGTGGATCGCCGCTGGAAAGCGCAGCGCGCGCTGCCCGATCTCGCCGGCGAGCCTCGCCGCGTCGCGAGACGACATGGGCAGGTGGCTCGAGGCCATCCAACCGCCGCACGACGAGTACGCGGCGCTCCGCCGGGGTCTCGCCGCGCTGCGCGGCGCCGAAGCGAAGGGCGGATGGCCGGGTGTGCCGGCCTCGGGCCTGAGGCCCGGCGCCTCGAGTCCGGCGGTGGCCGTGCTCAGAAAGCGGCTCGCAGCCTCCGGCGACCTCGGTTCGGCATCGGTCGAGGGCACGCGCTTCGACCAGGCCCTGGGAGCGGCGGTCCGCGTCTTCCAGGAGCACCACGGCCTGCCGTCGACCGGCCGCATGGACGAGAAGACGCGCGCGGCGCTCAACGTCCCGCTCGACGCGCGCATCCGTCAGGTGGCGGTGAACCTGGAACGCTGGCGGTATCTGCCCGACGACCTCGGCGCGCGCCACTTCCGCGTCAACATTCCGTACTTCCACCTCGAGGCGCGCGAGCGGAACCGCGTCGTGCTCGACATCCGTGCGGTGGTCGGCAAGCCGGGCAACGAGACGCCGGTCTTCAGCGAGCGGATGACGCACGTCGTGCTGAGTCCCTACTGGAACATCCCGCCAACGATTGCGACCGACGAGACGCTGCCCGCCATCGCGCAGGATCCCGGCTTCCTGGAACGGCAGAACATCGAGGTGGTCCGCGTCTCCGGCAGCCAGGCCGACGTCGTCGACGCGTCGACGGTGGACTGGGAGGACGAAGGCGCGCTCGACGGGCTCCGGTTCCGCCAGCGCCCCGGCGCCGCCAACGCCCTCGGGTTCGTGAAGTTCATGTTCCCGAACCCGTACAACGTGTACGTCCACGACACGCCGTCGGATGCGCTGTTCGCCCGACTCGGCCGCGCGTTCAGCCACGGGTGCGTGCGAGTCGAAGAACCAGTGGAGCTCGCGAAGTACGTGCTGCGGGACCAGGAGCAGTGGACGGCGCAGGCCATCGACACGGCGATGCACGCCGGCAGCGAACATCACGTGAAGCTGCGCGCGGCCATCCCGATCCACATCGTCTACTTCACGAGCTGGGTGGATGACCGCGGCGGACTGCACTTCCGGGACGACGTGTACGGCTACGACGCGAAGCAGACGCGAATTACTGCAGGCGTCGCAGTCGCGCCGTCCCGACGGCGCGAAGCCACGGCCGCGGCCTCGACCCGCCGGTGCCGAGACGTTCGCGAAGGCCGAAGGCTGACAGGGCTGAAGGCACGACCGAAGGCCGAAGGCTGACTACGGCAGGTGATTGATCGAGCTGGCAATGCACCCCGCGCCGAACCCGTTGTCGATGTTCACCACCGACACGCCGTTGGCGCAGGAGTTCAGCATGCCGAGGAGCGCCGCCAGCCCGTGAAAGCTGGCGCCGTAGCCGATGCTGGTGGGCACGGCGATGACCGGCACCGAGACCAGGCCGCCGACGACGCTGGGGAGGGCGCCTTCCATGCCGGCGACGACGACGATGACGCGGGCGGAGGCGAGCCGGGTGTGCTCGCGCAGCAGGCGATGGAGTCCGGCGACGCCGACGTCGAAGAGCCGGTCCACGGTGTTGCCCATGACCTCGGCCGTGACGGCGGCTTCCTCCGCGACCGGCAGGTCGGAGGTGCCGGCCGCGGCGACGAGAATCGTGCCCCGGCCGGGGGGCACCTCGTGCATCCGCCGGGTGATCGCTCGCGCGACCGGGTGGTACTCGGCCTCGGAGACGACGGCCTGGACGGCGGCGAAGGCAGCCTGGTCCGCGCGCGTGACCAGCAGCGTGTGGCCGCGGGCGACGATGCGCTCCGAGATGGCGGCAATCTGATCCGGCGTCTTGCCCAGGCCGAGGACGACCTCGGGGAAGCCCTGACGGCTGGCCCGCTGGTGGTCGACGCGGGCGAAGCCGAGGTCCTCGACCGGGTCTGCGAGCGCATCGGCCAACTGGCCGGAGGCATCGGCAGGGCTGAGAGCTCCACGTGGCGACCTGATCGAGCAGGCGTCGGAGAGATGACGGGTCCATGGACCGAACTTATTACGAATTTGGCTGCTGTCGTGCAGGTTTCGCGGAAGGTCAGATGCCCCAGAGTTGGGCAGAGCGCTGAGTGTCAATTTGTCACAAGGTCAAAAATCCATCAGGGCAACTCAAGTATAATCCGCTGATTATCTCTTTTACGAAGGGACCGCTGACTCCCGATGACGCCGCTCGAGACCCTCGTCCTCGCTACGTATTTCTTCATCCTGATCATCCTTGCGGGCTACGGCTGGCACAGGTACTACCTGGTCTATGCCTACATGAAGCACAAGGACCGGGTTCCGGTGCCGGCCGGGCAGTTCGACCAGTTGCCGATCGTGACGGTCCAGCTGCCGATCTACAACGAGATGTACGTGGTCGATCGGCTGATCGAGGCCGTCGCGCAGATGGACTACCCCCGCGACCGCTTCGAGGTGCAGGTCCTGGACGACTCGACCGACGAGACGCGCTCGATTGCCGAGCTCGCAGTCCGGCGGGCGGCGGCCCAGGGGCTGGACATCACCTATCTGCACCGCACGGACCGGACCGGGTTCAAGGCCGGCGCGCTCGAAGCCGGGATGCAGGTCGCCAAGGGCGACTACATCGCGATCTTCGACGCGGACTTCCTGCCGTCCGTCGATTTCCTCCACAAGACGATCCACCACTTCACCGACCCGAAGGTGGCCGTCGTCCAGGCGCGGTGGGGGCACATCAATGCCGGGTACTCGCTGCTGACGAAGATCCAGTCGATCCTGCTCGACGCGCATTTCGTGCTCGAGCACGGCGGCCGCAACCGCGTCGGCCATTTTTTCAACTTCAACGGCACGGCCGGCATCTGGCGGCGGGCGGCGATCATCGACGGCGGCGGCTGGCAGCACGACACGCTGACCGAGGACCTGGACCTGAGCTACCGCACGCAGCTCCGGGGCTGGAAGTTCCACTTCGTGCCCGACGTCGTCGTGCCGGCGGAGCTGCCGGTGGAGATGAACGCGTTCAAGTCGCAGCAGCATCGCTGGGCGAAGGGCTCCATCCAGACCTGCCGCAAGCTGCTGCCGCGAATTCTCGCCAGCAAGCAGCCATTCGGCGTGAAGGCCGAGGCGTTCTTCCACCTGAGCGCGAACTTCAACTACGTGCTGATGGTGGCGCTGTCGGTGCTGATGTTCCCGGCGATGGTCATCCGCTACAACATGGGCTGGTACGAGATGCTGCTCATCGACGTGCCCATGTTCTTTGCGGCCACCGCGTCGGTGGCGAACTTCTACATCGTCTGCCAGCGCGAGCTGTACCCGAAGGAATGGGTGGCGCGGCTGCGCTACCTGCCGTTCCTGATGTCGATTGGCATCGGCCTGGCCATCAACAATACCCGCGCGGTGTTCGAAGCGATGATGGGCAAGCAGACCGAGTTCGTCCGCACGCCGAAGTACCACATCGAGGACAGCCAGGACGAGTGGGTCGGCAAGAAGTACCGCCAGGCCAACATCGTTCAGCCGATCATCGAGCTGTCGCTCGGCCTCTACTTCACCTTCACCGTGTTCTACGCGCTGTCGAACCGGATCTACGGCACGCTGCCGTTCCTGATGCTGTTCCAGATCGGGTTCCTCTACACGGGGCTGCTCTCGATCGTGCAGCAGTTCGCCGACGACTCGGTGGTGCTGGACACGCAGACGGAAGGGTAAGGTTCGCCGCTCCGGCGGCGGAGAAGGGCGTCAATCACAGAGACACAGAGACACGAAGACGCACGGGACTTCGGGGCATTCGCCGGAAAGGTCCTATGCGCTTCTTGCATTCGAGTCAAGAGCAGCCTTTCGTGCGTCTCTGTGCTTGGTGTCTCTGTGATTGACGAGCGTCCGGCGTTACAATCGTCCTCATCCTTCTGAGAGGAGAGGGCCGATGGCAACCTCCCGCCGCAATTTCATCCAGATCGTCGGGCTCAACGGACTGGCGGTCGCTGCGGCAGGCTGCGCGACCGCGACCACCACGCAAGGCCCGGAAGTGGCGCCGCAGGCACCCCCGCTTGGCGCCCCCGGAACGAGGTCGTCCCTCCTCCGTCTCAGCTCGAACGAGAACTCCGCGGGTCCCGGCCCGAAGGTGCTGGCCGCGGTCCAGGACGGGTTCGGCACGGTCAACCGCTACGCCTTCCGCGTTGGCGGCGAACTCGCGTCGGCCCTGGCAAGCTCGCACGGCATCCAGTCGTCGCAGATCGCGGTGGGCTGCGGCTCGAGCGAGATCCTCGACGCCGCCGCCTCGGCATTTCTCGGATCGGATCGCGCGCTCGTCACGGCGACGCCGACCTTCGAGCTGCTGTCGGGGCGCGCCAGCCAGATTGGCGCGCCGATCGTCGAAGTGCCCGTCGACGCGGAACTGCGGCTGGACCTCGGCCAGATGGCGGCGCGCGCGAAAGGCGCCGGTCTCGTCTACATCTGCAATCCGAACAACCCCACGGCCACGGTCCACGGCGCCGGCGACATCAACGCCTGCGTCGAGGCGGTCCTGAAGACCGAGCCGCGCGCGACGATCCTGATCGACGAGGCCTATCACGAGTACGTCGATCGGCCCGACTACAAGACGGCCATCCCGCTCGCCCTCGCCAACCCGCGCGTCGTCGTCGCGCGCACCTTCTCGAAGATCTACGGCATGGCGGGGTTGCGCATCGGCTATGCGGTGGGGCAGTCGGCCACGCTGGGGTCACTGAATCGGCATCTCGACTCGTTCCGATTGAGCTGCCTGAGCGGCCGCGCGGCACTGACGGCGCTGGCCGACCCGGCGCGCGTCGAGGAGCAGAATAGCGGCGAACCGCGCGGCGCGCGCGATGACGACGCAGGTATTCCGCGACGCCGGGTACCGCGTAGTCGGCACCGACGCGAACTTCGTGATGGTGGACGTGCGGCGCGACATCCGCGCCTTCCAGCAGGCCTGCCGCAACCGCGGCGTCGAGATCGCGCGGCCGTTCCCGCCGCTGATAACCTGGGCGCGCGTCACCATCGGGACGATGGCGGAGATGCAGCAGGCGGCAGAGGCGTTCCGCGGCGCGCTGGCCGAGCCCGCGCCGACGGCGCAGGCGCTGCCGGACGTCGACCGCTACGTGCCCCGCCGCGATGGCACCTGGGCCTGCTAACCCGCCGCCGGGGCTCTGCGGCACCTGCCAGCACGCGCTGGTGATCCGTTCCGACCGCGGCACCCGATTCATCCGATGCGCCAGGAGCGACACCGACGCGAGATACACCCGCTATCCGCCTCTTCCGGTAGCCCATTGTCAGGGGTACGACCTGCGGCAACCGCCGGATCGGACGAACGCGGCGAACGATGAACCTGTGAACCCCTGAACCTGTGAACCCGTGAACAGGTTCTGTATGATCGGTCCGTGACCACCGAGATCAAAGCCAAGGCCGGCCTCGAAGACATCGTCGCCACCAGCTCGAGCATCTGCTTCATCGACGGCGAGCGCGGCATTCTCGCCTACCGCGGATACGACATCCACGACCTGGCGCCGAAGGCGACCTTCGAAGAAGTCTGCTACCTGCTGTGGCATGGCCGCCTGCCGAACCGCGCGGAGCTGGGCGAGTTGCAATCGCAATTCGCCGCGGCGCGTCCGCTGCCCGACGGCGTGATCCGGCTGCTGCGTCAGCTGCCGCCGGGCGAGGCGATGGACACGCTGCGCACGCTGACGTCGGCCCTGGCGCACTACGACCGCGATGCCGCCGACGATTCGCCGGCGGCGAACTACCGGAAGGCCGTCCGTCTCACGGCGCAGATCGGGACCCTGGTCGCGACCATCGGGCGCGTGGAGCAGAACCTGGGGACGATCGACCCCGATCCGGTGATGGGTTTTGCCGCGAACTTCCTCTACCAGCTCACCGGGAAGCGGCCCGACGCGCTCGCGGTCCGCGCCTTCGACTGCGCGTTGATCCTGCACGCCGACCACGAGCTGAACGCGTCCACGTTTGCGGCGCGAGTCGCTGCGGCCACGCTCACCGACATCCACTCGGCGATCGTCGGCGGCATCGGCGCGCTGAAGGGCCCGCTGCACGGCGGGGCGAACGCGGAAGTGATGAAGATGCTGCTCGACTTCGGCGAGACGGCCTCACCGGAAAAGGTCGAGAGCGCGATTCGGGAGAAGCTGGCGAAGAAGGAGAAGATTCCCGGCTTCGGCCACCGCGTCTACAAGACGATGGACCCGAGGGCGGTGCACCTGCGGCAGCTGTCCAAGGACCTCGGCAAGCGATCGGGGCAAACGCACTGGGTCGAGATGTCCGAGCGCATCGAGGCGCTGGTGAAGGGCGAGAAGAAGTTGAACCCGAACGTCGACTTCTACTCCGCGTCGATGTACTACGCGCTCGGGATCCCGGTCTCGCTCTACACGCCGATCTTCGCCGTCAGCCGGACGTCCGGCTGGACCGCGCACGTCCTGGAGCAGTACGCCAACAACCGCCTGATCCGCCCGCGCGCGGAGTACACGGGTCCGACGGTTCCGCAGCCGTGGGTGCCGCTCGAGCAGCGCTAAGTAGACCGTGCCCGACCCGCGTGACCTTGACAGCCCTGCAAGGCAGTGGGGACAGCTCGTCCCTACGACCCTGCAACCCACAACCCTACAACCACTCCCCTCGTCCGCGAGCTTCCGCAGCATGTCGGGCGGCAGCTTCGTGCCCGCGCGCTCGTTGGCCTTCCGAGCTTTTTCCGGTGTGACCCCGTGGTCGCGCATCGTGATCAGCTCGTCGAGCGACAAGGCGTCATAGCCGAGCCCCTTCATCTGCTTCGCGTACTCCGGCGTGACGCCGTGATCGCGCGCGCGGACCAGCGCCTGGAGCGGCAGACCCTTGTAGCCGAGCGCGATCATCTCGCGGGTGAACTCCGGCGTGACGCCGTGGTCGCGGGCGTTGACCAGTTCGCCGAGCGGCAGCTTGGCGTAGCCGGCCGCGCTCATCTCGCGGATGAACTCCGGCGTGACGCCGTGGTCGCGGGCGTTGACCAGCTCCTCGACCGGCAGCTTCGCGTACCCGGCCTCGCTCATCGCTTTCATGAACTCCGGCGTCACGCCGTGATCGCGCATGTTCACGAGCTGATCGAGCGTCAGCTTCGAGTAGCCGTGGGCCGCGACTTCGCTGACGAACTCGGGCGTTACGCCGTGGTCCCGCGTTTTCACCAGCTGCTCGAGTGTGAGCGGGCCGTAGCCAAGATCCGTCAACGCCTTCACGAACTCCGGGCTGACGCCGTGGTCGCGCGCCTTCACCAGCTCTTCGGCAGTCAGGCGCGGCAGGCCCTGCGCGGTCATGTCGCGCACGTAGCGCGGGGTGACGCCGTGGTCCCGCATCGTGATCAGTCGGTCCACCTGCCCGAGCTTGTAGCCGAGGGCGCCCATCTCGCGCACGAACTCGACATTGACGCCGTGGTTGCCGGCCTTTACCAGCTGTTCCAGCGTCGGCTTCGTGTATCCCTGCGACGTCAGCTCGTCGACGAGTGCCAGGCCGACGTCGGCCCGCGCGAGCTCGTACTGCTGCCGCGCCGACGGGCGGGCGATGCCGCGCTTCTCGAGCTCCGCCGCGAACGCCGGGTTCGGCGCGAAGCTGTAAGTGCCGGCACCGGCGCCGCCGCGGATCGTGCCCTCGAACGTGAAGGTCCCCGCATCACGCCGCAGCGTGAAGCGCGCCGGCCCGCCGTTGCCGGACAGGAGCGCCGACAGGCCTTCGAACTGATCGACCGAGACGGTCCGGCCCGATGACGAGTTGCCTTCGGTCATGCGCAGCTGGACCTTGCCCGGCTCGCCCGACGGACGGATTTCCCACGTGCCGGGCGCCTGATCCTGCGGCGCCGGCGCCGGCGATTCGACCTCCCCCGGCTCGACGTGCGCCACCGGAGATGACGCCGGCACATCGGCCTCGTGTCCGTCGGATGCCCTCGACGTTGTCGGCGGCAGCTCGTGGGGCGGACCGACTACCATCGGCATCGTCGTCGCCTGGACCACCGCGAGCGGGAGCACGAGGACGAGCGCGGCCGCGAGGCCGGCGAGCCGGAGGCTGGCGCCGGGAACCGCGCGATTGCGGGCGGCATCGAGCACCGCGAGCATGCGCCCTTCGAGCTGGCCGGGCCGCGCCATGCTGACGGCGAGCGCTGGCGAGCGGTGGGCGCCGAGCGTGTAGGCGATCTCGAGCAGGTGCCCGGCGTAGTCGCGGGCCTCGGTGCCGATCGTCAGCACGCGGTCGTCGCAGGAGAGCTCGCGTTCGACGCGAAGCTGCCGGGCGACCCACCACACGCCGGGATGGACCCAGTAGACGGCGCAGGCGACGCCGGCGAGCATCTGCGTGAAGCAATCGTGGCGGGCGATGTGGGCGAGCTCGTGCAGGAGCACGGCGCGGCGGCGATCTTCAGCCCAGGTGTCGGCAACGGCAGGAATCAGGATCGCCGGGCGCCTCACGCCCAGCGCCATCGGCATCGCGCGCTCGAGGCTTCGAAGCAGCCGCACCGGGCGATCCACGCCCATCTGACGCGCGCACTCGCGCAGCAGGCCGGTCCACTCCGCGTCTGTCACCGTCTCCGCCTCACGCGCCAGCCGGCGCACGCTGGCGTGCTGGCGGCACAAGGTGATCAGGAGTAGCAGCGCGCCGGCGAGATACAGCGCGACGAGCGTCGCCGGCCAGGAGGAGGCCAGGCGATCCAGCAGGCCGTCGGTCGCCGTCGTGACCGACGCTGCCGGCGATGCCTCGGCGTTCGTGGCTTTCGGGCTCGCGGCGACTGGCGCCAGCGGGCTCTCGTCGTCGAAGGCTGCGCGCGCGGGCGCGGCGTCGGCGCGGACCGCCGGCGATGCCACTGGAATCGCGACGGTCCACGACGGCAGCGACCCGGACAGCAGCGGCAGCGCGAGCAGGCCGGCGACGGCCAGCGTCCACATCCAGTGGCGCGTCGCGGCCGACGTGCGGTTCCTGAGCGCGACGTACGCGACGCCAATCGCGAAGAGCCACAGGGAGGCTTTCACGAGCAGGCCGACGACGTCGGCAAGGCCGGGGGTAAAGGACGCAGGGCTCATCGTTCGTCTCCGTTGGCGCGGCCGCGCTTCAACAGTGTGCTCAGCCGGCGGTACTCCTCGGGCGTGAGCGAGGTGCCTGTGATGTCGATCAGGGCCGCCATCGCCGACCCCGGTGAGTTGTCGAAAAAGGTGCGGACCAGCTGCCGCAGGGCGGACTTGCTCGCGTCCTCGGGCCTGGCCGCGGGGAAGTACACGAACCGCGGGCCGTCCTGCTCGCGCGTCAGCAGCCCGCGCTCGATCATGATCTCGAGGAGCTTGCGGACGCTCGAGGGGCTCGGCGCCTCGGGCAGTTCCGCGCGGATCTCTTCGACCGTCACGCGGCGGCGGCGGTAGACCACTTCCATGATCTGGCTTTCACGACGGGTCAGGGAAACTTGGTTCACAGGGCTCGATCCGGGTTCACAGGTTCCGACTGGCTCAGGGTAGAGCGAAAATTTTCGCGCACAGCGAATATATTCGCGCCGCGAGGCGGCTGTCAAGCGGGGCTGCTGAGCCAGTTCACGGACTCGTTCACGGTCGCATGACCCCCGGCATACCTTGAACTTCTACACGTCCGTGTCGTATATGTAGAAGTTCAAGGTATATGGCACCCACGAGACCCGACCTCCCACAGGGCACGCTCGACCTGCTCATCCTGAAGACCCTGGCGCTCGCTCCGCTGCACGGCTACGCCATCGCGCAGCGGCTGCAGCAGACCTCCCGCGACGTCGTCATCGTCCAGCAGGGAACGCTGTATCCGGCGCTCCACCGGCTCGAGAAGCGCGGCCTGCTGAAAGCCGAATGGAAGCCCTCGGACACCGGGCGCGACGCGAAGTTCTACCGGCTGACGAAGCAGGGACAGGCGCAGCTGCAGGAAGAGCGGGCGAACTGGCGCCGGCTCACGGAGGCCATCGGCCTGGTGCTGGAAAACGAAGCCTGAAACGGGACTGGGAATCCGATGTTCAGCCACCTGTTCTCCTCCCGCCGGAAAGATCGCGAGCTCGACGTCGAGCTGCGCGATCACGTCGAGCGACAGGCTGCCGAGTACGAGCGGCGTGGCCTCGACGCGGGCGAAGCCAGGCGCCGCGCGCTGGCGGACTTCGGCGGCATCCAGCAGGCGGCGGAGTACTGTCGCGACGTTCGACACGGGCGGCTGGGCGGGCAACTCGTTCAGGACCTGCGCTACGGATGGCGCGTGCTGCGCAAGAGTCCAGGCTTTGCCGCGGTCGCCGTGCTCTCGCTGGCCCTGGGCGTCGGCGCCGTCACGACGATCTTCTCGTTCGTCGATGCCGTCCTGCTGAAGGCGCTTCCTGTTCGAGATCCCGGCGCGCTGATGCTGCTCTCGCAGCGGGTCGGCACGAAAGACGCCTTCTCGTTCTCGACGCCCGCCTACCGTCACCTGGCCGAGAGCGAGACACTCTCCGGCCTGTGCGCGTTTCGTCCATGGCCTGGCTTCCGCATTGGTACTGCCTCCGGCGCGCAGCTGGCGATGGGGCAGCTGGTCTCCGGAAACTGCTTCGAAGTCCTTGGCGTGTCGCCTCAGCTCGGGAGGCTGCTGGGCCCGTCCGACGATGCCGGCGCGGGCGGCCCGCTGGTGGCGGTGATCAGCGACGCGTTCTGGGAGCGGCACTTCCAGCGTGACCCGGGGGTCGTCGGACGCACCTTTGACCTGATGGGGCAGCCCTTCACGGTCGTCGGGGTCACGCCGCGCGAGTTCTTCGGCGTCGAGCCTGGTCGGGCCGTCGACGTCACGGTGCCGCTGTCCGCGCAGCCCCTGCTGCTGCCGGGCACGCCGCTGCTCACCTCGCGCGATGCGCGATGGCTGCGCCTCATTGCGCGGCCAGCACCGCATGAGAGTCGCGAACGCGCCGCTTCGGACCTCGCGCGCCGCTGGGACATTTTCGAATCGTCCGAACGTCGTTCAGGCCGCGAGCGGCCGGTCCTCGCTGTGCTGTCCGGGGCGCAGGGGTTGAACGACTTGCGCCGCGCCTACTCGTGGCCGCTGCGCCTGCTGATGGCCGCCGTGTCGCTGCTGCTGCTGGTCGCCTGCGTGAACCTCGCGAGCCTGCTGCTGGCGCGCGCCAAGGCGCGCGAGCACGAGCTGGCGCTTCGCGTGGCCCTCGGCGCCAGCCGCGGCCGGATCGTCCGTCAACTGCTGACGGAGGCGTTGCTGCTCTCGACCGCGGGCGCGCTCGGCGGCCTGGCGCTGGCACAGTGGGGACGCCCCGGCATGCTCGCCCTGTTGTCGCGCGGTCGCACGCCCGTGGCCCTCGACACCGGCCTCGACGTGCGGCTGCTGATCTTCACGATCGGCCTGCTCGCAGCGACCACGGTGCTGTTCGGCCTGTGGCCGGCCCTGAGGGCGAGCGCCGCGGATCCGCAGATGCAGGTGCGGGCGGCGACGCGGTCGAGGGCGACGTCGCGATCGACGGCGGCGCTCATCGCGGCGCAGGCGGCGCTGACGCTGGTGCTCGTCGCGGCGCGCGGCGCTCTTCGCCCGCAGCCTCGCCTCGCTCCATGCGGTGGACGCCGGCTTCCGCAAGGATCAGATGCTGCTCGCCAGCATCCGCCCTGCCGTTGGCGGCGCCGGCGAGGCCGACGCCAGGCGGCTCTATCGCGAGGTCTACCAGCGGCTGTCGCGCCTGCCAGGCGTCCGCGCGGTCACCGTGATGATGGACGCGCCGCTTGGCGGCCGCTCGATGATCGCGGGGGTGTCGGCGGCCGGCATGCCCGACCGGGTTGCGCCGCAGACGCACCTCAACGTCGTCGGTCCGCGGTTTCTCGAGACCGCCGGTATTCCGCTGCTCGACGGCCGCGACTTCCGGATTGACGACGATGAGCGGACGCCGCCAGTGGCTGTTGTCAGCGCGTCGCTGGCCCGCCGGCTCTTCGGCACGGCACGGGTGGTCGGCGAGCAGCTCGATCGGGACGGCCAGCGTCTCACGATTGTCGGCGTCGCCGCTGACGTGCGCTACGAGAGCCTCCGCGACGCGGCCACCGAGACGATGTACCTGGTCGTATCAGCAGGAATCCGAGACGCGGGAGGAGCTGACCTTCGCGATACGCACGGATGCCGCGCCGCAGTTGTTCATCGACGCGGTCCGGCGGGAAGTACGGGCGGCATCGGCGGACCTGCCGCTCTACAACGTCTCCACGCTGGCCGCGAGGTACGACGGCAGCATCACGTCGGAGCGAATGCTGGCGACGACGTCCGGAGTTCTCGGCGGGCTGTCGCTGCTCCTCGTCGTCGTCGGCGTCTACGGCACGCTTGCGTACGCCGCCGCGCAGCGGACTCGCGAGCTGGGCGTCCGCCTCGCGCTCGGCGCAGCACGCACGGATATCGCACGGCTGCTGCTGAGGGACGCGCTCGTCCCGGTGGCCGCCGGCGTCGTGATCGGACTGCCGGTCGCGCTGGCCGCCGGTGCGCTCGCACGAGGCACGCTGTTCGGCGTCTCAGCCGCCGATCCCTGGACCTACATCGCCAGCAGCGTCGTGCTGGTCGCCGCCGGCACGGTCGCGGCCGTGATCCCCGCCCGCCGCGCCGCGAATACCGACCCGATGACGGCACTGCGCGAGGACGGATAAGGGTTGACGGGTGACGGGTTGACGGTTGACGGATCGAGATCAAAGGCAGAAGCGACTATGACCTTGTGGCAGAGGCTGTTCGGACGACGGCAGCTCGATCGCGAGCTGGAGGTGGAGCTGCGCGACCACCTCGAACGGCAGGTGGCCGATTACATGCGCGAGGGGTCCAGCGAGGCCGAGGCGCGGCGGCGCGCCGCGGCGAACTTTGGCGGGATCCAGCAGGTGAAAGAGTACCTGCCGCGACGTCCGGGGGACGCAGTGGCTGGACGATCTCGTCACCGACGTGCGCTACGGCCTTCGCATGCTGGCAGCCAGCCGCACCTTCACGCTCGTCGCCGTGCTGTCGCTCGCGCTGGGCATCGGCGCCAACACCGCCATCTTCACGCTCGTCAACAGCCTGCTGCTGCGGACGCTGCCGGTGCGCGCCCCCGAGCAGCTGGTGCTGATTGGCGGCGACAGCTGGACGAACCCGATCTGGGAAGAGATCAAGAGCCGCCAGCATCAGCTGTTCGACGGCGCCGCCGCCTGGTCGCAACAGCGGTTCGACCTGTCGCGCGGCGGACAGCAGCAGCCGGTCGAAGGGCTCTGGGCCAGTGGCGAGTTCTTCGACGTCTATGGTGTCCCGGCGATTCTCGGTCGTACCTTCACGACGGAGAACGACCGCCGAGGCGGCGGCGCCGACGCGACGGTGGCCGTCATCAGCTACGCGTTCTGGCAGCGGCAGTTCGGCGGGGCCGCCGATGTCATCGGCCGCACGCTGACCCTCAACCGAATCGCCTTCACCGTCATCGGCGTCACGCCGCCGGAGTTTCTCGGGCCGGTCATCGGCCGCAGCTTCGACGTCGCCGTGCCGCTGCGGACGGCGGAGATCCTCGAAGCCGGCGGCGACCAGCGCCTGACCGGCCGATCGTTCTGGTGGCTCGACATCACCGCGCGCCTGAAGGACGGCCAGTCGATCGATCAGGCCACGGCCGCGCTGCGGGCCGCGCAGCCGGCGATCCGTGAGGCCACGACGCCGACCGACTGGCCCGAGGAGCACCTGAAGGAGCTACCTGCGCGAAGGGCTGACGCTGGAGTCGGCGGCGCAAGGACCCTCGCACCTGCGGAACCGGTTCGAGGAGCCGCTCGTGACGATCATGGTCGTCGTCGCGCTCGTCCTGCTCATCGCCTGCGCCAACATCGCCAACCTGATGCTGGCGCGCGCCAGCGGCCGCCGTCACGAGCTGACCATGCGCCTGGCGCTCGGCGCGTCGCGCGGACGGCTGGCGCGCCAGCTCGTGACCGAGAGCCTGCTGCTCTCCGCCATCGGCGCCGCGCTCGGCCTCGGCTTCGCGCGGTGGGGCAGTGCCCTGCTGGTGTCGCAGTTCTCGACGGCGAACGATCCGCTGCTGCTCGATCTCGCGCTCGACTGGCCGGTGCTCGGGTTCACGGCCCTGATCGCGGTCGTGACGGCGCTCCTCTTTGGCGTCGCTCCGGCGATGACGACGCGGCGCCTGGCGCCGATGGACGCACTGAAGGAACAGGGCCGCGGGCGCGTCGGCGGCCGCTCCCTGGCCAGCCCCATCGTCGTCGCCCAGATCGCGCTGTCCCTGGTGCTCGTCGTCGGCGCCGGTCTCTTCGTCCGGACGTTCCTGTCGCTGACGTCGATGGACCTCGGCTTCGATCGCGATCCGATCCTGCTGGTCAAGCTCGACGCGCAACGCAGCCAGGTGGGCGAAGAGCGCCGCGCCGATTTATATCGCCGGCTCTCCGAGGCGGCCGCGAGAGTGCCGGGAGTCGAGCGCGCGGCGACGTCGCTGCTGACGCCGGTGAGCGGCCAGGGCTGGAACAACGCCTTCGATATTCCGGGGCAGCCCGACCTGAACTTCCGCGAGCGGCTGGCGTTCCTGAACGCGATCACGCCGGGCTGGCATTCCGTCTACGGCACACGCCTGGTGGCCGGACGCGAGTTCACCGAGGCCGACCGTGATGGCGCCCCGCGCGTGGCCATCGTCAACGAGGCGTATGTGAAGAAGTTCCTTCGGTCCGGGAGTGCGCTGGGCCAGACGGTGCAGCAGAGCGACGGCTTCGGCGGCGGGCCAAAGCCGCCGCCGCTGGAAATCGTCGGCGTCGTCGAGGACGCGGCCTACCGATCCGTGCGCGACCCGATGCCGCCGACGGTGTACCTGCCGATGGCGCAGTCGCCGATGGTGTTCCCGGCCGCCGCGATTGGCGTGCGGGCGGCGGTAGCCTCGCCGGCCTCACTCGTGCGTCCGCTGACGGAAGTGCTGGCCGCGGTCGACCCCGACGTCTCGCTGTCGTTCCAGCCGCTGAGCGAGCAGGTGAGTGGCAGGCTCGCGAGGGAGCGCGTGATGGCGATGCTGGGCGGGTTCTTCGGCGCGCTGGCGCTGCTGCTGTCCGCGGTTGGCCTCTACGGCGTGACTGCCTATGCCGTGAACCTGCGCCGGGGCGAAATCGGCGTGCGCATGGCGCTCGGAGCGGACGTCTCGCGCGTGCTGCGCCTGGTGCTCGGCCGCGCGGCGCGGCTGGTCGCGCTCGGCGTCGTCATCGGCACCGGGCTGAGCCTGTGGCTCGCGAAGTTCGTCAGCACGCTGCTGTTCGGACTCGAGGCGCGCGACGCGGCCACGCTCGTGGGGGCAGTGGCGTTGATGGCCGCTCGTCGGAACGCTGGCCGCGTTCCTGCCGGCATTGCGCGCGGCGCGGATTGACCCGGTGGACGTGCTTCGCGAGGGCTGAACGAGGGGGTGCGGCCCGACGGCCGAGCGAGGGCCATGCGCTGCTCGGCGCGCCGGATCTGGCGATCCCAGAGCGTGTCCGGATCGGCGTCGAAGATGAGCGTGCTGTCGCTCGTGAAGACGTGCCACGAGCCCAGGGCAGTTTCCCGGTCCAGCTGTCCGGGGGCCCAGCCGGCGTAGCCCAGATACACACGGAATCGCTCCGGTCCCGTGTTGCTGGTCAACAGCTCTTCGAGCGGCTCGCGAGTCGTGACCAGCTGAACGTCGGGCAGGACCGCACGGCTGTCCTTGCGAAGGACCTTCGATTGCAGCAACCCGAGCACGCCATCGGGCGCGACGGGACCGCCCACGTAAAGCGACGAGGCGAGATCCTGCCCGAGCTTGAGGTGCGGGAAGACACGCGCGACCCGCACGTCGGTTCGCCGATTCAGCACCAGCCCCATGGCGCCTTCGCGGCTGTAATCTGCCAGCAGGACGACGGTCTGCTCGAAGTTCGGATCGGGCAGGCCTCGCGCCGCCACGAGGACCTTGCCGGCGGCCAGGCTACGGGCGGCGCCGGAAGGAAACTGGACCAGATCCTGGACCGCTGATGCCTGCGTGGAGACCCACACCATGACCGCCAGCGGCGCTGCCAGCCAGGTGGCGCTCCGTGCCGCGCGGCGTCGCTCGACCGTCCACATGATGCGTGTCCGTTCAGCTCTGCGGCGGCACGCCGTCGAAGAAGTCGACGATGCCGCTTTCGAGACGAGTACTCCGCGCCGACGACCAGCAGGCCGCTTGTCTGGATCAGCTGCTCGAGCAGCTCGGACCCATGGCGCAGGTGATCGGCGGAGAATCGGATATTGGCGCGCACCCGCCTCCCGCATCAGCGCCTCCTCGTCCTTCGCGAGATCGGTCCGCAGGAGTCCGGCGACCGCCGGGCGGATGCGCTCGACGATCGAGCGCAGGTTCCGCGACTGGTCTTCCGACCGCCGGCGCAGCTCCTCGATCGTCGCGGAGATGGCGCCGCACTTGGAGTGGCCGAGCACGACGACAAGGCGCACGTGAAAGCGCTCGGCGGCGAACTCCACGCTGCCGACCTGCGACGGCGCGACGATGTTGCCGGCGACGCGGATGACGAACAGATCCCCGAGGCCCTGGTCGAAGACGAGTTCGGCCGGCACGCGCGAGTCCGAGCAGCCGAGGACGATGGCGAATGGCTCCTGGCCGCCGGCGACTTCCTGGCGCCGCGTGTGACGGGACGCGGCCTCCAGGCTTCGGGTTTCCGAGACGAATCGTCGGTTCCCCTCCCGAAGCCGCTCGAGAGCCTCCAGCGCTGGAATCATGGAGGCTGATCTTACCCTTGGGGCATAATTGAGGGCTACGGCCTCAGAGCCCGAGCCAAATCCTTGAACCAGCAGAACATCCGGAACTTCTCGATCATCGCCCACATCGACCACGGCAAGTCCACGCTGGCCGACCGCTTCCTCGAGTACACCGGCGCCCTGCAGGCCCGCGAGATGGAAGCGCAGGTCCTGGACAGCATGGACCTCGAGCGCGAGCGCGGCATCACCATCAAGGCGCACCCGGTGCGGTTGAACTACACCGCCGACGACGGGCAGCAGTACGTGCTGAACCTGATCGACACGCCGGGTCACGTCGACTTCTCGTACGAGGTCACGCGGTCGCTTGCGGCGTGCGAAGGCGCGCTCCTGCTGGTCGACGCGAGCCAGGGCGTGGAGGCGCAGACGCTGGCCAACGCATACCTGGCGGTCGACAACAACCTCGAGATCATCCCGGTCATCAACAAGATCGACCTGCCGAGCGCGCAGCCCGACGAGGTCCGCCGCCAGGTGGAGGACATCATCGGGCTCGACGGCAGCGGCGCGATTCTCGCCAGCGCCAAGGAAGGCATCGGCACGCACGAGATCCTCGAGGCCATCATCGCGCGCCTGCCGGCGCCGGCTGGCGACCCCGACGCCCCGCTGAAGGCCCTCATCTTCGACTCCTGGTACGACTCCTATCGCGGCGTCATCATCGTCGTCCGCGTGTTCGAGGGGACGCTGCGCCTGGGCACGAAGCTGCGCTTCATGGTGACGAAGCAGGACTACCCGATCGAGTCGCTGGGCACGTTCGCGCCGAAGCCGACGCCGGCGACCGAGCTGGGGCCCGGCGAGGTCGGCTTCATCACGGCCAACATCAAGAACGTCCGCGACGCGCAGATCGGCGACACCGTCACCGAGACCGCACGCCAGGCGGAGGAGGCGTGGCCGGGCTTCAAGGAGCTGAAGCCCATGGTCTTCGCCGGCCTCTACCCGGTCGAGGGCCACGAATACCAGAACCTCCGCGAGGCGCTGGAGAAGCTGCGGCTGAACGACAGCTCGCTGTTCTTCGAGCCGGAGACCTCCACCGCGCTCGGCTTCGGCTTCCGCTGCGGGTTCCTCGGATTGCTCCACATGGAGATCGTCCAGGAGCGGCTCGAGCGCGAGTTCGACATGGACCTGGTGACGACGGCGCCGGGCGTGCTCTACCGCGTGACGACGACCGACGGCGAGGTGCATTGAGATCGACAGCCCGGCCAAGCTGCCGGACACCGGGCGGATCACCAAGCTCGAGGAGCCGGTCATCACCGCGACGATCCTGACGCCGTCGGAGTTCGTCGGCAGCATCCTGCAGCTCTGCCAGGACAAGCGCGGCGTGCAGAAGGCGCTCGAGTACCTGGCCTCCGACCGCGTGCTCATCACCTACGAGCTGCCGTTTGCCGAGGTGGTGCTCGACTTCTACGATCGGCTGAAGACGATGTCGCGCGGCTACGCGTCGCTCGACTACCACGTCACCGGCTTCTGGGAGTCGCCGCTCGTCAAGATGGACATCCTCGTCAACGGCGACCCGGTGGACGCGCTGTCGCTGATCGTCCACCGCGAGACGGCCTACGAGCGCGGCAAGGCGCTGGTGTCGAAGATGCGGGAGCTGATTCCGCGGCAGATGTTCGAGGTGGCGATCCAGGCCGCCATCGGCACGCGCATCATCGCGCGGGAGTCGGTGAAGGCGCTGCGGAAGAACGTGCTCGCGAAGTGCTACGGCGGCGACATCAGCCGCAAGCGCAAGCTGCTCGAAAAACAGAAGGAAGGCAAGCGCCGCATGAAGCGGGTGGGGCAGGTCGAGATCCCGCAGGAGGCGTTCCTGGCGGTCCTGAAGGTCGGCGAATAGGAGGGCGGAACTTCAGTTCCGCCGCTGGATAGACGATGACGACACATCGCAAATCGACCGCGCGCGAGTACTTCGAGTCGATCGCCATCGCGGTGATCCTCGCGCTGTTCATCCGCACGTTCGTCGTGCAGGCGTTCAAGATTCCCACCGGCTCGATGGAGAACAACCTGCTCGTCGGCGATCACCTGCTGGTGAACAAGTTCGTCTTCGCGCCGACGGCCAGCGGGCCGGAGCGGGTGGTGCTGCCGGTCCGCGACATCAAGCGCGGCGACATCGTCGTCTTCAAGTACCCGGAAGAGCCCGAGCGCGATTTCATCAAGCGCGTCATCGGCCTGCCGGGCGAGACGCTGGAACTGCGCCACAAGAAGGTCTACATCAACGGCACGCCGATCGACGAGCCGTACGTGCACTTCCTGGTGCCGCCGAGCGCCGAGGGGCAGGAAGTGGCGGCCTACGACGTCCGCGAGAACTACGGCCCGGTGACGGTGCCGGCGAACCACTACTTCGTCATGGGCGACAACCGCGACAACTCCCAGGACAGCCGGTGGTGGGGCTATTTGCCGCGCGAGAACGTGAAAGGCAAGGCATTGATGGTCTACTGGTCCTTCGAGGCCGACCGAGAAGAGTACCAGCGCGAAGGACTGGGCGCGGCGATCACCGGCATGGTCAACGTCGTGACGCACTTCTTCACGCGGACGAGGTGGGAGCGGTTGTTCCACCAGATCCGATGAAGCCCGAGGCTGAAGGCTGACGGCTGACAGCCGGAACCCCGGGCGCTATGAAGACACTCCTCAAGCTGGCCATTGCCGCGCTCGTGCTGCACGCGGCGTATCGTGTGGGAAGCGCCTACTGGGACCACTACCAGTTCCAGGACGCCGTCCAGCAGATCGCGCAGTTCGCGGAGCGCGAATCGCAGGACGAGCTGAAGCAGCGCGTCCTCGACCTGGCCGCCGAGCAGGCCCTGCCGATCGGGCCTGAAGACATCGCCATCACCCGCGCGCAGCGCCGCATCGACATCATCGGCGGCTACACGCGCGAGCTGCTGCTGGCTCCGCGCTTCACCTACCCGTGGGCGTTCAAGGTCCACGTCGTGGTGCTGACGCTCAACTGAGCGGCCCCCCCCTTCCTGACGTCCTCGACCAGCTGCGGGAACGCCGCTTCGAGCCGCTCGACCTCGGCCCGCGCGCCGTCCACCCATCCCACCTCGTCGATGCTGCCGAGGTTGACGCGCACGTTCAGCGCCGCGCCGCGCAGCGCCGCCGTCAGCAGTTCGAGCCCGACGCCGATGTCGCTCGACGCCGACGGGTTGCCGTGCTGCGAGACGTCCAGTGCCGCGGTGACGCCCGCCTGACAGGCCCGCATCACGTCCAGCGGCACCTCCGCCGCGCCCCGCATCGCGTTCTGGATCGCCGCACGGCGCGCGGCTTTCTCCTCCTCGGTCGCCTTGGGCAGCCGATACGCCGCCACCACCGCGTCGTACGCCTCCGCGTCGTCGGTGATCAGCTGCGCGGCGTGTTCGCGAAGGGGAAGAAGGGCCGCCTTGGCCCGATCGAGCGCGTGTCGATTCTCGTCGGTGCCGCTTCGCGTGCGGCCCATCTGCGCGACCATCGCGAGCAGTGACAGGCCGAGCGCCGCTGCGAGCGCCGAGGCCGATCCGCCTCCAGGCGTCGGCGCCGGATCGGCGAACGCCGCCAGCACGTCCGACAGGGATCGATCGAGGTAGGTCATGGCGACCAGTGTCGCCTATTGCGAGTGCGTTGCGGCAGAAACCAGGCGACGGCCGGCGACGGCACGCTCGGCCCAATAGCCGGACGTGAGCCGGTTGATGCGGACCGTGCCCCGCGAGTTCGGGGCGTGCACGAACTGGTCGCCGCCGAGCGCGATGCCGACGTGGCTCACTTCGCCGCCCTGCGTCTCGAAGAAGACGAGGTCGCCAGGCTCGAGCGCGTCCAGGTCCACGGGCTGTCCGTACCGGTATTGGTCGCGAACGACGCGGGGCATCCCGAGCCCATGGAGCGCGAAGACGTACTGGACCAGACCGCTGCAGTCGAAGCCGCCTGGGTCCGCGCCGCCGAGCCGGTACGGAATGCCGCGAAGAGCCAGCGCCGTGCGTGCGATCGCGTAGCCGTCGCTCGTCCCGGGCGCGGGGATCGGCAGCGGCCACGCCGTCGAAGGCGGAGGCGGGGGCGGGACCGGGTATGGCTGCGGCCGCGATCGCGACGAGGCGCACGCCGAGGCGATCGTCAGGCAGACGACGACGGCGATGCCGCGAACTGCACGCCACTGCATACAGGGGCTATCGGGCACACGGCCTTCAGCCTTCAGTCCTCAAGGGATTCACAAGTGGTGTCGTGCGACGGCCGGCCCATCCGCGCAATCCCTGGAGGCCGAAAACGGAAGGCTGAAGGCGGAAGCTGGCGAATTGCGATTTACGCCGTATTTGCGCCACAGCGGCTTGACACCGGTCTGGCGCGGCCCCCAATATACTGTGGCAATGGAGCAAACGCTCCTGCTCAACGCGACGTACGAGCCGCTGAAGGTCGTACATTGGCAGAAGGCGATCACGCTTTTCTGCCAGGGGAAGGTCGAGATCGTCTCGACCTACGACCGCGAGGTGCGCTCGGTTTCCGTGACGTTCCGGCTGCCGTCGGTCATCCGGCTGCTGCGGTACATCCGCATCAAGCGAAGGATCGATTACGTGCCGTTCAGTCGCGCGAATATCTATGCGCGCGACCGGCACCATTGCCAATACTGCGGTCACGTCTTCCCCACTTCCGATCTCACGTTCGACCATGTCGTCCCGGTCGCTCACGGCGGCCGAAAGGACTGGGAGAACATCGTCACGTGTTGCGTGACGTGCAACCGCAGGAAGGGCGGCCGGACGCCCGCCGAGGCCGGCATGCGCCTGCAGTCGCATCCGCGTCGCCCGAACTCCGCGCCAGCCGTCCGGTTCACGATCGGGCTCCGCAACGCGCCGGAAGGGTGGCGGGATTACCTCTACTGGAACGTGGAGTTGGACGACAGCTAGAAATTGACGATTGACGATTGACGATTGACGATTGGGAGTTGGAGTCGACGGTTACGGGGCGACAGGCGCAGGGATCGGCGACTTCGCCGGTTTCCGCTTCGGCTGCCAGGGACGAACCACCTCGGTACCGGGGTTGTACCTGACCCAGTCGAACCAGTAGTCCAGCAGGAACTCCACGCGCGCAAGCTGGCGCCCGGCCAGCTCGCCCTTCGTCGCTCGTCCCCGGAAGTCCCATTCGCTCAGCGTCTCGAGGTCCAGCAGCACACCCGACCGCGCATCGGCGCCGGCGCGTACGAAGGTCAGCGTCCTGCCGTCGGCGCGCCGATCGAAGGCGCGGACGCTCCGTCCGTCGGTCGACGTCAGCAGCAGCAGCGGGACGCCAGACAGCTCGTCGAGCGTGACGCCTGCCGAGACGACGCTGGCGTGGGGCCAGGCCTTGCTGCGGCGGTCGAGCGTGATGCCGACCATGAGCGTGCGAGGCTCGATGCCGCTGACGGTCTTCGGCGGCGCCGCCCCCGTCCCCGGCGTGGGCAGGCGGGCGATCTCCTCCTCCCAGTCGGCCTCGGCATACTCCTCGTCTGATGCCACCTGTCTCGTCCAGCTTCAGCACCCGGCCCGCGGGCTGTTCCGCCTTCCACGTGGCGAACGTCACCTGGTCGTGCGGCACCGGCCGCAGCCGCTGGCCCTTCAGCGGCCCGTGAATGGCCAGGCCAGTCACCTGCTGCCACCACGAGCCGGTCTGCTCGTCGCGCATCACGAAGTTCTGGTTGTTGATGCCCGCCAGGCGGAAGGTGAGCCGCCTGCCGTCGACCACCGCGCTCCACACCAGACCGGTGTGACAGAGCGTTCAATAGGTCGCCGCGATCGGCTCTCCCGCGACGATGTCGTTGACGACGTGGTGGTAGGCGAGCTGACGGATGGGGTAGGCCACGGTCTCGTCGCGCAGGGCCACCGCCATCACGAGGTCGTCATCCGCGACGAACGTGGCCTTGTCGGCCGCGACATGGGCGATCACTTCCTGCGGCGCGAACATCCACTCGAAGTGGTTCTGCCGGGCGAACCAGGCGCCGAGTACCACCAGGCCCGCCACCAGGATGGGCAGCGGCTTCAGCCACCAGCGTCCGGTCCGCCAGGCAATCGCGATCGCCAGCGCGCACGCGATGACCGACGCCACCAGCGTCACGACGGGCGCGAGGGTCCGGGCCCGAAGCGCCCACTCGAACGTCCGTGCGTCCTGCGTCTTGAACGGCATCACGTAGAACGTCGGAAACGCGATGACGCCGGTTCCGACCGCCGCGGCGATCAGGAGCAGCAGCCAGAGTGCGCGGGTCTGGCCGGTCGTGGCGGGTCTGGCGGGTCTGACGTGTCGGCCACATGCGATCGCATGGTGGCTGCCAGGTAGCCGGGCGTCAATAGTGCGAAGGCAGTAGGCCCGGCGTCTGACGTTCGTACGTACTCTCGCGGCGGTGAGCGCGCTGACGAGAGTGGAGCCCCTGGCGGCGACCGAGGGCGGGTGGCTGACCGTGCTGGGCGACGGCTTCGACGTGTCCGCACCGGGAGGGCTGGACGTGCGCCTTGGCGACGTGCCGCTGCACCTCCGCGCGGCCCGCGCCTCGCGGCTCTCCGCGCTCGTCCCGGCCGATCTCCCGGGCGGCCTGATGGCAGTGACCGTGGCCGGCGCGCAAGGATCGGCCGCGGTCCAGATCGGTCGGCGGATCGCCGAAGGACTTCACCAGGTGGACAACCCGGTCTTCGACGCGGCCGGCCGCCTGCACGTCACCTACAGCGGCAACCGCGGCCAGCAGGTGCCGGTCTCGATCTTCCGCATCGGCCGCGGCGGCGAGCGGGAATCCCTCGTCACCGGGTTGGTCAACCCCACCGCGATGGCCGTCGGACCCGACGGGCTTCTCTACGTCTCCAGCCGGTTCGAGGGCGTCGTCTACAAGGTGGACGAGGCCGGGCACTACGAGAGCTTCGTCAGCGAGGTGGGCGTCGCCTGCGGCCTTGCCTTCGCCAGCGACGGCACGCTGCTCGTGGGCGACCGATCCGGGACGATCTTCCGTGTCCGTCCGGACGGGCAGACGGCCATGCTCGCCTCGCTGCCGCCTTCGGTCGCCGCGTTCCACCTGGCGATGGGGCCCGACGACCATCTCTACGTCAGCGGACCCACCCTGACCACCCGCGACCACGTCTATCGGGTCTCGCTCGACGGCCGGGTGGAGGTGGCGTGGTCGGACTTCGGCCGGCCGCAAGGCATGGCTTTCGGTCCGGACAACGCGCTCTACATCGTCGAGGCGCTGTCGGGCGCGAGCGGTCTGTATCGAGTGGCGCCGGGCTCGTCGGCGCCGCCCGTGAAGGTGCTGAGCGGCGCCGGGCTGGTGGGTGTCGCGTTCGACCCGCTGGGCGGGCTCGTCGTCGCCAGCAACGACGTCGCGTGGCGGCTGGACGGGTTAACGGTTGACGGTTGACGAGTTGACGGTTGACGGTTGACGATCAGGCCGCTGCGAGCTTCTTCAGCAGCGACAAATCCGACAGCATCTTGCCCGCGCCGAGGACGACCGACGTCAGCGGGTCTTCCGCCATCTGCACCGGCAGCTGCGTGTCGTCGGCGATGCGGCGATCGAGATTGCGCAGCATCGAGCCGCCGCCGGTGATGACGATGCCGCGGTCGTAGATATCCGCCGAGAGCTCGGGCGGAATCCGCTCGAGCGCGTCGCGGATGGCCATCACGAGGATGTCGACGGTCGACTTCAGCGCCGTCCGGATTTCCTGGTCGGTGACGAGGATGCTGCGCGGCACGCCGTCGGCGAGGTGCCGGCCGCGCACTTCCATCGTAATCGGCGTGCCGAGTGGCGAGGCCGACCCGATCTCCATCTTGATCTGCTCTGCCGTCCGCTCGCCGACGAGCAGTCCGTGATGGCGCTTCATGTGCTCGATGATGGCTTCGTCCATCTCGTTGCCGGCGATGCGCACCGACTTGCTGTAGACCATCCCGGCGAGCGAGACGACGGCGATGTCGGTGGTGCCGCCGCCGATGTCAACGATCATGTTCCCCGTCGGCTCGGTGATCGGCAGGCCGGCACCGATGGCCGCAGCCACCGGCTCGTCGACCAGGAAGACCTCGCTGGCCTTCGCGCGCAGGGTGCTCTCGCGCACCGCGCGGCGTTCCACTTCGGTGATCTCGGCCGGCACGCCGACGACCACCCGCGGCCGCACCCACGAGCTGCGCGGCTGGGCCTTGCGGATGAAGTCGGTGAGCATCCGTTCGGCCGCCTCGAAGTCGGCGATCACGCCGTCCCTGAGCGGGCGAATCGCCACGAGGTGCTGCGGCGTGCGTCCCACCATCTCCTTGGCTTCGGTGCCGACCGCCTCGATGCGGCCGTGCACCTTGTTGAACGCCACGACCGACGGCTCGTTCAGGACGATGCCGCGGCCGGGGGCGTAGACGCAGGTGTTCGCCGTCCCGAGGTCAATGGCCAGATCGGTCGAGAATGGAAGGACCCTGCCGAATCTCATCTAGACACTCCGCGAAGCGTTGTGGCCCGGGCGCCTCACCGGGGCGCGAAAATCCGGGCCGTTTCGCGGAGTATCGGGCGGAAAGGGGCGGGGGAGTAGGGGCCAGAGATGGGTTGTAAGGATGTAGGGTGGTGGGGTTGTAGGGTTGTGGGGGAAACTGCCCTCCCCCCTACGACATCGCCAGCTTCTTGAGCAGCCCGATGTTCGACAGCATGCGCCCGGCGCCAAGGACGACGGAGGTCAGCGGGTCTTCGGCGATCTGCACGGGCAGGTCGGTGTCTTCGCGGAGGCGCTTGTCCAGGTTTCTGAGGAGCGCCCCGCCGCCGGTGATGACGACGCCGCGGTCGTAGATGTCGGCCGACAGCTCCGGCGGCACGCGCTCCAGCCCCTCGCGCACCGCGCGGACGATGACATCGATCGTCGGACGCAGCGCCTCGCGGATCTCGGTGTCCGAGACCGGGATGCTCTTGGGCAGGCCGGCCGTGATGTGCCGGCCCCGGACTTCCATGGCCAACGGCTCGTCGAGCGGCGCGGCCGACCCGATCCCGATCTTGATCATCTCCGCCGTCCGCGGCCCGATCAGCAGGCCGTGCACCTTCTTCATGTGGTCGGCGATCGCTTCGTCCATCTCGTCGCCGGCCACGCGCACCGACTTGCGGTAGACCATCCCCGCCAGCGAGACGACGGCGATGTCGGTCGTGCCGCCGCCGATGTCGACGATCATGTTGCCCGTCGGCTCGGTGATCGGCAGGCCGGCGCCGATGGCCGCGGCCACCGGCTCGTCGACCAGGTAGACCTCGCTCGCCTTTGCGCGCAGCGTGCTTTCCCGGACCGCGCGGCGCTCGACCGGCGTGATCTCGGCCGGCACGCCGACGACGACGCGCGGGCGCACCCAGCCGTTCCGCCGATTGGCGCGCCGGATGAAGTCGGTGAGCATGCGCTCGGCGGCTTCGAAGTCGGCGATCACCCCGTCCCTGAGCGGCCGGATCGCCACCAGGTCGCGGGGCGTGCGTCCGATCATCTCCCGGGCCTTGGTGCCGACCGCTTCGATCCGGTTCTGCGCGGTGTTGTAGGCGACGACGGACGGCTCGTTGAGGACGATGCCCCGGCCGGGCACGAATACGCAGGTGTTGGCGGTTCCGAGATCGATTGCCAGATCGGTGGTGAATCCAAGCGCGCCAAGAAGCATTCGGTCTCCGGACTGAGAGTGAGGTCCCGCGCGGACGCGCGGGCATCCCGCCCTGCTCAGCAACTGTCGTGCCCTTGCGACCTGAGCAGTTGGCGTCGCATCGCTCGCCGCGGTTCCGCCGCGCTTCGTGTAAGCACGTAAAGCTGACACGCGTCGGTTACACGCCCAACGGTCTCCCTGCTAGAATCCGCCCCCATGTCTCTGTTCCGCCGTAAGCCCATTGCGGACCTCGTAATAGACGAATCCGACTCGACGCGGTCGCTCAAACGCGTGCTCGGCGCCGGCGATCTCGTGATGCTGGCCATCGGCGCGGTGATCGGCGCGGGCATCTTCGGGGCCATCGGCACGGCTGCGGCCGGCCAGGTGGGGCCCGACGGCGCTGTCGTTCGCTACGGGGCCGGGCCGGCGCTCGTCTTCTCGTTCCTGCTGCTGGGCGGGGCCTGCGCGCTGGCGGCCCTCTGCTACGCGGAGCTGGCGTCGATGATCCCGCAGGCCGGGTCTGCTTACGCCTATACCTACGCGACGCTGGGCGAGGCAGTGGCGTGGATCATCGGCTGGGACCTGATTCTCGAATACGCGGTCGGCAACGTCGCCGTGGCCATTTCGTGGGGCGACTACTTCACGACGCTGATGCGGGGCATCGGCCTGGAGTTTCCGGCCTGGCTGACGACCGGCTACCGGACGGCGCTCCTGAGCAGCAACCCGGACGTGCACGGCCTGCTGCAGACCGCGCCGCACGTCGCCGGCATCCCGGTCCTCGTCAATCTCCCGGCCTTCGGCATCGTCGCGTTCATCACGTGGCTGCTGTTGCGCGGCGCGAAAGAGAGCTCGCGCGCCAACAACATCATGGTGGTGATCAAGCTGCTGGCGCTCGGGCTCTTCATCGCCGTCGGCGTCACACACCTGCGGCCGGAGCTCTACACGCCGTTTGCGCCGAATGGGTTCACCGGCATCCATCAGGGCGCGGCCATCGTGTTCTTCGCCTACATCGGCTTCGACGCGATCTCGACGGCGGCCGAAGAGACGAAGGACCCGCAGCGCAACCTGCCGATCGGCATCCTCGGCGGTCTCGCCATCTGCACCTTGATCTACGTAATCGTCGGCGCCGTGCTGACCGGCATGGTGCCGTACACCGAGCTGGCGAGCTCCGCCGACCCGCTGGCGTACGCGCTGCAGAGCGCCGGCTTCGAGCGTGTCGGGTGGATCGTCGCGCTGGGGGCCGCGGTCTCGATGTCGGCGGTGCTGCTGGTGTTCCAGTACGGCCAGCCGCGCATCTTCTTCGCGATGGCGCGCGACGGCCTGCTGCCGCAGTGGGCGGCCAAGCTGAATCCGCGGACGCGCATCCCCTCGACGACGACGCTGCTCACGGGAGTGGTGGTGGGGCTGGCGTCGCTCGTCGGTGATGCCGCCGAGACCTACGATCTCACCAACATCGGGACGCTCTTTGCCTTTGCGCTCGTCTGCATCGGCGTGCTGGTCCTTCGCGTCGTCGAGCCGAATCGCCCCCGGCCGTTCAAGGTGCCGGTCGTGTGGCTCACCGCGCCGCTCGGCGCGCTGGCCTGCGTCTTCATCATGGCCGGACTGCCGTACCAGGCCTGGGAACGTTTCGGCATCTGGCTCGTCATCGGCCTGCTCCTGTATTTCGCCTACGGCTGGTCACACTCGCGACTGCGCACGTCCTGAAGCATCCGCGGATTCCGGGAACGCGCGGCGCTCAGGGGCGGGGCAGCCGATCCGACAGCAGCGCGACGCTGAGCGCGTAGGTGTGCGCGCAGTTGTAGGCGAGCAGGGCTTCGTAATTCGCGGTGACCAGATAGCGCCGGTCGTCCATCTCGAGCAGCGACGCCGTCCGCGGCGATGTCGGCACGGGCGTCCCGTCGGCCAGCTGCACGCCGAGCGTGCGCCAGTCCTTGAGCGAGCGCGCCTCGGTCAGCCCGCGCACGGCGCGGCAGCCGGTATCCCGCATCGGCACGGTCGCCACTTTCTCGCGCGCGGCCGCCGGGATCTTCACGGCGTAGCCCCATCGGCCGGGCGTCCACCCGTGCTGCTGCAGGTAGTTCGCGATCGACCCGAACACGTCGGGCATCGAGTTCCAGACGTCGCGGTCGCCGTCCTTGTCGAAGTCGACCGCCGACGCCAGGTAACTCGACGGCATGAACTGGACCTGCCCCAGCGCGCCGGCCCACGATCCTTTCAGGTCCGCCAGCTCGATGTCCCCGCGATCGACGATGGTCAGCGCGTCGAAGAACTGCTGGCGGAAGAACTCGCCGCGGCGACCCTCCCAGGCCAGCGTTGCCAGCACCGGCAGCGTCGGCCGCACCCCGGCGAAGCGGCCGAAATTCGATTCCAGGCCCCACACCGACACGAGCACGCGCGAGTCCACGCCGTAGGCTTTGCTCACCTGCCCGAGCACACGCTTGTGGGTTGTCGCCATGCGGCGCGCCGTCTTGACGGTGGGAGGAGTAATGCGCCGCTTCAGATAGCCGTCGATCGACAGCGTGAATTCGGCCTGGCTGCGATCGCGCTCGAGCACGCGCTCGACCGGCTCGAGTCCGTCGAGCGCCTGCGAGACCGTCGCCTCGCGAACGCCGCGAGTCAGCGCTTCGGCCCTGGCTGCGGCCAGCCAGGCGTCGAACGAAGCGCGGTCGATGGCAGTGGGCGGCTCAGGGGCTGCCGCCGGTTCCTGGGCCGCCGCACGCGCGGGCGAGGCCGTCCACGGCGACGATGAGAGGGCTGAAATCAGGATCGCAAAGGCGCCAGCACGGGCATAGGTCACAACCTCAGCATCTCAGACTGCCGCGCAAGTGCCAAGCTCGTCCTTCACGACGCCGACGCGTCCAGCACCGCGCGCACGCGCCTGGTGAAGTCGACCAGCGAGAACGGCTTCTGCACGAGCGGCACGTTGGCGGGGATGGCGCGGCCTTCGGCGCGGTCGGCGTAGCCGCTCATGAACAGCACCGGCACATCCGGCCGTTCGCGTACCAGCGCGTCGGCTAACTGCGGCCCGCTCATCTGCGGCATGACCACGTCGGTGACCAGCAGGTGGATGCGGCCATCGTGCGAGCGCGCAAGCGCCAGCGCCTCGTGCCCGGAGTCGGCGGCCAACACGGTGTAGCCGCGTCCGCGCAGCACGCCGGTGACCAGGTTCCTCACCTGCGGCTCGTCCTCCGCCACCAGAATCGTCTCGTGCCCGCCCTCGGTCACCCGCGTTGCCACCGGCCGCCTGAGCGGCGTGGCGAGCATCGCCGGCGACTTGGCCGGCAGCCACAGCGTGAACTCGCTGCCGGCACCCGCCGTGCTTCGCACGGTAACCGTCCCGCCCGCCTGGATCGCGATGCCGTAGGTGGTCGCGAGCCCGAGTCCGGTGCCCTTGCCCAGGTCCTTGGTCGTGAAGAAGGGCTCGAAGATGTGCGGCAGGTCGGCCGGCTCGATGCCTGTGCCCGTGTCGGCCACGGTGAGGACGACGTATCGGCCGGGCGGCAGCGGATGCGCGTCGGCAGGCGGATCGGCGGTCACCTCGACGTTGCGCGTGGTGATGGTAAGGCGGCCGCCGGAGGGCATGGCATCGCGTCCGTTGACGGCCAGGTTCACCACCACCTGTTCGAGCTGCCCTGGGTCGATCCGCACGCCCCAGAGCCCGTCGGCCAGATCGGCCTGCAGCTCGACGTCCGCGCCGAGCAGTCGCCGAAGGAGCCGCTCCAGGCTGCTGACGAGCGCGTTGAGGTCGACGTTGCGCGGTGCGACCGGCTGCCGCCGCGCGAAGGCGAGCAGCTGCCGCGTCAGGCTGGACGCGCGCGCGCCCGCCTCGGCGACCTCGTGCAGATCGGACTGGCGCGGATCGTCCGGCGCCATCTCGTGCTGCAGCAGCTCCACGTGTCCGAGCATCGCCGTGAGCAGGTTGTTGAAGTCGTGCGCGACGCCGCCGGCCAGCCGGCCGAGGCCCTCGAGCCGCTGCGCCTGGAGCAGCTGCTCCTCGAGGCGCTTGCGATCGGTGATGTCGCGAATGGTGCCGGAGACGTGCGAGGGCGCTTCCGACCCGTCGCGTCTGGTCACCCGTCCGTCGAGCGCCACCCAGCGCGTGCGGCCATCGGCGGTGCGCATCCGGAACTCGAGCTCGACGAAGGCGGTGCGGCCGCGGAGGTGATCGCTGAACGTCCGCTCCAGGACCGCGATGTCCTCGGGATGGACGACTCGCTGCCACGCCGCGCTGTCGGTGAAATCCGTCGGGTCGTAGCCGAAGAGGATCGGCAGCTCCGGATCGACGTCCACTTCCTTCGTCCGGACGCGGTACTCCCAGAAGCACAGGCGCGCGCCGCGCATGGCGGCGTCGAGCCGCGCCTGGCTGTCGCGCAGCGCTTCCTCCGTGCGCCGGCGTTCCAGCACGTCGGCTTCGAGGGCGCGATTGGCCTCGGCCAGCGCCTCTGTCCGCTCCGCCACCCGCCGCTCGAGATCCGCCTGCACCGTGGTCAGCTCGCGCGTCCGCTCCAGCACCTGGCGCCGCAGCGACCAGCTCCAGGCGCCGACGCCGAGCACGAGCAGCAGCACGGCGCCGCCCCCGGCCAGCACGTAATTCAGGTACTGCCACCAGCCATTGCCCGAGACCGGCGCAATCAGGTAGGTCTCGACCAGCGCGTTCAGCTCGCCGCTGGCCTGCACGGCGGCGAACGCCGCCGCCAGCGGCGCGAAGTCCTGCTCGCGTCCGCGCTGGGTGGCGAGGTGATAGGGCAGCGACTTCACCGGGATCTCGGTAAGCGTCCCGGAGCGGTCGGCGTCGAGATAGCGCAGCGTCAGGGCGTTCCCCGCCGTCGCCGTGGCGTCGCCGGCGCGCACCATCTCCAGCGCCTCGCGCTGCTGCTCGGTGGTGACGATGACCGGCCGCTGGACTTCGGGCAGCGCCTTCAGCAGCTCGTGGACGCTTCGAACGATCCTCGATCGCGACGATCTCGTTGCCGAGCTCGGCGAGGCTCGTGGGGTATTTCTGGCGGCCGGCGGGAAAGATGACCGCCTGTCGCAGCGTCCAGATCTGCGGCAGGAACAGGTAGCGCTCGGCGCGCGCCTCAGACCAGGCGGCTGCGATAAGGTCGATTTCGCGGTTCTCGAAGCCCGCCAGGATGTCGCGCCACGGCGCCATCCGGATCTCCAGCTGGTAGCCGGCGCGGCTGGCCAGCAGCGTCACCAGCCGGATGTTGAAACCCTGCGGCTGCCCCTTCGCGTCGACGTATTCGTACGGCGGAAAGTCGTTGTCGCCGCCGTAGACGATCCGCCGCGGCGTCTCGGCCGCGGCCGAGACTGCCGTCAGCACCGACAGCAGCAGTGCCAGGCGGCACGAACGGAGCCTCATCCGTCCGCATTATCACGCAGGACTGCGGTGGATTACACTTCCCGGTCCGGGACCTCCATGCGCATTCTCGTCATCGCGGCCGAGGCCGCTCCATTCGCGAAGACCGGCGGCCTGGCCGACGTGGCTGGCTCGCTCCCCAAGGCGCTGGCAGCGCTGGGGCACGACGTCAGGGTCGTGATGCCGGCCTACACCGCCGTCGAAGACGCGCTGCATAGCGGCCGCTGGGGGATCTCCGCTGATCCGACGCTGCTGCGCGTGCCGGTCGGCGGCGGCCTGGTGGATGCCGGCGTCCTCCGGGCGACGCTGCCCGGATCGGACGTGCCGATTTACTTCATCGCGGAGCGTCATCTCTTCCGGCGCCCCCAGATCTACGACTACCCGGACGACGCCTACCGGTTCGCGTTCTTCAGCCGCGCGGCGCTCGACCTGATGGTCGGCGCCTGGGGCTGGCGCCCCGACGTCGTCAGCGCCCACGACTGGCACGCGGCGTCCGGCCATCGCCTGGCTGTCGACCGCCGGCCAGCTCGACCCGCGCTATGGCGGCCTGCCGACGGTGCTGACCATCCACAACCTCGCGCACCAGGGGCGCGCGAGCCGGCAAGTGCTCGACTATCTGGGAATCGACAGCCCGCGCCTCATCGAGGAGGGTCCCGGCGAAGCCAACTTCATGGCGCGCGGCATCTTCCACGCGACGATGGTCACGACGGTGAGCCCGACCTACGCGCGCGAGATCCTCACGCCCGAGTATGGCGAGCGGCTGGACTCGCTGCTGCGCTACCGCCACTTCGACGTGCACGGGATCCTCAACGGGCTGGACTACGACGTGTGGAACCCGGCGACGGACACTCACCTGGCGGTGCCGTTTGACGCCTCGACGCTCGACGCGCGCGTGGCCAACAAGCGCGCGCTCCAGCAGCGGCTCGGATTGCCGCCGGCCGACGTGCCGCTTGTCGCGATGGTCACGCGGCTCGACGCGCAGAAGGGGCTGGACATCACCGGTCACGTCGCGCACCTGCTGCTCAACGGCGTTGCCGGACACGCGCAGTTGGTGGTGCTGGGCTCGGGCGCCGCGGAGTACGAAGGAATGTTTCGCCACCTTGCGGCGTACCACCGCGACAAGATGGCGGCCGTCCTGCGCTACGACGCCGCACTGGCGCCGGTCGTCTACGCCGGCAGCGACATCTTCCTGATGCCGTCACGGTTCGAGCCGTGCGGGCTCGGGCAGATGATCGCCATGCGCTACGGCAGCGTCCCGGTCGTGCGGGCCACCGGCGGACTGGTCGACACGGTCCACGAAGGCGTCAGCGGCTTCCTGTTTGCCGACTACACCGTGGAGGCGTTCTGGGGCGCGCTCACCCGCGCGCTCGGGAAGTGGCGCGCAGACCCCGACGGATGGCGAGCCCTGCAGCAGGGCGGCATGGCCGCCGACTTCTCGTGGACGGCGTCCGCGCGCGGATACCAGCAGGTGTTCGATTGGGCGAACGCCCGGGTTCGAGGATGGTAGGAGCGATCGCTCCCTTCCGCTCTACGGCGCGATTGGGGTCGCTGTCCGCGCCGGTCAATGGGGCAGCCGGTCCCGCAGCGCGGCGTAGGTCCATGTCCCAGCCATCGCCGCGACAATCGCCACGCTCATGACGCTGACCCCCGCACCGAGCAGCGTGAAGAGGGGACCCGGGCAGGCGCCCGTGAGCGACCAGCCGACGCCGAAGCACGTCCCGCCGATCGCGTACCTGGCACCGGTGCCGAGCGCCTTGGGCTCGAGCACGAGGGGTTGGCCCCCCGCGGCGCGGACGTCCGCGCGCTGCAGCAGCCGCAGCGTCAGCCCCGCCGTCAGCACCGCGCAGCCGAGGATCCCGAACATGTGCACCGACTGAAACCGGAACATCTCCTGGATGCGGAACCAGGAGACCGCCTCGGACTTCAGCAGGACGATGCCGAACGCGAACCCGATGGCGGTGTAGCGGGCGAGGCTCATCGCAGCAGAATCGGCAGCAGCAGGTGCGTGCCGACCAGTCCGCCGGCGAAGAACCCGGCCACGGCGATGAGCGACGGCAACTGCAACGCGGCCAGGCCAGTCACGCCGTGGCCCGAAGTGCAGCCGCCGGCGTACGCCGTGCCGAAGCCCACCAGAAAGCCTCCGCCGACGACAATCGCGAATCCGCGAGCGGTTGTCAGCGCCTGCCAGGAGAAGAACGTTGCCGGCACGTAGCCGCTGACGTCGGTCACACCGAGCGCTGCGAGATCGCGCACGGTCGCATCGGCAATCGCGAAGGTCGGCGACGGCATGACGAGCCGCATCACGACGCCGGCCAGCACCGCGCCGGCGAGAAACGCCAGGTTCCAGCCGCCGGCCGTTCGCCAGTCGTACCGCAGGAACGGCGGACGCGCCGGCGATGCGATCGCGCACAGGTGCCGGAGATTGGACGAGACGCCAAATGACTTGTTGCCGACGAGCAGCAGCGTCGGCACGGTCAGGCCCAGCAGCGTCCCGGAGACGTACCAGGGCCAGGGGGAGGTCAGGAGGCTCAACATCAGTGGCGAATTACGAATGACGAATTACGAATAACTGACAAGTGCGAAGTGCAACGTGCGACGTGCGTTAGAACAAGTTCTTCAGCGTCCTGCCGACGGTGCGGAATCCCTGGCCGACGTGGGTGCCGGCGGTGACGAAGGCGGCCGTGACCGCGCCATGATCGGCAGTCTCGTTCTCGACGTGTGGAACGGATCGGCTGCTCGTCTCGGGCACGCCGGCGACGGGAATCGCGTACGTGCTGGCGGAGAGCGTGTCGGGTGGCTGCGGCATCTGCACGGCCGGAAGCGCGAGGTCGGGCGCGACGTTGCCGGAGGCAAGGCTGGGCTCGGCGACCCGCAGGCGCGGCGTGGCGACCCGTGACATCAGCGAGCCTGAGAGACGCGGCGCTGCCGGGGCGGCTGACTGTTGAGCGACAACCGGAACCGCCAGACGGGGCAGGGGCGAGGGCAGCGTCACCACTGCGGCGCGCGGCGACGGCGCGTCCAGCACGAGCACGGCCGGGGTCGTGAAGAGGATGCCGGCCGCAATCAGGAGGCAGATGCCGATGCCGCTGAGCGCGATCAGAAAGCGCCGACGTTCGTGCATCACGCTCCCCCTTCCGGCCTCGCGCGCGCCTGCTCGCGAATCCGGGCGATCTTGCTCTCGCGATCCTCTTCGACGCGCTGCACGTCGCGCCGCAGCTCGGCGTCGGCGAGCGCGCGGGCGTCGGGATCGAACAGCGACACCGTCTTCGACTCGTGGAGGATCTTCAGCTCCGCGATGCGCGCCTCGGCACGGCTCCGGACATCGGCGATCTCCGCCTTCTGGTCGTCGGTCAGCGGGGTCTGGACGACGCCGGCCTCCGCGTCTTTCTTCCGGAGCCGCTCCATGGCGAGCTCGTACGCGCTCTTGGGTTCGTCCTGGCTCATGAGTGGCGCTCTGGGTATGACGCCAGCATACCACCTCGACCACGTGCCGCTCTTTTCACGCCGCGCGTCGTTCGGTGTTCTCGTCGAGCGCCTCGCCTCTTTGGGCGGCCGTGCACGCTGCGCGGATCGAACGGCATGGGAAGTGCGATCGGATCGCTTACCTGCCGACGCCGCCGTTTGGCGAGCTACGTCTCCGGCCACAGCACCTTCAGCGCGGCGTCGGCGGAAGTGCTGCGCCTGTTCACCGGCAGCGACAGCTTTGGCGGGACGGTGACCATCGAGGCCGGCACGGTCGGCATCGAACCGGCCTGGTGCCGGCGCAGCCGGTCGTGCTGACGTGGCCGACTTTCTCGTCGGCGGCGGAGCAGGCAGGGCTGTCGCGGCGCCTCGGCGGCATTCACTTCGAACCGGCAGATACCGAGGGGCGCCGCATGGGTCGCCAGATTGGCGCGCTGGCCTGGGCGCGGGCGCTGGCGTACTTTGCCGGCCAGCCGCCGGAGCCGCAGTGATAGCATCGCGCGCGGAGGGCTCGCAATGGTGGGTTTCCTGGTGCACTGGCTGGTGCTGGCGATTGCGCTCTTCGTCACCACGCGGCTGGTCGGCGGCGTCATCGTCAACTCGTACGCGACGCTGGCCGTGGCCGCGCTCGTCATCGGGTTCGTCAACGCGATCGTGAAGCCGGTGCTGGTGATTCTCTCGCTGCCGCTCACGATCCTGACACTCGGCCTGTTCTACCTCGTCGTCAACGGCGCGTGCCTGATGCTGGCGGCGGCGCTGGTGCCCGGGTTCGCCGTGCGCTCGTGGGGATCGGCCATTCTCGGCGCGCTGGTGCTGAGCGTGGTCAGCTGGCTGCTGAGCAGCGTGCTGACCCGTCAGCCGTAGCGACGGCGTCGGGCCCGGCCTGAGGAGGGCGCGGCTTCAGCCGCGCCGCAGCGGCGGCACTGAAGTGCCGCCCTCCGTACGGAACGTCAGCGAGTGGCGTTATTTATGCGGTTTCGAGCACAGATGGCGATAGTGGGCTTGCTGGGGATCCTGCACACCGGCAGCCCGCGTGCGGCCGATTCGCCCGCACGCTGGCCCTCGTTCCGCGGCGTGCAGGCCTCCGGCGTCGCCGACGGACAGGGCCTGCCCGACACCTGGGACCTGGCGGCCGGCACCAACGTGAAGTGGCGGGTGGCCCTACCCGGCCTCGCGCACTCGAGCCCCGTCGTCTGGGACGATCGCATTTTCGTGACCACCGCAGTCAGCAGTCGGGGCAGCGCGACATTCAAGCGCGGCCTGTACGGCGCCGGCGACGCCTCAGAGGACCGCTCTACGCAGGACTGGCAGGTGATCGCCATCGATCGGCTCACCGGACGCACAATCTGGACGCGCACGGCCTATAGCGGCGAGCCGCGCGAGAAGCGCCACATCAAGTCCACCTACGCCAACCAGACGCCGGCAACCGACGGCTCGACCGTCGTGGCGTTCTTCGGCTCTCAGGGGCTGTTCGCGTACGGCATGGATGGCACGCTGCGGTGGAAGCAGGACCTCGGCGTGCTCAACGCCGGCGCATACGACTTGCCCGACTACGAGTGGGGCAACGCCAGTTCTCCGGTCATCGACGACGGGCGCGTATACGTGCAGTGCGACGTGCACGGCGCGTCGTTCGTGCAGGCATTCGACCTCGAGTCGGGGCGGAGCCTCTGGAAGACGCCGCGCACGGAGCTGCCGTCGTGGGCGACGCCGACTGTCGTCAAAGGCCCACAGGGCAAAGAGCTGGTGACGAACTCGCCGAACCGGATCCGCGGCTACGACGCGGCGACCGGCCGCGAGCTCTGGCAGCTGGGTGGCAGCTCGAAGATCACCGCGCCGACGCCGATTCTTGCCCGCGACCTGGTTGTCGTGGCGTCGGGACGCGCGCCGGAGCGGCCGATCTTCGCCATCCGGCCCGGCGCCCGCGGCGACCTCACGCTGCCGGCCGGACAGACGTCGAGCGCCGCCATCGCCTGGAGTCACACGCAGCGCGGCCCCTACATGCCGACACCGATCGCCTACGCGGATCAGCTCTACACGCTCGCCAATCAGGGGTTGTGGGACGCGTACACCATCGAGAGCGGGGCAGAGGTGTACAGGCAGCGTCTGGCGCACGGCGGCAGCGGCTTCAGCGCCTCGCCGGTGGGCTCCGACGGCCGGCTGTTTCTCTCGAGCGAAGATGGTGAAGTCTTCGTCGTGAAAGCGGGACCCGCCTTCGAGCTGATCGCGCGCAACGCGATGAACGATCCGATCATGGCCACGCCCGCCATTGCCGGCGGATTGCTGATCGTTCGCACGGAAAAGCAACTGGTGGCCATCGGCCGCTGACTATCCGACTCCGGACTCCGGACTCCGGACTCCGGACTCCGGACTCCGGACTCCGGACTCCGGACCCGGACTTCATCCCCCCGGCTGCCGGAGCGCCTCGTAGGGATCGATCGGCGTGCCTTCCCACCAGCGGCCAGCTTCGTTGAGGCGGAAGATCGCGAAGTGAAGGTGCGGCGTGTCCTTCGGCGCGTTGCCTGACGTGCCGACGTAGCCGATCACGTCGCCGCGCTTCAGCGCCTGTCCTTCCTTCAATCCCTCCGCGTAGCGTTCGAGGTGCGCGTAGTAATAGCAGAACGTGCGGGTCGGGTCGTACTGGTACACGGTGATGCCGCCGCGATCACTGGCGAACAGCTTCGCGACGACGCCGTCCTCGACGGCGCGCACTGCGGTGTGCCGTGGCGCGAGGATGTCGATCGCCTCGTGCAGGCTGGCGCCGCGCTTCTGGTCGAAGCTTGGCTGCAGCGCGGGATGCGCGATGCCGTCGATGGGAATCCGCAGCCCCTTGCGATGCAGCAGCTCGAGGTCCGTGCCGGCCTTCGCCGGCGGCGCGGCCGTGGCGCTGGTTTCGCGCGGGCCAATCGTCGGCTCGGTTCGCACGGGTCCCGGGATCGGCGGCCCGAGCGCGATGTTGAGATCTGGCGGTACTGGCGGGCGCGGCTCCGACGGTCGCAGACGGCGTGGGCGCGGCCACTGTCGCCGGCTCTGCGGTGCGGCTGCTGAAGAGCGCGTCGCGCCGCCAGCCGAGATAGGTGGTCGCGAGCGCGCCAAGGCAGAAGCCGATGGCCAGCATCGCAAGCATCCGCTCGTGGTAGCGCGCGTGGCGTGGATGTGTCACGGGCGGAAGAGCACCGGTGTGCCAGGCGGCACCAGCGCCGCCAGGGAAAGCGCGTCCCAGTTCGTCAGCCGCACGCAGCCGTGCGACTCGGTCCGGCCGATCTGCGATGGCTCGGGCGTCCCGTGCAGGCCGTAGTGCGGCCGGGACAGGTCGATCCACACCACGCCGACCGGGTTGTTCGGCCCGGCGGGAACCTTCGCCCTGGCGTGCGCGGGGTCGGCGTCCCAGAACAGATCCGGGTTGTAGTGGAAGACCGGATCGCGCTGGATGCCGGTGACCTTCCAGTCGCCAATCGGCAGCGGGTCGTTCTCGCTGCCGACGGTGACTGGCGCGTAGAGCAGCACACGCCCGGCGTCGTCGGTCGCGGTGAGCGCGCGCTCGCTCTTCGACACGGTCACCGTCACCTTCGGCGCCGGATTGCCAGCCGCGCCCTTCGGCGCCGCCTTGTCCGGCTGCGCCGCGGGCGGCGGGAGCGGGCGGACGTTGGGCACCTGCAGCGTCTCGCCTGCGGCGAACGTCGCCGACGGGTTCAGCGTCTTCAAGAGCGCCGGGCTGACGTGAAACCGCTCGCCCAGGTGCTCGGCAGGCGACGTGTAGCCCAGCGCGGGCAACGCGGCGCGCTCCATCATGTCTTCCGGAATCCGATCGACATAGGGCCCCACGATATCTTCTGCCGTGACCGTGTGCGGCACGAGCACATCGCCCGGCGCGGCTTCCGACAGCAGCGCCAGCGTCTTCTCGTCCGGCATGCCGGTCTCGGGCAGCTTGCGATCGCGTTGAAAGGCCGCAACCGCCTTGCGCGTGACCATCCCGGGCTTGCCGTCGATCTCTCCAGGTGAGAATCCGGCGCGGTCGAGACGCACCTGGAGTTCCAGCCCCGCCGTGTCGGACGGCGTGGCGGGGGCGGCGGCCCGAGCCGGGGCCTGAGCGGCAAGAAGCGCGAAGACAGCGGCAGTCACGGACGCAATCGGCACGGGCATCTCCTTCCCTGCATCCACTGCAGGGCTGGCACTACCAAGTGCGAAATGCATGCCGACGGGTCCGTGTCGCTATCCCGGCTCGTCCGTGCCAGAGTGCCGTTCTCCTACTCGTGACTGTCCGCCGATTTCTCCTGTGCGTCGCGCTGGCCGCCGTCGCCGGCTATGTATGGATTTACGCGGGTGGCCTTCAAACCACACCAGTCCGGTCCGACGGCTTCGGCTACTTCGTGTACCTGCCGGCGGTCATCGTCCACCACGATCCCGCGCTAGACGACCGCGCGCGAATGCTGCGGCGAAGCTTTCCCGCGTGGACGGGCGACGGTGGCGGCTGTCGCTCCGCGACGGCAATGGTCGGCAGGCGGCTCCCGGTGTCACGTGCCGTCGTCACTGCGCTACCGGCGCGTCGACAGTCAACCGCGTGTGGTCCGACAGCCATCCTGGCGTCCAGCTCGGCGAGGTGCGTCCCGGGTCGGCCGAGTGATAGCCTGAGAGACGGATGGCACAACAACCAGCGGCTCGATACGACCTCGTGGTCGTGGGCTCGGGCGCGACCGGCGGATGGGTCGCCAAGCGCGCCACCGAAGCGGGGTTGCGCGTCGCGCTGCTCGAAGCTGGCCGGCCCTCTAGCGACGCCGACTACCGCGAGCACGTCCCGCCGTTCTCGCTGCCCTACCGCGGCCGCACCGAAGCGCCGCTGCTGAAGACACAGCCGCAGCAGTCGCAGTCCTACGCCTGCGACGAGTGGAACTCCCATTTCTACGTCAACGACCTGCAGGAGCCGTACACGACTGGCGACGAGCCGTTCCCGTGGGTTGGTAGAACGCGGCTGGTCGGTGGGCGCACCAATGTCTGGGGACGTCAGAGCTACCGTTATAGCGACGTCGACCTCAAGGCGGCGTCGCTCGACGGCCACGGCGTCGACTGGCCGATTGGCTACGACGAGCTCGCGCCGTATTACGAGATCGTCGAGCGCTACATCGGCATCTCCGGCCAGGCCGAAGGGCTACCCCGGCCTGCCCGACGGCGTCTTCCTGCCGCCGATGCCGATGACGTGCGTCGAGCGGGCGCTGCGGGAGCGCGTGAAGGCGCGATTCGACCGCCTGGTCACCATCGCGCGATCGGCCAACCTGACGGCGCCGCTCAACGGCCGGGCGCCGTGCCACTACTGCGGTCCCTGCGAGCGGGGATGCGTCACGCATTCGTATTTCAACGCGACGTACACGACCGTCGCCGACGCGCTCAAGACCGGCAAGTGCACGCTCATTACCGACGCGATGGCGCACAAGGTCGTGATGGACCCCGAATCGCATCGTGCCGTCGGGATCGAGTACATCGATCGCCCGACACGCGCGGTTCGCGAGATCCGCGGCCGCGCCGTCGTCGTCTGTGCGCAGATGTTCGAGTCGATGCGCATCCTGTTCAACTCCGCGACCCGGCAGGACCCCGGCGGGCTGGGGAACTCGAGCGGGCTGCTCGGGAAGTTCCTGATGGTGCACTTCACCGATGCGGGCGCCAGCGCGGAGTTCCCGGAGTTTCCCGGCACACCCTCGCTGGGCGCGGCGCGGCGCCCAAGCGGCATCTTCATGCCGCGATTTCGCAATCTGCCCGGGGGGCCGAAACAGGGTTTCCTCCGCGGCTATGGGTATCAGGGCAACTCGAGCGTCTCGTTCCGCATGGACGCGCCGGGCTACGGAGATGCCTACAAGCGCGCGCTCAAGGAAGGTGTGACGCGCCTGAACCTCCAGGGCTTCGGTGAGCACCTGCCCGACGAGCGGAACTTCGTCGCGCTCGACCCGCAGGTCGTCGACGCCTGGGGGATCCCGGCGCTGAAGATCCACATCGCCTATCGTGACAACGAGAAGGCGATGCTCCAGGACATGGCCGCAGCGGCAGGGGAGATGCTCGAAGCGGCCGGCGGCAAGAACGTCCGCACCAGGAACTCGCCGCGCTGGGCCGCCCACGAGGTCGGCTGCGCCCGGATGGGCGCCGACCCGAAGACTTCCGTGCTGACGCCGTTCCAGCGGCTGCACGACGTCGGCAACGTCTTCGTCATGGACGGCTCCGGCTTCCCGTCCGGCGGCTACGCGAACCCGACGTTGACGATGATGGCGCTGGCGGTGCGGTCGTCGGATCACCTGCTCGACCAGATGCGCCGTGGCGACTTGTAGGCTGCTGGCAGCCTTCGCCGTGCTGCTCGGCATGGGCGCGGCGCCGCAAACCTCTCCCCCTCTCGCGATCACCGGCGTCACGCTGGTGGATGGCACCGAGGGGCCGGCGCGCTCCGCCACGACGCTGCTCATTCGCGACGGCCGCATCGAGGTCATCGGCCCGTCGTCGACCACCCGCGTGCCGGATGGCGCCACCCGTCTCGATGGCGCCGGACGGTTCCTGATCCCCGCGCTCATCGACGCGCACGTGCACCTCGCGACTCGTGAAGAGGCAGACGCGCCGGCGGCGGTGCTCCTGCCATCGCTCGTGGCCCACGGCGTGCTCGCCGTGCGGGACATGGGCGGCGTCTTCGACCGCGTCGTCGCGATGCGCGCGTCGGTGGCGGCGGGAACGATCGCGGGGCCCGCCATCATCACGCCCGGGCCCTTTGTCGACGGGCCGCAGGTCGCCTCGGCGATGGTCAGCCCGGTGGCCGCTCCCGGTGACGCGGCGTCGGTCGTTCGCGCGCTGGCTGCGAGGCGAGTGGACTTCATCAAAGTGCAGGCCGGCCTCTCGGCGGAAAGCTGGCGAGCCGTCGTTGCCGCCGCACGCACGGCGAATCTGACGGTTGCCGGCCACGTGCCGGAAGCCATCAGCGCATTCGACGTCGCCACCGGCGGACAGCGGAGCGTGGAGCACGTGTCGCCGGCGCTCGTGGGCGATGCGGGATTGCTGCTGGCCGCGTCGCGCGACGAAGCGGCAATCCGGGCCGAGATGCGCGACCTCGCGCGGGCGATGGCCCAGCCGGAGCCGCTGCGCGGGGCGGTCCGGGCTCGCGAGCGCGCGCTGCAGCGGCGCCTGATCGAGACCACAGACGACGCGCGCGCGGCGAAGCTCTTTGCCGCGATGCGCCAGCATGGCGTGGTGTCGGTGCCCACGCTCGTATGGTCGGAAGGCCTGCTGCCGCAGAGCCGCACCGACACGCCGTCGGCCGATGTGCTCGCGTTCGTGCCACAGGCGGCGCGTGCGCGCTGGGTGCCGCAACGGACGGCACAATTGGCAGCGATCTCGGACGAGGATCTCGCGCTGAACCGCGCGATCTCAGCCGCGAGCCTCGCGTTTGTCGGCGCGATGCATCGCGCCGGCGTCACCGTCGTCGCTGGCACCGACGCCATGGACAGCTTCCTGCCGCTGGGCGGGTCGCTGCACGCCGAGCTCGAGCGGCTCGCCGCCGCCGGGCTGAGCCCGCGGCAGAGCCTGGCCGCTGCGACCCGGGAGTCGGCGCGCCTGCTGGGAATGGACGATCGCGGCACGATCGCGGTCGGCAAGCGAGCGGACCTGGTGCTGCTCGACAGCGATCCGCTGGCTGACATCCGCGCGACGCGGCAAATACGTGCTGTCGTGCAGGCCGGCCGTGTGTACGATCGCACCGAGCTCGATCGGATGCTGGACGCCGTACGCGCCGCGGCTCGTTGATCCTGTCACCCGAACTGAGACCACATACGGAGAGAGCGAATGTCGGTGAGGCACGCCGTCGGAGTCATCGTCTTCATTGCGGTCACGGCCTCTGGCCCCGCCGCGCAGGAATGGCGGCCTCTTCTCACGAAGAGCATTGACGCCAAAGCGGACCATTACGGTCAGCTGTCCCGGCAGATCTGGGAAGTGGCCGAAGTGGGCTACAAGGAGACGACAAGCGCGCAGCTCCTGCGCGCCGAGCTCGAAAAGGCGGGCTTCCGTATCGATGCGGGCGTCGCCGGAATGCCGACTGCGTTCGTCGCGACGTGGGGCAGCGGCAAGCCGGTCATCGGCATCATGGGAGAGTTCGACGCGCTGCCGGGTCTGTCGCAGGAAGACGCGCCGCAGCAGAAGGCGCGAGTCGCCGGCGGCGCCGGCCACGGCTGCGGCCACAATCTGTTCGGCGTGGCGTCGATGGCGGCGGCCATCGCGGTGAAGGCGCAGCTCGACGCACGTAAGCTGCCCGGCACCATCCGCTACTACGGCACGCCCGCCGAGGAAGGCGGCAACGGCAAGGTCTACATGGCGCGCGCCGGGCTCTTCAACGACGCCGACGTCGTGTTGCACTGGCATCCGAACGACCGCAACATCGCGACGCGCACCTCCACGCTCGCGGTCATCTCGGCGCGGTTTCGCTTCAAGGGCGTCGCCTCACACGCGGCCAGCGCGCCGGACAAGGGACGCTCCGCCCTCGACGCGGTGATGGTGATGACGCACGCGGTCGACCTGCTGCGCGAGCACATCCCCCAGGAGTCCCGCCTCCACTACATCGTCACGAAGGGCGGCGTCGCCCCCAACATCGTCCCCGAGCTGGCGGAGATCTACATGTATGCGCGCCATCCGCAGATCGACGTGCTCGACGGCATCTGGGACCGCATCATCAAGACCGCCGAAGCCGGCGCGCTCGCGACCGGCACGACGATGGAGATGGAGCTGGTGGGGAGCACGCCGGAGCTGCTGCCGAACGAGGCGATGATGAAGCTGCTCGACAAGAACCTGCGCGAGGTGGGCGGCGTGACGTACTCCAGCGAGGAGCGGGCCTTCGCCCAGACGCTGCAGTCGTCGTTCATGCCCGGCGCCGCGCGGCCGATCGAAGAGGCGGCGACGATTCGCCCGACAGACGAGCCGCTGACGATCGGATCGACCGACGCGGCAGACATCAGCTGGCTCGTGCCGAGCGGCTGGTTCTTCGCGGCCACCTACGTCCCCGGGACGTCGGGCCACAGCTGGCAGGCGACGGCCTGCACCGGCGGCAGCATCGGCCGCAAGGGCATGATGGTCGCCGCCAAGACGCTCGCGCTGTCGGCGATGGACCTGATGACCGATCCGGCGCAGGTGGCGGCCGCGCGCGCCAGCTTCGAGAAGACGAAGGGCACCCGCCAGTATCGGTCCAGGATTCCGGCAGACACGCCGCCGCCGCTGAACTACCGCGACACGAAATAGGCCGCGCCGCCAGGTTGACGAACTGGACGGCGCCGCGAAACCATCGGGGAGTCCGGCGTCTCCAATCAAACGGAGGGGAACATGGTCTTCAGCGCGAGCAAACTTCGCATGCCGACGCCCGAGGAGGCCCTGCCGGGCCGCGAGACGCCGATGGAGGTGCCCGGGAAGCACTTCGTGAACGGCGCGCCGCTGGTCGGTCCGTTTCCGGGCCTCGCCACGGCGATTTTCGGCCTCGGCTGCTTCTGGGGAGCGGAAAAGGGCTTCTGGCAGGTGCCTGGCGTCGTCTCGACGGCGGTCGGCTACGCGGGAGGCTTCACGCCCAATCCGACCTACCGTGAAGTGTGTTCGGGACTCACCGGGCACAACGAGGTCGTCCTCGTCGTATTCGACCCGGCCAGGGTGTCGTACGACGAGCTGCTCCAGACGTTCTGGGAGGGCCACGACCCGACCCAGGGCATGCGGCAGGGCAACGACAACGGCACGCAGTATCGGTCCGGCATCTACTACGCTGACGACGCGCAGCGCGAGGCGGCCGAACACTCTCGCGATCGCTATCAGCTCGAGCTGACGCGGGCCGGCTACGGCCGCATCACGACCGAGATCCTGCCGGCGCCCACGTTCTATTACGCCGAGGACTACCACCAGCAGTACCTGGCGAAGAACCCCGACGGCTACTGCGGCCACGGCGGAACCGGCGTCAGCTGCCCGGTTGGCGTGGCCAGAGCGTGATGCGGTCCGCCGCACCGGACCGACATCTATGCCACTGATGATGGGGGGCTGAGCCGCGAAGTCCGCCCCCCCGTGGCTGGCTGGGGTTTGGTCGAGAGGGAGCGTTCAAGCAGTGCCGATGCACGGAGACCGCCGCCGCGAGGGAGTCAGGCGCAGCCCTGACGATGCTGATCTCGGGCTCATCAGCAATCTGGGTGCGAATCAGTGATTCGCAGCTGGTCGCGGTGTCCGTTTTGTGCTGTTATATGCGAGCCGTTGTTGGAACGGCGCTCCCCCTGGACAAGGACCCCCTATGACAAACCGCTCCCGTCGCCTCGCCGCCACCGCGACTTTGCTCATCGCTGGACTCGCTGGCTCCATTGCTCCGGCCGCTGCGGCCGACGAGGCACCCACCGGCTGCGACCTCACCGCACTCACCAGCGCCGTTGATGCGGCGTCCGCACAGTCCCGGGCGGCGCAGAAGGCTTACACCACACACACACGCACGTCAATGAAGGCCCTCGCCGTACAGCTGAAGGCCAAGGAGGCCGGGAGGCCGGGTCGCCGCCGCGCAGGCCAAGTCGGCTCTGGCGCCGAGTTAGCAACGTCGCCAGGGGCGACGCTGGATCCGACGCCGCCCGGCAGGCGCGGACGGTAGCGCGTGCTGCGAGAGCGAAAGCTGGTGCGAAGCCGTTGAAGCGGCCAGGGTGCGGCGTGCCACCAAGGGGCAGCTGCTCGCCCTCGTCAAGGCTGATCATATAGACTGAAGGCGGCGTGGACTGAGGCCAAGAAGGTGCTTGCTGAAGCCAAGAGCGCCGCGGCGGCCCGCGAGCCGCAGCCAACCTCCCAGCGTGGAGAACCCGACGGTCTGAAGTTCTGACGCCGGCGTGGTTGCTTGGTTGAGGTCCCGGCCACGTCCGGGACCCAGGGGATGGCCGGGACCAGCTAGGGAGCTGGTCGGATCAGCCCGGCTGCATGGGGCGCGGGATGGCTTCTGATGAGCCGTCCTCTCCTTCCCCCGGGGAGCCAAATGTTGTTTCGCTTCAGTCGTCTCGGCAGGTTCATCCTCCTCGTCTTGGTCATCGCCACCTGCGGCTCGGGTGGCGGGGAAAGCATCCGACCACGGCCGGGGCCTCCTCCGCCGACGACGTCGTGGACCACATGGTAGCTATCTCGGTGGACGGGTTGAACCCTGCAGCGATCCGTCGACTGGGTCGCAGCGGTGCGCCCAACCTGTACCGGTTGATCGACGAGGGCGCCTCAACGCTGAACGCGCGCACTGCCTATGAGCGCACGATCACCCTGCCCAACCACACTGGGATGGTCACCGGTCGCTGGGTCACAAAGACCGGTGGGCACCGGGTTACCTTCAACTCGGACAATGGGTCCACCGTGCACCGCACTGCCGGAAGCTATGTCCGCAGCATGTTCGACGTGGCACACAACCGCGGCAACCGGACAGCTTTTACGCGACCAAGGAGAAGTTGATTTTCTCGACCGTTCCTGGAACGGCACGCACGGCGCCCGCGACACGGTAGGCGTCGACAACGGCCGCGACAAGATCAGCCGCTACTTTGTCGACACCGAGCCGGCCAACGTCAGCCGACTGATAGCCAGATTGAGCACTGCCCCGGACCCGTTCAGCTCGTGCACCTCGCCTACCCCGACCGCGCCGGTCACGCCAGCGGCTTCATGTCCACCCCCTACCTTCGGGCTGTGCAGCAGACGGACACCCAGGTGGGCCGGATTCTCAATGCGATCACCGCCAGTAGCTTCCTGCGTGCACACACCAACGTTGTGCTGACCTTCGGATCACGGCGGTCTCGGCGCGAGCCACTCCGATGCCACGATCCTCGCCAACTACCGGGTGCCCTTCATGGTCTGGGGTATCGGTGTCGCTAGAGGCACCGACCTCTACGCGCTCAACCCCGGCGACCGCAGGGACCCGGGCGTGGTTCGGCCTTCGTACGCGGGCGTGCAGCCGATCCGCAACGGGGAGGTCGCCAATCTGGTCCTTGACCTCCTCGACCTGCCTAGCGTGCCGGGCAGCACGATTCGAATGCCTGGCAAGGCCTCAGCGTTCGTTAGTCGAACGTCGTTGTCGTCTCGAGGCCGACCGATCCGCTGGCTCAGCCGAACTGGAGGGCGGTGCAGCACCAACGGCCGTCCAGGTGCTCGATCCGTGCAGCGATCGCCCGCGAGCGCTCGCCGTGCCGCACGTGCACGCTGATCTCGGCAGCCTCGGGCGAGGGGCAGAACACGTGCACGCTGCGCACCTGGCTGCGCAGGCGTCGCACCCGCCGGTCGCCCGGCGTCGTGCGGGCCAGCAGCGCGGCGCGGCGCTGCAGGTCGGCGTAGACCCGCTCGGTGGTCCACCGGAGCAGCTGGCTCGGACCCCGGTCGCCTCCGATCACCTCGACGACGGCGCTGGCGAACCGGTGTGCGAACGCCTCCAGCTCGGCACGGGCGCCGGGTAGCACGCGGAGGTCGGGCGCCCGGGTGGATCGGACGCTGCTGCCGTAGTCGAGCGCGAGCGTCCCTTGGACGCTCGCCATCGGCACGGGTGCGGGAGCGGAGCGGTGGAGCTGGACGGTCATCGGGTCTCCTCTTCGTCGACCGTGGGTGGGTGTGGGAGCTAGGAACGGTGGGTCGTGGGGGCACGGCGAGGCGCTGCCCCGGGCGGATCAGGTCGGGGTCGGGCCGATGACCCCGCGGTTTCGGTGGTGCAGGCGCTGGACGAGCGCCGCCACCTCGTCGGCGGACGCGGAGGCGTGGAGCCGCTGCTCGGCAATGCGCCACAGGCTGTCGCCGGGACGCACGACCAGCCCAGGCCGCGGATCCTGCTCGGTTGTCTGCCGGCTGGGTCCTGCCTGGACCGTCCCGACGGGTCGCGCCGGCACCGGGAGCGGTGCTTCTGCGGAGGCCGTCGCGGATGACTGGAGCGGCCCCGCGCCGACGAGAGCGCACCCCGAGCCCGGCGAGCAGGAGCCGACGCAGCGAACGCGGGCAGCCCACCCAGGCCGTGGCCGGGAGCCGCCCGGCGGACGTCGTCTCCACCACTGCGGCGATCCCGATCAGCACGGCCCAGGCGGCACAGCCGAGGAGGACCCAGGCGGCCACGGCGAGCAGCAGGGCGTCGTACTCGGAGCTGGCTGGGTGCCGCAGCGGCGCGGTCGCCTCGAGCAGCCACCGGGCGGCGGCGGTGACCAGGACGAGCGCCAGGACGGCCGTCGAGACCGAGCGGCGCTTCCGAGATGTCATGACCCAATGCTTTCGTTTGCTTGCGTTTGCGTCAGACAACGCTCAGACTCGTCCGGTGTCAATCGCTTGTCCACAGACCGTTTGCGACTTCGGGCGCAAGGGCATGAGAGATCGCATGGGCTGGGAAGCGTCGATGTTCGCCCTGTTCGACGACCTCGAGCAGCAGGCCGAGGGCATGCACCTCACGGACCGGGACGCCGACGTCGCCGACCTGAGCCTCGCCGAGTACGCCCGGGTCAACCTCGCGTCGAGGCTGCACGCCTCGCTCGGACTCGACCTGCAGGTCCGGCTCGTCGGGGGTCACGTCGTCGGCGGTCGGCTGGCCCGGCTCGGCGAGGACTGGCTGCTGCTCGTGGACCGTACGGCGGAGTGGGTCGTGCGCCACGCCGGCATCGCAGGCGTCAGCGGGCTGGCCAACCGGGCCGACCACGAGGAGACCTGGTCGGTGGTCGACCGGCTGACGCTGCGCACCGTGCTCCGCGGGCTGTCCGGCGGCCAGGAGCACTGCCTGGTGCGCTTCGTCGACGGCAGCAGATCGAGGGTCGGGTCGGCCGGGTCGGCGGCGACTTCTTCGAGCTGCACGTCGGCGAGGGCCGGGACGCCAGCGTCCAGGTGGTCCCGTGGCTCCGGTCACCGCGTTCCAGGGTCGTCCCGGATGAGGTCAGTCCTTGGTGGAGGCGGGGCCCCTCGACGAACGGGTGCGAGTCCACGAACTCGTCGGCCTCGGCGTAGGCCCGCTCGATGTAGGCCTCCAGCTCACTCGCCTCGACGCGCCACTGGCCGCGGCCGCCGATCTTGATGGCCCGGAGCTCGCCGCGGCGCACGAGCGCATAGACCTGGGCGCCGGAGATGTTCAGGACCTCCGCCACGTCAGCCAGCTGAAGAAACCTGGGCATTGCGTTCACACCGCCACTCTGCCACCGTTCGCGTCCGGTTGCGACCAGTTGACACGCATGTGAGTTGCAGGGAGACCTGCGGAGAAGGAGTCCCCGATGACGATGACTGCTCCGGAACGGACCGGCTCCGCCGTACCCCGTGCCACCCGCAGCCGCCGGCCGGGTTGGCGCAACCCGCGCCTCCTGCTCGGGATCGTCCTGGTGGCCGGGTCGGTCGTGCTCGGCGCCCGGATGATGGCCGCCGCCGACGACACCGTAGGGGTCTGGGCCGTGCCCGCGACCTGCCTGCCGGTGCGACGTCGACGAGGCGACGTGGAGCGGCGCGACGTCCGGTTCCCCGACGGCGGGACGGCAGACCGCTACCTCGCTGCCGACGACGACCTGCCGGACGCCGCCACCCTGAACCGACCGGTCTCTGCCGGCGAGCTGCTGCCCCGCGCGGCCTTCGCACGGGACTCCGGCCCGGACCTGGTCGAGGTGCCCGTCAGCGTCGTCTCCGACGACCTGCCGGCCACGGTCCGCCAGGGCTCCGTGGTCGACATCTGGGTGGCGCCCAAGGTCTCGTCCGTGGCCGGAGCCAAGGTCAAGGCGGTGCCCGTGCTCACCGACGTCGTGGTGGTCGCCGTACCCCGCTCGTCCGCCGGTTGGCCCCGCAGTCGACGCGACAGGTCATCGTCGGGGTGCCGGAGGCGCGCCGAGGAGCTCGGGACTGCTCTGGGCGGCATCGCGGACGGCCGCGTCGTCGTCGCACGGAAGGGCTGAGACCCGATGTCCGACCGGGTGAGCGTCCTCCTCGCCGCCGGAGGCGAGCCGTGGGAGGCCTCGGCGCTCGGGTTGCTCAGCGGGGCTAGCCACGTGTCCTCAAGCGGTGCGTCGACCTCGCCGACCTGCTGGCGAGCGCGGCGACCGGTCAGGCCGACGTCGCCCTCGTGTCGGGTGAGCTGCGCGGTCTCGACGCCGACGCGGTGATGCAGCTCCTGCGCCACGACGTGCGCTGTGTCGCCGTGGGTGGTGACGAGGACGCCCTCACCCGGCTCGGCGTCGTCGCCGTGGTCGATGACGCTCGATCTCGCCTCCCTGCCCGAGACCGTCGAGTCGGCCGGCACCCGAGCGCTCGTCGCCGATCCCGAGCCCGTCGCGGAGCCCGCCGGACGCAGCCGGCTCCGCGGGCCGGATCATCGCGGTGCACGGCCCCGCCGGCGCCCCCGGGCGTACGACGCTCGCGATCGGCCTCGCCGCCGTGCACGCCCACCGCGGACGACCGACCGTGCTCGTCGACGCCGACCCCCACGGGGGAGCCGTCGCCCAGCACCTCGGCGTGCTCGACGAGGTCTCCGGCCTGCTCGCCGCGGCCCGGCTGGTCAATGCGGGCAGGCTCGATGCCGAGTCCTTCGCGCGCTGTCGGCGCGTGCTGGCCGAGGCTTCGAGGTGCTCACCGGCCTGCCGAGGCCGGACCGCTGGGTCGAGGCCCGGCCGGGCGTCCTCGACGCGGTGCTCGACCGCGCGAGTGAGGTGGGTGACGTCGTCGTCGACACGGGCTTCAGCCTCGAGGACGACGCCGAGCTGGGCCGCCCCCTGTCGCGCAACCAGCTCACCATCGACGCCGTCGCGGCCGCCGACCACGTCGTCGTGGTGGGCTCCGCCGAACCGACCGGCCTGGCCCGGCTGGCGCGCACGCTGGTGGCGATGCGCGAGGCGTCGGACGCGCCCGTCACGGTCGTGGTCAACCGGATGCGCGACTCCCTGGGCTGGGGTCGACGCGACATCGTCGGCATGGTCGAGGGCTACATCCGCGCCGCCGGAGTGCACTTCCTGCCCGAGGACAGGTCCACCACGGACAAGGCCCTGGTGGCCGGCAAGTCCGTGGTCGAGCTCGGCGACTCGCCGCTGCGCCGGGGGATCGCGGAGATCCACGACGCGGTCTTCGCCGGCCGCGTGGCTCAGCCGCCACCCATCAGCAGGTAGAGCCCGGTCGCGGTGTAGCCGACCATGATGATGAGCATCCCGATCTGGCCGGTGACGTGGTGGCGCGGTGGCAGCAGCTAGATGGCCCGGTCGTGGGCGGCGATCACGCCGCAGATGTGGCCGGTGATCACGGCCAGCACCTGGACCACCGCCAGCAGCGTGGGGTGGAACGACAGCCAGTAGTTGACCGCCCAGTTGGCGGTGCCGAGCAGGTTGTCGCCGCGGACCAACGGGTCGCTGAGCTGGATGATCGTGGACTGACCCTGCTCGACGAGATAGCTGAGGTAGTGCGCGGTCATGTAGCCCACGACGATCGGGATGACCGAGTGGGCCAGCAGCGCCGGCAGGGCTGTGCGTCGTACGGCGCGGGGGCCGGTCGTCTCCACGCCCGTCGACATCGCGGCGGCGGTGAACGTGACCCCCACGACCAGGCAGAAGACCAGCAGCGCCACCGCGTTGGTGAACACCTCGTTCAGGCCCACGTCGAGGACGAACCGCTGCCACGGGATCGTGTCCTTGTAGGTGTCGAACGCCGTCGACCCGAACAGCACCGCGACCACCGCCACCAGACCCGGGCGGGGGATGGTGGTCCCGAGGTTCGCCAGCGGGCTGCGTACGACGAGCCGGCCGTCGGTGCGGCCCCAGGGGGAGAGGTTGGCCAGCAGGCTGGAGTACACCTCGAACGGGTCGGCCCGCTCCAGCCACACGTCACCGAAGACGGCGGCGCCGATCAGCATGATCGCGAGGTAGGCCGCCAGCCAGACCCGCACCGAGCCGAGGTAGGCGCTCTGCGGGTTGACCAGCTCCTGCCACACGAACGCGAACAGCCCGAGCGCCGCGGGCCAGTAGCCGAGCCGGGCGGGGTAGGTCATCATGCCGGTCGCCGGGTCACCGCCGGTCACCTTCGCCAGCAGCAGGTTGAGCGTCCGCACCGGGCTGACCGCCTTCACGACCGGCCGAACAGCAGCGAGGCCGGCACCACGCCCACCCAGACCAGCACGTAGAAGGTGCCCAGGACCGGGTTGTGTGACCAGGTCCGGTCCCCAGATCAGCGCCCAGGTAGGTAGGCCGCAGACCAGCAGCCCGAGGATCCGCACCGTCCACCGGAACCGCTCGTCGTCGACGAGCCGCGCCAGCCAGCGCGGGGCGGGCCGGCCGCCCGGCCCCTCGTAGCGCGGGGTGCGCCAGGCCAGCGCCAGCACACAGAACGACACGACCAGCGCGGCGATGCCGCCGGCGATGGCCAGTCCGATCGGGATCGGCAGGTCCTTGGCGCCGCCCAGGCCGTGCAGGGGCAGGAGCACTCAGCGCACCTCGAGCTGGACGATGAGCTTGTCGAGGTCGTGCGACTCGACGTCGACCACGCCGGGCTGCTTGATCGTGAGGGTCTTGTCCGAGGTGCCGGCGTCGTACTCGATCTCCTGCTCCGGCGAGCTGTGCACGTGGATCTCGCCGGGCTGGTCGGCCGTGATGTGCAGCTTCAGCGGCTTGCCGGCCTTCACCTTCATCTGCACCCCGTTGGGGTCACGGTGTCGCCCTTGAAGGTGATGTCGAGCGTCGGCCGCTGGGCTTCTTCTTGGTCGGCTTGGCCTTCGCGCTGGCGTCCGCAGTGGAGTCCGCGGTGGCGCTGGACTCGTCGGCCTCGGGCTTCCCGGAGCCGCTCGGCTGTCACCCGCAGCCGCGACCAGCATCCCGAGTGTCGCGATCAGCGCGACGAGTGCGAGGCGAGAGCCGGCGGGACATCGGAACCTCCGGGTGATGGATGTGGCGTTCGGACGTGACGAGACTCTGTCAGAATCCCATGGGGTTCAACAGCCACCGGGGGCGGGGCTGGGCCGACCGTGGATGATGATGACACGTCTCGATGGGGTTCGCGCAATGAGCGAGCGGCTGCGCGCGAGCGACCTCGCCCTGCTGGCCGAGGAGACGCCGCAGACGCCGATGCACAACGCGACGCTCGAGATCTTCGACCCCGCCGACTCCGGCTTCGACTACGACTCGCTGCTCGCCCACATCGACGACCGGATCGCGTTCGTGCCGCGCTACCGCCAGCACGTACGCCGCGTCCCGGGCCGCCTCGCCAACCCGGCCTGGGTCGACGACGAGGACTTCGACCTCGCCTACCACGTACGCCGCTCCGCGCTGCCCCATCCCGGCACGATCGACCAGCTGCGCGAGCTCACCGCGCGGATCATGTCGCGCCGGCTCGACCCCGACCGGCCGCTGTGGGAGGTCTACTTCGTCGAGGGCCTCGAGGACGGCCGGGTCGCGCTGCTCTCCAAGTCCCACCAGATCCTCGTCGACGGCATCTCGACCGTCGACCTCGGACAGGTCCTGCTCGACGTCGACCCCGGCCCGCGACAGCTCGTGCGCGACGACTGGGTCGCCGCCCACGAGCCGACCCCGACCAGCCTGGCGGTCGGCGCCCTGGCCGAGTCCGCCGCGAACCCGCGGGTGGCCGTGAGCACGCTGCGCAGCAACGCCGCGGCGCTCGGGCGCACCGTGGGCGGCGCTGCGGCCAAGGTCGGCGCGATCGCGGCGGGCTGGCCCGGCCGCGTCCACGCCGGACTCGCCGTTCAACGTCGAGCCGTCGGCACAGCGGCGGGTCGTGCTGGTGCGCACCTCGCTCAAGGACTACCGCAAGGTCCGGCGCGTCCACGGCGGCACCGTCAACGACGTCATCCTGGCCACGCTGTCCGGCGCGATCCGCGCGTGGTTCATGACCCGTGCCGAGTCGGTCGGCGCGCCGCGGCGGCTGCGGGCGCTGGTCCCGATGAGCGTGATCGACGAGGAGCTCGAGCCGACCTCGCTCGGGTCCCAGGTCGTCGGCCACCTCGTCGACCTGCCGATCGGCGAGGGCTCGCCCGTCGTACGCCTGCACCAGGTGTCCTACGCCCTGCGCGTGCACAGCGAGACCGGCCGGGCCGTGGCCGCCGACCGCATCGCCGGCGTCGCCGGGTTCGCGCCGACCACCTTCCACGCGCTCGGCTCCCGGGTCGCGTTCAAGGAGGCGCGGGGCAGCGTCAACCTGGTGGTCACCAACGTGCCGGGTCCGCAGTTCCCGATGTACCTCGCCGGTGCCGAGATGGTCGAGACCTACCCGGTCCCGCCGCTGCTCCCGGGCTTCTCGCTGTCGGTCGGGGTGACCTCCTACGACGGGGCGGTCCACTACGGCATCAGCGCCGACCGCGACGCCCTGCCCGACATCGAGGTGCTGGGCCAGTGCGTGCGCGAGGCGCTGGACGAGCTCGTCGACAGCGCCAGCGAGAGCCGGCTGCGGGCCCCGCGGGGCCGCCGCACGCCGATCGTGAAGCCGGAGCCGCCGAGTCCGGAGCCCGCCGAGCCGAGTCCCGAAGTCCGGGCCCGCCAAGCCGGGACCGGCGAATGAGCACGAGCCTCCCGTGAGCACCGCGTCTACGTCCCCGCCACCCTCAGCTCGCTGGCGCGGTTCACCGCGGACGGCGGCGTCGGGCCGACGCCGGTGCAAGCGCGGGCGGTCACCGGATGGCTGCGTGAGGCCTGGCCGGAGGCCGACGAGGAGGAGTGGGAGTACGCCGCCCTGATGGCTGCCGCGGACGACTCGCCCACGCTGCTGACCGAGGAGGACCCGCCGCGCCGGGTGGTCCTCGCCGCCGAGGCCGACGACCTGATCGAGGATCCTGAGTCGACCGCGGCTGCCGTCGACTCGGCGATCCCGATGCGGGTCATGCAGGCGGTCCACGCCGACACCGTCGACATCGATCCGTCGTTGCCGGAGCAGCTCGGCGACCTCGGGTGGTTCGGCGTGCAGGAGATCCCGGACCTGCTCGCGTGAACAGGGGTAACAGCAGGCGAGCGGAGCCAACGGACAGGTTGCCAGCTTTGTCTACTGGACACTCGGGCCGTTTCCAGCCAGCTGACTCTGAGAGCATCGGCGGCATGGACGCGATCACCACGCCACCGACGCCGGTCAACGAGCCGAACCTCGACTACGCCCCGGGGAGCGCCGAGCGCGTCTCCGTCGAGGCGGAGCTCGCCCACCTGGCGGCCAGTCC
>CAVRDA010000005.1:0-70957 GCA_963719755.1 Vicinamibacteria bacterium | reverse complement strand
CGATTCTAGCACCGCCGTTCGTCGTCAATGCCCTTGGCACCGGTCCCAGGGTCATGACAGAGTCTTCGTGAATGCAACGAGCTTCAACTTCCGGTTGCAGGCCGAAGCGGACGTGAAAGCGCTGATTCGTGACCGATACGGTCCGCCCGACGTGCTCGAAATCAGGGAGGTCGAACGGCCCGTTCCCAAAGGAGGGCGAGGTCCTGGTCCGCGTCCATGCTGCCTCACTCAACGATTGGGACTGGGGGCTGCTCCACGGCCCGTCGCTTTCGATCAGCCGCGCCGCGCCGAAGCCGATTCTTGGTTCGGACGTCGCCGGACGGATCACCGAGGTCGGTAGCGGGGTTCAGCGTTTCCGCGTCGGTGACGAAGTCTATGGCGATTTGTCTGGCTTCGGCTCGGGCGGCTGGGGCGGATTTGCAGAATATGTCTGTGCTCGGGAACACGCGTTGGTGATGAAGCCCGCGCGTATGACGTTCGAGCAGGCGGCGGCGCTACCTCAGGCCGGGCAGCTCGCCGTGCAAGGGCTGCGTGCGGGGGGACCACTGAAACCTAGCCTGAAAATCCTGATCAACGGGGGCGGCGGAGGAGTGGGCACGATTGGCGTCCAGCTCGCCAAGTTGCAGGACGTTGAAGTCACCGGCGTCGATCGCGCTTCGAAGCACGACATGATGCGGAGTTTGGGCTGGGATCTGTGATCGACTACGAAAAGGAGGACTTCACCAGGAACGGCCTGCGCTATGACCTGATTCTTGATACGAGGACCAATCGTGGGCCATCCGAATACGTGCGCTCACTCAACCCTGGCGGTACATCCGCGACCGTCGGTGGCCCGCTGATCAGGGATCTCTTCAAGGTCGCCATCTTCGGCTTGTGGAGTCGCCCAACCATGAACAAGGCCTTGCGGCTCGTCGGCCTGAAACAGAACCGGGATCTCCCGTATTTGAACGAGCGCTTCGAAGCCGGCCAGCTCGTGCCCGTGATCGACGGCCCCTACACACTGCGCGACGCTCGCGAGGCCTTTCGTCATTTTGGCGCGGGGAATCACAAGGGCAAGATCGTATTCACGATCGAGTAACGAGCCCCGAATTAGTTGGACCGCAACTCGCCGACCGTGCGGACGGGCGTGCCGAGGGCCAGAGGCTCCGCATATCTGATCACGGGCATCAGCGGCGTCACGGCAAACGGCACCTTCTCGCGAACCGACATCAGAGATTTGCAGGCGGGCGAGCGATCGAGCGACACCCTGCCGCTCCACGCATCGACGACGAGCCGCGCGCCGAGCTGGAGCGCGGCAATCTGTTCGAGGTTGTCGGGCATCAGCGGCGGGGCCTGTTTCATGAGATCGGCAAGCCGTGTCATCTGCCCGTCGGCCGCCATGTAGTCTCCGATGTGCGGCTGGATGAGCCGAGGCAACTGCTTCGGCCTGCTCCGAGAGCGTTCGAAGAAACAGGCCGGCGTCGGCCAGCTTGTCGCGATCAGGCAACTTGCCGAGCAGCTCGATCGTTCCTTCTCGTTAGCCGCGCCCTCCTCCTTGGGCGTGCGGGCGATACGCAGCGCCTCCAGCAGCTCGCCGTCGGGCACCATCAGACGATCGGCGAACGAGAACTTCGTGTCGATCAGCTGGTGGCCGAGCGCCACGTGGCTCAACTCGTGCGCCAGCATCGTCGCGAGGCTCGCTTCGTCGGGCAGCACGTCGATGAGGCCGCGGCTCAGCACGATCGTGTGGCCGACCGTGAACGACTCGAGCGGCGAGGTCAGCAGGATCCGGGAGTGCAGCGGCCGTTGGAGGTTCACCTTGTTGGTGACGACGAGGTTGTTGAGGGGTGTCGAGGACCTTGTCCGCTTCGCCCGCCGGCGCGAGCAGGCCGATCGCCTCGAGTCTTTCGAGGTCGTTCGCCTCGGCCTCCTGTTCCCATCGGCGCTGGCTCAGCACGGGCGACAGCTGCGCGGCCACTTCGGTGGTGTCGGCGACATTGGGCTCGTCGATCCGGATCGTCGTCAACGAGCTGGTCCGGTCGGCGTTTTGAGCCTGGTATCCCCAGATCCGGGTCTGGCTCTTGAACCGGGTTTGCCGCTTCGAGTTCGAGGACGACTTGGACGACGATGCGCTGTTTTGATCCGTTTCTTCCGAGTGAACGTACCACGGCACCCACACACCGGGCGCGACGTTCACACGCCAGCCGTCCATATGGAAGGACAGCTTCCGCTTGAGCATGCCTGACAACGTCTCAGCCAAATCCGAGGCTGGCGCCGTTGAAGCGGACGAGGTTGTAGTCGCGATCCTCAATCCAGATCCGGCCGACGAAGCCCTCCTTGCCGTCGCGAAGCGGCCTGACGTCGAAGACGAAGCAGCGCGATTCGCCGAGATACCCCGGCGGACGTACGTGAATGCGTATCGCTTGCAATCGAGTTCCCGCCAGTCGGGCGCCACCATCGCAGCGAAGGCATTCCCCATGTTCGGCGGGCTCGAGGTGAGGCGTAGCATCACCCCGCGCTGTTCCCCGTTTTGTCCGAACGGACGAAGCGTGGGCCCGTCATCGAACTGGAGTTGGCCGAGAAAGTAGTTGTCGTCGGTGGGGACCCAGCCGCGCGCCTCGTCCGGTGCCACATTCTGGATGTACACCTCCATCAACGGGTGGGAAGTCTTCAACCGCTCGAGCACCGCGCGTTCCGCCTTGCTCATCCGGTCGATGATGTCGTCGGCTGCGACCTGCCCTGCGCGGCTTGGCGTCTGGGGCCATCCGGGAAGCGTTCTGATCATTCGCCTGCGCACCGGCGATCGACGCCGTCAAGGCGGGCGCGAGCAGTGCAGCGAGCAGCAGGGAAGAACGTGCAAGTCGCATGGGTGCCTCTGGCTAGGACAAGCGGAACGTGATGTGAACCGTGGCGCGGGAATCGACGGGCCGGCCGTCCGACTGCGCGGGCTTGAAACGAATGCGGAGTGCCGCCCGCTGGGCCGCTTAGTCGAGGCCGTGGCCGAGTCCGCGCATTCCGTAGCGCAGGCCTTCACGCCGGTCCGGGGTCCAGGGTCCGGAGTTTACGCCGTCAGCACGACCTGTCCGTTCCGCTCGGTGCGGACGTCCACGACGACGCCGCCGCGAGCCGGGACGGCGGAAGCAGGTGCGCCGGGAGCCACAACGGGCGTGCCGGCATCGTGCACACGGTAGAACGGGTTCGGGTTCACGCCCGCGGCCGGCGCCGACGGCGCCCCGTTGACGCGCACCGGTTGCGCCGTCCTGACGCGCGCGACGCCGCCGAGCCGCGAGCGAAGCTCCGCCCGCGTCAGCGCGCCGCCGGACCAGGCGAGATCGACCTCGAACCCGCCGCGCAGCCGGATGCCTCGAACGCGTCCGCTCGGCCACGCCGCCGGCAGCGCCGGGAGCAGGTGAATCTCACCCGCATGACTTTGCGCGAGCATCTCGATGATGCCCGCGGTCGCGCCGAAGTTGCCGTCGATCTGGAACGGCGGATGCGCGTCGAAGAGGTTGGCGTAGACGCCGCCGCCGCCGCGGTAGTTGGTGTCCGAGACGTTCACCAGCGTCAGCAGCCGCGAGAGGATACGGAACGCGTGGTCGCCGTCGAGCAGCCGCGCCCACTGGTTCACTTTCCACGCGAGACTCCACCCGGTGCCCTCGTCGCCGCGCAGCTCGTGCGACCGGCGCACGGCTGCGAAGAGCGCCGGCGTGTCGGCGGTGATGTGCCGGCCCGGATGCAGCCCGTAGAGGTGCGAGATGTGCCGGTGCCCGGGCTCGGGCTCCTCGAACTCCTCCGCCCACTCGAGCAGTTGTCCCTTGCTGCCAATCGCGTACGGCCGAAGCCGTCCACGCGCGTCTAACAACTGTGTGCGAAACGGGGCGTCGATGCCGAGTGTCTCCGCCGCGTCGGCAGCAGCCGCGAACAGATCCCGCATCAGCGCCATGTCCATCGTCGCGCCCGGAGAGATCGCGCCCTCTGTGCCGGAGCGCAGGCGGAAGCGGTTCTCCGGGGACGTCGAAGGGGCCGTGACGAGGTGGCCCGCCGCATCGGGGACGAGCCAGTCGAGACAGAACTCCGCCGAGCCGCGCAGCAGCGGATACGCGCGATCGCGCAGGTAGGCGACATCGCCGTTGAACAGGTAGTGCTCGTAGAGATGCTGGGCGAGCCAGGGACCGCCCATCTGCCAGCACGCCCAGACCGGATCGCCGGCTCCCCAGTCGCCGACCATGCCCGATTGCCGCCAGAGGTCGGAGTTGTGATGCGCGGTCCACCCGCGCGTGCCGTACATGCTTCGCGCCGTCCGCGTCCCGTTCACCGCCAGCTCCTCGATGAAGGCGAGCAGCGGCTCGTGCAGCTCCGGCAGCGCGGCCGTCTCGGCCGGCCAGTAGTTCATCTGCGTGTTGATGTTGATCGTGTAGTTCGCGCTCCAGGGGGCTCGCACCTCCTCGTTCCAGAGGCCCTGAAGGTTCGCCGGCTGCGTGCCTGGCCGGCTGCACGCGATGAGCAGGTAGCGCCCGTACTGGAACAGCAGCTCGACCAGGCCGGGATCGCGGGCGCCGCGATCGAGGATGCGGCGATCGGTGGGGAGATCATCGGCCGGCCCTGCCGGCAGCTCCAGCGACAGGCGGTCGAAGAGCGCGCGGTGATCGGCGACGTGGTCGTCCCGCAGCCGCGACCACGGCTGTTCCAGCGCACGCGCGACCTGGGCGCTGACAATCGGACCCGGGTCTCGACCGTCCCGGGCCGGATCCCTGGCGAAGCCGTTGAACCCCGTTGCGGAGGCGACGACCAGCGTCACGGCGCTGGCGCCCTCGACGCGCCAGCCCCCCGGTCCCACCGACACGTCGCCGTCTTCGGCGACGATGCCGAGCGCGAGCTCGAAGCGCATGCCGGGCAGCGTGCGCCTGCCGTGGTGACGACCGGGTCGTTCGCCCGGCGCCCAGTGTCCGCCCGGCGCTCCGTCGTCGCGGCCGTACTGCACCGGCACGTCCGCGTCGTAGTAGCTCGGATCGACGTGCGCCGGGGCGGTGCCCTGCAGCCTGAGCAGTCGACCCTCGGCGGCGATGGTGTGGCGCAGCGGGCTCGACAGCCGCGCGTCGAACGTGATCGCGCGCGGACGGTCCGCCGTGAGCCGGACGGCGATGACGCCCGCCGGATGGCTGGCAATCAGCTCGCGCGTGTAGTGGACGTCTCCGACGCGATACCGCACCGACGCGATCGCATCGTCAAGGCGCAGCTCGCGCCGGTAGTCCCGGGCGATGTTGCCGTGCTCGAAGTTCAGCCAGACGTCGCCGAGAGGCAGATAGGACTGGGTGAAGGGACCCATCATCCGGCGGGACAGCCGATCCGCTCCGCCGATGTCGCCGTCGAGCGTCAGCCGGCGGATCTCGTCGAGGGCCTCGCGCGCCGCCGGCGCGTCCCACGCCGCCGGCCCCCCGGACCAGAGCGTGTCGTCGTTCACCTGCAGGCGTTCGTTGCTGACGTCTCCGAAGATCATCGCGCCGAGGCGGCCGTTGCCGATCGGCAGGGCCTCTACCCATCGCGCCGCCGCACGCGAGTACCAGAGTGTCGGAGCGGATGGCCCTCCCGTTGACGCAGTCGCGGGAGGCGCCTGCGCGGCGGCGCGTCCGAGCCTTCTGCCCGGCACCATCGCCGCCGCGATCAACGATTCGACGAACTCCCGGCGATTCATCAGCGATCGCGATCGCGCCTGACAACGACGCGGTTGCCGCGGAGCGCCGCGCGACTCATCACGGCGATCACGTGCTCCGCCATCTCCTCCGGCACTTCGACGATTGAAAAGCCGTCGGCGATGTCGATCTGTCCCAGGTCGCGGGACGACAGCCCGGCCTCGTTGGTGATCGCGCCGACCAGGTCGGCGGGCCGGATGCCGGCCCGGCGGCCCGGCGCCGATGAAGAGCCGCACCGCGTCGGTCCCACCGCGCCGCGCGCCGCGCGTGCCGCCGTCTCGCGGGCGGCGGCCCTCCCGATCCCGTCCTTCGGCATGTCGCGCCGGCGAGGGCACGTCAATCTCTTCAGGCCGGTCGCTCTCGCCGGTCATCGCCTCGTGCGCCAGCTTCACGGCGGCGGCCGCGATATCGATGACGTCGAACTCGCCGGCCAGCGACTGCACGACGACCCGCACGTCGTCGAGGTGGCCCTCGGCGAGTTGCTCGCGCAGCGACGCCTGCGTCATCTCCAGCCGGCGCGCGCGCAGGTCGGCGACGCTCGGCACGGTCGCGACCTCGATCTTCTGCTTGGTCATCGCCTCGATGCTGCGCAGCAGGCGCTGCTCCCTGGGCTCGGCCAGCGTGATCGCGGTGCCTTCGCGGCCGGCGCGGCCGGTGCGGCCGATCCGGTGGATGTAGGCCTCCGGCGCCGACGGCACGTCGTAGTTGAACACGTGCGACAGCTGCGAGATGTCGAGTCCACGCGCGGCGACGTCGGTCGCGACCAGCAGATCCGACTTCGCGGCGCGGAAGCGGGTCATCACCGCCTCGCGCTGTCGCTGCTGCATGCCGCCGTGCAGCGCCTCGGCGCGATACCCGTGCGCGTTGAGCGTCTCGACCAGCGAGTCGACTTCCAGCCTGGTCCGGCAGAACACGAGCGCGGATGTCGGGCTCTCCATGTCGAGCACCCGTTGCAACGCCGCCACCTTGTGCGCCCGGGTGACGACGTACGCCACCTGGCGCACGCGCGGCAGCTTGCCGGCCGCCGGCTTCTCGCGCTGGATGGCGATGCGCTCGGGGTCGCGCAGGTGGCGCTCGGCGATGCGCCGCAGCCGCGGCGGCATCGTCGCCGAGAAGAGCGCCGTCTGACGGGTCTCGGGCGTGGCGTCGATGAGCGCCTCGATGTCCTCGGCAAAGCCCATGTCCAGCATCTCGTCGGCTTCGTCGAGCACGAGCAGCTCGATCGACTGCAGGGTGAGCGATCGGCGTCCCAGATGGTCCAGCGCCCGTCCAGGCGTGGCGACGACGATGTCGGCGCCGCGCTCGAGCGCGCGAATCTGCTGCGGCATCGACGCGCCGCCATAGAGCGGGACGACGGACAGGCCGGTGCCGCGCGCGTATTTGTGCGTCGCTTCCGCCACCTGCATGGCGAGCTCGCGAGTCGGGACGAGCACCAGTCCCCGGGTCTTCTTTCGCGGGCCCTCGGCCAGCCGGTGGATCATCGGCAGCGCGAACGCCGCCGTCTTGCCGGTGCCGGTGGCCGCCTGCACCAGCAGATCGCGGCCAGAGATCAGCACGGGTATCGCCGCCTGCTGCACCGGCGTGGCCTCTTCGTAGCCAAGTGCCGTGACTGAAGCGAGCAGCGGCTCGGCCAGCCCGAGCGCGCCGAACGACGAGGAGCCTGGGCCGGCGGTTGGAGCCATGGCGCTAGATCCTTTCACATCCTCGCGCACCTCGTAGAGCGATCGGAGGGCGCAGCTTTAGCTGCGCCGCTTTATTGCTGAGGCTGTCGTGTGTCGGCGAGTGTCGGGTGGCGGCGAGAGATGCCGGCTGGATCTGCTCTGGCGCTGCTCGGCATCGGGAGTCCGACCGACGGGGGTTCGTTACAGGAACACTGTAACGAACCCCCGTGGCTTGGGCGCGCTAACGTGCGTCGGCGGTCGCCTTCACGGCGAAGCTCAGGTCAGGGTCGAGGCGGATGATCTTGCGCTCGATGCGCTGGGCGAAGCCGCCCGACTTGGCCATCATCTTCATCAGCCCGTCGTCGCCGAGCGCGCGGTTGACGGGATGCCCCTTGCCCAGCTCCGCGTAGTTGTCGATGCCGACGAGCGACATGTACTGGGTGCTGACCCCGCCGTACAGGACTTGCGACACGCCGTAGTACTTGCCGCCCCCCTTCTTCAGCGCGGGAACCCACTCGGTCTTGATGTAGGTCTCGAAGTCCGGCAGCTTGTTGGCGTACACGTCGACGATGGTGAGGATCGCCATCTTCGGCTGGACCGACGGGTCGGCCATGTAGCTCAGGTCCGGACGCGTGCGGATGGCGGAGATGTTCTGGCTCACGATCATCGGCCGGACCTTGGCCAGATAGTCTGCGTAGCCGGCCTCGCCGAGGGCCTTAATGATGGGATTGGGGCTGTCGAACTGTTCGAAGCCCTGGATCTCGGTGACGTACGCGAACTCGAACGGCGTCCCCGAACACGCCCGTTCGCCAGGCGTCGCGCCACGTCTGCCCTCCCTTCTGGAGCGCCGGCATGGCGACGCTCTTCTGGAAGTCGATGTACGCGCGCACCATCTCTGGCTTGACCTTGACGACGTTCAGCATGAGCAGTCGCGAGGGGGGCGCCTGCGTTTGTGCCGTGGGCGCCATCACCGCCGCGAGCGCCGTGAGGCCGAGGATTCCAAGACCGAACCGAAGCGTAGGGGAGCGGAACGCCATACATTGACTCCTTCGAAGAGACGTGCGGGAACCGGCGAGGGTGTCGAACGGAGAAGTGCGGCTGGAGCCGCGGTAGAACGGCCGAGCTTACCCCGTCCGGGGGGCCGGCGCAAGGCGGAATCATCCCGGTGGGGAATTCCAACGTCTTCCACGTCAAAACATGCGGTCTACGGCTTCGTGACCGTGCGATACCATTGGCGGCGCGCGAGACCACCGAGGGGCCGCCTGGAACATCATTGCCAACGTTTCCACTCGAGCCCATCACACTTTCGAAGGAACTCGACAACATGAGGAGCATGCACATGGTTCGAACTCTGTCCGGCGTCGCGGCAGCCCTGGCGCTCGCCGCCGTCCTTGCCGTGCCGGCCGGCGCGGCGCAACAACCGGTCACCAAGGGAGCGGAGGTCAGCGAGACCTTCACCATCGACGCCATCGACCAGACCAGCCGGCTGGTCACACTGCGTGACCCCGAGGGCAACGTCGAGACCATCTACTGCGGCCCGGAAGTCGAACGATTCAAGGCGCTGAAGGTGGGGGACAAGGTCACCTTCCGGTACTACGAGTCGATGGTCTTCCAGATCCGCAAACCGGGCGACACCACTCCGCCTCCCGCCGACACCGCTGCCGTCGCCAGGACGCCAGGCGACAAGCCCGGCGGCACCATCTCGAAGCAGGTGACGGCCCGCGTGACGGTCGAGGCAGTCGACCCGAAGGTCCCCTCGATTGCGGTCAAGACCGAAAACGGCCACAAAATGTCGTTCAAGGTGCAGGACGCCAAGAACCTCGAGGGCGTGAAGGTGGGCGATCGCGTCGAGATCACCTACACGCAGGGGCTGGCGATCAGTGTCAGTTGAGACGTCCAGGCTGAGCGGAAGCGCTTCAATTGGCGATCCGGACTGCTGCTAGATCTCGAGTGAAGCGCCTCCCGCTCACGTCGTTCCTCCGCGCCGCCGCCGCACTGGCGCTCCTCCTGGTGCCGGCGGCGTCCGCGCAGGCACAAGAGCTCGAGCCAGGCGCCTACTGGCCGATCCCCCGCGGCCTGAACATCGTCACCGCCATCAACAGCTTCAACTGGGGCGACGTGGCGTTCGACCCCGCCGCGCCTATCGACGAGGCCAGCGCCGCGATCAACACCACGGCGTTCGTCTTCACCCGGGCATTCAACCTGGCAGGCCGATCGGCGAATGCCGGCGTGGTGGTGCCGGTCGTCGCCGGTCACGTGGAGGGCTTGTATCTCGGCGAGCCGGCGGAAGTGGACCGGTTCGGCCTCGGCGATCCACGGTTGCGCCTGGCGATGAACCTCTACGGCGCGCCGACGATGACGCCGAAGGAATTTGCCTCGTTTCGCAGCAAAACCATCGTCGGCATCAGCCTCACGGTGGCGCCGCCCCTGGGCCAATACGATTCGACGAAGCTGATCAACCTCGGCACCAATCGCTGGTCGTTCAAGCCGGAAATCGGCGCCTCGCGGGTGTTCGGCAAATGGGTAGTGGAGGCGATGGCCGGTGTCTGGCTCTTCACGGACAACGACGAGTTCCTCGGCGGACGCACGCGGGAGCAGGATCCGATTGCCGCCGTGCAGTTGCACCTGACCCACCGGTTCACGCGCGCCATGTGGCTGGCGGCAAACGCGAACTACTTCACCGGCGGGCGGACGACAATCGGCGGAAAGGCGAACCTCGACCTTCAGCGCAACTCGCGAGTCGGCGCCACGTTCTCAGCGGCGCTCGATCGCCACCAGGCGATTCGCGCGTCGGTGAGCCGGGGAGCCTACACCACGATCGGCGCGGACTTCACGTCGATCGCGGTCGGCTACAACTACGCGTGGGTGCGCTAGGCGCTACTTGTAAGCGACGCCGGCACTGGCCGGACCCGCCAGCGGAATCGCCTCCATCCGGCTGAAGCCGGCCTCACGGCACCACCCGAAGAAATCGGCGGCGGTGAAGTCGAAGGCGTCGCCGAACTCGATCAGCATATTGAGCGACATCATCAGCCCGAACGCGTTCTCGCGGCGCGCGTCGTCGATCAGGTTCTCGACGACGACGAACGCGCCGCCTGGAGGCAGGGCGTCGTAGGCGGCGCGAATGAGGTGCATCTTCTTCTCGAGATTCCAGTCGTGAAGGATCATGCCCATCGTGATGACGTCGGCCTTCGGCAGCGGCTCGGCAAAGAAGTCGAGCGACCGGGCTTCAACGCGATCCGCGAGTCCGGCCGCCGCGATCTTGCGCGTGGCGATCGCCGTGGCGGCCGGAAGGTCGGCCGAGATGCAGCGAAGGTGCGGGTGTCTCCTGGCCGCGAGCATCGACAGCTGCCCGGTGGCGCCGCCGACGTCGCAGAGCGTGCGATAGCGCGAGAAGTCGAACTTCTCGGCGAAGGCCTGGAAGTTGGCCGCGGAGATGCCGCTCATCGCGTCCATGAACTGCTCGAGCCGCTCCGGCTTGCTGTAGAGCTCGGCAAACATCGACGCGCCGGTGTGCTTGATCTCGTTCTGGGCGCAGCCGGTCCGAAAGGCCTCGGTGAGGTCGCCCCAGAACCGGTACAGGCGGGCGTTGGCCATCTCCAGGAAGCCGCCCATGAACTGCGGGCTGTTCCGGTCGAGAAACATGGCGGTCTCCGCCGTGTTGCGATAGCGTCCTTCGGGGCCGTCGCCGTCCCGCTCCAGGAACCGGAGCGCAACGAGGGTATCGAAGAAATCGGGGTTGGCCCTCGAGTGCAGGCCAAGCGCCGCCTGCAGCTCGGCTCCGGTCATCGAACTCGAGCCAAGCTCGGTGAACAGCCCGAGCTCCACCGCGGAAAGCAGTACCTTGGCCGGCCAGAAGGCCATGCCGACTTCCATGATGCGTGCCGGGGAGGCTGTGGTCATCTGCAGTCGTTCCTTTTCGTGAAATTGGGTCCTGGGATATTACCAGCGTCCAGTGACCGTCGATGATTTCGACGGCCGCGATTTTGCATGTGGTGCGATCAGGCACGGCGTTAGGTTCTCCAAAAGGAGTAGGCAGTGAGCGTATCCGATCCCTCCGACTGTCTTGACGCCGGCAACGACGGCGTGCCGGTCAGCCGCCGGCGTTTCGGCGCCACGATCGCCGCCGGCGGGGCGTACGCGGCCTTCCATCACGTGCTGGGCGGGGCGGCGGCGGCCGCCGCGCAGGTTTCGGGCCGGTCGGAGCTGTGCGACATGAGCGCCGTGGAGCTGACCGCGCGGCTGGCGCGGAAGCAGGTGTCGGCCCGCGAGGTGATGGCCGCGCATCTCGCGCAGATCGAACGCGTGAATCCGAAGGTCAACGCCATCGTCACGCTGGTCGCGGACCAGGCGATGGCCGGCGCGGCCAAGGCCGACGAGGCCATCGTCGGCCGCGGCCCGGTCGGCGTGTTGCATGGGATACCCGTGGCCCACAAGGACCTCGTGGACACCGCGGGCATTCGCACGACCCGCGGATCGATGTTCTACCGCGACCTCGTCCCCACGCGCGACGCGCTCATCGTGACGAGGATGCGCGCCGCCGGCGCCATCACCGTCGGCAAGACGAACACCCCCGAGTTCGGCGCCGGGTCGCAGACCTTCAATGCGGTCTTCGGCGCCACACGCAATCCCTACGACCTCACGAAAACCTGCGGCGGCAGCAGCGGCGGCGCGGCCGTCGCTGTCGCAGCCCGGATGCTGCCGATTGCCGACGGCAGCGACACCGGCGGCTCGCTTCGCAATCCACCCGCGTTCTGCAACGTCGTCGGGCTCCGTCCGTCGCCAGGGCGTGTGGCCAGTGAGTCCACGTCGTGGTCGCCGCTCTCGGTGCCTGGTCCAATCGCGCGTTCGGTCGCCGACACGGCGCTGTTCCTCAGCGCGATTGCGGGGCCCAACCCCGGCAGCCCGTTGTCGATCCATGAAGACCCGGCGCGCTTTCGCGGGCCGCTCGGGAGGGAGTTCAAGGGCGTCCGAGTGGCCTGGTGGCGCGGCCTGGGCGGGATTCCGTTCGAGGCAGAGATTCGACGGGTCGTCGACGCCAATCGCAAGGTCTTCCAGGATCTCGGCTGCGTCGTCGAAGAAGCGGAGCCGGACTTCACCGGCCTCGACGACGCGTTTCCGGTGCTTGCGGTTCGCCGCCAACCACCCCCGTTATGCTCCGCTTGTCCGGGAACGGCCCGAGTGGGTCAAGGACACGATCAAGTTCGAAGTGGCGCAGGCAGAACGCTCGAGCGCGGCGGACGTCGGCCGGGCGATGGCGCGACAGACGCGCATGTACGAGCAGAGCCGCGAGTTCTTCGAGCGCTACGAGTACTTCATCCTGCCCGTGACGCAGGTCGTGCCGTTCGACGTGAACACGCCGTTTCCCACCGAGATCGCCGGCACCGCGATGACGACGTACATCGACTGGATGCGGTCGTGCTGGTATGTGACGATGATGGCGAACCCGGCCATTTCGGTACCCGCCGGGTTCACCGCGGCCGGGCTGCCGGTCGGCCTGCAGATCGTCGGCCGTCACCGCGACGAGTGGAGCGTCCTGCAGCTGGCCCATGCGTTCGAGCAGGCGACGCGCCATGTGGAACGCCTTCCGTCGATGCTCGGCTAACACGTGGCAGATGCGCGCTGACCCGTTATGATGCAGACGACATGCGAGCGCTGATCACGTCGACTCTCCTGCTGACGGCCTGTGCCGCGGCCGTTGCGTTCCCTCAGCCGGCGCAATCGGACCGCACACAGCCTCGATGGCCGGGCCAGCGCCACGCCGCCATCGCGCTGACCTACGACGACGCGCTCGGATCGCAGCTGGACGTGGCGATCCCGCAGCTCGACGCCGCGGGACTGAAGGGAACCTTCTTCCTGACGGGCCGGCAGGTTGGCGACCGGGTGCCTCGCTGGCGCGCCGCCGCTGCCAGGGGGCACGAGCTCGGCAACCACACCGTGAATCATCCCGTGCGCGCGCGGCTCATACGACATGCCGGCGCAGTACACGAGCGAGGCGTACACGGTTGAATTGCTGCTGACGGAAATCAAGGTGATGAACGGCTTCCTGCAGGCGATGGACGACAAGCCGACGCACGCCTTCGCGACCCCGTGCGGCCAGAACCTCGCCGGCGGCCAGGACTATCTGGCCCCGCTCCAGCAGACCGGCGTCGCCAGATACACGCGAGACGCCAGGACCATGCCGGCAACGGTGCGCGGCACGGGCTTCGTCGAGACCAGCGGCGCCGACATGATTCGCTGGGTCGAGGACGTCCGCAGCGCGGGAGCGGCCGGCGTCATCGTGTTTCACGGGGTGGGCGGCGACTACCTCAGCGTCTCGGGCGACGCCCATCAGCAGCTCGTGACTTACCTGAAGGCGCAGAGCAACGCGATCTGGACGGCGACGTTCAGCGAGGTCATGGACGCCGCGAGCCGAACACCATGAACCACTTGTCGTCGAAGAGCGCGATGTCGTCGATTGGCGTGAAGTCGATGGCGGCGAACAGCCGCCGCGCCTCGTCCTTCGAGACCAGCAGCGCCGGCTGATCGCGGTGCGGACTGCGGGCGGGATCGTAGTCGATGACCGCGATCCTGGCGCCCGGCTTCAAGTACTTCGAAAGCGCCTGCAGGTACGCGGGCCGGTCGGCGACGTGATGCAGCACGTCGTGCATGAAGGCGACGTCGACATTCGCCGGCAGCTTCGGATCGGTGAAAGCGCCGAGCACCGTGCGGGCGTTCGTGACGCCGGCCGAGCGGGCGCGGTCGTCGATGAGCGGCAGGAACCCGCCGTCCACTTCGACCGCATAGACCGTCCCCGACGGCACCGCCCTGGCGAACGGCACGACGAACGGCCCGGTCCCCGCACCCAGATCGGCGACGACGTCGCCGGGCCTGAGCTTCAGCCGGGCGATCACGTCGTCGGTCTTCAGCGCGGCGAGGCGCTCGGGCGCGTCGAGGAGCTTTCGCCACTCCGCGACCGGACGCGACGCCAGCTGCGCGGCAACGCTCGCGCCGAGCGCGGCGACGAACACCGTGAGCGCCAGCGCTCTACGCATCATCGGCCTCCCTTTCTTCGCCCGCCAGACGTCCCATGTGAACGGCCCGGCTTCGTCGTCGCCGATCGGGCGATCCGCCACCTTGAGTGCCAGCTTGATCTGCCCGTGGTGGTAGCCTTCGTGCCACAACAGGAGCTGGAGCAGGAGAACCGGGTGGTCGTAGTTCAGGTCCAGGTCCCGGCCCGCCAGCACCCGTCCTCTCACCGCGTCGCGTACCGCCTGCGCGCTGTCGTTCAGCATCCGGGCGATCCGATCGCGGTCGAGCTCGACCATCCACTCGTCGTCCGGTACGGCCCTCGCGAACTCTGGAGCCTCTTCGGAGACCGAGACGAGCCGCTCGTGGAGGATGTGCATGAATTGCTGCGCGACGGTCGGACTGCTCTCGACCGCCCGGGCTTCCAGCCCGCCCTCGGGCAGGGCCCGCAGCAGATTGAGCATGATGGCGTTGTTGCGGTCCCAGGAATCCAGGAGCACCTCGAGCAGTTGGTGATCCGAGTGAGGCCTGGGATCGCTCATCGCCGTCTATCCGTGACTTTACCGTTGTCGCCGGTCAGTTGAAACGGATTTCACGCAGGCGCAAGCATCGTCGCCGCCACGCGGGCGTAGATCGCCGCGCAGTCGACGACCCGGTCGATGCTCACGAACTCCTTCGGCCCGTGCGCGACAGACAGAAGGCCGGGACCGTAGGCGTAGGCGGGCATGCCCTGCTCGGCGTAGAACCGGACCTCCAGCAGCCCGGGACACATCTCGAACGCCGGCGCTCGGCCAGTGACCGCACGGACGTGATCGCCGAGCGCGCGGCCCAGCGGCGTCGCCGCCGATGTGCCGGATGGACGTCCCTCCTGGAACACGTCCACATCGAGCTTCACGCCGCTCTGTCGCGCCTCGTCGAACACCGCGAACAGCGCGTCGCGCTCGGCGTCGAAGTCTTCCTCCGGGTTCATGCGCCGGTCGACCGTGAACACGCACCGGCCCGGCACGACGTTGAAGTTCGATCCAGCCTCGACGCGGCCGCCGATGAGCATCAGCGATCGGCGCGCGGCCTCCGGCGTCACACGGAACTTCGTGCGGCGGCGACCCACACGCCTGGCCAGGCGCTGCAGACCGTTGACGACGCGCACGGCGTCTTCGAACGCGTTCCGGCCCTGGTGCAGCAGTCCGACGTGGGCCTCGCGGCCGTGCACGGTCACGCGCATCGTGATCGCGCCGCGGTTCGCGTTCCAGACGACGCCGCTCGTGGGCTCCGGTGTCAGCATGCCGATGCCATGCGTGCCGAGCCGCCCGGCCGCCGCCAGAAATCCCGAGCCGCGGCGCCCGCCCGTCTCCTCGTCAGGAACGAACACCAGGCCGACGCGGCCGTCGAGCGGGACCTGAAGCCTCTGCAGCGCCACGGCCGCGTAGAGCATCGCGGCCAGACCGCCCTTCATGTCACACGTACCGCGTCCGAAGAGCGTCTTGCCCTTCTGAACGGCGGCGCACTGGCCCGGTGTCGTCACCGGCACGACGTCGTAGTGGCCCGAGAAGTAGAGCGTCCGTCGTCCGGCGCCGACGCTGCTCTGCACCACGGCCGCGCCGGAATCGTCACGCGCACCCCGCGCGGGGCGGTACTTCACGACGTCGCACGGCAGGCCGAGCGCACGCAACCGGGACTCGATGGCGCGAACACACGCGGGATACGCGTTGCCCGGCGGGTTCTCGGATGCGATGCCGACGAGCTCGCTGGTGAAGTCGACCATCTCGCGTCGAAGGCCGCGAACGCAGGCGTCGAGCTGCCGGTAGTCCATCTGAGGCTCCCCCATTTTCTTCCACTGCCACCGCGCGCGTGCGATCGTTACTCTGACTTGTGGGAAGCGCGAAGGCAGGTCGAGGGAATAGCCATGTTGAAGCTGATCGCTGCCCGGAGGCAGGACTCTCGCGCGGGTGTGCGGCGCCCGGACGCGGTGTCCATGGCTGTCAGCGGAGCCCGACGATCTGGACCACCAGACCGCGCAGTTGCTGTCTGGTGGCCGCGTCGCGGAAGGAGGCCTTCGCGCCTCCAGGAATGACCGTGAAGAACAACCGTCCGTTCAGCTGAGGGAAGCGGGCGAGCACATTACTCATCCAGGAGGTCTGATCCTCGCCGCTCGGCCACAGGCGGCTGCGCGAGTACACGAGAAACTTCGTCCTCGGGTTGACGGAGGCGAGATATCCAAAGTAGCCGCTGAGGCGCGTGTGCGACACGGTAAACAGGTGATTCAGGAGTACCTGATCGCTGGCGACGCGTTGATCCAGGAAGCATGACAGGTGGCTGATGATGAGATCCGGGTTCTGCTGCCGGACCTGCTCCTCGCGATGCCACATCGGACTGGTGTTCTCCTTGTAGGTCACCACCGGCAGATCGCTCAAGGCGTCGCTGATGTCGTCGGCGTTGGTGCCGCCGGCCGCAAGCGTGCGCGGATCGTCCACGCGTCCCTCGAGCGGCGAGTCCATGAGGACGATGACCGGCTGCGGATTGGCGGGCACCTCTGGCGTCTGCGGCGTCGACGCGAGTAACCAGACCGCGAGAGCCACGGCAAAGGTGACGGCAAGCCAGGCCGCGTGCACACGCCACGACCCGACGCGGGCGCTCGGGCGGGCCGCGCGCACGGATTCGCGCCCCTCCGGCAGGGTCGACGCTGCATCCCCGCCGGCGAGGCCGCCGAGCGCCAGGGCCACGTCGCGCGCGTGCTGCCAGCGCTCGTCGGGGTCCTTGGCCAGGCACGCCCGCACCAGACGCTCGAGCGCTGGAGGTGCCTGTAGCGCCTCGGTCGTCAGCGGCGGCGGATCGTCCTCGAGAATCGCCGCGATCAGCGCGGGCTCCGACTTCGCATTGAAGGCGCGGCGTCCGGTGAGCATCTCGTAGAACACCGCGCCGAAGGCAAACAGGTCGCTGCGCGCGTCGGCCTCCGCACCGCGGACCTGCTCCGGCGCCATGTACGGAATCGTCCCGAAAACGAGCCCGGGCCCGGTGAGCGGACCGTCGTCGCCGTCGACGGACGCCGGACGACTCCCGCCTCGCGCCGAGTCCTGCAGACGGGCCAGCCCGAAGTCGAGGAGCTTCACGCCCGACCTTGTCAGCATGATATTGGCCGGCTTGAGATCCCGATGGACGACGCCCGTGGCGTGCGCGGCAGCGAGCGCATCGAGAATCTCCCGCGCCACCTGCATCGCCTGCCCGATCGGCAGCGGTCCCCGGCGAAGGCGGTCGGCAAGCGTCTCGCCATCGAGCAGCTCCATCACCAGGAACGGCGCGTCGCCACCCTCCACCGTCGCCACGCCGACGTCGTACAAGGTGCAGATGTGCGGATGGTTCAACCGCGAGACGGCGCGGGCTTCCCGCTGGAAGCGGTCGCGGCCACGAGGATCGGCCGCCAGGTCGTTCGTGAGCACCTTGATCGCCACGTCGCGATCGAGCCGCGTATCGCGCGCGCGATACACCTCGCCCATGCCTCCCATCCCCAACGGGCCGACGATCTCGAACGCGCCGAGCCGTGCGCCAGTCGCAAACCGGGTGATCGCAGGGGCGGTGTCGGCGTCCACGAACGCCTGGCCGGGTGCGTCGCTCAAGAACCCCTCCGCCTCGCGGCGAGTCGCCAGGAGCGACTCGACCTCGCGACGGACGTCGTCGTCTTGTGTCTGTTGCCTCAGATAGGCAGCTCGCTCCTCGGACGGAAGCGCGAGCGCGCGGTGGAACAGCGTCCTGACGCGTGCCCAGTCAGCGGGGGGCGTCATTCGGCCTGACCCCGCAGCTCGCGAAACAACCAGGTCCGCGCCAGCACCCAGTCGCGCTTCACCGTGATCGCCGCGACGTCGAGCACGGCTGCCGCCTCCTCGACCGTGAGACCGCCGAAGAACCGGAGCTCCACCAGACGCGCCTGGCGCGCGTCGATGGCCGCGAGTTTCTCGAGCGCACGGTCGAGCGCGATCACGTCCAGGTCGCTTCCTGGCGCCGGCGACGTCAACCCCATCGAGCGAGACGGTCACGGCCGCGTCGCGCTTCGCGGCGTGGCGCGCTCGCGCGCGGTCGACCAGCAGGCGGCGCATCATCTGCGACGCGATCGCGAAGAAATGCGCCCGGTTCTGCCAGCGGACCCGCCGCTGGTCGACGAGCTTGAGGTAGGCCTCGTGCACGAGCGCGGTGGGGGGAAACGACTGAGCGCCGCGATCGCGCCACAGATGCCCTCGGGCGAGGCGCCGCAGCTCGCCGTAGACGGCATCCATCAGGGGGGTCACGGCCGCCTGGTCGCCGTCACCCCACGCAAGCAGCAGACGCGTGACGTCGCCTGGCTGGCGCATGTGCTGGGTCCGGCGGAATTCTACGCCGAATGCGCCCAATGAGACGGTTCACCGGCGGATTTCGCGTTGCTCTCCGAAGGGACAACCACGGCCTTCACCGGCCCGAGGAGCTCGGCATGAAGACAATCAGACGTCCGGGAGTTCGCCTGGCACACGGCCTGGCCGGTGTGCTTCTCGCCACGACAGTCGTCGGCTCGATGACGGGGATCCCTACGGCCTATACGGCCCCGCCACCTGGCGACGGCGAAGGCCCGCAACAGAGCCGCAAGGGCACCGTCTGGGTCGTCAACCGCGACAAGGGAACACTGGCGATCTTCGACGCCACGGATGGAACGGTCCTCGAGACGCTGGTGGTCGGCGCCGGAGCGCACGACGTCTGCATCTCCGAGCGTGCCGGCAAGGCGTACGTCACCGCCGAGACGATCAACATGGTCACGGCGGTGGACATCGAGACACTGGCGACCGAGTCGATTCCGGTGAGCCCCCTCCCCCATCACTGCGAGCCGAGCCACGACGGGCGGATCGCTCTACGTCACGCTGGCATCGCACAGCACGACCGTCGGAGCCCCTCAATACGCGGCCATCGATACGACCGACCATTCCGTCAGCTACGTGACGACCAGCAGCAATCCGGCCGCGCGAGCCCACGCACCCTACCCGTCGCTCGACGGCGACACCGTCTACGTGGCACACGATGTCGGCGACGCGGTCTCGCGCGTCGACACCGCGACCGGCACCCCGAGCTTCATCGCGACGATCCCGAGGGCCGAAGAAACGATTGCCACCCGCTTTGGAAATCTGCTGTGGGTGTCGTCGCGCGGCGACGGCACGGTGAAGCGCGTCGATCTCGACACCAACGCCATCACCGGCGTGGTTGCCGTCGGCGTCCAGCCCGAGTCGGTCATGCTGACCCCGTCCGAGCGCACGCTGGCCGTCAGCCTGCGGGGAACCCCGGCATCAATCGCCTTCGTCGATACGGCCGATCTCACGCTGCTCGGTTTGGTGCCCATCGCCGGAGCCGGAACAGCGGGCGACCTGGCCGTGATGAGCGACGACGGCCGCTATGTGTACGCCACGTTCGACGCCGGCGCCAGCGGCACCGGCGGCGTGGCGGTGCTGGACGTGCGCACGCGCCAGGTCGTCGACACCTGGACGTATCCGGATTCGGGCCGACCCCACGGAATCTGGTACTCGAGGAAGACGCGGGTACTGAGCGTCAATCCCTACGGCATTCCGGACGACCTCCGACGGGGCGGGCGACCCCGTCGGAGGCTCGCGCCATCTGAGCGGCCCGTTCGACAAATCCCCATTAGAATGCGGCTGCTGCGACTTGGCACGCAGCCTGATACCATCCCGCCGCCAAGGCACCGGGAAACCGGACGCGATGGGATTCCTCCTGTCCAGCAAAGGAGTGCGCCGTGTTCTCTAAGCTCGCTGCGGAGTCGATCGGCACGTTCTGGCTCGTACTCGGAGGGTGCGGCAGCGCGGGTCCTCGCGGCCGCCTTTCCCGACGTCGGCATCGGATTGCTCGGCGTCTCGCTGGCCTTCGGTCTCACGGTGCTGTCAGGGGCGTACGCGCTCGGACCGATCTCGGGCGGTCACTTCAACCCCGCGGTCTCCGTCGGCCTGTGCGCGGCAGGTCGTTTTCCCTCCGCCCAGCTGTTGCCTTACGTCGTGGCGCAAGTCGTCGGTGGCATCGTCGGCGCAGGCGTGCTGTACTTCATCGCGAGCGGCCGCGCGGATTTCAGCCTTGCCGGCGGGTTCGCCTCCAACGGCTACGGCGTGCACTCACCGGGCGGGTATTCGATGGCGGCGGGGCTGGTCTGCGAAGTCGTGATGACGGCCATGTTCCTGATCGTCATTCTCGGCAGCACTCACAGTCGCGCTCCGGTCGGCTTCGGAGGGCTCGCCATCGGCCTCGGACTGACGCTGATTCATCTGATCAGCATCCCGGTGACGAACACGTCGGTCAATCCGGCGCGCAGCACCGCCACGGCGATCTTCGTCGGAGACTGGGCCCTCCAGCAGCTCTGGCTGTTCTGGCTTGCCCCGGTGTTGGGCGCCGCACTCGCGGGCTTCGTTTACAAGTCGGTCCTCGAGGAACAGTAGAGGAGTCCCCGGCCACCGGACCGCGGTTGATCGGCTGTCCCGGCCACTGCGTGAGCAGGCGCGGCGCTGATTCCAGCGCCGCGCGCTTGCGGGATCGATCTACTGCAACTGGCACTGCGGCGTGCCACGCTCCTTCGTCAACCGCGCGGCTCGAGGAAACAGCACGTTGTTCTCGAGGTGGACGTGCAGGTGCATGTCGGTTTCGAGCTGGGCGAGTCCGTAATAGAGTCCACGGAAAGTCGGGCACGCCCAGTCGGGCGGGGCGAAGCCGTCAGTCGTCTGACGAATGAACGCGAGAGCCGCGCCCGCCTCCTCATGATCGGCTTCCATGGCTGCGATCGGCGACTGGATCCACTGGGCCGCATCCGCGAAGGGCAATGGCTCCCCGGCTTCCAGCGCGACGATGAACGGGAAGAGCACGCGGTCTTCCTTGGCCATGTGCGCGAGCAATTCCGCCTGCAAATGCTTGAACCTCTGCTGCAGCGGCAGGAGCAACTCCGGCAGATGGTCGCCGTGACGGCTCACGACCTTGTCGAGCATCGCGTCCAGCCGCGGCAGTTCGAGGCGTAGCGGTTCGTGATAACGGGCCTGGATGTGCTGGATGAGCGTCTTCAGGCTCTCGTTGCCCCACGCCGGCTCGTGCGACGCCGGCGCGACCGCCGTTTGCAGTTCCGTCAGCAGCGCGTCGACGTCCAGGCCGTGGGCCGTGCACGCCTGCGCGAGCGGGATCCTGCCGCCGCAGCAGTAGTCGATCTGATGCTGCTGGAAGATCCGGATGGTCGCGGGCGCGGACGTCGCGATCTCGGCGACCGTGGTTTCTGATGTAATCGTCATATCGAGCTCCCTCGGGGAATCGGTGTACGGCTCCACCCTATCGGACGGCCGTGATCCCCGTCTTTGTGCTGGCGCAAAGTCTCGCGCTCGTCCATGGCGCGATGACGACATCGAACCGGGCGGCTCACGAAAGGCCATGTACCCGAGCGTGCTCCTTCGTTCACGAATCTTCGACGGGCTGACCGATCCCGAGCGGGAACGCTGGCTCGCGAGAGGGACGTCCTCGTCTCTGAGGCGTGGCGACACGCTGGCGAGACAGGGCGAGCCGGCGCGGCACTTCTACCTCGTGGAGTCGGGCTTCCTGAAAATCCTGCAACTGACGGCAGAGGGGACAGAGCTGATCGTGCGATTCGTCGCGCCAGGCGAGCCGTTCGGCGGTGTCGTCGCGCTCGGGGATTCGGCCTATCCCGTGACGGCGGTCGTCAGCCAGCCCTCGGTCGTGCGCGCGTGGACGCGCGAGGCGGTCGGCGAGCTGCTGAGTCAGACGCCACAGGTGCGCGTCAACCTCATGCGCGAGATGGCGACGCACATGACCGACGCGCTGACCCGCGTGAGGGAACTGACGACGGCGCGCGTCGGCCAGCGGCTCGCACAGACGCTGCTCCGTCTGACGCGGCAGTGCGGGCAGGCGAGTGCCGGCGGCGTGCTGATCACGCAGCCGCTCACGCGCCAGGAGCTCGCCGACCTGACCGGCTCCACCCTCTACACGGTGAGCCGCACGCTGTCGAAATGGGAATCGCTCGGCCTCATCGAATCGCGGAAGCGTCTGCTGTTCGTGCGATCGCCGAAGCAGCTCGAAGACGTCGCCGGCTCCGACGAAGACTGAAAGCCGGCCAGCGGCATCTGCCGCGGTCAGCGACCGGCGCTGAAGGTTGCGCTGCGACAAAGACGGCGCGCGGGGCGCCAGTCGACACTGCCTGGGAGAAGGGACTCCGATGAGCAAGGTTCCCATTCGACCCATGCACCCCGAGCGCGTCTGCTGGGGTTGCGACAAGTACCTGCCCGGCCGACGACCTCGGCTGTGCCAACGGGACCATTCGCACGCCGCACCCGTGCGAGTTGTTCGGCGACGACTGGCTGGAGTGGTCCCTGGACCAGCGGACGCCCGACTTGACACGCTCCGAAAGCGAGTCAGACTAGGGCCGCGTCATGGCGGACACCGTGCTCGATCGTCGTGCATCCTCCGCTGGCGAGTCGGGATCGCCAGGCGACTCACCGGGCCGCGCTCTCACACTCGCCACAATCTCGTTCGCGGTCTCGTTCGTCGCGTGGGGCCTGATCGGCGGCCTGGCGTCGGTCTTCACAGGTCTCTACGGACTGACAGCGTCACAGACCGGGCTGCTGGTTGCCGTGCCCGTGCTGCTCGGCTCGCTGGCGCGCCTGCCGATGGGCATGCTGACGGATCGGTTTGGCGGCCGCGTGGTGTTCACCGCGTTGCTTGTCTTCTCGTCGCTGTCAGCCTTCCTCGTGCCGCTGACAGCCAGTTACGCATCGCTGCTGGTCGCCGCGTTTCTGATCGGCATGCCGGGTTCGTCGTTCGCCGTGGGGGCGGCCTTCGTGTCGCGCTGGACCCCGGCGGCGCGGCAGGGCACCGCCCTCGGCGTCTACGGCCTGGGGACGATGGGGCAATCGCTGGCTGTCTTCGTCGGCCCCGTGGTGGCGGCTCGCCTGGGCTGGGAAGTGGTGTTCCAGGGCACCGGCGCGCTTCTCCTGGGTTGGGCGGTCGTCTACTTCCTGCTCGCCCGGAATCCTCCGCAGCCCGGTCGTCCCGCCACGGTCGCCGCGATGGCGGCGGTCTTGCGACGCCAACCCACCGCCTGGCTGCTCGGCGCGTTCTACTTCCTGACGTTTGGCGGCTTCGTCGCGTTCTCGATTTACCTGCCGACGCTGCTGCGCGCGCAGTTCGGCCTGGCTCCGGCGGACGCCGGGTTCCGCGCGGCCGGCTTCGTCGTGCTCGCCACCCTCATGCGGCCAGTCGGCGGGTGGCTGGCAGATCGGATCGGCGGCGCCCAGGTCCTGTCGTGGGTCTTCGGCGGCGTCGCGATGTTCTCGCTGCTCCTGACCTGGCCGTCGATGGTGCCGTTCACCGTCGGCGCCCTCGGGTGCGCGATGCTGATGGGACTGGGCAACGGCGCGGTCTTCAAGCTGGTGCCGGAGCACTTCCCGAAAGACACCGGCACGGTGACCGGCCTCGTGGGCGCCCTCGGAGGTCTGGGCGGATTCTTCCCGCCGCTCCTGCTCGGCGTCTTCCACGATCGACTCGGTGCCATCTGGCCCGGGTTCATTCTGCTGTCCGCGACGGCGCTCCTGCTGCGCGCGGCCAATCATCGCGTGTTCCGCCCCGGGGACGTCGAATGGACGCAGTCGCTCCCGGTGGCCGCGCGTCAGGCACTCGAGCGTGTCAGGGCTGGCGCGTGGGCAACGCTGGTCACGGCCACGCTGGCGGCGGCCATCGTCGTCGGGTCGCGCAACCTGCAGCACTTCGACGCGGCGCTCGTCGGCTACACGTTCGCGACGCTCTTTGCGGCGTTCGGGATCAGCTATCGATACGCGATGTGGCTCCGACGACCGCCGACACGGATGTATTGGCGTCGCGGATGGCAGACCTTCTTTTCACGGCGCGCGCTGGCCGGCAACACCATCAGCCTCGGACGCCGCGCCCTGCTGGAGTTTGCCGCCAACGCGTACATCTTCCGGCGCGGCCGGCTCCGCGGGCTCGCGCACTGGCTGATCATGTGGGGCTGCGTACTTGCCGCCGCGATCACGTTTCCGCTGGTCTGGGGCTGGATTCACTTCGAGACGGTACCTGGCGACCTGCACATGTACCGGACCTTCGTGTTCGGCATCCCGATGCAGGACTTTCCCGTCGAGTCCGCCTTTGCGTTCGTGATCTTCCACGGGCTGGTCTGGTCGTCGTTCCTCGTCATCGGCGGCGTGATGCTCGCCTTCCGGCGCCGCATGATCGACCACGGCGCCGTCGCCGTGCAGCAGTTCGGGCAGGACATCCTGCCGCTGCTGCTGCTCTTCGCGATCAGCGTGACGGGGCTGATGCTGACGGCCAGCTACACGTGGATGCGGGGCTACGCGTACGAGTTCCTCGCGATTCTCCATGCGGCCACCGTGATCGTGACGCTGATCTGGCTGCCATTCGGCAAGCTGTTCCACGTCTTTCAGCGGCCGGCCCAGCTCGGCGTCGGCTTCTACAAGGACGCCGGCGCTCGCGGCCAGCAGGCGGCCTGCCGCCGCTGCGGGCAGCCGTATGCCTCGCTGCCGATGGTGCGCGATCTCACCACCGTCGAGCAGGAACTCGGCTTTCGTTACGAGTTGCCCGGCGGCGGGCACTACCAGGATGTCTGCCCGAAATGCCGCCGCGCCCTCTTCGGTCTGGCGCAGGGCGCGTTGTGGCGGCGATATCTGAACGCAGGTGACGAGGGAGAGGCAGGGTAGCCGTGGCAGAAGTTCCGGCCGATCCCCTTCGCATCATCGAGCAGTTCGGACCGCACCTGTCCGAGATGACCGGCGTCCGCCTGTCGACCAGCGTCGAGCCCGATCGGCTGGTGAAGACGCATTGCTGCTTCTGCGGCCAGCAATGCGGGATTCAGCTCAAGGTCCGCGACAACCAGGTGATCGGCTTCGAGCCGTGGGAGGACTTCCCGTTCAACCGCGGCATGCTGTGTCCGAAGGGCGTGAAGCGCTACCTGCAGGGCTCGCATCCCGACCGGCTGACGACGGCATTGCGGCGGGACACGTCGTCGCCGTCCGGGTTCAGCCCGCTGCCGTACACAGAAGCGATCGGCCGTGTCGCCGCCGAGATTGGCCGCATTCAGCAGGCGCACGGCGCCGGCGCCATCGGCGTCCTCGGCGGCGCCAGCCTGACGACCGAGAAGACCTATCTGCTCGGCAAGTTCGCGCGCGTCTGCCTGAAGACGCCGTTCATCGACTACAACGGCCGGCTGTGCATGGTCAGCGCCGGCGCGGCGAACAAGAAGGCGTTCGGCATCGACCGCACGACGAACCCGTGGTCCGACATGGTCGGGACCGACGTGATCTGGGTCGCGGGTTCCAACGTCGCCGAGTGTTCGCCGATCACGACGAACTACATCTGGCAGGCGCGCGAGCAGGGCGCGAAGATCATCATCCAGGATCCGCGGATAACGCCCGCGGCCCGGACCTGCGACCTGTACCTGCCGGTGAAGCCAGGACGTGACGCCGCGCTCTTCGCCGGCGTGCTGCAGGTCATGATCGAGCGCGACTGGCTCGATCATGCGTTCATCGACGCGCACACCGTCGGCTTCGAGCAGGTGGCAGAGTACCTGCCGGGATTGGACGCTGCCTCGAACCGCGGAGGTGACCGGCGTGCCGCAGCGTGCGCTGATGCAGGCCGCCGAGTGGTGGGGAACCGCGAAGACGAGCTTCCTCTTCCACGCCCGTGGCATCGAGCACCACTCGAACGGCGTGCAGAACTCCCTCGGGACGATCAACCTCGTGCTCGCGTCCGGGCGGATCGGCAAACCCAAGTGCGGATACGGCACGATCGTCGGCCAGGCCAACGGACAGGGCGGTCGAGAACACGGCCAGAAATGCGATCAGCTCCCGGGCTGGCGCGACATCAGCAACCCCGAGCACCGGCAATATATCGCCGGCGTCTGGGGCATCGACGAGCAGGAGCTGCCCGGCCCCGGCGTCGACGCCTACGAGCTGTTCCGCAAGATCGACCGCGGCGAGATCAAAGGGCTGCTGTCGATCTGCTTCAACCCGAAGGTGTCGCTTCCGGACAACGCGTTCGTCACGCGCTGCCTCGAGAAGCTGGAGTTCTACGCCGCCATCGACTTCTTCCTCAACGACACCGCCTGGCACGCCGATGTCGTGCTGCCCGGCAGCCTGCACGAGGAGGACGAAGGCACGGTCACGCAGGTCGAGGGCCGCATCATCAAGATCAACAAGGCCGTCGACTGCCCCGGCGAGGCGCGCGAGGACTGGCGCATCCTCCAGGACATCGCGCAGGCGCTGGGCCGGCCGCGGGGTTTCACGTTCGCCAGCCCCCGCGAGATCTTCGAAGAGCTTCGCGTCGCCAGCAAGGGGGGCGTGGCGGACTACTCCGGCGTGACCTACGAGAAGATCACGCAGAATTTCGGCGTCTTCTGGCCGTGCTACAGCGAGGACCCGCAGCACCGGCGCCGCGATCGACGACCATCCAGGCACGCCGCGGCTCTTCGAGCGCGGCAGCTACAACCCGGTCGCCAGGGGCAACGGCCCGTTCTATTTTCCCGACGGCCGCGCGCGATTCAATGTCGCCGACTATCGGCCCCCGGTTGACGACGCGAGCGAGGACTACCCGATCTACCTGACGACCGGCCGGGTCGTGAGCCAGTTCCTGTCCGGCACGCAGACCCGGCGGATCGGCCCGTTGGTCAAGCAGTACGCGGAGCCGCTGATCGAGATGCATCCGCGGCTGGCAGCCAAGCTCGGCATCGCGGACGGCGACTGGGCCACCGCCGAAACCCGGCGCGGGACGATCACGCTGAAGGCGCAGGTGGTGACCACCATCCGCCCGGACACGATCTTCATCCCCTATCACTGGGCCGGCCGGAAGAGCGCGAATCAGCTGACGGTGGCCGCACAAGACCCCATCAGCAAGATCCCGCAATACAAGGTGTGCGGGTGCCGCGTGAGGAAGGCGGATGGGCCGCCGGACTACGCAGCCGTGCTCGAGCCGCAGCAATAGACGGACAGGACCCTCGTATGGCCAAGCCGGACTATCTGCACTTCTTCATCGACCCGAACCGCTGCATCGGCTGCCAGGCCTGCCTGCAGGCGTGTTCGGAGTGCGACACGCACCGCGGCGAGTCGATGATTCACCTCGAATACGTGAACCGATCGGAGAGCGTGCAGACGGTGCCGGTGGTCTGCATGCACTGCGAGCAGCCGACGTGCGCTGAAGTCTGTCCGGCCGATGCCATCAAGCGGACCGACGACGGCGTGGTGCAGTCGGCACGAAAGCCCCGCTGCATTGCCTGTGGAAACTGCGTCGTCGCCTGCCCGTTCGGCGTGCCGGAGGTCTACGAAGACCGGAAGATCATGATGAAGTGCGACATGTGCTACGACCGGTCGAGCATCGGCAAGAAGCCGATGTGCGCGACCGTGTGCCCGAGCCAGGCGCTCTTCTTCGGCACGCGCGAGCAGATCGAGCAGCTGCGGCCGCTCTCGACACCTGTCAACACCTTCCAGTTCGGCCATCAGACGATCACCACGCAGGTCTACGTGATGGTGCCGCGAAAGCTGGCGACCAGGGCGCCGCTCGTCGACGTCACCGCAGCGATGGACGAGCAGCCCCGGAGCCGTGCGGTGTCGCTGAGGGTGGTGAGCGAGCCGGCCGCGGCGCCGGCCACACCGACAATCGACATCGATCCGTTCGCCGGGGTGGAGGTGTAGCGATGAGCAGCGTCGGCCCCGATCCGCGCCGTCCCCTCGATCCCGCGATCAACTCTCCGGGACGTGAAGGGCTCACCGGAACAGCGCCCGCCAGTCTCTACGCGCCAGCGCTCGAACGCGACCAGATCACCATCGCGCCGGACTTCACGCCGGCCGACGCGCAGCCCGCCTGGCGGCAGGACTTCCCGATCGACTGGCGGCAGGATCTCTACGTCGAGCGCCGCGATTTCATGAAGTTCCTCGTGATGACCAGCGCCGCGTTCACGCTCGGGCAGGTGTGGATCGGCTTCCAGAACTGGTACCGGCAGCGCAGCGGTCAGCCGGCGATGCAGCGGATTGCCTCGGTTGACGACCTCGCCATCGGCGGCGCAGTGGTCTTTACCTACCCTGACGACCACGAACCGTGCCTGCTGGTGCGCCTGAGCGCGAGCGAGTTCGTGGCCTTCGGCCAGAAGTGCACGCACCTGTCGTGCGCGGTGATTCCGCGGCCAGCCGAAGGCAGCTTCTACTGTCCCTGCCACGAAGGACGGTTCGACTTGCGGACGGGCGCGCCGATCGCCGGGCCGCCGCGCCGGCCGCTGACGCGAGTCGTGCTCGACATCAGGGGACGGGACATCTACGCCGTCGGGGTCGAGGAGAGGACGATATGAACCCCGCCATGAAGCGGCCGTTCAGCCGCGACCAGAGGACGACCATCGTGCACGGGATGCTGTTCTTCGTGCTGATCGTCGTGGTCCTTCAGCTCTGGCTGTTGACGGCGACGATGAACGCGTGGCTCGGCGGCGACGACTCCGTCGTCTGGCCGGCGGCGGCGGTGAGTGCCGCCGGGTTGGCGCTGAACGTCGGCCTGCTCCGATATCTTGGCCGGATCGAGCGGACGCGCAGCGCCGGGGTGTAGAAGGCACACCTGACATTTGGCCAGCCCGTTCTCCGAACAGGGGACGGGTGGTCTGGCCTGGATCCTCAGCGACATGAAGTCGCTGCTCGAAACCGGAAGCTCGATGTAAGCCGGCGCTCGGTGGAGGGTACTCAGGGGCCAAGTCTTCCGCCGATGCCTCCACGTGCGTAGATCGATCAGAGAAGCGAAGCGCTCTGATACGCCGCTGCGCACCGTGGAGGATCCAATGAAGCCCTTATACAAGTTCGCCACACCGCCGTTGGTCGTGATCGTGACTGTCGCTGCACTCGCCGCCGGCGCGGCGGCCGAGCAGCGAGCCGCCCGCCTCAAGTCGTGGTGAGCCGACCCTGGCGGAGGTTCGTCTCGCCACCGAGCGGCTCAGGGACGTGAACGTCGCCCTCGCGGAAGGCTACATTCGCGATCCGTTCGACATCTGTGAAACCGCCCCGATGATGGGGCGGCCGGCCTCGCTCGGGGCGATGGGGATCCACTACTTCCGTCCCGACCTGCTCGGGATCACCGCGCCGCCGTCGCCACGCGTCAGCGGCGTCGGGACACACACGGACTTCCGCCGGCCGAGGCATTCTCATCTACGAGCCGCAGAGAGACGGGACGCTGGAGTTGGTGGCGGTCGAGAACCTGGTGTTCGCGGCCGCGTGGCGGGCGGCAGGTCACGCCGAGCCACCGACGTTCCACGGCGTGCCGTATGACTCGATGGTGGACGATCCGGGCACGGCGGTTGACGAGGCACATATGTTCGAGCCGCACTTCGATCGCCATGTGTGGATCTATCGCGACAACCCGAGCGGCGTCTTCGCGCAGTTCAATCCCGCCGTGAGCTGCGAAAGCCACCGCGGGGCACAGGGACATGGCGCCACACACTCGAGCCACTGATCCGGCTCGGCCGTATACACTGCGCGATCACGAATGCGACCAGTAACGGCTGAGTTGGAACAAAGTCGCGCGGTGCTGACTCGCTGATTCGGATACCATGCGTGCCTGACTTTCGCGCCGCAAGGCTTTACCAGGAGGGTGTATGAAGCGATTTGTCGTGGGGTTCATCGCGGCGGCAGGTCTGGCGTCGATGCCGAGCACGGCGATGGCCCAGGCCAAGACCGTCAGTTCAGAGGTGAGAACGGAGACGGCCACGGTCGAGGCCATCGAAGCCGCGACCCGTACCGTTACGCTCAAGAAGGCGGACGGCACGTACGTGACGGTTGTTGCAGGGCCGACCATCAGCCGGTTCAACGAGGTCAAGGTCGGCGACAAGGTCAACGCCCGGTATCACGAGACCGTCGTCGTGCGTGTGAAGCAGCCCGGCGAGTCGGACGTTGTCAGCAGCACCAGTGCCACGACTCCTTCCGGGCAGGCGATGCCGGGTGGCACCAAGGCCAAGCAGCGAACGATCACTGCCACGATATCGGCCATCGACGTGAACACGCCGTCGATCACGTTCACCGGGGTGAACGGCTGGAAGTACCAGTCCAAGGTGCAGGACAAGGAGGCTCTCGCGAAGGTGAAGGTCGGCGACAAGGTCGATATCGTCTCGACGGAAGCCGTGGCGGTGTCGCTGGAGCCGGGCACGTAGGATTTTCGCTCGTTCATGACCGGGGCGATCTGCCAGGATCGCCCCGGCCCGTCGTCGATCACACAGACCGGAGCATCACAGCGCGCGCGTAGCTGCTCAGTCCCAGAGCCACGAGCGCGCAGACGAGCGTCGAGACCGCCATCGCCGCCACGCCCGCTTCCCGCGTCGTCCAGACCACCATTACGAGCGCGCCGATCGCGTAGGCGACCATCACCGCGCGGCCCGACCGCGTCAGGCGGCGCCCGCGCACCCTGGCCATTACGCTGGCGTCGAACGCCGGGGAAAGCTGCGGCGCTTCGCCGGCCATCGTCTCCCGCAGAAAGCGATCCATCAATTCGTCATCAGTCACGGAAGCCTCGCTCAGCCAGCATCGCCCGCAGCAGCTTGCGGGCCCGATGCAGGTACAGCTTGACGGTGTTCTCCGGAATGTCGAGCAGCGCGGCGATCTCCGCCATGCTGGCGCCCAGCCAGTAGTGCAGGCGCAATGCTGATTGGTACACCTCTGGCAGCTCCGCCGTGCATGCGTTCACGGCGCGGCGCCGCTCGGCCGCCTGCAGCTGATCATCGGCGCCGCGGTCGGCCGACGGCACGGCTGCAAGCGCCTCGTCGCCGACGTGCGGCGCGCGATAACGAACACGCGCCTTGACGTTGAGCGCGTGGTTGAACGCGATGCGATAGACCCACGATCCGAACGAGGAGTCGCCCCGGAAGGATCCGAGCGCGTGATACACGCGCACCATGACGTCCTGGGCCACGTCTTCCGCGTCGGGCACGAATCCCTGTCCGAGGATCGAGACCGCGAGTCGGAACACCTGGTTCCGATGACGACGCACGAGCTCGGCGAACGCCGCTTCGTCTCCCGACGCGCGGCACTGCTGGACGAGCGAGGTGTCGTCGACATCGCGATACGCCTCGACGCTACGCACGCTGGCCAAGGAGGTAATAGAGAATCAAGCCGCCGCCGAGCAACGCAAGCGGCAGCGGCAACGGCCACACAGCGCTGGCGAATTCGTTCATCGGCGCGATCAAGGCCAGTGCGAGCATCGCCCCGCCGCCGAAGGCCAGCCAGACGATGCCGTGAATCAGGGGTTCCCTCGGGTCGGGCGGCTTCGACACCTTCACCGGATCGATCGGGAGTTCGGGCAATGGAATTCCCTTGTCCATCGCCGCCAGGCGTTCCTGATGGATGACTTCCAGCCGCCGCTGCCGCTCGCGATGCCTGAAGTACATGTACGCGACGCCGACAGCCGCCAGGGCGGCCACGATCAGCGCGTCTCCAAGACTGTGTCCCATGTCTCCTCCTGCCCTTCAGACAGGGCGAGGCGGCGGCGAGTTGCGAGACGGAATCGGACTGCGACCGCCTCTGCGAAGCCGTCTCAGAATCAGCAACTTACAGCGTCGATGGCATCGGCGACGGACCCGGAGTGAACTTCGTGCCCACCAGTTCCGTCTCTTCCCTGTGGCAATCTACAAGAGAGGCGGCGTGAGCGACCAGACCGACGTCCTGCAAGGCACACTCGACCTCTTGATCATGAGGACGCTCGCCCCCGAGCCCATGCACGGCTGGGCGATCGCGCAACGCATTCAACAGATTTCCAACGACTTGCTGCGAGTCCAGCAGGGATCGCTCTACCCCGCCCTGCACCGCCTGGAGCACCAGGGTTGGATCACCGCTGACTGGGGCGTGTCGGAAAACAATCGCCGCGCCCGCTTCTATTCGCTGACGAAGGCCGGCCGCACGCAGCTCGCCGTCGAGGTCGAGAAGTGGGATCGCCTCTCGGCGGGCGTCAACCTCGTGCTCCAAAGGACCTGACCGTGCGCTTCTGGCACATCCTGCGCAGCCGGCTGCGATCGCTGTTCCATCGCGATCGCGTGGAGTCCGACCTGAGCGAGGAACTGCAGCTTCATCTCGATCGCGAAACCGAGCAGCTGGAGGCGAGCGGGCTCTCCTACGACGCGGCGCGCCGTCGCGCACGCCTCGCGTTTGGCGGCGTCGAGTCCATCAAGGACGCGTGCCGCGACCAGCGCGGCACGGCGCTCGTCGACAACCTGGTGCGAGACGTCCTCTATGCCTTTCGCTCGTTCCATCGCGCGCCCCTGGCGGCCCTGACGATCGTGACGACCGTCGCGCTCGGCCTCGGACTGGTGGCGGCCGTCTTCACGTTCCTCAACGAGATGGTCTTTCGCGTCGACGAGGTGCGCAATCCGCACGAGCTGTTCGCGGTCGAGCATCGACAATCAGCCGGCGCGGAGCCCGAGCGCTTCACGCGCCCGAGTATGAAGCGCTCCGCCGCGAGACCGGCGTGTTCTCCGATGCCTTCGCGATCGCGGACGTCAACAGCCGGATCGATGGCCGGAAGATGCAGGGCTCGCTGGTGACCGGGAACTTCTTCGAGGTGCTCGGCGCCACCGCCGCCCGTGGGCGGACGCTCACACCGTCCGACGACGAGAACGGCGGGCGTCAGGCGATTGTCCTCAGCCATCGCGGCTGGGCCCGGCACTTCGCGACGGATCCCGCCGCGATCGATCGAACGGTCCTGGTGAACGACGTGCCGTTCCATGTCGTCGGGGTGATGCCGGAAGGCTTTCGAGGGCTCACGGTCGCCGCACCGGACTTCTGGGCGCCGCTCTCCGCCGTCGGCCAGTTCCGGCGGATCCATGCTGGACGCGAAGACTCCGTCGACGTCGGCATCGTCGGGCGGCTGAAGCCCGGCGTGTCGCGCGAACGGGCGCTTGCCGAGCTTCTCGTGTGGGACGCGCGGCGCGCTGCGGAAGGGTCGGTCGAACGGCGGGTCTCGGACCTCGTCCTCGAACCAAAGCAGGGCACGGTCCCGCTGTCGGCCGAGACCATGACGCTGTTCACGCCGCTCTTCTTCGCGTTCGGCCTCATCCTGCTGATCGCGTGCGCGAACGTCGCCAACCTGCTGCTCGCGCGCGGCGTCGCCCGGCAGCGCGAGATTGGCATCCGGCTCGCGATTGGCGCCTCGCGGCGCCGCATCGTCTGGCAGCTGCTGACGGAAAGCCTGTTGCTCGCGCTTGTGTCCGCGGCGCTCGCCTTCGGCATCTCGCGGCTCGTGCTCGAGGCCGTCGTCTACGGCGTGATGAGCACCATGCCGCCCGACTTCGGCGACGTCCGTCTCGCCGCGCCGCCGGCAGACTGGCGCGTCGCGCTGTTCCTGGTGGCCGGGGCGATGGCCTCGACCGTGTTGTTCGCGCTTGCACCCGCGCTCCAGGCCACCCGCTTCGAGCTGGTACGGGCGGTGCGCGGCGAGGTGGTACGGGATGGGCGTCCGGGCCGCGCTCGTAACCTGCTCATCGCCGTTCAGGTGACCGCATCCGTGTTGCTCCTCATCTGCTCGGCCGTGTTCCTGCGCAGCGCGCTGGCGGCAGCGACAGTCGATCCCGGACTCCGCGCCGACACCGTCATCGTTCACATCACGAACGAGCAGATGCGTGGTCCGACGCTCGAGGCCGTGAGGCGCGACCCGTCCATCGCCTCGGTTGCGGCCTCATGGCCGGACGCGCTGGGCAGCCCGCGTGCGGCCGTGGCCGAGGCTTCCGCCTCCGCCAGGGCGACGGCGGACCAGACGGCGGACGAGCGTGGCAAGTCGACGATCGGCTACAGGCTCGTCTCCCCGGAGTACTTCGGCGTCCTCGGCATCGACGTCGTGCGCGGACGCGGCTTCGCGCAGACCGAGCGCAGCGCAAGCGCCGCGGTGGCGGTGGTGTCTGAAAGCGCCGCGCGTCAGCTGTGGCCGAATCTCGATCCGCTGGGGCAGACCCTGCGGCTCGAGCCGGACACGAATGGCGGCGCCGAGCGGCTCGACGAACCGCCTCTGCTCGCCCGCGTCTTTGTCGTCGTGGGGATCGCCAGGGACGTCACGCGCTTCCGGCGCGCCGATGCCAGGGAGGCGGTTGTCTACGTGCCGATCAGCGCCGAGGCGGACAAGACGTCGCTGACGTTGCGCGTGCACGGCAATCCGGAGCGTGCCAGGCACGCGCTCGTCGAGCGGCTCACGGCGATCGATCCCAACATGGGCGAGGTCCTCACGCTCGCGACCATCGCGGAAATGGTGGCGTATTTTCTGAAGATCGCGTTCTGGCTGACGCTGGCGCTTGGCGCGCTGGCGCTGCTGCTGACGCTGTCCGGGCTCTTCAGCGTGCTCTCGTATCTCGTCGAACAACGCACCAGGGAGCTCGGCGTGCGGATGGCGCTTGGCGCGACCCGCCGAAGCATCGGCACGCTCGTGCTGTCACAGTCGGCTCGTCCCGTCGGCCTGGGGCTGCTTCTCGGCGGCAGTCTCACGACCGCGCTCGGGGCGGCGCTCCTGGCGACACCGGCGGCAGACGCGATCGGCTCGATGGTTCGTCTGTTCGATCCGGTCGCCTACGCCGCCAGCCTTCTCTGCATCGTCGCGGCGTGCGTGTGTGCGGCGCTGATTCCCGCGCTGCGGGCGGGACGGATCGATCCAGTCGCCGCGCTCAGGCAGGAGTGATCCGCCGCCTGGCCGCTGTACACGAGCTATCATCGTCCCGCTCGCCCAGCTCGTGATTCAGCGGTGATATGCAAGGATTCGAGGCGCTTCTCGGCCTCTTCGTCGCCGCCGTGATTCTGGCGGCCGCGGCCCGCCGCGTCGGGGCTCCGTATCCGGTGTTCCTCGCGGTGGGCGGCGCGCTGCTGGCGTTTCTCCCGGGCGGTTCGTCGTTCACGCTGCGGCCCGAACTGGCGTTGGCGCTGTTTGTCGCGCCCGTATTGCTCGATGCCGCGTACGACGCCTCCTTACGAGATCTCAAGGACAACTGGGCACCAGTCGGCGGGCTGGTGATCTTCGCGGTCGGACTCACCACTGCCGCGGTTGCGCTCGTCGTCCGCGCCCTTGTGCCAGGCATCCCCTGGGCACCGGCGATTGCTCTCGGCGCGGTGGTTGCGCCACCCGATGCCGTTGCGGCAATCGCCGTACTCCGCCAGTTGCGGCCGCCACACCGCATCCTCACGATCCTCGAGGGCGAGAGCCTCCTGAACGACGCCAGCGCGCTCCTCATCTACCGACTTGCGGTCGGAGCCGTGCCGCAAACGGCTTTTCAGTCGGCGATGTCGCGCCGGCCTTCCTCTTCGCCGTCGCCGGCAGCCTGATCGCCGGTCCCGCTCTCGGGTGGTTGACGCTGCAACTGCTGGGTCGCGTGCAACACATACCGACGGCCATCATCCTGCAGTTCGTCACGACGTTTGGCGTGTGGCTGCTCGCGGAACACCTCGGGCTTTCAGCGGTGCTGACGACGGTGTGCTACGCCGCGACGGTGGCGCGAACGTCGCCGGCGACAACACCGGCGCGGATACGGATTCCGACGTATGCCGTGTGGGAGACGGTGGTCTTTGCGCTGAACATCCTGGCGTTCATCTTCATCGGCCTGCAGATTCGGCCGATACTCGCGGGCCTGGAACCTGCGGAGCAGGGACGGTACCTGGCTGTCGCCGGCGCGGTTCTGCTGACCGTGATCGTCGTACGCATCGCCTGGCACATGTCCTTCAATGCCGTGATTCGCTGGCGGCACCGGCGCGTCGGCTTTCATCCGCCGCGCCCGATGCTTCGGCCGACCGTCGGCAGCGGCCTGATCATTTCATGGGCCGGCATGCGAGGCATCGTCACGCTGGCGGCGGCCCTGGCACTCCCGCCGGCGTTTCCGTATCGCGATCTGATTGTGCTCACGGCGTTCTCCGTCGTGCTCGGCACGCTCGTGATTCAGGGCTTGACGCTCAAGCCACTTCTGCGAGCGCTGAAACTGCACGACGACGATCCAGTCGGTCGCGAAGTGCTCGAGGCGCGCAGGCGCGCGTTGCAGGCCGGACTTTCGAGTGTCGCAGGCGACGACTCCGGGGTGGCCGACGCGATCCGCCGCGAGTTCACCTTGCAACTCGCCGACGAGCCGTCGCATCCCGATGCGAACGATCCGATGCGATCCGCCCACGGCGAACTGCGTCGTCGCGCGGTCGAGGCCGCGCGTCACACAGTGCTCGCGATGCGCGAGAGCGACGAGATTGGCGATGATGCCTTTCATCAAATCGAGGAGGAGCTGGACTGGCTTGAAATGACGGGTCGTCGAGGGACGGAATGAGACGATGCGCGAGCACGGCGCGACTCACAAGAGGACCGGTAGGCCAGGTCCCCGGATCGTCGCCGCCCATTGATGAGCGCGGTTATACTCGCGCCATGCGACACCTTGCAGCCGTTGTGACATTCGCGTTCGCCGTCATGGCCGCCCAGCTGTTATCTGCGCAAACGCAAGAGCGTATGAAACCTACGGCTCCAGGAACGCCCGGCGATCCGACGTGGCAGGGCGTCGTTCGCTTGACCGACGGCCGGACGTTCGTCACCGATGGAGGTCTGGCTATCGACGCCGCGATCGCCAAACCGGCAAAGCTTCCCGCCAGGGAACTGGCCCCTCGCGCGCTGGAGGGTTTTCTCAACGCGGCGCACAAAGAGGAATGCAGCTTCAGTGACCTGACGGCAGTTGCCACAGGGCGAACCTACACCACGCCCAGCGGGGTTGCGCTGAACGCCACCTACATCAACTACCTTCGGCGCACGTTGCCGACGCGGTCAGTGCGATTTCGCATGACCGCACCGATGCAACCTGTGGTGGTCGCCGAGAACGGCAAAGCGGTCGCCGTGCTGATGCCGGTGAAGCAGTGACGGTTCACTTCCGCGGGAGGTGACAGTACGTGCAGGCGTCGATTTGCGCGACGCGGTCGATCTGGTGCTGTCCGGGGCGGAATGGATTCATTTCCGCGTGGCACTCGGTACACGCCTGTTTCGACTGATTGACGCGCGTATGCACGCGCTCGAAGTGCCAGAACCCCTTGCGCGGCGAGGCCAACAGCTGGTCCAGCGAATGGCAAGTCGCGCACCCTGGATTCCCCGCGGGAGCCGGATCGCGGCGTGTCGTCGGTGCCGGTGCGCTGGCGGGCAAGGGCGATCGTCCCAGCGCCGCCGCAATGGCGCGGCCTGCGATGCGCCCCTGCATCATGGCGGGCGCGATGAACGCACCCTCAATCGAGGCCTGGCCGTTCAGCCCGCCGAAACCAGCGACCTCTCCGACGGCATAGAGGCCCGGAATCGGCCGGCGTGTCTGGTCGAGGGCACGGCAGTTCATGTCGATCGCGACGCCGCCCATGCTCTTGCGCGTCAGCGGCCACACCTCCACCGCGTGGAACGGCGGTGTCAGGATGGGGCGCGGGCGCACGCCGGTCGGACTGGCAAACGTGCCCTTCGATGTCGAGAACAGCTCGAGTTCAGTGTCCTCGCCCGATGCGACGATCGCGTTCCAGCGTTCGACCGTTCGCGCCACCGCATCGGCAGGCAGGCCCACCACGCCCGCCAGCTCGGTCAGCGAGTTGGCCTTCCTGGCAATGGCGGGGTTGTCCAGCAGCGCTTCGACTCTGCGGCGGTCGGCCCAGTCGGCGCCCGAGATCCGGAAATCGTCGCGGCCATGCACGTCGAAGAGCAGCACCACGCGCCCGCCGGGCTGCGCCAGCATGTCGGCGACCTTCTCGGCCCAGATCCGCTCGCCGCGCCCGTTCAGCCACGCGAACCTGGTGGCAAAGATCACGTTCAGCCCGCGCTCAGCCCCCGGATAGCGCGGGTCGACGACGCCTCGCGGGTAGTTCCACTGGTGATCGAGCCGCTCGAGCGCTGCGCCGGCACCGGTCGCGAGGTCGAGGCCGGTGCCCTGGGCGTGCACGCCGGCGCCAACCAGGATTCGCGCAGGCATCGTATCTGCCTGAGGCCAGTGCGCCTTGACCAGCGCCAGGTTCGACTGGAAGCCGCCGGTCGCCAGCACCACCGAGGCGCGCGCGCCAGCTGCGCCTCGCGCCGGTCCGTTCGTGCGTGCCCTCCACGCCGACGACGCGGCCGGATTCGACCAGCAGCCGGGTGACGCGCGTGCTCCACACGAACTCCACCGCGCCGGTCGCCAGCGCGGCGCGGTACAGCGGCTCGACGACACCAAAGCCGCGCCGAGGGTTTTCATGAAAGCGCGGGACGGAGTTGCCGTTGAGACGCTGGACGCTCGTGAAGGCCACGCCAAGCGACACCAGCCAATCGTGAATCTCGGGGATGCCCCTCTCGGCGAAGAGGCGTGCCCACTGCGGGTTCGCGTCGCCGCCCAGCTTCACGATGTCAGCGAACATCGTCTCGGGAGCATCGTCGATGCCGAGCCGGCGCTGGAGCGGCGTGCCGGCGAAGCTCAGGCCGCCCTCGGAGACGACCGCGTGCCCGCCGAAGACCGACCCCATCTCGACGACCGTCACGCGGGCGCCTCCGCGAGCCGCCTCCAGGGCCGCCGCAAGGCCGCCAGGTCCCGCGCCGACGACGACCAGATCGGGTCCCTGGCTCACGACCGGGCTGGCGAACACCAACAGCAACACCGCCGCCAGCAAGAGCGTCGTGGGCCGACGCACCTCTCCGTCGAAACGCGCACCGGAGTGGCGAGGCATGGGTCGCTCGCGGCTATTTCATCAGCCGCGCCCACTGCGCCGTGTCCGTGTACTGCTGGAACGTCACCGCCTTGCCATCGCGGAAGCGGTAGACGTGGCAGAACGGCGAGTCGAGTGTCGCGCCGCCGGCTTTCATCGTGCCGCCGATAGCGACCGAGCACCACGACGTGGTCGCCGCCGTCGATGAAAGTGCCGGGGACCGCGGTGAAGTTGTCGATCGCCGCCAGCAGCCGCGCGAACACGCCTTCGCCTATGGCCTGAGGGCCAACGTAGGGATTGCGGTCCGCCAGAGGGGTGCCCTCCGCTTCGTTCCAGTCGATAGCTGGATCCATGGCCGCGAACAGCACGGATGGGTCGTTTCGGCCGAACGCCGCGTACGCCGCCTTGATCGTCTCGACCGCCGACATGATGCTGGCTCCTGTTTGGTAAGTGCGCCGCCTACACGGGCGTGGCAGATGCTAGCACGGCCATTGGCGAGTCGCGGCCCCGAGTTGACTGCAGGGTCGCCGACAGCCACAATCCCGCAATACCCCCCGGCACGAAGCTGCCGACCAAATGAGCCTCAGCCACGCTGATGGACCGAGTGGGATGAGGCGCCGGGCGACTCAACTCCTCGATCGCATCGCCTCGATTCTCCCCACGGTCAAAGCGCGACTCGTCGCGCTCGTGCTCGTCGCCCTGGTGCCGGCGCTCGTCATCGTCGTGTACGACGAGTGGCTGGCCAGGGAGCGGGGCTTCGCCGCTCTGGCGGATCTGTCGACGAGGGTCGTCCGCCTGCTGCAGCGGGAGATGGACGACCGCATCACGCGGGGCGCGCACCGGCTTGCGACGCTGGCGGCGGATCCAGATGTCATCGCGTCCACGCCCATGGCAACGCGCAAGCTGGTCGATGCCCTGCGCGAAGATCGGCTGTACAACAACCTGTTGCTCGCCGACGGCACGACCGGCGATGTGCGGACAAGCGCCGTACCGCTCGATCAGAAGGCCAGCGTCCACGAGCGGCTCGCGTTCGAGCGTGCCCGGCGCACGCTCGACTTCGCGACCGGGGCCTTTCTTCCCGATCCGGCCACCCTCGAACCCGGCCTCAATATCGCGCAGCCCGTCGTCAACGAGCTCGGCGTTCTCACGTCCGTCGTCTTCGCGAGCATCGACCTCGACTGGGTCACGGGGTTCATCGAACGTTCCGGCCTTCCTCCGAGCACCGTGCTGACCGTTCTCGACGGTAAGGGCGTGGTCCAGTATCGCTCGGTCGATCTGGAGAAGTACGTCGGGAAGCACGCGGGGGAGTGGGCCACGGCGCTCGACACTGCGGGAAGCGTGCGGGGCCTGGCCGGCCTCGACGGCGTCGAGCGTCTGTACGTCGCAGAGCCGCTGGAGTTTCGCGGACAGCTTACGGGCACGCGGGTCACGCTCGGGATCGCCCTGGCTCCCTACCGCGCCGACCTGAACGCCATGCTCCTCCGCAACGTCGTGCTTCTTGGGGCGGGGATGCTTCTCTGTGTCCTGATGGCCTGGCTTGTTGGCGAGGCGCTGTTCCTGCGCGAGGTCCGCCCGATCCTCGCCACGGCGCGCAAGGTGTCGGCCGGCGACCTCGGCGCCCGTACCGGCTTCGGTCACGAGCGTGGCGAACTGCGGGATCTGGGACGCGCGATCGACGACGCCGTGGCCGCGCAGCAGGCGTCTCATCGCGACCTCGTGGCGGCTCGTGAACAGGCGGTGGAGGCAAATCGCGCAAAGGGATCGTTCCTCGCGATGATGAGCCACGAAATCCGCACGCCGATGAACGCGATCATCAACATGAACGCGCTGGCTCTCGAGGCCGATCTCCCCCCGAAAGCGCATCAATACATCAGCGTCGCTCATTCGTCCGCACGCAACCTGCTCGGCATCCTCAACGACGTCCTGGACTTCTCGAAGATCGACGCCGACAAGCTGCAGCTCGAGGCAGGCGCCATTCAGCATCCGGGACGTGCTCGAGGAAGTCACCGAGACCTTCCGGGCGACGGTCATCCAGAAGCACGTCGAGCTGGTCACGCACGCGGTCCCGGCCGTCCCCGACCGGCTCGTCGGCGACGCGCTTCGTTTCCGCCAGGTGCTCACGAACCTCGTCGGAAACGCATTCAAGTTCACGCACGAAGGCGAGGTCGTTCTGAGAGTGGAGCCCCTGACCACGGCGGACGAGAGCCAGGGCCATGTCGATCTGCGGGTCACCGTGCGGGATACGGGGATCGGAATTCCCGTAGAGCAGCAGGACAAGCTGTTTCAGGCGTTCACGCAGGCCGACAGCTCGACGTCTCGTCAATACGGCGGTACCGGGCTCGGGCTGGCGATCAGCCGGCGGCTGGCGCGGCTCATGGGCGGCGACCTCACCTTCGAGAGCGTCCCCGGCGCCGGGACGACGTTTTCCTTCACCGCCCGCTTCGCGATCGATGCGCAGGAACCGGCGCCCGCGCGCGCCGTTCCTTCGACGCTGACGGAGCAACCGGTGCTGGTCGTGGAGGACTCCCCGACCAGCCGGGAGCTGCTCGAGACGCTGTTCCGAAGCTGGTCGATTCCCGTGGTCTCCGTCGCGAGCGCGGAGGAAGGACTTGCGCTGCTCGAGCAGAAGAACCGCGAAGCCACGCCGGAGTCTTTTGGCCTCGTCGTCCTGGACTGGATGCTGCCTGGCATCGACGGGCTCGAGGCCGCCGAGCGCATCCGGAGCCGCGCCGAGACCCGGGCGCTGCCAATCATCGTGATCAGCGCCTACGCTGGAAAGGAAGAGGAGGCGCGCTGTGCCGCGCTCGGCGTCAACGTGTTCCTTCGGAAGCCGCTGACGGCGTCGTCCCTCTTTGACGCGCTCGGCGAATCGCAGGGCGTTCGCGTGCACGCCGCGCGGCGTGGGCTCGACGGGCCGCTCGAGCGTGAGTTCGAAGGCATGAGGGCGCTTCTGGCCGAGGACAACGAGGCCAACCAGATGGTTGCGGTCGAGCTTCTCGACGCGACTGGGGATCGCGCTCGACGTCGCCAACAATGGCCGGGAAGCGATCGCGATGGCACAGGCCGCACCGACGAAGTACGACGCGATCCTGATGGACATGCAGATGCCGGAGCTCGACGGACTCGCGGCGACGCGGGCCCTTCGTTCAGATTCCCGGTTCGCGACGCTGCCAATCATCGCCATGACAGCGAACGCGATGAAAGTTGACCTCGACGCATGTCTGGCCGCGGGAATGAACGATCACGTGACCAAGCCGATCGACCGTCGGAAGCTCGTCGCGACGCTGCGGCGCTGGCTGCCGGCACGGCCGGCCGAGTCCGCCGCCACTGACGCGAGCCGGAGTCCGGAGCCCGTGCTGGCAACATCCGTATCGGTGTCGGAGACCGACGCTTCGGGAGAGGGCGGACCTGAGCTCGAAGGCGTCGACGTGAGCGGCACGCTTCGGCGTCTCGGGATCGAGCGGGCCAGCCTCGAACGGATGCTGCTGCGGTTTGCCGACGGCCAGGGCGAGATTCTGGATGCGCTGCGCGCGGCCGTCGCTGGAGGCGATGCCGCGATGGCGGCCAGGCACGCACACGCGATCGCCGGCGCGGCCGGCAATCTCGGGGCCGATGGGTTGCGCGCCGCCGCCAAGGCACTCGAGCAGGCCGGTCGCGATGGCCGTGCGGACCTGACCGATCTCCTCGCCGTCGTCGAAGAGCGCGCGGCCATAGTCTTCCGTTCGATCGAGACGCTGCGCCCGTCGGCACAGCGTGAGACCGACACCGCGGCCCGCCCGTTCGATCGCGCGATGGCCGGCGCCGCGCTCGATCGCCTGACCATCGCCCTGGAGCACTACGACGTGTCGTCGGCGAGCGGAGCCCTGGCCGAGCTCGCCACGTCCGGGCTTCCGGCCTGGGCGGCCGACGATCTCGGACGTCTGCGTCGCTCGGTCGACGGCTACGAATACGACGAGGCGCAGGGAATTGCCTCACGTCTCCTCGCCCGCGTCAGCGGCGGGGAAGCCTGATATGTCGACAGCAAGGAGACCAGGGTGAAAGACCTCTCCGACTGCCGGGTGCTCATCGTCGACGACGTCAAGGCGAACGTCGACGTGCTGGTCCAGGCACTCAGCGGTGATTACAAGCTCTCGGTGGCCCTCGGCGGACAGCAGGCGCTCGACGCCGTCCGCCGGAGCCCGCCCGACCTGATTCTGCTCGACATCGTCATGCCGGATATCGACGGCTACGAGATCTGCCGGACGTTGCGAGCGGCGGCATCTACACGCGAGCTGCCGATCATGTTCCTCAGCTCCCTCGAGGATGTCCAGGACAAGGCACGCGGGTTCGAGGTCGGCGGCAACGACTACCTGACGAAGCCGTTCGAGATCCTGGAAGTCAAGGCCCGTGTCCGTTCGCTGTTGAAGGCCAAGGCGTACGCAGAGGCCGTCAAGGCGGCGGCGGAGCGGGACCTCCGCATAGCCCACGAGATTCAGACGGGCCTTCTGCCGGCGAATATCCAGGCGCAGATTCAGGGCACGGGGCTGGATGTGCACGCGGTCATGGAGCCGGCGCGCCGGGTCGGCGGCGATCTCTTCGAGGTCCTGCGTCTCGGCCCCGACCGCGTGCTGGTCGCCGTGGGTGACGTGTCGGGCAAAGGCATCACCGCCGCGCTCTTCATGGCCGTGGCCATGACGCTCCTTCGCAGCCTGGCGCGGCAGGGCCACACGCTCGAGGAGATTCTGCGTCAGCTGAACGACGAGCTGCTGGAACAGAATCCACGAGGCATGTTCGTGACCCTTCAGTGTCTGGTGTTCGATCTCGAGACGGGCCGCGTGACGTGCGCGAGCGCAGGACACCACGCCGCGGTCCGAATCATGCCCGGGCAGGCGCCGCAGCTGGCCTTCACGTCGTGCGGACGCGTGCTCGGACTGCTGCCGTCCGACGACATCGCGAGCGAAACGCTGGAGCTCTCAGCCCGGCGACACCTTCGTCCTCTTCACCGACGGCGTCAGCGAGGCGTTCGGCCCGAACGACGATCTGTTCGGAGAGGACCGCCTGCTGGCGCACCTCCAGGCCTCATCGGGCCAGAGCGCGCGTGACACGACTCTTGGCGTGCTCGAGGCCGTTCGGCGGCATGCTGCAGGCGCCCAGCAATCCGACGACATCACGGTCGTGTCTGTCCGCTACGCTGGCCGGCCCTGAAACCTGCGGGCTTCCGTCACTTCAGCTTCGGCAACACGGCCCTGGCCATGGCGATGACGTTGGGCTTGATCGAGGCAGTCGTGCGGCCCGTCGGGACGCTCATCTGAATGGTCAGCACCCGTGCATCGGTGCGGGCGTAGAGTTCCGCATACTGACCGTTCGCCATGACGGCGGATTGTGTCACGGCTGAGCCGGCGCGCCCGTGCTCAATTCGTTCGTCCCTGCTGGGTCAGCCGAAGGCGAGTCGTGTGACGTGTGGCGCGCCACTCGCACTTTCGGGCCGCGAGCTCCTGCCTGGTCTTCTTGTAGTACTCCGCGAGCACCCTGCAGCCTTCCGGCACCAGACTCTCGTCGCGATCCATCGAGGCCTCGACCAGCGCGATGCCCGTCGAGTCCATGCGATCGAGGAGCACACGACCGGCCGCCAGGCTCGCCCCAGGGTGACCCTGTTCCGCGGCCCGCTGATAGATCGGCAGCGCCTGGTCGGCGCCCTCGAGGAGTTCGAGTAGCTCCGCGCGCTTGAACAACTCGTCAGCCGCAGGAGTCTCGATCGCCGTCAGCCGATCGAGCGTGGCGCGCCGTTCGACATACTCCGCGCGATGCTGAGCCCACGAGTCGCCGTTCTGCGTCATCCATTGCCGATCGAGCTCGGCGGCGATTTTCTCGATCTCCACGCCGAGGATCTCCTCACCGGCGGAACGAATCAGCAGGGGAGGCATCCTTACGGCCTCCTGAAGGCGGTCGAAGCGTTCGCGCAGCGAGGGATGCGTGTGCCATGGCCTGGTTTCACCGGCGAAGAGCGCATCGAGCGCCTCCGTCGAGAGTGCCCGTGCGTCCCACGTCAGCATCTGAGAGTACGGGCGTGGGGGCTCAGCGGCGGTTTCATGGCTGATCTCGATCGTCGGCCAATGCGTGTCGTCCGCGAATCGCGCCCCTGATTCGAAGACCACGAGCGCATCGGCCGCCGCGCGACTGCCGGCAACCTCCGCCGCGACGCGATCGGCCACGAGCTCGTGACGACGGGCGACCTCCGCAGAGGCAGTGTTCAGTCGCGGCACGTACCAGCGAATGAACCAGTAGACATACACGGGAGTCGCCAGCCGCTCGTCGAGCGCCGCTCGAAGCGCAAACCAGCTGCGACGAGTCACAGTAGACCCAGGCCGCAAACGCGTCGTGCGCGCTCGAGAAATGCGCCAGCTCGTGCGCGATGACGGCCCGCACTTCGCCGTCGACAACGTGGTGAGCACGGGCAGTCCAAGCACGAGCGTCCGGCGCCGGCGGAGCCGCCACGGCGGCCGGAGTAGACCGCCGCGCTTGCATCGAAACCGCCCGTGATGGTGATGCCGTCGATGGGCGGCGCAGCGACAGCGCGCCGGAGTCTCGTCGACGACATCGTAAAGAGCGCGGCCTTCGGATCGGCCGAGCGGCAGACCTTCGGGCGGGCTGATTCTGATGAACAACGCCCGGAGCGCGCTGACCGTGCTCCGGATCAACGGCACCACCGCAAACACGGCGATCAGGCCGATGATGGGCCGGCGGGACCAGAGACCCCAGAACAGGAACGCGAGTTCGGCAACAAAGATCGCCAGGACTGCCGGCGAGATAGAGCTGCCCCTCGACGATGACCAGCAACAGCTTCATCAGTCGTCTTCGTCCTCGTCTTCGCCGTCCGCGCTGACGCCGAGTTTCTGCAGCGCCTCGAGCGCTTCTTCTTCGACCGCCCGATCGGGATCCAGCGCGAGGGCGCGCCGATAGCTGCGCGCCGCCATCACGACATCGCCCTTCGCCGGCAAGCCCGTGCCCGAGATTCGAGTGCGCGATCGGCAGTCGGGCGTCGAGCTCGATGGCGTGAGTGGCGTCGGCGATCGCCAGGTCGTGCTCGCCCTTCAGGTAGTAGGAGTAGGCGCGATTGGCGAAGGCGATGGGGTATTTCGGCCCGAAGCTGAATGGCGCGGTTGTAACTCTCGATCGCCGCATCGAGATCGCCCTTCTTCTGATAGGCGGTGCCGAGATTGCTGAACGCTGTCGCGAGCTTCGGGTTGACCGTCGTCGCATGTTTCAGCGCCTCAATCGAGCGGTCGAAGTCCCCCTGCCTCATGAAATCGACGCCCCGGTTCATGTGCGCTTCGGCGGCACGCGGCGACAGCTCGCTCACCTTCCGGAAATCCGCGTCGGCACGATCGCCGTCCCCTGCCTTCGAGTACGCGATGCCGCGCAGATTGTGGAGCTCAGCCGACCGCGGCGAGAGGGCGATCGCCTGGTCGAGGTATTCGATGGCCTTCGAAGTGAAGTTCTCGTTGTGGAGATAGAGCGTCGCCATTTTCGCGAGCCCGTTCGCCTTGCTCGACAGCAGTGGCCATCAGCACGGCCATCGGCACCATGAACACCGAGGCCGCCATCGTGCCGACATACGCCTCCGACCATGGAGGATGGCCGCTGGCAAAGAACGCTCGCTGGAGGGCGGTTGCCGACCACGTCGAGAGCGCACCGAGCGGCAACGCCGTGAGCAGCCAGGCGTCCTCTTCGTCTGACGAACCCCGGATTGAGCGAGCCATACATCAGCCCGATAAACAGTCCGCCCCCAACGCTCACGGCATGGCGGAGCCAGGCAGTGTCGATCCGGCCCCCCAACACCGCCATCATCGCCAGAACGAACGACCAGAAGAACGCCAGGATGGCCTGCCACGCGACTGTCGGGCCGACCAGTCGCGTGCTCAGCGGATTGAGCACGCGCAGGAGAAGGGCCCCGACGATCAAGTAGGCGACGAAGATCGCCCAGGACGATCGCACCTCGTCGCTGAACGTCAAGCCGCCGAAGGCGCCGGCAATCGCGGACACGAGGATGATCCACGCGGCCGCTGCCGTTCGCGACCCGCCGTGGAGCAGCGTCGGTTCGAGCGCCGCCGCCTGCTCGAGCAACTCCTCGTCGTCGATGTGGACGTTGAGGTCGTTGAACCACTCGGTGGGATCTTTCAGCTGCATGGGTCACTCGGGAATCGGGCCCGCAAGCCCGTGATGGCTAACGTGCCGTATTTCAGCGAGCCATCAATCAGAGTTTCTACCAGTGAGATTTCTTGAAAAGATGAGCTTTCGGGATGATAGCTCGACGGTGGCGGCGTACAATCCCTGGAAATGCGGATGAACTCCCTGCTCCTGTGCGTGTGCCTGATGTTCGTGGGCTGGTCACAGAACACCCCGGCGAAACCAGCCGCCGCCCCGGCGCAGCATCTCTATCTCTGGACGGCTTCTGCCGACTCCACGCAGCCCGACTTCCTGGCCGTCCTCGACGTGACTGAAAGCCCTGGTCGCTACGGGCGATTGGTGACGACGATACCGGTGCCTGGCCGTGGCAACGGGCCTCACCACACCGAGCACGAGATGCCGGCGGACCGGCAGCTCTTCGCGAACGGGTTCGCCAGCGGGCAGAGCTTCATCTTCGACCTCAAAGATCCGGCGCAGCCGCGCATCGTCCGCCAGTTCGGCAATGTCGAGGGCTACTCGCATCCGCACTCCTTCCTCCGGATGCCGAGCGGGAACGTGCTGGCCACCTTTCAGATGCGCCATGAAGCCAGCGGCATGACGCCGGGCGGCCTGGTCGAGCTGACGCCTGCGGGCGAGCCGCTTCGGGCACGGTCGGCAGACGCCCCGGGCACTGACCCCGCGCTTCGGGTTTACAGCGGCGGCCTGGTACCCGCGCTCGATCGGCTCGTGACGACCACGACCGACATGGATAAGGACACCGAGGCGTCGAGCACGCTTCAGATCTGGCGGCTCTCGGATCTCAGCCTGCTCCGCAGCGTGCGACTGCCGGACGGGCCGATCGGGAACGAAGGCCATCTTTCCGCGGAGCCGCGTCTGCTGTCGGACGGCAAGACCGTCCTTGTCTCGACCTTCCGCTGCGGGCTGTATCTGATGGAGGGGCTCGACGGGGACGCGCCGTCGGCGCGCCTGGTGGCGTCGTTCCCGCAGAAGAAGGACACGTACTGCGCCATCCCTGTCGTGTCGGAGCACTACTATCTCGTGACGGTGCCGGCATGGAACGCCGTCGTGAGTCTCGACATCCGCAACCCCGCGGCGCCTCGTGAGGTGAGCCGCCTGACGCTCGGGTCGAACGACACGCCGCACTGGATCGCGATCTCGCCGGACCAGCGGCGCGTGGTGGTCACCGGATACGGCGCGCTCAAGCATCGCGTGGTCATCGCGCGATTCGACCCTGGGGACGGCAAGTTGACGATCGACGAACGGTTCAGGGAAGAAGGCGCGAACGAGCCGGGCTACCGCATGGACAACAAGGCCTGGCCGCATGGCGGCAATGCCAAGGGCATCCCGCACGGAGCGGTGTTCGACCTTGCGGCTCGCTAGACGACCTGCACTAGCCAACCCTTCTCAGCGTCGTGGCGGTTTACGATAGAATTCCTGCACCCTTCAGGCCCGGAGTGTGAATGAAGCGGCTGGGCTCGTGCGCTCTTCCTTTGCTGGCGCTGGTTTCCGTGATCTTGGCGCAGCCCAGCGGCCGCGCCAACACGGCCCCGGCTGATCCGTCCAGCCCTGCCGTATCCCTGACGCCACGTCAGGTTCTTGCCACCTATTGCGTCGAGTGCCACGGCCAGGACAAGCCCGAGGCCGGCATCAGCATCGAGCGCCTTCTCGGCCAGCTGTCGCTGCCGGCGATCGGCGAGCAGGGCAACGCCTGGGAGAACGTCGCCGAGATGCTCGAGTCGCGGCGAGATGCCGCCCGAGGATGCGGAGCGGTTTCCGACCGACGAGGAGCGTGACGGCCGCCGCGGCATGGATTCGTTCGTCGCTGGGCGAGTACGAAGCGAGCACGGCGGCGAGCCCGGGCGAGTCACCGTTCGCCGCCTGACGAGCGCCGAGTACGCCTACGCCATCCGCGACCTGACGGGCGTCGACGTCAAGGTCGGCATCGACAGCTCGAGCGACGCGGTCGGCGGCGAGGGCTTCGCCAACTTCGGCGACGTGCAGTTCGTGCAGGACGCCGACGGTCGAGCGCTATCTCGAAGCGGCCAAGCAGGTCGCCGACCACGCCATCATCGGCGCCGGCCCGCTGGCGTTCTACACCGATCCCGGCAAGACCGGGCTCGAGCTGTCGGCGCTGCAGCGGATTCAGCGGCTCTATGCAGGTCTCGCGGCTTCCGCGTGGTCTCGGGCGAGGGCGGCCGGCCATTCGGCTTCGACCGTTACGCCAAGGCGTTCTACGTGGCCTGGCGCTACCAGCATCGCGCCGCGCTCGGCGACGCCGCGGTCGACGCTGCGCGGCCTCGCGCCGAGAGAAGGCATCACCGGCCGGTTCGCCGAGCACATCTGGGACGTCGTCAACCGGACCGGCGACCGGCTACCCGAGCCGGCTGACCATCGACCGCTGGCAGAGCCTCGGCGCGCCGGACCGCCGACGGCACAGGCGTCGATGCCAGAGGCGCGCGCGCGAGTGCGACAGCCTGGTGAAGACAGCTGGTCGCGTGGCCGTAGCTGGTTCTTCGCGCGCGGCGACCTGGCGGCCGGCGGCGCCGGCGACGAGAGCCCGCTGGTCTTCGACGACACGACGCTCGGCGTCGAGCCGCGCACTCCTACATCTACGCGCTGAACCGCCGCTTCGGAAACCGCGGCGCCGGTGCCCAGTGCGCCCGGGCCGTGGACGGTCCACCTCACGTCCGACGCGCTGCACGCAGCCCCGGCGCGACGCCTGTCGTCATCTGGCGCAACGCGCGCGTCGTGCTGCGCACACCGCCGTCGCCGGCAGCGGTCCCGATCGAACCGGCGGCCGTGCCGCGGCGCGCGATGCCGCCGGCCCCATCCTCGCCACGCACCCGCTGCGCGCGGTCGCTGCCGGCCGGAAGCCGTCGCGCCGCTCGCGTTCGGCACGTGCCCCGACGGCACGGCGATCGGCCCCGACGACTTCGCCGACCGCCCAGGCCGACGTCGTTCGTCGATCGACGTCGACCGCCGAGGGCATGCTCGGTGGAACTGCACGCCGACGTCGAGCTCGGCGGCGACCCGAGGCCGTCGTGCGCGTGATGTCTCGGCAGCCGCCCCGACGGGCCGGCGCGCGACCCCGGGTCAGCGCGTGTTCCTCGGCAACCCGCCGAGCGCCGGCTACCGCGACGTTCCGCGCCGGCATCGCCGAGTACGTCGCGCTGCTGCCGCCGAACTCGCACGGCGAAGCCAATCCCGGCCGACAAGGACCCGGTGCCGGCGCCGTTCGACAACACCTACAACAGCCCCGAGCACGACGCGTTCGTCACCAGGGTCAAGTACCAGCGCACCGACGACTTCTTCACCCGCAACATCGTCGATGGCGACGATCGCGCGCGCGCTCGAGCAGGCATGGAACGACCTGTTCGGGTCGTGGCCGTATCACGACGCCTACCTGGGCATGCTCTCGGATCACTACGGCGTGACCGCGGCGAGCCGCACGATCGTGGACATGACGCCGGCGCGCGATCGCGCGCTGCCGGCGCCGCCGCGGCCGCACGTGCGGGCGCTGCGCGCGCACTACGACCGCGTGACGCGGGCGATGAAGGCACGGCGAGCCGGCGCCACGTCGCCGACGCGCTCGCGTTCGCGAGCCGCGCCTGGCGGCGGCCGCTGACGCGGCCGAGCGCGCAAACCTCGCAGGGCTTCTACCGCACGGTCGCGACGCGTACCTGAAGCTCGATCACGACGCCGCAATGCGCGCGCTCGTCGCCCGCATCCTGATGTCGCCGGCGTTCCTCTACCGGCTCGAGACCGCGCCGCGCGAGCACCGAAACGGCCGCTCAACGAGCTGGGAGCTCGCCAGCCGTCTGAGCTTCTTCCTCTGGTCGTCGATCCCCGACGACGGAGCTGCGTCGCGCGGCCGCGGCCGGCGAGCTGACCGACCCGGCGAAGCTGGCCGCCCAGGTGCGGCGCATGACCGCCGACCCGAAGGCGCGGCGCCTGGCCACGGAGTTCTTCGGCCAGTGGCTCGGCTTCTATCACTTCGACCAGTATCGCGGCGTCGACACCGGGCGCTTCCCCGAGTTCACCGACGACGTCAAGGCGTCGATGTACGACGAAGCCATCTCGACCTTCGAGTACCATGGTGCGGCAGGGGCGGCCGGTGAAGGAGATCCTGCACGCCGACTACGCGTTCCTGAACAAGACGCTCGGCGGCGTTCTACGGCATCGACATGACGCGTCACCGTCGACGCGGCAAGGTGCAGCGCGTCGACGGCGCGCGCGCCTTCGATCGCGGCGGCGCGCTGCGCCTCGGCTCGGTGCTGACGACGACGTCGGCGCCGCTGCGGACCAGTCCGGTCAAGCGCGGCGACTGGATCCTGCGGCGCATCCTCGGCACGCCGACGCCGCCGCCGCCGGCCGACGCCGGCACTCTGCCGGCCGACGACAAGACCTTCGACGGCCTGACGCTGCGCGAGCGGCTGACGCAGCACAAACGCAACGCGACAGTGCGCGTCGTGCCACCTGCGCATCGACCCGCTCGGCTTCCCGCTCGAAGGCTACGACGCCGTCGGCCGCGGTCGCCAGACCTACGCCGACGGCAAGCCGGTCGACGTCACCGGCGAGTTCAGGGACAAGACGACGATCGTCGGCGCCGACGGCCTGCTGACTACCTGCAGAGCCAGGACGCGCAAGGTGATGACGACGCTGTCGAGGAAGATGCTCGGCTACGCGCTCGGGCGGAACCCGCAGGCCTCGGATCGCCGGCTGATCGACGGAATGATCCGAGGCCGGCGGCAAGCGTCGTTCGCCGACCTGGCGGCGCAGGCTCGTCACCAGCCGTCAGTTCCGCAACCGCGCCGGCGCGATGTCAAGGCGCCGGCGACCGCACGCCCGGCCACTCCGCCGGCAGGACCGACAATCCATGAGCAGCCCACCATCGTTTCGACCCGTCGCCGGCCGCCGCTTTCCTGCGCGGCGTCGGCGTCGCGCTCGCGCTGCCGTGGATGGAGTCGCTGCCGGTGCTCGGCGCAGGCGGCCGCGCGCCGTCGAGCGACGCCGCCGCTGCGGCTGGGCATCGTCTTCTTCTCCAACGGCGTCGAGCCGGCGCACTGGTGGGCGAAGGGCAGCGGCGCGACGATGGAGCTGGGCCCGGGCCTGGTGCCGATGCTGCCGCATCGGGAGGACATGGTCTTCATCCGCGGCCTGTTCAACCAGTCGGCCCTCGCCTCGACCAGCCCGCATCTCGGCCGCATGAACCTGCTGTCGGGCGCGCCGGTCAGCCTCGATCCCGACGAGATCCGCGTCGGCATGTCGATGGATCAGGTGATCGCGTCGGCCATCGGCGATCGCACCGCGATCCCGAGCCTCGTGCTCGGCATCGAGCCGAACGAGCTGCGGCTCGAAGACGGGCTGTCGATGATCTACGGCTCGAGCCTGTCGTGGATCTCGCCGACGCGGCCGGCGACGAAGGAGATCTACCCGGCGCGCGCCTTCGATCGTCTCGTCGGCGACGGCAGCGGCCGCGTCGCTCGATCGCAGCATCCTCGACGCCGTGCGGCAGGAGTCGCACAGCCTGAAGCCGCGCATCAGCACGTGACGACACCACAAGCTGAACGAGTACTTCGAGGGCATCCGCGACATCGAGAAGCGGATCGCGCGCGCCTCGAAGGAGGAGCGGCATCGAGGGCTGGCGGCCGACGCTGCCCAGCCCGACATGCCGCGCCCGGCCAACGAGCTGCCGCAGGACGTGCCCGATCACATGAAGCTGATGCTCGACCTGATCGTGCTCGCGTTCCAGATGGACAAGACGCGGGTCGCGACGCTGATGCTCAACAACGACCTGTCGCAGATGAACTTCAAGTTCGTCGAAGGCGTGCAGGGCGCGCTGCACCTCGATCTCACGCACAACGGGCGCGTCGCCGACAAGGAAGCGATGTACCTGAAGACGAACCAGTTCCACATCGCGCAGTTCGCCTACCTGACCGAGCGCATGAAGCGATCTCGGAAGGCGAGTCGACGCTGCTCGACAACTCGATCCTGATGTGCGCGTCGAGCCTGTTCGACGGCGACCTCCACAGCGCCGAGCAGCTGCCGATCCTGCTGACCGGCAAGGGCGGCGGGACGCTCGCAGACCGGCCGCATCCTCGACTACCTCGACAAGGGCGACGAGAACCGCAGGGCGTGCAGCCTGCACCTCTCGCTGATGGACCGCATGGGCGTGAAGCTCGAGCGCTTCGGCGACGCGACGACGCGGCTGGCGGATCTGTAAGGGCGCCCATCCAGCGGCACCGCGGCAGCGTTTGACGAGCCGCTTTCCTTCGTCCGGTATCACTCGTCGATCTCGGAGGTCGATTGGGCGGCGGTCAATGTGCCCCTATGACTGACGAGGTCAAGAACTACATCACGCCCGCCGGGTACCGGCGACTGCAGGAGGAGCTCGCCCGCCTGTGGAAGGTCGAGCGGCCGGCCATGGTGACGACCGTGGCGTGGGCCGCGGGCAACGGCGACCGCTCGGAAAATGGCGACTACATCTACGGGAAGCGGAAGCTGCGCGAGATTGACCGGCGCATCCGCTACCTGTCGAAGAGTCTCGACCGGGCCGTGGTGGTGGACAACTCGGGCAAGACGCAGGAGCAGGTCCGTTTCGGCGCGACTGTGACCATCCTGGACGGGACCGGCGTCGAGCGCGAGGTCACCATCGTGGGTGTGGACGAACTCGATGCCGGCGACGCGCGCGTGTCCTGGCGCTCTCCGCTGGCCAGGGCGCTGCTGACGGCAACGGTCGGGGACGCGGTGACGGTTCGCGCGCCGAGAGGACCCGAGCGCCTCGAGATCGTCGCGGTTCGCTACGACGATCTGCGCTAGCCGTGGTCACGAGGACACGCTGCTCCACCTGACGCGGGCGCTGGAACCTCGCGTTCCACCGCTATACTGTCGACGCCCCCCATGAGGTTCGCCTCTGGCGCCCGACTCGGCCCGTTCGAGATCCTGGCGCCGCTTGGCGCCGGAGGGATGGGCGAAGTCTATCGGGCGCACGATACGCGGCTCGACCGGACCGTCGCCATCAAGCTGCTCCCGAGCGAGCTCGTGAACGCGCCAGGCCGCGGCGTCGAGCGGCTCCGGCACGAAGCGCGCGCCATCGCTCGAATCACGCACCCGAACATCTGCATGCTCCATGACGTCGGTGAGGATGGACTCGGCCATCTTCCTGGTGATGGAGTACGTCGAGGGCGCGACGCTCGCCGACCGATTGGAGGCCGGCCCGCTGCCGCTGCCACTCGCGCTGCGGACCGCTGTCCAGATCGCCGACGCGCTGGACCATGCGCATCGTCAGGGCGTGGTGCACCGGGATCTGAAACCCGGCAACGTCATGCTGACGCGCGACAGCGTGAAGCTTCTCGACTTTGGCCTGGCGAAGCTCAAGGAGCGCGACGAGCAGGTGCCGACTGATGCGACCAAGCACGCGCACTGACCGACGCCGGCACCATTGTCGGGACGGTTCCCTACATGGCGCCGGAACAGATCGAAGGACGCGCGTCGATGCACGCACGGACATCTTCGCGTTCGGCGTCGTCCTCTACGAGATGGTGGGCGGCCGTCGGCCGTTTGCCGCCGAAAGCCGCGCCGCGCTGATGGCGGCCATTGTCACTGCAGAACCGCCGAGCGCTGTCGTCGGTTGGGCAGCCGCAGCTGCCGATCGCTCGAGCGGCTGATTTTTCGCTGCCTCGCGAAAGACCCTGACGATCGCTGGCAGACCGCGCGCGACCTCGCCGCCGAGCTGCGGTGGATTGCGCAGGAAGGTGCGGGCGCAAGTATCGCCGCGCCGGCGATGGCTCGCCGCCGCGGCGTGGTGCCGCTTTGTGGGCCGGCCGTCGCGGGCGCCGTGGTGGCCGCCGCCGTCCTGGCGGCGACCGTGGTGTCGATGCGGCCGCGGCCAGCGTCCCCGAGTATCGACCGGTGACCTTCCGCCGGGGCGCCGTGTCGTCCGCCCGATTCACGCCCGATGGTCAGAGCTTCGTCTACAGCGCGAGCTGGGATGGGCAGCCCTACGCTGCATTTCTGGGTCGCTCCGAAAGCCCCGATGTGCGCGATCTTCAGTTGGAGGATGCGCGGATCCTGTCTATCTCCCGTAGCGGGCGACATGGCCGTGCTGTTCGGCCCCCAGAACATCGAGAGGGCGTTCGGCATGCGGACGCTGGCGCGCATTCCGATGGCGGGTGGAGCGCGGCGCGATGTCCTCACTGGGGTCGTGGACGCCGATTGGATTCCCGGAACCGATGCACTTGCCGTGATTCGCGACCCCGGGGACGGCCGACCGTGGACTGTCGAGTTTCCGATTGGCACGACCGGTCCACGAGGCTCGCGCCGCGTGGTCCCTGCGGGTCTCCCCTGATGGGAGTCGCGTGGCGTTCTTTGAAGGTCCGGCAGCCGTTTTCGACCAGTGCTCCGGAGTCGATGATCACCTTGATCGACAAGGCCGGCCGTAAGTCAACCGTCGCACGGAACGTGGCAGGCTTGGACTGGCGTGGACACCCTCGGGAAGCGAAATTTGGTTCACGGCCAACCGAGCCCCGGCCACGGTAAACGGCCCGCAATTGCATGCCGTCTCACTCTCGGGAGTCGCGCGCACCGGTTCACATTTCGCCCGACTGGCTGGTGTTACATGACATCTCCGCGGACGGGAGGGTGCTGCTGTCGCGAAATACGATTCGCATCAACACGGCGTGTCAGCCCCCGGGCGACGCTGTGAGCGGGACTGGGATGGCTGGTGGCGTCGTCCGCTTACCTCATTCTCATCTGACGGCCAGACGCTGATATTCTCGGATGGCCTTATGGCCGGACGCCCGCAGGGAACCCAGACGGTGTTTCGCCGGGGCATGGATGGGCCCCAGCGATCGCCCTCGGCGAGGCCGGTGAGGCGGCGTGCTGTCGCCGGACGGAGTTGGGCGCTGGCGGAACTGGGAGGGAAGTCGGATCCTCCTGCCGACGGGGCCCGGTTCGACTGTGACCTTGCCAAAGGGAGAGGTCGTGGAGTTCGGTCGAGGCGCCTGGCTCAGCGACTCGAAGCACATTGTCTTTACGGGCGACACTGGAGACGGAAAGCATAGAGGCTACCTTCAGGAGATTCCCGGCCGGTTTCCCCGCGCGTTCACGCCAGATGGCGTCGGTTGTCTGCCAGAGCGACGGTTCGTGACGACAACTCCGTTCTCGCTCGCGCCGGTGCCGCCTGGATGATCTTCCGATTCATGGCGGAGCCACGCAGCCGGTTCCGGCGCTCAATGCCAGCGATATGCCCGTTCAATGGAGCGACGATGGTCAACGTCTATACGGTCGACAGCGCTTGGCGGAAACAGGGCGCCGGCCATTGAGGTATTCCGCGTGGAGCTCACGACCGGCGCCCGGACTCTGGAAGACTCTTACGCCATCCGACCCGGTGGGAGTCGCAGGCCATGCGGCGAACCGTCGTGATGACCCCGGACGCACAGTCGTACTGTTACTCCTACATGCGACGGCTGGGCGACCTGTTCGTGGTCGACGGATTGAAGTGAGCGGCTTTTCAGGCCGCGCGGCCTCAATGCACAGGGTTGTCGGCGGAAGGCACGGTGCCTCGCACTGCCCAGGCGCGCGCCTCGAGCGCAATCGGATGATCGGGTCCGTCTCCGACGAGGCGACGGCGCAGATTCAGCCGCAGTCGATTGGCGTCGTGCACCGGGAGCGACGCGACGTACGCCCCGGCCGGACCTTGCCGCTCGAGGAATGGAGACCAGTAATCCTCAAAAGACGAGAACCGGGTTCTCCACCGTCAGCGGACCATCTGACACGTGCTCCAGCCGATACGCGCGCCACAACCTCGCGAGTTCGCCGCTTCTGTGACAACGGCATGTGTCGCTCGTCCTTCGGGTCGGCATCAGGGACAGAGCGCGACGGCCTCGTCCCAGAACACTCGCAGCATCTCCATCCCCTGTCCGTAATCCCATACCGCCGCGGCGATGGTGCCGCCAGGGCGCGTCACGCGGATCATCTCGTCGAGTGCTTTCCCGGGATCGGGAATGGAATTCAGGATCAGCAGCGACAGCGTCCGATCGAAGCTCGCGTCACCGAACCGAAGACGTTGCGCATCGCCGACTTCGAACTGCACACGGCTTTCCTGATGGCGCGCTCGCGCGACCGTGACGTACGGCTCCGACCGATCGATGCCGACGACCCGGCTGGAGGGCGCCGCACTCGCAACAGCGACGGCCAGAGCCCCCGTTCCAGACCCCACATCAAGGACGTCGTCGCCGTCACGAACGTCCGCGAACTGGACGAGAAGTGGCGCCAGAAGGCAGCTCCATCTGCCCATGGACCTGTCGTAGGACTCACCGAGAGAGAACATTGAACGATCGTAAGGCCAGGTCAGCGATTTTTCGACTGGTTTCGAGTACGGCCCTGGGGTCATTTCATGAAGAGGTGGGATCCGTAGATCGCGGTGAGCGAGGCCGAAGCATGGCCGCCACTTCTTCAGCCGGAAATCGTCCGGATGACTCGACACGGATTGCCTGCGGCGAACACGCCTTCGGGGACATCCCGCGTCACGACGCTGCCGGCTCCAATGACGGCTCGGGAGCCGATGCTCACGCCGGCGAGAATGGTCGCGCCTCCGCCCACCCACACGTCCGACCCGATCCCGATTGGCTTGCCGAACTCCTCGCGGCGCCGTTGCTCGGCGTTGAACGGATGCAAGGGCGTATAAATCGGACCGCCGGCCCGAAGAGGGTGAAGTCCCCAATCCGCACCGGGCAGACGTCGAGCACGATGCAGTTGAAATTGAAGAACACCCTCTCGCCGAGTTCGATGTTCGTCCCGTAGTCGCAGTAGAACGGCGGCTGCATCCACACGGTGTTGCCGCCCTTGCCGAACAGGTCGCGCAGAATGCCACGACGTGTCGCTTCCTCCGCTTCGCGCGTGGCATTGAGCTGCTGGCAGAGATCACGTGCACGCCCCCGAGCGGCCACTAGCTCGGGATCGAGCGGGTCGGACATCTCGCCCGCCAGCATCTTCTGACGTTCAGTGGACACTGCCAGAACGTATCACCTGCGGCGGACCAGGCCAAACCGAGGATCGCTGGCGCGGACCTCAGCAACGACATCCCCACCGCAGGGCTAGGGCCATCGCTCACGTTCGCATGAGCGATGTCACTCCGCTGAGGGCGTTGCCTTCGTCGCCGCGACGTGGCCGGCGGCGCGGGCCAGATCGTCGAACATCACCTGGTTCGCCGCACGAAGCCGCGGCGCCAGGAACAGCCGGCCCAGCCACGCGACCACACCGACCTGGGTTTCCTCGCTGACGACGACCGTGCTCACCCGTCGGGCGTGGGGCGGACCGTGAACAACCGCTCGGCGTGCAGCCCCCGGGCGTCGGCATCGATGGCGAAGGTGTGCGGTCTTTCGACGGCGGTGACGGCGCTGTGCAATTCGACCGGATGCGCTTTCCACCGGAAGGTCGCCGGTCGGCCCGCCCTGTCAGTGGACTCGACTCGGACCCACTTGCACGCCCGATACCACGATGGCCAGCGTTCGACGTCGGTCAGCAGATCCCACACGCGTTCGGCCGAGGCACGAATCACCATCTCGTTGCGAACCACGATCGGCGGCCGCGAGGCGGTGCTGACCGGGCGGAGCAGCCGGGCGGTGAACCGGGTGAGCCACTCGCGGGGCATGACCCGTCGGCTGGCGGCGAGCACCTTGTTGCGCACGCCGGGTATGGCCACGGCCCGGCCGTTGTCCAGTGCCCGGAGCCCGGCCTCGATGACGGGGGCCGGCTCAGCCAGCCGGCCGTAGATCGCGGTGTGGCCGACATCGGCGCCGAGCGCGACGACGAAACCGGTGCGGGTGGGACCCGGACAGAGTGCGGTGACCGCCACGCCCGCTGCGCGCGCCTCGGCCCACAGGGCCTCGCTGAACGACAGCACGAAGGCCTTGCTCGCCCCGTACACGGCCTGGTAAGGCGCGGGCTGAAACGCGATCGTGGAAGCGATGTTGAGAATCCCGCCGCTGCCCCGGGCGAGCATGCCGGGCAGGAACGCGCGGGCCAGTGCGACCACGGCACTGACATCGACCGCCACTTCGTCGGCCTCGCGCTCGGAGTCGGCCTCAACGAATGGCCCGTAGCTGCCAAACCCGGCGTTGTTGACCAGCACCTCGATCGGGCGGTCGCCGACGTGAGCGAGCATCGCGGCCACGCCTGACCGGGTCAGAGATCTGCGGCGACCATCTCGATCTTCACCTGGGGAACAGCGCGGCGGATCTGGTCGGCGGTCTCGCGCAGTCGGGCATCGTTGCGGCCGGTCAGCACCAGCGCCATGCCCCTGTCCGCGAGTCGCGCGGCGATGCCCCGGCCCAGCCCGGACGACGCTCCAGTCACGACGGCCCAACGGTCTTGATAGTGAATCATGGTCCCTCCTGCGTGGATGCGTGATGGAACGCGACGATAGCTCGCGTCAGCACCGCCCGCATCACGGGAAGGAGTCGTCCTGCGATAACACGAACGACAAGAGTGGGACTAACCGGATCGAGTTAGCCATGGCGGCCCGTGAAGCGCCTGGCCGCGCACGGGCCTCTCCTGGGAGGCGATCATCAAGCTGGTCCGGGAGACAGAATTCGGCAGAAGAGATTTGAAGGAACGACTCTTGCAATCGTCACCTCATCCCCGACCTCCAACTTCAGGAGAAGAGCAATGGCGACTGCGACTGACAAGACACCTCAGGAGAGGCGCAGTGGACGTCATGCGTTCGTTCAGGGCGTGCACGGTGTCCGATATCAGGTCAAGGACGTCGCTCGCTCGGTCGCGTTTTACACGACGCATCTTGGCTTCACGCTCCAATACCAACAGCTTCCCGCGTTTGCCAGCATCTCGTTCGGCGACGCGCAGATCCTGCTGAGCGGTCCGCAAGCGTCGGGATCTCGTCCGATGCCGAACGGCCAGCAGCAGGAGCCCGGCGGATGGCATCGTGTGGTGCTTCGGGTGACGGATCTTCCGGCCTTCATCGAGACCCTGAAAAAGGCCGGCGTCCATTTCAGAAACGACATGGAGACAGGTCCTGGCGGCAAGCAAATCCAGATCGAGGATCCCGATCGCAATCCGGTCGAGTTGTTCGAGCCTGCGCGATAGCGCAGAGTATTGGAGTTGCCCATGCAAACCATTGCGCCCGCCGGGTTGGACGATCCGCGGACAGCACCGCACCGCCAGGTGCTCAGCTACAGGAGCCTCTGGAGCGTGCTGAGTGCCTGGAGCGTGCTGTCGGTCGCCAGCGCGGCGTCGTTCCTGAGCGTCGGCAGTGTCGCGTCGATTCTCAGCATTGGAAGCAGCAACAGCGTTCTCAGCATCGGCAGCGACGGTGGATTCCTGTCGATCGGATCGTCGCGCGCCAAACCCCGAACTCGCTGATCCTTCATCAGCTTGGACGCTGCGTTCGACGCGGAGACGGTGGCGTTCGCCCTGACCCGGCACGAGGAGCACCCGAACATGAAGCCAAGAACACGATCTGCCTCTGGTTCGACAAGGACGCGCAGGAGGCGGCGCGCTTCTACGCCGCCACCTTTCCGAACAGTGAAGTGACCGCTGTTCGCAAGGCGCCCGGTGACTTCCCGGGCGGCAAGGAGGGCGATGTGCTGACGGTGGAGTTCACCGTTCTGGGCATTCCCTGCCTCGGTCTCAACGGCGGTCCGGCGTTCAAGCACAGCGAGGCCTTTTCCTTCCAGGTCGCGACGGACACTCAGGAAGAGACGGACCGCTACTGGAACGCGATCGTCGGCAATGGCGGGCAGGAAAGCGCAGTGCGGTTGGTGCAAGGACCGCTGGGGCCTCTCCTGGCAGATCACCCCGCGCGTGCTGACCGAAGCGCTGGCGGCTGGTGGCGGTGAGGCAAAGCGTGCCTTCGACGCGATGATGCCGATGAAGAAGATCGACGTCGCCACCATCGAGGCAGCGCGGCGGGGCTGACGCACGGACACGGACGGATGGCGTCATCTGATCGAGCCTTCAACTCATACGGCGCCGGGCACTCGCAAAACAGACGAGTGCCCGGCGCCGACGAAGTCAGAAGATGAACTTCACGCTGAGCCGCCCCTGCAGTCCGGCGTTGAAGAGATCCTCCATCTGGTAGCGCGGATCAAGCGCGTTGGCGCCGTCTGGCGTCGCGGCGATCAGGGCGTTGTAGTCGTACCCGTTGGCCAGGTTCGTCGTGTGGAGGTCGATGTCCGACGAGGTGCGCCGAGGGCGGTTCACACTGCCGAAGATGCTGCGGGCCGTCTGCTGGTTGAACAGGTTCAACACGTTCGCCTCCAGCCGAAGCTTCTTGGATCCTCCTATCCGGATATCCTGCGACACGAGCAGGTCCGTCTGGGAGAGCCACGGCGTCCGGCCGAGGCTGCCCCGTCCGTCCACGAAGATCGGGATGAAGTTGATGCTCCTCACGGTTCGGCTGATCGGAGTCCCGCTTCCGCCGTAGAAAAACGCACCCACCTGCGTCCCTGTCGGCAGCATGTACGCGCCATACAGCTTCACCACATGGGGACGGTCCGTCGCCAGGCGGCCCAGGACGTCGAGGTTGCCATGCGCGTCCCACATGAGCTCGTCCAGGTCCCAGGCGCGGTTCGCGCTGCTGCCCGGCCGCGCGATGCTGCCGGCTTGCTGCTGCGGGGTCGCTTGCGTGCGGTTTGTCGTCGGCGTCGCGATCTCGTCCGAGTTTGCGAGGCCCGCATAGTTGCCGTAGAGGCTGCTATAGACGTAGCTGGCGCTTCCGAACCAGTTGTTCGAGAACCGCTTCTCGAGCGAGAACTCGAGCGCGTCATACTGCCGCTTCGGCTTCGGTGTGTCGAAAACCGGTGTCATCCCGGTCGTGTTCATCGTCACGGCAATGCCTTCGCCGGGGTTGACGTACTTGTATTCCTCAGAGCCGTTGACGAGCACGCCAAGATCCTCGATCGTGCGCCTCAGGTTGGCGTGCGCGTAGTTGACCTGGAATGTCATGTTGCCGCGCAGCTGATACTCGGCGCCGCGTTGAACGCATCCTGGCTCATCGGCTTGAGGTTCGGATCCACCGTGTCGAAGTTCGGAATCCGCTTGTCCTGAAAGCTGTTGGGATCGTCGTTCCAGAGGTTCCGGCCCGGCATGTTCGTTCCCGAGAGCGAGAACGCGTCTGTCGTGTCGAGCGAGCGATACCGCACCCGCCACACATCCGCGCCGAAGGCGCCACGCGAGACCTCGTACTTCGTCCAGTCGAAGTAGCGGCCCCAGCTGCCATACAGCTTCAGCCGGCCATCGTCGAACACGTCGTAGCTGGCGCCGATCCGGGGGGCGAGCTTGTCGCCAAACCCGAATTTGAACGCGACGTCCTGGACGTCGGTGCGAAACGACGGGATGATCTCGCGTTCGGTGCGGAGACCGAGATTGAGCGTGACGTTACGGATCGTCCACTGGTCTTGCACATAGAGTGACCAGATGTCCGCCGACGCCTTGCCCTGGACGCCTCTGTCGTCCACTTCGTAGTAGCCATACGGCCCGCGATCGGTTCGGCCGGTGTCGTTGCTGGTGAACGACCTGTTCCAGTACACCCACACGTACCCGCCGCCGGGATAGGCGACCTCCACGTCGTTGGCCGTGTGCTGGAAGCCGACGCCGCCCTTGAGATTGTGCGAGCCGCCCATCGTGAACGCCTTGATGAAGTCGGCCTGCACGTATCCGCGCTGGGTATGGTCGAACTCCGAGAGCTGAATGCGCGGAGTGTTCTGGAACCCGACGCCTCCGAGCTGATCGGCGGAAATGGGATAGTCGAGGCCGATCGCGCTGGTCTGGTACGAGACGCTGCTGAAGGTCGGCACGCCGGTGTCCTTGTAGTTGTCGTCGAAGTAGCCCCCGCGCACGCTGATGAGCGACGAGTTGTTCAGCGTGAAGTCGAGGGTGCCTGCGTAGCTGGTCTGCGGAACCTCGAAGCCCCGGGTCTTCTGGGCCTGGTTCGACGCCTTCGAGCTGGAGAGCGAGTTCGGGAGCGAGTCATCGTAGGCCGCCAGCGACCCTTCCGACGTCGTTGGCGTCCAGAGCACCGAGAAACTGGTGCGCAGGCGATTGGTCGGATCGTAGTTGACCTTCCCGAACGCACTGTTGAACGTCTGCTTCTGCTCGATCGTATCCGTCTCGCTGCGCGTAAACAGGTACTCGTTCGACCGGCGCACGTATCGCGGCGCCCACGACCGAAGAAGAACAGCTTGTCGCGGATGATTGGCCCTCCAGCGAACCGCCGATCTCATGGCGGTCGTTGGGCTGTTCGTCGTCCTGGACATAGCGGACCGTCCGATCGTCGAGCGGATCGAGCACCAGCCGCTTCACGGGCCCGGCGCTCGTGCTGGCGCCTGTGAAGTAGTAGTGACCCTCGCCGTGGTACTGATTGCCGCCGGACTTGGTGACGGCGCTCACGACGCCGCCGAGAGCCCCGCCGTATTCGGCGTTGATCCCGCCGGTCTTGACCTGCACTTCCTGCAGGTACTCGAACACGGCATCCTGGCGTGACCCGCCGTTGATCAGGCTGTTGGTTGTCACGCCGTCGATCGTGAAGGCGTTCTCGGCCCCGCTCGCGCCGTTCACCTGAATGCCGCCTTCGATCTCGCCGGTGTTCACCGACGGCGAGGCGAAGGCGAGATTCTGGAAGCTCCGGCCCTTCGGGATACGATCGAATTCCTCGGCCGTCACGTTGTGGGCGATGGTCGTGCTCCGGGTATCGATGAGCGGTGATTCGGCTGTGACTGTCACCGCTTCCTGCAGGCTGCCAACCTTCAACGTCGAGTCAATGGTCAGCGTCTTGCCGAGGAGCAGCACGACGTCGGGCACCTCTCCCGATTGGAAGCCTGACAGCTCGAACTTGACGCCGTAGCGGCCCGGTTCGAGGTCCAGGATCCGGTACACGCCGTCCGAGCCCGTCACCGCCGTGTAGAGCTTGCCGTTTTCTTTGTTCGTGATCGTCACGGTAGCGCCAGGCAGAACGGCGCCGCTGGCGTCCCTGACCTCGCCGGTGAGGCCGCTGAAGCGTTCCTGCGCCATCGCCGGGGCGATGGCCAGAGCCACGAGCAGCGTCAGGACGGCGAACCGTCGGGGGCCGGTTCGCAAGGTTGATGCGGTCATCTCCGATGCTCCTTTCGGGTCATGTGGCGTGCTCCAGCGCTGACCGCGATTCGTCCCCGTCACGCGCGTCCCCATCCCGTGTCGCGGTCCGGCACGGGATCGGGGCTCGCCAATCTGTCCCTGGTTGAACAGGCAGGTCGTGTACCGGTACAGCGCCGTTCCGCAGCACGGTGGCCGGCCCGCAGCGTCAAGTTGCGAGGCGACCCCTCACGAGGTCGAAGGCGGATGTGGAGGGATGACCTGTGTGACGGTTCGTCGGTCCGATGCGGCAGAGCAGATGGCAGGCGACGTCTCCGAACCACAAATCAGGATTTGGAGATGCGCGATATTCAAGCGTCTGGACGCTCGGCGGTCTGAGTCGTTACTGAGGTGAGTGGATCACCCAGTGCTGCGTTGAATCCTCGTCACTCATCGCGCTCCATCTGGTCACGGCACGAGACCCGGCCCCGCACGCTCGGCGTGTGGTCGATGTTGCTCGTCCTGCCGGGCAGCTAAGACAACTCTATGCAGCCGGCTAACGGCGGGGCGCTGGGCTGGCACCGCCATCCGCCGCTGCGCCAGACCAGTTGAGAATGACGTTGAGCTGGCGCGGGGCCGAGCCCGGTTCGCGCTGAATCATGAGGAAGCGCTTGCCGTCGGGGGCCAGGCTGTAACTCTGAAAGCGGTCGTTGATCAGGAAGCCCGAGCGGTCGAACAGCCGGCGCGGTGCGCCGAAGGTGCCGTCTGGCGGGGTCGTCACGGTCATCATGTCGTCGCCGGACACATAGAAGAGCTCCCTGCCGTCGGGTGACCACATTGGCCGCACGCCGCCACCGGTTGAACCAGGATCCGGCGTTCGTCCCCGGAGTACGACTGCACGTAGATCTCGCTTCGCCCCGACTCGTCCGACGCGTACGCGATCCGCCGCGGAGCGCCCTCGCGGCGTGGCGAGAACTGCGCCGCCAGTTCGTTGAACCGTGTCACTCGAACCGGAGACGCGTTTCCTTCCGGCGAGAGCGTCCAGAGATCCCGTCCGGTCTCCGGCTTGATCTCCGTGTACAACAGCGTGCCGTCGGCCGCGACCATATACGGAAACTGATCGAACGGCCGCTTGAGCAGGACCTCCGTTGAGCCCGATCCGTCGGCGGGCTGCGAGTGAATATCCCAGTCGCCCCCGCGATTCGACGCGTACAGAATGCGCCGGCCGTCCCGGCTCCACGCCGGAAGGATGTTGCTGTCGGTCCCCTGCGTCAGCGGGCTGCGAGTCCCGCGTTGCAGGTCGTACACCCAGAGGTCGAGCCCCTGCCGCACGACGGCTCTCGCTCCGTCCGGTGACACGCTGACTTCCTGATAGACGCCGTGCTCGTATCTCAGCGGCTCGATCGTTCCTTCCCTGTCGACCCACACCAGCGTCGCCCTGGACGGATTGCCGGTCGCATAGACGGCCGTGCCGTTATTCGACGAGGACAGCCAGGCCCGGCTCTCGGTCGAGAGGTCGTAGTGCACGTTGTCCAGCACCGTCATGTCCGCCGTGGTCGGCGCGGGGCGCTCGGGATCGAACGGCGCAGCCCTGAGGCCCGAAGACTCGTCGACGACCAGCAGCCGACCGGTGCCCCCCAGGCTCCGCGTGAGTGAGGACGCGTCGTAGATCGCCGCCGCAAACGTCTTCTGTGATGGCAACACACGCTGCAATTCGCCTGAATCCAGCGAGAGCACGACGCTCCCCTTGTTCTTCCCCAGATCGTGAACAACACCCGTCGTCCTCCGGGCAGGATCTGCGGGAACACGTGTGCGTAGCCATTGGCCGCACCGTCAGGTTTGGAGATCGACCTGGCGGCGCCGCCACTGGAAGGAATCTGCAGGAGTCCGGAGCTGAGGGAGGCCACGTAGATGATCGAGTCGTCCTCGCTCCACGTTCCACCGAACGGATAGGCCGTCTCGACGAGCTGGATGGGAGCGCCGCCGGCGACCTCGACCTTCTGAAGGTGTCCCTGCGCGAAAAACGCCACCCATCTCCCGTCAGGCGAAAAGAACGGTTGCCTGGCGCCGCGCGAGCCGGCCACCGCGCGCGAGTCAATCTGATTGAGATCGCGCAGGTAGAGCTGCGGATCGTCGGTCCCTTGTCGCGCGGTGTAGGCCACCGTCCGGCCATCGGCGGTGATGGCGGGATAGGATGTGATCTCCGCGCCCGCTGGCAGCGGGATCGTCAGGCGAGCCGACGTTGCCTGCACGGCCGCTGGTCGGTTCCACAGTGCGTAGACGGCAACGGCCAGTGACACGACCGCGATCGCCGCCGCGATCCGTACCCAGCGCCGCGACCGACTCCCCGCAGTCGACGTCGTGGTGTGCGGTGCGGCCACGTCGAACGCGCCCTCGATCGCAAGGCGCATGGTCGCGATGTCTGGAACACGCTGTTTCGGGTCCTTCTGCAGGCACCGCTTCAGGTAGATCGCGAGCGTCGGAGGGCAGGTCCGCAGGCAACCGCGTCCAGTCTGGTTCGGCACGCACGACCGCTGCGAGTGTGTCCGTGAGGTCGTCGCCCGGAAACGCGCGGGCGCCAGTCAGCATCTCGTACAGCACCGCACCAAACGCCCAGACGTCTGCGCGCCTGTCCACCCTTCTTCCACGCGCCTGCTCGGGCGCCATGTACGCCGCCGTGCCGAGAATCATCCCGGCCTGGGTCATGGCGGGAGTCGTGAGCGTCGGGGAATTCATCGCGTCCGCCGCTCGCCCCTCGCCCCATCCGCAGCCAGCGCCCCGGTCCGGGCGGAGTCGAAGACTTTCGCCAGACCGAAGTCGAGCACCTTCACCGTGCCGTCGGCGCGGCACCTTGATGTTGGCCGGCTTCAGATCGCGATGGACGATGCCCGGCTCGTGCGCGGCCTCGAGGGCCTCGGCAATCTGCTGCGCGATCGGCACGCCTCGTCCAGCGGGATCGGCCCTGCGGCGATGCGGTCCTGCGAGCGTCTCGCCCTCGACCAGTTCCAGCACGAGCGCATGCGTCGTCGCCGACTTCTTCGAAGCCATAGATCCCGCGATGTTCGGATGATTGAGCGAGGCGAGCACCTGCGCTTCCCGCCGGAACCGGGCCAGCCGGTCCGCATCGCTGACGAAGGCGTCGGGCAGAATCTTCAGCGCGACTCGCGATCGAGCTTGGCGTCGCGGGCGCGATACACCTCGCCCATGCCGCCGGCGCCGATGAGACGCAATGATTTCGTAGGAACCGAGTCGAGTGCCTGGGGATGCCATTCTGCTGGTGCGAGTATACGGGGTCACCGCCATCAGCGCCGGTGGTTGGGGCACGACGTGAGGTTGCGCTGTCGATGTAGCAGGTTGATTCGACGGTCGATCGCCGGGCGGCGAGTCCGGTGGGGGCGGAGGTGGCGGCCTCAAGGGCATCGGCCAACAACCGGGTCATTGAACCGGGCGGTTTACGGTCGCGATAGTGCTCACGTGGCCACTGCGGTCGACCTTCCTCACGCGCGGCAGCCACTGTCGTCGATCGTCGCCAGGCGTGTGCAGATACTCCAGCGCGTAGACCGCATCACCGTGCAGAGCGACGGCAGTGGGAGCCCAGGGCGGTTCCGCGCGCACACGGTGGTGACGGTCCCGCGCCGATCGATGCGGACCACGACGCGGCAGCCGGTTGCAGCAACGTAGACATTGCCGTCGCTGGAGACAGCCAGCCTCGCAGGTAGGGGACCGATGTCTCAGGCACTCGATCGGGAGAGCACTCGGCGGGCATGACGTTATCGGCAATCACCGAGATCGATCCGTCGGACATCAGCTTCACAACCTTGGCATCTTCAGTGAAGTAGAACCCGTCTGGACCACGAGCGAACCCGTTGAGCCACTGCGCGCGTGTCTCGATGACAGCGGCGCGTTCGGTTCGGCCATCTCGTGTCAGTCGCGAGACGCGGAGCGGAGGTGTCTTCGCGTACGGCGCGAAGTACACGAAGTCGTCGCCGAGCGCGCGGGATAGTCACTCGAGAGGATCAGCACGCCGCCGTCGATCGCCTTGGCGACGAACTCGAATGAGCCGCCCTGGACCCGAAGTCCCGCGAATCCCTCCGGAGGAATCGAGCGTCATCCAGTGAAACGCCGGGCCACCGAGATCGACGAGCGTTCCAGCGACATCGACCATCCAGACGCCGTGACCCGTGTCGACGAAATACACCTGCCCTTTCGCGTCGACGACAATCGCAGCGCCCGGATGCGCGATGGCAGGGCGAACGGCCATGGCGATCGAGGAAGCCGATGAAGGCGAATGAGAATGACGTTCTCGCCATGACAACCCCCGCTGTGGCACGGCGGTCCGTGTGCTCGGTGCGTTACTCGAACCGCAGACTCTTGACGAAGCTGTCGAAGTCGCCGTTGGTCAACGCCTGGGTGACAGTCGTACCGGACCCGTGAGCTTCACGAAGTACGGCCCTTTTGGCGTCTCGACCACGGCGGCCCACATCCGGAAGTTCGGCTTGTTGAAGCGCTCGGCGGATCCGGGCGGACTTGCGCGACGTAGGTCCCGCTGACGTCAATCGCCGTGATCGTCAATGGCCCGTTGGCCGATGCGTTCGCGTCGGCGCCGGCACGCGGCCGCCGCTTTCCGCCTGGAACTGTCCGACCCAGCGCTCGATGTTGGCGTCGACGCTGCCGCCGGAGCCGCCGAAGAAGTAGACGATCGTCTCCGCGTCTTCGGGGTCGCCCGCGGCACGGGGCACGACGAATTCCGCAACCCGCATCGGGCTGGTGGATGGCCGTGGATTCCACGCGGGTGGCGCCGTGAAGTGCAATGTCCCGGATTGCGTCACGATGGCGAGCAACAGACTGGCGAACACGGTCATCTACTGACGCTCCTGAAATCTCGGACACACATTCGGCGGCCTTGCTGGCCCGCAGGCTCTGCCTCCGGGACCTTCCATGAGCCGTTCAGGATCTTGGGCCGCGGCCGATAGAGCCACACCATGTAGTGCCATCCCTTCATGATCGGCCCCGACCACGATCATCGTCATGAAGGGCAGGTGTGTTTCACGGAAGAGCTTGGCTGGTCTTAATACCCGTCCCTCCCAGTCGCAGCCACAGCTTTGCCCCTGTGAAGCCGGAAGAGTGTGACGAAATAGAGAACCGCCAGTGGAAACCCGAGGATCCACCACGTGAATGCGATTTGGAGGCTCGCGCGCGGGGCGCTGGCGTTGTATGCCGTCAGCGAGTGCGCGTGCTCGTCGATCGCTCTGAGCATCACTGGAAAGAGGCACGCGGCAGTCGCCGTCAGCATGCCGGTCAGGAATCCGCACGACCCGAGAAATGCGTTCAAGTCACGTCGCGTTTTGAGGCCGAGGCCCACGGTCACGAAGCCAGTGAGGGCGATCAGCACGAGCAGCCATGTCAGCGGCCGCCCGCTCAACGCTGAGAAGAGGTCCGGATTGACGATCCAGGTCGACACCGTCGCCACCGGCCACAGGATCGCGAGAGTGCTGTAGAAAATGGCGGCGGCGGTGCGACTGCGGGCCTGCACGGCGCCATCCGTCCTCCACGCCAGGAACGTGGCGCCGTGCCCTGCGAGTGCCAGCAGACCGAAAACGCCTGCGAGGATCGTGTACCAGTCGAGGATGCCGACCGGCGGCTTCGTGGTGAAATCGGTGAAGAGTGCCAGGGAAAAATAGCCTTCAGCGTCGATCGGCAGCCCACGAATCAGATTCCCGAGCGCCGCACCGAACAGCACTGGCAACATCGTGCTCCCGGCACTGAACACGAAATCCCACGCCGCCCGCCAGAGCGGGTGCTCGATGTGGCTTCGGAACTCGATAGCGACGCCTCGGAGGATCAGCGACCACAGCACCAGAAAGATCGCGAAATAGAAACCAGACAGCCCAGACGCAAGCACTGGCGGAAACGCGACGAACAAGGCTCCCCCCGTGGCCAGGAGCCAGACTTCGTTCCTCCCAGAACGGACCGATGGCCGCGAGCACCTGCCGGCGCTCTCCATCCGAACGCGCCACGAACAGATGCAGGACGCCGGCACCCAAGTCGAATCCATCGAGCACCACGTATGCCGTGAGCATCACGGCAGCAATGGCGAACCAGATCTCAACCATGGGGTGCCTCCGCTGATCCGTGCGGCCCGTGCCCATCGAGGGACCCTGGGCCGTGAGCAATCTCGCGGCCGATCAGATACAGGAACAGGATACCCAGCACGAAGTACAAGCCGGCGAAACCATCAGCGTGAACAGCACGGTGCCTGAATGGACCGTGGGACTGGCGCCCTGCGACGTTCGCATCAGCCCGTAGACCAGCCAGGGTTGCCGTCCCAACTCCGCCGTCATCCATCCCGCCGTGTTCGCGATGTATGGAAATGGAAACGCGAGCATCAGGATCCACAGCATGGGCCTGCTCCGGAGCAGGGCGTCGTGCCACAGGAGAAGCGCCGCGGCGGTCATCACGACGATGAACAGCGTGCCCAGCCCTGCCATCACGTGGAAGGCGTAGTAAAGCAGCTCGATGTTGTCCGGCGAGGTGTCCTGGGGAAACTGATCGAGTCCGGCGACATCGGCGTGGAACGTGCCGTATGCAGAAGAGCTGAGGACGCCTGGTACGATGATCGGGTTGTCCAGCCGCTTTCTCTGATGTTCGGTTGACGATTCAAGACGATGCCGGCCATGGGCCCCCACTCTTGAAGCGTCCTTCCATGGCCGCCAGG
>CAVRDA010000004.1:0-31963 GCA_963719755.1 Vicinamibacteria bacterium | reverse complement strand
CCCGGGACGCTGAGATCGTGCCGCTGGAGATCGATGCGTCTGCTTCCTGCCTGCTGTGCCCGCGCCACGTGCAGAACCAGACCACTCGAGCCAATGACTGCCGCCAGCACGACTATTCGCGTCGTTCTCATGCGACCCTCCTTTCTGCTCACACATCCGTGATGAGCTCGTTTGGACAGCTGGGCTAGCTCTTTCTCAACGCGCATGACACCACACTGGCGGAGTCGAATCCATTGGACGATTGTATCGGCTGTGCCTTGGATCTTCCGTGACGCGGACGCCCACGCGCATCCACCTTCTCGACGGGCTCGCCGCGTGTGAGCCGACACCGATACCAAGGTCTGATGGACGATGGCGCGTTTCGCGAGCATTCTTCGTAGCATCGCCGTCAGCGACGATGTTCACCGGGTTTACGGGGTTGTCGCAGGAGTTCGACGTCGTCACGGAGGCCACAATGAATACTCAGCCAATCAATGAAGACGCCACCCAGATCCGCACCGCTGCGACCCTCGACCTGAAGCTCGAGGTCGTCGTCATTCCGGTGGCCGACGTCGACCGCGCCAAGCGCTTCTACGAGGGTCTGGGGTGGCGGCTGGACGCTGACTTCGCCCACGGCGACGACTGGCGCCTGGTGCAGATGACACCGCCCGGCTCCCCGTGTTCGGTCATGTTCGGCAAGGGATTCACCACCGCCGTGCCGGGCTCGGTTCAGGGAACGTTCCTCGTCGTCGATGACGTGGAGGCAGCACGCGCCGAGCTCATCGGTCACGGCGTCGACGTGAGTGAGGTGTTCCATTTCGAGGGCAACCTGCTCCGAGTTGTCGGAAGCGGGCGCGTGCCCGGTCCCGACCCGAACCGTGGCTCCTATTTCTCATTCGCCTCGTTCAGCGATCCGGACGGCAACAGCTGGCTGCTTCAAGAGGTCACGACGCGGCTTCCCGGGCGAGGATTCGGCCTGGACGTGGCGACTTTGACAGCGCTTCTGCAGGAAACCGAGCAGCGGCATGGCTTGTACGAACCCACGGCCCCGAAACACCACTGGTCGGAGTGGTACGCCGCATACCTCGTGGCGCGCGAGCAGGGGCGGACTCCCGAGGAGGCGGCCGAACGTGGCGCACTCCGCATCCAGGGGACCCAAGTGCCGCGATAGGGGTTCGCGTCACGTGGCCATTCCTATGCCGACGTGACCGCGAGATTAGCAGTGATCTCGAGCAGGGACGATCACATGAACGGCGCCGCAGCGAGGCCAAGGGTTGCGGCCATGATGACCAGCGCGGGCAATGAATCGGCCTTCATCTTCCGCATCACCTGGCCTCTGTGCGCCTTGACTGTGATCTCGCTGATGCCGAGCTCCCCTCCCACCTGCTTGTTCAGGAGACCGGAGACCACCAACAGCATGACCTCACGCTCGCGCCGCGTGAGCGACGCGTAACTTTCACGAAGGGCTCTCATCCTGGCGCTGCGCTCCAGCACGCGACGGCTGCGTTCGAGCGCGCTGCGGATCGCATCCAACATGACATCGTCGCCGACCGGCTTGGTCAGGAACTCCATGGCTCCGGCCTTCATCGCCTGAACGCTCGTGGCGACATCGCAATACCCGCTGATGAAGATGACGGGCATGTCCGCCCGATCGAGCGCGACGCGCTTCTGAAGATCCAGGCCGTTGAGGCCAGGCAGGGTGACGTCGAGGACCAGGCAGCTCGGAACCAGGGCTCGAGGACGGCCGAGGAACTCCTGCGCCGACGCGAAGGTCTCGGCGTCCCAACCTGCCGTCTCGATCAGCAGTTCCAGCGATTCACGGACCGACACGTCGTCATCGACGACGAACACAATCGGCGTGTCGGTGGAGGCACGCAGCGTCGTGGCGTGCCTGGTATCCGTCGCAGTGACCGGCATCATATGGTCCTCCTTGCCCGCTCGCCTCTACAGCCCGAGAAGCATACCGAGCGCAGTGGGCGCCCGCATCCCGGGAACCGGTGACGTGTCCCTCCCGTCTGGGTTGTAAGCATGGGTTACTCGAAAGCGGTATGCGCACTCCACCGCCGACGGATGAGGTAGCCACCGAGGCTCTGCTGGGAGTATGACAACGATGAAGCCAAACGTCGCCGTGGTCTTGACGAGCATCTTTGCCTTGAGCGCATCGGCCGGGATCATGGGCGCAGACTGGCCCTCATTTCGCGGGCCGACCCACGATGGCATTTCCGACGAGGCGATCGCCTGGCCCAGCGGGGGGCCACGACAGGTGTGGAAGATCAATGTCGGCATCGGCCACTCGGCGGTGTCCGTTGTCGGCAACCGCGCCTATACCATGGGCAACTCCAACGACACCGACACGGTCTTCAGCATCGACGTCGGGACTGGCAAGATCGTCTGGACCATTCGTACCCGTGCAGCGAGAAAGTCGGCATCAAGGACTACGACGGGCCGTTTGCGACGCCGACGGTCGCCAACGGCGTCGTGTACACGGTGAGCCGAAAGGGGGATGTCTGGGCCCTGGATGCGAAAGACGGCAAGGTGATCTGGCAGCGCGACATCGTCAAGGAGGAGGGGGTTCGACCGCCACGATTCGGCGGGCTGGCGGGGTCCCCGCTCCTCTTGGGCACCAAGCTGATCCTCAATGCCAGCCCGGGCGGCATGGCGCTCGACGCCAGGACCGGCAAGACGCTCTGGAAATCCGGTGATGGCAGCGCGGGCTACGCCTCACCGGTGCCGGTCCTGATTGGACAAAAACTCACCTGGCGATTCACTCGCCCAGGGCGCTGACGATCGTGGACGCTGCCGACGGCAGAGAAGTCTGGACGACGGAACGACGCCAGCCCATCGGGGTCAACGCGCCCGACCCGGTAGTCGATGGAACGAAAGTGTTCGTCACTGCCGGACGGGGATTCGGTGGCGCGCTGTTCGACGTGACCGGTGCCACCACTCCGCTGTGGAACCAGGAGGGCCTGTCCAGCCATTGGCACACGAGTGTCTTGTTGAACGGATTCCTGTTCGGGCCTGACGGCAACAACTCCGAGGGCGCCGGACGCTCGCCCACATCGTTGCGGTGCCTGGATTGGAAGACCGGCGAGATCAAGTGGACGGAACCGAAGCTCGCGTTCAATGGCCTGATTGCCGTCGGCAGAAAGCTGCTGGTGCTGACCGAAATGGGAGACCTGGTCCTCGTCGAGGCGTCCCCGGAGGCCTACAAGGAACTTGGCTCGGCGCACGTCATCGAGGGAAGGGCCTTCACCGCCCCTGCGTTCGCCAACGGGAAAGTGTATGTCCGCAACACCAAGGGCGACGTCGTCTGCCTGGATTTCAGCGGTAAGTGAGCTCCCGCGCCTGCGGTCATTCCTGCCGAAGGGCAATCATCGGGTCGATGCGCGAGGCGCGGCGCGCGGGAACGAAACATGCCAGTCCGGCGACGCCGACGAGAATCAAGGAGACGACGGCGACCGTGGGAATGTAGTCGGGGCGGACGCCGTAGAGCAGCGTCGTCAGCAATCGCGACGCGATCGCCGCCAGGACGACGCCGATGGCGAGTCCGGTGAGTGTCAACCCCAGGCCTCGCCTGCCAAAGGAGAGCATGATCTCGCCGGGAGGTCGCGCCCAACGCCATGCGCACGCCGATCTCGCTGGTGCGCTGTGTCACGGCGTAGGAGAGCACGCCGTAGATGCCCAGCGAGGCGAGCAGCAGCGCGAGCAGGGCGAATGCGCCTAACAGCGCCGTGCTCTGTGAAGGCGTCGACAGCTGGCGGTCGACGATCTCGTCCATCGTCTGGATGCGCGCCAGCGGCTGATCCTTGTCCAGCGACCAGATCGCCTGACGGACCGCCGGGACGATCGACGCCGGCTCGACGGCCTGTCCGGACCACGATGCCGGCGTTGAGGTCGCCGATCTGGTCGCATTGCTCGTGCACACGGTAGACCGCGGGCTTCACGGTCGCCAGCACGCCGCTTTCGGGGATCTGCTTCACCACTCCGACAATCGTGTACCAGTAGCCCTTATCGCCCAACGATCCGAACTTGAACCTCTGGCCCAGCGGCGAGCGGTCGCGGAAGTGGCGATTGGCAAACGGCTCGTTGACGATCGCCACGGGAGCATCGGATCTTCGATCCGATGCCATGAAGGACCGCCCTTCACGCAGTCCCGCGCCGACCGTCGCGAAGTAGTCGCGGCTGACGTTGCGAATGAGCGCGACCTGGCCGGCAAAGTTGTCCCGCGACTGGCCCTCCAGCAGATAGAACGTCGCGTTGGCGAAGTTGGTGAACGGGATGATGTTGATCGATCCGGCGCTGATGACGCCGGGAATCGCCCGCACCTTCTCCAGCTTCGGCGTTGAGGAATGCGACGCGGCGGTCGAAGTCCTTGTATCGAAACAACGGCGTCTCGAAGGTCAACAGCCTCTCGCTGTTCATGCCGAGATCGGTGTTCCGCAGGTGCTGAAACGTCTGCAGGAGCAGGCCGCCGCATGTCAGCAACACCACCGCGAGCGCCGTCTCGACGACGATCAGCGAATGCTGGAACCAGTGGCTGCGCGCGCCCGCCGTGCCGCGCCCGCCGTCGCGGAGTCCTTCCTGCGGCGCGAGTCGAGATCCGCGCAATGCCGGCGCGAGTCCGAACGTCACCGTCGTCGCGACAGCAACGGCCGCGGCAAACGCCAGCACGCGCCAGTCGAGCGTGAGGCGTTGAGCGCCCATGGCCTCGGGCACGAGCCGCTCGAGAAATCGCATCGCGGGAAGCGCGAGCGCGAGCCCGGCAAGCGTGCCGAGCGCAGCGAGCACCAGGCTTTCGGCAAGGAACTGGACCATCAGCCGGCCTCGGCCCGCCCCAAGCGCGGCGCGCACCGCGACTTCCCGGCCGCGCGCTGCGCCGCGCGACAGCAGGAGATTCGTCAGGTTGACGCATGCGATCAACAGCAGCGCCACCGACGCGCTCAGGAGCAGGATCAGCGCGGTTCGGGTCTTGCCCGCGATCTCTTCCCGCAGGGGCACGACGATTACCGGATGCGGGCCTCGGAAATCCTTCGCCGTCACCTGCAGGCTCAACGCCGCCATCGACTGGCTGGCGTGCTCGAGCGATGACGCCGGGCTTGAGCCGCGCGACGATCTGGGCGTCGTGCCAGGTGAAGTTCCTGCGCATCCACGGGGGGAACGACGCAGGCATCCAGACGTCGATCTCGCGCGACGGCATGAAGTAGAACTCGCGCGGCATGACGCCGACCACTTCGTAGGGCTCGTCGTTGATCGAAATCTTGCGGCCGACGATGTCAGATGCGCCGCCGAAGCGGCGCTGCCACAGTCCGTGGCTGATCACGACGACGCGCACGCTCTTGTTGTCCTCGTCTTCGGTGAAGACACGCCCGAGCATCGGCTGCACGCCAAGCACGCTCCAGAACGTCCACGTGACCTTCCGCGCCGGCACCTGCTCGGGTTCGCCGCCGCCCGAGAGCGTCGCGTCGCCGGGCTGACTCGACGCGAGATCCGAGAACACGGTATTGAGACGGCGCCACTCAATCCATTCGGCGGGCGTGGGGTTGTGTCTCGACGTGACGTCGGTCTCGCCCATCTCGATCCCAGATCATCACGAGACGGTCGGCGAGCGGTGTAGGGCAGCGGGCGGATCAGCACCGCGTCGAAGACGCTGAAGATCGCTGTGATCCCGCCGATGCCGAGCGCGAGCGTCGCGATCGCGATCGCGGAGAATGCCGGCTCGCGCCGGACCTGCCGCAGTCCATGGCGCAGATCCCGGCCGGCTACGTCGAGCCAGGCGCCGGGGCGAGCGGTCCGAACGCGCTCCTTCGCCTGCTCCACGCCGCCCACCTGGAGCACAGCCAGACGGCGGGCCTCGGCCGGCGTCGCGCCGTCGCGGACGTGGTCGGCGGCGGCCATGTCGACGAACGTCTGCAGTTCGTCGTCCAGGTCGGCCTCGACCCGATTGCGGTTGAACATCCACCGCATCACCGACGCCAGGCGGTGCAGCAGCCTCATGCGCCCTCCAGCACACTCGTGACGGCGAAAGAGACGCGATTCCATCGCTCGCGATGCTGGTCGAGCTGGCGCCGGCCGGAGGCCGTGAGGCGGTAGTACTTGGCGCGTCGATTGTTCTCGGTAGCCCGCCAGTCCGCCTTCAGCCTGCCGTCCTGCTCCAGGCGGTACAGCGACGGGAACAACGATCCCGGATTGACGCGGAAGTGGTCGCGACTGAGGACGGCGAGTCGCTGCGAGATGCCGTAGCCGTGCATCGGCTCGCGAGCGAGAATCGTCAGGATCATCAAGTCGAGCGTGCCCTGGGGGATGTCCAGCTTCTCCACACGGCTCCTTCAGACTGCTCCTTTAGGCAATCTAGAGTGACTCGGCGGATGATCCCATGGCTCATTTAGGGTGTCAAGATGAAGGGAGGGATGAGCATCAGCGGCCGTTGTGACCGATCGGCCGTGTGGCGAAGGCCTCCGCGATTTTCACGGCTATCGCAAACGTGTCCGCGTAGGAGGTGTTCGACATCACCGACACGACGATCCCATGCTCGGGGAACGTCATGAGAGAGGCCACCATCCCGCCCAGCGAGTTGCCGTCGTGGCCGACCACGCGCGTTTGTTGACCCGCTAGCGTAACGGTCTCCAGGTCCCAGCCGAGACCGTAACCCGTCTCCTGCCCCGCGCGGAGTCGCTGTGACGTCTGGAGTAATTGGACCGTGGCGGGTTGCAGCAACGTGCCACTGTTGATCGCCATCGCGAAGCGCACCAGGTCGGACGGGGTGGACAGGAAGGCGCTGGATCCCGCGTAGCAGGAATAGTCGATCTCGCGCATCAGGTCCAGGCCATAGCGGGGATCCGCGGCGAACCTCGGGAAGTAGGGCGTCGCCCGATCCGGAATCGGCTCCGTCGCGGAGTCGGCCATCGTGTCGTCCATGCCCAGCGGCTCGAAGATCTGGTTCCACATGAACGTCAGAAACGGCTTGTCCGCGGCGGCTTCGACGGCCGCGCTCACCAGGATCCAGCCGTAGCTCGAATAGCGGTACTCGAGTCCCCGGCTCGAACCGCAGCGAATCGTCCGCAAAGTGCGGCAGCGCGTCGACCGCGCGCGTGCAATGCGCCGACAGCAGCGGCCCCTCGTCGCCGCCGTCGTTGCGGATGCCGGCCACGTGCCCCATCAACTGGCGTAGCGTCACCGGCCATTGCTTCTCCGGGAATTCAGGCACGTACGTCTGGATCTTCTCGTCGAGCTTCAGCCGGTCCTGTTCCAGCAGCAGGCCAACCGCCGCCGAGGTGAGCGCCGTGGAGGCGGTGCCGATCCTGAACCGCGTGCCTGGCACGACGGGCGCCCGTTTTTCGAGATCCGCCCAGCCGAAGCCTTCCGCCCACACGATGTCGTCACCGGCACCGACCGCCACCGACAGTCCCGGCAGGTTCTGCTCGGTGAGAGCCGCGCGGACGATTTGCCTCCCCTGCTCCACTGCGGGAGCCCACTTTGGCAACGGGGCCGAATGCGTCGCTGATGGCACGTCCTGCGGCTTCGGGTGCAGGGGCGTCGCCGTGGCGCTCATGAACACCCAGAGCCCCAGAATCGCCGTGACGAGCAGGCCGACGGCCCCGACGATCAGCGCGGCCCAGGTCTCGAGTCGACTTTTCAACATGCCTGGTGCCTGGAAGCGTGTCGGAAGGCAGGACGGAAGTCCTCACCGCATGGTGAGCGATTCGTGACAGTTGAATGAAACCACGTCAAGATCGCATTACGACTACAGGGCTGGCCTATCGACCGATGATGATAGTGCCGAACAGCGGCAGGAATGTCGACACAGCTCCGATCGCCGTCACTTGACGAACAACTGGAAGGACACCCATGAGCGCCGTCGGGTCGCCGCTCACCGCCGAAGGCCAGGAATTGTCCCGGGCAGGGACGCAGCAAGCCAATCCGGTGGCGCGCTCGGACGCCGTCAGGCTCGCGGCGGCCCTCGTGGCGCTCGGCGGATGCACGATCCTGCTCGGGCGATGGCTCCATGTCTCGAATGCCGCCATCGTGTCGACCACCTACCTGATGGTCGTGCTGGTGGTGGCGGCGACCTCCCGCCTGGCCATCGCGGTGATCACATCGGTGGTCGCCATGCTGTGCCTGAACTTCTTCTTTCTCCCGCCCGTCGGCACGTTCACGATCGCCGACCCGCAGAACTGGGTAGCGCTCTTCGCCTTTCTGGCCGTCAGCCTGGTGGCCAGCAACCTCTCGGCAGTAGCCCGGGCCCGCACGTACGAGGCCATCGGGAGGCGCGACGAGCTGGCCCGGCTGTTCGACCTCAGTCGCGACGTGCTGATGATGACCGACAGCCCCGAGGCGCTTTCCGTCCTCGCCCGCACGGTCGCACGCCGGTTCGACCTCTCGTTCGCGGCGGTCGCCGTTCCCCGCGATCGGGAGTGGGACATCTACGAAGCCGGGGCACACACCATCGAACTGGAGCGGCGCGAGCTGACGACGGCGTTCGCGGCCGCCCAGACGTCACTCGAGTTCGACGCGCACGCCCGCACGTACGCCGGCCATCGGACGGTGACGGTCGATGGCCGGACCGTTCGCCTCGTGCCGTTGCGTGTCGGCACGAAGCCGATCGGGATTCTCGCCGCGGCCGGTCGACCGGTGGAGGCAGGTACGCTCGACACCCTGGCCGGGGTAGTCGCGATCGCAATCGAGCGTGCGGATCTGCTCGAGGCGCGCAAGGCCGGTGAACTGAGCCGGCAGAGCGAGCAACTGAAGACAGCGCTGCTGGCGTCCATCGGCCACGACCTCCGAACGCCCCTCACGGCCATCACCGTCGCCGCCAGTAACCTCATGGCAACCGGATTGACGCCGGAGGATCGGCTCGGACAGAGTCAGCTGATTCTCGCGGAAGCCGAGAGGTTGACACGATTGTTCGAGAACATTCTCGATATGGCGCGGATCGATGCCGGGGCCGTCACGGCGGAGTCGCGCTGGACGCATCCGTCGGAGATTGTCGCGGCGGCCCGGAAGCAGGTCGAGCACACCCTGCAGGAGCGCTCGGTGCGCGTGGACATCGACCGCGACGTCCCGGTCAGACTCGACCCCCGCTTGACCGCCACGGCACTTGCTCATCTGCTGGAGAATGCCAGCCAGTACTCGGATCCGCAATCCCCGATCGAAGTCGCGGCCCGCCTGTCCGACGACGGATTGGTCATCGAGGTCCGGGATCACGGCCCGGGTATCGCTCCATTGGATCTGCCGCACGTGTTCGAGCGCTTCTATCGGGGAGAGGTCGCGAAACCCAGGGCATCAGGAACCGGCATGGGACTCTGGATCGTCAGGGGACTGCTGGCCGTCGAGCACGGGCGCGTCTGGGCGGAGAACCACGCGGAGGGGGGTGCGCAGTTCACGATCCTCGTGCCCGTCGCGGTCAAGACGGAGCATCCCGTCGATCCTTCACACTCATGACCCATCGTTTTCGCATCCTGCTCGTCGACGACGAAGTTGGCATCCAGCGCACCGTGGGACCGCTCCTGCGCTCGAAGGGCTATGACGTCGAGGTGGCAGGCACGGGCACGGAAGCGCTCGCGATGTTCGAGGCGCGAACGCCCGATCTCATCGTGCTGGATCTCGGGCTGCCGGACATCGAAGGCACTGAAGTGTGCCGCCGGATTCGTACGAAGGCGCAGGTGCCGATCATCGTCCTTTCGGCACGGACAGCTGAGCCCGACAAGGTGAACGCGCTCGAGCTCGGCGCCGATGATTACGTGACCAAGCCGTTCGGGGCTGAAGAACTGGTCGCACGGATCCGCGTGGCCCTCAGACGGCTCGCGTCAGCGGCGTCTGCCGAGACCGGCCTGTTTCGGGCGGGGGCGCTGACCATCGACTACGACCGGCGCCGGCTGCTTCGCGACGACCTCGAGATCCGGCTGACGCCGAAGGAGTTCGAGCTCCTGTCGCTGCTCGCCCGTAACCACGACCGTGTCCTGACGCATCGGGCGATTCTCAAGGCGGTCTGGGGGGCCAACGCCGTCGAACAGCCCGAACATCTGTGGACGCTGGTGGCGCAGCTCCGCAAGAAGATCGAGCCGGACCCCAGCCATCCGAAGTACCTGCTCAGCGAGCCCTGGGTCGGCTACCGCTTCGTCGCGGACGCTCCCTGATGCGCTACCGGGTCGCCTTGAACTCGTGCCTGGCGAGTCCCTCTTCCAGCGCCCGCAGCTGATCTTCGCAGGCAGCTGTCACCGTGCGTTTCCGGCCCAGAGACAGCGCGAGTGAGCGCACGTTGGTGTTTCGCCTCGACAGCACGACGATCTGATCGTTGATTGACTGGAAACGATCCAGTGCCGCCATCGCCGCGGCCACGTGGGACGCGCCGGCGGAGCCGCTCAGTCGCCGCAAGTCGTCGAGCGCCTTGCGGGAGCTGGCAGCCGACGCCTTCATCTGTTCTTCGAAGCGCGTCATCGCGTCGTCCCGAGGTTCGGCGATATGCGGAGCCTGAAGGGCGAGGATCTCGAGTATGCCAATGCGCGCCGTCGCGCCGAGTTCCCGGGCGCGGGATGAATCCTTTGCAGGTGCCGAGCGCACAACCGCGTCGACCGCCGCTTCCAACGCATCGGCGGCTTCGCGCGCCGGGCCGAAGGACATTCGCTGGGCCTTGAGGTTCGTATTTTCCCCAGCCAGCGGCAGGATCTCGTCGTCCAGTCGACGGTACTCTTCGAAGCGGGTCTTGAACGTGTCGAGCCGCTCCAGATCCTCACGATAGCCCAGGGACTCGAGGAGGGTCCGCAGGGCCTCGACGTCCCGTTCGACGACCTGCCTCGCGCCTTTGGCCTCCTCGGCCGCTGCCACCGAGGCTTCGTCGGTGTCCGCCATCACCGCTCGATTCGATGCGTCCGCCGCCCGCCCGAACTCGACGCGCAGATCTGATGCCAGCCGGCGGGCATCCACCAACCGCGTGAGGACCGGTACAGGAACCGAGCACGCGGCCTGGATCCCGGTCGCGATGGCTGCGCACAACAGCAGCCGTGCGACGGTCACGCTCGGCGGGCGACGTGATTGCTTCACAGGACTCCCCTTCGACGATGGTAGCGAGGCGAGGGCGCCAGAGGCCTTAAGAGTCCCTGAAAAAGGCCGGACTTCAGGAACTCTTGAGGAAGTTTTGAGGCGCGCCTCAGGCGTCGTTCCCTATGCTCACCTGGAGGGGATTGATTCGATGTTCCGTATGCATTCGCGTGTTCAGTGGCTGGCACCTTTGGTTGGTTCCATGTTTCTGGCGTTCGCCGCTTCATCGGCGTCCGCCCAGACGCCGGAGCCGGCGGATCCAAATCCTGGGAACCTGACACTCACCGGCAGCTTCGACGTCGTGAGCACGTACATGTTCAGAGGCATTCGTCAGCACTCGACCGGAATAGCGCTGTGGCCCGTCGCCGACCTGGGCGTCGCCCTGTATTCCGGCGAGGACGCTCTCAAGAGCGTCGGCATCAATCTCGGCACGTGGAACAGCCTGCACACCGGGGATACCGGCGCCGACGGACCGACCGGCAAGCTGTGGTACGAGTCGGACTTCTACTCGACGCTGACGCTCGGATTCGCCGGCGGCACCAGCCTGGCGACGACCTACACCGCCTACACCAGCCCGAACAACGCCTTTACGACCGTCAAGGAAGTCATGTTCAAGTTCGGCGTCGATGACACGCCGCTGCTCGGGAAGGCGGCGTTGAAGCCGTACGCGCTCGTCGCGTTCGAGTTCGATACCGAACCGGGCGTCGGGCAGGCCGATGGCGGCTCGAAAGCCGGCCGCTACCTCGAGCTCGGCGTCGCCCCGGGCTATGCCGGCACGCGCGCGTCGGTGAGCGTCCCGGTGAAGCTCGGACTGAGCCTGTCGAATTACTACGAGCTGAATACCGGCACGCCGTCGGCCCCGGTCTTCGTGGACCACACCTTCGGCTACTTCAGCGTCGGTGGCCTCGTCACGGTGCCGCTCGGCGGCGCGACGAAGTTCGGAACGTGGAACCTGCACGGCGGCGTGGAGGCGACGGCGCTGGGCGACACAACCGAGGCCCTCAACGGCGGCGATGGGTCGCGGGTGATCGGATCGATCGGCGTCGGATTCAGTTACTGAAGGAGCGGACCGTGCTCGACATCGCTTTCATTCTTCTCACGCTGGTCTTTTTTGCCGTCGCCATCGGCTACGTCGCCGTGTGCGATCGGCTGATGAAGTGAGGACGCCGTGAGCTTCGATTACACGATCGGTCTGGTGGTCAGCGTCGCGCTGCTCGGATATCTGGTGCTGGCGATGCTGAAGCCGGAGAAGTTCTGACATGACTCTCAATGGATGGCTGCAGATTCTCTTCTTCCTGCTCGCGGTGTTCCTGGTGACGCCGCCGCTCGGAAGCTTCATGGCGCGGGTCTTCACGCGCCAGCGCACGTGGCTCGACCCGGTGGCGCGGCCGATCGAGCGTCTCATCTACCGGGCCGACCAGTGTCGACGAGCGCCGCGAGATGCGGTGGACCGAGTACGCGGTCTCCGTTCTGCTGTTCAGCGTGGTGTCGATGCTCGTCCTATATGCGATGCAACGGCTCCAGGGTCTGCTGCCCCTGAACCCGCAGGGCTTCGCCGGCGTTGCCCCCGACCTGGCGTTCAACACCGCGGCGTCGTTCACGACGAACACCAACTGGCAGGCCTACAGCGGCGAGTCGACCATGAGCTATTTCACGCAGATGGCCGGGCTCGCCTACCAGAATTTCGTGTCGGCGGCCGTCGGCATCGCCGTCGCCATCGCCTTCATCCGCGGCATCGCGCAGAAGGAGAAGGACACGCTCGGCAACTTCTGGGTCGACATGGTGCGCGCGACGGTCTGGGTGCTGCTGCCCATCGCCATCGTCGGCGCGCTCGTGCTGGTGTCGCAGGGCGTAGTCCAGAATCTCAAGCCGTACGACACCGTCCAGACCGTCGAGGGCGCGAAACAGGTGATCGCGCAGGGCCCCGCCGCGTCGCAGGAGATCATCAAGCAGTTCGGCACCAATGGCGGCGGCTTCTTCAACGCCAACAGCTCGCATCCGTTCGAGAACCCGACGCCGCTGTCGAACTTCCTGGCGATGTTCGGCATCTTCGCCATCTCGGCCGGCTTGACCTACACGCTCGGTTCGATGACCGGCTCGCGGAAGCATGGATGGGCGGTATGGGCGGCAATGGCGTTCCTGTTCCTGGCCGGCGTGACCACCGCGTACTGGGCCGAGGCGCGCGGCAATCCGCTGCTCGCCGCAGCCGGCGCCGATCAGACCGCGACCGCGCTCGCTCCGGGCGGAAACATGGAGGGCAAGGAGGTCCGGTTCGGAATCGCGAACACGGCGCTCTTCGCGACGATCACCACCGACGCGAGCTGCGGGGCCGTCAACGGCTGGCACGACTCGTTCACGCCGCTCGGCGGCCTCGTGCCGCTCGCCAACATCCAGCTGAGTGAGGTGGTGTTCGGCGGAGTCGGTGCCGGCATGTACGGCATTCTCATCTACATCATTCTCTCCGTCTTCATCGCGGGTCTCATGGTCGGGCGCACGCCCGAATATCTCGGGAAGAAGATCCAGGCCTTCGAAGTCCAGATGGCGATGCTGACCGTCCTGATCTTCTCGCTGCTGATCCTGACGTTCACGGCAATCTCGTCGGTCTCGCCCACGTTCGGCACGGTTGGCATCCTCAATCCCGGCCCGCACGGTCTCTCGGAGATGCTCTATGCGTACTCGTCCGGCGCCGGCAACAACGGATCGGCCTTCGGCGGCCTCACTGTCAACACCAAGTGGTACAACACCACGATCGGCCTGGCGATGCTGTTCGGGCGGTTCTTCATGATCATCCCGCCGCTGGCGATCGCCGGCAGCCTGAGCCGCAAGAAGCTGATTCCGCCGTCGCTCGGCACCTTCCCGGTGACCACGCCGCTGTTCACGTCGCTGCTCGTCGGCGTGATCCTGATCGTCGGCGCGCTGACGTTCTTCCCCGCCCTGAGTCTCGGCCCCATCGTCGAGCACTTTCTGATGAGAAACGGACAGACTTTCTAATGTCGACTCACACTCATGCCCGATCGCGGTCTATCTGGAATCCGCACATCGTTCGCACCGCCATCTGGGACTCGTTCCGGAAGCTGCACCCGCGAACCATGGCCAGGAACCCGGTTATGTTCGTGGTGGCGGTGGGCAGCGTGCTCACCACCTGGCGGCTCATCCAGGACGCGATTACCGGGTCCGGTAATCTCGGCTTCGAGCTCCAGATCACCTTCTGGCTGTGGCTGACGGTCCTGTTCGCGAACTTCGCCGAGGCGATGGCCGAGGGGCGCGGCAAGGCGCAGGCGGAAACGCTCCGGAAGGCCAAGACCGAGACCGTGGCGCAGCGGGAACGCCCGGACGGCTCGCTCGAGGAGGTGCCCGCGCCGTTGCTGCGCAAGGGAGACATCGTGCGCGTCGCGGCCGGCGAGTTGATTCCCGCCGACGGCGAGATCGTCGAAGGCGTGGCCTCGGTGGATGAAAGCGCGATCACGGGCGAGTCGGCGCCGGTGATCCGCGAGTCGGGCGGCGATCGGTCGGCGGTCACCGGTGGCACGCGGGTGCTGTCGGACTGGATCCGCGTCAGGATCACCGCGAATCCCGGCGAGACCTTCCTCGATCGGATGATCGCGCTCGTCGAAGGCGCAGAGCGGCAGAAGACGCCGAACGAGATCGCGCTGAACATCCTGCTGGCGGGGCTGACGATCGTCTTCCTGATCGCCGTGGTCACGCTGCAGCCGTTTGCGATCTATTCTGGCGCGCCGCAGTCGCTGTTCGTGCTGATCTCCCTGCTGGTGTGCCTGATCCCGACGACGATTGGCGGCCTGCTCTCGGCGATCGGCATCGCCGGGATGGATCGCCTCGTCCAGCACAACGTGCTGGCGATGTCGGGACGCGCCGTCGAAGCGGCGGGCGACGTGCACACGCTGCTGCTGGACAAGACGGGAACGATCACGCTCGGCAACCGCCAGGCGACCGAGTTCATCCCGCTGCCGGGCGTCACCGATGCGGCGCTCGCCGACGCGGCGCAACTGGCCTCGCTTCCGGACGAAACGCCCGAAGGCCGCTCGATCGTGGTCCTGGCGAAAGAGAAGTACGGCCTGCGCGGACGTGAGCTGTCGCCGCAGCACGCGACGTTCGTGCCCTTCACCGCGCAGACGCGCATGTCCGGCGTCGACCTGCCCGGCTCGCAGCCCGCCCTGGCGGGCGGCGGAGCCGCGGTGGCCACCGGCGAGGCGCGCGAGATCCGCAAGGGCGCGGCCGAGGCCATTCAGCGCTGGGTCGTCTCGAAGGGCGGGCTGGTGCCCGGTGAGCTGGCCGGGATCGTCGAGAGAATCGCGCGCGCCGGAGGCACTCCGCTCGTCGTTGCCGAGGGCCGGCGAATCCTTGGCGTCATTCACCTGAAGGACGTCGTCAAGGGAGGCATCAAGGAGCGCTTCGCGCACCTGCGGGCGATGGGGATCAAGACCGTGATGATCACCGGCGACAACCCGCTCACGGCCGCGGCGATCGCCGCCGAGTCCGGCGTCGACGACTTCCTCGCCGAGGCGAAGCCGGAAGACAAGATGGCGCTGATCCGGCGCGAACAGGCCGAGGGCAAGCTGGTCGCGATGACCGGCGACGGCACCAACGACGCGCCGGCCCTGGCGCAGGCCGACGTCGGCGTCGCGATGAACTCCGGCACCCAGGCCGCCAAGGAAGCGGGCAACATGGTGGATCTCGACTCGAATCCCACCAAGCTCATCGAGATCGTCGAGATCGGCAAGCAGCTGCTGATCACCCGCGGCGCCTGACGACGTTCTCGATCGCGAATGACGTCGCGAAGTACTTCGCGATCGTTCCGGCGATGTTCCTCGCGACGTTTCCAGCCCTCGGCGCGCTGAACGTCATGGGGCTTCAGACGCCGGAGTCGGCGATCCTGTCGGCGGTCATCTTCAACGCGCTGATCATCGTCGCGCTGGTGCCGCTGGCGCTGCGCGGCATTCACTACCGGCCGGTCGGCGCTGCGGCGCTGCTCAGGCGCAACCTGCTGATCTACGGGCATCGGCGGCATCATCGTGCCGTTCGCCGGCATCAAGATCATCGACGTGATCATCACGGCCATCAGGCTGGCGTAAGGACGCATTCATGGAGACCACTCGCAATCTGATCACCGCCGTGCTGATGACGATCGTCACCACGGTGCTGCTCGGGATCGTCTACCCGCTGGCCATCACGGCGATCGCGCAGGTGGCGTTTCCCGACAAGGCGAACGGACAGCTGATCGAACAGAACGGCGCGACCATCGGGTCGCGGATCATCGGTCAGGGCTTCTCGAAGCCGGGATACTTCCGGCCGCGGCCGTCGGCGACCGGCCGTGCCGTACGACGCGGCGAACTCGGCAGGCTCGCAGCTCGGCCCGACGAACAAGAAGCTGATCGATGCGGTGACCGCGAACGTGGAGGCGGCGCGCAAGGACAATCCCGACGCGCCCGTTCCCATCGATCTCGTCACGACGTCGGCGTCCGGCTTCGATCCGCACATCACGCCGGCGTCGGCCGCGTTCCAGGTGCCGCGTGTGGCGCGCGAGCGCGGCATGGACGAAGCCGACGTCAAGCGGCTGGTCGAGGCGCACACCGAGGGACGTCAGCTTGGCTTCCTGGGCGAGCCGCGGGTCAACGTGCTCGAGCTCAACCTGGCGCTGGACCGGGACCGCCCGATGGCCGGGCAGTGACGCATCGGTGACGGTTGGCGCTTCTGGACATGCTGCATGCCTAGGTCAATGGCGGATCGACGCACCAGCGCCGACGCGCTGCTGGAGAGAATCAAACAGGAGGACCGGGCACGGCTGCGCATCTATGTCGGCGCCGCCCCCGGCGTCGGCAAGACCTACGAGATGCTTCAGGAGGCCCACGCCCTCAGGACTCGCGGGCTCGACGTCGTGGTTGGCTTCGTCGAGACCTACGGCCGCCGCGATACCGAAGCCCAGGTCAAGGACCTCGAGGTGATTCCCCGCCGGCGGATCGACTATCGCGGCGTGACGATGGAAGAGATGGACGTCGACGGCATCTCCGGCGCAAGCCCCAGGTGTGCGTGGTCGACGAGCTCGCGCACAGCAACGTGCCGGGCAGCCGTCATGCCAAGCGCTACGAAGACGTGCTCGAGATCCTGGACGCGGGCATTCACGTCATGACGGCCGTCAACATTCAGCATCTCGAGACCTTGAACGACGCTGTCGCCCGCGCTACCGGTGTGCGCGTGCGGGAGACCGTGCCGGACACCTTCCTCGATCGCGCCGACGAGGTGATCAACGTCGACGTGACGGTCGAGGAGCTGCGCAACCGCCTTCGAGAGGGCAAGATCTACCGTCCCGAGAAGATCGAACAGGCGCTCACCAATTTCTTTCGCAAGGGCAACCTGTCGACCTTGCGCGAGCTGGCGCTCCGGGCGGTGGCCGACGAAGTGAGCGACAAGGCCGCCAGCTATCGCGCCCTGGAAGGCCTCGAGCCGGCGCTGATCCCGGAGCGCGTGATGGTGTGTATGAGTTCGAACGCCCTGGCGCCGCGGGTGCTCCGCACCGGTGCCCGGATTGCCGGGCGCCTGGGGGCGCGCTGGTACGCCGTGTACGTCGAGACGCCGCGCGAGAAGCCCGGACGCATCAACCCGAACGACGCCGATGCCCTGCAGGAGAACATCCGGCTCGCGGAAAGCCTCGGCGCAACGGTCGTCCGCGTCAAGGCCGATTCGCCCTCGGAAGGACTGATCGCGTTCGCCCAACGGGAGGGGGTGACGCACGTCATCTTCGGACAGAGCGCCAGGACGCGATGGGAACTGTTGTGGCGCGGCTCGACGCTCGACAGGTTTCTCGGCGCGGTGCCGGATGCCGCCGTCCAGGTCGTGCCACTCACCGAGAGCTGAGCATGCGATTCGTCGACGCGGGTCGACGCGATCAGCGGCCCGCCATTTCCCTCCATCCCAGTAGCAGCTCGTCGACCAGGCTGGCGGTAGCCGTTCGCATCCGCTTCTCGAGTCTTGTAATCGCCGCCAGCATCCGCTGCCGGTCGGTCGCCTTGATATCCGGCTGGTCGCGGAGGCTGCCCGCGCCCAATTGCAGCCCGACATCGTATGCGATATCGCCGAGGTCCTTCGCCGACCGGAGATCCTCGAGATGGACTTCTCGATACGACAGGTCCCAGCTGCGGATCCACCAGTCTCTCACTGGTTGCGGTCCGGTCCATCCCTCGGAGACCACGAACTCTGGGCCGGCCATGAGGATTCCGTGCTTCAATCGGCCAAAGGACTCTGGCTCCGGCAATGACCCGGAGCGGCGCCGGCGACGGTGGATCCTCGAGGCAGCGCAGGCCGGCCGGGTACCGTGACTCCTTGGCCTCGATCAGCTCGTCGTCCCGCCGGTTCGGCGGACGGGCCCTGCACGCGAATCAGGATCTTTCGGCTCAGCGCGCTGCCGACACCGAGGCGGAGCCATCCCGCGCGGACGACCTGCAGATACCCTGGCGCAAGGTCGGGCCGCTCGCGGTCCACCAGGCGCGAAAAGATCGTGAGGCTGGCGCTGACCGTCTCCATCTCGACCTCGGTCATCGGTCCCATCTGAGCGTCGCCCCACGCGAGGAAGGCGTCCCGCGGCGGGGTTCCCTGCGACCGGAAGTGTCGGACAATCGCAGGCTGCGAAGGCCGAACGTCAGGTTGGGATAGCCCGCGTCGATAACCCTGGAAGAATCGGTCGAAGAGCATCTCCCGATCGCGAGTCCACCCCCGGAGGCGGCTGCCGAGATCGATCGACCCGATGAATCGCACGATGTCGACGAGTGCGGCGCCCCGAGCGGCATCGTCGAAGTCATCAAGTCCCCACGCGTCGTTCGTCAGGGCGAACTGCTCGATGTGCGCGTCGCCGTGCAGCCGCACCGCAGGCAGATCGCGGATGTCGTCTGCGAACACATCGCAGACGCGCGCGTTCCAGGGGCGATTGACGAATCGGAAGTACGCGAAGGCGTCGTCTCTCAACCGGTCGACGAGGGCGGGCGCCGCATGACCCAGTGCGCCGGGTTCTGGCCGCACCTGGCTGAAGCCCGGTGACACGTCGAGAATAGCGACGCACAACGTTGCGACCGCGAGCGGAGTCGCCAGAGGTCGATAGTCAGGCATGCACGTCAGCACCCACCTGGAGACTGCACAAGGACACGTCCAATCGCTCCTCGTTGTCTCGCGTCAGGTAGTTCGAGAGGGATGTTATAACGCGGCCGAGTCGCACGGCACAGCAGGGCAAGACGTGGAACGGGGGTGTCACCGATCGACAAGCTCAGCCGGCAGTTCGGCGGGTGAGTTGCATGCCGCTTCATCTGGGCGGTCCGCCGATTCGACGCACTACGCCGGAACGCGCAGCAGCTTGTGAACGTTGCCCCAGACGATCTTCTGGAAGACCTCGTTCGACGTCGACCGCTTCAGGAGACCCAGCGTCTCGCGGGCCACGCACTTGCCGGCCATGCGGGCGGCCGCGGGGTTGTTGCTCTGGCTGACGCCTCCCCCGTGACCGTCACTGCAGGAGCAGTCGCTGCCGAACAGCAGCTTCTCTCGATGGCGCTTCAGGAAGTCAGCGGTGAACTCGGGATCGCGCGACATGGCGTTGTTGCCCGAGTTGGCGGCCAGGTCGCCGAAGAGATTGGGATAGTCGCCGAGCCATTTGTCCGTCAACCCGCCGCGCTTGATCGGGCCGGTCGGATATGCCGCCTCGTTGCGATAGTCCGCGCTCACGTTGGCCCAGAACGCGTCCGCGTGCCCGATGAACGTCGTCTTCGGATAGGCCTTGAGGATCGACTCGAACGTCTTCGCGTACCCCGTGCTCCAGGTGCCTTCGTTCGGGAAGTGATCCACTTCCTGGAAATGAATCAGGATCGGCACGCGCAGGTCGGCGGCGAGTGCGTAGATGCGGCGCAGCTCCGGGCCGTCGGCGGCGACGTGGAACTTCATCTCGCCGAAGCCCTGTGCGCCGTCCTTCACCGCCTGCGTGAGCACCTGTTCGGCGTCGGGCCTGGTCACGTCGTAGCTGTTGAACCAGGTGAACCGCCCCGGCGCCGCGGCGAGCAGCGACTTGACGCGATCGAGCGCCGGCCCGCGCGTCAGCAGATTTGCCTTCGTCACGCCCGCGCCGTCGAGATGCGCGAGGTTGCTGGCATTCTGCGGTCGAAGATGGAAGTGGAGGTCGAAGACCGGCGAGCCCCACTCGGTGGCCGCATCCTGGCGAGCCAACGCAGGAACGACGGCGGCGGCGGCGACCGCTCTCGAGAAACTCCCGGCGATTGATCACGAGGTCCTCCTCCCGGCCGGCTCCGGCCACCTGGCGGCGCATCTTACACCCTGGTGGTTCGCGACCTCGCGAAGAAAGGGGGACGAGAACTCGGAGCGCCTATGATGTTGGCCGCGGACACGAAGATCACCGACCCGCTTCGAAGGAGACGCGATGCGTGTGATGGCACTGGGCGGCGCGGTCGTGCTGCTGTTCGCTGTCGTGGGCACACCGACAGTGGCCCAGCGCCAGGCCGGCCCTCGCAAGGTGGTCATCGACGCCGATCCCGGCATCGACGATGCCATGGCGATCCTGTTCGCGCTGCGATCGCCGGCGCTGGACGTGCTGGGGATCACGACCGTCTTCGGCAACGCCGACATCGACATCGGGACGGCGAACGCGCTGCGCCTCGTCGAGCTCGCCGGCCGGCCCGTGCCGGTCGTTCGCGGCGCCGCGCATCCTCTGATCGTGCCCAAGGGCCGCGGCGCCCGACTTCGTTCACGGGACTGATGGCCTTGGGAACGTCGGCGCACCGGCTCCGACCCGGAAACCGGCCGAGGGCAGCGCGCAAGAGTTCATCGTCTCAACGGCACGGCGGCATCCCGGCGAAGTGACGATCGTCGCCGTGGGCCGCCTGACAAACCTGGCGCTCGCACTGGCGCTGGAGCCTCGACTGCCCGAACTGGTCAGGGACGTCGTGGTCATGGGCGGGTCGGCCGGGGCCGGCGGCAACGTCACCCCGGTCGCCGAGGCCAACATCTGGGGCGACCCCCACGCCGCCGACATCGTGCTCGGCGCGCCATGGAAGGTCACGATGGTCGGACTCGATGTGACGACGCGGCTTCGACTCTCCGACGATCGCCTGGAGCGGATGGCCAGGAACGACAGGCGCCTCGGAGATTTCGTCTACCGGATCAGCCGTTTCTACAAGCAGTTCCATGACTCCATCGGCGTCACCGGCGGCTTCTACGTGCACGATCCGACCGCGGTGGCATTCGCCATCGATGCCAGCCTGTTCTCCACGGAGAAGGCGCCGGTGCGCGTCGTCACTGACGGGCTCGCGATCGGTCAGACGATTGCCGCAACTGGAGAGAGCGTCGAACGGTGGGAACCTTCGCGCGGACGGCCGGCAGTGACGATTTGCCGCGATGTCGATGGCGAGCGATTGCTGCGGCTGTTCGAGACGACCCTCACGCCGTGACGTGGTGAGTGACCGATGACGCTCGCCCAACTCGCTCCGCTGGCGATCGAGATCAGCATCGCGCTGTCCGTCCTGGGCTTCGGGCTGAACGCGACGTTTGCCGACGAGATCGCGTTTTTGCGCAAGCCCAGGCTGCTGCTGCGCGCCGTGTTCGCGATGAACGTGGTGATGTTTGCGTTGGCCATGGCCGCCGTGCTCCTGCTCGACCTCCCTCCGGCCCTCAAAGTCGGGCTGGTGGTGCTGGCCCTTTCGCCGGTTCCGCCGGCGATGCCGCGCATGTTCGTAATGGCCGGCAGCTCGGTGTCCGCCGCCGTCCGTCTGGTGACGGCTGTCTCCGTGATGGCCATTGCGATCGTGCCGCTTGGCGTGGCATTGGGCGGAATCCTGGTCGGCAGGGACTTGCGGATGCCGATCTCGACGGTCGCGTCTGCGGTGCTGATTCGCGTCATCATCCCGCTCACCATCGGCATCGCGCTTCGCAGCTATGCGCCTTCGGTCGCCGAGCGGATTGCGAAGCCGCTGCTGCGCTCCGCCACGGTCCTGCTTCTGCTGGGCGCTGTCACTCTGTTGTTTGTCGCCTGGCCAATACTGTCGACGATGTTCGGCTACGGCGTGCTCTCGGCACTGGTCCTCTTCAGCCTCAGCGGGCTGGCGATCGGTCATGTCGTGGGCGGCCCGGACGAGTCCGCATCGGACGTTGCTTGCGCTGGCCACGAGCGCGCGCCACCCGGGCATGATGCTGACGATGGCGGGTATCAACTTTCCCGGCGAGCACGGCGTCGTTGCCATCGCGATCTTTCATGTGTTCGTCGCCGCTCTCGTCGCCGCGCCCTACCTGGCCTGGCGAAGGCGGTCTCAGGCTCGCTCCGGCGACGCGGCGACGGTCAGCCTGCTGATTGGCGCAGCGTCTAGGTGACGCCGCGCTTCGGCGCACGGCGGCGCCACGCGGCGGCCAGCGCCGTGCGTACCGAGCGCTTGCGTGCGGCCTTCAGATCGACCAGCGTCGCGCCGCCGCGGCCCCAGGCGCCCTTGACCGGCGTGTACACCCCGGGCTCGGCCTGCACGATGAGCGACTGCTCGTCGGGCGTCAACGCGATCATTCCCCAGCCAGGGCCGGGATACCGCAGCGTCGCAAATATCTTCCCGCCGACCCGGAAGTCGGGGTGATCCATGTGCGACGCCTCGACGGCGCCCGGCAGGCTCAACGCCATCGCGCGGAATTCTGCTTCGGTCATCTCGCCTCCTCGCGCCCGATGCGGCTCGACGGGTCTGGTATTCTAGCAGCCGCCTTCCGCCGGCCGATTCCGGCCGGAGTTCCACGTCTTTCGCGGGTTTGGGGACTGATGCCGTGTCGTGATCCGTGCGGGTCTGGCGTTTCTCGTCGTGCTGCTTGCGATTCAGCTGAAGCAACCCGATCGCACCAACCCGCCGGTCGACCCGTCGCAGAGCCTCGACCGCCATCTCCCCGTCCCCGCCGCGGTCAGGGACGTGCTCGACCGCGCCTGCCGCGACTGCCACAGCAACGAGACCCGGTGGCCGGCCTACGCCTACGTCGCGCCGATCTCCTGGGACGTCGCCGGGCACGTCCGCGAGGGCCGCGAGGCGATGAACTTCTCCGAATGGGGCCGCTACGACTCCGACGAAGCGCAGGACCTGCTGCTCGAGATGTGTCGGCGGGTCCGCAAGGGCGAGATGCCGCTCGCCTCCTACGCGCGGTTGCACCGCACGGCCCGGCTGGCGCCGCCCGACGTCGAACGCCTCTGCCAGTGGACGTCGGAGACGCGCAAGGCGCTGCGCGCCGCAGAGTGAGCCGCCCGCTTTTGGGACGAACGCGTCCGACCCCGGACAGCCTGCGGTCGTCAACTCCGTCACCACATTCGACCCTAACCGCTACAGCACAATCGAGTTAGTCGTCGCGTCCAGACACGGTACGGCTCTCGCTATGTCCCCGGATCGAGACCGACCATGGAAATGAGCCGCTACTCGATGGCGATGGCGATTGCAGGCACGGTGACGCTGCTGGTCGCCTCGCTCATCGTGTGGCTCCTGGTCACCGAGCCGGTCGCCCTGGCGACCGCCGTCAACGAGCAGGAACTGACCGATCTGGCCTACGCCGTCGGCCGCGCGCTCGTCGCCGGATTCAAGGCGCTGATCGAATCCTCTGAAGTGCGGAGTGGAGAGTGCTGAGTGGTGAGTGGAGAGTGGAGAGCACTCCTCTCAGCACTCGGCACTCGGCACTTCACACTCGGCACTCAGCACTCTCCACTCAGCACTCTCCACTCGGCACTTCCGATGTCCGATCTCCGACACGCCGCGCGGCTGCTGCTGAAGCAGCCCGGCTTCACCCTACCGGTGGTGCTGGCGCTGGCGTTGGGCATCGGCGTCAACGCCACCATCTTCGGCTTCGTGGATGGCCTGCTCTTCCGTCCGCTGCCGGTCGATCGTCTGGATGAGCTGGTTCGCGTTTCAGCGGTCGAGCCGGAGCGCCCCGACGACCGTTTCAACTCCTCGTATCCGGTCTTCACCGACTATCGGGACGGCGCCACGTCGTTCGCGGCGCTGGCGGCTTACGCCGACGACCTTCCGGTGCACGTCAAGATTGGCGACGGCATGCCGGAGCGGCTGAACGCGGCGCTGGTCTCCGGGCGCTTCTTCGAGGTGCTCGGCACGAAGCCGTGGCGCGGCCGGCTCCTCGGCCGCGAGGACGACCGCGTCCCCAACGGCCATCCCGTCGCCGTCATCAGCTACGGGCTGTGGCGGCGCCTCTTCGCCGCGAGCGACGACGTCATCGGCCGCAGCGTCCGCATCAACGGCTACCCCTACTCCATCGTCGGCGTGACACCACCGGGCGTGATTGGCGTGAGCCTGGACGCGCTGCCGGAGTTGTGGGCGCCCATCGCGATGGCGGGCCAGATGATGCCCGAGATGGGACGGGAATTCAGCGCGCTCGAGACGCGCCGATTCTCGTGGCTCGAAATCGTGGGGCGTCTGAAGCCGGGCGTCACGGTGTCAGAGGCCGGACGGGAGCTCGACGTCATCGCGCGGCGGCGAGCGGCGGCGCAGCCGGAGAAAGAACGCGACCCGTTGGCGGCCGTCGTGCCGGCGGCACGGCTGGTCACCGACACCGAGACCTCCGCGCAGTATCGGACCATGTCGTGGGTGCTGCTGAGCGTGGTCGCGCTGGTGCTGCTGATCGCCTGTGCCGACGCGGCCGGCCTCCTGCTCGTGCGAGCGGAGCAGCGGCAGCGCGAGATGGCGGTGCGTGTGGCCATCGGCGCGACGAGGTGGCACATCGTGCGGCAGCTGCTCGTCGAGAGCCTCCTGCTGGCCGGCCTGGCGCTCGGGGTCGGCCTGCTCGTCGCGTGGTGGAGCAGCGAAGCGCTGCTGGCGCTGGTGCCGGCGGACTTCCCGCTTGCGCCGGCGGCACGCGGGCCCGTCGGAGAGCCGCGTGTGCTGCTCTTCACGCTGGCGGTCTCGCTGCTCTCCGCGATGGCGTTCGGCCTGGCACCGGCCTGGCGCGCCGCGCGTCCCGATCTCGTGCCGGCCCTCAAGCAGGAGACGCCGGTGGTCGGCCGCGGCACGCGGATCGGCCTGCGACACGCGTTCGTCGTCGGGCAGATCGCGTTGTCGGTGCTGCTGCTGGTTGGCGCGGGCCTGCTGATCCGGACGGTGCTGGCCTTCGGCGCGCTGTCGCCGGGCTTCGAGTCGCGGCGGGTGCTCGTCGCCTCGGTCGATCTCGCGCTGCAGGGCTACGACGACAGCCGTGGCCAACAGTTCTTCGATCGCTTCGGCGAGCGCGTCGCGGCGCTGCCAGGCGTGACGCACTCGGCGTTTGGCCGCATGGTGCCCGTCTACCGCGGCGGCATGCGCGTGACCTTCGAGATCGCCGGCCGGCCGAAGGCGACCTCGGAGGTGGCTGCGGACTTCAACCCGGTATCGACCGGCTTCTTCGAGGCGCTGTCGATCCCGATTCTCGAAGGCCGCGACTTCACGCGCGCCGACACGGCGACGTCGCCGCAGGTCGTGATCGTCAACCGCGCGCTGGCGGATCGGTATTTTCCCGGGGCAGCGGGCCGTGGGGCAGCGGCTCGCCGAATTTGGCCCGCGCGGCACCGACGCGGAAATCGTCGGCGTCGTCGGCAACGCGCGGTACCGGACGCTGCGCGACGAGCCGGCGCCGATGCTCTACGCCGCGCATGCGCAGTTCTACATGCCGCACATGTCACTGGTGGTGCACACCGACCAGCCGCTGGCGGCCCTCGGGCCGTCGCTCGCCGCGGCGGCCGCCGACCTCGACCCGGATCTTCCGCTGTACCAGGTGCGCACGATGCCGGAGCGGCTGCGGGCGAGCCTGGCTGTCGAACGGCTGCTCGCCTGGCTGCTCGGCGCCTTCGCCGCGCTCGCGGTGTTCCTCGCGGCGGCGGGCCTCTACGCCGTGGTCTCCTACATGACGACGATGCGCGCGCGGGAGTTCGGCGTACGTCTCGCGCTCGGCGCCACTGCCAGGCATCTCCGCGGGCTCGTGCTGGGTCAGACGCTGTGGCTGGTGGGGTCGGGTCTCGTGGCCGGCCTCGTGCTCTCGGCGGCCCTGTCGCGCGGCCTGGGCAGCGTGCTGTTTGGTGTGTCCGCTGCCGACCTGCCCACCTACCTGGTGGTCGCGATCGCCTTGCTCGTTATCGGTCTCGGCGCCGCCCTCTGGCCGGCCCGCCGCGCCGCGAACGTCGATCCCTCTGTGGCATTGCGCACGGAGTAGTGTCGGACATTTGCTCCGGCCCATGACTCGCAATTCGTCAATCGCCAATCGCATCGTCAATCGTCAATCGTAACTACATAGTCCTTCCCATCCGATCCTGGAGCCGATCCTTGTAGCCGCGGCTCAGCGGAAGCTTGACGCCGGTCCGGAGGATCACCGCGTGGTCGCCGCTGCCCGGCTGCAGTTCCTTGATGCGATCGGCGTTGACGATGTGTGAGCGGTGGATGCGGACGAAGCGGTTCGGATCGAGCCGCGACTCCATCGCCGACATCGTCTCGCGGAAGAGATAGGCATCGCCCTTCACATGCAGCCGCACGTAGTTCCCTGCGGCGTCCACCCAGTCGATTTCGTCCGTGCGGATGAAGAAGATCCGGCCGCCCGATTTCACGACCAGCCGATCCGGCGGATGGGTCTGGTCCGGCTTGAGATCCTGCACCATCGCGAGGAGCCGCTTGCCGAGGTCGCCGGCGCGCTGGCGTTCCAGCCGCTCGCGCGCGCGATCCAGCGTGCGCAGGAACCTCGGGCCGTCGAACGGCTTCAGCAGGTAGTCGAGCGCGTGGACCTCGAAGGCCCGCAGCGCGTACTCGTCGTAGGCCGTCGTGAAAACCACCATCGGGATGCGCTGCGGCGAGAGGGCGCGTATGACGCCAAACCCATCCATGATGGGAATCTGCACGTCGAGGAACACGAGCTCGGGCTCGAGCCTCTCGATGGCCGAGAGCGCCTGGGCGCCATCCGCACACTCCCCCACGATCTCGATGTCGGGCTGCTGCTGCAGCAGCGTGAGCACGCGCTCGCGCGCCATCGGCTCGTCGTCGACTATCAGGGTGCGAATCTTGGTCACGGTCGTAGCACTCCCCTTGGGGAAGAGGCCGAGGGGCGATTTGTCCCCTTTGACGGAAGTCATTCCGCAGAAGTTGAGAAGGATTTCTTCTGGCGCTGCGCCATCGGCGAGATGGGACGCCCGTTCGTCCCGGAGCCGAAACCGCTCGTCACGCGAAGTGGCTTCGCCACGGAGAGAGCCGTTCTGGTCCCAAGCCGTTGGTCCCACCAAAAACATCGGCCCCTCTGGGCCGTGGTCCGGTCACGCGGCCGTGAAAGCGACATGGCTTTTCTGGTGACCAACAGCGCCGAGTAGTGACCAACCCACCTGCCTCAGGACGACGTGCGCGGCAATGGTGACCAGCGGCACTCGCTGTCGTTCGCCACGGCGGCCGCGCGCCTTGACCCCTCGCCATCGACCATCGATAGTCCCAAGACACGCCAGCGCGCATCGAGGGATGCCCGAGGCCATGTCGCCGATTCGCACGCTCGTCGTCGAGGACCAGCCGATTGCGCGCGATCGCCTGGTCGAGCTGCTGCAGTCGGAGCCGGACATCGAGATCGTCGGCGCCACCGACTCGGGCACCGATGCCGTTGCGGCAATCCGGCGACTCAGCCGGACCTGGTCTTCCTCGACCTCCGCATCCGCGATCTCGACGGCTTCGGTGTGATCGCGGAGCTCGGTCACGGCATGCCGCTGACGATCTTCGTGACGGCGCACGACGAGTACGCGCTGCGCGCCTTCGACGTCCACGCCTTCGACTACCTGCTGAAACCGTTCGGCCGCGAGCGCTTCCAGGAGGCGCTTGGCCGGGCCCGCGCGCGGCTGGCCGAGGGGCGCGAGGAGAAGCTGGCGCGGCGGCTGGTGTCTCTCGTGCAGGACGTGGGCAGCCCGAAGACGCTGCCCGATCGCCTGATGGTGAAGTCGGGCGGACGCGTGGTCTTCCTGCAGCTCGACGAACTCGACGCGGTCGAGTCCGAGGGCAACTACGTGCGGCTGCACGCCGGCGCCCGTGTCTACCTCGTGCGCGAGACGATGGCGAGCATCGAGACGCGGCTGGGACACGATCGCTTCTGCCGGGTGCATCGCGGGTGGATCGTGAACCTCGATCGCGTCCGCGAGATGCACGTGCGCCCCAACGGCGAGCACGAGCTGGTCACGCACGAGGGACGCACCTATCGCGTCGGCCGTGCCTTCCGGGAGGCCGTGCAGGCGCGATTGCAGCTGAGGGAATGACTTCACATTGCAGATTGCAGATTGCAGATTGCGGATTGGGAGTTGGGAGTTGACGATTGGAGATTGTTCGGCGATGTGGATCTGAATCCGGAAATCTGTAGACCGAAGGCCGATTGCTGAAGGCCGAGAACGGCGGGAGCCTGGCGCGTTCCGGCGGCTCGTCACCTCCAGCGGATCTCTCGACGAGCGCACGACTCCTCCCGTCCCCCGGTCCCCACACTCGTCCCGATCGCCTCTGGACGGCATCGCCGTTGCTGACAGAGAGCGCCGGAGCCGTATGTGCCCGCGGCCTTCGAGCGGCCCGACCCCACGGACCGCGCAAGGGCAGGGAGCGGCGATCCATGAGGAGCACATCCATGACTCGCAAAGCGTCTGGTCCTGGCGGCCCTGCTGACGCTCGCCACGGCAACGGGCGTTGCCGCGCAGGGAAACCCGACGGGCACCATCTCCGGACGCGTCCTCTCGGACGCGGGCCCGTTACCCGGCGCCACCGTCACGGCGACCTCTCCCAACCTTCAGGGCAGCCGGACCGGCGTCACGTCCGAAAACGGCGACTACATCATCCCGCTGCTGCCGCCGGGCACCTACGCCCTCAGCTTCGAGCTGCAGGGCTTCCGGACGCTGCAGCAGACGACCAACGTCGCCGCGGGACAGACGGTGCCGGTCAACATCTCGCTCACAGTCGCCGCGGCATCGGAGACCGTGCAGGTCGTCGGCCAGGTAGAGCGCTTCGCGCAAACGGCGCCGGTGACGACGACGATGCGGGCGACGGAGATCGCGTCGCTGCCCTCCGATTGGTCGCTCAACTCGACGATACTCTTCGCCCCGGGCGTCTTCAACACCGGCCCGAGCAACAATCCCAGGACAGCAACTCCACCGCCATCACGATCAGCGGCGCGATGTCGTTCGAGAACCTGTTCATGGTCAACGGCGTGGTGATCAACGAGAACATCCGCGGCCAGGGCGTGCCGCTGGTGATCGAGGACGCCGTGCAGGAGACGACGGTCTCGACCGGCGCGATCTCGGCCGAGTTCGGCCGCTTCTCGGGCGGCGTCGTCAACGCGGTGACGAAGTCCGGCGGCAACCGCTTCAGCGGCTCGTTCCGGACCTCGCTCACGAACGACGACTGGCGCGCGCTGACGCCGCAGGCCGGCGACGTGAAGGTCGACGACACCGTGCCGATGTACGAGTTCACCGGCGGCGGCCCGATTGCCAAGGACCACCTGTGGTTCTTCGGCGCTGGGCGGCTGGTGGACCTCGTGCTGAGCCGCCAGACGACGACGACCAACATCCCGGACAGTTCCTCGACAAGGAGCGCCGCTACGAAGGCAAGCTCAACTACTCGGCCAACCCGAATCACACCGTGCGCGGTGCGTACCTCTATTCGGAACCGCGACCAGGAAACCAGAACTCGTTCAACGTGATGGACCTCGCGAGCCTCTACAACCGCTCGCTGCCGGAGAACCTCACGTCGTTCAACTACACCGGTGTTCTCTCCAGCAACTTCTTTCTCGAGGGGACGCTGTCGCGCCGCGAGCAGAAGTTCGTCGGGTCTGGCGCCACGAGCACGGACATCATCGATGGCACGCTGGTCACCGATCAGGCACGTGACACGCGGTTCTGGGCGCCGACGTTCTGCGCGGTGTGCGGCCCGACGAAGAGCGCAACAACGAGAACCTCGTCGTCAAGGGCACCTACTTCCTGTCGACGCGCGGCACCGGATCGCACAATCTCGTGTTCGGCTACGACACGTTCAACGACATCCGGATCGCCGAGAACCACCAGTCGGGCAGCGACTTCCGGATCCTCGGCACGACGTCAATCATCCGCATGGCGTCGTCTATCCGAGCTGGACGCCGAGCACGGTGATTCAGTGGAATCCGATCGTGCCGCCAGCCAGGGCACCGACTTCCGCACGCACTCGCTGTTCTTCAACGACCAGTGGCGGCTGTCGGGGCGCGTGACGGTCAACCTCGGCGTGCGCTGGGACAAGAACTCGGGCAAAGACAGCGCCGACCAGGTGGTTGCCGACGACAGCGCGTTCTCGCCGCGCTGGCGGTCTCGTGGGATCCGACCGGTGACGCGTGCTGGACCGTGAACGCGGGCTACGGCAAGTACGTCGCGGGTCTGGCCAACGGCATCGCCGACGCCGGCAGCAGCGGCGGCGTGCCGGCCACCTACCAGTACCCGTACCTGGGCCGACATCAACACCGACGCCAACGCGGCGACGCTGGTTCAGACCGACGAGGCGCTGTCGACCCTGTGGAGCTGGTTCATCGCCAACGCGGGCGGACCGGTCGCAGACGTTTGTCGACATCCCCGGCGTCAGCAGGCGGATTGGCGACGACCTGCGATCGCCGAGCACGCACGAGTTCACGGCGGGCGTGACCGCCAGCTCGGCAGCAGCGGCATGGTGCGGTTCGACGCGATCTACCGCTCGTGGACCGACTTCTACGACTGCAGCGCGACACGCGACCGGCACCGTGGTCGATCCGAAGGGCATCCTCCGCGACCTGACGATCGACGGCAACAGCAGCGACCCGGAACGCAACGACGCGGCGATGAACGCGCAAGCCTCGTGGCGCTTCGGCACGCGGCTGAATGTCAACGGCAGCTACACTCTCTCGCATACGGCACCTTCGACGGCGAGACGCTGAATAACGGCCCGATCACTGCCGGACCGATCAGCGCCGGCAGCTCCACCAACGGCCGCGCCGGCTGGGGCACGTATCCGGAATACGTGCAGGCGGCGTGGAACCGGCCGGAAGGCGATCCCTCCACGACCAGCGCCATCGCGCGCGGATCTGGGCGGTATACCAGGTGCCGCTCGGCGAGCGGTGGGGCCGGCTGAGCCTCAGCGGCATCGAGCAGATCAACTCCGGCAGCCCGACTCGCCGCCGGCCCGCTCAACCCGACGACCTACGTCACGGTGCCGTCCTACCAGACGCCGCCGACCCAGGTCGCGTACTTCTTCACCGACCGCGACGCGTTCCGCACCGACAACGTCTTCCGCACCGACTCGCGCCGAACTACCCGTACAAGCTGCGCGGCTCGGCGGAGGTCTTCTTCCAGACGCAGGTCTGGAACCTCTTCAACGCCGACGCGATCGCGGATGTCAACAACATCGACATCACCACCCGCACCCGCGACGGCGGCACGACGACCCTGTCGCGCTTCAACCCGTTTCACCGAGACGCTGGTTCAGGGCACGCACTGGGACCGGTTCCCGCGTTCGCCATCGCCCGGAACAAGTACGCCTACCAGCTGCCGTGCCATATTCGTTTCTCGTTCGGCATGAGGTTCTGCCCACGAAGCCGCTCGATCTCCTCCAACGATCTGCTCCGTCTCCTGCCATCGGCCCTGCCTGCCGGGGCCGTATTCTTGTACTGATGCGAAGTGGGAGGTGCCAAGTGCAAAGTGCCAAGTGAGTGAGAGCGGAGTGAAGTGAAGGGTCGAAGTCGGTCAGATTGCGAAGTACGGAGTTTCTGCGACCCCGGCGCCGTCTGCGTTGGAGATTCTGAAACCGTACGCGGCATGAGTGTGCGTAGTGGGATAGTCCGCCGTGGCACTCGAGTCGCTCGGCGAAACTCGTTGAAGACGAGAACCTCAAGGCCGCACGTTCGAGTTCGCCGTTGCCAGCGATCAAGACTGCACGGCGCTGCTGCAGGATCCAGTCGGACGTCA
>CAVRDA010000003.1:0-145497 GCA_963719755.1 Vicinamibacteria bacterium | reverse complement strand
GTCCCGAACGCCCTCGCCTGGAACTGGACGACCCAGTTGTGCGACACCCTCGTGCGCGACATCATCCCGAAGGCCGAGTTCGAGTCGCTGATGGGCAATTCGGCATTGGCAACGACACCACCGTGGTCCTGTACGGCGACAACAACAACTGGTTCGCCGCCTAGGGCTTTGGCTGTTCAAGATCTACGGTCACCGCGACGTTCGCCTCATGAACGGCGGGCGCAAGAAGTGGCTCGACGAGGGGCGCGAGCTGACCACACGAGGTGCCCGCGCTCAAGACGGCCTCTACCGGCGGCCGCGGCGACACTAGCCTCCGGGCGTTCCTGCCCGAGGTGCAGGCGGCGGAGAAGGCCGGCCGCGACGCTGGTGGACGTGCGCAGCCCGGCGGAGTTCACAGGAGAGATCCTCGCGCCGGCCGGGATGCCGGAGACGTGCCAGCGCGGCGGCCACATCCCCGGCGCCGGGACATTCCCTGGGCCAAGGCCTGCAACGAGGACGGCACCTTCAAGCGCGTCGACGACCTGAAGGCTCTACGGAGGAGCCGGCGTCACGCCGGACAAGCCGGTCATCGCCTACTGCCGCATCGGCGAGCGCTCGAGCCACACGTGGTTCGTGCTCAAGCACCTGCTGGGCTACGCCCGTCAAGAACTACGACGGCTCCTGGACCGAGTGGGGCAACCTGGTCGACGTGCCGGTCGAAAAGCCGTGAAGGCCGAAGAGTTCACCCACCACCACGAGCAGCTCGCCGGCTGGGACATCGTCGTCGAGACGTACCGCGCCGGCGACACGTTCTACTGCACCGTGTCGAGCGAGGAATCCGGGTGCGCGCTTCGCGAGGGGCGAGGGCCCCTCGCGCGACGACGCGGAGCGGATCGCGCTGCAGAAGGCCGAGCGCTGGCTCGGCCAGACGCGGCGCTTCACCAGCGCCGGCTCAGGCCGCGGACCCCGGACCCTGGACCCCTGGACCGGCAGGCCCGCGGCATCACACCATTACCACTATGCGCTACCGGGTCTATCCACGGACCGGCTGGGGGATCTCCGAGATTGGCTACGGCATGTGGGGCCTCGGGGGCTGGACCGGTCCGACGACGAGCAGACGCTGGCGTCGCTCGCCGAAGCCGTCGCTCTCGGCTGCAACTTCTTCGACACGGCGTGGGCCTACGGCGCCGGGCACAGCGAACGTCTCTCGGCAGACGCTTCGCGCGCATGCGGATCGCCGCCTCTACGTCGCGACGAAGGTCCCGCCGAAGAACCAGAAGTGGATCCAGCTCGAGGACAGCGCGCTGGACGACGTGTTTCCGCCGGATCACATCCGGCGCTACACCGAGTCGAGCCTCGAGAACCTCGGCCTCGAGGCGATCGACCTGCAGCAGCTGCACGCGTGGAGCGACCGCTGGGCCGGCGACGACCGCTGGCAGCGCACGATGGACGACCTCAAGCGCGAGGGCCTGGTGCGCAGCTGGGGCATCAGCGTCAATCGGTGGGAGACGACCAACGTCCTGCAAGCGCTCGACACCGGCCTCATCGACTGCGTGCAGGTGGTCTACAACATCTTCGACCAGGACCCGGAAGACGTGCTGCTCCCCTACTGCCGGGAGCGCGGCATCGCGGTCGTCGCGCGCGTGCCGTTCGACGAGGGCAGCCTCACGGGCACTCTGACGCGCGATACCCGCTTCCCCGACGGCGACTGGCGCAACCTCTACTTCACGCCTGCGCAGCTCGAGGCGACGCTGCCGCGCGTCGAGCGGCTGAAGCCGCTGGTCCCCCCCGGCCAGACGCTGCCGGAGATGGCGCTGCGCTTCATCCTCCACCACCCGGCGGTGACGACAGCGATCCCCGGCATCGGAAGCTCGCCAACGTACGCGCGAACTGCGCGGCGAGCGACGGCGTCCCGATGGACGCGGAGCTGCTGGCGGCGCTGCGCATGCACCGCTGGAGCCGCGATTGGGTTGTTCCATGAATAGCAGATTGCAGATTGGATAGATGACGCAGATTTCCGGCACCGCCTTCCCCGCCAACGCCGCCGGCTACGACGTCGTCCGGCTCGACCCTCCGTCGACGGCGCTGCTGAGGGCGGCAGCGCCCGCGTGGCAGGACACGCCGGCGATCGAGTGGGGGCCGGAGCGCTATCGCACGCGCTTCCAGGCGCGCTGGGACGCGAAGGCGCTGCACGTGCGGTTCGACGCCGTGGACGACGGGCCGTGGCACACGATGACGCGGCGCGACGACCACATCTGGGAAGAAGAGGTGGTGGAGATCTTCCTCGACGCCGACGGCTCGGGCCGCTACTACGCGGAGCTGGAGATCAGCCGATCAACGTCGTCTGCGACCTGCGCGTGGAGACGCCGTGGCCGGCGCTGAAGTCGCTGACGGAGTGGGACTGGGCCGGGCTCGAGACGGCTGTGGAGCCGCTGAAAGATGCCCACGGCACGGTGGAGGGCTGGACGGCTGTGGGGCGCCTGCCATGGAGCGGCCTGCGGTCGCTCTACCCGTCGCCCGGCGTGACCCTGCCCCCGGCCCGGGCGCGGGGTTGCGGTTCAACGTCTTTCGCATCAAGCGGCCCGGGGGCCCCGAGGCGCCGCAGAAGGGCGTGATCCTGGCGGCCTGGTCGAAGCCGGCAGGCCCCAGTTTTCACGATCCTGCGGCATTTCAGCGGCTCCGCCTGGTGGCGCCGCGCGGGCCGGCCCCGGGGGCGTAACCTGCCCGCATCCAACCTGTTATACTGTTGTTTTGCGTAAGGTCCGAAGGAGCTCGCCGTGAAGCCTGAGATTCATCCGAAGTACGACGACGTCGACGCCCGCTGCGCGTGCGGGGCGGCGTGGAAGACGCGCTCGACCAAGAACGAGCTGCACCTCGAGATCTGCTCCAGTGCCACCCGTTCTTCACGGGCCGCCAGAAGCTGATCGACACCGAGGGCCGCGTGGAGCGGTTCACGAAGAAGTTCGGCGCGCAGACGGTGGAAGCCCGCAAGGCCGCGGCCACGGCTGCCAAGGGCACGAAGTCGAAGAAGTCCGGCAAGGCCGCGACGGCGTAAGGCTACTCGTAGCCCGTCACGCGCAACCCGTAACCGGGAGCCTCGAACAACTCGGGGCTCCCGTGTTCCTGCCTTTTCTCTCCGCTCAATTTCCGATCGAGCCGCGCCAGCCGGTAGCGGCCGTGCTGCATCATCGACGTGCCGACGCGCTCGGCCAGCGAGAGCTGCGCGAAGCGCCGTGCCTCGCCGAGGTCGCGCGCGCGATGCTCGAAATGAATCGCCAGCGACTCGAGCGCCTCGCGACGGATGCCAGCCGGGGCGCCGCGGTCGTCGACGATGGCCTGCCAGGCGCCGGCGGCCTGGTCGTGCCTGGCGTCGCGGCGGCAGCGGACCGCGAGCGCGCGCAGCGCGTCGGCGCGCGTCCACGCCGCGTCGGGACCGCGCTCGGCGTTGGCGCGATGCGCGGCGTCGCGGTAGCAGCGCTCGGCCGATTCCGTCTGCCCCGCCCGCTCGAGCAGGCGGCCGGCGCCGAGGCTCTCGCGCGCGCTGGTCGAGCATTCCGGCGCGCCCGCCAGCAGCCGCACGGCGCGGAACGTCAGCGCCGCCAGCGAGATCAGGTCCAGCCGGTTGTGCTCGAGCACGGGCTCGAGCGGCGAGGCGTCGCCGGAGCGCATGAAGTCGAAGTACCGCGACGGGATCTCGTAGCCGGGGACGTCGCCCAGGCGGCGAACGCCGAAGAGCGTGCGCTCGAGCGTGACGAGCCGGCAGCTGTCGGTCTCGGGCCACGCGCCTGGCGAGGCGGCCATGCCGCGCCAGAAGCGCCGCGCCGGATGGACCATGTCGACGTGCGGCACGTCGGCAAACGGCGGCGGCAGCCGGTTGAACTGGTAGCGCGTCTCGAGCACCGGCACGTCGAAGCTCTTGCCGTTGTAGCTGACGAGCGACGCCGACTCGCGAACCAGCGCCTCGACCTCGGCCAGCAGCCGGCGCTCGTGCTGGTAGCCGGGCAGGAAGTACTGCCGGATGCGGAAGCCGTGCGGCTCGAAGAACGCGCAGCCGACAAGGAACGCGTAGGTGCCGGCGCCGCCAGCCAGCCCGGTCGTCTCGAGATCGACGAAGAGCAGCGCGCGCGGATCGCGGTCGAGCGGTTCAGGGACGCCGCCGAGCATCGCGATCTCCGGCGCCGACGCCATCGCCCGCCCGGGCACGTCGCCCATCCGCAGCAGGCCGTGCCGGTGATCGGAGGGATAGAAACGATCGACGACGATGGCGACGCCGCCGTCGCGCTCGAGGACGTCGCCGCCCAGCGTCTCGGCCGCCGCCCGCAGCCGCACGTCGGGCGACCGTTCGTTATGGACCTTCGCGGCCTCGCGGCTTCGCGGCGTTGCGGTTGTATCTGAAAGTGTCGCGGCTTCGCGGCTTCGCGACGTAGCGGTTGTGTCTGAAGGTGTCGCGGCCTCGCGGCTTCGCGGCGTAGCGGTTGTGCCCCCCGCGCGCCTCTCCCGCAGGATCTCCCTCAGCCGCGACTCCAGGCGGCTGCTCATGCCGCCCGTCCGGTGATGCGATCGAGGATCAGCAGCGCGACCGGCTTGGCCTCGGGTCCGGTCTCCCCCACCGCGCCGACGCACGTCGGACATCCGTGATCGCACTGGCAGCCGGCAATCAGCTCGCGCGTTCGCGCGACCAGCTCGTCGTGCATCGCGAACAGCGGCTCGCTGAAGCCGATGCCGCCCGGGTAGCTGTCGTAGATGAAGACCCGCGGCTCGTCCAGGTCCTGCAGCGTCAGGCCGACGCCGCTGGCCGGGCCCTCGTCGCCGGCGCCAATCGAGATGCCGATGTCCTGCCGGTCGCACATCAGCAGCAGCTGCGCCACCTGCCGCATCGCGAAGGCCAGCCCGACGACGCCGTCTCGGCGATCTTCGAGACTGTACGGCAGCGTCGCCATCACCTGCCGCGGCAGCGTCAGCCAGTACCGACGTCGTGTGCATCTGCTGCTCGGGCAGGTCCAGCTCGCCGCTGCCGACGTTCTCGTTCGTGTAGAACTTGATCTTCTTGAAGCCCACGACCCGCGAGACCACGCGGACGTCGCCGTGTGACTTCAGGGGCGGGTCGCGCAGGTCGGGCAGGTCTGGTGGGTCGGGCAGGTCACGTGGGTCTTGCGGGTCGGGCAGGTCGGAGCAGGTCGGACAGGTCGCGCTGGTCGACCGCGCCAACCGACTCGGTGTTGAACACGTCGAGGATCGTCACGCGCGTGTAGGTGATCGCGTCGGTGTAGTAGTCGCAGTCCACCGATCGGACGTAGGCCTTGCGCCCCTCGAAGTCGAGCTTCTCCACCTGGAACAGCTTGCCCTCGATCAGGTAGATCGCCTTCTCGTGCAGCGTCGAGAGCGCGGAGGTGAAGTCGGTCTCGCCGATGATGTCCTCGCCGCGCGTCGTGTCCACGATCACGAAGTTGTCCGAGGAGATCGACCGCAGGCTCACCGCGTCGGCGGGATACGACTCGCTGGTCCAGTTCCACTGGCCCTGGTCGCCGTCCTCGACGAGATGGACGAAGTGCTCCTCGGCCAGCAGCTTCAGGATCTCCTGTACGTCCTCGCGGCCGAAGCGCTCGCCGGCGCGGAAAGGCAGCTCGAACGCGGCGCACTTGAGGTGGTCGAGCAGGATGTCCAGATTGTCGGGGTTGACCAGCGCGTGCTCGGGCGAGCCGTCGAAGAAATACGACGGGTTGCGCAGCACGAACTGGTCGAGCGGCGCGGAGCTGCCGACCAGCACCGCCGCTGATTGCCCCTGCCGCCGCCCGGCGCGGCCGGCGCGCTGCCACGTCGACGCGATGGTGCCGGGATAACCGGCCAGCACCGCGACGTCGAGCGCGCCGATGTCGATGCCCAGCTCGAGGGCGTTGGTGGCGACGACGGCGCGCACCTGGCCCTCGCGCAGGCCGCGCTCGATCTCGCGGCGCCGCAGCGGCAGGTAGCCGCCGCGGTAGCCGCGCACCTGCTCGGGCGTGCCCGGCGGGCCCTCGAAGTCGTCCTTGAGATATGTCGTCAGGACCTCGGTGGCGAGGCGGTTCTGGCAGAAGACCATGAGCTGCAGCCGCCGCTTCAGGAACTCCCCGGCGACGCGGCGCGCTTCGGGGAGTACGAGCGGCGGATGCCGAGCTCGCGGTTGACGACCGGCGGGTTGTAGAAGAGGAACAGCTTCTCGCCGCGCGGCGCGCCGCTCTCCTCGACGAGCGCGAACGGCTGCTCGGTCAGCCGCTCCGCCAGCTCGCGCGGGTTGGCGATGGTCGCGGAGGAGCAGATGAACATCGGATCCGCGCCGTAGTGCCGGCAGATGCGCCGCAGGCGGCGCAGCACGTTGGCGAGGTGGCTGCCGAAGACGCCGCGGTAGGCGTGCAGCTCGTCGATAACGACGTATCGCAGGTTCTCGAACAGCTCCGCCCACTTCGGGTGGTGCGGCAGGATCCCCGAGTGCAGCATGTCGGGATTGGTGAGGACGATGTGCGCCCGCTGCGGATGGCGCGGCGCGCGTCCTGCGGCGTGTCGCCGTCGTAGGTGAAGACGCCGATGTCGGTGGCCGCCGCCTGGGACGGCGTCGTCAACTCGTGCAGCTCGGCCAGCTGGTCCTGCGCCAGCGCCTTGGTCGGGAACAGGTACAGCGCGCGGCTGGCCGGGTCGGCCAGGAGGGTGCTGAGCACCGGCAGGTTGTAGCAGAGCGTCTTGCCCGAGGCGGTCGGCGTCGTGACGACGACGTGCTTGCCGGCGAGGGCGGGGCGATGACGGCCGCCTGGTGCGTGTAGAGCTGCGAGATGCCGCGCGCCTCGAGCGCCGTGCGCAGCCGCGGGTCGATCACTTCCGGCCACGGCGCGTAGCGGGCCTCGACCGCCGGCTGCGTCCGCACCGCCGTGACCCAGCCGTCGGGCTCGTCGACCGCCTCGAGCGCCCGTCCGGCGCCGAACCGCTCCAGCGCCGCGGTCAGCGCCTGCTCGCGGGCGGGGCCGGTGGGCTTGCGGGCGATGGCGAGCGCGTCGCCCGGCGGCAGCTGCGCAGGCATGGGAAGGGATGGTAACACGAAGAAGAGGCGAAGGGCCGGGCCCACGTTCCAGGGACCCCGGACCCGGACCCCGAAGCCTGGATCCGGACCCTGGACCCCGGACCCAGGACCCCTCCGGCCTTACCACTTCCCTACATTCCTGTCTGGCGATTTCTCAAATCCTACAAAAACGTCTGGCCGCTCAGGGCCGTTCAACCGCGTCCGCACGGAGAATTTGCGCGGACCGGAGCATGACACCGGGGCGGTCGCCTTTTTGCACCGCCCGCCGGCGATGCGCGAATTCGAATCGCCCGACGCGCCGCGCGCCGGCACCGTCTATCTCGTCGGCGCCGGGCCTGGCGATCCCGGCCTGCTGACGATCCGCGCCGCCGAGCTGCTCGCGGCGGCGACGGTCGTCTACCACGACTACCTCGTGAGCCCCGCCGTTCTCGGCCGATGCCGCTGCGGGGCCCGGCTGATCGATGTCGGCAAGATCGGGCATGGGCCGCAGACCGCGCAGGGCGTCATCGAGCGGCAGCTGGTGAGCGCGGCGCGCGCGGGCGAGTGCGTCGTCCGCCTGAAGGGGGGCGACCCGCTGCTCTTCGGGCGCGGCGCGGAGGAAGCGCTGGCGCTGGCCGACGCGGGCATTCCCTTCGAGATCGTGCCCGGCGTCTCGTCGGCGCTGGCGGTGCCGGCCGCGGCCGGCATCCCCGTCACCGCGCGCGGCTATTCGACCTCCGTCGCGGTCGTGACCGGGCACTCGATGGCCGGCGCGCCGGCGCCCATTCCCTCCGCGGACACCATCGTCATCCTGATGGGCGTCGCCAACGCCGCGTCGATCCGCGACCAGCTGATCGCCACCGGCGTCGCGCACGACACGCCCGCCGCGGTGATCGAGCGCGGCACGTGTCCCGCCCAGCGCGTGGTCTGCGGCACGCTCGCCGAGCTGCCGGATCTCATCGCGCGCGAGAATCTCGGCGCGCCGTCGATCCTGGTCATCGGCGAGGTCGTGCGGCTGCGCGCCCGCCTCGCCCATCGTGCTGAAGCGGTATCACCGGTTTCTGGCGTCAGACGTTAATGTCGTGACGACTGCCAGATATTACAAGTTTGTAGGAATCTGACCCGCCTGGCTCGGCCGTCCGACCGGCCCTTTCGGGCCAGCCGCCGAGCACTTTACGGAGCAAATCCGCAAATTTCCGAGGAATCTCGCGGGTCGCTCCGAGTGCGTGGCAGCCGGCTTGCACTTCGAGGCGGCACGGTCCACCCCGCGCCGTCTCGGAGCGACATGACGGTTTCGGAGATCGACAGCAACATCGCAGGTCCGGTTCGCACGCACTGCCCGTACTGCGCGTTCCAGTGCGGCGTGCTCGCCACACCGTCCGAGGATGGCACCGTCACGATCGCCGGCGACCCGGACTTCCCGGTGAACGCCGGCGCGCTCTGCACGAAGGGCTTCAGCGCCGGCGAGACGCTGGCGCATCCCGAACGCCTGGTCGCGCCGCTCGTCCGCAACGCCGCCGGCCAGCTGGTGCCCACCGACTGGGATCACGCGATCGAGCGCGTCAGCGCCGCCATCCGCGTCGTGCAGCGCAAGTACGGGCGCGACGCGATGGGCGTCTTCGGCGGCGGCTCGCTGACCAACGAGAAGGTCTACCTGCTCGGCAAGTTCGCGCGCGTCGCGCTCCGCACGTCGAACATCGACTACAACGGCCGCTTCTGCATGTCGTCGGCCGCGGCGGCGGGGCTGCGCGCTTTCGGGCTCGATCGCGGCCTGCCGTTCCCGGTCTCCGACATCGCGCAGGCCGACGCCGTCCTGCTCGTCGGCGCCAACGTCGCGGAGACGATGCCGCCGATCATGCAGTACTTCGAGGCGCAGCGGATGGCGGGCGGCCAGCTGATCGTCGTCGATCCGCGGCGCACCGCGACCGCCGAGGAGGCGACGCTGCACCTGCGGCTGATGCCCGGCAGCGACGCGATCCTGGCGCACGGCCTGCTCCACGTCCTGATTCACGAACGGCTGATCGACGAGATCTACATCCGCGATCGCACCGAGGGGTTCGAGGCGGTCCGCGCGCACGCCGCGACCTTCTGGCCCGAGCGCGTCGAGCGCCTCACCGGCGTGCCGCAGCGCGACATCGTCGCGGCGGCGCGCGTCGCTCGGCCTCGCCCGGAATGCGCTGGTGCTCACCGCGCGCGGCGCCGAGCAGCAGGTGCAGGGCGTCGGCAACGTGCTGTCGTTCATCAACCTCGCGCTCGCGATGGGCCGCGTCGGCCGGCCCTTCAACGGCTACGGCTGTCTCACCGGACAGGGCAACGGCCAGGGCGGCCGCGAGCACGGACAGAAGGCCGACCAGCTGCCCGGCTACCGGCGGATCGACGACGCCGCGGCACGCGATTCCATCGCGGAGCTCTGGGGCATCGAGTCAGAGGACTTGCCGGGCCCGGGACGCTCGGCCTACGAGCTGCTCGACTCGCTCGGCCGCGATCGCGGCGTGCGCGGCCTCTTCGTGATGGGCTCGAACCCGGTGGTCTCCGCGCCGCACGCCACGCACATCGAGGAGCGCCTCGGCGCGCTCGACCTGCTTGTGGTCTGCGACTTCTTCCTGTCCGAAACGGCGCGGCTGGCCGACGTCGTGCTGCCCTCCGCCCAGTGGGCCGAAGAGGACGGGACGATGACGAACCTCGAGGGCCGCGTGATCCGCCGGCGGCGCGTCCTGGCGCCGCCTGACGGCGTTCGCACCGACCTGCAGATTCTCAACCGCCTCGCCCGGGTCGCTGGGGCGACCGAAGGGATTCCCGGCATCGGCGCGTGCCGCGCTCAACGAACTGCGCAAGGCCACTGCAGGCGCGCCGGCGGACTACTCGGGGATCACGACCGGCCGCATCGATCGCGAGCAGGGCGTGTTCTGGCCGTGCCCGACGCCGGAGTCCCCGGGGACGCCGCGCCTGTTCGCGGATCGTTTCTACACGCCGACTGGCCGCGCCCGCTTCCATCGCGTGCAGCCGAACGGCCCGGCCGAACGCCCCGACCTCGAATACCCGTACTTCCTGACGACGGGACGCATCCTGCCGCAGTACCAGTCGGGCACGCAGACGCGCCGCATCGGACGGCTGCGCAAGGCGGCGCGCGAAGCGGTCGCCGAGATGCACCCGCGCGCTGCGCAGCGATCCGGGCTCGTCAACGGCGGCGAGGTGACCATCGAGACCCGTCGGGGCCGCGCCTCGTTCCGGCTCCGCACGACGCAGGGCATCCGCGAAGACACGATCTTCGTGCCCTTTCACTGGCCCGAGGAGCAGTCGGCGAACCGGCTGACCAACCCGGCGCTCGATCCGATCAGCAAGATGCCGGAGTTCAAGGTGTGCGCGGCGCGCGTCAGCGCGGCCGACGGGAGGGCACGACGATGAAGGCACGAAAGCGGCTGGTGGTGATTGGCAACGGCATGGCCGGCGCGCGGCTTGTGGAGGAGGTCGTCGCGCGCGATCCCGGCGGGTTCGAGATCACGATCTTCGGCGACGAGCCGTACGGCAACTACAACCGCATCCTGCTCTCGGGCGTCCTGGCCGGCACGCATGACGCGACCGACATCTTCATCAACCCGCTGGCGTGGTACGAGCAGCACCACGTCCGCCTGCATGCCGGCGTGCGCGTCGCGCGGATCGATCGCGACCGGCGCCAGGTGGTCGGCGACGACGGGCGCATCGAGCCCTACGACCAGCTGGTCATCGCCACCGGCAGCACGCCCTTCGTGCCACCGCTCGAAGGGCTGGTCACCGAAACGGGCAGTACCGCCGCGGCGTTTTCGTCTTCCGGACGCTGGACGACTGCTCGGCCATCCGCGAGTACGCCGCCACGTCCCGCCGCGCCGCAGTGATCGGCGGCGGCCTGCTCGGCCTCGAGGCCGCGCGCGGCCTCCTGCAGCTCGACGTCGAGGTCCATGTCGTCCACCTGATGCGCCACCTGATGGAGGTGCAGCTCGACGACACGTCGGGGGCGATGCTGCTCTCGGCGATGGATCGCCTCGGCGTCCAGACGCATCTCTCGCGCCGCACCAGCGCCGTGCTCGGCAACGGCCACGTCACCGGCCTGATGTTCGACGACGGCACGCGGCTCGAGTGCGACATGGTGGTCCTCTCCGCCGGCATCCGCGCAAACGTCTCGCTGGCGCGCGAAGCCGGCCTCACCGTCGAGCGCGGCATCGTCGTCGGCGACGACCTGAGGTCCGCCAGCGACACGGCGATCTTCGCCATCGGGGAATGCGCGCAGCACCGCGGACAGGTCTACGGCCTGGTCGCGCCGCTGTGGGAGCAGGCGGTGGTGCTGGCCGATCGGCTGTCCGGCCACAACACGCAGGCGGCGTATGCCGGGTCGCGCGTCTCGACGAAGCTGAAGGTGATGGGCGTCGATCTGACGACGATGGGCGACAAGGAGGCGGGGCCGGGCGACGAGGTTGTGCAGTACTCCGAGCCGTCGCGCGGCGTCTACAAGAAGATGGTCGTTCGGGACGGCGTGCTGGCTGGCGCGATCCTGCTGGGCGACCCCGACGCCGCGCCCGCCATCCAGCAGGCGTTCGACCGGTCGATGGCGCTGCCCGAGAACCGCGCCGAGTTGCTGTTCCCGCTGATGCGCGCCGAGACGCCGCTCTCGGCGGCCGACTGGCCAGACGACGCGCAGATCTGCAACTGCAACGGCGTGACGAAGGGCCGCCTCCGGATGGCAATCGCCGAGGGCTGCCGCAGCATGCGGTCGCTCTGCGACGCGACACGCGCCGGCACCGGCTGCGGCTCGTGCAAGACGCAGGTGCAGCAGGTGCTCGAAGCGGTGGCCGGCGACGACGTGAAGGACGACCCGGCGGCGCACTACTACGTGCCCGGCGTGCCGCTGCGCAAGCCGGAGCTGGTCGCCGAGATCCGTGAACGCGACCTGCGGAGCGTCTCGGCAGTGTTCGCGGCGCTGGCCGGCGGGCGCGAGGACCCGAAGAGCAAGGTCGGCCTCGCCTCGCTGCTGAAGACGATCTGGGCCGGCGAGTACGAAGACGAGCGCGACGCGCGGTTCATCAACGATCGCGTGCACGCGAACATCCAGCGCGACGGCACCTTCAGCGTGATCCCGCGCATCTACGGCGGCGTGACCTCGGCGGCGCAGCTGCGCCGCATCGCCGATGTCGCCGATCGGCACCAGGTGCCGATGGTGAAGATCACCGGCGGCCAGCGCATCGACCTGCTCGGCATCCCGAAGGACAAGCTGCCAGAGGTGTGGCGCGACCTCGGCATGCCGTCGGGCCATGCCTACGCGAAAGCATTCCGGACGTGCAAGACGTGCGTCGGCACGGAATTCTGCCGCTACGGCGTCGGCGACAGCACGGGCCTTGGGATCGCGATCGAGAAGCGGTTCCAGGGCCTCGAGTCGCCGCACAAGATGAAGCTCGCGACCGCGGGCTGCCCGCGCAACTGCTCCGAGGCGACGACGAAGGACGTCGGCGCGGTCGCGATCGAGGGCGGGCGCTGGGAGGTCTACATCGGCGGCGGCGCCGGGTCGAAGGTCCGCAAGGGCGACATCCTCTGCACGGTCTCGACGCACGACGAGGTGCTGCAGGTGATGGGCCGCTTCATGCAGTACTACCGCGAGCACGCGAGATACCTGGAGCGCACCTACGACTTCGTCGAGCGGGTCGGCATCGGCGAGCTGAGGCGCCTGCTGGTCGACGACGCCGAGGGGATCTGCGCCGAGCTCGACGCGGCAGTGCAGGCGGCCGTCGACGCCTTCGTCGATCCCTGGGAAGAAGCGGCGGTGCCGGTGCACCCGCTGCAGTTCACCACGGTCGTCAAGACCCTCGAAACGGAGCCCATGGCATGAGCGCGACGGCGATGACGTTCGGACTCGGTTCGATCGACGACATCCCGCTCGGCGAGGGGCGGGTGTTCCGCATCGACGGCCGCGACGTGGCGGTGTTCCGCTGCCGCAGCGGCGAGGTGCATGCGACCGAGGCGACGTGCCCGCACCGCGGCGGTCCGCTGGCCGACGGACTGGTCGGCGATCACTCCGTGATCTGCCCGCTGCACGGCTTCGTCTTCGACCTGCGGACGGGCCGCGCCCAGGGGCGCGAGTGCGACCGCCTGGTCACCCATCGCGTCGCCGTCTCGCCGGGCGGCTGGCTGACGCTCGACCTGACATGAACGGTGACGTGTCGGCGGACTTCGGAGGAGCAACGGTCGTGCTGCTCGAGTCGCGCCTGGCGGCCGAGACCGCGGCCATGGTGCGGCGCCTGGGCGGCGAGCCCGTGTGCGCGCCGTCGCTGGCCGAGGTGGATGTCCCCGGCGACGACGACGTCGCCGCGCTCGTCGACCGTCTGATCGACGTCGTCCGGATCGGTCGTCGTGTTCCTGACGGGTGTCGCCGTCACCCGGATGTTCGCGGCCGCCGACCGTCTGCGGCGTTCCGACGCGCTGGCCCGGGCGCTGTCGATAGCCGTCGTCGTGGCGCGAGGGCCGAAGCCTTCGGGCGCGCTGGCCCGTCGAGGCGTCGCGGTGTCGCGCTCCGTCACCGAGCCGTTCACCACGGCAGACGTGATCGCTGCGCTTGAGGGCGTGCCAGTCGAAGAGCGCGAGGTCACGCTCGTGCACTACGGCGAGCGCAGCGAGCCGCTGGTCTCGTACCTGTCGTCGCGCGGCGCGCGCATCCACGAGCTGATGCTCTACGAGTGGCAATTGCCGGCGGACACCGGACCGCTGTCGCGCGCCGTGGACGCGATCGTCGCCGGCGAGATCGACGTGGTGGCGTTCACCAGCCAGATCCAGGTGCGCCACCTGCTGGAGGTCGCCGGTCCCGCGCGCCGTGACGCGCTGGTGCGCGCGCTCAACGAGCGCGTGCTGGTCGGCGCCGTCGGCCCGACGTGCGCGGCAGCCTGCGCCGCCGCCGGCGTCCTCGACGTCGTGACGCCCATTCACCCGAAGCTTGCCCCGATGCTCACGGCACTCGCCCACGCGCACGCCGCGCGGCGGGCAGGTGCGTGAGCGGAACGAAGGAGCGCCCGTGCAAACCGATCGTGACGAGCGGCAGGGCCACCTGCCGACGCTGATAGCGTGCTTTCTCCACTTCGATCTCAGCTTCATGCTGTGGGTGCTCGTCGGCGCGCTCGGCATCCTCATCGCCGAGGACCTGCAGTTGTCGGCGAGCCAGCGCGGCGTGTTGGTGGCGCTGCCGATTCTCAGCGGCTCGCTGCTGCGGATTCCGCTGGGGCTGCTGAGCGATCGCTGGGGCGCGCGCCGGGTCGGCGCGGCGATGCTGGCGTTCCTCTTCGTGCCGCTGACCATTGGCTGGCTCTCCGCCGATTCGTGGCCGGCGATGATGGCGATGGGCCTGATGCTCGGGACCGCCGGCGCGTCGTTCGCGGTCGCGCTGCCGCTGGCCAGCTCGTGGTACCCCGCGAGCCGGCAGGGGCTGGTGATGGGCATCGCCGCCGCCGGCAACAGCGGCACCGTCATCACCAACCTCATCGCGCCGCGGCTGGCGGCTTCCGTCGGCTGGCATGGCGTGTTCGGCCTGGCCATGCTGCCGCTGGCCGCCGTCCTGGCGACGTTCCTGCTCACCGCGCGCGAGGCGCCGCGGCGGCCGCGTCACGCGGGGCCGCGCTGGCAGGTGCTGAGAGCAGGCGGACCTGTGGTGGTTCTGCCTGTTCTACAGCGTCACGTTCGGCGGCTACGTCGGGCTCAGCAGCTTTCTGCCGCTCTTCCTCCGCGACCAGCAGGCAATGGCGCCGGGGGCCGCGGGGCTGCTGACGGCGATGGCGGCGTTCGTCGGCAGCTTCTCCCGGCCGGTGGGCGGCTGGCTGGCGGACCGGGTCGGCGGACGACGCCTGCTGACGGTGGCGCTGGCCGGGCTGTCGATCAGCTACGCGCTCGTCGCGACGGGACCGTCGCTGCAGCCGCTGACCGCGCTGCTGGTGATGGCGATGGCGTGCTGCGGGCTGGGCAACGGCGCGGTCTTCCAGCTCGTGCCGCTGCGCTTTCGCGACGAGCTCGGCCTTGTGACCGGCATCGTCGGCGCAATCGGCGGAATCGGCGGGTTCTGCCTGCCGATGCTGCTCGGGTTCGTCCGGCAGCACGGCGGCGGCTTCGGCACCGGCTTCGTCCTGCTCTCGGTCGCCGCCTTACTGGTGGCGAGCGCCCTCCAGGGATTGACGATGATGCGTGCAGACTGGCGCGTGTCGTGGCGACAGGAGGTTGCGGCGTAACTGGGTCCGGGGTTCAGGGTCCAAGGTCCGAAGTCCGGAGTCCGAAGTCCGGAGTCCGAAGTCTGGAGTCCGGAGTCCGGAGTCCGGAGTGGTCCGGGGTCCAAGGTTCACGTGCGAGGAACGAGGATGCTCGGCTGCTGCCCCGACTCGCTCGCGTACGCCGCCGCCACGTCGGCTGCGACAGCCGCGCCACACCCCTCGCGGACGAGCGCGACAATCGAGCCGCCAAACCCTCCGCCCGTAAGCCGCGCGCCGTAGACGTCGGGCTCGCGTTCAGCGATGGCGACCAGGAGGTCGACCTCGGGCACCGAGCATTCGTAGTCGTCGCGCTCGGAGGCGTGCGACGCGCTGAAGAGCGCGCCCAGCGCCGCCGCATCGCCGGCGCGCATCGCCTCCACCGCGTCGAGCACGCGCTGGTTCTCCGTCACTACGTGACGCACGCGCCGATCGAGCGGCGCCGGCAGCGCCGCTATCCGATCCGCATCACCCGCGGTGACGTCGCGCAATTCGGCGACGCCGAGCAGCGCCGACGCGCGCTCGCATTCCGCGCGCCTGGTCCGGTAGTCGCCGTGCGCGTGATGATGCGCGACTCCGGAGTTGATCACGACCAGCGCCGTGCCGGGCGGCAGCGGCACGTGGACGGTGTCGAGCGTCCGCGTGTCGATGAACAGCGCCTCGTGATGTCCGGCCAGGCTCGAGGCCATCTGGTCCATGATGCCGATCGGCGCGCCGACGAAGTCGGTTTCCGCCGCCCGCCCGATCTTCGCCAGCCGCAGGTCGTCGAAGTCGAGGGCGTACAGCCGCCGAAGCGCGCGCAGCAGCGACACCTCGAGCGCCGCACTCGACGACAGGCCGCTGCCGAGCGGCACGTCTGAGGCGAGCGCGAGGTCGAAGCCACCAACCTCGAAGCCAGCCTGACGCAAGGCGACGGTGACGCCCTGCACGTAGTCCAGCCAGCCCTCGCCGGCCTCTTCGGAACCAAGGCGGAACTCACGAAGCGGGCGCCCGCCGCTGAGCTCACGGCTCCACACGCGCACGCGCCTGCCCGAGGTCGGGGCAATCGCGGCGGTCGTCGCCTGGGGAATCAGCGTCGGCAGGACGAAGCCGCCGCTGTAGTCGGTGTGCTCGCCGATCAGGTTGACGCGGCCGCAGGCCGTCGAGACAGCCAGCGGCTCGGCGCCGAACAGGCTGCGGAAGTGGCCCGCCGTGATCTCGGGCGGATCGGTCTCAGTCAACCGTCACCTCGACCGACTGCAGCTCCCGGGCCTTGTCCTCGGGCAGCGTGTCGGCCGTGAACGCGCCGGCGCCCGATTCGCTGCCGGCGAGGTCCTTCAACCGGCCGGGCATGCGGTACGCCGGATAGAACTCGAAGTGCACGTGCGCCTCGGGGTGTTCGCGCCCGTCGGTGGGCGCCTGGTGGCACGCCATGATGTAGGGAAACGGCGTCTGCCACAGCCCGTCGAACTTCATGATCACCGTCTTCAGCGCCCGCGCGAGGTCGCGCCGCTCGTCGGCGTCCAGGTCGACGAGCGACGGCGCCGGCCTGAGCGGCGCCACCCACACTTCGTACGGATACCGCGCGCACACGGGCACGACCGCGATCGCATGCGCGCCGCGATAGATCACGCGGCGCCCGTCGTCGATCTCCCGCCGCAGCAGGGCGTCGAGCAGGCCGCTATTCTCACGCTCGAGATGCGCCCGCTGCTGCTCGAGCTCGCGCGCCGCCACCGGCGGCACGAACGGGTACACGTAGATCTGCCCGTGCGGATGGTGCAGCGTCACGCCGACCTCGACGCCGCGATTCTCGAAGGGGAACACGTACTCCACATCGGCGCGGGCGCCGAGCGCCTGCGTGCGATCGGCCCACACGTCGACGATGAGCGCGACGCGGTCGAGGGGAAGCCGCCCAAGGGAGGCATTCGGATCCTGTGTGAAGACGACCACCTCGCACGCCCCGAGACCGGGCCGCGTGTCGACGATCGACGACGGCGGATCGTGGGCCTGCGCGCTCAGCGTCGGGAACATGTTCTCGAAGACCGCGACCTCCCATGGACCCGCCGGCACCTCGGTTGGCGCGGCCGGATCGGTGGTCACGGCCAGCGGGTTCCACTCCGGCGGCGGCAGGAACGTCCGGTGCTGGCGATGCGACGCGTAGGCGATCCACTCGCCGCGCAGCGGATGCCATCGCAGGTGCGAATTGGGCGGGACCGTCTGCGCGCTCGGGCTCGGCGCCTCGAGGCCATCGGGCAGCGGCGCGCGCGAGTACAGCCACAGCGAGCGGCCGTCGGGCTTGGTGAGGCGCTTGGTGAACACGGGATCAGCCTTCGGTCTTCAGCCTTCAGCTTCAGCGTTCGCGCGCGACCTTGGCGACCAGGCCGCTCAGACCGAGCACGCCGATGATGTTCGGGAAGATCTGGAGCGCGTTCATCAGGTCGCCCCACGCCCAGACCAGCTCCACTTTCGAGATCGCGCCGAACGGGATCAGCAGGCAGTAAATCCACCGGTACGGCGTGACGACGCGCGGCCCGAAGATGTACTCGAGGAACTGCTCGCCGTAGAAGGCCCAGCCGATGAGCGTCGTGTAGCCGAAGAGGAACACGCAGAACGCGACGATCCATCCGCCCAACACCGGCACGGCCTGGTTGAACCCGTGCGCGACGGCGGCCGTGCTGGTGAAGCCGGACATCCACGCGCCCGTGAGCAGCACGACCATCGCCGAGATCGTCGAGGTCACGAACGAGACGATGAAGACCTCCATCACCGCGTTCAGGCCCTGCTCCACCGGACGGCGGCTGCGCGGCCGTGCCGTAGGCGACCGCCGCGGTGCCGTAGCCGGCCTCGTTCGCATACATGCCGCGCGCCAGGCCGTAGCGCATCGCGATCATGAATCCAAGCGTGCCGCCGGCAGCGGCCTTCGTGGAGAACGCCTCCCGGAAGACGAGCGCCAGCACGTCGGGAATGCGCGAGGCGAAGCTGAGGATCACGAAGAGCCCGCCGGCGAGGTACAGGCCCACCTTGAGCGGCGTCAGCTTCGCCGCCGCGCGGCCGATCGACTGAATCCCGCCGATGATGACGAGCCAGGTCAGCACGGCGATCAGAACGCCCGAGGCCCACCTCGGCACGCCGAACTGCGAGTCCCAGACGAGCGCGATCGAATTGGTCTGCGTGAACGGCGTCGTCGTCAACGCGGCGACGCCGGCGATGAGCGCGTAGGTCCACGCCAGCGCCGGCGACTTGATGCCGTCGCGCAGGTAGTACATCGGGCCGGTGCGCGTGCGGCTGCCGTCGGCCTCGCGATAGGTCACGCCGAGCACCGCCTCGCTGAACTTCACCGCGGTGGCGACGAAGCCGTAGCACCAGATCCAGAACAGCGCACCCGGTCCGCCGGAGACGATGCCTGCGGCGACGCCGGCGATGTTGCCGGTGCCGATTGTGGCGGCCAGCGCCGTCATGAACGCCTGGAACGGCGACAGCGCGCCGCCGGCGGAGTCGTCCTGGCTGGCGACGAAGCTGCCGAGCGCGTCGCGGAAGCGGCGGATCTGGACGACGCCGTAGCGCACCGTGAGGAACACGCCCGATCCGAACAGCAGGATCACCGAGCCATGGCACGTAGAGCGCGTCGGCCATGGACTGAATCGCGGAGGAGACGGCGGCGGGAATCATCGGCGCGGCGAGTATACCGGCTAGAGGTTCGACCGCGACTGGCAGCCGTCGACCACTACTGACGCGCCGCTCACCCAGCTCGCGCGGGGCGAGGCGAGAAACGCCACGACGTCGCCGACTTCCTCGGCCCGGCCGAAGCGGCCGAACGGCAGGTCGCGCTTGACGAACTCCGCAATGCCGGCGGGGTCGGCCTGCTGCCGCTTGTGCCACGAGCCGCCAGGGAACAGGATCGACCCGGGCGCGACGCTGAGCACGCGGATGTTGTCGTCGGCCAGCTGCTGCGCCATCGACTTGGCGAGGCTGCTCTCGGCTGCCTTCACCGCGTTGTAGGTCATGCGGCCGCCCGACTCGCGACCCCAGATCGACGTGATCATCACGATGACGCCGCCGCCGCGGGCACGCAGGTGCGGCACGGCCAGGCGCGAGGCGCGAATCGCCGGAAAGAGCGTCTGATCGATCGCCTCACGCCACTCGTCCTCGCTCGTGTCCATCAGCCCGGCGCCGCGGCCAAGGCCGACGTTGTTCACGAGGATGTCGAGCCCGCCGAAGCGCTCCACCGTCTCCTCCACCGCGCGCGCGATGCCCTCGGCCGTCGCCAGGTCGGCCGCGACAGAGGCCACCGCGTCGGGCGCCGACGCGACGCCACGCACCGCCGCCTCCGATATCACGAGCTGCTCGGCTCCGCGCGCGCTGAGCATCACGCGGCAGCCCTCCGCGGCCAGCGACCGCGCGCTCGCCAGGCCCAGCCCCCGGCTCGAGCCGGTGATGAGCGCCACTTTGTCCTTCAGTCCAAGATCCATTTCCGCTCCTGCGACTGCCCGCATCAGAGATGCGAACGGCTCGCCATCAGAGAGACGTCAACCAGGGGGTCAGCGCGGCGTCGAACGCGCCGGGCGCTTCGAGGTTCGAGAGGTGTCCGGCGCGCGGGACGACCGACAGCGTGGCCTGCGGCAGCGCCTCGGCGATCGCGCGCGCCTCGGCCGGCGGCGTCACCGCGTCCTCGTCGCCGACGAGGACGAGCGCCGGGATGGCGATGCCGGGCAGATCGGGCCTGGCGTCGGGCCGATCGCGCAGCCGCATGGTCGCGCGAGCGATACCGGCCGCGGCGTTCGCCTCGATCAGCGTCCGGACATGCGCGACGAGGCCGGGGTCGTTCTCCTTCGTCGTCGCGCCCAGCAGCTTCGGCAGCATGTCGTCGGCGACGCCGGCTAGGCCCCTGGCCGCAACGAGGTCCAGCATCTTCTGACGCCCCTCTTTCGCCTGGGGCGTATCGGGCCCGGCCTTCGTGTCCGCAAGGACGACCGCCGAGACGCGCGCAGCGTTGAGGCGCAGGTAAGCAAAGGCGGCATAGCCGCCCATCGACAGCCCGCCGAGCACAAAGCGGCCCACCTTCAACTGGTCGGCCAGCCGATCGAGGTCGCGGGCGAAGTCGTCGATGGACGGCGCGCCGTCGTGGTCGTCGGTGCCGCCGAAGCCAGCCAGGTCCGGGGCGATGACGCGCCAGTCGTGCGGCGCGTGATCGAGCTGCGGGCGCCACATGTCGGCGCTCAGTGGAAACGCATGCAGCCAGATCATCGTCTGTGGCGCATCCTCCGCCCCCGCCTCGATCCAGCGGAAGCGCCGCCCATCCATCGTCGTGCGCAGATCGCGAGTCATCTGGCCATTGTAGTCAGCCTTCGGTCTTCAGCGTCACACCGTCGACGCGGGTGTGATACATGATCGGACCCGGAGGATGACCCTTTGATGCGACGTTCGCGTGCCCTCGTGATCCTGCTGGCCCTCGCGGCCAGCGCGCTCGGACTGCTGGCGGCGGAACCGGCACGACACGTCGTGCTCATCTCGATCGACGGCATGCGCCCGGGCAGTTACACCTCGGCCGGTCCGGCGAAGCTGCCGACGCTCCGGGCGATGATGGCACGCGGCGCTCATTCCCGTGGCGTGATCGGCGTGCTGCCGACGGTGACCTACCCGTCGCACACGACGATGATCACCGGCGTCCCGCCGTCCGTGCACGGCATCGTCAACAACGCGGTGCTCGATCCGGAGAGCCGCGCGGCCGGCGCGTGGTACTGGTACGCGCGCGACATCAAGGTCCCGACGCTGCCTGGCCTGCTGCGCGCGAGCGGCATGACGACCGCTGGCGTCAGCTGGCCGGTGACGGTCGGCATGGACCTCGACTACAACGCGCCGGAGCACTTCCGTTCGCGCCATCCCGAGGCGCTGTCGCTGCTGCGGGCGCTGTCCACGCCCCGTCATCTGATCGACGCTTACGAGAACAGCCTGCCGGCGCCGCTGCCCTGGCCGATGGACGACGACGAGCGCACGGGGCTCGCCGCCTGGATCGTGAAGACGTTCAAGCCGAACTTCCTGATGCTTCACATCTTCGACAACGACTCGGCCAGCCACGAGTTCGGGCCCGACTCGCCTGAGGCGCTCGCGGCGCTCGAAAAGAGCGACACGCACGTCCAGCAGATGATCGACGCCGTGAAGGCGGCCGGTCTTGCCGATCGCACGGACTTCGTCATCGTCTCGGACCATGGCTTCCTGCCGCTGCAGACGCAGCTGCAGCCGAACTTCCTGTTCAAGCAGGAAGGGCTGATCCAGGTGAACGACCGCGGCGTGGTGACAGGATGGGACGCCTACCTGCAGTCGGCCGGCGGGGCCGGCTTCGTGTACCTGAAGCGGCCGGACGACCAGGCGCTGGTGGCGCGCGTGCAGAAGCTGCTGGAGCCGCTCGCCGCCGATCCCGCCAACGGCGTGGACAAGCTCCTGACGCGCGACGACCTGAAGAAGGCGGGCGCCGCGCCGGACGCCAGCTTCGCGCTGACGATGAAGCCGGGGTTCTACACCGGCACGTCGCACGTTGTGCTGCGGCAGCCGACAGCCGGCAAAGGCGGGCACGGGTTCGACCCGACGATGCCGGCGCTGCACGCGTCGTTGATCATGGCGGGCCCGGACGTGACGAAGACCGGCGACCTCGGCGTCGTCCGCATGACGCAGCTGGCGCCGACGATGGCGCGGTGGTTCGGCGTGCGGCTGGTGGCCGAAGCGGATCAGCCGCTATGGTGACGGGCTCTGTGGCTAAAGCCTTCGAAGCACGTCGAGGGCCATCCACAGCAACCCGCCGCCGACGATCGCAAACGCCAGCACGATAGGCAGCGTCGTGCGCGCGAGGTGTCGATGCCTGGCAGCGCCTTCCAGCCATGCGCCAGGTGGCAGCTGCGCGCGGACGGCGCTCAGCGCCGCGCCGTCGCCGGCGGCGCGGACGTACCAGCGCCGCCACTGGTCTCGCAGCTGCATCACCAGCCAGCCGTTCTGCTCCCAGGCGTGACGGACGTCCGGCCAGTCGCCGCGCCAGTGGCGCCAGGGATGATCGAGCGTGAGGCCGGTGACGTCGTGATTCAGCCGCGTGCGGGACATCGCGACCACGATCCAGCCGATGCCGACCACGGCCATCGCCTGGAGCGTGAAGACCGAGCCGAGCAGGACGAAGAGCAGCGCGGCGCGGCGGTCTCGGTCGGGATCGATGGCGGCGCCCAATCGCCAGAGCAGCCCGAGCGCCGCAAGCTCCAGGAGCGCGACGAATAGCGCCGCCAGCAGGACGTTCCGCCGGAATGTGGGGCTTGCCGAAAGGGTCGTGGTCACTCGCCGGAGTCCGCCGGTCCTGGCATGCCCTCGCGCTCCTTCACGGGTATGCTAACGATTAGTGGCCGCACCCGCGATCGAGAGCGGAGGAGTCGACGAGCATGTCGCACGACGCCTGTACGAACAGAGCGGCGCGGTGGCCTGGGACGTCGCTCCCGCTCGTTTTCGCGAGGCACTCTCGCGGAGCCTGGCCCATCGCTTCGGCGCCGACTCTCCCGCCGATGGCGGCCGCGGCTACCTCGAGTCGCTCGCGGTCTCCGATCTCGCGCTCGCCTGCGCCTGCATCGACGGACACGACCGAGCGTGGGAGCACTTCGTCCGCGAGCTGCGCCCGCAGTTGTATCACGCCGCGCGGACGATTGCCGCGGACGAGGGCCGCGAGCTCGCGGACTCGCTTTACGCGGAGCTGTTCGGCCTGCCCGGCGCCGACGGCGCGCGGCGATCGCTGCTGTTGCACTACCACGGACGCAGCCGCCTGATCACGTGGCTGCGGTCGGTCCTCGTGCAGCGGCGGATCGATCGCGTGCGCGTGACGCGACGGTTCGAGCCGCTGGACGAGACCGCCGACGCTCCCCCGGGGCCGCAAAGCGTTGAGCGCGATCCGGAGCGCGACACGCTGGTCGCGCACGCGCAGCAGGCGCTCGACGCCGCCATCGAGGCGCTGGCGCCTGCCGACCGGCTGCGCCTGCGGCTCTACTACGGCCAGGACATGACGCTGGCCGCCATCGGCCGCGTCCTCGGCGAACACGAGGCCACCGTCTCGCGCAAGCTGGAGAAGGCGAGGCGTACGCTCAAGGCCGGGGTCGATCGCGCACTGGCCGATCGGGGACTGGCGAGCGCCGCGCGTGCCCGCGCAATCGAACTGGCCGCCGACGCGCCGGAACTGCAGCTGGACCGGTTGCTGTCGCGCGCGGAGGATGGGTGACGCAAGGTTAGGCCCGCCGCCGCCGTTCATACTAGGAGGGCGCGACTTCAGTCGCGCCGTAGCCGTCGAGTCGCGTCGCCCGTGACGTGAACGCTGATGACTGACCCCTTCGATCGCGCGCTCCGCGCGGCCGCCAAACGCGGCCGGCCGGTGGAGGTGTGCCCGGACGCGGCGATGCTCGCCGCGTACGTGGACGGCGCGCTGACGCCGGACGAGCGCCTCGCCATCGAGGCGCACGCCGCCGACTGCACGGCGTGCCAGCAGCACCTGGCGCTGCTGGGCGCGGTCAGCATCGAGCCCACCGAGCGGGCCGACCGGCGTTCGTGGCTGGTGCGGTGGGGCTGGCTCGTGCCAGTAGCAACCGCCGTGCTCGTCGTGGCGGTCTGGACCAGGCTGCCCGATCGGTCCGAGACGCCGCTGTCGGTGCAGTCGTCCCGTGCGGCGTCGACAGCGCGTCCCGGCGCGGACGTCGTCTTGTCTGCCCGGCGGAAGAGGTTGCGAAGGCCGCGCCCGATCTGCAGGCGGCTACGAAACAAATGGCCGCTGCGGGCTCGCAAGAGAAGGCCGCGGCAAGCCAGCCTGCCGCCGAACGCGAAGCCTCGAACTACGCGGCGTCTCGCGTGGACGAGCTCCGGCAGGAAGCGAAGACTAGACGCCGCTCCGCCCCTCGAGACCCGCCAGCGGCGCGCGCAGCCACAGGCGGCCGCGCCAGCTGCGCCGCCAGCTCCGCCGGCGAAGGCCGCGCCCGCGCCGGCCGTGCCTGAACGGGAACAGCAGCAGGCCGATCGCGCACAGGGCAGAGACGGCCGCCACCCTGTCTCGCGATGCGGCGGCGGCCGCCGTCGAGTCGCCGCCCGTCGCCGTGGCGCTGAAGAAGGAAATCGCCGCCCCGCCGGTCGCGTTTGCGTCAGCCACCGAACGCTATCGCGCCCTGGGACATCGCATCGAGCAGTCGGGCGACGGCGCGACGTGGCGCGAGGTGTTTGCCGACCCGTCGCTGACCTTCACCGCGGCGGCCTGCGGCCCGGATGGCACGTGCTGGTTCGGGACGACGACCGGTCGGCTTCAGCGGCGCACCGGTGGGTCGTTCTTCGCGGCGCAGCTGCCGGAACGCCGACCCATCGTCGCGATTGCGCCGGAGGCCGGCGGCATCGCCGTCGTCACGATCGACGACGGACGCCGCTTCCGCACCGCCGACCACGGCGCCACCTGGCAGCCAGCACCCTAGCTTGCACGCGGCACGCTACCGGACCCCGGACCCAGGACCTGGACCCGGCACCGGACCCGGCACCAGGACCCGGACCGCGGACCCCGGCACCCGGCACCCCTGCCTTGCAAGATTCCCCCGCTCCCCCGTTCTCCTCATGAAGGCGCCGTTCCGGCGCCGCGGAGGAGCGACATGCGAGTCTCGATTGCTTTCTGGCGCCGCACGGCGGTGGCCCTGGTATCCGTCGGGGTGTTCGGCGTCCTGGCGTCCGGCGGCTCGTCGCCGTCGGTGACCGTCGATGCGACCGACGAAGTCGGCCCGGTCTCGGCGACCATCAAGGACCAGACCGAGCTGGCGGTCACGGTCTACAACTCCAACATCGCGCTGGTGCGCGACGTCCGGCAGGTGGCGCTGCCGAGCGGCACGCTCGACCTGCGCTTTCTCGACATCGCCGCCACGGTCAACCCGGCGACGGTGCACTTCCGCTCGCTGACCGAGCCGGCGCGGCTCGGCATCCTCGAGCAGAACTACCAGTTCGACCTGCTCGACCCGCAGCGGCTGCTGAAGAAGTACATCGGCCGCGACGTCACGCTCGTGCGCACGCGCACCGACAACGGCACGACGCGGCAGGAAGAAGTCACGCCGCGCCTGCTGGCGTTCAACGACGCGCCGGTCTGGAAGATCGGCGACGAGATCGTCACCGGCTTCCACGCCGAGCAGTACCGCTTCCCGGAGATCCCGGAGAACCTGCACAGCCGTCCGACGCTGGTCTGGAAGGTCGACAACAGCGGCCAGCGCCAGCACCGGATCGAGACGTCGTATCTCGCGTCCAACATGTCCTGGCTCGCCGACTACGTCCTCACCGTCGGCCGCGACGACGTGAAGGCCGACCTCGACGGCTGGGTGACGGTGACCAACACGAGCGGCACGTCGTACAAGAACGCGAAGCTGCAGCTGGTCGCCGGCGACCTCAACCGCGTCTACAACCGGCAGGACGCCGACCAGCTCACGATGGCGAAGGCGGCGCGCGAAGATGGCGGCGGCGCCGGCGGCCTTCAGCGCGCGAGGCGTTCTCCGATACCACCTCTACGCGCTCAACCGCAAGACGACGCTGCTCGAGAACGAGACGAAGCAGATTGCGCTGCTCGGCGGCACGGGCGTGCCGGTGAAGAAGCTGTTCGTCGTCAACGGCCAGAACTTCTACTACCGCAACCGCCAGGCGCCGGGCTCGCCGCTGAAGGATCAGGTGCCGCGTGTTCTACAAGTTCCGCAACAGCGAGGCGGCCGGGCTCGGGATGCCGATGCCGGCAGGCACGGTGCGCGTCTACCAGGCCGACTCGAAGGGCGGCGTGCAGTTTGCCGGCGAGGACCGCATCGACCACACGCCGAAGGACGAGGACCTCACGCTCCAGATCGGCACCGCCTTCGACGTCGTCTGCGAGCGGAAGCAGACCGACTGGGAGAAGATCGCCGACGGCACCTACGAGATGGCGTTCGAGATCACGCTGCGCAACCACAAGGCGACGCCAATCAGCGTCGAGGTCAATGAGCCGATCGCCGGCGACTGGCGGATGCTGACGTCGAGCCACACCCACACGAAGACCGATGCCTGGGCGGCGCGCTTCGAGGTGCCGGTGGCCGCCAATAGCGAGGCGGTGCTGCGCTATCGCGTGCGCGTGCGCTGGTAAGGACTGGGACGGAGGGTCTGACCCCAACGGCACGGTCGCCATGGGGTCAGACCCCAGCGTACAATCGGGCCTCCTGCCGCGGAATAGGTGTTCAGGAGGCCCGTTGATGCGAGTTGCCGGTGTTGTGCTCTGCGCGGTGTTGCCGCTTGGCCTGTTTGCCGCTCCCGACCCGCCGGGTGGCGGGCTCAAGACGCCGGACGAGTGGAAGTGGCGCCTCGACGCGCCGGCGGCGATGGCGCCGGGCGGCGAAATCAAAGCCAGCCAGTGGTGGTTCGTCGCGATGCCGCCCGGCTGGCACGTGACGATGGGCCCGGGCGGCCTGGTCTATCACCCGGCCTACTCCGCCACCGGCCGGTTCGTCGTCGAGAGCGAGTTGTTCCTGTTCCCCAACTCGAGCGACGAGGGCGTCGGCATCTTCGTCGGCGGCCAGGCGCTCGGCGACGAGGAGCAGCCGGCGTACACGGCGATGCTGATGCGGAAGGACGGCACGGCGAGCGTGTCACGGCAGGCCGGAGGGTCCGGCCGCGCGCTGGCAGCGTGGGCGGCGGTCGAGGGCGTCGCGGCACACGGCGGCAAGGACGCGGAGAAGCACGCGTTCCGCATCGAGGCCGAGACGGCGACGGTGACATTCCAGCTGGACGGCAAGACGGTGGCCACCCTCCCTCGCGACGAGGCTTCAGTCGACGGCCGGTTCGGGTTCCGCATCGGGCGAGGCGTCAACATCCACGTCGTGCGCCTCGACTTCACGCAGCGGCTGGCGCCGCCGAGAGCCGGTCAAACCGGCCAAGTATCGTCCTCCGACCGTTCGTCCCCGGAGAAATCCACAGTGCGAAGTGCGAAGTGCAAAGTGGGGATTGCGCGGATTAGACTGCGTGAAATTTCGTCCACTTCGCATTTCGCACTTTGCACTTTGCACTTCGCACTTCGCACTTCCCGGAGCCACCCATGACGCGACTCCTGCTGCTGCTCGCCGCCCTCGCGCTCTTGACGCTGCCTTCGGACGCCTCTGCGCAAACCGCGTCGGACAAGGAAGCGGTGCGCCAGGCGGCGCTCGACTACGTGGAAGGCCTCTACACCGCCGACCCCAGCCGCATCGAGCGCAGCGTTCACAAGAACCTCACGAAGCGCGGCTTCTGGCGCGAACCGGCGGAGACGACCTACAAGCCGGAATCGGTGATGACGTTCGACCAGCTGATGAAGCTGACGGCGTCGTGGAACAAGGACGGCAAGCGCGACACCTCGATCAAGGAGGTCGTGGTGTATGACGTCCAGGACCAGACCGCGTCCGCCAAGATCTCCGCGATGTGGGGCACCGACTACATGCAGCTCGCGAAGTACGACGGCCGCTGGCAGATCATCAACATCCTCTGGCAGGCGCATCCGCCGAAGCCGGCGGCAACAGCGCAGCGGTAGCCGTTCACCCTGCCCCGTCCCTGTAAGATCCCGGCAGGAGGACGCCCTGCCGTGACCCGTTCCGCCCGCCTCGCCCTCGGTCTGCTGATCGCCGCCGCGCCCACCGCCATCGCCGCGTGCAAGGTCTTCGCGCCTACCGCGACGCCGCCGGCCGAGGAGGCCGCGAAGTTCGTGTCGTCGGTCAACGACACCATGATGAAGCTCGGCCGCGAGCAGCAGCAGGCCGCGTGGGTGGCCGCCACCTACATCACGCCCGACACCGAAGCGATCAACGCGCGCGCCAACCAGGCGTTCATCGACGCCGTCGCGCGCAACGCGCGTGACGCCGCGCGGCTGAACCCGCAGGAGGCCGCGCCGGAGGTCCGCCGCCAGCTCGACGTGCTGAAGACGACGCTCGTGGTCGTCACGCCGTCGGACGGCAAGCTGGCCGGAGAGCTGACGACACTGACCGCGTCGATGGAAGCGGCGTACGGGCGCGGCAAGTGGTGTCCCGACCCGGCGCAGCCGGCGACGTGCCTCGACGTCGAGCAGATCACCGAGGAGATGGCCACCTCGCGCGACCCGAAGCGCCTGCGCGAGGTGTGGGAAGGCTGGCACACGATCGCGGTGCCGATGCGCAAGGACTACGAGCGGTTCGTCACGCTCGCCAACACCGGCGCGAAGGAGCTGGGCTTCGCCGACACCGGCGCGCTCTGGCGCGCGAAGTACGACATGCCGCCCGACGCCTTCACGCGCGAGCTCGATCGGCTGTGGGAGCAGGTGCGGCCGCTCTACGTGTCGCTCCACGCCTACGTGCGGATGAAGCTGCGCCAGCAGTACGGCGACCTGGTCCCCGAGCGCGGGCCGATTCCCGCCTACCTGCTCGGCAACATCTGGGCGCAGGACTGGAGCAACGTGATGCCGATCGCCGCCGCGGGATCGGCCGGGCCGGGCTACTCGCTCACCGACATCCTCAAGACGCGGAAGACCGGCGCGGTGGACATGGTGCGCATGGGCGAGCGCTTCTTCACGTCGCTCGGCTTCAAGCCGCTGCCGCCGACCTTCTGGGAACGCTCGCTCTTCGTCAAGCCCGCGGACAGAAACGTCGTGTGTCATGCCAGCGCGTGGGACGTCGACCTCGTCGAGGACCTGCGCATCAAGATGTGCATCGACCCGACGGAGGAAGATTTCACGACGATCCATCACGAGCTGGGCCACAACTTCTACCAGCGCGCCTACAACACGCTGCCGACGCTCTTCCGCGACAGCGCCAACGACGGCTTTCACGAAGCGGTCGGCGACACCATCGCGCTCTCGGTGACGCCGGAATACCTGGTAAAGGTCGGCCTGCTCGACAAGGCGCCCGACGCCTCGGGCGACACCGGGCTGCTGCTGGCGCGCGCGCTCGAGAAGATCGCGTTCCTGCCGTTCGGGCTGCTGGTCGATCAATGGCGGTGGCAGGTGTTCTCCGGCCAGGTGACGCCGGCCACCTACAACCAGGCGTGGTGGGATCTGCGGCTGAAATACCAGGGCGTCGCCCCGCCGGAGCCGCGCGGCGAGCAGTTCTTCGACCCGGGCGCGAAGTACCACGTGCCCGCGGTGACGCCGTACACGCGCTACTTCCTCGCGCACATCCTGCAGTTCCAGTTCCACCGCTCGCTGTCGAAGCTCGCCGGCTGCACGACGCCGCTCCATCGCTGCTCGATCTACGAGAGCAAGGAAGCAGGCGCGAAGCTGGACGCGATGCTGAAGCTCGGGCTCTCCCGTCCGTGGCCCGAGGCGCTTGAAGCGCTCACCGGGTCGAAGGAGATGGACGCGACGGCGATTCGCGACTACTTCGCGCCGCTCCAGACGTGGCTCGACGAGCAGCTCAAGGGGCAACCCACGGGCTGGTGATCACAATCGCGACGCCGCGATGCCGCTAAGCCGCGAAGACAACCCACTGGCTGGTGATCACAATCGCGAAGGCGCGAGGCCGCTAAGCCCGAAGGCAAGCGATGGGTTGGTGATCACGATCTCGATGCCGCGAGGCCGCTACGCCGCGAAGACTCGCTGGCCGACGCGAGCAGCGACGACGCATTATGATCGGCTGAACGATGCGTCGTCTTGCTTCCTTCGCGTGGGCCGTGCTCGCCTACAACCTTGCGGTCATCCTCTGGGGCGCCTACGTGCGTGCCAGCGGGTCGGGCGCGGGGTGCGGCGCGCACTGGCCGCTCTGTAACGGCGAGGTGATTCCCCGCGCGCCGACGGTCGCGACGCTGATCGAGTACTCGCACCGGCTGACCAGCGGCCTCGCGCTGCTGGCGGTGGTGGCACTGCTGGTCTGGACGTGGCGGGCCTGCGCCGCAGGTCATCCGGCGCGCCGCGGCGCGGTCCTCTCGCTGGTGTTCATCCTCACCGAGGCCGCGGTCGGCGCCGGTCTCGTGCTCTTCGAGCTCGTCGCCGACAACCGGACGATGGCCCGCGCGATGTTCATGGCGGCGCACCTCGTCAACACGTTCGTGCTGGTGGCGGCGCTGACGCTGACCGCCTGGTGGCTGTCCGGCGGCGGCCCGACGGATATCCGCGCCAGGCGGGGCATCGCGCTGGTGTGGGGCGCCCTCGCGATTGGCCTCCTGCTGGCGGGCACCAGCGGCGCCGTGGCGGCGCTCGGCGACACCTTGTATCCGGCGGCCTCGCATGCCGAGGGCTTCGCGGCGACGCTCTCGCCCACCTCTCACATCCTGCTGCGGCTTCGCGCGCTCCACCCGCTCATCGCCGTGACGGCAGGCGTGCTGGTGATGTTCGTCGCGCCGCGGCTGCCCGAGGCCGCCGACGCGATCGGTCAGCGGCTCGGCCGGATCGTGCTGCTGGTCGCGGGGATACAGCTGCTGGGCGGGTTGCTGAACGTGCTCCTGCTCGCGCCGGTCTGGATGCAGATCGTCCACCTGCTGGTCGCAGACCTGCTGTGGATTGCGTTCGTCTTACTGGGTGCGCACGTCCTGCGCCGGAATCGGCCATCGTTCGCGTACGGAGGCTCGCCATCGTCGTCGCGTCGGCTACACGCGGCGCTTTTGACGGCTACAGCGGCGGAACCTGCCTCCCGCGGCCACCGTATCCCACAACCGTGCACATCATGACCGCTCCTCTGTTTCGCGTCCTCCGGCAGTCCGCGCTTGCCGCGCTGCTCGTCGCTTTCTTCCACGTCTGCGCCTTCGCGCAGAGTGCCGCGCCTCCGCCCGCCGCTCCGGCCGCCGCACCGCCAGCTTCGGCGCCGTCGGTCGTTGCCCCCACCGCGGAGATCGTCTCCAGGGCCGAGGCGTACCTGCAGGCGCAGGCGCGCGTGAACCTCTTCAACGGCACGGTCCTCGTCGCGCGGGACGGCGCGCCGATCCTGGTCAAGGGCTACGGGATGGCCGACGCCGAATGGCAGGTCCCGAACACCGCGCAGACGAAGTTCCGGCTCGGCTCGATCACGAAGCAGTTCACGGCGACGGTGGTCCTTCGCCTGCAGGAGCAGAAGAAGCTGTCCGTGCAGGACGCGATCTGCATGTACCTGACGCCGTGCCCGGACACCTGGAAGCCGGTCACCATCCAGCACCTGCTGACGCACACCTCTGGCATCCCCAGCTACACGGGCCTGCCCGACTTCGCGAAGACGATGATGGTGCCGAAGACCACCGAGCAGGTCGTCGCCAGCTTCCGCGATCTGCCGCTGGACTTCGCCACCGGCGAGAAGTTCAAGTACAACAACTCCGGCTACTTCCTCCTGGGCCTGATCATCGAGAAGGTCACGGGGAAGAAATACGACGAGGTCGTCTCCACCGAGATCTTCACGCCGCTCGGCATGGCCGACTCGGGCTACGACTGGACGGACACCGTGCTGCCGCGGCGCGCCTCGGGCTACGTGAACGCCGGCAGCCGGCTGGTGAACGCCAAGCCGATGGACATGCAGCAGCCGTACGCCGCCGGCTCGCTCTACTCCGACGGTCGAAGATCTGCTGAAGTGGGATCAGGCGCTCTACACCGATCGGGTGCTGCCGGCGGCGGCGCGCGAGGCGATGTTCACGCCGTTCAAGGACAACTACGCGTATGGGTGGACGGTGCAGCCGCCCGAGCGCTCGGCCTCGGGCAAGACGCAGGTGGGCCACGGCGGCGGGATCAACGGCTTCGCGACGATGATCGCGCGCGTGCCGGAGGACAAGGTCGTCGTCATCGTCCTCGGCAACGTGGAGAACGTGAGCGCCGGCAACATCGCGCGCGACGTGATGTCGATCGTCTACGGCCGCCCCTACCAGACGCCCGTCGAGCGCACCGCGATTCCGGTGAAGCCCGAGCTGCTGGCGGAGTACGTCGGCCGCTACCAGATCGGGCCGAACTTCGTGCTCGCGGTGACGCTCGAAGACGGCCGGCTGATGACGCAGGCGACCGGCCAGAACAAGCTCGAGGTCTTCGCCGAGTCGGAGACGAAGTTCTTCCTCAAGGCGGTGGACGCGCAGCTCACCTTCGGCCGCGACGAGGCCGGCAAGGTGTCGCACGTCACGCTGCACCAGAACGGACAGGACCGCCGGGCGTCAGAAGTTGAATAGCAGGTGCTGAGTGCGGAGTGCCGAGTGCAGAGTCGCGAGTGCTCGAGTCGCAGACTGCGCCCTTCAAGCACAGAGAACCACTCCACACTCGATCCTCAGCACTCGGCACTCAGCACTCGACACTCTGCACTTCACCAGTCCACCACCGATCCGTCCTCTTCGTCGTAGGTCTCCGGGTTGCGCCAGTCGTGGCCGATCTTGTCGGCCATCTGCGCCTCGTCGAGCTCGATGCCGAGGCCCGGGCCGGTCGGCAGCTCGACGTAGCCGTTCTTCACCACGAACGGCGTCTTGAGGTAGCCCTCGCCGAGGCTCACCTGCTCCTGGCACATGAAGTTCGGAATCGCCGCCGCCAGCTGCAGCCCGGCCGCCAGCGAGATCGGGCCGAGCGGGTTGTGCGGGGCGATGGACGCGTAGTAGGCCTCGGCCATCCCGGCGATCAGGCGGCACTCGGTGATGCCGCCGGCGTGGCACAGGTCGGGCTGCAGGATGACGGCCGCCTGCTTCTCGAGAATCTCGCGAAAGCCCCACTTGGTGAAGATGCGCTCGCCGGTCGCGATCGGCAGGTGCGTGCCGCGGGCGATGTCGGCCATCGCGTCCACCTGCTGGCAGTTGACGGGCTCCTCGACGAACATCGGCTGGTAGGGCTCGATGGCCTTGATCAGCAGCTTCGCCGTCGCCGGGCTGATGGCGCCGTGGAAGTCGATGCCGATGTCGGCGTCCGGGCCGACCGCATCGCGCAGCGCGGCGAACTGATCCGCGGCCTGCTTCACGAAGCCGGGCGTCTCGACGAACCGCGCCCAGCCGCGGGTGCCATCCTTGCCGCGGCGGCTCAGATACGGGCCGGTCTTGAACGCGGTGAACCCCTGCGCGCGCTGCGTCTTGACCGCCTCGATGGTCCGCGCGTGCGCGTAGACGCGGACTCGGTCGCGCGTCGGTCCGCCGAGCAGCTCGTAGACGGGCACGCCGAGCGCCTTGCCCTTGATGTCCCACAGCGCCTGGTCGATGCCGGAAAGCGCGCTGGTCAGGATCGGCCCGCCGCGATAGAACGCGTGGCGATAGATGGCCTGCCAGTGATGGACGACCCGCCGCGGATCCTTGCCGACGAGGTACGGCTCGATCTCCTTGATCGCGGTGGCGCAGGTGAGCGCGCGCCCTTCGGTGACCGGCTCGCCGAGCCCGACGATGCCGGCGTCGGTGTGGACCTTCAGGAACAGCCAGCGCGGCTTGACGAGAAACGTCTCCAGCCTGGTGATGCGGAGGCTGCCCTCGATCGCCAGGGGCGGCACGTCGCGGGCGCGCGGCGCATCTGGGGGCTGTCCGGCAGCATCGAGTGCCCGCGACGCGATCGTCGTCGCCGCGAGAGTCCCAAACACGTCACGCAGAAATGCCCGTCGCGCGCTGGCTGGCTGCACGGTGACCTCCCTGACGGCCGAGTCGATACGGCCGGGCACATCCTACAACGCCAGCCGGCGGGGCCATTGGCGATTACGGATTAGCGATTGGCGATTATGCATCTGCCACTGGATCGTGTTGGCCATTCCGACGCGCATTGACCCTGCTCGCGCGGGTGCATAGACTCCGGCGCGGAGGGCGCGATGAGACGACGAGAGGCACTGCGGCGCATGTCGGGCGGCGCGCTGGCGGCGGCGGGAACCGTGGCGATGCCGGCGCTGGCCACGCGACTCGAGGCCCAGGAGAAGCCGGCGGCGCTCAAGGGCCTGCCGCCGCTGACGATCACCGACATCCAGACGATTCTCACCGCGCCGAACGGCATCCGCCTCGTCGTCGTGAAAGTCGTCACCAGCGAGCCCGGGCTCGTCGGCTACGGCTGCGCCACCTTCACGCAGCGCGCGCTGGTCGTCCAGACGGCGGTCGAGCAGTACCTGAAGCCGTTCCTCATCGGCCGCAGCGTCGACGAGATCGAGGACATCTGGCAGTCGAGCTACGTCAGCTCGTACTGGCGCAACGGGCCCGTCCTGTTCAACGCCATGAGCGGCGTCGACATCGCGCTCTGGGACATCAAGGGCAAGCGCGCGAACATGCCGCTCTATCAGCTGCTCGGCGGCAAGGTGCGCCACGGCGCGGACTGCTACTACCACGCCAGCGGGCGCGACTTCCAGGAGGTGGAGGACAACGCGCGCAAGGGCATCGAAGCGGGATTCCGTTACGTGCGCGTCCAGGGCGCGGTGCCGGGGCTCTCCACTTACGGCGCGCGGAGCACCGCGGCGCCGGCGGGCCAGAAATCCGCGGTCGGCCCCACCAATCCCGGCGCCATCTGGGAATCGGGCCCCTACGTGCGGATGCTGCCGAAGCTGTTCGAGCACCTGCGCGCGAAGGTCGGCGACGAAGTGGAGCTGCTGCACGACGTCCACGAGCGCGTGCAGCTGATCGAGGCGATCAACCTGTGCAAGGCGCTCGAACCGTATCGCCTGTTTTTCCTCGAAGATCCGTTCCCGCCCGAGGACAACGGCCACTTCCGGCTGCTGCGCCAGCAGACGAGCATCCCGATCGCGATGGGCGAGCTCTTCAACACGGTGCAGGAGTACCTGCCGCTCATCTCCGAACGGCTGATCGACTTCATCCGCATCCACATCTCGCAGATCGGCGGGCTGAGCCCCGCGCGCAAGGTGCAGGCGCTCAGCGAGTTCTTCGGCGTCCGCACGGCGTGGCACGGGCCCGGCGACGCCTCGCCGCTCGCGCACGCGGCGCAGCTCGCGCTCGAACTGGCGAGCTACAACTTCGGCATCCACGAAGGCGGCCGCTTCCCCGACGAGACGCGCGCGGTGTTCCGCGGCTGCCCCGAGACGAAGAACGGCTACATGCTCGCCAGCGAGGCGCCGGGCCTCGGCATCGACTTCGACGAGAAGCTGGCGGCCAAGTTTCCGTTCCCGCCGGGACCGCCGAACTTCGACTACAGTTGGGGCACGACGCGGCGGCGGGATGGCACGGTGATCCGGCCCTGATTCACGATTCGATCAAGGAGCGTTGCGATGCGTCTTATGCTTGCCGTGCTCGCACTTGTCGCTGTCTGCACGGCACCGGCGCCGGCCGCCGCGCAATCATCGGCCGCCGAGGATCGCCTGATCGGCAAGTGGAGCGGTCCCTTCGAGGGCGACAGCACCGGCACGTACACGATGACCATCGCCCGCGACGCGGCGAAGGCGCTGGGCGGCACGCTCGACGTCGCGCCGGCGGAAGGCGGCGGCTACACGACGACCTTCAAGTCGATCGTCGTCGACGACACGGCGGCGACGCTGAAGTACGACACCGACGGCGGCGAAGTACAGCTCGACCTGACCCTCGAGGGCGACACGTTCAAAGGCTCCTGGAAAATGGTCGACCCGGCGTCCAGCAGCGTCGCCTCCAGCGGCACGCTGAGCGGCAAGAGGGGCTGAGCCCTCACTCGGCGCGTGTCGCGACGACAGGATCGACGCGCGCCGCGCGCCAGGCCGGCCAGGCGCTGCCGGCCAGCGCCATCGCCATCGACAACGCCGCCGCTCCTGCAAGACTGGCGGGATCCGAGGGGCTGACTCCGGCCAGCAGCGCCTGCAACCCCTGACCCGCGGCGTACGCCCCGGCGACGCCTGCGAGCACGCCGATCGCCGCCAGGCTCACGCCTCGTCCAATCACCAGCGCCAGGATGCTGCCGCGGCCCGCGCCGAGCGCCATGCGCACGCCGATCTCACGGGTGCGCGACGACACGACATACGCCAGCAGCCCGTGCATGCCGACGGCCGAGAGCAGCACGGCCAGCACCGCAAACAGCGTCAGCACGCGGAGTTGCGTGCGCCGCGACGCGGTCTCGGTCTCGACAATGGCGGTGAGCGGACGGATGTCGGAGATCGGCTGTGCCGAATCGACGCGGCCGATGATCTGCCGCACCGCAGGTGTCAACGCCACCGGATCGCCCGTCGCCCTGATGACGAGATCCTTGGGCGTGTAGAAGATCACGGCGCCATCCGGCATGGCCGCAGCCGGCAGGTAGACCTGGGGCTCGCTCTCCCTCTCCAGCCCGCGCACGCGGATGTCGCCGGCCACGCCGACGATCGTCAGGTCGAGAAAGCGCATCGCGAAGCGGCGGCCGAGCGGGTTGCCCTCCGGCAGGAGCATGCGGACAAAGGACTCGCTGACGACGGCGACGGTCGAAACACGATCGCCATCGGAGAGCGGCAGCGACCCGTCCCGCGCGTCGCTCGCGCGGACGTCGCGTCCCTGCAGGAGCGGGATGCCGAGCGTGTCGAAAAAGCCGGGGGTCACCAGCCGGAGGCTGACGCTGCGCTGTTCGGCGGGGTTGCTGGCCTGCCCCTCGGGCGTGGCCGGCCAGATGCCGCCGCGCATCGCCATCGGCAGGAAGCTGATGTAAGCGGCGCTCCTCACTCCCGGCAGCGCGCGCACGTCGGCGAGGACGCGGTCGTAGAACTGCTGCTTGCGCGCCGTCGAGCGGTAAGCCGGCATCGGCAGCGCCGTCCGCATCGTGAGGACGCCCTCCGCCTTGAAGCCGGGATCGACCTGCTGGACGCGCCACAGCGCGTGGATCAGCAGGCCCGCGGCGGCGAGCAGCACCACCGACGCCGCCACCTCGGCGATGACGAGGCCCGATCGCAGCCGCTCGGCGCCGCGGCCATGCCCGGCGCGCGGTCCCTCGCGCAGCGCGTCGAACGTGCTGGCGCGGGCGACGCGCAGCGCCGGAAACAGGCCGAAGCCGATGCCGGTCGTGAACGTGACAGCAGGCGGCGAGCGCCAGCATCCGGAGGTCCATGCCAGGCACTTCCGCAATCGGCAGCGTCGTCGGCACGAGCCGCGCGATGAGCGGCACGGCGACGGCGGCCAGCGCGACGCCGATGAGTCCGCCGCCGCCGGCGAGCAGCAGGCTCTCCGTCAGCTGCTGGCGGACCAGGCGTTCGGCGCTCGCGCCGAGCGCCGCGCGGACGGTCAGCTCGCGTTGCCGCTGGAGCGCCCGCGCCAGCAGCAGATGCGTGAGGTTGATGCAGGCGATCAGCAGCAGCACAATCGCGGCGCCGGCCAGCGCGAGCACCATCTGCCGTGAGCGGCTGGTGATCTCCTCGCGCAGCTCGATCACGGTGGCGCCGGTATCGGCGTTGGCCTCGGGATGCGACCGCCGGAACGCCGAAGAGACGGCCTCGAGCTGCGCGCGGCCCTGGTCGATCGACACGCCCGGGCCGAGCCGCGCGACCGACCGCAGGAACAGGTTGGTCCGATCTTCGTAATCGCCCGGCTCGAAGGTGAGGAGCGTCCAGAACTCCGTGTCGCGATCCGGGAAGTGAAAGCTCGCCGGCATCACGCCGATGACGACGTGAGGGGTCTGGTCGAGCGTGACGGTGCGTCCGAGGACGTCGGGGTCGGCGCCGAAGATGCGCTGCCAGAGCGACTGGCTCAGAACGAGTGGCCGCGTGCCGCTGGCGTCGGAGGGCAGGAACGTCCGGCCGAGCACGGCGTGCACGCCGAGCGTCTGGAAGAAGTCCGCGGTCGCGAAGATGCCCTCGAGCCGCTCCGGCTGACCCGACCAGGTGAGGTTCATCGACGTGCCCGTGAAGGCGGCCATGCCCGAGAACGCCGTAGTCCCCTGCTTCCAGTCCCTGAAATTGCCCGGCGAGATCTCGATCCGCGAGTAGCCGCGCTTCGACTGGTCCTGCCAGACGCGCACCAGGCGATCGGGCTCGGGAAACGGCAGCGGCCGGACCAGCACGTGGTCGGCGACCGAGAACACCGCGGTCGTGGCGCCGACGCCGAGCGCCGTGACGGCCAGCGTCGTCGCGGTGAAGGCACGCGCGCGGCCGAGCGAGCGGAACGCGTCGCGCAGGTCGTGGCGCAGCAGGTCCACGTGCACGCGCGCGGCGTCGCCAAGCGTCTGCGCGATCGTGACCGCCCAGAGCGCGAGGACGGATCCGAGCCCTGCGGCATCGCGCCGCTGCCGCGCGAAGATCGCGGTCATCTCCGCGCCGTACTCGTTGCGGAACGAGCGCGGGAACAAATGGAGCAGGAGGCCGTAGATTCGCATCAGGCCTTCCCCGTCAGCAGGCCGCTGGCGCGTGCGAGTCGCACGAGCGCGGTGAGCCGCGATGCTTCGGCGCGCGCCGCCGCGCGGCCGGCAGGCGTGAGGCGATAGTACCGGCGCCGCTCGTCGTCGAGCTCCGGAGCGGGACGTTCCGCCAGTTCCTCGATCAGCCCCTGCTCGAGCAGGCGCTGGATCGACCGGTACAAGGTGCCGGCGCTGAGCGTCACCTCGCCGCCGGTCCGTGCGGAGACGTCCTGGATGATGCCGTAGCCGTGGCGGTCGTCGTCGGCCAGGGCCATCAGGATGTGAAAGGTCGCGGCGGGCAGCGGCTGATGCGGATCGGACTCGGTGGACCTGGCCATGGCGATTCTCCGCGCCAGCGCGATAGGATGACGCGCCGGCGCCCGGACACTCGATGCACGAAGAATATATCCATACTGAATATATTTCAAGCGCATGGACTTTCGCCGGTCTGACCTGTCGATGAGAACAACCAGTCGTCGAATCGCGCGCGCGGTCGTCATCGTGACACTGCCGTGCCTGTTCATTTCCACCGCGCCCGGCGCCCAGGGCGCAAAGCGCGTCTACATCTCCGTCGACATGGAGGGGATCAGCGGCATCAGCGGCGACGATCAGCTGAGCGCCGGCGGCGCCGAGTACGGGCGGTCGAGAAAGCTGATGGCCGAAGACGCGAACGCCGCCATCCGTGGCGCCTTCGCCGGCGGCGCGACCGACGTCCTGGTGAACGACTCGCACGGCGGTCAGCGCAACCTGCTGCCCGAGGATCTGGACCCGCGCGCCCGGCTGATCTCGCACAGCTTCAAGCGCCACGGGATGATGGAAGGTCTCGACGACAGCTTCGCCGCGGTGGTGTTCGTCGGCTACCACACGCGAGCAGGCGCGCCACGCGGGCTCTTCGCGCACACCGGCTCGGGCGTCGTCGCCGACCTGCAGATCAACGGCCGATCGGTCGGCGAAGGCGGCATGAACGCGGCGCTGGCCGCGTGGCACGGCGTGCCAGTGGTCGCCGTGAGCGGTGACGACGCGGCGGTGACGGAGGTGCTGGAGTCGGCGCCCGGTGCCCGCGGCGTCGTCGTCAAGCGCGCGATCAACTCGCGGGCAGTCGAACTGCTGCCGCTCGCGGCCGCCCGGCGCAGCATCGAGGACGCCGTGCGGGACAGCGTCTCGGGCGTGACCGACGTGGCCCCTGTGCGTCAGGGCCCGTACCGGGTGCAGCTGCGCTTCCGCAACGTCGCGTATCCCGAGATCGCGACTGCATTCAAGGAAATCGAGCTGGTGGCCCCTGATACGGTGGCGTTCACGCGCGACACCATGCCCGAGGCCTACCGCCTCATCCGCGTGCTCTACCGCTTCATCAATCCCGACTGATCCGCGCGCGCCGGGTCATCGCGGGTCGAGACCTTGACAGCCGTCCGGCGAGTACACTAGTTTGCTCTATGCCTAGCCCGGACAAGCCACGCGGCCGCAAGGACCTCTTTCCCGGGGCGCTGGAGATGATGGTGCTGCAGGCCCTCAGGCAGGAGCCGCGCCACGGCTACGCGCTGGTCCAGCACATCAAGCGCACGTCGAACGACCTGCTGCAGGTGGAAGAAGGGTCCCTCTACCCGGCGCTTCAGCGCATGCTCCGCGCCGGCTGGGTCAAGGCCCGCTGGGAGACGTCGGCCAGCGGACGCCGCGTCAGGGTCTACGCGATCACCGTCCGACGGGCGGGTCCGTCTCGAGAAGGAAGTCTCCAGTTTCGAGCGCATGCTCGAAGGCATCCGGCTGGTCCTGGCGCCGGTGAAGCCATGAACGTCTTCCGCCGCCTCCTCTCGCGCCGGCGGCTCGAACGCGAGCTCGCGGAGGAGATCCGGCAGCATCTCGACGAGAAGGTCGACGAGCTCGTCGAAGCCGGCATGTCGCGCGACGACGCGATCCGCGCCGCACACCGGGAGTTCGGCAACGCGACGCTCGTCGAGGAACGCGGGCGCGACGTCTGGCGGTGGCATTTCGTCGAAGATGCATGGGCCGATCTGCGCTACGCCGCGCGGCAGTGGCGCCGGGCCCCCGCCTTCGCCGTGGCGACGCTCGCCACGCTGGCCCTCGGCATCGGGGCCAACACGGCCGTCTTCAGCGTCGTGAACGGCCTGGTGCTCCGGCCGCTGCCATTTCCCGGCGCCGATCGCCTCGTCGCCGTGCAGTCGGTCGACCGCCGCACCCAGTCGCCCGACGGCCTGTCGTATCCCAACTTCTTCGACTTCCGCCGCAGCACGCGCACGCTGTCGCACCTTTCCTCGTATCGCGAGTCCGACTTCACGCTGACCGGCCGCGGGCTGCCCGTTCACCTGCGCGGGCAGATCGTCTCGTGGGAGTTCTTCCAGACGCTGGAGGTGGCGCCGGCGCTCGGACGGGGCTTCGTGCCGGCCGACGAGCAGCCCGGCGCACGGGTCGTCGTGCTGAGCCACGAGACGTGGACGCGGGTCTTCGGCGCGGACCCGGCCGTCATCGGCCAGGCCGTCGCCATCAGCGGCGAGCCGCACGTGATCGCCGGCGTCGCCCCGGCCGGGTTCGCCTTCCCCATCGAGCCACGGCCGACCGAGATGTGGACGACGCTGGCGCGCGACGCGTCGTCGGGCACGCGGACGCCGGTCACCGAGCAGCGCGGCGCCCGCATGCTCGGCACCATCGCGCGGCTGCGGCCCGGCGTGACACTCGAACAGGCGCGCGCCGAGATGGACGCCATCGCCGCGTCGCTGCTCCGGCAGTTCCCGGATCAGAACGCCAACGTGCCGGGCGCGGACGTGCGAACCGAGGTCGACCGCCTGCTCGGGCCGATGCGCGGCGCGGTCCTGCTGCTGTGGGGCACGGTCGCGCTCGTGCTGCTCATCGCCTGCGCCAACGTGTCGAACCTGCTGGTGGCGCGCACGGCGGATCGCCAGCGGGAGTTCGACGTGCGGCTGGCCCTTGGCGGCTCGCGCGGCCGCATCGTGCGGCAGCTGATCGTCGAGAACCTGCTCCTCGGCGCATGCGGCAGCCTGGCGGGCATCGCAGTCGCCTATGGCGGGCTGCAGATGATGGCGCCGCTCTCCGACATCGTCCCGCGCATCGGCGAGGTGTCGATCGACGCACGCGTCCTGATCTTCGCGGCCCTGGTCGCGATCGTGACGACGATGGCCGTCACGCTCGCGCCGGCGCTGCGGCTGCTGCGTGCGGGCCGGAGCACGCCGCTGCTGACTGTGGCGCGCACTTCCACCGAGGGCCGTCACCGCCTGCGCCGCGCGGTCGTCGTCGGCCAGGTCGCGGTGAGCCTGGTCCTGCTGAGCGCCGCGACGCTCCTTGTGTCCGGTCTGGGGCAGGTGCTCGACCGCGACCCAGGCTTCGACGCCGACCGTTTGATGGCCTTCGACGTGTCGCTGCCGGGCGCGCAGTACGACGCCGACCGGCGCATCCAGTTCTTCGCCCAGTTGATCGAGCGCGTGGAGGCGCTGCCTGCCGTACGGCGGGCCACCGCGGCGATGCCGCTGCCGCTCGCGGGTCACGAAGTGGGGATCTCCTTCACGATCGAGGGGCGCTCGACCGCCTCGCGAGGCAGGCCGACCTCCGACATGGCCATCGTCTCGCCCGGCTACTTCTCGACGATCGGCACGCCGCTTCTGAGCGGCCGCGACTTCACCGAGGTGGACGACCACCGCCATCCGCGCGTGGTCGATCGTCAACCAGGCGTTTGCCGACAAGTTCTTCCCCGGCGAGTCCGCGCTCGGCAAGCGCATCCAGTCGGGCGCCACCGGCCCGCACGACGACGACACGCCGATGCGCGAGATTGTCGGCATCGTCGGCAACGCGCAGCAGTCGCCGATCGCGTTCGGGCCGGACCCTATCTACTACCTGCCGTTCCGGCAGATGCCGTGGGGCGCGACGATGATCGTGCGCGCCGAGGTGCCGCCGAAGACGCTGGTGCCGGCGCTTCGGCAGGCAGCCTCGGAGATGGACGCCGAGGTGGCGGTCCACGGCGAGCGCACGTTCGACGAGGCGCGCGAGCGCGGCATCGCGGCGCCGCGGCTGCTGGTGCAGCTGATGGGGAGCTTTGCCGTCATCGCGCTGGCGCTGACGGCGACGGGGCTGTACGGGCTGCTGGCGTATGGCGTTCAGCGGCGCACGCGCGAGTTTGGCGTGCGCATGGCCCTCGGCGCGCGCCGGCCGACGATCGTCAGAGTCGTGGCGGGCGAGGCGCTGCTGCTGGTCGCCACCGGCCTCGCGATTGGCGGCGCCGGAGTAGCTGGCGGCCGACGTCCTGCTGCGCAGCCGTCTCCCGCAGGTCGGCCCGCCGGCGCCGATCCTTCTGCTGGTGGCCTGCGGCGTGATCCTGCTGACCGCGCTCTCCTCGTCGATCGTCCCGGCCCGGCGCGCCGCCGGCGTGGATCCCACAGAGGCGTTCCGCAGCGAATAGCCTTAGCCTTCGGCTCTCAGGTGGCCTGTATCAGGCCTTGATGTAGCCGTAGCCGAACGCGAACGCCTGGTCCTGCCGCGGGTCGTCGTCGTGGTGCGGCATGTGGTCGGGCATCACCATGCCCTCGTAGCCGACCTGTTCAAGGTCCGCATGACCTCGACCATGTCCATGTCCCCTTCGTCGGGGAACACTTCCTGGAAGTCGTCGCGGCGGCCGCGGATGTTGCGGAAGTGGACGTTGAAAATCTTCTTCCGCTCGCCGAAGTAACGGATGACGTCGTGGATCTCGGTCGCCGGCTGCTGCAGCATCTCCGCGGTGGTGCCCAGGTACAGGTTCAGCCCGTGTACGGGCTTTCCTTGATGGCGACGAAGCGCTTCATCCCTCATGTTTGTATTTGGCGGCCGGGATGCCGGCGCGCGCGCAGTTGCGGATGATCGTGAGCACCTGGTCGATCTCGCGCTGGCGATCGGGGTCCTTGCCGAGCATCACCGCCTTGCCGTAGCTGGTCGACTGCACCATCTGGTGCTGCTGCGACAGCTGGTCGATCGACGCCGAGTTGCGGGGCGTGGAGGCCCTACACGGACTCGACGAATCCCTTCCGCTGCGCGTCGATGGTCAGCGGCGGCGGCTCGTACTGCACCAGGTATTCGAACTGGCTCCGGAACTCCTCCAGCGACAACCCCGCTGTCGCCGCGAACTTCGCCAGCTCGTGGGCATCGTTGAAGTCGTCGCGCCGGAGCCGCAGCATGTAGCGGCGGGCGATGGCGTAGCGTGTCGAGTGCACATCCACCAGTCGCACCTTGGTGCGGCCGGTGACTGGATCGACCAGCTGGCCGAACGGGATCGGCACGAACTGTCCGCCCTGCATCGAGATCATCACGCCGCTGCCGCCGGATAGCAGGTACTTGGCCGCGCAGTACCCGAGGTCGCGCGTGTACTCCATGTCGGCTGGCACCGGATCGGCGCAGCGCAGCTCGTAGCCGATGTTCTTGGCCACCAGCGTCGCCTTCAGGTCGAAGTCCTTCAGGCGCTTCGTCACTTCCGCTTTCAGGATCTCGCCGATGTTCACCTCGGCGATCCGGACATGCCCGTGCGCGTCGCGCTCGACGTCCTCGAGCATGGCCAGCTCCTTGGGGTCGATGTCGAGCACCAGCCCCTCGGCGATGATGGCAACGCCGTCGCGCCGTCCGTAGCTGAGGCGCTTGATGACCGCGCCGGCCAGCGTGTCGACCATCGCCCGAAGGCTGGCCGGTTTTTCGCTGAACTCCTCGGGGATCATCGTCAGCGTCGCCCCGGCCGCCTTGCCGATGCCGAGCGCCAGGTGCCCCGCTTTCCGGCCCATCGCGATGACGAAATACCACCGCGATGTCGTCTTGGCGTCGACCATCAGGTTCTTGACGATCTCGACGCCGTAGTGGCGTGCGGTCTGGAATCCGAAGGTGTCGACGTAGGGCGGCAGATCCAGGTCGTTGTCGATGGTCTTGGGCACGTGGACGACCCGGATGCGCCCCTGCGATTTCTGCTCGAGCTTCATCGCCGAGTAGGCCGTGTCGTCGCCGCCGATGGTTATGAGCTGGCTGACGTTGAGCCGCAACAGCGAGATCACGGCGTTCTCGAGGTGCTGCGGATCGAGCGTCGGATTGGCGCGCGAGATCCCGATGTGCGAGCCGCCCCGGAAGTGGATGCGGCTGACGCCTTCGATGGTGAGCGGCGTCACGTGGTCGATGTCGCCCTGCATCAGCCACTCGAATCCATCGCGGACGCCGACGACGTCGATGCCCTCGAGCTGGGCGCGGATCGTCGCCGCCATGATCACGCTGTTGATGCCCGGGGCGGGGCCTCCGCCGACCAGGATCGCTACATTCTTGTGGTGCACTCTGCTGCGTCACGAAGACCCCCCTCGAGACCGTCTGGCGGAAAGCCTAGCAGATCATCCGGCGGAACCGCGACGCCGCGCCGCCGGGTCGCGTCGGCGCCGGTGGGGCTGCGCGCTCAGGCCGGCGCCAAGCGCGAGGTCAGACGGCCTGGATCAGCGCCTTGATGTAGCCGTAGCCGAACGCGAACGCCTGGTCCTGCCGCGGGTCGTCGTCGTGGTGCGGCATGTGGTCGGGCATCACCATGCCCTCGTAGCCGACCTGCTTCAGGGTCCGCATGACCTCGACCATGTCCATGTCGCCTTCGTCGGGGAAGACTTCCTGGAAGTCGTCGCGGCGGCCGCGGATGTTGCGGAAGTGGATGTTGAAGATCTTCTTCCGCTCGCCGAAGTAGCGGATGACGTCGTGGATCTCGGTCGCCGGCTGCTGCAGCATCTCGGCGGTCGTGCCCAGGCACAGGTTCAGCCCGTGGTACGGGCTCTCCTTGATGGCGACGAAGCGCTTCATGCCCTCGACGGTGCCGAGCACGCGCGCGACGCCGCGGAAGCCCTTCGCCGGCACGCCGGGATCGTGCGGGTGGCAGGCCAGCCGCACCTTGTGCTCGTCGGCGACCGGCACCACGCGCTCGAGAAACCAGGTGATGCGCTCCCATGCCGTGTCGGCGGTGACGACGCCGGCGGCGGTGAGCGGCGGATCCTCCTTCGCCTCCGCAAGCCGCCAGGTGCTGTAGCGCGACCCGCCGCGCCCGGGCGTGTCGGGCGTGCGCAGGACACCCAGCAGGTTCATGTTGTATTTGACGGCCGGGATGCCGGCCCGCGCGCAGTTGCGGATGATCGTGTGGACCTGGTCGATCTCGCGCTGGCGATCCGGATCCCTGCCGAGCATCACCGCCTTGCCGTAGCTGGTCGACTGCACCATCTGGTGCTGCTGCGACAGCCGGTCGATCGACGCCGACGAGAGCATCGGAAACTGCACCATGTCGAGCGACACGCCGTGCGACTCGCACAGCTCGCGGAGCTTGGACAGCGACTCGACGCTCCAGCTCGCCGGGTCCGACTCGTTGGCCGGATAGCCGCAGATGTGATCCACGCCATGCCGCTTGAAATGCTGCAGGCGCTGCACGTCTGTCGGAGCCCGCTGGCAGCCGAGGACGGGAGCGTGGGGGCGTAGGAGCGTAGGAACGTGGGAACGTGGGAACGTGGGAGCGTGGGAACGTGGGGGCGTCGGGATGCGCGAACGCTCCGACGCTGGCCAGTCCTGCCAGGGACACGAACTCGCGGCGCTTCATGAACAGGACTCCCTTAAAAAGAGCGCCCTACGATAGCATTGGCGCAGCTCAGCCATGCGCCTCTCATCTGGCGATCGACTCGGCGATTACGTCATCGCCGGCGTGCTCGGCGAAGGGGGCATGGGCGTCGTGTATCGCGCGCACGACCTTCGTCTGAAGCGCGACGTCGCCATCAAGACCCTCAGGGACGACCTGCCCGAGGCCGACGAGGCGAACCGGGTAGTGCAGGAAGCCCGCCGCGCGGCCAGTCTCAACCATCCGAACATCTGCACGATTCACGAAGTCCATGAAGCCGCGCCTTCATCGTCATGGAGATCGTCGACGGGCGCACGCTCGCCTCGATGATCCCGTCGGGCGGCCTGCCATCGGAGGCCGTCGCCTCGTACGGCGCGCAGATCGCCGATGCACTGGCTCATGCCCACGAACGGGGTATCGTCCACCGCGACATCAAGAGTGCCAACGTACTGGTGACGCCGAGCGGCCGGTTGAAGGTCCTGGACTTCGGCCTGGCCAGGCCGACGCCAGCCGCCGCCGGCGAAGCCACGACTGAAACGGTGTCCGACGCCACGCCGACCGGCACGCTCGCCTACATGGCGCCTGAAGTGCTGTGCGGCAAGGTGTCCGACGAGCGCAGCGACATCTGGGCGCTGGGCGTGGTGCTCTACGAGATGGCAGCGGGCCGGCGGCCCTTCGGCGGCGTCACGGTGCTGCAGACGGCCTCGGCGATTCTCCATGAGCCGCTGCCTCCGCTGCCGACAGCAGTGCCAGGCGGCATTCGCGCCGTCATTCAACGGTGCCTTCAGCGCCAGCCGGACGAGCGCTACGGGCGTGCGACCGACGTGCGCTCGGCGCTCGAAGTTCTCAGGGACTCGTTCCTGGGCTCGCACGGCGACACGCCACCCGTGGTGCGCGACCGCGGACGGTCGCGGCACTTCAAGTCGCCGGCGGGCACTCGGAGCGATCGCCGCGGTCGCAGCCGCTGCGGCCGGTGCATGGCTGTACACGAACCGGACCTCGACGCCGGGTGCTTCCCGCCTGTCGGGACAACGAGCCGTGGCGCTCTTCGGCGGCAGCTATCGACAGGCGTCGCTGTCGCCGGATGGAACGCTCGCCGCCTTCGTCGACGCGAGCGCTGCGGTGCCGCAAATCTGGGTCAAGAACCTGGCCGGAGGAGACCCGATCCAGATCACGAAGGGCGATGTGGCCGCGTCGAACCCGGCGTGGTCCCCCGGCAACGATCAGATCGTCTTTGCGCGGCGTCAGCAGGGCCTCTGGACGGTGTCGCCGCTTGGCGGCCCGGCGAGGCAGCTCCTCGAGTTCGGTGAGCGGCCGCGGTTTTCGGCCAAAGGCGAGCGGCTGGTGTTCGAGCGCTCTCGCCGCGAGATCTGGACGGCACGTTCCGATGGCTCGGATGCGCAGCGTGTGAAGGGCGTGCCCGAGCCCTGGTACACGGTCGCCATGAGTCCGGCGCTCTCACCCGACGGCCAGTCAATCGTCTACTTCGCGGCGGAGCTCGGGCCGAACGGCGACCTGTGGATCGTCCCGGCGTCGGGCGGCGAGCCACGGAGGATCACCTCGGACCTGACGGAGGCCAGCGACCCTATCTGGATGCCCGACGGCCGCTCGATCGTGTTCTCGTCCCTCCGCGGCGGCAGTCGGACGCTCTGGCGGGCGCGGGTGGACGGCGGCGAGCCTGAACCGCTGACTATCGGCGCCGGCGACGACATCGAGCCGGCGCTCTCCAGCGACGGACGCACGATTCTCTACACGAACGTCCGGAACGAGTGGCGCCTGCTCGTCACCGGGCTGGCGTCATGGGAGCCGCGGACTATCGTCGAGCGCCGGACCGAGCTGCTGTGGCCGAGATTCTCCCCGGATGGCGCCAGCATTGCCTTTTTCGGCCGCGGTCAGGCCGGCGACGTGCAGCTGTTCGTCGTGAGCGCGGATGGGCACGAGGTGCGGCAGCTCACGACTGGCCGCGGGCAGATCAACACCATGCCGCGCTGGGCGCCTGACGGGGCCCGGATCTTCTTCTATCAGAACCGCCCGACCAATTCGTTCCGCTCGATGCCGTCGGCGGGCGGCACCAGCAGCGAGGTCGCGAAATGGCCCTGGGAGAGCCACACGAGTGCGGAGGTGGCGCCCGATGGCGCGCACATCCTCCTCTACCGGCGGGTAGCCGGCCCAGGCCAGCCCGGCGCGAAGCCAGCAAGCGTGATCTTCACGATGGCCAACGGCGAAGAGCGCCGGCTGCGCGAGCCGCTCCGGGTGGCACGGTGGTCGCCGGACGGACGCGTCATCGTCGGGGTTTCCGAGGCGCAGCCGCCCGTCGTCACGACGTGTCAGGCCGACGGGGAGCGATGCCGCCCTCTCACGCCGGGCTCCTGTCCCGTATGGGCGAAAGACGGCTCGCGCATCTACTTTCTGCGCGACGGCTCGGGCGCCCTGATGAAGGAGCTGTGGTCCATGACGCCGGACGGACAGGACGTTCGAAAGTTGAACGACGCCGTCGGACCGATGCGGCCGATCGACGTCACGTTCGACGTGTCGGGGTCGCAGCTGACGTTCTCGCAGATTCAGCAGGGCCGACCGGAGCTGTGGCAGGCCGAGTTGAGGTGAGTTCCTCGCACCGGCCACAACCACGAAGCCGCGAAGCCACGACGCCCGACAACAACGACGACACGATGACACAGCGTCGCTAGCTGTGGATGGTGGGGTCTGACCCCTTCGTCACGGTTCAGGAGCACCTGTCAACAGCAACAAGCCTTCTGCTTTCCTGCACGGCCTGCACAAGGTCGACGGTTGGGTCCGCGAGGAGGTCGAGCCATCGCTGCGGCCGCGGCACCGGGCTCTGAGTCAGCCTCGGAAGCAGTGGCTGAGCGGCGCTAGACCACCGCCAATGCTCGGCCCTGGACACGAGCGAGGCGCGCACCGGGTTCGCTTCGACATACCGCAGCGCTCGAAGCAACTGCAGGTCGTAGCGAATGGGCACGCTCTTGAACCGACCCTGATAGACGGCGCCAGTATGCCGATAGCGCAAGTTGAAGTGGCACGCATGAAGTACCCGCCAGCCACTTGATGTACGCAGAAATCTCACCGTCCCGCTCTGGCCACAGGACTAGATGCCAGTGATTCGGCATGAGCGCGTATGCGAGGAGACGAACGGGAACCCGATCAGCGGCGGTCGCTAGAAGTCGTTGAAATCCCTCGTAGTCAGCGTCGTCCTTGAAGAGCACGCTGCGCCGGACACCACGATTCAGAACATGGTAGTAGTGACCGCCGAATGCCTCGCGCCGTGGCCGTGCCATCGCCTGGCGTTAGGCAATGTGAATGCCGGCCTCGTTGGGACGAAGGGGTCAGACCCGCGACCTCACCTATTGCTTTCCAATACAAGGCGTGCCATCATTCCTATGGCTGACCAATAGGAGCGGCATGGGCGACAAGGCAGACGTCTGGCAGGGCACGCTGGCGCTGATGGTGTTGAAGACGCTGGCGACGATGGGGCCGCAGCATGGCTACGGCATCGCGCGGCGCATCGAGCAGACGAGCGGCGATCTGCTGTCGCTCAACTACGGCACGCTCTACCCGGCGCTGCTGAAGCTCGAGCAGGAAGGCGCGATCGCGAGCGACTGGGGCGTCTCGGAGAACAACCGCAAGGCGAAGTTCTACCGCCTCACCCGCGCCGGCCACCGGCAGCTCGAAAAAGAAGCCAGGCACTGGGAGCAGGCCACGGCCGTGCTCGCGCGGTTCCTGGCGTCATCCGAGGACGCGTCATGAGACATCTGCGCGCCGCCCTCTCGAGGCTCGCCGGCTTCTTCGGCCGCGGGCCCTGCAGACCGCACGTTCGACGACGAGCTCGACAGCCATTTGCAGCTGCACATCGACGACAACGTCCGCGCCGGGATGACATCCGAGCAGGCGCGCCGCCACGCGCTGGTGAAGCTGGGGGGCGTCGAGTCGACGAGACAGCGGTACCGCGAGCAGCGATCGGTGCCGCTGCTCGAGCACGCGGCGCAGGACCTGCGCTTCGCCGTCCGTCAGCTCGCCAAGGCGCCGGGCTTCACGGTCACGGCGGTCGTGACGCTGGCGCTCGGCATCGGCGCCGCGCTCTCGATTTACGCCTTCGTCGACGCGGCGCTGGTCGAGCCGCTGCCCTACTCGAACCCGACGCGACTGGTCTACGTCACCGAGAGCACGCCGCAGATCCCGCAGTCGAACCTGTCGTACCTCGACTATCTCGATTGGAAGCGTCAGACCACGACGCTCGGCTCGCTCGACGTCTTCACCGGCCGCGGGTGGTCGCTGACGACATCGCGCGGCATCGAGCTGGTGGCCGGCGCGCGCGTGAGCGACGGCTTCTTCCGGACGCTGGGCGTCGCGCCGATCCTGGGGCGCGACTTCTATGCCGGCGAGGATCTGCCGGGCAAGGCCGAGACGGCCATCATCTCGCACGAGGCGTGGCATGGCCGCTACGGCGGCCGGCGCGATGTGATCGGCCAGGTCGTCGCGCTGAGCGGCGTGCCGCACACCATCGTCGGCGTGCTGCCGGAGCGATTCCAGTTCGCGGCGCAGGCGGCCGCGGAGGTACTGGACGCCGCTGCACGCGGCCGGCGGGTGCGAGACGCGCCGGAGCTGCCACAACCTGTTCGGTGTCGGCCGGCTGAAGGACGGCGTGACGATCGAGAAGGCGCTGGCCGAGATGAAGGGCATCGCCGCGCAGCTGGAGCGCCAGTATCCCGACAGCAACCGGGGTCAGGGCGCCGCTGTCGTTCCCCTCGCCGACGCCATCGTCGGCAGGATCCGGCCGACCCTCGTGCTGCTGCTCGCCGGCGCCGCGCTGCTGCTGGTGATCGCGTGCGTGAACGTGATCAGCCTGCTGCTCGTGCGCTCGGAAGGCCGCAAGCGGGAGCTGGCCGTGCGCAGCACACTCGGCGCGTCCAATGGACGGCTGATTCGGCAGTTCGTGACGGAGGCGACGCTGCTCGTGGCGGCCGGCGGCGTGGCCGGCCTGCTGCTGGCGGTGGCGGGCGTGCGGCTGCTCTTCGGGTTGATTTCCGAGGACATGCTGGCGCAGATGCCGTTTCTCGACGGCGTCGGGCTCAACTGGCGCGTCGCGGCCTGCGCCGCGGTGCTGGGGCTGCTGGCGACCGTCTGCTCTCGATCGCCCCGGCCGCTGCGCGTCCGCTTCAGCGAGATGCGCGAAGGCCTGACCGAAGGCGCGCGCGGCTCGTCGGGAGTCGTCTGGCGGCGCCTCGGCTTCAAGCTGGTGGTCCTGGAGCTGGCGACCGCGATGGTGCTGCTGGTCGGCGCGGCGCTGCTGAGCAAGAGCCTGTATCGCCTGCTCAACGTCGAGCTCGGCTTCAATCCCGACCGTCTCGCGACGGTACAGGTGGCCGCGCCGGGGCCGCGCTTCGAAGAGGACGCCGAGGTCCTGAAGTTGGAACGGCGGGTCGTCGAGCGGGTGGCGGCACTGCCAGGCGTGACCTCGGTCGGCGTCGTCAGCCTGCTGCCGGTGAGCTTCAACGGCAACACCAACTGGATCCGGTTCGAAGGCCGGCCGTACAACGGCGAGCACAACGAGGTGAACTTCCGCGGCGTCAGCCCCGGCTACTTCAGGACGATTGGCGCCAGGCTGCTGCGCGGACGGGAGTTCACGAGCGCCGACGTCGCCACCACGCCTCGCGTCGCGATCGTCAACGAGACGCTGGTCGCGAAGTACTTCCCCGGCGAGGACCCGATTGGCAAGCGCTACGGCAACACCGCGCCTCGCGCCCGAGTCGATCCGCCAGATCGTCGGCGTGGTCGCCGACATCAAGGAAGGCACGCTCGACTCGGAGATCTGGCCAGCGGAGTACATCCCGTTCGACCAGGATCCCAGCAGTTTCTTCTCGGTAGTGGCCCGCACGTCGCACGACGCGGCCGCGGTGCTGCCGGAGATGACGGCGGCGATCCGAGCCCTTGACGCCGAGGTGGGACACGCGGCGCGACGCCGTGATGCGCGAGCGCATCGACGACTCGCCGTCGGCCTACATCCAGCGTTCGTCGGCGTGGCTGGTCGGCGGCTTTGCCGGAATGGCGCTGCTGCTCGGCGTCATCGGCCTCTACGGGGTCATCGCCTACTCGGTGGGCCAGCGCACGCGCGAGATCGGCCTGCGCCTGGCGATGGGCGCCGAGCGCGGCGCGGTCTACCGCCTGATTCTTGGCGAGGCCGGCCGCCTGATCGCGCTGGGCATCGCCGTCGGCGTCGGAGCGGCCATCCTGGCGGCGCGGCTGATGCGCACGCTGCTCTTCGACACGGCGCCGTGGGACGCGCCGACGCTGCTGGCGGTGGCGGTGCTGCTCGGCGCGGCGGCGATGCTGGCCAGCTTCATCCCGGCGCGCCGCGCGGCGTCGGTGAATCCGATCGAGGCGCTGCGGGTGGAATAGCGCGCCCTCAGCGCGGGTGATTGGCCACCACGCGGCCGGGCGGTCGTATAATCCGCCCATGTCACCCACCCGACGCGATTTCCTGAAGGCCACCGGCGCCATCGCGGCCAGCACGGCCTTCGGCGCCGAGCTCAACGCGCAGCAGGCGTCCAGGCGACGCTACGCCATCGTCGGCACCGGCGTCCGCGCGATCGGCATGTGGGGCCGGCCGCTGGTGTCGCGATTCGCCGACCGGCTCGAGTTCGTCGGGCTGTGCGACATCAACCCGAAGCGGGTGGAGCTGCACCGCGGCCATCGGCGTCTCGTGCCCGACCTTCACGGACTTCGACGCGTGCTGCGACGCGGCGCGGCCCGACGCTGCTGATGGTCACGACCGTCGACGCCTACCATGCCGACTACATCGTCCGCGCGCTCGATTGCGGCATCGACGTCATCACCGAGAAACCGATGGTGATCGACGAGCCGCAGTGCCGGCAAGGTCCTCGACGCCGAGCGCCGCAACAAGCGGAAGATCGTCGTTGCGTTCAACTACCGTTTCGCGCCGAAGCACGTGAAGATCAAGGAGGTGCTCCAGTCCGGCGCCATCGGCACGATCACCGGCGTCGACTTCCACTGGTACCTGGACACGCGCGCACGGGGCGGACTACTTCCGCCGCTGGCACCGGCTGAAGGAGAAGGGCGGCTCGCTCTGGGTGCACAAGGCCACTCACCACTTCGACCTGATCAACTGGTGGCTCGACGCCGATCCCGTCGAGGTGTCGGCGCTCGGCGAGCTGTCGAACTACGGGCGCAAGGGCCCGTTCCGCGCCGCCAACTGCCGGCCGTGCCCGCACAAGGGCGCCTGCGCCTACTACTGGGACATCAGCAAGGCGCGCGGCATGGAGATCTACACGCAGGCCGAGAGCGAGGACGGCTACCTCCGCGATGGCTGCGTGTTCAAGGAGGACGTGAACATCTGGGACACGATGACGGCCACCGTCAGGTACTCGTCCAACGTCCTTGATGTCGTACTCGCTGAACACGTTCATGCCGATCGAGGGCTACGCGCTCGCCTTCAACGGGACGAAGGGCCGGCTCGAGATCCGCGACTACGAGCGGCAGCCGTGGGAAGTGACCGAGGAGACCGAGATCTACCTGACGAAGAATTTCGGCACCCGCGAGAAGATCGCGATCCCGCCCCCGAAGGCGGCCACGGCGGCGGCGACGAGCGGCTGCACGAGCTGATCTTCCGGAACGCCGACGCGCCCGCCCACCTTCGGCTGCCGGATTCGCGCGCCGGCGCCATGTCGTGCCTCACCGGCATCGCGGCGCGGAAGAGCGTCGAGGAGAAGAGACCCGTCAAAATCGCGGAACTCGGCGTCGAGCCGGCGACGTCAGCCTGACCGGCCATAGCCGCTTCGACCACTCGTCCACTGGCGGATATATCTCGTTGTGATGGAATCTACAACCGCGAAGACACGGGACTCACAACCGCGAAGGCGCGATGCCACGAAGACGCGAAAAACACTCAGCGCCTAGTGTGTCGTCCCCTGGGATTCAGAGCAGCTTCCTGAACTCGTCGATCGTCAGTCCCGCGTCTCGTATCAGGCCACCCATGGTAATGGCGTTGATAGGGTTGTGGCGCGGGATGGTGAGGATGCGCTGGTCACGCGCACGCTTCATCACGATGTGAGAGCTTTGGCGGGCAACGATGAAGCCGGCCTTCTCGAAGACTTTCACTGCCTGGAGATGGTTCACTCCTGGCAGCTTCGGCATCAGCCTGCAACTTCTACTTCGGCGCAACTCGGCGCCTTCCGGCAGATCGCTGGCGACGGCGAGGTAGTCCGCGATTGCCGCTTTGATGTTCTCGACGGCTTCTACCTCGTTCGCTCCCTGAGACCAGCAGCCAGGAAGTCCGGGAACCCAGACCGCCACGCCTTCCTCGCTGCGCTGAAGCGCGACTTTGTAGCGCATGGTTGAAGTATACCCAAATGCTCAGCTGCGCTGATCGCTGGACGCTTCGCCGAGACCGACGGGTCTACTGCCGCGATCCGCAACCGCGACGCCGCGAGGACACGATGACGCGAAGGGGCCGTGCCGCAAAAACAAAACGGGCGGGACCTCGTGATCCCGCCCGCTTCGGCGGAACTGAAGTTCCGCCCTCCTATTCGTCAGTTTGTTGCCTTCGCGCTCGCTTCGCGGCTTCGCGATTGTGATCACAGACCACTCTGCGCGTCTCCGTGTCTCCGCGCCTCTGTGATTGACTAGGCGCAGCCGCTCGTCGTGCCGCAGTTCGCGCACTTGTAGCAGCTGCCGCTGCGGATCATGATCGAGCCGCAGGTCGAGCACGGCGGCGCGTCTTCCTGGTTCTGGATCGCCGCGCCGGCAAAGCCGCCCTTCGGGCCGTCGGCCCTGGCGTCGGTCTTCGGGCCGTCGAACAGCATCGGCTCTTCGACCGGCTCGGCCATGTTCACGCCGGCGTCGTACTGCGCCTGCCGGGACATGAACTTGGTCGCCATCCAGCGGAAGATGTAGTCGACGATCGACTTGGCGAAGCGCACCTCGGGGTTCTTGCGTCATCCCCGACGGCTCGAAGCGGGCGTGGCTGAACTTGTCCACCAGCACCTGCAGCGGCACGCCGTACTGGAGCGCGTAGGAGATCGCCTGCGCGAAGGCGTCGGCGAAGCCCGAGATCGTCGAGCCCTCCTTGGCCATCACCAGGAAGATCTCGCCCGGCTGCCCGTCGTCGAAGAGCCCGACGGTGATGTAGCCCTCGTGGCCGGCGATGTCGAACTTGTGCGTGATCGAGTGCCGCTCGTCCGGCAGCTTCTTGCGCACCGGGCGCGGCATCGCGGCGACGGCGGCCTCGGCCAGCGCCTTGGCGGCGTCGACCGACTTGTCCTTCGACGTGTTCAGCGGCTGCGTGCGCTTGCTGCCGTCGCGATAGATCGAGACCGCCTTGGCGCCGAGCTTCCAGCTCTCGATGTAGGCCGCCATGATCTCTTCGACGGAGGCCTCCTTCGGCACGTTGACCGTCTTGCTGATGGCGCCCGAGATGAATGGCTGCGTCGCGCCCATCATCCGGATGTGGCCCATGTAGTGGATCGAGCGCTGGCCCTTGGCCGCCTTGAACGCGCAGTCGAACACCGCCAGGTGCTGATCCTTCAGGAACGGCGCGCCTTCGATCGTCTCGTGCTCGTCGATGTAGGCGACGATCTCCGCCGTCTGCTCGTCGTTGTAGCCGAGCTTCTTGAGCGCCATCGGCACGGTGGTGTTGACGATCTTCATCAACCCGCCGCCCACCAGCTTCTTGTACTTGACCAGCGCGATGTCCGGCTCCACGCCGGTCGTGTCGCAGTCCATCATGAAGCCGATGGTGCCGGTCGGCGCCAGCACGGTCGCCTGCGCGTTGCGGTAGCCGTGCTGCTCGCCCAGCTCCACCGCCTCGTCCCAGGACGACTTGGCCGCCTGGTAGAGATCGGCGGGCACGAGCTTGCCGTTGATGCCGCGGATCGCGTCGCGGTGCTTGCGCATGACGCGCAGGAACGGCTCGCGGTTCTTCTCGTAGCCGGCAAACGGCCCGCCCTGGTCGCGGGCGACGCGCGCCGACTGCGCGTAAGCCTCGCCGGTCATCAGCGCGGTGATCGCGCCCGAGTAGTCGCGGCCGAGATCGCTGTCGTACGGCAGGCCGCGCGACATCAGCAGCGCGCCGAGGTTGGCGTAGCCGAGGCCCAGCGGCCGGTAGGCGTGGCTGTTCTTCTCGATCGCCTTGGTCGGGTAGCTCGAGTTGTCGACCAGGATCTCCTGCGCCGTGATGAACGTGCGGCAGGCCGCCTTGAACGCGTTGGGGTCGAACTCGCCGTTGTCGGCGACGAACTTCATCAGGTTGAGCGACGCCAGGTTGCACGCCGAGTCGTCCAGGAACATGTACTCGGAGCACGGGTTGCTGGCGTTGATCCGGTCGGTGTTCGGGCAGGTGTGCCACTCGTTGACCGTGGTGTCGAACTGCATGCCCGGATCGCCGCACACCCACGTGCCCTCGGCGATGAGATGCATCATCTCTTTCGCCTTGTAGGTGTCGACGACATCGCCGCTCGTCACCGCGTGCGTCTGCCACTCGGCGTCGTCGAGCACCGCGCGCATGAACTCGTCGGTGACCCGCACCGAGTTGTTCGAGTTCTGGAAGAACACCGACGAGTACGCCGTCCCGGTGAACGAGCCGTCGTAGCCGGCGTCGATAAGCGCCCAGGCCTTCTTCTCTTCCTCGACCTTGCAGTTGATGAACTCGATGACGTCGGGGTGATCGGCGTTGAGGATCACCATCTTGGCGGCGCGCCGCGTCTTGCCGCCGGACTTGATGACGCCGGCAAAGGCGTCATAGCCCTTCATGAAGGACACCGGGCCGCTGGCGGTCCCGCCGCCGGCCAGCAGCTCGCGCGAGCTGCGGATCTGCGACAGGTTCGAGCCGGTGCCCGAGCCGAACTTGAAAAGCATGCCCTCGGTCCGCGCCAGCGTGAGGATCGAGTCCATCGTGTCGCTGACCGAGTTGATGAAGCAGGCCGAGCACTGCGGCGCCTTCTCGAAGCCGCAGTTGAACCACACCGGGCTGTTGAACGCGCCCTTCTGGTAGACCAGCAGGTGCTTCAGGTCGTCGCTGAACGCCTGCAGGTCGGCGTCCGACCGGAAATACCGCTGCCGCTTCGCCCACATGGTGATGGTGTCCACGACGCGGCCGATCAGCTGCTTCACCGACCGTTCCCGCTCGGGCGTGCCCAGGGTCCCGCGGAAGTACTTGGAGACGACGATGTTGGTGGCCTGCTGCGACCACAGCTTCGGAATCTCGACGTCGCGCTGCTCGAAGACGACGTGCCCTTTCTCGGTGCCGATAATCGCGGAGCGAAGCTCCCACTCGACCTCGTCGAACGGATCGACGCCAGGGCGGGTGAAATAGCGTGGGAACTCGAGGCCAGGGGCGAGTGCCGCCGCCTGTTCCGCCTGGTCCTCTTGCACGCCCGTGGCGGTCGCCTTCGTCTCCTGGGCAGCCCCTGTCTGCATCAATCCATCCTCCGCACGAGACGGCACTCCCCCATGCCCCTGAGGGGGTGCCCCGAACCTCAAGAATTTAATTTAGGCGCGATCGGGCGGTGTGGCGGGACTGACCGTCTCGTCAGAACAGGCAGAGGGCTGGGTGCCCCTGCTTTCGCCCGGCTCGCGCAACGAGGGACGAATATGCGCCTCCGGTCCGACCTTGTCAAGCATGTAAACACCACATATTGTGGCAGCGTTTTAGGGCAATCGCAAGATGTGGCGAATTTCTGAACAAAAGTGACGGGATGTGACGAATAGTCGAGCTTGGGCCATGTAAACGGATTGTGAAGCGACCGAACAAGCGACGGAGATCGTCACAACAACGACGCAGCGAGCGAAGAATCCTTACGCGAAAGCGAGCGCGAGCCCCCGAAAGCCGACGCCCCGAGCCCGAGCGCACGCCCGAGCCCCGCCGAGCGCGAGGCGCGCCCAGTGTCAGCGTCGCAAGAGCAGCGTCGCGATGGCGCCGGCCTTCTCGGCCAGCGTGGCGGCGAAGATGAGGTTCTGTTCCCGGAGCGCCTGTTCCCCGAGCGTGATGAAGCGCTTGGAGGTCTGGTACTGCGCCTTGAGGTCGTTCGAGAGCGCCGCGTAGTCGACGCGCTTCAGGTCCTCCTGCGCCTTGGTGAGCTGATGGCGGACGGCGCCGTCGCCGCGATCGCCCGGCGGCATCTCGAGCGTCGGCGCCGGCGTGGCTGACGGCGTTTCCTGGCCGTTGCCGGGCTTGGCTTCGGGCTCGGCCTTGGCTGCCGTCTCGGCCTTCGTATCCTGCTTCGGCGTGGCCGGACGGGTCGGTCGCGGCCGCACGGGCGAGGCTGGCGCCGGCGTCTCCTCCACCCGGCGCGGCGGCGTCGGGTCTGGCGGCACGATGATCCGCGCCGGCGGCGCCGGCACGGCCAGCGGCGGCGGCGGCTCCACGGCGACGCGGGCCTGAGGCTTCGCGCACGCGGTTCCCAGAGCAGCCACCAGCATGGCGGCGACGAGCCCGCGACGATCGGCGAGAAGGGCTGTCATTACTGCAGTCGAGGTTATTGTCTCACGTCACCGCAGGCCCAGCACGTGCTGGCCGTCGGCCGCCTGCGGCAGCAGGATCCGGAACGTCGTCCCCGTGCCCGGCGTGGACTGTACTTCGACGTCGCCGTCGAGCAATTGGATGGTGCGGAAGACCATCGACAGCCCGATGCCGCTGCCGCCCGGCTTGGTCGTGAAGTAGAGATCGAAGATGCGCGGCAGGTGCGACGGCGGAATGCCGACGCCCGTGTCCTCGATCGTCATCGCGACGCGCCGGCCGCTGGCCGCCTGGGCCGTCAGTCGAAGCGTGCCGCCGTTCGGCATCGCCTGGCAGGCGTTGAGCGCGAGATTGAACAGCGCCTGTCGCAACGGCTCGGGATCGCCGTAGGCGAGCGGCACGTCCATGGGGCACTCGCACACGATCTTGATGTTGGCCGCGGCGGCGTCGGGCTCGACGACGCGGGCGATGCTCTGGAGCATGGCGCCGACGTTCACCGGCTGCAGGGTCAGGTCTCCGGGCCGCATGAACTTCAGGAAGCCCTGCACCACCTGATCGAGCCGCCGGATCTCGCTGCCAATCACCGAGACGTGCTCCAGGGCAGGGTTTGAATCGCCGCCCGCGCTCTCGCTGCCACCGGAGGCCAGCATCGGCCTGGCCGCCGTCAGCTTGCCCTTCAGCAGCTCCAGGTGAATCGTCATCGCGTTGAGCGGGTTCTTCACCTCGTGCGCCACGCCGGCCGTCAGCCGTCCAAGCGCCGCCAGCTTGCGTGAGTACCCGGAGCGTGGACTCCACTTCGACGAGCGCGGCCAGGTCGCGCGCGACCACCATCACGCCGACGAGGCGGCGATCGTGGTCTTCCACCGGGTGCGCCGTGACGTGCCAGTCGCGCGACGAGCTCTCGGCCTCGCCGGACTTCAGCGTCAGCGTCACCGGCTCGGCGGAGATGCGCGAGTCGAGCGTGCGATCGACGATGGCGGCAAACGGGCTTGCCGGCTCCGCCGCGCGGAGCAGCGCGCGCAGCGTCGGGTTCGCGAACAGCAGCTCGCCGGCCGGCCCGAAGATCCCGACGGCGTCGGCCAGGTGCTCGACGATCGAGTCGAGCCCGGCCTGCGGCCCTTCGGCCATAGCGCGCTCGGCGAGCAGCCGATCACTGACCGCCTGAATCTCCCGACCGAGATCGCCGAACTCGTCCTGCGGCAGATCCAGCGTCGTCGGCTCGCCGCGCTCCAGTTTCCGCAGGCCGCTGCGCAGCACGTGAATCGGACGCAGCAGCCACTGCGCCAGCAGCATCGCGCCGACGATCGCGCCGACCAGCACCCACGCCGCCGTGATGAGCACCGGCTTGAACCGCTCCTCGAGGTAAATGCGGATGAGCAGCGTCGAGATGCCGATGCGGATGGTGCCGAAGTCGCGATCGCCCAGCTTCAGGGGCGCCACGACCTCGTAGGTCCGGCCGTCCTCGCCGAAGATCCGCCACAGCTGCTCGAGCCCGGTGAGGCCGGACAGCTCGTCGAGCCGGGCCGCGGTCGGCTGCCGGCGGCCGATCCGATCCGGATCGAGGTGCGCGACGATGGTGCCGTCGGGCGCGACGATGGCGGCGTCGGTGACCTGCGGAGAGTAGATCGACGACTCGAGGATGGCGCGCAGCCCGCCGTCGCTGGCGAGCGCCGCGTAGGGGTCTGGCGCGGTCTGGACGACCTGGAACGACCGCTGGTAGATGGCGTTGGCCAGCAGGTCCGCGCGGTTGCGCGTCTCTTCGAGCCGGACCGTGGCCAGTTGCGCCAGTCCATGCACGCTGAGGCCGATGACCACGGCGGTGACGAGCGCCGTGACGCCGAGGACCTGTTTCGTGCGGATCGAAAGGCGCATCGTCCAGTTACGGGTTACAGGTTACGGGTGACGAGTTGTCACGAATCGTACTCGTAATTCGTAATCCGTAACTCGTAACTTAGTGTGCCGCACTTTGCATTTCGCACTTTGCATCTTGCACTCTCGCCCTACTGCGGATAGAGTATTATGGCGCCTTTACGAAGTCCGAGCCTGTTCAACTTGTTGTGCAGCGTCTTCAGGCTGATCCCGAGGATCTCGGCGGCGCGCGTCTTGTTGTCGTTGGTGTGCTCGAGCGTCAGGATGATCAGCCGGCGCTCCGCTTCCTCGACGGTGATGCCGGGCTCGAGCGCGACCTGCGAGCCGGCGGCCACCGGCGCGGCCATGCCGAGCGGCGGCAGGTGCTTCGGCTCGATGAAGTCGCCCTCGGCGAGAATCGTCGCGCGCTCCATGACATTACGAAGCTCGCGGACGTTGCCCGGCCAGTGATACTGCTCCAGCCGCCGCGTCGCGTCGGCGCTGACCGCCTTGGCCGTCTTCGTGTTGCGATCGGCGAACTCGGCGAGAAACGACTGCGCCAGCAGCGGCAGGTCGTTCTTGCGGTCGCGCAGCGGCGGCAGCGCGATCGAGAAGACGTTCAGCCGGTAGTAGAGATCTTCGCGAAGCTTGCCATCTCGCACCGCCTGGAGCGGATCCTGATTCGTGGCGGCAATCACGCGGACGTCCACCGGCGTCTCGGTGCGGCCGCCCAGCCGGCGGAAGCTGCGCTCCTGCAGCACGCGCAGCAGCTTGACCTGCGTCTGCGGCGTCATCTCGGCGATCTCGTCGAGGAAGATCGTCCCGCGGTCGGCCAGCTCGAAGACGCCCTGCCGGCGCTCCATCGCGCCGGTGAATGCGCCCTTCTCGTGGCCGAAGATCTCGCTCTCGAGCAGCGTCTCGGGGATCGCCGCGCAGTTGACCGCGACGTACGGCATTTTCGCGCGCGGGCTGAGCTGATGGATGGTCTGCGCGACCAGTTCCTTGCCGGTGCCCGACTCGCCCGTGATCAGCACCGAGGCGGTCGTCGGCGCGGCCTGCTCGATGATCTGGTAGATGCGCCGCATCTCGGGGCTCGCGCCGATCATCCTGCCGAACGCGCCTTTGTCGCGCAGGTTGCGGCGCAGCACCTGCACCTCACGCATCGTGTGCTGTCGCTCGGCCGCCTTGTCGAGCAGGATGCGGAGCCGCTGCGGATCGACCGGCTTGGTGACGTAGTCGTACGCGCCGTTGCGGATCGCCTCGACCGCGGTCTCGACCGTCCCCTGCGCGGTCAGCAGGATGACGGCGATGTTCGAGTCGATCTCGCGGACCGCGTCGAGCAGCTCGAGGCCGGTGCGCCGCGGCATCACGAGATCCGTGAGTATGATCGACGGACGGAATTGCGTGACCTTCTGGAGCCCTTCCTCGCCGTCGGCCGCCGAATCGGTGAGAAACCCCCACGTCCGCACCAGCTCGGTCAGGCCCGAGCGCGCGGCGTTGTCGTCTTCCACGATGAGCACACGCTCAGCGGCGTTCTGCGCCGTGCGCTCCGTGTCCGTCATGGTGGCGATCGTGCTCATGTGTATGACCCTTGAAACGTAAATTTTACACGATTCTCGCCGTACGTGCCGTGTCGCCAATCGCGGCTCAAATCGATAAGTAGCTCCATACCAATCATTTGATGATGGTCTAGCGCTTGCACTCCCCAGCTTGTGTAAAAGGAGACTTCAAGATGCGAACCAAGTTGCTGCCGGGCCTGCTGCTGTTGGGGCTCATCACGGGCTGCTCCCGCCAGGAGCCCGCCACCAGCCAGCCACCCGCCGGCACCGACGCGGCGGCGCCTCCGGCGGCTGCGTCGACGGATGCTGCGGGTCAGCCGGTGGCTCCTGCCGGCGCGCCGCCGGCCGCCTCGGCGCCTTCCGCGACGCGCGGCACACCGGCCGCCACCGCACCCGCGCCCGCGGCGCCGGCCCCGCCCGCGCCGCCTCCGCCGCCGCCAGCGCCGCGCTTCCGCGAAGTCACGCTGCCGTCGGGCACGGAGCTGCCGCTGTCGCTGCAGACGGCGCTCGCGTCCGACACGAGCTCGGTCGAGGATCCGGTTCGCGCGACCGTGCGCCGCGCCATCGCCGTCGACGGCGACACGGTGATCCCGGCGGGCACGCCCGTCCGCGGCGTCGTGACCGGCGCCGAGCGATCGGCGAAGGTGAAGGGCCGCGCGACGCTGTCATTCCGCTTCACGTCGCTGACGCTGGACGACGAGGCCCACGACATCCGCACGTCGAGCGTGGCCTACCAGGCGGAAGGGACCAAGAAGAAGGACGCGGCGAAGATCGGCATCGGCGCCGGCGCCGGCGCGATCGTCGGCGGCATCATCGGCGGCGGCAAGGGCGCGGCCATTGGCACGGCGGTCGGCGGCGGCGCGGGCACCGGCATGGTGCTGGCGACGCGCGGCGAGGAAGTCCGCCTCGCCGCGGGCACGCCGGTCACCGTGCGGCTCTCCCAGCCGCTGACGGTGCAGATCCCGCTCAACTGACGCGCCGATTGCGGATTGCGCGGCGACCGACGATGATCACGGCGTGGAGCCGATAGGCATCGCGTCCGAGTCGCCCGCGCCCGCGTCGCCCGCCCGCACGGCCGCGCGGCTTCGCGCGGTCGTGCAGGTGCTCGCCTGTTCCGGCATCCCCACGCAACTGCTGCTGGTGCAGCTGCTCGCCGTCTTCGGCGTGTCGCCGTTCGGCAAGGGCGACGCGCTGAACCTGACCTGGGTTTTCGTGCTGTCGCTGGCCGACACGGTCCTGCTGCTCGGCCTCATCGCCGTGTTCCTCGCGGCCAACGGCGAGTCCATGCGCGACATCGTGGTGGGATCGACACGCCCCGCGGTCGAGATGTCCCTCGGACTGGCGAGCGTGCTGCCAGTGACGATCATCGCGGCCGGCGTGCTGCTGGCCGCGCGTTACCTGGCGCCGTGGCTGCACAATGTCGCCGACAACCCGCTTGCCGCGCTCCTGCAGTCGCCCCGCGACGCGTGGCTCTTCGCGATCGTCGCGCTGGTGGCTGGCGGCGTGCGCGAGGAGGTGCAGCGCGCGTTCCTGCTGACACGCTTCGAGCTGCACCTGGGCGGCGCGGCGGTGGGCCTCATCGTCACGAGCGCGGCCTTCGGCCTCGGCCACCTGCTGCAGGGATTCGACGCGGCGCTCGCCACCGGCACGCTCGGCCTGCTCTGGGGCCTGATGTATTTCTGGCGCCGCAGCTCGCTCGCGCCCATCGCCAGTCACGCCGGGTTCAACGGGCTGGAGATCGTCCGGTTTCTCCTCCTGGGTCCTGCCGCCTGAATCCATCAATCCTCGTCAATCGTCAATTGTCATTCGTCATTCGTCATTGAGATGCGTCGCTGGCTCCTTCTCGTGCTCTTCGTGCTGTCGCTGCCGGCGGTGACGCCGCGGATCTACGCGTCCGACGAGGTGCAGTACTTCGCCTACCTGCGCTCGCTGTGGTTCGACCGCGACGTCTCGTTCGAGAACGAGTACCAGCACTTCTACGACACCGGCGTCACGCGCTCGGCGTTGTTTCACGAGACCTTCCTCGAACGCACCACCGAAACCGGGCGGCGCATCAACTTCGCGACCATCGGCTGCGCCCTGCTCTGGTCGCCGTTCTACGCGCTGGCGGACGGGTGGATGCGGCTGACGTCGAGCGCGCCGGCCGACGGCTACGGATCGGCATACGTCGCGGCCGTGGCCTATGGGTCCGCGTTGTATGGCCTGCTGGCCCTGTGGCTCTCCGCCCTGGCGGTGTCGACGATCGCGCGAGACTGGCGCGCGCTCGAGGCACACGCGGTGCCTGCGGCGGCCATCGTCTGGGTCGGCACGCCGCTGCTCTTCTACATGTACATCGCGCCGCCGATGTCGCATGCGACGTCGGCGTTTGCTGTCGCGCTGTTTGTCGTGATCTGGCTGCGCGTGCGATCGACCTGGTCGGCTGCCGGGCTCGTCGCCCTCGGCGCCGCCGCCGCCCTGATGGCGATGGTGCGCGAACAGGATGCGTTCTTCGCCATCGGCCCGGCGCTCGACTTTCTCCATTTCCAGTACCGCGTCGCAGACGGCAGCCGCCTCGCGCGGTGGCGGAACGCCACGGCCGGCATGCTGGCCGCGGCGATCGCGTTCACGCCGCAGGCGCTGGCGTATCTCGCCCTGAACGGACACATCGGGCCGTCGCGGCTGGTGGCGCGAAAGATGACGTGGACCTCGCCGCACGCGCTCGAGGTCGTCGCCTCGCCGGCCCACGGGTTCCTTCTGTGGACGCCCCTGGCGCTCGCGGCCGCTGTCGGTCTCTGGATTCTGTGGCGCCGGCTGCCGGCCCAAGGGCGCCCGGTGGCCACCTGCCTCGCGGTCATGACGCTGGTGCAGGTCTACGTCGCTGGCAGCGTCGAGTCCTGGACCGTGGCCGGCGCATTCGGTCAGCGGCGCTTCGTCGCGCTGACCGTGGTCATGACGATTGGCATCGCGGCGCTGCTGGCGGCCACGGCAGGCGCGCGGCGGCTGACGGTGGCGACGCGGCTCGCCCTGGCGCTGGCCTGCTGGTGGAACGTCGCGCTCATCGTGCAGTTTGGCGCCGGCATGATGGACCGCCAGCGGCTCGAGCCGGCGCGTCTCGCCTACAATAGCTTCGTGATCCTGCCTCGTGCCCTTCCGGGACTGGTCTGGCGCTACTTCTTCGATCGCGCCAGCTTCTACCAGACCGCGAGGCAGTTGGGCGAGCGCTGACCCGACGCATCACGACGACGTATGGCCTGCCGGTGAACAGAGCCCACTGGGAAATCTCCGATCGGACGGCGCTGATGGCGATCCTCGCTGTCGCCGCCGGCCTGCGCCTCTGGAATCTCACCGCGGGCCTGCCCTATTCGGTCGGCGTCGACGAGCCGCAGGTGGTGGACCGCGCGGTCGCCATGATGCACACCGGCGACTACCACCCGCACTTCTTCGACTACCCGGGGCTGTTCATCCACACGCAGCTGGTGGTTGCCGTCGCGCGGTTTCTGCTTGGCGTCGTCGCCGGCGAGTACCGCGCGCTCGACCACTTCACCGCGATCGAGTTCTACCCGACCGCGCGGTTCGTTACCGCGTGCCTCGGCGTCGCGACGGTCTGGCTGACCGCGCGCGTCGGCGCCCGGTGGGGCCGTCGCGAATCGCTCATCGGCGCGCTCGTGATGGCCGTGATGCCAATGCACGTCCGGGAGTCGCACTACGCGCTCACGGACGTCCCGGTGACGTTCCTCGTCACGCTGACGCTGCTGGCGACGCTGCGCGCGCACGAGCGGCCGACGCTCTGGCGCTTCGCGCAGGCGGGCGCCGCTGCCGGCCTTGCTGCCGCGACGAAGTACAACGGCGGCCTTGTCGTGCTGCTGCCGCTGCTGGCTGTCTGGCCCTCGTGGACCGATGCCGTCACGCGTGTGCGCGCGTATGTGCTGGTGGTGGGTACAGCGACGTCGGCGTTTCTGCTGACCGCCCCTTATACCGTGCTCGACTTACCGACATTTCTGCGCGAGTTCGCACGACTCCACTCGGAGTACAACCGCAGCGTGCCGCCCACGCCGCCATGGCTCGTCTATGCCAAGCACCTGCGGCTGAACTTCGGATGGCCGGCGTTGGTAGCCGCGCTCGCCGGCGTCGCGCTCAGCGTGGTCCGTCTCGTGCGATCTCGCGATGAGGGTGGGAGATTGCGGTGGCTGCTGCTGCTGGCATTTCCGGTGGTCTACTTCTGGATGCTGTCGGGCCGCTCCCTGATCTTCGGCCGGTACCTGCTGCCGCTGGTGCCGATGCTCTGCGTGCTCTGCGGTATCGCGTGGACGGCGGCGTGGGACGCGATCGCGGCGCGTCGTGTGGCAGCCTGCCGTCGCCCGCGGCGTGATGACCGCGACGCTCGTCGGGGTAATCGGCGTTCCGGCCTGGACGAGCGCGCAATTCGACGCCGGGCTCTCGGCACCGTCTACGCGGGGAATGGCGTTTCGCTGGCTGCTCCAGAATGCACCGGGCAACGCCAGCGTAGCGGTCGAGGCGGAGGCGCTCCGGCTGCCCGAACACCTTCACACGCTGCGGCTCATTCGCATCGTGGACCGGCCCCTGTCGGTACTATCGCGAGACAGGCGTGCAGTACCTCGTGACCTCGTCGGACAGCTTCGGATCGCGGCGTGACCACTACCGCGAGTATTTCCACGGGCTCAGCCCCGTGTTCATGGTGACGCCGGGCGACGTGCGCGTGGGCCCCGAGATTCACATCTACGCGCTGCCCCGCGAACCGCGGCAGTGAGCCGGTCGTCAGTGCGAATTCTCTACCTCGCCGACATCAGGTTTCCGCTCGAACGCGCCAACGGGCTGCAGACGTTCGAGACGTGCCGCGCGCTGGCCGCGCGCGGCCACGCGGTCACGCTGCTCGTGCGGCCCGACACGATGCGGCCGGCGCGCGACCCGTGGCTCTTCTACGGCGCGCCGCGCGACCCGCGGCTCTCGATCGCCCGGCTGCCGCCGCTGCCGTCGGCGCTGCGGCGCGGCGCGTACGTCGCGGCGGCGCTCGGCCGCGCCCTGACGGTGACGCCCGACATCGTGTTTACCCGCGATCTGACGCTGGCCGACCTGCTGCTCGAGCTGCCGCGCGCCATCCGGCCGCGCCTCGTCTACGAATCGCATGGCTACGCCCCCGCGGTCGCGGCGGAGCGGCCGCGCGCCATCTCCGGTGGGGCACCCGCGTCGTCGCGCAAGCTCGCGCGGCTCACGCGGCGCGAGTCGCGGGTGTGGCGCCGGGCTGCCGGCTACGTGACGCTGACGCGGGTGCACCAGCAGGAACTGCAGGACCGATTCGGCGCCCGCGAAAACACGGCCGTCGTCCCCGACGGCGTCCGCCTCGACGGCCAGCGCACGCGGACGCCGGCGCCCTCGGCGGGCCGTTCACGATCACGTACGCGGGCCACCTGTATCCGTGGAAGGGCGTGGACGTGCTGATCGACGCGCTCGCCGACATCCCCGACGCCGAAGCCCGCATCGTCGGCGGCCAGCCGGGAGAGGGCGACCACGTGCGGCTGGATGCGCGCGCCCACGAGCGCGGCGTCGCGCCGCGCGTGACGTTCACGGGCTGGCTGCCGCCGGCCTCGGTCACGGCGGAGCTCGCCCGCGCCCACGTGCTCGTGCTGCCCAACCCGCGGACGCACACTTCGGAGCGCTACACGTCGCCGCTCAAGCTCTTCGAGTATCTCGCCTCGGGCCGGCCGATCGTCGCCTCGGACCTCGCTGCGATTCGCGAGGTGCTCCGGGACGACGAGAACGCGCTGCTCGTGGAGCCGGGGTCAGCCGCGGCGCTCGCCGGTGCGCTCCGGCGGATTGCCGGCGATCGCGCGCTCGGCGAGCGGCTGGCGGCGCGCGCGTTCGAGGACGCGGCCTCGTACGGCTGGGACACGCGTGCCGAGAAGATCGAAGCCGTCATCGAGACCGCACGGGCGGGCGCATGATCTCGTCGACGCTGGTGTCGCTCGTGCGCTGCCCCGACTGCCGTGGCGCGCTGACCGACGACGGCCGGGTCCTCACGTGCGGGTCGTGCGGCCGCCGCTCGGAGCGCGGACCCGGCTATCTCGACCTGCGCCCGTCGGCGACGTTTACCGAGCAGACGAAGTACCTCGACGAAGCGCTCCACGCCGATGCCCGTCACGAGACCGTCTCGCCGGCGCTGCTGCAGGCCGGGGTCCGCCAGTGGATGCTGCGCCGCTTCCTCCAGCCGGGCCCGGGCGACGTCGTCGTCGACCTCGGATGCGGCAGCGGACGCTCGCTGGTCTGGAACCACGACAGCGGCGCGACGATGGTGGGCATCGACGTCGCGCCGTACTTCGCGCAGGAAGCGCTCGAACGCGGCGATCTCGTGCTCGGCGACCTGCGGCGGCTGCCGTTTGCCGACGGCGCTTTCGGCAAGGGCTACGCGCTCGACGTGTTCGAGCACCTGTCCCGCGAGGCGCTGGCCGACGTGCTGGCCGAGATCGCGCGCGTGATGCGTCCGGGCGGCGTGGTGTTCGTGTACTCGCACGTTCGGAAGAACTCGTGGATCGCCGGCGGGCTGAAGAGCATCAACGCGCTGGCGCGCGGGCTCGAGCGCATCGGCCTGGTGGACCTGCGGCAGGAGCGCCTGCGCAAGTCGGATCACCTCAACCCGCTCGCCGACATCCCGGACCTCGAGCGCGTCGTCGGCGGCGCGGGCTTCCGGATCGCGCGGATCCGCTACTACACGCCGCTTGTCGGTGCCTTCGTGGAGAACATCCTGATGCGGATGGCCGAGCGGGCGCTGGGGCGGAGGGCCGGCAGGCAGGAGGGCTCCGCGCCTCACGGCACGGAGGGGGGCGCGGCGCTTCGCGCCGCGGAGGGGACAGGGGGCGCCTCGCTTCGCTCGGCGGGGGGCGCGCCGCTTCGCGGCGCGGAGGAGCAGGCGGCCCACGAAGCGCGGCTCGCGCGCGCGGCGGCGAAGCGCCGGCTGGCGGCCAAAGGCCCGCTCTACGCGATGCTCAAGGGCGTGACGGCGCTGATGACGCTCGACGTGCTCGCGTTCGGGCGCGTCCGCACGGGCCCGTATTTCGTGCTGCTCGAGCGCCTGCCGCCGCGTGGCTGACCGCGTCCGTACGAAGGACGGCGCGTCACGCTATCCTTCCCGAGACGTGTCGGCCGCGCCCCTTCGCATCCTCTACAGCGCCATCGACCAGACGGTGCCTGGCACCCTGGGCGGCGCCGTTCACGTGCAGGCGGTGGCCGAGGGGCTCGCGGCGCTGGGCCACGACGTCCATGCCTTGACCGCACGAGGGCACGGCGGCTGGCCCGAGGGGGCCGTCCACTGGCACGACGTCGGCGCGCCGGCCGGCCGCGCGCAACTGCGGCTGCTGGCCGCGCGAAGCGTCAGACGCATCGCGCGCGAGATACGGCCCGATGTGGTGATCGAGCGCTACCACAACTTCGGCGGCGAGGGCATGCTGGCCGCGCGAGCCGTCGGCGCGCGCTACGTCCTGGAAGTCAACGCGCCGATCGTCGACTACGACGGATCGTCGAAGGCGCTGCTCGATCGCGCGCTGGTCGTGCAGCCGATGCGGCGCTGGCGCGACCGCCAGGTGCGTGCGGCCGACCTGATCGTCTCGCCGAGCGCGCGGATTCTGCCGGAGTGGGTCGCGCCGGAACGCGTGCTCGCGGTCGAGTGGGGCGCCGACACGACGCGGTTTCACCCGGCGGCCGCAGGCGACGTGCCGTGGACGCGTCCCCCTGGCGCCATGACGGCGCTTTTCGCCGGCGCGTTCCGCGCCTGGCATGGCGCGGCCCACCTGGTCGAGGCCGTGCGGCTCCTGCGATCCCGCGGCGTCACCGACGTGCACGCCGTGCTCGTCGGCGACGGCCCCGAGCGAGCGGCCGTGCAGGAGGCGGCGCGCGGCCTGAGCGGCGTCGACTTCACCGGCGCCCTCGCGCACGCCCGCATGCCGGCGGCGCTGGCGGCCGCCGACGTCGGCGTGGCGCCGTTCGACATCGCGCGTCATCCGCCGCTGAAGCTCGACTTCTACTGGTCGCCGCTGAAAGTCTTCGAGTACATGGCGTCCGGCCTGCCGGTCGTCGCCCCGGCCATCCCCCGGCTCCAGACGCTCGTCGCCGCAGGCGTCGAGGGGGTCCTGTACCAATCCGGCGACGCCCGAGGCGTTGGCCGACGCGCTTGTCTCACTGCGCGACCCCGCCACAAGGCGCAGGCTTGGCGCTGCTGCCCGCGCGCGCGCCGAACGCGAATACAGCTGGCAGGCACACTGCGCCGCGCTCGACGCCGCCATCAAGCAACTCGTAACCCGTAACCCTCGTAACTCGTAACTCGTAACTTTTGTGAAGGTTCTCTTAGTAACAGATTCGTTTCCGCCGAACTGCGGCGGCTCCGGCTGGAGCACCTACGAGCTCGCCAGGGGCCTCCGGCTCCGCGGGCACGTGGTGTCGATCGTGCAGCCGCGCCCGCGGCAGCCGCGCGACGGCACACGGGAGTACGACGGGTTCGTCATCCAGGAAATCGCAGCGGCGGCGCCGCCGGTGCCCTTCGTCCGGAACTACTTCAAGAACGAGCGGCTCTGGGCGGAGCTTGCCGATCGCCTTGCTGCGGACCTGCGCGAGTCGCCCGTCGACGTCATCCACGCGCAGCACGTGCTGACGACGGTGCCGGCAGTGCGGGCCGGACAAGCCGCCGGTGTGCCCGTGGTCGCGACGGTGCGGGACTACTGGCCGGTCTGCTACTGGTCCGATCTCATCTACGACTTCGAGGCCGACGACCTCTGCCCCGCGTGCACGCCGGCGAACATGCGTCGGTGCCTGAAGGGACGCGCGGGACCAGCGGGCCCGGTGGCATGGCCGCTCATCCCGTACATGCGAAGCAACCTGCGGCGCAAGCGCGACGGGCTGAGCGGCGCCGACGCGGTCATCGCTGTCAGCTCCGTCATCGCCAGCGACCTCGTCGCACGCGCGCCGGAGCTTGCCCGCACACGGGTGGTGCAGATTCCCAATCCGGTCGACGTCGCGGGCATTCGCGCGGCGGCCGAAGCCGGCCCGCGTCGGATGCCGGCGCCGTACGCGCTCTATGTCGGGAAGCTCGAGCCGAACAAGGGTGCGGGCCACCTCGTCGACGTCGCACGGAACGCGAGACTGTCGTGTCCGCTCGTCGTTGTCGGCGACGGGCGGCTGCGAGCGGACATCGAACGGGAGGCAGCCGCGGCCAGCGTCGATGTGCGCGTCCAGGGATGGCTCGCTCGAGAAGAGGTCCTCGGCTGGCTGCGGCACGCCGCGATGCTCGTGTTTCCCTCGCAGGGACCGGAATCGCTGAGTCGCGTTCTGCTCGAGGCCTCGGCGCTCGGCGTCCCCATCGCCGCCATGGACACCGGCGGCACGCGCGACATCGTGCAGCACGAGCGCACCGGACTGCTGTCGGCCGACGCCGCCGGCCTGTCGCGCGACGTCTCTCGGCTCATGGCTGACCCCGCGTTCGCGGCACGACTGGGCGAAGGGGCGCGCGCACACGTCGAGCGCAGCTTCGACGCAGCCGCGGTGGTCGCGCGCGTGGAGCAGATCTACCTCGACGTCATCGCAGGCAGGCGGTCGCGCCATGGCTGACACGCCCCTCCACGTCGTCGTGCTGGGGCGCTCGTTCTACGCGCTGCACGGGTTCGGCGGGCTCGAGCGGCATCTCTACGATCTCGTGCGCCATCACCTCGCAGAGGGCTGGCGCGTCACGGTGATCACCAGGACGCCGGCGTCCGAGGGCGGCGTCGATCCCGGAAGGTGGCGTGCGATCGCCGGACACCCGGCGTGCACGGTGCGGTTCGTCGACTACCGCACGTTCCCCCTCGCGGGGCGCGCGGGCACCACCATCCTCGATCGCAGCACCGCGTATCCGTGGTTTGGACTCCGTGCCGGGCGGCTGGCGGCGGCGCAGCACCCGGATCTGGTCTACGGCGTCGGCGCCAGCGTCTGGGGATACGCGCGTGCGCGAGCGACGGGGGCACGCGCTCCCCTCGTGATGAACCCGCAGGGCCTGGAAGAGTTCGGCGGCATCGACGGCCGCTACGGCGGCCAGTCGTTGAAGGCGATCGGCTACGCGCCGCTGCGCGGGGTCGTGCGCGCCTGCGCCAGGGCCAGCGACGCGGTGATCGCCACCGACCGCGCGATCGTGCCGGCAGTGGCACGGCACCTGCCCGTGACGCCGGAACGGATTCGCCTGATCCCGAATGGCATCGACGTCGGCGACCTCGACACGCTCGTGAATCCCGAATCGGGCCGCGGCGTGCGTGCGTCTGCCGGCATCGGACGCGATGAGGCGGTGCTGCTCAGCGTCGGGCGGCTGGAGGACAACAAGGGCTTCGCCGACCTCGTCGAGGCGCTGGCGCAGGTGGGGCGCGACGTCTCCTGGCGATGGGTCCTGGTGGGCGACGGCCCGCGGCGCGACGCGCTCCGGGCGTCGATCGCCGAGCGCCGGCTGGAGGACCGCGTGCGCTTCGTCGGCCGCGTGGACGACCGGACGCTGCACGCGTGGTACGACGCCGCGGACGTGTTCGTGCACCCGACGCGCTACGAGGGCAGTTCGCTGGTGACGCTGGAGGCGATGCTGCACCGGCGGCCGGTGCTGGCGACGAGAGCCGGCGGGCTTCCCGACAAGGTCGTGCCCGGCGAGACCGGCTGGCTCACGACGCCGGGCTCGCCGGCGGCGCTCGCCACCGCCGTGCAACAGGCATTCGCCGAACGCGAACGATGGCCCGCCTACGGCGCGGCAGGCCGGCGCCTGCTCGAAGCGGAGTTCGACTGGCGCGTGATTCAGGCGCGCTTCAGCGCGCTCTACCGCTCGCTGACGCGAGCGCAGGAGGTTAAGGGGGGAATGGGGGGAATAGGGGAATCAGGAGTTCGCAGCGGATTACGGGATGCCTTCCCATTCGCGCAGCCCTGCACTCCCGCCATTCAACCCGACATTCGCCCGCTACGCTCACCCGCCCCCGCGGGCCTCACAATCGTCGCGCGCCGTCTCAGCCCCTCGAGCCAGTCGGACACCAGCGCCCGCCGCCGGTTGGCCGTCACGCGCTCGCGGGCGAGCGCCTGGGCCGCCTCGGGACTCATCTCCCGGCCATCGCGCACGAACTCCGTCGGATGCTCGCGGAAGTAGTTCTCGATCTCCTCGCCGGTGGGCTCCAGCGAGCCGGCGAAGCGCTGGTCCGTGTAGGTCTGGATCCGCAGATCGTCACGTACCCATTGCCGCACCCACTCGGCATCGACGCCGAGTGCGCGCCAGGCGCTGAGTGACGGCCTCGGCGGTGCCGAGCGGCGCCAGCACCTCCGACATGCGCGCGTTGACAGCCGCCTCGTCCGGCTCGGGCGGCGCGAACCGATCGACTTCCTGCAGCACGAGCAGCCGCTCGATCCATCGGTCGAGCGCGCTCGCGACGGCATCCTTGCCCTCCACCACCGGCGTCAACCCCAGCGTCGTCGTCACCCTCACGTCGGAGAGCGTGACGAGGCGTCCGTCCACGATCGCGAGGACACGATCGACCACCTGCGCGCCGGCAGTCACTGCATACAGCACCAGGACGATCACGACGGCCTTAGCAGTGGTCGAAATCACGGCCAATCCGCGTCACATCGTCCAATTGAATCGGCGTCATTTCGTCCAATCGTCAATCGCCAATCCCCAATCGCCAATTCAGAACGCCTGCCCGAGGCTGATGTGCAGCTCGGTCAGCCGCTCCAGCGCGCCGTTGGGCAGCCGTCCGCGATCGAGCTTGAAGCCCAGGTCGACGCGGATCGGGCCGATCGGCGAGAGGTAGCGCAGCCCGAGGCCGGCCGTCGGCTGGATCTCGCCGAAGTCGAAGTCGCTGACACGGTTGAACACCTGGCCGGCGTCCATGAAGCCCACCGCGCCGAAGCCGCCGAAAACCGGCACGCGCAACTCGGCGTTGGCGACGATGACCGCATGGCCGCCCGTCGGAAAGCCGTTCTCGTCGATCGTCTGCAGCGGGATGCCCAACCGATCGAGCGCGTAGCCGCGGACCGAGGTGTCGCCGCCGGCGAAGAATCGCTCGCTGGCCGGCAGGTCCGTCACCACCTGGATCACCGGCTGTCCGTCGGGCCCCAGGATCGGGTTGCCCTCCTCGTCAAACGCCGGCACTTCGCGGTCGAACCCGCGGGCGAGGCCGACCCGCACGCCGCCCGCAAACACCGTGGCGCGGCGGCCGGGCAGGCGCCGATAGACGAATCCCTGCGCGAACGTCTTCACGAATCCGACCTCGGAGCCGATCGCCCGGGCGGCGAGGTCGTTGTCCCAGCCGACCAGCGCGCCACGCGTCGGCGCCAGCAGGTCGTCGCGCGTGTCGCGAATCAAGGCGCCGGAGACGGTCGACAGGCGCACCTGAGGGAACAGCCGATCGATGAGCGGCTTGTCTTCGGGGTCCAGCCGCTCCTCGAACAGCTTCGCGCGCTCGATGACGTACCGGCCGCTGAAGCTCAGCGCGCGCGAGAGGCGGCGCGTCAGCTCCGCGCGCGCGCCCCGTCGGGTGAAGTTGAAGCTGGCGCGGAGTCCCTGCTCGAGAAACCCGGTGACCAGCAGGTCGTTGGCGCTGCCGAACACGCGCGGCAGGCGGTAGGTGCCGAGCAGGCGGTAGTCGCGCAGCGTGTAGCCGCTCGGCGCGGGTTCGCCCTCCTCGACGTTGGACGTGGAGGCGCGCGTCCTCAGGCTCGCGCGGGCGAAGACGTTGATCGACTGGTTCCTGCCGAACAGGTTGCGCCGGCCGTACTCGACGAAGCCGCGCGGCGCGATCTCGAAGACCTCCGTCGCGTCACCGCCGGGCTCCTCCTGCCGCAGGCGCTGGCCGCCCTCGACGCCGCCGCCGTAGCCGACCGTGGTCGCCGGCGCTTCCTCCACGGTCACCAGCAGGTCGCGCCGGTTCGGCTCGCCGTGATCGAGCTCGGTGATGCGGACCCTGCGGAACAGGCCGAGCGCGCTGATCCGCCGCTGGCTCTCGGTCAGCTCCGCGTAGCTGAGCGGCGCGCCGGGCGCCAGCGTGATCTCGCGGCGGATCATCTCGGTGCTCGTCTTCACGTTGCCGACGATCAGCACGTGATCGACGAAGACCTGCGCCCCCTCGGCGATGACGAACGCGATGTCGGCGCGGTCGCGGTCCGGCGTGAACGTCACTCGAGCGTCGACGACGGCCGACTGGTAGCCGCGATTCAGCAGCACGAGCGTCATGCCGTCGCGGTCGACGGCCACCTGCTGCTGGTAGGTACCGGCTGCCCGGTGCGCGAGGTCACGGCGGCGCGCAGCGAGGCCTCGTCGACCGCCTGCTGCCCGGTGATGGCGATCGTCCCGACCGCCGTGCGCGGGCCCTCGGTGACCGCGAAACGGACGTCGACGGCGACCGGTGTCTGGTTGCCAGCGGCCGGCACGGCGACCGGCTCGACGCGAGCCTGCGTGTAGCCGCGGCGGCGGTACTGCTCCGCCAGCGTCGAGGCATCTGCCTGCATCGCGCCTTCGACGAACGGCTCGCCGGGGCGCGTGCGAAGCAGTCCGCGCAACTCGGCTTCGGGCACCGCTGCCGGCGCCCTGGATCGACACGGCCTCGGTTCGGAACTCAGGGCCCCGCCTGACCGTGAAGACGATGGCCAGGCTGCCGTCGCGCGGCGTCCGCGCGTACTCGGCGTTGGCGTCGCGATACCCCTGGGTATGGAGGTGCTGCTCGATGCGGATTGCCGAGTCCTCGAGCAGGTCCTCGTCCACCGAGCCTTCACGCTCGATCGGGACGAGATCGCGCCGCTCCTTCGCCGACAGCGGGTCTCCCTCGAACACGACGTCGATTCGGGCGCCGCCGTCGACGTTGATGACGAGCTCCGCCGAGCCGGCCTCGGTGCCCTGGCGCAGCTGATGATCGGCGCGCGCCTCGTAGTAGCCGTCCCTGCGGAGATCGGCGACAAGGCGCTCGAGCTTCTTGTCCACGTCCGACTTTCGGTAGAACTCGCCCGCCGACAGATCGAGGCGTCGCGGGATGCCCTGGAGCGGAATCGGCGCGTTGCCCTCCACGGCCACGCGCGAGATCGTCACGCGCGGTCCCGCCGCCACCTCGACGACGAGGGCGCCGAGATCGCCGGAAACTGCGACCTCGGGCCGCGGGGTGACCTGGGCTTGCAAGTAGCCCTGGTCCTTGTAAATGCCTTCGAGGAACGGCTCGAGGTCGGGCAGGCGCGCCAGCGGGAAGGCCTCGCCGAACTGCTCCTCGATCGCGTTGCGCAGCATGCGCTCGGAGATTGCGACCTCGCCCCGGAACTCGATCCGGCGGACGGCGCGGGCCGGGACCAGGTCGTAGGTCAACGCAACGCCGCCTGCCACCGGCGCCGCCGACGCCACGGCGTCTTCGAAGCGGCCGAGGCCGACGAAGTGCGCGATGGTCTCGCGCACCGCGGTCGTCGTGAGCGGCGTGCCGACCCTCGTCTGCAGCAGGTCCACGAGGATGGCGTCAGTCGCCGGGCGTCCTTCGATCGTGATCGACTGCGAAACGATGGGCTGGCCCAGCGCGCGCGGAAGATCGACCTGGGCGCCGGCGCGACTCGCTCCGAGCAGGCTCAGAACGAACGCCGCCAGGACCCGCCAGCCGCTCGTCATCAGAAGACGTACCTCACGCGCACGTCGAGCGCGTAGGTGCGATCTTCGTTCTGCGACAGGACCCACGACAACCGATCGTTCTGGTCGTATTCGAGCAGGATCACCTGGTCCCTGGTCGTCGACGACGCGGAGAGCGACTGCGAGAACGTGAGATACACGCGATTCGAGATGCGCTTGCCGATGGTCAGCCGGGCGCCGGGGATCAGCCGCGACGACTGCGCGGTCGGGTCGATGAGCGACGGCGTGATCTGGAAGGTGTCGACGCCGAAGGTCTGCTCGACGACGCGTCCGACGCCGGAGGAGATCGGGCTGACGAGCAGCTGCGCGGCGCGTGCCTGCAGCAGCTGCTGCTCGGCTTCGTCGGGACGCCGCAGCGCCGCCAGCTCGGGATCGGTCGGCGCGGTGTCGTTGAGCAGCATCGCCAGGACGTCAACGGTCGGCAGCGGCGGGTCGGAGTTGAGGCCCCACTGGAAGCGGGCGATGGTGCCGACGGCGTTCAACGTCACCGTGTAGTTCTGCCCGGGGACGCGGACGCGCGTCTCGGCCTCGACGTCGAAGAACGGCTCGATGCGGTTCGGGTTGCTGAAATCGATCGTGCCGTGCGTGACGACGTACCGCTTGCCCTCGAACGTCACATCGCCGCGCACGATCTCGGCCCGGCCGAAGACCAGCGGCTTGTCGTAGGTGCCGCGCAGCGCCAGGTCGGCGCTGGAGACGATGCGGGCGAGGTTGTTGTCGATGCGCAGCGTGGACGGCGCGATCAGTCGCACGTCGAACCGCAGCGGGAACGTGCTGGGAGCGGCCGGCGCGCCAACGGGCGTCGCGCGCCCGATGAACTCCAGGAAGTTGCCCGACGCCTCGACCCGCCGCGACCAGACCGAGCTCTTGACGGTGACCGTGCCGCCGAGGACCGGCGCTTCGAACGGCCCGCGCAGCGACAGATCCGCGTCGACGACCGAGCGGAATCCCTCGGGGTAGCGCAGGCGCATTTCCTCGCCGGTGGCCGTCAGGTTGAACTCGCCGGGGCGGTAGCCGACGAGGCCGATGCGGCCGCCGAATCGCACCAGGCCGCCGCCGAGGCGCGCGGTCAGGTCGTCCAGCCGCAGGCCGTTCGCGTCGAAGGTCACGCGGCCGTTGACCGCCTCGAGCGCGTGCGGCAGCGAGAAGTGGCGAATGCGTCCGCCGGCAATCGACGCCTGGCCGGAGAAGACCGGATTGTCGAGCGGCCCGGTGATCTCCGCCGCGAGGTCGGCCTGGCCCGAGCTGCGCAGGTCGCGCATGACGCCCTGGAGAATGCCGAGGTTGGCCTCTCCCGTCGATCGGATCGCGATCTGGCTGGCGCCGAGGTCGACCGTGCCGCCGACGTCGAGGCGCGTGCCGTCGCCGACGAGACGCAACTGGTTGACGCGCACGACTTCCTGCTCGTACGCCACGCGCAGCGGGCCGTCGTTACTGACCACGTAGTCGAACAGCCGCAGCGTCAGCGCGTCGGCGCGCGCGTCGACGCGGATCTGCTGCGGGTTGCTCAGCTCTCCGGTGACCCGCAGCGTGCCGCTGGCGACAGCGGTCGTGAACGGCGAGAGGTCGGGCCGGAAGATGCGGACGTACGGGTCGATCGACGTGTCGGTGAACCGGAACGTGAGGTCGCCGTCCGATTCGTCGGTCATCGCCACGCGGCCGGCGCCGGTCACGATCAGCCGGGGCGACGCGGCGTCCAGCTCCACGCTCAACGTGTTGTCGCGAATCGACAGCCGCGCCGTCACCTCGCCGATGCCTTCGTCCTTGACGAACAGGTCCGAGACGCTGAGCCGCACCGAGTACTGCGGCGACTCGAACAGGCCGCTGCCCGAGGCGGTGAACTCGAGCAGCCCCGTCAGCGGCGCCTGCGGAAACGCCACCGCGTGCACCGACTCGATCGGGATGCGGCGGCCGCTGAAGTTGAACGAGTACGAGCCTTCCCAGGCCACGTACGCGGCGCCGGTCATCTGGCCGCCGGCCTTCGCGGCCTCGATGCCGTCGAGGCGCACGCCGGCGCCCTCGAAGCGCAGCGACGCCGTGGCCGTCTCGAACGGCTCGTCGTAGGCGACGCCCTCGTCGATCTGCAGCCGGCCGAATCCGTACGGCGTCTGGTACTTGCCGTAGAGGTGGAACTCGCCGGAGATCTTGCCTTCGATCGGGTAGTCGTCGAGGAGGAAGGCGTGCCGGAGATCGGCGAGCGCACGCCGGCGGATACGCACCCGCGCGTCGATCTCCTCGCCCCCGTCGCGCCGCGGGTAGCCGAGCGCGAAGCGGCCGTCGGTCTCGATGACCGCGTCGCCGTCGACGACACGCGCGTTGGTCATCGTGACATAGCCGTTCTCGATGACCAGGTCGCCGGACGCCGTGCCCCAGACCACGTCCCACGCGCGTCAGCCGCTCGCCGGTGAATCGGCCCTCGATGCGCGGGCGCCGGAACGCCAGGCGCATGGTCCCGTCGAACTGGCCGATGCCGCCGACGGGGACCGCCGTCGTCGGCGAGCCGAAGGCGGTCATGATGCCGGCAAGCACGCGATCGCTTTCCTGCCAGTCGATGCTCGTGACGTGGAACGGGATCTCGGAGCGCTCGCCGTAGGCAGTGCGTCCCTCGAAGCTCACGTAGGTGCGCTCGGTCGCCATCCACGACTGCGACAGATCGATCCACTCCGGCCCGAGCTGCCACGTGATCTCGCCGCCGACAGGCACGTCGCCGAGCAGCTGCGGGTCCGGGTTGAATGGACCCCACGGGCGCACGCGCGTCTCGTCGCGCTGACGCGCGTCGGCAGGCATCTCGCGGCCCAGCAGCGCGACGCCGTCGACAGGTTCGACCGTGAGCGCCCCGTCGCCGTGCCGCTCGGCAAATCTTCCGTTTGGCCATTGCAGGCGCGAGGAGCCCGACATGCGGCCGGCCGGCTTGATGCCGGTCCACTCGAACGCCGTGCCCAGCGTGCCGAGGTCGACATCCTCGAACTCGGCGTCGAAGTGCGCGGTCGGCCGCACCTGCGGCACGCCCAGCGGTTTCAGGCCGTAGGTGAACCGCGTCTTGCCGCCATAGAAGTCTGAAGAGGCCCTGGTGACCTCGAACCGATCGGGCACCCAGATGAGCGAGCCGGCGAGGCGCGGAAACCTGAGGCTGTTCACGCGCGCTTCCGCGCTGGTGAAGTCGCCCTTCAGCTCGCGGCCGCCCTTGAACAGATGGAACACGCCGGTGAAATGGCCCTCGCCGCCGAGCACCCACCGCTCGCGCGCGAAGAAGATCTCGCGCATGCGCGGGAAGTCGACCACCGACTTCACGTTCCACGTCTGCTCCGGCCACTTGGACAGATCCACCGTGCCGGTCACATCCGAGCGGGATCCGTCCGACAGGAGCTGCAGCTGCGTGAACTTCACGAGCGGGCCTTCGATAGTGAAGACGCCGTCCATGTCGGTCCGCATCGGCAGGTACTGCTGAATCGCCACCGTGCCGTTGGTGAAGCGGGCCGTGCCGCCGTAGCCATCCGTCTTCCTGACGGTGACTTCGAGATTGCGTGCGACGGTCGACCACGGCACGCCGTGATCCGCGAAGTAGAACTCGCCGCGGTCGGCGACCACCGACCGCACCGTGGTGACGAACCGCTTCGGTCCCTGGCGGCTCCTTCCGCTCCCGCGCGAACTTCGGGAAGCTGTGGCGGCCGTTGGGCCAGGTCTCCACGGCCATCGTCCAGTCGCTCATGCGCACCGACTCGATCAGCACCTCGCGATGCGCGAGCGCGCTGAAGTCGAGCGCGACCTCGATGCGCCTGGCGTCGAGGAACGGCCGATCCGTCTTCTCGAGCCCGCCGATGCGCAGGTCCTCGACGATGACGTGGCCGGTGAGCAGGCGGATGGAGAGACGGCCGATGGTGAAGTCGCGCTTGAGGTAGTTGCCGCCGGCACGCTCGGCCACGCCGCGGACGTGCGGGCCGAGATCCACGGTCAGCGTGGCGACCAGTGCCACCGCGAGGAGAATCGCGGTGAGCTGGAGCACTCGCTTCAGGCCGCGGCCGAGGAGCCGCCACGCCGATCGGCGCGGCGCGGGCGTCGCGGCCGGCTCGGGCGCCGCCAGAGGCGTCGGCGACTCGGGGACCGGCGGCTCGCTCATCCGATCACGACCAGCAGCGCGCCAGTCTCAACCGACGCGCCTTCGACGACGAGCACCTCGCGGACCACGCCTGCCCGGCCCGCGCGCAGCTCGTTCTCCATTTTCATCGCCTCGACGACGACCACGCCCTGCCGGGCGTGGACTTCGTCCCCGGGCGCCACCAGCACCCGCACGACCTTGCCGGGCATCGGCGCCAGCAGGCGCTGCTGGCCCTCGCCGGAGGCCGCGGCGCCATGGCGCGACGAACTCCCCGCCACGCGCCGCCGCACCACCACGTGCGTGCCGCCGACCGCCACCTCGAGGTCGCCGCGCTCGCGTCCTGACGAGACGACGACTTCGTGCTGGGCGGCCGTGCGCGGGCAGCCGCAGCGAGTAACGTCCGCCGCCCAGGGGCACGACGTCGACGTCAATCGGCGTCCCGTCGAGCGTCACCGACCACCCCGGGCTGCGTCCCTCGATGGACACGGTGCGGACACGGCCGTCGACTTCGAAGTCCGCGCGCACGGCTACCGCAGTGCCTCGGCGCGTCCGCTGCGGGTCCAGGCGCTGTCGGCCGGCCGCGGCGGGCCCGCGACGGCGCGCGCTGGCCGAAGTATGCCTCGAACGCCGCGGCGATCACCGCGACGTCCTCGAGCGCGGCTCCAGCCGGCGAGAACGGCATGCCGTTGCGCGACGCCAGCGTCCGATCGAGGTAGGTGGTGTCGACCCGGGCAGCGAGAAAGTCCGGATCGGACAGCAGCCACGTGAAGAACGGAATCGTCGTCTTCACGCCGGTCACTTCGTATTCGCGGAGCGCGCGGCGCATCCGCGCGATCGCCTCGTCACGGGTGTCCGCCCAGGTGACGAGCTTCGAGACCAGCGAGTCGTAGTAGATCGGCACCTCGCCCGGCGCGTCGTAGCCGCCGTCGTCCCGTACGCCAGGCCCGGACGGCGGGCGCAGCCGTGTCAGTGAGCCGGGCGAAGGCATGAACCCCAGATCCGGATCCTCGGCGTAGATGCGGCACTCGATGGCGTGGCCGCGAGGCGCCTGGGCGACCGCGCGATCGATGGCCAGGCGCTCGCCGCGCGCCAGCCGGAACTGCCACTGCACGAGGTCCACACCCGTGACGGCTTCCGTGATCGGATGCTCCACCTGCAGGCGCGTGTTCATCTCGAGGAAGTAGAAGCGTCCATCGGCGTCGAGCAGGAACTCGATCGTGCCGGCGTTGGTGTAGCCGACCGAGGCGGCCACCTTGCGCGCGGCCTCGCACAGGGCCTCGCGCAGCTCGGGCGTGACCACCGGCGAGGGACTCTCCTCGAGCACCTTCTGGTGACGCCGCTGGATCGAGCACTCGCGCTCGACGAACGGCACGATCGCGCCGTGCGCGTCGCCGAGCAGCTGCACCTCGATGTGGCGCGGCCGCTCCAGCCGGCGTTCCAGGTAGACGGCGCCGTCGCCAAAAGCCGAGAGCGCCTCCGACCGCGCCGCCCGCAGCGCCGGCAGGAGGTCCTCCGGCAACGCGACCGTCCGCATGCCCTTGCCGCCGCCGCCGGCGACGGCCTTGAGCATCAGCGGGTAGCCGACTGCCGCCGCGATCGATAAGACGTCGGATTCGGGCGCATCGGCCGGCAGCGGCGTCGCGGTGCCAGGCACGCTGGCGACGCCAGCGGCCGCGGCCGCGTCGCGTGCCGCGGTCTTGCTGCCCATCAGGCGGATGGCCTCTGGCGTCGGGCCGATGAAGGTCAGGCCCGCGTCGCGGCAGGCCGCCGCGAAGTCCGCGTTCTCGGCGAGGAAGCCGTAGCCCGGGTGCACCGCGTCGGCGCCGGACTTACGCGCCACCTCGATCAGGCGATCGATGCGCAGGTAGCTGTCGGCGGGACGATTGCCGCCGAGCGGCCACGCCTCGTCCGCCAGCCGCACGTGACGGGCCGGCCGATCGCACTCCGAGTAGACCGCCACACTGGCCAGTCCCGCCTCGCGCGCGGCGCGGATCACGCGGACCGCGATCTCTCCTCGGTTGGCGATGAGAACTTTGCGCACCAACAGACAATTCTATACGGGGCGCACCGCCGACCTACAGCCCCACAGACCTACAGACCTGACGACCTACAGACCTACCGACCTACCGACCCACCGACCTACCGACCCACCGACCGTCGGACCGCTCAGAGCGGGATGTTCCCGTGCTTCTTCGGCGGGTTGCGGTCGCGTTTGGTGGACAGGCGCGACAGCGCCTCGATGATCCGCCTGCGAGTCGTCCGGGGGTGGATGACTTCGTCCACGAAGCCGCGGCTGGCAGCGACGAACGGGTTGGCGAACTTCTCGCGGAACTCGGCGACCTTGGCCGCCCGCAGCGCCGTCGGGTCCTCGGCAGTCTCGAGCTCGCGGCGGTAAAGGACGTTGACGGCGCCTTCCGGGCCCATCACGGCGATCTCCGCCGTCGGCCACGCGAAGTTCACGTCGGTGCGAATGTGCTTGCTCGACATCACGCAGTAGGCGCCGCCGTAGGCCTTGCGGGTGATGACGGTGACCTTCGGGACCGTCGCCTCCGCAAACGCATAGAGCAGCTTCGCGCCGTGGCGGATGATGCCGCCGTACTCCTGCGCCGTGCCCGGCAAAAAGCCCGGCACGTCCTCGAAGGTCACCAGCGGGATGTTGAACGCGTCGCAGAAGCGGACGAACCGCGCGCCCTTGATCGAGGCGTCGATGTCGAGCGTGCCCGCCAGGTGCGCCGGCTGATTCGCGACCAGGCCGACGCTGCGGCCGGCAAGCCTCGCAAAGCCGACAATCAGGTTGCGCGCGTAGTGGGCGTGGACTTCCAGGAAGCTGCCGGCGTCGACGACCGCCTCGAGCAGGTCGTGCATGTCGTAGGGCTGCGTCGGCGACGGCGGGACCAGCGCGTCGAGCTCCGGCGACTCGCGGTCGACAGGGTCGGAAAAGGCAACCGCCGGCGGGCCATCGACGTTGTTGCCCGGCAAGTACGACAGCAGCGCACGGATCAGGGACAGGCACTCGCGATCGTCGGCGACGCTGAAGTGCGCCACGCCGCTGGTCTCGTTGTGTGTCGTCGCGCCGCCGAGCTGTTCCTTGGTCACGGATTCGTGCGTGACGGTCTTCACGACGTCGGGGCCGGTCACGAACATGTAGCTCGTGTCGCGCACCATGACGACGAAGTCGGTGATGGCGGGCGAGTAGACGGCGCCGCCGGCGCACGGCCCCATGATCGCCGAGATCTGCGGCACGACGCCGCTGGCGAGGGTGTTGCGGAGGAAGATGTCGGCGTAGCCGCCGAGCGAGATCACGCCTTCCTGGATCCGGGCGCCGCCGCTGTCGTTCAAGCCGACCACCGGCGCGCCCATCTTCATCGCCAGGTCCATCACCTTGACGATCTTCTGGGCGTTGGTTTCAGAGAGCGATCCGCCGAAGACGGTGAAGTCCTGGGCGAAGGCGTAGACCAGGCGGCCGTCCACGCGTCCGGAGCCGCAGACGACGCCGTCGCCGGGGATGACCTGGCCGGCCATCCCGAAGTCCTGGCAGCGGTGGGTGACGAGCGCGTCGATTTCCTCGAAGCTGGCCGGATCGAACAGCAGCGCGATGCGCTCGCGCGCCGTGAGCTTGCCCGCCTCGTGCTGGCGGCGAAGACGTTCTGTCACCGCCTCCGTGCTCGGCGGCGACGGAGAAGCTCGGAGAGGCGGTCAGACATTGAGCGATTGGCAGATTGACGATTGACGATTGACGAGATTACGGCTGAACCCCAGCGGCGGTCGTCCATCCAGCGCCCCTTTAATCCGCAATCGTCAATCCGTCAATCCTGCAATTCAGCTATCTCGCCACAGCCTGAGCCTTTTCCCAGTCCTTCAGGAACCTTTCGAGCCCGATGTCGGTGAGCGGGTGCTTGAACATCTGCTCGATCACGGCCGCCGGGCACGTGCAGACGTCGGCGCCCATGCGCGCGGCCTGCACGATGTGAATCGAGTGCCGCACGCTGGCGACCAGCACCTCGGTGCCGAACTCGTAGTTGTCGAAGATCTCGACGATCTCCTCGATGAGGTGCATGCCGTCGGTGGCGATGTCGTCCAGGCGTCCGACAAACGGGCTGACGTACGCCGCGCCGACCTTGGCCGCCAGCAGCGCCTGCGTCGCCGAGAAGATCAGCGTGACGTTGACCGGGATGCCCTCGCCCGTCAGCGTCTTGCACGCCTTCACGCCGTCTTTCGTGAACGGGACCTTCACGACGACGTGCTCGTCGATGGACGCGAGATCGCGCCCTTCGCGCAGCATGCCCTCGTAGTCGGTGGCCACGACTTCGCCGCTCACCGGCCCCTGCACGATGCGGCAGATCTCCTTCAGGATCTGGCGCGGGTCGCCGCCGGCCTTGGCCATCAGCGACGGGTTGGTGGTCGCGCCGTCGATGACGCCCAGCGCGGCCAGCGCTTCGACTTCCTTCACGATGCCGGTGTCTACGAACAGCTTCATGGCTGAATCTCCCCTAATCTCCCGCGCGAGCGTAGCGAGCGCGCCCCTGTCCCCCGCGAGCGCAGCGAGCGCCTAGTCCGTGACTGGATTCTCGAGGTCGCCGACGCCTTCCACCCGGATCCGGACGACGTCGCCGGGAGCGAGGGGCCCGATGCCGGCCGGCGTCCCTGTAGAGATGATATCCCCAGGCAGCAGCGTCATGACCGACGAGATGAACGCCACCAGCTCTGGCACCGGGAAGATCAGATCGGCCGTCGTCGAATCCTGGCGCAGCGTGTCGTTCACCCAGCCCTGCACCCGCAGATTCGACCAGTCCAGGCCGAGCGCGATGGCCGGGCCTACCGGGGCAAACGTGTCGAATCCCTTCGGCCGCGTGTAGTGCCCCACCTGCTTCTGCAGGGCTCGCGCGGTGACGTCGTTCACGCACGTGACGCCGAGGATGTAGTCCCCCGCCCGCTCGGCCGTGACCCGCGTGGCGCGCCGGCCGATGACCAGCCCGACCTCGGCCTCGTGGTCCACGCGCCCGACGCCCGGCGGCAGCCGAATCGGCTCTGCCGGCCCCACCACGGCCGTGGACGGCTTGATGAAGAACAGCGGCTCCGGCGGCAGCGGCTTGCCCTGCTCTGCCGCGTGCGCCTTGTAGTTCAGCGCCACGGCGACGATCTTGGAGGGCACCACCGGCGCCAGCACGCGCTGGCCGTCCAGCCCACCCGGCACTTCGTCGCCGGCGCGCCAGTCGCCAAACGGATCGCCGACCAGGCGCCTGACGACGCCGCCGGTCTCCACGACGTAGCCGCTCTCGAGTCGATACAGGCGCGTCATCTCAGCACTCGGCACTCGCATCGCACTAGCCTACGTAGCACTCGGCACTCAGCACCGCACGCACGTCAGCGAGCACGTGCACGCAGTGCACGCATGCACGTCACCGTGCCGTCTCCTCAACCCGATTCGACTGCGTCGACACGTTCTGCGGCGTCGCCGTATCCACCGCGACGACCGCGTAGACATACCTGACCCCCGCCTTCGTCGTCGTGTCGCGATACGTCGTCTCCTTGATCGGCGACGTCATCAGCGGGCTCATCGTCGTGCCAGGGGCCTCGCCGCGCAGCACGATGTAGCCGGCAAGATCGGGCTCCGTGTTCGCGTCCCAGATCAGGCCAATCGCGCCCTCGCTGGCGACGGCGGCAAGCGACGTCGGCGCCTTCGGCGGGAACGTGTCGGTCGGCGACACGCAGGTGACCGGCGACGGCTCGCTTTCGACGACACTCGGGCCGGAGGTCTCGACCGTGCGCAGCACGTAGCAGCGCTCGGCGCCGAAGTCGATCTTCTCGTCCCGCCAGGTGAGCGCGGCAACCGGCGCCGGTGTCGCCTTCCGCGGCAGGGTGGGCACGACGCCCGGCTCCGCCGGCGCGGGAGTCAGATGTGCCGGCGCGACCTCGTACACGTTGTAGCCAATAGTGGCGACGGGAAAGCCGGTGAGCGACCGCGAGTTCAGCACCGGCGGCGGCAGCGGGTTGCCGCTGGCGTCCACGGGCGGCGGCACCGCCGGCGGTGGGGTTGGGGCCGCCGCGACCGGAGTTGCCGGCGCCGCAACACCTGGCGCGGCGACGCTGCCCGGACTCGGCAGCGCCGTCCCCTTCGTGACCGATTTGCGAACGCCGGGGGGCTCGGTCCACGTCAGCTCCACGTAGTTCTCGGCCACCGTCACCGTCGGCGCCGGCGGTGCCGGCGGTGCCGGCGTCAGCGGCACGGGCACGCGCGGCGTCATCGCGCCCTTGCGGCCGCCGTTGCGGCCGAGCACCACGTAGTACCGCGTCGTCGGCGGCGGCAGCGGCGGCCCGATGTCTGGCGGCGAGAGCCTGATCGGCCCCGTTTCCTCGAGCAGCTTCGCGCGCGCCGCTTCTTCCTCGGCGCGCTGCTTGTCCAGCTCGGGGATGGCGATCGGCGTGAACTCGCCGTTGGTCAGCTCGTCGACCACCATCCCTGGCTGACCCTGATCGAGACCGGGCTCTGTCGACGGCGGCGGCGGTGGCGGCGGCGGCTTGCCCTCCTCGACGTCAGGAGCCGGCGGTGGAGGACGCCGTACGGGCACCGTGCCGACCAGCGTCGCGTACTTCAGGAAGAGCGGCGCCGGCGTCGCCGGACCGGTGAGCGCCCACACCTCCACGCGATCGATCTTCGCCGGCCGCTGGCCGTCGACGTCGACCGTGGGCACGGTGAACCGGATCTCGACGCGATTGCCGAGGCGGCGAACGCTGAGCTCCGAGACGGCCGCAGGCGCCTTCGCGAAAGGCGGAAGGGGCGGCCCTTTCTTGCCACATCCGATCGCGGCCGCCGCGGCAAACAGGCACGCGCCGGCAGCCGCAAGGCGGCGATGGCGCGCAGATGTGGAGGCTGAAGTGTCCAAGAAGTCCGCAGTCCGTAGTCGGTAGTCCGGAGTCCGTAGTCAGTAGTCCGCAGCCAGGAGTCCGTAGTCCGGAGCCCGCAGCCCCTACAAGATATACCGGGAGAGATCGTCGTTGGCGACGATGTCCGCGAGCATGCGGTTCACGTAGGCGGCATCGATGGTCACGGACGTGCCGGAGCGGTCCGGCGCGTCGAATGAAATCTCGTCGAGCAGCCGCTCCATGACCGTGTGCAGGCGGCGCGCGCCGATGTTCTCGGTCTTCTCGTTCACCTCGGCGGCCAGCGCCGCGACGCGCGCGACGGCGTCGACCGTGAACACGACCTCGACGCCCTCGGTGGCCAGCAGCGCCGTGTACTGCTTCATCAGCGCGCTCTTCGGCTCGGTCAGGATGCGCACGAAGTCGCCGCTGCCCAGCGCCTCGAGCTCGACGCGAATCGGAAAGCGCCCCTGCAGCTCGGGAATCAGGTCCGAGGGCTTCGACACGTGAAACGCGCCGGCGGCGATGAAGAGGATGTGATCGGTCTTCACCATGCCGTGCTTGGTGTTCACCGTCGTCCCCTCGACGATCGGCAGGATGTCGCGCTGGACGCCTTCGCGGCTGACGTCCGGCCCTGCACCGCCTTCGCGTCCCGCGATCTTGTCGATCTCGTCGATGAAGATGATGCCGGACTGCTCGACACGTTCGATCGCGGTGCGACCCACCGACTCCATGTCTGCCAGCTTCGCCAGCTCCTCCGCGGTCAGGTGCTCCAGCGCCTCGGGCACGTGCAGCTTGCGGCGCTTCGTGCGTCCCTGGAAGAGGCCAGGCATCATGTCCTTGACGTTGATGCCAACCTCCTCGACGTTGCCGCCGCTGATGATCTCGAAGGCCGGCATGCTGCCGTCGCGGACGTCGATCTCGACCGTCCGGTGATCGAGCCGGCCGGCGAGAAGCTGATCGCGCAGGCGCTCGCGCGTCGCCGTCGCCGGGTCGGGCGCGTTGATGTCGGGCGGATCCAGCTCGGGCCGGGGCATTGGCGGCAGCAGCAGGTCGAGCAGGCGGTCCTCGGCCGCGGCGCGCGCCTGCGGCCGCAGTTCCTCGTAGCGCTCGTCGCGCACCATCGCGATGGCCAGTTCGACCAGGTCTCGCACCATCGACTCGACGTCGCGGCCGACGTAGCCGACCTCGGTGAACTTCGAGGCCTCGACCTTGATGAACGGCGACTGCGCCAGCCGCGCCAGGCGCCGGGCGATCTCGGTCTTGCCGACGCCGGTCGGCCCGATCATCAGGATGTTCTTCGGCGCGACATCCTCGGCGAGCTCCTTGGGCAGCTTCTGGCGGCGCATCCGGTTGCGGAGCGCAATGGCCACCGCGCGCTTGGCCTTGTGCTGCCCGATGACGTGCTTGTCGAGCTCGGCGACGATTTCGCGCGGCGTGAGCGTCTCGGTGGAGGTCTGCGTCCGCTCCGGCAGGTGAATCGCCACGCGCTACAGCTCCTCGACCACGATCCGGTCGTTCGTGTAGATGCAGATCTCGGCGGCGATGGCCATCGACTGCTCGGCGATGTCGCGCGCCGAGAGCTGCGTGTGCCTGGCGAGCGCGCGCGCTGCCGCCAGCGCGAACGGCCCGCCCGACCCGATGGCGACGATGCCGTCGTCGGGCTGGATGAGATCGCCGGTGCCCGAGAGCAGGAAGATACTCTCCTTGTCGGCCACGATGAGCATCGCCTCCAGGCGCCGCAGCGCGCGGTCGGTCCGCCAGTCGCGCGCGAGCTCGACCGCCGACCGCTCGAGATTGCCGCGGTACTGTTCGAGCTTGGCCTCGAATCGCGAGAAGAGCGCGAAGGAGTCTGCGGCCGATCCGGCAAAGCCGGCGAGAATGCGGTCGTGATAGAGGCGACGGATCTTGCGCGCGCCTTGTTTCATCACCGTCTGGCCGAAGGTGACCTGACCGTCGCCGGCCAGGACCGTGTGGTCGTTCAGGCGAACCGCGAGGATCGTCGTGGCGTGAAACATGGGGCCAAATGGCGCTTCTGTGAGGTCGGCGAGGCGCGGAGCCGCGAGATCGAGCTGCGGAGATACCTGATCGCAGCCTATTCGCGGGCTCGTGGAGGTGTCAAGGAACGGGGACAATGGAACCAGCCGGCTGTGCCGTGAGTGTCGCCGCGTCAGGACGGGCGGGCAGGAAGTCCAGAAAACACTGAAGGTTGGGACTTCGAACGTTGGCAGGGCGGTTGCTTTACATCTGAGTCAGAGGAGCGTTTCGAAATGCGTCCGTATCTTCTCGTCGCTTTGACGTCAGCCGCGCTTCCGCTGGCCGCTGGGAGCCTGCTCGCACAGGACTCCAAGCCGGCGCCGGCGCCGCGCGCCGCAGAGCGGCAGGCGCCGTCGCCGGCGCGGTCGGGCAGCGGCGGCGGCGGAGAGCGCGCCGTGCCGCGGATGGCCTCGCCGCGGGTGGAGTCTCCGCGGGCGGAAGCGCCGCGCGCGACCGCGAGCACTGCGTCGAGCGCGGATTCCGGACGGGTCCGCTCGTCCGAGGAGGGCCAGCAGCGCGCGAGCGCACGGCCCCGCCGGCGGAGCGCCGCGGCTCGGGTGGCAGCGATCGCGCGGTTCCGCGCGGCAGTGGCAGCAGCGGTGCCAGCGGTAGCGGCAGGGGGAGCGGGCGTGGCGACAGCTACGCGGCTTCGCCCCGCGCGACCGACCGCGACCGCGGCGACCGCCAGAGCTTCGGCACGGCCACGCCGCGGCGCTATCCGCCGTACCCGCCAAATGGCGGCGGCGGGTACTACCCGGGCTGCTGCGGGAGTTCCTGGTACTACCCCTACTATCCGTACTTGCCGCTCACCTACGGCCTGTTCTGGGACCCGTGGTGGGGCTACGGCTACCCGTACGGCAGTTACGGCTACGGCGGAGGCTACGGTTACGGCGGGGGCTACGGTTACGGCGGCGGCAGCAGCGGCGGTTCCGGTGGCAGCTACACCAGCACCTACGGCAACACCTACGAGGGACCGAGCAGCGATGCCTACGGCGGCCTCCGCCTGAAGGTGAAGCCGAAGTCGGCACAGGTGTACGTGGACGGGCAGATTGCCGGTGTCGTCGACGACTTCGACAGCGCGTTCGAGCAGCTGAAGCTCGACGCCGGGCCACACCGCATCGAGCTGCGTCATCCCGGCTTCGAGTCGGTGAGTTTCGACATCCGCACGGAAGTGGACAAGAAAATCACCTACAAGGCAGAGATGAAGCCGGTGCCGTAACGGCGGGGGCGAAGGGGCGCAGGGTTTCGGGGATCCTGCGCACTCGTCGGCTCAGCCCGAAGTCCGGAGCCTGGAGTCCGAAGTCCGCGTCAACAGCGCCGCCAGCATCAGTCCCGCCAGCAGCGCGTCGAGCATGCCGATCAGCCCGACCGCGTAGCCGACCAGTCCCGAGAACCACAGCCGCGCCAGCAGCGACGCGGCCACCAGCTTCACGCCGACGCCGAAGATCCACAGGTACGGCCGCTGGTGCGTCGGGTTGAGAATCGCCGGCACGAACCCCAGGCCCGAGCCAATCAGGAAGACCGCGAGGAGATCGCCGTAGAACGGCAGCGGCGGCGGCACGCCCAGCTGGCCCAGGATTCCGCCGCGCGTCACGGCCAGCGCGAGGCCGGCCCCGGTGTTGACGACGGCGCAGATGACGGCGAGCAGTTGCAGCATCGGGGCATCTTACATGCTGCCCTAACCTGTCACCCCTCTGCGCCATACTGATCTGCTCAGGAGGCGCTCCCCATGCACACATTCTGCCCGCCACTCACGTCCTGCTCCCGGCCAGCCGCCGAGCCCTGACCCGCGCACAGCTCGGCGCGGCGCTCGAGCGGAAGCTGCGCAGCATCCTCGCGCGCGTGTGTCAGTGGGAGGACGGCACGCCGGTCGGCGACTTCAAGTTCTGCATCCTCAGCTATCAGCCGGCGAGAGAACGTGCAGGTCTACCTGCAGTTCTGGTCCGAGCCGGGCGAGTCGGTGGACTGGGAGGTCTCGTCCGGCAACTGGCACGAGCCGACGAAGGCCTACATGCAGGGCGACCGCTCGAAGCGCGTGAAGGCGGCTGGCTTCCGCATTGGCGGTCAGGCGCGGAACTTCCAGCGCGAGGTCGACGTCGAGAGCGCGCTCGACGTGCGGCTGCTCGTCACGGCGGTTCTCGATCTGCTCTACGACGCTCTCGGATATCGTGGCCGGCAGCCGCTGGAGGTGCAGGCGGTCGCAGACACGCGCGCGCCGCGGCAGCCGGTCTACGCATCAATTTCGCAGGCCGACCTGGTGACGATCCTCGAGCGGGCCGGCTTCACCTGCGATGCTGGCGATCGGTGGCGCGGTGCGGCGCCCGTGCTCGTCGAGGCGGACGGTCTGCGCGCGACGCTGCTGCTGATGTCACGAGTCAAGGGCGAGAATACATACGAAGCCGCGGCGATCGGGCTGGCGCCCGCAGACGGAGCGACCGTGGACCAGCCGTTCCTCGAGGGCGCCGAGGTCGCGCCGCTGCACTTCTTCGGCGGCGTCACCGCGGACTGGATCGTCATGCAGGTCGGCTACTGGTTCAAGACCGTGCGCGGCGAGCGTCGCGCCGCCCGCCCGGCCGCCGACACCCCGAAGGTTCGGACCGCAACGCTGATTCACTGAGTACGAGGCCCGAACTTCAGTTCGGGCACCCGTCTACCACCATGCCCCACACATCCATCGTCCCCTCTTCTCGCCGCGCATCGACCTGGCCATCCGCATCGCGTCGGTCGGCCATGCGCTGGACGTGCGCAAGGGCACGGCGCTTCCGTATATCGCGCATCCCGTCTCGGTGGCACGGCTGCTCGAACGCGACGGCTGGCCCGAGGACGTCGTCATTGCCGGCTACCTGCACGACGTGCTCGAGGACCTCGAGCCGGACGACGAGCGCGTGCGGGCGCGGTTCCGCGCGGAGTTTGCGCCGCTGGCGGCCGCGCCCGAAGAAGGGCGCGGATTTCGTTCTGCCGTCCGTGCCTTCATCGCCGACGCTTTCGGAGCGGAGGTCATCCGGCTCGTCGAGGCCGTCACCGAGGAGAAGTCCGACGCGTCCGGTGAGGCGCGTGCGTGGATCGACCGCAAGCGCGAGGTCGTCGAGCACCTGGCGCACGTCGATGCCCACGTCGCCGCGCTGAAGGCGGCCGATGTCGCGCACAACGTGCGGTCTGTCGTGATCGACTTCGACAGCTGGGGTCCGCGCGTGTTCGCACGCTTCAACGCGACGCCCGATCAGACGCTGTGGTACTACCGGTCAGTGTCCGAACTCGTCGCCAAGCGTCTCGCAGGACGTACCACGGGTTTGCCCGCGCTGCTGGCGGAGAGCGTCGAAGAACTCGCGCGCCGTGTCGGCTGAGAGGTAATCTCAGACGGTTCGCCAGATGCCTGCAACACGACCGTCACCTCGGCGCACTCCTCGGCCTTGCCGTTGGCGATGCCGTCGGCACGACCGTCGAGTTCAAGCCGCGCGGCACGTTCGAGCCGCTCACCGACATGGTTGGCGGCGGCCCGTTCGAACTCGAGCCTGGCCAGTGGACCGACGACACATCGATGGCGCTGTGCCTGGCGACGAGTCTCGTTGAGTGCGGCGGCTTCGATGCGCGCGATCAGATGACGCGCTATCTCCGTTGGCGCGACGAAGGCTACCTGAGCTCGACCGGCAGTTGCTTTGATATCGGCGTGACCGTCAACGCGGCGTTGACGCGGTTCGCGCGCACCGGAGAGCCGTATTCGGGCTCTCCGGATCCGCGATCCGCAGGCAACGGCTCCATCATGCGCCTCGCGCCGGTCGTGCTGTTCTTCCATCCCGATCGCGACGCAGTCGTCCACCACGCCGCCGAATCTTCGCGCACCACGCATGACGCAGCGGAGGCCGTCGACGCTTGCCGGCTGCTCGCGTCGATTCTCTCGCGCGCGCTCGACGGATCCGGCAAGGCAGAAGCCCTGCTGGGCGACGCCGACACGTTCACCGGCGCCAAGGCCATTCAGGCGATTGCCCGCGGCGACTGGCGCGACAAGTCCGATCGCGAGATCTCAGGCACCGGCTACGTCGTCCCAAGCCTCGAGGCCGCGCTGTGGAGCGTGTGGACGACGGAGTCGTTCGAGGCCGCGATTCTCTGTGCGGCCAACCTTGGAGACGACGCGGACACGACCGCGGCAGTGGCCGGGCAGATTGCCGGCGCGCTGTATGGGCGGTCGGGTATTCCGGCGAGGTGGCTGGAGCGGCTGGCGATGCGGGAGGAGATTGAGAGCCTGGGAATGAGGCTCCTCGATCGCGGGCGTACGAAATCGCCGCCAGGTTGACCGTTCTTGCCGCCGGGCCATCAGACCTCCGTTTCATATCCAGCCGGCGCGCCGGCGCCCCGGGCTAGCGCCTGCTTCAGATCGCGCGCGTGGCGGCACGCTCCCCGATACTCGAATCCCGGGCAGGAGCACTCGACGTCCTCCCCACCGCTGACGGTAAGCGTGTAGTGCGAGCCCGGGCGCGACGAGCTGACGATGCGGTACTTCGTCGCGTTGGGACCGTTGAGCGCGCGCGCGAGCGCGAGCAGTGCCTTCCTGGCGAGCGCAGGGTCCATCGCTTTTGTCGCGCGAGGACCGGAGCCTGCATCGGCTTCCGCGGGCTGCGTGCTGGCCAGTTCTCTCAACAACTGCCCAATCTGCTCGTCATCCAGGTCGGCCGCCGAGACGTCGGCGAGCCGTGGTGACAGTGCCCCGAGCGCGCGCTCGAGTTCCTCGAGCACGCCGGTGTACGCGGCGTCGCTGACGGCCTTGCCTTCGACGACGGCATCGACCAGTTCCGCCTTGGTCGAGAGCACCGCACGGACGAACTCGTCAATGGTGTCCGAGCCGACCAGGTAGGTGACGTTCACCGTGCCGGTCTGGCCGATGCGATAGGCGCGGTCTTCGGCCTGCCAATGGTTCGCCGGTACCCAGTCGAGGTCGTTGAAGACGACCTGACGGGCCGCGGTGAGGTTCAGTCCCGTTCCTCCCGCGATGATGTTCGCGAGGAACACGCGGACGCCGCTGTCCTGCTGGAAACGATCGACGAGCGCCTGGCGCCGTTCGACCGGCGTGCTGCCGGTCAGCGTCACAGCCGCGTCGCCGAAATGACGGGCGAGCGTCCGGATCGGCTCGTCGAAGCACGAGAACACGATCACCTTCTCGCCCTGTTCCACCGCATCGTCCACGAACGTCCTCGTGTCGTCGCACTTCGCCACGGCAAGCTGCTGGCGCGCACGCGTCAGCGACGCAAGCAACTGAGTCCGTTCGCGTGCCTGCCCGCGGGGCGCCCGGCCGGGGGCATTACGGCCCTCGTCTCGCGTGCCGCGCCAATCGAGCAGCAGGCGGACCGCGCGGCCAATCTCCTTCGCTCCGACTCCGGCCTTCACCTCGACAGGCAGCCAGGCACGGAGCTTCGGCGGCAGCGACAGCACCTGGTCCTTCGTGCGGCGCAGCATGACGCCGTGCAGCTGCAGGGTCAGCTCCTCGAGGTTCGACGCGCCGTCGGTCACCCAGCCGTATCGTTCTGCTCGGCGGCACAGTAGCGCTTCGCAAACGACAGGAAGCTCCGGCCAAGCGGGTGGGCTACCAGCTGCAGCAGCGTGAACAGGTCGCGCGGACGGTTCGTGAGCGGCGTGCCCGTGAGCGCGTAGACCGGCGGCCCTCCGCCAGACGCCGGGCTCGACGCGGCGGCGCCTGCGATGTCGCGGACGATTCGGCTGCGCGCGCTCTTGTGGTTCTTGATGTAGTGCGCCTCGTCTACCACCAGGCCGCCCCAGGGAATGGCCTTGATCGCAGCGAGATGACGGCTCAGGACGTCGTAGTTCACGACCACCCATCGCGCGCGGCCTGCCAGCGAGCCGGCCGCGGGCACGATCGCCACGTCCGATGCCAGGCTCGACCGCGCGGATCTCGCGCGCCCAGTTCTGCTTCAGCGACGCCGGGCAGATGACCAGATAGGGCCCGGCCGGCGCGGCCTCGCCGAGCGCCACGATGGCCTGGCGTGTCTTGCCGAGGCCCATGTCGTCGGCCAGGATCGCGCGGCGGCGTCCGAGCAGAAAGGCGACGCCCTCGATCTGGTGCGGAAACAGGCCCTCCGCCAGCTGGCAGGCCTTCGCAAACACGGCATCGACACCGGCCTCGGGCGTCTCGCGCAGTAGTTGCGCGAAGAGCGAGGCCGTCCCATCGAGCGGGTTGGGATCGAACGTCGCGGTCATCGCGCACCTCCCGCCAGGACTGGCAGCATCACCCAGCAGCCCTCACGCAGATGCCGCGCGCGCTGGCGTTCCGCAAAGGAGCGGTAGCAGCGGGGGCAGAGGTCGTGGTCGCGCCGGAAGGCGACCCTCCCCCGGCGATGGTAGCGGGCCTCGTGAACCTCGCACTCGCGGCAGAGTGTCTGCCTGCGGGCAGTCCGCCAGCCTCGACGCCGCGGCGGGCGCAAGACGAGGCGACGAGAGTAGTCGGGCAGTGGTGACGGGCGAAGTGCGGGGCCGGGCGTGGTCTCAGCCATGGTGTCCTCTCTTGTCGAGAAGACACCCGGAGTCGCGGCGATCGTCTGGACGCCGCGCGGACACTTCATTGCTGCCGTCTCTGGCAGCCACATCGCCGGCCCGGTCCAGCGTCGCGCTCGCGTGACGTGTGGTCAGGGTGGCAGGCACCTTGGGATGTCCGTTCCAGGTTGCCGGGCGCGAATCCTTCGCGCCGCTCCGGATGTCGCGACCAGTTATTGCAGAGTTGGTGCCACTCGCTCGATGCGCGAAACGCGCAGAGTTTGCCCGGCGTGCCCACGGCCCGCGTCCACCACCGGCGACAGCGGCCGTCTCTTGTGGATGTCGATCTACGACTACCGCGGTCAACGCCGCGAGCGTTTCTTGGGCCGTTGCCATTCGTGAATATCCCCGAGCCTGAGCGGATCAGTTCTGCCAGACGCCGAATCCCTGCGCGCGCAGCCACGCCGCCAGCTTTGGCTCCATGCAGGCTGCGATCCGATACGGCAGCCGCGAGAACCCCTCGACCAGGTCCATCCGCAATCGCACGCCGTGCGCTTGCACGAATCGAGCGGACTGCGTGCCCGCGAGATGCCGCTCGAATCTCGTCTCCGGCGGCAGTCCCGTGACGCCCACATAGAGACACCCGCTGGCCGCCCCGCCCGGGTTCTTCTCGCGGAACTTGCGAACCTTCATGACGGCCGGGTCGAGCTCGACGGCGTAGAGGCTGTGATGGCCGCGGGCCCATGATTGCGGCGAGCATTCGCCGCAAAGCGCGAAGAGGCGGGCCTCCACGGTTGCAGGCCTCGCCTCTTCGAGCGGCTCGCCGGCGGCCACCTTGCGCCGGCCGCCCCAGAGGAAGAAGACGTCGGTCGCCTTCTTCCTCGCGCGGATCACGTAGCCGTGTCCCCACTGGGGGTAGTCGGCGTGGTTGACGATGGCGCCGGGTGTCATTCGATTGCGCGCGCGATGACTCGCCTGCCGGCCGTTAGTGGATCGCCATGAACGACGGCTGCTGCTGCACGATCATGATGCGATGGTGCTGCAGATCGAGCAGCAGCGGGAACTGCTGAAGCAGCTCCGAGCCGATCACCCACTGCGCTCCGAGCGCGGCCATCGACTGCTGGAGCGGCTGCGGCAGCACGCCGAATCTCCCGCGAAGCCGAAGGCCCGCCAGCTCGATCTCGGCTTCGTAGACATCCGTCTCGAACTCGCCCACGAGGGGAAAGAAGTCCTTCTCGCGGCCGACGGGCCGTCCGGTGACCGCGGCGGGATCGATGTACGACAACCGCGCGCCGGTGTCGAGAAACGCGACCCCCTGCCTGGCGCCAACCGTGATCTCGGCGGTCGGAACGTCCAGCCGCAGCGGCGTGCGCAGCGACACGCCGTCGCAGCCGAGGCTTCCATGAGACAACACCACCCGCTTCGTGCCGAGGTCGATCAGGCACTCGAACTGCTGCAGGAGGTCGCCGCCGATCACCGCATCGATGGTGGTGCCCAGGTACTGGCCGATAGATTCTGCCGTGACGCCGGGAACCACCGAGGAGGGCAGATGGAACGGCTGGCCAACCAGCCGCACAGGCACGCGTCCAAAGCTGGCGGGCGTTCCGGTGACGATGGCGACCTGGGCCCCGTCGCAGTCGATGACCGGCACGCCGCGGTGCAGTCGGACATCGTAGGCCTGCGCATCGTAGCGGCCGCGAGTCGCCTTGCCGGCCAAGGATCGGGAATGCATCGCCGCGAGCGACGAGTAGTGCGCCTGCTTCATCGACACGGAGTCCATCTCCCGCTCGAACTCTCGCGCCTCGGCTCGCAGTGCTCGTGCCAGGCCCTGCAGCTCGAGGGAGGCGCCGGCGTAGCCCTCGATTCGCTTGGCCACACGCTCGAGCAGGCGGCGGGCACCGGGATAGTCACCCTGGCGGTTCAGTTCGAGGGCGTCACGCCGCGCCCGTGCGGCGTAGATGCCTGCGACCTGCAGGTCAACGGCCGTCTCTCTCGCCTGCGCGTCGTTGTGCGCGTGCGAGGCAAACGTCCAGCGGACCTCGACTGGCGGCGCGTCGAGAGTGCCCTCGCTGGCGCCGGCTCGAATCCCGAGAACCGCATGATCGCCCTCGACGCCCTCCGGCAGCGTCACTCTGAGGACGACCGTCACTGACTGACCGGACACGAGGGTGCCGAGGCGGACCGTCGTCGTGTCGCCCTCCCGGCCTGCATCGAAGTCATTCAGCACCTCCACGCTGGCGCCGTGTGGCGCGTGGATCGACAGCGATGCCCCGCGCGCGACGACCTCCAGGGACTCGGCCAGTTCGCTCGTCAGCAGGTCGCCGATCTGGCGGGCATGCTGGATGAAGTAGCCGTGGCCGCCGCCGGCGCGCGCCATCCCGCTCATCAGGACCTCGTCGAAGTCCGCGCCCACGCCGAACGTGGACGTCACCACGCCGCGCTGCTGCAGTTCGCGGGCGTGCCGCTCCAGTTCGCTACAGTCGGTGATGCCCTGATTCGCGCAGCCGTCCGACATCAGCAGGCAGCGGGCGCCCGGCGCCGGGTTCGGAGCTTCGGCCAGCTGCTGACAGCCCGCGAGCCAGCCGTCGGAGAGGTTCGTGCCTCCTCGCGCATCAATCTGCCGGAGCTGCGCCTCGGCGTGGCCGCGCGCCTCGGGACGGGCGGGCGACAGCGGCATCACCACGTCGACGATGGTGTCGTAGGCAATCACGGCAAAGCGGTCCGCGGGCTTCAGCATCGCGATCCCCTGGAGGATGGCATCGCGGGCCAGCTGGATCTTCTCGCCCGACATCGACCCCGAGCGGTCGAGTACGAATGCCACGTCCACCGGCGGCCGCTCCTTCGCGCGGTCGGACACCGGTGCCACGAGCGTGACGGCGACGTGTCGGACGCTCCGGCCGGCGGCGCGGATGAGGGATCGATCGGTGCGGGCTGTCAGTTCGGTCATTAGTGCTCCTTCATCAATGCTCGGGCGAACTCGAGCAGGCGTTCCAATTTGCGGTTCATCACGCGCGACAGCGGTCGTCGCACGTGGAGTTCGATTTCCGGGGCCAGCGTGAGGCGCTCCCATTGGGAGCGCTCTCCGGGCGAGACGTGCCCTGACGCTGGCGGTGTTTGAGGCGGCGTTCGAGCCGACAGACTGTGTCGTGTGCGAGCAGCGTCCGGGGTCCCCTGCCCCGACAACACCGATCGGATGTAGTCCGCGGCACTGTGCTGTGGCGGCAGGGCTTCAGCCCTGTCTTCAGTGCCCTCGGCCAGGTGGCTCAGTTCCTGCTGCGACAGCCCTTCGATCTGCTTGCGAATCTCGGCGAGCGGCAGGTGCTGGTCCTGCAGCTGCCGGATCAGGCGAAGGCGGTCGCGGTGGACCTCGCTGTATTTCGCGCCCCGCCCGGCGCCATCGGCGGGCGGGAGGAGCCCCTGCTGGACGTAGAAATAGACCGTGCGGGGTGAGACGCCGGTGTCGTCGCAGAGGGTTTTGAGGTCAAACTCAGCCACTCCGTAAATATAACAGTTACACGCGTTACTGTCAATATCTTCTGTCGGCCAAACTGACAAAAATCGCGTGGCAAGCGTGAAATATTCGCCTACCTCGAGCCACCCTCTGATGCGAAGACGTAGAGCGACAGGGCCATGCCCATGGCGATGCCGAAGGCGACGCCTTCTTCATTGACGGGAGTCGTCGATTTACGGGCCAATTGCAACTCGGACACCATCTTCTGCTTTCCAGCGTCTGCTCCAGCGCCTGCCGCGTCAGCAGCGCCACGGCGCGCGGCCAGGTGCCGCGCAGGTCGGCCGACCGGCTGGCGAGCAGGCGCTCCGCCTCTGCGAGCAATTCCGCTGGCGACGCGCTCATGGCAGCTTCGCCAGTTCCGTTGTCAGCCGGCTCGTGTCGTACACGAGCTGATCGAGATCGCCGCGCGTGGGCATCATGCGCGCCGCTGTTGCAGTCTTTGAAGGTATCACCCGCCCACTTGCCGATCTTGTTCAGCCGCTTCAACACGTCCCCCGCCTTCTCGCCATCGTCGAAGAGCGCGAGCGCGGTGAGCTTGTTGAGCGTCTGATGCGAGGCGAGCAACTCCTCGATGCCACGTGCGACTCGCCCTTCTTCAGACGCCGCGCGCGGACGGCGTCCATGCACGCGGCCTCGAGCGCGCTGCGGCAGAAGCCGGGCACGACACGGCGACGCACCGCGTCCGGTAGATCCTGCGTCTTGACGAGCGTCCTCGCATCCTCGAGGTATCCCTGCACCGGCGTGCGCGCATCGCGCGTGTCCACGACAGAGCCGGGCTGGCGCAGGACCTCGATGACGTGCGCGGGCAGGCCGAGGAGACGGACAGCCTCGGGCAGTCGCTCGTCGTGCGTGAAGACGACGACCTGGCGCGTCTTCGCGGCGGCGTGGAGCGCGCGCGCGAGGCCGTCGATACGCGCGGGGTCCATGGACTGCACGGGGTCGTCGATGACCATGAACCGGAACGGGCTCTCGGGCAGCGATGCCCGCGGCATGAAGAGGCAGAGCGCCAGCGCGTTCAGCTCGCCCTGGCTCATGACGCCCAGCGCCACGCCCTCGACGCCGTCCACGGTGACGTCGAGATCGACGCTCTTGCGCGCCGATGCCGGAGAGCTGGATGTCCACGAGCTCGACGTTGCTGCTCTGCCGCAGGTCCTTCCAGACGGAACGTGCCTTGTCGGCGATGGGCCGGAAGCGCTCCGCGCGAATATCGATCTGCGCCTCCTTGAACCACGCCTCCGCCTTCTTCAGCTCGGTCAGCTGTTCCTTCGCGAGCGCGGCCACACGGGCGTCGGCCAGCCATGCGCGCAGGTCCTGCGCCACCGGCGCCCAGCGGTCCTCACGTCGTCGAAGCTCGCGCTCGACGCTGTCCGCGAGCGCTTTCAATGCCTCGGCCAGCCCGGCATACGCCTCGCGCATGTGCGCAGCCAGGTCCGCCGTGGCCGTCAGCTGCGTGCCGTCGCGCCACGTCTCCCAGGCCGCAAGCGCATCCGCGGCATCCGGAATGCCCTCCGACGCCAGCCGCTTGACCTGCGCCGGCGGCGACGTCAGCAGGCGCTCGCAGGCTCGCCTAGCCTCCAGCGCGCGCGTGTGTGCCTGATCGGCCGTGCGCGCTTCGGCACGAAGGCGTTCGACCTCTTTCTTGGTGGACTCCAGCCACGCCGGCGTCAACCGGTCCTCGGCGCCACAAACAGGACAATCGGCGCCATCGAGATGCGCGTGGACTTTGAGCGCCTGGTCCAGAAGCGTCGCCAGCTCGCGTGCGCGTGCGGCGTCGGTGCCGCCGACGCGCGTCAACTCCTCGTCGGCCGCCATCAGTTCGCGAGCGGCGTAGTCCACCTGTCCCGCCGCCGGCGGCGTTGCCAGGCCCTGTGACTGTCGCAACAGATTGACGATGGGGTCGGCGGTGACGGCGGCGCCTTCGCGGAGCAGCTCTGCGGCGGCTGAAAGATCGGGACGCTTGCCGCTCGAGCGCCTTCAGCATCGCTTCAGCGCGGCCGTCGCCGGATGCGTCCACGAGTCTCCTGCAGGCGCGTCAGCAGCGGGTCTAGTTGCCCCGCGACTGCTTTGACCGCATGCTCGCGCGCCAGCCGCGACTCCGGCCAGCAGCTTCTGCACGCCGATCAGGTCCTCGAGCCCCAGCACCTTCGACAGCGCGTCGTGCAGCGCCGCCGGCTTGTCGGTGAGCAGGTCGCCGAGCTCGGAGTACGGCAGGAAGGGGCGATAGGCGGCGAGCGCCGCGTCCCAGCCCAGGTCCGTCAACGGCTTCTTCGCCTTGCCGTGCGGCTGCCAGCTCGACTCGCTCTGATCGAGCTCGGCGCCATCGGCCCACACGCGCGAGACGAGGGACGTGCCCGCGCCTTCGACGGAGAATTCCGCGCTGAGCGCGGCGGTCTTGTGATGCAGGTTGCGCCAGCCGTCCTTCCACGCGGGCGAGGGACGGTCGTCCCAGCGCTTGTTGCTGACCCGTGAGCAGGAACTCGAGGCCCTCGGCGAAGCTGGACTTGCCCGATCCGTTGCGCCCGACGACGAGCGTGAGGCCGGGTCCCGGCTTGATCGTCAACTTCGCCTGCGGACCGATGCCCCGAAAGCCCTCGACGGTGATCGAGCGAAGATATGCGCCAGGAGGCTCGACCGCGGCGGTCGCCGTGGCCGCAGGCGTCGGCCGCGCCGTCTTTCCGGTTCCGCCGAGCTGCTGATCGAGCGCGGTCCCGGCCTTCGCACGCCGCCATGACCTGGTACACCCACGGGGCATCCGCGCCTTCGGCGTCGAGGCGGTTGTGAATCAACTGCTTCAGTGCGCGGTCCATGCGGCGGAACTCCTAGCTAATGCGGTCAGCGACGGCCAGTGACCCGCTGGGCAAGGTCAGGCGACGGCGCGAACTCAACCCCAGACATGAGACGGACTGAAACTCAGCTCGCTTCGGGCTCCTGCACGGATCGTATCGGCTGCAGCTCCGCGCCGACGTCGTTTAGCCCACACGCTTCCAGAGCGCGAACGTAAGCCGCGACTTGACGCTGATAGGCCTCGATCGAGGTCCCGAGGCCGACGTCGGTCTTGTAGTCGACGACCTGCCACCCGTCACCGCGTTGAAACAGCAGGTCGATGACGCCATTGGTCACTCGACGCTCAGTCTCACGAACACAGAACGGAGTCTCGGCTGAGTGTTCATGGGCCTGTGCCGACTGCCAGAATTCTGCGCTTGCGGCACGCTCGACTGTGTCGAGCGCATCCTCGATCACGGGTCGCAACTGCTGCTCGTCCATGGTCAGCCACATTGCCAGCCGCCGCAGATCCGCGCGCGTGGCGGACTTGTGACGCATGGCGTGCTCGAGCAGGCCGTGAATCAACGCGCCCCACGCCAGCCCCGCATCTGCGCGGTGCGCGGACGTGTCCGTCGTCACCACCTTCGAGGGGTCGTCAGCGGAGATCTCCACGGAACGGGCCATCCGGGCGATGTGATGCGCTTCGGCCGTGACGGAGGTGATCTCCCATGACGGCTCGACGACCCGCGCCTGCGCCGTCGCCTGGCTGGCAGCCGCGCCGGACTGCGCCGCAACGGTGCAATCGAGCGGGGCCCCCGAGGGCACGCTGACAGAGGACGGGATCTGCAATTCAGCGGCACCGGCCAGGAAGTTGTTGAGCACGCCCCAGGCCGGGCGTCTTGGTGGACCCCGGCGACCTGCTGACGACAAGCATCTCCCTGGCTCTCGTGGCAGCGACGTAGAGAAGCCGATCCTGCTCGGCCTCCAGGTACGGCAGCTCCGCAGCCTCATGCGCCGGCCAATCCGCATGCTCTCCAAGAACCGGCGCCCAATACGAGCCTTCGCTCTTACGGACGACCTTCAGCCAGCCGCGCGCCTTCAACTCCGTACGCTCGATGTGCACGTCGACGCGAGGCGTTGAAGCCGCCGGCCGGGTCCGCCAGGAACACGACGTCGGCTTCCAGCCCCTTCGCCTTGTGCAGGTTCATCAGCCTGACGACGTCGGTGCGACCGGGCTCGAGCGGAAGCGACTCGACTTCGTTGGCCGCTTCGCTGTCGGCGTCCAGCGCGTCGGCGGCATCGGCGAGGCTCCCGCCATCCTCGACGACCTGGCGAACGCGGTCCACGGCATGGAGGACGTCTCCAGCGTCGACGCCGCCGGGAGTCGTGGCCGCCAACGCGAGGTAGCCTGTGTCTTCGAGGATGCGGTCGAGCGCGGCCGCTGCAGGGAGCACCCGCGTCCACCGGTAGTGTTTGCGCAAGGAGCCAATCGCTGCCTCGACGCGCGATTGAGGCGATCCGATCAGCTCCCGTCCGTCGGCTCGTGGAAGACGCTGAACCACCCGCCGGCTTGCTTGAATGCGAACAGCTCCGGATCGCTGAGCCCGAAGAGCGGTCCGCGAAGCACCGCCACCAGCAACACGGCGTCCTGCGGCTCGGCAAGCGCGCGCAGCAACAGCGTCAGCGCGCGGACCTCTGCGGAATCGCCGAAGGCGCCGGCGCCGCTGACCTCGAGCGGGACATTCAGCGCCTCGAGCGCATCCGCGTAGGGCGCAATCCGGTCCTTCTTCTTCCGTGTGAGGATCAGGAAGTCACGGAACTGTCGCCGGCCGGCGTCCACCTCCGACCTGATGTACGCCGCGATCTTCCGCGCGTCTTCCTCGAGGAGGTCTGTCGCCGGTGCCGGCGCTCGTCAGCGTGAACACGCCGCCGGTCGCCGTCTTCCCCTCATCCGCATCAAGAGCCGCAAACCGGGGGGCATGCGTGGTCGGCTCGGCCGGGAACCGGGTTCGAAAGACGTCGTTCGCCCAGCCGCACAACGCAGGCACGGAGCGAAAGTTCATCGTCAACGGCAACACGCGGCCGATCGCGGGCTCGCTGAAGCGGCCGCGGACAATGTTGTAGATGTCGATGTCCGCTCGCCGGAAGCGATAGATCGACTGCTTGGGGTCGCCGACGACGAACAGCGCGCCGGGCCGCAGCCCGACCTTTCGCCAGTCCGGGGCTTCGGCGCCCTTGCTCGTGACCGACGACGAGGTGCCGTCCTCGGCGAGCCAGAACACGATCTCGGCTTGAACAGGATCGGTGTCCTGGAACTCGTCAACCAGGAGATACCGGTACTTCTGCTGCAACGCCCTCCGCACCTGCACGTCTTCACGCAGGACGCGTGCGGTCAGGTTCAGCAGGTCTCCGTAGTTCAGGCAGTTGAGACGACGCCGCTCGGCTGCCGCGGATTCGCGAGCCCGCGTCAGCAGCCCCACCGACAGCCGATACACGTACTGGCGCCACTGGGCCAGGTACGGCTCGACGACGGCGGTGCGGAAGTCGGCGTGCAGGCCCTGAATCAGGTCGCGCAGACGCTTCCTCTCGGAAGCGGAGTCCGCCCACCACTTCTGGACGATCTTCGACTCGAGTTTCCAGATGCCCAGCAGCGCGGCGAGGACAGATGGGCGGTCCACACGGCTCCTCGAGACACGCAGCCGTCGACTGAAGTGCCGTGCCGCCTTCTGGATCTTGCACGTTGTGTCCGGGTCGATGCTGGCCGGAAGGTGCTGCTGCAGCTCCTTCCAGAACCGATCGAGCGCCTTCCACGCCGGCGCCGGATCGGGACAGTTCGCCTCACCCGGAGGAAAGTCCACGTCGTCGTTCACACAGACCGTCGCGAACGCCGAGTCGAGGTCCTTCGGGCGGATGTCTGCGGCCATCAAGGCCATCATGTCCGGGTCGCCATTGGCACGAGCGCTCGTGACGAAGTCGCGCCACACGCGTCCCTGCAGCTCCAGGTCCTGCACCTCGTCGAGCTCGGTGAAGCCTGGCGACACGCCGGACTCGACCGGCCGTTCCCGGAGCAGACGCGCACAGAAGGAGTGAATGGTCCCGGCAAAGAAGCGCTCGAGATTCGAGAGGGCGGACCGGACGCGCTCGGCCTTCTCCGGATCCTTGCCGCTGGCCCCAGCCAACTCGGCTTCGAGCGCCAGGTGAAAACGCCCCCGCAGCTCCGACGCCGCCTTCCGGGTGAACGTCACGGCGGCCATCTGGTCGACGCGGTAGACGCCCTCGCAACGCCTGCTGCCATGCGCGCGGCGAGCATGTGCGTCTTGCCGGAGCCCGCCCCTGCCTCGACCAGGAAGTTCGTCATCAGCTCCGTGCGGATGAGCCGACGCGACTGCTCGTCGATGGCGCGCGTATCAGTCATGCTCGGTCAGCCTCTGGTAGTCGGCGAGTCTTGCGTCAGACAACTTCTCTTCCGCCTGCTGGTTCACATCTCCACCGCATGCCTCGAGGTAGTCGCAGAACCTGCAGTTGCGCTCGTTCGGCGTTCTGACGAACTGGCCTTTGACAATCAGCTCGCGCAAATCGGCGAGCACGGCCGCGGTCGCGGCGCGGGCAGGCGCGGGAATCTCCACCCGCTCCTGACCTCCCTTGCGGCTGGAGAAGTAATACACGCCACCTGTGACGCGCGGATTCTTGAACTTGCGCTTGAGCAACTCGACGGCGGCCAGCCCGTACAACGCGTGCTGCAGCCTCCGGCCGCCATTGAAGGTCCCCTTCCAATCGTCAGCCCAGAAGCCGCCGGTCTTGTAGTCGAGCACCTTGAACTCGCCCTTGCCGACCATGTCCACCCTGTCCATGCGGCCGGCAATCCGCAGGATCACTCCGCCACCGAGGTCGATCTCCACCGGCTCAGGCCGCGCCAGCGGCTCACGGTCGTCGTCGTCCAGCGGGCGCCCGAACGACACTTCGAATCCGACAGGAGTGGAATGTGTATCCGCGGCTTCTGCCGTTGAAGAACAGCTCGACGTCAGCCAGAAAATCCCTGGACTCGCGCTCCAGGATTTCCTGCGTGGAGGCCGGCATCTCCTCGTTCAGTTCTTGAAGGCGCTCTTGCGCGAGCGCCATCAGCCAGGCTCCGTCTTCCTCATTCGGACGACGGTTGGCGTCGCGTGTGCGGCGCGACAAGGCGGCGTACAGGGCGTGAAGCTCCGATCCGCGAGTCAGCGGATCCAGCCAGACGTCCTTGTCTCTCTCCCGCTCGTCTATGGCGCGCACCCCCAACCCACGCTTCAGGAAGAAGCGGAATGGACACTCTGCCGCCTTCTCCAATTCGGTGACCGACAGCACGTTGTCGGGTGCGGATGGATCGAGCGTCGCGCCCGCGTCTGGGACGTAGCCATCGAATACGGTGAACTCGCTGGTTTGCTCGCCTTTCCTCCGCGACCAGACCGTGTGCAACGCCGTCGAACGTCGAGGCTACCGCCAGGGTGCCATCCTCGCCGGTGCCGACCACACTCCGGAGCCACCACGGCGCCGGCGGAGAGCGCCATCTCGCGGTCCGCTGGCACTGCCGACTTCGGCTCTCCCAACGACGTCTTTCAAGTCGTGATAGGACAGCGCGGCATTCCCGCGTTGCAGGCGAAAGGCCTGCAGCATCAACCAGGAGGCGTACGTCTCGCGAAACTCCCGTGTGTCTCGACACGAATAGCTGAACGTCACCGACGCCGCACTGGTCGACAGCCGTGCGAGCACCGCGTACACGGCCTCGTCGAGCCTGTCTGACGACAACCTCAAGTCTGCTGAGATGGCCGCGCGTTCGGCATCGAGCAACACGGCGTCTTCGGTCGGCTGATGAAAACACGCGCCCTTCTTCGAGCCCGACGACGAAGAGGTGCGCGCGGCCGGCGTAGCCACACTGGGAGAGGGTGCACGCGTAGAGATGCCCGGGCCGAGGGCGTTCCGGAGCGACGTGGAGCGACTGCACACGCTCGCGAATGAAGCGCAGGGCGGGGGGCAGGCCACACGTGAATGACCCCAGTTGGTTGAGCTCGCGGACGTATTCCTGAAGTGCTGCCGCGCGCGCGCTCGTCGAGAGCGCTGCTCCGCGCCGTGGAGCCATCGAGGAACGCCAGCGCCGCACTCACAACATCCTGGAGCGGCACCTCCCCGTCCTGCCCGGGTTCTGGAATCGACGTCACGAGCTCCGTGAGCCAGTCGCGAACGCGCCCGACTTGTTCCGCCTTGTTTTGCGCATACCCACGGTCGCCTTCTGAGGCGTCCGGATCTCCGGCGCGAGCCTCGTAGTCCTTGTGAAGCCGCCCCAGCGCGAGACGGTAGGTCGCGCGACCCCATCCAGCCTCGGCACGCGCGAGCAATCGAGCGGCCTCGCCCGCCGTGAAACCCCGTTCCTTCTCAACCCGCAGGTCGCCGGACTGCAGGAGGCGTCGGAAGTGTCCGGCCGAGAAATCCGTCTCGATCCAGTCGCACAACCCGATCAACGCCCTGCCGGGCCGCGTGAGGGAGGCCGGAATCCCCGGGCCGAGCGTCACCGGCCAGTTGTGGCGCAGGGCCTTTTCCCAGATCAGCCCGACGTGAGCGTCTGACGCGCAGGCAATCTCGATCTGATCCAACGACGCGCCGGACGCTGACGATCCGGCGGAACACCTCTTCGACTTCGGCCTCACGGCCGCCGGCGTGAAACAGCGAGATCCGGGCGATTGGGGAAGCCTGCTGCTGTACCGCCCCAGGCGCCATCAGGAAGGCCAGGGGATTGGTCGCAACGTCCGCGACTACCCTCTCCGTGGGACGGGCCACGAGTCGAGGCAGGGACACGCCGGGAATGGCGAACGCACGCGGCCGGACTCGCTCGCCAGGCATCGAATCAATCAGCGTGCGCTGGACAGGACTCCACCTGGTATCCGGAAGCTCCGTCCAGCAGTCCTGAGGCTGAATGGGGCACCAGTCCGGGTGCTTCACGGCCTCTTCGTAGACCGCGGCCATGTCGCCGCGGTTGTGATGCGCCAGGAAACGTTCGTAGGCGGAGAGCAGCGCCACGAGTTCGGCGTGCTTGGCGGTTGATCGTGAACGTCTCGGCCTTCAAAGAGTCTGGCCGGACCCCTGCCATGCGCAGCTCGCGCACCGTCGTCCACAGCGCTTGCGCCATCGTCGGGTGATGAGCGAGTGGCCGGAAGTAGCCCCCCTCAAGGGGAAGGTCAAGCAACAGGCGCATCATCAGGGCAGGACCGAGCCCCTCCTCCGACGGATCGATTCCGCGCTCAACAAGGAACGGCGCGCCCATGCGCAGCGCGATGTCGAGGGGCGTGACGAAACGCAGGTTGAGCCAATTGGTCCCCTCGAGGGCCAGGCGTTCGCCAATCGTTCGGCCGATTGCGTGCGTCGGCACGAACACCCACTTCGATCGCGTGGGATAGGCCGTGCAGAGACCTTTCAGTTGGTCAACAAATGGGTCCACTACGCCTCACGTAATGCAGCGAAACGGCAATCGGCAACGTCGGAGACGGCGCCGCGACCTCACCGCCGAATTCAGTCTACAGAGTGGCGATAACCCAGTCGTTGTGCGAGAGCAACATGCGTGTCCCAGGGACGGATGAGTTGAGGTCCAGCGGGTCAAGACGCGGCGGCGGTCAGTCGCTGGAGGTGCTCCAGCATCCGCTGGCGGTGAGCGATTTGGCGCGCGTCGAGGACCAGGCGGCCGACGCCTGCTGTGGGGCCGAACGGTGACCGCACCTGTGGCCGTGACTGCCGCATCAATCAGCCGGCGCGCCCGGGCACGATTGACCTCGCCCCGATAGCACTCGAAACAGAGGGTGTGGTCCCGGTCCGCGCGGACCTCACCGCGATACCGGAACCTGGCCTTGCGCTCCTGGCACGCCGCACAGAGGGTCCTGACCTGCTTCGACTGGCGACGAAGTTCATGGCTCGACATCGGCGACCTCCAGGCCGGTTCGGGCCGGCACCCTGCTTCGACTTCCGCAGAGTATCAAGGGAGGCTGACAGGTCCGGTCATACGCCGGATGTTCGCTTCTACGGCTTGCGTGGGTGCGGGACTGCAGGCCCGCGTCCCGCGATGGCGTGCGCCGGCTGCGGATGCTGGCGGTTCTCCGTTCGTGCCGCCAGGCGCGCCTGCAACGCCCGCCACTGACTGTCGCTCAGCCAGAGCTGGTGCCAGAAGCGATGGCGTGCGAGGAGCGTGGCGGACAGGCGACCGAGCGGGCACCATTGCAAACGCACCTTGTGGGCCCGCGCCAGCGCGTGGATGCGAGCGCTCGGCACGTACTGGCTGTAGTAGACGAACGGCTTGCCTTCGCAGAACGCGAACACCAGCTTCAGCCAGTCGTAGACGTCCTCCCGCCCGTTCTCGAGGTCCAGGAGGGGCTTGATGACTCGAGTCCAGAAGGCGCCCTCGCCCGGGCCGGTTTCGAACGTGGGATGGTCGAGCGTGACGAACGACCACTCGCGTGGCCGGCGTGTCACCTCCGACTGTCCCTGTCTGCCGATCGTCTCGTGCCCGACGACCCGGGACACGCAGCCGATCGCGGTCGAATCGGGATCGTTCCACCCCGCTTCTCGTCCCCCAGCGCCGCGCAGAACCCTGGAGTCCTCCGCGCTGCTCGTCCAGTCGATGACGCCGTTCCGGATGGACTCCGACCCTTGCGGTGCCGGCGCACATACACCTGGTCCTCGTGCCAGAACCGGATGGTCGTCCGCACGTCCAGTCCGCCCTCCAGGCCGTTCATGAATGGCACCGACACGCCGTCGGCCGGCTCGAGTTGACTGGCACGGCGCAGCGCGTAGCGGACGAAGCCTTCGTAGGCCTCCTCGTCGGGCGGATACGCGTGCCAGCGGTAGGTCTCCCCGGGGCGCGCGTCGGGCAGCTCCTCGTAGTGGGCATCGCGCGCCTGGCGCGTCAGCTGAATCGCATCCGGCGGGTCGAGGATCGGCCAGGGCACGGGCAACCACGGCTCTGCCGACAGGCGCTGGCCGCGGAACAAGAAGCCGGCTTCGGGCGCCTCCGACTCCCTCGTGCGCGGATCGACCTCGAAGGTCAGCGCGTCGAGCGCCTTGCCTGGCGGGGACGTCTGTTCGGTCGTGGCCAGTTCGAACAGCCGCGCCGCATAGCGGGGTCCGATGCTGGCGCTGGCTGCCAGCACGAGCTCGGCCAGCTGCGGCTGCTCGCTGACGCGGGCGGTCGCCGCCAGGTTCCTCGCATACAGCCCGTGCGGGCCAGGTCGATGGCCGCTGCCGGCTCCGAGGGCGGCATCCTTCGCGCGTCACCCAGGACCGGAGTCCCCCGGCGACCCGGCTTGGACTTCGTGGCCGCGTGCAGCAGCCGCCGCATCGCGTCGAATGGCTCGAACGCCTGAGGCGCGCGCGCGAACGCGGCCACCATCGAGGGGTACAGGCCGGTGAGGCGCATCAGGGCCGATGGACCGAGCCGGGCGCGTGTGAACCGGCGCCGCGGCGCGGGGTCGGTGTCCGGCGCAGCGAAGTCGCGAGATCGCAGCCGCTCGACGATCCGCTCCCAGTGCGCGAAGCCGCCCACCCACAGCACCGACGCGTGCCGCGCCATCAAGGCCGCCAGCGCCGATGCCATCGCGGCCTCGCGCGCCAGGTCGCTGACGAGCGGCGCCTCGCGACGGTTCAGCGCACGGGCGGCGTTGAAGAAGCCATCGCCCGGCCGCGCCGCGAACTCCGGGCCGAGCGAGAGCGTGGGCGGCGGACGCCGCTCACCCGGCACCGACACATCCACGTCGATGAGGGCGACCTCGATGCCGGCCTGTGAGGCCACTCGAAACGCTTCGAAGATCGAGTCGCCCGGCACGAACGGCATCACCGTGCCCATGGTGGGGTGCCGGCCACGTTCGAAGGCCGCCACCGGCGTCGGCCAGCAGCCCGCGGCCCATTCGAGCGCCGGCCGGAACGACGCGGGCAGTTCCAGCGCCACCACCGCGGGCCTCGCCGAGGCGAACTGCTCGTGGACAATCCGGCCGAAGGACCCGTCGTAGTGATACGACGGCACGCCCGTCAGGTTGCGGAACGTCTGGACGAACGCCGATTCGGTAAGGGCGTGGCGCTCAGGCAACGGCATCCTCCAGCACCTGCTCGGCCGCGCGAGTCCAGCGGCGTATCCACGCCGAGCTGCTTCAGCTTCTGCGCGTATTGGGCCAGCGAGAGCATGTCGCGCGTGCTGTCGTGCCGGCCCTCTTGACCCGCTTCTTCAGCAGCTTGAAGACGTCTCCGAGCAGTTGATCGTCCACCGCCGGGCACTTCAAGCGCAGAATCTGTTCCTGCAGTGCCCAGGGAGGCGCGACGACATCGATGCGCGGCTTGAGCCGGCTCTGGATGTAGCCAGGCAGCTCATACACGCTGGCGTCCGCGTTCATCGTGACGCACAGCCGGAAGTCCGGGTGCGCCTTCACCTTGATGGCAGCGACGGCGCTTTCGACGTAGCGGCGGTCGTCCATCAGCGGCGCGAGCGACGCCCACGCCCGCTCGGGCATGCGATTGCCTTCGTCCAGCACGGCGATGCCCCCGCGCACCATCGCCGACACGATGCTCGATGCGTGATAGTCCACGCGGCGATCCGGCGTCAGCACCGGCGTGATGACCAGGTCCTCCGGACGCGTGTCCATCGTGCACTGGAAGAGATACACCGGCCGGCCGAGGCGGCGGGCCGCCGCGCACGCGAGCGTGGTCTTCCCCAGCCCGGGCTCGCCGACGATGCGCGGGTTGAGCGGCGGTTCGTGGGGGGAGAGTCGAAGCCAGGCGGCTTCGAGGCGCTGCAGGGATACCCGAAATCGATCCACTCGGATTCGTGGTCGTCGGGCGGGGCAAGTACGAGATCCACACCGTCAATCGTCACGCGTTCGCTCAATCGTCCTCCTTGGCTCGAGTTCATTCCTGGTCATGGGCACGTCGTGCTCACTCTCTGAACTTCGCCCGTCCCCGCTCGAGCACCTCGTCGTAGAGCTTCTCGAGCGGGGCGTTCGTTCCTCGGCAGCCGGCCACGACCTTCTCCGTCCAGTCCAGATACCCGATCCGTCGAGCCAGGTCCCAGGTCGCCGGGGGAGCGTCGGTCACGTCCTGCACGTTGGCGATCTTGTCAGCCAACTTGATCGCCTTCGCCCGTGGGAGAGACCCGGGGCGTGGTCGATTTGCAGCTGCTTGCGAACCGCCTTGTCGAGCTTCTTGTCGTCGGTCAGTTCCTCGACCAACTCCCGCACGGTTCGTCCGAACTGCGCCTCGAGTTCCTCTCCGGTTGTCTTCGTATCCTCGAGGGTGTCGTGCAGAACGGCGGCCATCAGCGTCACCAGGTCGGTGACGCCCCCGGTGTCGGCCAGCAGGTGCGTGACCGTGATCGGATGGTTGATATAGGGCGAGGCATCCTCGCCCTTGCGCCGCTGCGTGGAGTGCTTGCGCGACGCAAACTCGATCGCCTTCAGTAGATTCGCCGTATCGGCCCGGCCCTCGGACATTGCCACCTCCTGTTCGTGTCGCCCACTTCTCGGGCGCCATGGACTCGGGGCTTCCTCCCCCGGTCAAGATCAGCGTACCCGACCAGGGTGACAGGTCCGGTCATACGCTCAGCCTTCGCCTCCACCGCGCGGCGTTTCAACCAGATCGGGACGGCCTGAAGGCCTGACGAACCGATCCCGGGGCAAGGTGCCGTTCTTTGACCGGGACTCGAACGTGTCTTCCTTCCGGCACCGGTTGATGATCACCGTCTCCTCGAGCGGAGCTCCCATCGTCCAGTACACGAGGCCGGCCTCTTCGTAGTACGTGATCGTCCTTCTGGTAGAAGCGGCCTTCGTAGCCGTTCGCTCGAATGTGCGTGACTGTTCGCTCGAACAGGCCGGGATCGACTCGTCCGCGAACCAGATACTCGTGAGGCCACTCGGGCATGGTCTTCGCGTACGTCCATCGTTCACGTCCACGAACGATCGGAGGTCTTCAGGAAATGCGTCCGTGCCGGTGTTCGTAAGTCCTTCGTCTGTCATGTCTCCGTCAGGGTATCGACGCAGCTTGACAGGTCCGGTCATACGCTCGATGTTCGCCTCGTCCGAGACAATCCCGTGCAAGTGGGGTCCGCGACGAATCATTGTTGGACGGCGCAAGGCCGATAGGCGGTGGGAGCGCGACCCATGTAGCGTCATCATTGGACGTCTACTGGCATCGCCGACGGCTTACAGGTCTGGTCAGATGGGGCCTGTTCGCCGAGTGATGTGGGCAGTTCAGATGGCGGGCGGAACTGAAGCTGTAGGCCTCACCCTTCGGGCCGACGGCCCTCGCCGATGAGCGCGATGCGCCTGATGACTTCCTCGTGCAGCACGCGCATCTCGCGCTGCAGTCAGATCTGCCTGGCTATCGTCCCTGGCGGCTGTCAGCTGCGAGCTCCACTCGAAGACCGACAACCCGTGCGATGGCTCGCGCGGCCGTGCAACCATCGGCCATCTCGACCTGACGGCAGCGAAGCCATCTGCCATCTCGCGGCGTAACGGCAGAAAACTCAACGCGCATCTCGGTGCGAAGTTGGACTATCTGCGACTCGACGGTGCCGAGTCTCGTCTCGACCGCGCCAAGCCGCATGTCCACATCGCCGAGTCGGCCCTCGACTGCCTCCATCCGCACCGGCAGCGGCGCCAGGGATTCGGCCAGTTTCTCGAGATCCGTAACTCGTTCGTCCATGGTCTTGCCGCTCATGCGCTGCACTCCTGACGTCCCGGAATCGTGGGGCGCCAGACTCGGTATTGCGAACCATGTGCCGCCAGAGCACTGACGACGCTACCATCGTCGCGAGGAAGCGTCCAGTTGTTACTCGGCTGGATTCTTGTGCAGCGTTGGTGATACGTCAGTTCACACGCCGTGGCTTCGCTCGGCGCGGTCGTTGCCGCTTGCTGCGGCTGCGGCCAGCGGCGCGCCGCGGCCGTACCGATTCGATCCGCCTGGCCCCGAGCTGACGAGCGACTCGAGCTAGGCGGCTCGCTTGATCGTCGAGATCATCGGCTCGCTGCGTTGTCCGGATGGGGCGAACCCGCGGCCGCTTCCGCCCGCCTTTCCTGCTCTCGCTCGATTGCCTGCTCCATGCGCCGCCGACCGACAGCGTTCGCGCTGTGGACAGTCGGCCAGTACACGGTTGGCCAGTGTCCGGTCTCTTCCATCCAGCACACCAGGTCGTAGCCGGTTCCGAAGTGCGAGCAGTTCGGCATCGACGCGTAGTTGTGCTTCTCGAGCCATTCGTCGGGAGTCAGTCCCTCCGAGCACTCGTCGCACGCACCAAGGTCGTGATCGAGGCTGGCGAACGCCACAACGGCCAGTCTCGAGGAAGGCCTTGGCTTCCTGAATCGTCTTGACGTGCGTGAAGCCTCGAGGCGCCGGCCGAATGTCGTCGAGCCACAGGAATATCTTGTTCAATTGAGTCTTGCCTTGATCTCGTCTAGTCGACTTCATGATGTGCCGAAGGCTCGGCATCGCGCATCACCTCTCGAGTGACACCTGCGGTTCCGATCGCGCCAGCGCCGACGGGCTCACGGGCCCGACGCCCGTGAACCCATCGCGCACTGACACTCAATTAGCGCAGGCGGTCCAGCATTCCGCGCCGCGTGTGGGGACGCGCGACATCGGCCGCCGGAAACGCGACGGCGTGGACGACGCCCTGCTCGGTGGTCAACGCCGCGCCGAGGATCCCGCCGCCTTCGACGCGCAGGTCGCGGCCTGCGCCGACGGCAGGATAGAACGTGCACTGCGCGGCGCTGACGGCGTCGAGGAAACGGCCCGGGCTCGGCTCAGCGAAGCCGTCGCCGCCGATGCCGTGGTCGAGCGCGTCGAGGCCGTAGCTCCGCACCAGCTTCGGCATCAGCGTCGCCCACGTGCGGGGCGAGTCGAAGACGTCGAGGCCCGCAATCTGTCCGCGAATGGCGAAGACGGCGCCGACCTGCCCGTCCTGCGGCCGCAGCCCCTCCACGAACTTGTCCAGGTTGTGCCGCTCCTTGTCGTACATCGCGCTGGCAGCCCGCGTGCTGGAGTCCGAGCCCATCCGCGCCGACTTCATCGCGATCTCGCTCCAGATCGCGCCCTGGTCCGACGACGGCACGCCCTTGCTGACGCAGCGACATCGTCACCTGCTCGACCTTCGCGCGGCGGCCGCGTCGAATGGTAGGCGTGCGGCGCCGGCGTGAACTCGCGGCTCACCTCGCGCCACCGCCCCGCTTCGACGCACGACACGGGAATCGTCAGCGACGACTTCGGCGGCACGAGGATCGTCAGGTTGACGATGCGATTCTGCTTGGCGCCGATCAGTTCCTCGCCGTCGACGATGAGCACGTGGCGCGGGCTGTCGTTGACGACCTGCAGCTCGGGGACGCGGCCTCCGTCGGACAACTCCGTCACGCGTGCCGTGCGGGCAGCGACCGCTTCCGTGAGCGTGTCGTACCATGGCTCAGGCGCCGGCTGGCGCAGGAGCGGAAAGACGGTCAGGCCAGCAACGGACTGTGACGAACCGAGAGAAAGCGACGACAGGAACGCTGCGAGATGCTGCATCTGGCCCTCCAGGCTGAGCGCCGTCCTGACCCGTTTGGCCGCGGAGGGCGTATACTCAATTTGAATAACCTAATTATAAATAAATGGATTATGAAAATCAACCTCCAGATCCCTATCCGCGCCGGCGCGGCCGAACGCCCAAGCCGACCGACCATCCCATCGGCCGCCTGATCCGCGAGCGGCGGCTGGCGCTCGGCCTGTCGCTGGCGGCACTCGCCGAGCAGGTCGGGATCGGGCAGACCTCCGTGTCGCTCATCGCCCTGATGGAACACGGGACGCTGCCGCCGCGGCGCGATGTCGCTGAGAAGCTGGCCGACGTGCTGGGTCTCGACCGCGACCTGCTGCTCGAGTGGTCGTCGATGCGCGTGTCGGCGCACATGCCGTCCGAAGTGCTCCGGCAGCGCCAGGAGTTCGACGCCGCGTTGCGCGACGCCTGGGAGACGAACGTCGAGGCAGTCGCCAGCGAGGAGGAGCCGACGCGCCCGGGGACGCCTGAGATCGCGTCGATGCTGGCCCGGGCAACGGGGCCACGCTCGTCGGACAGGCGAAGCTGGGAGCTTCACACCTGGACGGGACCTGCGCGAGGATTCTTCGGGCACCATTGCCGTCTACCCTGCCGGCGCCGATCCGGACCGGTTTCGCGGCAAGCGCGCGGGCCATGTCAGCCTTACCCAGGTCGAACGGCTGATCCAGGGCAAGGCCGATCTGGTACGCCCCATCGCCTATTTGATCGACGACGAGGACCTCGAGCGCCTGCGCCGCCGGTCCTCGTCTCCCGAAACACGCCCCACCTTCGCCGTCGTCTCCCGGCCGCTGCCCGTCGTCATCGACTCGCGCGAGCCGTACGCGATCCGCTTCGAAGGCCGCGTCATCCTCGCCTACTGCGCGTGGGACGGCCGCGAGCTGGTGGTGCTGGAGCCCCCCGGCCATCGCGGGTTCGCGCGGCTCAAGGCGCGCAACGCCGACGCGCTCGAGGATCTGGTCGTTGGACAGGTGGTGGCCCTCAGCTGGTTCCCGTTGTGAACAGCGACGCGAACACGAAAGCCATCATCGGTGGTGTGCGTGACACGACAGGTCATACGCCGGAGCTTCGCCCCGCTCCGACATTCCCGCGATCGGCATCGAACCAGGCATGCGACATCTGACGCTCGAGGAGCTTCACGCCGGACTGGACGACATCCGGTCCTCTCCAGCCGACCAGGGGGTGCTCGCGCTGATCGTCCGGCGGCCCGCGGTCGACGAGCGCGAGGTGCTCGATGAAGGCGAGCTGAACACGCTCGAGGGCCTGGCCGGCGACACCTGGCGCGTCCGCGGCAGCTCGCGCAGCGAAGACGGCGAGGCGCATCCCGACATGCAGCTGAACATCATGGGCGCCAGGGTGGCGGCGCTGGTCGCGCAGTCGCCCGACCGCATGCAGCTGGCCGGCGATCAGCTGTTCGTCGATCTCGACCTGAGCGGCGCGAATCTGCCAGCGGGCACGCGCCTGGCGATCGGCGAGGCGATCGTCGAGGTGACGAAGGAGCCGCATACCGGCTGCATGAAGTTCGTGGCCCGCTTCGGGCTCGACGCGATGAAGTTCGTCAACTCGCCGGTCGGCCGCGAGCTGAATCTGCGAGGGATCAACGCGAAGGTCGTGCAGCCGGGGACGATCCGTGTTGGAGATGTCGTGAGGAAGCTGTAGGCAATTCGGCGCGACTAAAGTCGCGCCCTACGTACGCGGCTGCTGGCGTCCCAGGTACCAGTAGAGCGGCAGGCCGGCAGCGATGATGCCCAGCCCGGCGGCCGTCGGCCCGGGTTCCTTCCACACCGCATTGAGGACGATGGCGGCGCTGGCGAGCACGAAAAGCCCGGGCATCACCGGGTAGCCCCAGGCTCGAAACGGCCGCGGCTCGTCCGGATGACGGCGCCGCAGGACGAACAGCGCGACGCCGGCGATTCCCGAGAACAGCACTACCGAAAACCCGGTGTAGGTAATCAGCTGTCCGAAGCTGCCGGAGACGACCAGCAGGATGCTCCACGCCGACTGCGCGATGATCGAGTTGTGCGGCGTGCCGTACTGCTTGTGGATCTCGACGGCCTTGCGGAAGAACAGGCCGTCACGCGCCATCGCGAAATAGACGCGCGGCCCGGCGATGATCATCGCGCTCACCGACGCGGCGATGCTCACCGCCGTCATGATCCCCATCAGGTCGCCGGCCCGCGGACCGAACAGCCGCTCGGCGATCACGTCCATCACGCTGCCCTGGAGCGACGCCAGCTCCGAGACCGGCATCGAGTACACGTACAGGACGTTCAGCAGCAGATACAGCAGCACCACCGCGCCGGTGCCAAGCGCCAGCGAGCGCGGCAGGAACCGGCCGGGATCGCGGATCTCTTCGGCGACGTAGGACGCCGCATTCCAGCCGGCATAGCTGAACATCACGGGCACGAGCGCCAGCAGCCAGCCGCTGCCACCGCCGCCGGCGACGACGCTGTCGAAGTGGCCCCACGTGCCGTCGCCGATCCCGAAGCCGAGCATGATCAGCACGATCAGGAACGTGACCTTGGCGCCCGCGAGCAGGTTCTGCAGGACGCGTCCCGGGCCGACGCCACGCACGTGCACGAGGGTGAGAGAGACGATGAGCGCGATGGCGACCAGGGACTGCGGCGTCACCGCGATGCGCAGCGGGCCGACGCCGGCATCGACGAGCGGCCGCGTGTCGCCGGCCATCGGCAGGAAGCGACCGAGGTAGCTGGCAAATCCGACGGCGCTGGCGGCGATGGCGCCGGAGAATCCCGCGACGAACGACGTCCAGCCAGTAAGAAACGCGGCCAGCGGCCCGAAGGCCTCGCGCAGGTAGACGTACTCGCCGCCGGCGTGCGGGCGGAGCGCGGCGAGTTCCGCATACGCCATCGCGCCGGCAAACGCGATCGCGCCGCCGAGCAGCCACACGCCGACCATCGACCACGCATCGCCCATCAGCATGGCGATGAAGGCCGGCGTGAGGAAGATACCGCCGCCGATGACGTTGCTGACGATGATCGCGGCGGCGTCGAGGGGACCGAGCCGGCGCTCGAGGACCTGGGTGCTCACCAAGGCTCAGTTGGTGAGCAGTTGCCGGTCGATCTTGTAGTCTCCGAGCTTCACCCAGGTCCGAGACCCGTGCTTGCCGAAGACCTCGACCTTGGCGTCGATGAAGAGGCGATTCTCGAGCAGCTGCGAACGCGGTTGCAGGCCGGTGTATCCCTGGGGCGCCTTGACGACGACCGGCTTCGAGGACGCGCCGGGCGGCAGGCCATCGTGGTCGACGGCCCGTACCACCGCGGTGCTCCATTCGTCGGGATCGCCGATGCGGCGGAAGATGCAGTTCAGCTGAATGCCGCCGAGCGGCCCGCTCGGCCGTGTTCGTGAGCTTCAACGACACGCTCGGCACGATCTTGTTCTTGCCGTCGTCGGTGACGCCGGCGTCGAACCAGCCGGTGACGACATCGTCCACGCGTACTGCTTTGTCGATCGGGATCGATGGCCCGCCGCAGGCGGCCATGAGCAGCGCGAGCAGGAAGAGAACGGGTCGCGCGGGTCGCGCAGGTCGCAGGTCTGGCGGGTCGGAAGAAACCGGCGACCGGGGCATGGCGCCATTATGCATCGCCAACACCCCTTAATCGTCAATCGTCAATCCTCAATCGTCAATTCACAGTTCAGTATTCCCTGACCTCGACCTTCTGCAGGGCTTCCTCGCGCGAGATCTTGCCAGCGCGGAAGGCGGCCAGGTCGGCGCCGCTGATGCGCAGCACTATGGTCGAGACGTCGTACGGATCGCCGCCGCCGAGCCGGGAATCGTGGTCGTCGCGCGCCGCGATGGTGAGCCACTGGGTGTCGCCGAGGGGAATCGGCGCGCCGAAGTCGAGCATCGCGTCGACGAGCGCCGATTTCACTTCGTTGGTGTACGCCATGCCCGGGTCGTCGAGCACGACGGGGGCCTGTCCGGGTGGCGCGGGCGCCGCGCCGGGCGCCAGCACGGCCGGCGGCGCGCCGGCAGCCGACACGGACTGCATCGGGCCGCGCGCCTGAGAGTGAGCCTGGGCCTGCATCGGCGTCGGCCCGACGCTCAGTGCAAGGCGCTGCATCGCGTCTTCCATCTGCCGGCGCGCAACCGGGTCGGTCACGGACGTCATGCCACGGCGCAGCACGGCCATTGCCGTCTCGACGTTGCCGTCGGGCCGGCCAAGCTGGCGGAAGCTCCACGCGACGCTGCGGCGCATGGCCGGCACCTCGACGTCGAAGAACACGCCGTAGCCGTCGAGCGCGAAGCCCTTGGCGCGCGCCGAGCCGGCGATGAACAGGCTGTCCGGGCTGACCGCCTCCACCTGCTGGCTCAGCCGGCGTGCGCCGAGCTGGACGGCGCGCTCGAGCACGCCCTCCATCGCCGCGATCTGGAAACGCACGCGCATCTGGTCCGGCGCCGGGGCCAGCGCGCCCACCGACGCGACGTCCTGTGCCGACGCGCTCGTGGCGACGGCCAGCACCGTCAACGCCGCAAGAGATCCGATCCCCTTCATCGTCCTACGCTCCATATTTCAAACGCTCGCGGTGTCGCGCGGGGCTGAAGCCCCGCCTCCACGTACACGACTTCAGCGCTGTTGAGACGTTCTCATCAAGTAGTTGATCAACTGACGCTGGCGCGCGGCCTCCTGGCCGGTAAGTCCTTCGATCTGGCCGAAGCCGTTCTCGATGCGCACCATGTCCGTGCGGCGCTGCGAGTCGACGTCCTGGACCACCTGCGCCAGGCGCAGCGCCAGCTCGCGCTGCTGCCGCCGTTCGCTCGCGTCGATGAGCTCCTGCACCTGTTGCAGCAGAACCGGGCGATCGGGGCTCTCCGCCGACGCCGTTCGCGTCGTCTCCCCGCCGCTGACCGACGTGCGAATCGTCGCCATCTCCGATCGCAGCCGCTGCTCGAGCGCGCCGAGCGCCGCCTCGAACTGCGCGGGCTGGATGCCGGCCGGCGCCTGCGCCTGCCGCGCCGCGGGCGCCGCTGCCGGCTGCGCCTGCGCGGTCTGTACCGGCGCGCCCGATCGGATCGTCACGACGCCGGGACCGTACTCGATGCGGATGTTGGCAGCCGCCGCGGCCATGGCGAGCACCAGGCCTGCCGCCATCGCGGTCGGCACCCAGACGGGCACCTGCCACCAGCGGCGGGTCTCTGCCGCGGCCGGCTCCCGAACGATGCGGAATCCGAGCTCGCTGGCGGGAGGCTGCCAGGTCGCCAGGTCCTCGCGGACGGCGCGCAGGCCCTCCACCTCGTCGGCGCAGGGCGGACACGTCGCCAGGTGCGCCTCGATGAGCGCGCGCTCGCGGTCGCCGGTCTCGCCGTAAAGATAGGCGACCAGGCGCTCCTTCTCGTCACACTTGTACAGGCTAGTCATGACACCTTCGTCGTCGCCGGATCGTACTTGCCCTGCTGATGCAGGTGCCGGCGCAGCACGCTCAGTCCCTGATACAGGCGCGTCTTGACCGTGCTCAGCGGGACGCCCTGCAGGTCGGCGATTTCCTGAAAGGTCATCCCGTGGTACTCCTTCAGGATGATCGCCGTCCGTTGTTCTTCCGGCAGCCGCGTCATCAGATCCGCGACCACCTTGCTCATGTCGTTGCGAGCGACGAGGTCCTCGATGGACTCGGCCGGCCCTTGTTCGGCGGCCAGTTCTACCACGTCGACGCCCTCGGGTGTGGGGAGTATCGGGGCGCGGCGCTCCCGCCGGATCCAGTCCCGGCACAGGTTGAGCGCGATGCGGTAGACCCAGGAGGAGAACTTCGCCTGCCCGCGGAAGTTGCCGATGCCCCGGAACGCCCGCAGGAAGGTCTCCTGCACGACGTCGCGGGCCTCTTCCTCCCGCCCGATGACCCTGTACGCCAAGGCAAAAATCGGCCGTTCCCAGCGCAGCACGAGCTGGTTGAAGCTCTCGACGTCGCCCCCTATGGAGAGGGCAACGAGTTCTTCGTCCGTCCGCGTCATCAGGCCCTGATCAGGCGTCTCTATAAGCTTAGACGACCGCCTTCGGGCTTCGGCCGTTTCTAGTTCCCTTCGCCCAGGGCCCGGGTGACGGCGGCGATGACCTGGGGGACCCGGAACGGCTTCACCAGGTAGCCGACGACGCCGAGATTGACCGCGTCGATGGCGCTCGACTCGGAGGAGTAGCCGGTGACGATGACGGCCTTGAGGGAGGGCTGGAGGCGCCGGGCCTCACGGATCAGCGTCAGGCCGTCCATGCCGGGCATTCGCAGGTCTGCAATCATCAAGTCGAAAGGCTGCAGCCGAAGCCGCTCCAGTCCCGCGCGGGCGTCGGACACGGCCTCGACGTCGTACTCGGTGAGGGCCAGCGTCCGCGTCAGGAGCTCCCGAATGCTTGCTTCATCGTCGACCACCAGCACGCGCGGGCGGTCGGAGGATGGCGGAGGCGCCGGCGGCGCGGCCTTCGAACGGCGCGTTCTCTGGACATCGAGCCACGCGTCGAGATCGGCGCGCTTGAACCGCCACTGCCGGCCGACGCGGACGGCTGGAATCTTCCCGGCCTTGATCAACCTGTAGACCGTACGCAGGTTGACCTGCAGGTACTCCAGTACTTCCTCGGTCGTCAGAAAGGCGTCGTCCATTCTTCGGCCTTCAGTCTTCAGCCTTCGGCCTTCGGGGATTTCGCGGATTGCTTCCGGCGCGCTTCGGTAGCTTTGCCCGCGCCGTTGCAAGGGCCGGCAGCGCGATCGCGATGCGGGCGCCGCCGCCATCACGGTTGACCGCGTCGATCGTTCCGCCATGCGCCTGCACGATGCCGTACGCGATCGACAGCCCAAGGCCCGTGCCCGAGCCGACCTCCTTCGTGGTGAAGAACGGCTCGAAGAGGCGCGCCTTCACGTCGGCAGGAAGGCCCGGGCCGGTGTCCTCGACGCTGACGACTACCATTGCGTCCGCGGTCGTCGTGCGGATCATCAACCGGCCTGGCCCCGCCATCGCCTGCTCGGCGTTGACCACGGCGTTCATCAGCACCTGCTGCAGCAGCAGCGGATCGCCGCTGACGGCCGGAAGATCGTCGGCGAGCTCGCGCTCGACGTCCACGCCGGCGCTCTTCAGCGCGGCGGCGCGCAGGCGCAGGACGCGCATCACGACCGCGTTGATGGCCACCTTCCGCCGGCGCAAGCGCCCGGAGCCGGCAAACACCAGCAGGTCCTTGACGATACGCGCGGCACGGTCGGCCTCGCGGTAGATCGTCTGAAGATCGCGCCGCAGCGACTCCGGCAGAGCCTTCGACGCTTGCAACAGCTCGACATGTCCGAGCACGCCCTGCAGCGGGTTGTTCAGCTCGTGCGCGATGCCGGCGACGAACTGGCTGAGTGCGAGCAGCTTCTCCGACTGGCGGAGGCGGCGCTCGAGCGTCGCATGCGCTTCCGCCAGGCTCTCCAGCTCCTGTCGCGATCGCAGCACGTCGTCGAGCAGCTGGGCGTTCTCCAGGATCGACGAGAGCTGACTGCCGACCTCGGCGACGCTGTCGCAGATGGCGCTCGGGTCGGCATGTTTGAGATGTTGCAGGACGAGAACGCCAAGCGCCCGGCGCCGGCCTCGTAGTGGGACCGTGAGGTCGGGGGCAGCATCGCCGCCGGCGGCCGGGTCCAGGCGATCCAGCTGCGCGGCCTCGCGTCGCAGGGCCCTGGAGAGGGGCGACGTGCAGTCGGTCGTCGAGATCGCGGGCAGCGACCGGTGCGCGGCATTGGATGAAGCGACGCAGACGAGTTGATGGGCGTTGCGCTCGTGCATCCAGATGTCGACCGACTCCCCGCCGGTCAGCCGACCGACGCCACGGCAAAGCGCTTCGAGCGCGGGAATCAGCGCCGGCCACTGGCCTCCGGCACGCGCGACATCCTCCAGCAGCGCCTGCAGTTCACGTCGCGCGCCACGCGGCTCGGCCATCCGCGCCAGGTCGAGCGCGCGCGCGTCCCGAGTCATGTCGTCGGCGGGAAACACATTCATATTTCGGTCGATGCGTGCGTCTCGACGAGCCGTTGGACCGGAATTCTACGCCCCGATGTGACAACTGACGTGCAACGACAAGCAGTCAGATGCACTTCTACGTCCTCTATTGTCATATAAAGTCCCTCCGATCAGTTGACGATATGACCGGTGATTACCAAACAACTCCGCGGGGACGCGGAGCGTTCCCAGGAGAGACACCGGTCATGAACAGGTACATGGGCAGGCTGATCGCCGGCGCGACGACGGCGGCGGTGATGGCAGGAATCGTCGGTTACTCGCAGAAGACCGAGGCGGCGTTCTCGGCGCCGGTGAACGTGGCGATCTCGGCGAACGTCGCGGCCAACTGTGTGTTGACGGCCGGATCGGTGGCGTTTGGCGCGTACCAACCCCTCGGCGCCCACGACACGGCGCCGCTCGATCAGACCGGCACTTTCACGGTGCGCTGCGTCAAGGGCGTGACGGCGAATGTCGGCCTCAACGACGGGCTGACACTTCTCGGGCACCCGCCGGATGAGCGATGGCGGCACGAACTTCCTCGGCTACGAGCTGTTCCAGGACTCCGGCCGGTTGACGGCCTGGACCAACGCCGGGACGGGCCGTGTCTCCTACACCGCGGCGAACAAGTCGGCGCGCGACGCTGACGATCTACGGCCGGATCCCCGGAAACCAGGACGCCGTTGCCGGTTCGTACACCGACACCGTGGTCGCGGTTGCGGAATTCTGAGACTCCGTCCGAAAAGGTGGAGGGCGCCGCCGTGGCGCTCTCCACTGGAGTCCCATGATCAAGGCGTTCCTGCTCACCACGCTCGTCGCCGCTACCGCGCCCGCCGTCGCCACGGCCTCCAACTTCACCGTCAACCCCACCCGCGTCTACCTCGCGCCCTCGACCGGGAGCGCGCTGATGACGCTGAAGAACGACAGCAGCGAGCCGCTGCGCATGCAGATCAAGGCGCAAGCCTGGTCGCAGGCGCTCGACGGCGAGATGCGCCTGACGCCGACCGAGGACCTCATCGTGTTTCCGGCCCTGGTGACGGTCAAGCCAGGCGAGGAGCGGAAGATCAGGGTCGCCGCCGCCGCGGCGTTCGGCGCCATCGAGAAGACCTATCGCCTCTACGTCGAGGAGTTGCCGCCGACGTCGAGCGAGAAGACCGAAGGGGCGTCGGTGCGGATTCTCACGCGGATGGGCGTCCCCGTGTTCCTCCAGCCGGCCAGGCCGCACGCCACCGCGGTCGTGCGCGAGCTGGGATTGTCTGATGGCCGCGTGACGTTCCACCTCGCGAACACCGGCAACACCCACTACATGCCGGGCTCGATCCTGCTGCGCGGCTTCACCGCGAGCGGCGAAGTCGCCGGCGAGTGGCCGGTCACGGGCTGGTACGTGCTGGCCGAGAGCGCTCGCGCGTTTGCCGTTCCAATCCCGAAGCCGGCGTGCGAACGCGTGCGAAGCGTGCTGATCGAGGTCCGCATCGGCGAGACGCTCCTGAAGAGCCCGCTGACGACGCCTGGAGGCGCCTGCGCGAATCCGTAATCCGTCATCGTAATCCGTAATCTGCAATCGGCAATCTGCAATCGTCAATTGTCAATGCCCCCTCCCTTCCCACCACCCTGCTCCTCGCGATGATCATCGCGACCTCCGCGTCGTCGCACGCGCAGGAGCCGGCTGCGGGAGTCGTCGCGGTCCTCGACCTGACCGTCAACACGGTGAATCACGGCGAGATTCGCGTGATCCTCGACGGCGACAACGTGTGGGCCGACGTCGCGGCGCTCGAAGCCGCGGGGCTGCGCCGATTCGGCGGCATGCGCCGGCGGGTTGGCGATCGCGTGTACGTGAGGCTGGCGTCCATCGACCCGCCACTGCAGGTTGCGCTCGACGAGGCGGCGCTGACGCTGACGCTCACGGCCGACGCGTCGCTCTTCGGCCAGACGACCCTGCGATTCGACTCGGGCCGCCCGGACGGCATCCTCCAGCGGCGGGTGCCGAGCGCGTTTCTCAACTACGGCGCGACGTGGGCGACGGGCAGCGGCCGCGCGCTGAACCTGGAAGGCGGCGTCTCTGTCGGCGCGACGCTCCTCACCTCGTCGTATTTCCTGTCTCAGTCGGGGGACCCGGCACGCGGCCTCACGGCCGCCATCGTCGACGATCCCTCGCGGCTGGTTCGTTATCAGGTCGGCGACGCGTTCGTCGGCACGGGCCCGCTCGGCGGCTCGCTGCAGCTGGGCGGCGTGTCGGTGTCGCGGGACTTCTCGCTCGACCCGTACTTCATCCGCTATCCGACAACCGGCCTCGCCGGCGTGGTGACGACGCCGTCGCGCATCGACCTCTACGTGAACAACCAGCTGGTGCGATCGATGCAGGTGCAGCCCGGCGCGTACGAGCTGGCGAACCTCGCCCTGCCGACCGGCGCCGCGGACACCCGCGTCGTGGTGCGCGACGCCTTTGGCGGACAGCAGGAGTTCGGCGGCTCGTACCTACGTCACGACCAGCGTGCTCGCCAGGGGGCTGCAGCAGTTTCAATACGCGTTCGGCGCCGAACGCCAGCAGCCGTTCGACACGCTCTGGAGCTACGGCGGCCCGGTGTTCACGGGCGTCCATCGCATCGGGCTGACGAACAGCGTCACGCTCGGCGGGCGGGTCGAATCGGAGTCGGGTCTTGTCTCCGCCGGCCCGACGATGTCCGCGCGGGTCGGACGGCTCGGCGCGATCGAGTTGAGCGGTGCCGCAAGCCGATCCGACGGCGACAGCGGGCTGGCTGGCGGCATCGCCTACGAATACGTCGGCCGTCCCGGAAGCGTCTCGCTCGCATGGCGGCAGGCGAGCGACACCTATCAGACGCTGACCACGCGACGCATGGCCGCCGTGCCGCACGCGCGAGGTGAGCGCGAACGCCACGGCGCGGCTCTCCGCGCGCGCCACGCTCGGCGCGAACTGGCAGTCGCGCGAGATGCACGGCACGATCGTCGGGCGCGACCTGCGTCGCGCGACCGTGTCGTCTACGATCAGCGTCACCCGCAGGCTGTCGTTCTTCGTCTCGGCGTCACGCGGCCGCATCGACGGGCTGTGGGCCAACGGCGGCTTCGCCTCGCTGAGCCTCGGACTTGGCGCCCGCACGACCACGAGCGCCTCGGTGGAGAGACGGGACGGGCGCGCGCTGACGGGCGTGGACCTGCAGCGATCCGCACCGGTCGGACCGGGCATCGGCTATCGCATGCAGGCCACGGGACTCGGCGAGGGCAGCCAGATCGTCGAAGGCGACCTGCGCGCGCAGACGCGCTGGGCGCAGCTCGACGTGCATCAGTTCGTGGCGGACGGGACGCGGCAGACGTGGGCGCAGCTCAATGGCTCGCTCGTGGCAATCGGCGGCCGGGTGATGGCGTCTCGGCCGGTGCAGGACGGCTACGCGCTCGTGCGCGTGCCGCAGGTCGGAGGGCGTGCGCGCCTACGTGAGCCAGCAGGAGATGGGGCGGCACGGATCGCCGCGGCGACCTGCTGGTGCCGAACCTGCTGGCCTACTACGGCAACCAGATCTCGATCGCCGACGCCGACGTGCCAATCGACCGCACGCTGACGACGCGCCAGCTGCTGCTCGCAACGCCTTACCGCGGCGGCGCAATCGCCGAGTTCCCGGCGACGCGCGACTGGCGGGTAGCGGGCGCCCTCGTCGTCCCCGGCGACGCCAGAGCCCTGCGAGGGCAGCACGCGCTCGATGCGACGGTGACGGTCGAGACGCCGAACGGGTCGATCGAAAGCTGGCTCGGCGCCGAGGGCGAGCTCTATCTCGAAGGCATCGGACCGGGCAGCTTCGTCGTGAAGGTCGTCTCCGGCGACTTCCGCTGCGAGGCGGCGCTGGTCATCCGCGCTTCCACGGCGCCGGTGATCCGCGTCGGGACGCTCGACTGTGTGCCGACCATGGCGGCGCCACAGCCATGATGGCTGCGCGTGTTGTGGTCGTCTTAATGGCGATGCTGGGGTTCACGACCGGCGCGGAAGCCGCGTGCACGCTTTCAGCCAGCGCAGTCAGCTTCGGCACCTACGACGTCTTCCAGGCCGGCCCAACCGATTCCACGGGCACGATCACCTTTCGCTGCGGCGCCGCCGACAGGGATATCCGCATCGCGATCTCGAAGGGCACCAGCAGCACGTTCTCGCCGCGGACGCTGGTCTCGGGGCTCGAAAGTCTCACCTACAACGTGTTCTTCGACCCGAGCTACACGCAGATCTGGGGCGACGCCACGGGCGGCACGACAACGTACTTCATCCGTAACCCGCAGAACAACCGCGACATCGTGCTGACGATGTATGCGAGGATTCCGGCCGGCCAGGACATCCCCGTCGGCAGCTACACCGACACCCTCGTCGTCACGCTGGAGTACCTGATTTCCTCGGCGACGCGGAAGCCGGACCGCGTGGCCGCCTCCATGCCCCAATTCAGGTTGTCCGCGTACGCGCCGACGAAGTGGACCCGGCCGTGCGGCTCGATCAGCGTCGGCCAGAACTTCGCCAGCTCGCCGGGCCGGTAGCTCGTGCGCTCGCACGCCGACGCCCAGGGTTGGTCGCCCAGACGTGCACCTTGGTCTTCTCGATGTCCTCGGTCTTGCCGGGATAGCGCTTGCGGAACATCGCCAGCGCCCCCTCCGGCGACTGCGGCCCGGTGGACGTGCCGACGATCAGCCCGCGCGTCGTCTCGACCTCATCGCACATGCTCCACACGTGGTTCAACTCGCGGTCGCCGAACTCCATGTTCGGGCTCACCTTGTCGCGCGTCCAGAACTTGGTCTTCGACTGGAAGATCGGGCGCGAGTCGAAGTAGTACGGCACGTTCGAGATCGCGAAGGCCTTCGCCGGCCGGCCACGCCGGCGACACGGGGATCTGGCGCAGCATCACGGCGGACATCGCGCAGACGAGGTGATCGGCTTCGTGCGTCACCGACGCCGCCGTCGCCGCGGCAGGTCACGCGCACGCCTGTCTGCCCGTGTTCGATCTTCGTGACCGGCGACTTGAGTCGCACGCGTGCGCCCAGCCGCTCGACGAACGCATCCGGCAGCTTCTGGTTGCCGCCGACCAGGCGATAGACGTGCGGCGGAAAGAGCGGGACGCCGCGCAGCTTCAGGATCGCGGCCTGCCACACCGACTGCAGCGCCGACCCGCTGCCGCCAATGAACTCCAGCGCTCCGGCCGACGCGCCGTCCTTCCGGAACAGCTCGGTCGTCGAGAGCTTGTCCAGGTCGTTCAGGCCCGCATCGAACGGGCGGTATTCGTCGCGGAAGCTGTCCAGGTACGGCGTGTAGTACATCCCGGCGAGCTCCGGGAAGCGTGTGCGCCTTGACGTACGCGATCTCGCGGCTGTTGAGGCCGAAGCCCTCGAGCACCTTCGTGTCGAGGAGCATCTCCTCGGTGTACATCTTGCCGCCGATCCAGCGCAGGATGCCCTCCCGCCGCGGGTAGTAGCGGTGCGGCAGGTTGAACTCCTTCACGTAGGACCAGTAGCGATCGTACCCGGGCTTGGTGAAGTGCTCCGCGCCCGCGTCGGCGTACAGGCCGTCGTCCAGGCCATCGCGGAAGGTGTAGACATGACCGCCCGTGCGATCGGCGGCCTCGAGCACCGTCACCTCGTGTCCGCGCCGGACGAGCTCCCAGGCGCAGCTCAGGCCGCCGATGCCCGCGCCGGCGACGATGACTTTCTGCGTGGCGCGCGCGGCGGCCTGCGGCGCCAGGATGACGGCGGCCGTCAGCTTCAGCGCCTCGCGTCGTGAAATCGGCGTGCTGCTCATGGTTCCCTCACCTGTTCCACAACTACCCTTCAGCCTGGTCGATGACGACGAGCCGTGTCGACCTTCGATGACACGGTACTCGGCGCGTGCCGCCGCCGGCCCAGCGCACCTCGAGCTTCGACACGGCGGTTTCCGCTCCGAGGCCGATGTGGACGCGCAGGTCCGACTGCGAGATCTGACCGCGTCCGCTGGCGACCTCGCCGCGGTGCCGGACGCCGCCGGCGGTGACGAACACTGTCGAGCCGATGGCGTCGCGCGGCGTCTTCTGCGCCGGATCGCCGATGAGGCGAACGGCCAGCCAGTGGCCGGCCGCGGCGCCGCCGTCGTTGCGGGCGATGGCCGGCGCGCCGTCGATGTTGTTGATGACGACGTCGACGTCGCCGTCGTTGTCGAGGTCGCCGACGGCCGATCCGCGCGAGACGCGCGGCGTCGTCAGGCCCGGTCCTGCCGGCGCTGCCGATCTCCTCGAACCGGCGTGCCCTGCAGGTTCCGGAACAGCAGCGCGCGCTGCGCGTACGACGTGTTCCACGGCAGGCGGTCGGCCACGGGATAGACGTGGCCGTTGACGACGAGCAGGTCGAGCCAGCCGTCGTTGTCGTAGTCGAGGAAATCCGTGCCCCAGCCGAGGAACGGAATCGACGGCTGCGCGACGCCGGCGCGGAAGCTGACGTCGGAGAAGGTGCGGCCGTCGTGGTTGTGGTAGAGCACGTTGAAGTCGTCGGCGAAGTTCGTGATGTGGATGTCGTTGCGGCCGTCGTTGTCGTAGTCGCCGATGGCGACGCCCATGTGCGCCTGCTCGCGGCCGTTGCCGTCGAGCGCGGCGCCAGACGGATAGCTGACGTCCTCGAATTTGCCGTTGCCGAGATTCCGGTAGACGTAGTTCGGGCCCGAGTCGTTCGCGACGATCAGGTCCAGCCAGCCCGTCGTCGTCCATGTCGAACCAGGCGACGCCGAACCCGTAGCGCAGCCCTTCGCGTCCACGACGCCGGCGGCCGTCGTCGTGTCGGTGAACGTGCCGTCGCCGTTGTTGCGAAACAGGTGGTCGGAGGCGCCCGGCAGCCCTCGCGGACCGCACATCACCGGCTCGCCGCGATAGGTGCAGACGGTGGCGCCGGCGGTGTAGGCCGCGCCCATGCCGCCGCTGCGCGGGCGACGCGGCCGATTGCGGGGCGCCGGCAGTCGCGCTCGGCGTGCGTCGAGCCGGCGACGGCGGCAGGTGCGCGAGATCGAGCTCCACGTAGCCGCGCGACGTACAGATCGAGCCATCCGTCGCCGTCGTAGTCGCCGAAGGCGCAGCCGGTGGACCAGCCGCCCGACCGCGACGCCGGCTTTCACGGCGACGTCGTCGAACGTGCCGTCGCCCGCGATTGCGGTAGAGCCTGTTCGCGCCGAAGTTGGTGACGTAGAGATCGGCGTCGCCGTCGTTGTCGACGTCGCCGGCGCAGACGCCCTGGCCCCATCGCTCGTTGGCGACGCCCGCAGCGGCGGTCACATCGCGGAACGTGCCGTCGCCGTTGTTGCGGAAGAGCGCCGCGGGCGGCGCGGGCCCCAGCGCCGCGCCGTTCAGCACGCCGCCGTTCACGAGGTAGATGTCGGCGAAGCCGTCGGCGTCGTAATCCCAGACCGCGACGCCGGAGCCTGTCACCTCGAGGATGTACGGCTTGTCGGGTCCGCCGGAGACATGGCGGAACGAGCGAGTCCCGACGGGTGGTGACGTCCGAGAACGTGACGCCGCTGGCGGCATTGGGCGAGGCCGGAGGCACCAGGCGCGTCGGCGGCGTCGGCGCCTGCGCCAGCAGCGTCGCGCCAGAGGCCCGCCGCCAGCGAGCGCGTAGCGCTGGCATTCGCGCGACGCGGCGGCTCGCCATCATGCGGCTCATTGCGCCCGCAACTGCTCGGCCTTCTTGAACGCCGCCTGCGCACGCGCTTCATCGCCCGACGCCTGGTACGCCATGCCGAGCATGTAGTGCGCCTCCGCCATGCCCGGCTCGAGCGCGACGGCGCGCTGCAGGCTTGGCGATGCCCTCGGCCGTGCGCCGCACCTTCACGAGCGACGTGCCGAGCCCGGCCCATGCCACGGCGGCGCGTCGGATCGCGCGCGATGGCGCGTTCGAACTGCACGACCGCGCCCTCGTCATCCTGCAGGTAACTGCGGCAGATGCCGAGGCCGTAGGCGCGCATCGAACGTGGGACGCACCGACTCGGCCCTGTTCGTACAGCACCAGAGCCTCTTCGCACGCCAGACGGATGCGTTTGAGCTTGGCGAGCGGCAGAAGGGCGTCGAGCAGGTCCGGCTGGACGGCGAGAGCGGCCTGGTAGGCCGTCTCGGCATCCTTGCGGCGCTCCTGGGCCTCAAACGTCTCGCCCTGGAGCTGAAGCACCCGCGCGGAGCCCGGCGCCTCGGTTGTGAGGCGCTCGAAGGCTCTGGCCGCCAGCTGCCCGCTGACGAGGCCGAGGTAAGCGAGGACGTCCACGTTTCGCGGATCGGTCCGTAACGCGCGGTCGAGCTCCTCGTACGCCTGGTCGAGCTCGCCGCGCTCGAGGTGCACGCGGGCCAGCAGCACGCGCCCTGGCGCCTCACGGGGGTGGGCCTTCACGTAGGCGGAACCAAGCTCGAACGCGCGTGCGAGCTCGCCGCGAGTCAGCGCACGCTCGGCCTCGACCAGCCGCGTGTCGGGCCGGGAGGGCGGAGGCTGTGCGCCGGCGCCGGCGCCGGCCGAGCAACAGGCCAGCCAGGACGCAGCCCGACGAGCACGCGACGGCCGATCGGAATCGAGCGAGGCGCGTCCAGCCTGGGCCATGACGTCGGGCGAGGCGATCGACATGAGGAATTCTAGGTCACCGCGACGGCGGCACGACCTCGATCATCCGCAGGAAGTCCTGCGCGCGCTCGCCACGTTTCTTCTGCAGCGCATCGAGGCGGGCGGCCTGTGCGTCGCGCCGGGGATCGCGCGTGCGGGTGTAGAGCGCCGTGAGATTTACGGTGGCCTGGTAGTTCTCCGCATCGAGTGACAGGGCCTTCTGCAGCGACGTTTCGGCCTCCGCGAACTGTCCGGCCCGCGTCTGCAGCAGCCCGAGCTCTGCCCAGGCGTCCGCGTAGCTTGGGTTGGCCCGTATCGAGCGGTCCACATACCGCCGTGCCTCGTCGAGCTGACTCGCCTGGCGCGTGATGCGCGCGAGGAAGTAGTTCGCGCCCGCGGCCGTCTCGGGCCGCTCGGCGACCGCGGCGAGGTCGAGCCGGGCGCCGTCGAGGTCACTGCTGTAGAACCGCGCGACCCCGAGCGCAAACCTGCCGCGCGGGTCGTCTGGCTGCAGGCGCACGTACTTCTCGAAGTACGGCACGGCCTCCGACGACTCGTGCCGATGCAGGCTGACCACCCCCATCATGTAGTTCACCGCCGGATTCTCGGGATCGAGCGCCACGGCCTTCTTCATCGACTCGTAGGCCTCGGCGCCAAGGTCGAGCTCGACGCACACGACGCCGAACAGGAAGTGCACGGTGGCGTTCTGCGGATCGAGCGCACGCGCGTGGGCCGAGGTACCCGAGCGCCCCGCGGTGATCCCCGGTCCTGGCCGCGGCGCGCGCCAGGTCCACCAGGACGGGCACCGTGGGCTCGACGGACGCGACGCGCTCGAGCGTCCCCCGTGCGTCGGCGAACTGCCCGCGACGCATCTGGATCGCCGCCAGCCGGCGGAGCAGTTCTGGCGCCACGACGCCGCGCCGGTCGAGCGAGGCGAGCAGCCGGCCGAGCACCTCGTCGCCCTGCACGTGGTCGAAGGCGGGCAGCACGACGAGCACGTCTTCGGGCACGATGTCCGGATGGGCCGCCAGCGTGTCTGCGACGGCCGCCGCCGTCGCGTCGCCGGTCCCGGCCAGGTCCGCGACGCGCACGGCAAGCGCCTGGGGGCGTCCCTGCACGTCGTGCGGCAGCTGTTCGAGTAGCGCACGCGAGGCGGCAAACTCCCCCGCCTGCGCTCGCAGCAGCGCTGACTGGAAGAGCCCCTCCTTGTTGGCCGAGTCTACGGAGAGCAGCGCGCGATAGACGTCGAGCGCCTTGGCTCGCGCCGCGGGGTCTGCCATTGACCGCACCTGATACAGGCGTCCGAGGTTCTCGTAGGGCGGCACGGCACGGGGGGCCAGCCGGATGGCCTCGCGGAAATGGGTTTCGGCAGTGGTCCAGTCGCCGCGCTGCGCGGCGATGACGCCGGCGAAGTTCTGCAGCGCAGGGTCGGCCGGGTATGCGCGGAGCCCGGACTCGACGGCAGTCCTGGCGCTGTCCACGTCTCCCCGCTCGAGCGCCGCCTGAATCTGCTGGATCGACACGGCGGGATCCTGGCGCGCAGCCGCCCCGGTGCTCTGCGACGGGCACAGGACACACACGAGCCACAGGATCCGCGCGAACGCGCGGGCGACCGTCACTGCCTCACTTCCCGAGCGGGCTGATGGAGCCGTTGGAACGTCGCGAGCGCCGCGTCGGCGTCCGCGATGCGGCCCTGGCGGCGATAGATGCGCGCGAGCGCGAAGTGCGGCTCCGCGTAGGACGGATCCGCGGCGGCCGCACGCAGGAGCGCCTGCACGGCGGCTTCCGTACGGTCACTCCCCTCGAGAATCGTGCCGAGATGATAGAGCGCCGGCGCGAAGGCCGGATCGGCCTGAAGCGCTTCGTTCAACAGTGCCTCGGCCTCCTCGGTCTGGCCGCTGTTCTTCAGGAGGATGCCAAGGTTGAGGAACGGCCACGGCCACTTCTCTCCAGCCTCGCGAGCACGCCGGATCGCTTCGCGGTACTGCCGGATGGCTTCGTCGGGCTGGTTCAGGGCCTCGTAACAGAGGCCCAGGTTGTCGTAGGCGCGCATGAACGAGGGTTCGCGCTGGATGACGGTCTTCAGCCGATCGATGGCGGCGGCATAACGTCCGCTGTCGTAGTCGAGACGCGCGAGCCAATAGGCGTACCCGGCGTTCAACGGGTCTGCCGCCGCCAGCCGCTCGAGCTCGGGACGCGCCCAGTCGCCGCGGCGCATCGAGATGTACGCGAGGACCAGCTGCATGCGGGTGTTCGCGTCGAGCGGACCGTAGGTTTCCGCCTTCTTGAGCGCGATGGCCGCGTTCAACGGCTTGTGTTCGTTCATGAAGACGCCGGCCAGCATCTTCAACAAATCGACCGGCTTCTGCGTGCGCTCGATCTCGGCGACCAGCAGCGTCTCGGCGCGAGGCCAGTCGCGGGCCGCGATCGCCTTGTCGATCTCGGCGCGGCGCCGGGCGGCCAGTTCCCTCAGCATCGAACTGTCGGCGGTCGCCTCAGGCGGCGGCGCGGGTGGCACTCGCTGTGCGGCGGCCGGGCGTACATCGGCCAGAAGCATCAGGACCAGGGCCGCAACCGGGATGAGCCGATGCACGCTTCGCCTCCGGCACTTTCATCGCACGGTGCGCGCGGCATCCACGCGCGCCTTCAACTCGAGCGCGGCGGCGCTCCCAGGCGCCACGGCCAGCTCCCGCTCCACCTCCCGGGCCGCGTCGTCCCAGCGCAGGGCGTCGGCGTGAATCCTGGCAAGCGCGAGATGGATGCCCGGCAACGCCGGGTCGCGTTCGGCCGCCTGCTGATACTGCAGAAGGGCCAATTCGGGCTGACCCTGCTCGAGGTATTCGCGCCCGAGCGCCTCGCTCAGGCGGGCCGAGCGCGGATCGATCGCGTGAATCCGATTGTACGACCACTGCGCGAGGCGGAGGTACGCCTTGCCGAGGCGATACGTGTACTCGGGGTCCGAGGGCGCTAACCCGGCCAGGACGCGGGATTCCCTCGCCAGGCAGGGTACGTTGCCAACCCGCTCGCAGGCATCGGCCAACTGCAGGTGGGCGGCTCTCTCGCCGGGCAGCAGGCGGACCGCGCGCTCGAGCTCGGCCACGGCCTCCTCGGCCCGCCCGAGGGCCAGAAGACTGCTGCCCGCGAGCAGTCGTGCGGGACCGAACGTCGGATCGAGCCGTGCGGCCGCACGAAACTCCGCGAGCGCCTCGACGTGGTGATTCCGCTGTTGATGGACGATCCCGAGGTTGTGATGGACGAATGCCCGGTCACCGCCACGGGCCAGCACGTCGCGAAATGCCGCCTCGGCACGATCCAGTTGCCCGGCCTTGAGGGCCTCGACTCCTTCCGAGAAGCGCGCGGCGAGGGCGGGCGAGAGCGACTGCGCCCAGAGGCCGGGCGCGGCCAGCAGCAGGAACAGCGACAGGGAGAGGGACAGGGCGCGCAGCCGACAGGAGATACCCATGGGACGGGAAACAAAAAGGCGTCGCGCCAGCATACGGCATAGCGCGACGCCCAGTCTTGCCCGAGAGGCGCTGTCAGAACTCGAACCGGACCCCAAGCTGGATCTGGCGTGGTTGGGTCACGTTGCCGTCATTCCACTGCCCGAACTCCGGGCTGTTGATATCGGTGTTGAACGCCTGGTTGCCCCACTGGCCGTTGGCCTGGAACGAGTGCCAGTTCCACAGGTTGAACACCTCGAGCCGGAGCTGAAGGTTCGTTCCCCCTCCCATCCGGGTGTTCTTCATGACGGTGAAGTCCTGGTTCGTGTACGCGAAGCCGCGGATGCTCTCCTCGACGCGGTTGCCGGTGCCGTAGTTGTAGTTGAAGGCGCTGACCGGCGTGAACGCGTCCCTGTTGAAGAGCGGACCCACGCCAGGATCGAAACTGCCCTTGTCCTGCGCGAAGACGGCGTCCGGGTTGAGGATCGCGGGGATGCAGCCCGCACGGAACGCTCCGGGCACGTTGCAGAAGCCTGACCGGAAGTACATCGGCACGCCCGACTGGTACCTGTAGATGGTGCTGAGCTGCCAACCGCTCACGAGCCCGTTGACGACGGCGCCCGCGTCGTTGATGTTCGCCTTGCCGCGACCAAACGGCAGCTCATAGACGAACGCCGCCGACAGCACGTGCGGCGTATCGCTTTGCGAGATTACGTAATTCCGGTCCCTCTCGAACGGCGAGATGACGCCGGTGATGCCGCTCCACGTGTTTGCGTCCCGCTGCGTGTTGCTGGACCCGCTCTCCATCAGGTGCGAGAGCGTGTACGACACCAGCGCGTAGACGCCCTTCGAGAACCGCCTCTCGAGCTTCAACTGCATCGAGTTGTACAGCGTCTTGCCGTGGGCCTCGTTCTGGCCCTGCAGGTTGTCGCAGTACTGCGGGAACGGCCTGAGCGCCTGTGCGACCGACGGCGCGCAGCTGACCATCTGCTCCACCCAGCCGGCGTACGGCAGCGGCACGCCGTCGAGGCTCGTCTGGCCCGGCTGGAACTCGTGGTTCAGCGTGCCGCCCAAGCTCAGGTAGCTCGGGTCAATCGCGTTCAGCGGATCCATGCTCGACGGCATCCGGCGGCCGGCGGACCCGACGTACGCCGCACTCAGCGCGAATTGGTGCCCGAGCTCGCGATCCACCGTGATGTTCCATTGGTGCGAGTACGGACGCTCGTTGCCATCGATGTTGCGGAAGTAGATGCTCTGCCCGTTCTTGTAGTCGGACCTGATGTCAGGGGGAAGAGTGAAGTTGCCGATCGGGAAGCCCTCCTGCAAGTACATGGCGGGCCTGATGCCACCCAGGCTGGAGCTGACGCTCGGGTCGTTCGAGAACCCGTCCAGGCTCATCCCACCGCCCCAGCCGGGATAGAACGCCTGCGTGTAGAAGATCCCCCACCCGCTGCGGATGACCGTCTTGTCATCCCACGCGTAGACGACGCCGAGGCGCGGCGCGAGTCCCTCGTACCAGTTCTTCTCCGGGTAGCGTGCGCCGTAGCTGGCAGCGCCGTAGTCCTCGCCCGCGAAGGCGAGCCGGCCGGGCCGCCCGGCGGCGCCAGGGTTGGCACCGACCGGATCGAAGAACGACATGCGGTCGTATTTTTCGGACGCCGGCGAGTAGTAGTCCCAGCGCAGGCCGTAGTCGACCGTCAGCTTGTTGTTGACCCGCCAGCTGTCGCCGGCGTGAAAGATCCACGCGTGCTGCCGCGCGTACCAACTGGGCACCGAGCGATACGACGTGCTCGCGTTGTCGACCGCCCCCAGCAGGAAGCTGGCCACCGGGCTGCCCGAGGTCTGGCCCACGATGCCGGTGGCACCGCTTCCGAAGTTGAACGTCCCGGCCTCGTTGCCGTTGGCGTGGATGTTGCCCATGATCTTGCGCCACTCCATGCCGGCCTTGACCGTGTGCGCACCTTTCACCCACGTCAGCGCGTCGTTGACGATGAAGGTCGGACGCGTCGTGATGTTTCCGACGTTGACACCCGCGTTGCACCCTAACTGGTTGAACTCGCCCATACCGAACTGCGGCGGCACGCTGTGGTTCGCCACGCCCGCGATCTTCGGGAAGTCGTCGACAAAGCTCCCATTGACGCAGCCGTACCCCTCGTTCCGGTTCAGATACCCCATCGACATGTGGTTGAGGAGGGTCGGAGTGAAGGTCCGATCGAAGTTCATCCGGTTGACCCACGAGTTCTGCGGGTCGGACAACGTCTCGGTGGCAATCGACTGCGGCAGCTGCGAATACAACTTCACCGGCGCACGCTGGTGCCAGAAGCTGGCGAACACGTGGTTGTTGCTACCCTGCCAATCCAGCCGCCACATGTAGTAGTCGCTGTCGCCCAGGATGGTGTCCGGGATGGGCGGCGCCTGGAAGTTGTTGAGCGCGCCACCGCTTGTCGGCGTTGGCAGTGCCGCCAGCCACGGCTGCACGATCGGGTTGATGCGATTGGCACAGATCACGTTGGGCGTGTTGCCATCGCAGCCCATGAACTGATCCTTGATGAAGCCGCCCTGGCCGTCGGAGCGCAACGTCGCCGGGTCGTAGATCGGAATCAGGTTGCCGGACGCGTCGCGCCAATCGCGGAAGTCACCCTGGCGTTCCTGCATCGAGGGGATCGACAACACGTCCGCCGTGGCCCCCCCTTTCTGCCGGTACCGCTCGTAGTCGAAGTAGAAGAAACTCTTCCACTTATCAGTCGTGAGGCCGGGCAGCTTGATCGGGCCGCCGATGTTGACGCCGTTGTTGTGCTTGTTGAACTCCGACTTCGACGCCGCGCCCCATTGGGTGGCGGTGATCGAGTCATCCTGGTAGAACTCGAAGCCGGAACCGTGGAACTTGCTGCTGCCCGACTTGGTGACCGCCATGATCTGGCCGCCGACCGAGGAGCCGTACTCGGGCGCGTAGCCCGACGTGAGGACCTTGATCTCGCTGACCATGTCGGGCGACATCGGGAAGTCCTGGAGGATCGACACCATGCCGCCCTGGCTCATGAAGCCCTGCTGCATGCTGACGCCGTCCACCGACGCCTCGTCGCCCGACTGCAGGCCGCCGTTGATGCGCGCGTCAAACGCGTTGTTGCCCTGACCGGTGCTGACACCGGGCATGAGCAGCGCGAATGTCGCGGCCGCGCGCGGTCCAGTGCCGAATTGCAGCGGCAACTGGTTCAGCGTTTCCGGCGAGATGCCATGCTCCTGGGTGGCCGTCGTGCCCAGCACTGACGTGCCGCCGAACACCTCGACACGCTCGGAGACGGCCCCGGCGGCGATCGAGACGACCACTCGGACCTGCGACCCGAGCGTGACTTCGACGTCGGGCAGCGAGATGGGGTTGAAGCCGTCCTTGGTCGCCTGCACCTCATATTTGGCCGGCGACAGGTTGCGGAATGAGAAGCTGCCCTCCGGGCCTGAAACCGTCGTGGCGACGATCTCGTCTCGGGCGATGTTGCGCAAAGTCAGGGCGACGTCCGGAACGACGGCGCCGCTTGCATCCTGGACAACGCCGACGATGGCGCCGTTGACCGTCTGCGCGCCGGCTGGGCTCGGCGGCAGGAGCAGCAGGGACAATGCGCAAGCTGCCATGAAACAGCGGGTGGTCATCGACCGTCTCCTCGCAAAAATTGGGGGGAAGCCGAACTCGGCTAACCGGTTCGTCGCGCTGGAATAACACGTAGGTATTACCACTGTCAAACTCGACAGTAGCGCGACCCAGCTCAGCAGTTACTAGCGATTTAGAAGTGAATCGTGACGAACGAGGCGGTCGACGGGGCGACCGGCGTCGGTGCGCTGACCACGCGAGAGACGGAGGGCTGACTGTCGATAGCGACCAGCACCGACTCGGGCCGGGACCCGCAGTCGAGGGCCACTTCGGCGCCACCGGTGGTCACCCGGCAGGAGCGCACCACCTGCACCGAGACGCGCATCGCGGCCTGGGTCGTTCCGCGTCCAGCGCGGCGCGCCAGAGGCGAGCAGGAGGCCCGCGGCGAGGAGCCGCCGCGCCATCGGAGCCATGCGCCCATGCTAGGAGCGTCGCGCGCCGCCACAACGACACCAGCACCACACTCGAAAGGACACGAGACGACTGTGGCGCGCTCTTCGACGCCCGACACCTCGCGGCGCCGGGAGGCTGCACGTGTCTGCATGGGACAATCGAGAGTTTGACTACGGACCGAATCGTCCGGTTCGTAATCGTCAACCTCGTCAATCGTCAATCCCATCGCAATTCGATGATCCAGCTCTCCTCCCTGTCCAAGTCCTTCGGCGAGCGCGTGTTGCTCGACGCCGTGACCTGGCAGATTGACGACCGCGAGCGCGTCGCCCTCTGCGGCCCAAACGGCGCCGGCAAGACGACGATGCTGAAGATGCTGGCGGGGCTGGAGGAGCCCGACGGCGGCGACGTGGTGAAGCCCTCGGGCCTGACCATCGGCTACCTGCCGCAGGATGGCCTGGTCCACAGGGCCGCACGGTTTTCGGCGAGGCCAGCCAGGCCTTCGCGCCGCTGCTCGACATGAAGGCGGAGATGCACGCCCTCGAGGAGCGCATGGGCGAGGCCGACATGCCCGAGGACGTGCAGGCGGCGATGCTCGATCGCTACGCGGAGCTGACCGACCGCTTCCGCCTCGCCGACGGCTACACCATCGACCTGCAGGTCGCGACGGTTCTGACCGGGCTCGGGTTCTCCAAGGAAGACTTCGACCGGCCGGCCGACACGTTCTCCGGCGGCTGGCAGATGCGCATCGCGCTGGCCAAGCTGCTGCTGGGACGCCCCGGGCTGCTGCTGCTCGACGAGCCGACGAATCACCTCGACCTCGACGCGCGCAACTGGCTCGAGAGCTACCTGCGCGAGTATCCGCACGCCGTCATCCTCGTCAGCCACGACCGGTTCTTCCTCGACGCGGTCGTGACGAAGATCGCGGACCTGAACCTGCGCACGATCACCGACTACCACGGCAACTACAGCGACTACCTCGTCGAGCGCGACGCCCGGCTCGAGCGGCTGCGCGCCGCCAAGAAGGAGCAGGACGACGAGGTCGCGCGCATCAAGATGTTCGTGGACCGCTTCCGCTACCAGGCCACCAAGGCCGCGCAGGTGCAGAGCCGCATCAAGCTGCTCGAGAAGGTGGTCCCGATCGAGGTGCCCCCCGAGCGCAAGCGCGTGCACTTCACCTTCCCGGCCGCGCCGAAGAGCGGGCGGATGGTCCTGGAGCTGAAGCACGCGCGAAAGGCGTACGGCGCGCTGACGGTGTTCGACAACCTGTCGCTCCACATCGAGCGCGGCGACCGCATCGCGCTCGTCGGCCCCAACGGCGCCGGCAAGTCGACGCTGATGCGCCTGCTCTCGGGCGAAGAGGCCCCCGACGCCGGCGAGCGGCACGCCGGGCACCAGGTCGTGCCGGAGTACTTCGCGCAGGACGAGGCGACGCGCCTGGAGCCGACGCTCACCGTCTACGAGACGCTCTCGAGCGGCTCGCCCATGCACATGGTCCCGGCGATTCGCAACATCCTCGGCGGCTTCCTGTTTTCGGGCGACGACGTCTACAAGAAGGCCGGCGTGCTCTCGGGCGGCGAGCGGACCCGGCTGGCCGTCGCGCGCATGCTGCTGCGGCCGTCGAACCTGCTGCTGCTCGACGAGCCGACGAATCACCTGGATCTCGACTCGAAGGACGTCCTGCTCGACGCGCTGGTGGACTACGGCGGCACCCTGATCTTCGTCAGCCACGACCGCTATTTCGTGGAGCGGCTGGCCACGCGCATCATCGAGGTGGGACACGGCCGCGCCGAGTCGTTCCCCGGCACCTACCAGGAGTTCCTCTGGCGCAAGGAACACGCGAATCAGCCTTCGGCCCACGGCCAGCCTTCGGGGAGCCCGCAGCCGAAAGCGCGCGCCGTCAGCCCAGCCCCGGCGGCCGGGACGAACGGCCCGCCGCAGGCCCAGTCAGCCGAGGGGCGCGAGGCGGAAGGCGGAAACCGGAAGGCCGAACGCGGAAGGCCGAAGGCCGAGAGCGGAAGGCCAAAGTCCGACGACCGAAAGGCCGATATTGCTGAACAGCGCAAGCGCGAGAAGGCCCGGAAGGTCCCGCGGCCGAGCGCGTGAGCGACCTGGAGGGGCGGATTGCCGCGCACGAAGCGGCCATCAAGGCCCTCGAGGCCGAGATGTCCGCGCCTGGCTTTTACGAGCAGCGCGATCAGGCCCAGGCCGTCATCACCCGCCATCAGACGCTGATGTGGGAAGTGGGCGAGTTGATGCAGCAGTGGGAAATGCTGTCCGTCGCGGACGACACCGGGTCGTCCCCGGACGCCTGAGTGTCGCCGGTGCCGGTCGCGACATCTGCTTACGATTCTGTAATTTCTTGTCAGATCCGTAGATCGCGACTGACAAACTGCGTCAGTTTCCCGACCCCCCTTACAGTTTTCTGCGGGTTTCCCGTCCCTGAGCCGGCCGGCCGGCGCGGCATGCCGCTTGCCCCTGTCCCGCGCGTGCAGATCTCGAAGCCGCGTCCAGGGTTGTACCTGGACCGATCGCCTGTCCACCATGAGCCGCTGATGTCTTCACGGGCGAAGCTCACTCGGCTGCAGCCTGTGGCTGCGGCGGAAGAGCCGGGAGCCCTCGTCGAGTCGCCTGCTCTCGGCCGCCTCGCCCGGCGGCCGGTCGCGACTACGGTGGGCGACCGCTTCTTCCGCGACATGGTCGCCAGCATGCGGAATGGCGTGCTGGCCGTGACCCGTGACGGCGCGGTGGCGGTGATGAACGACGAGGCGTACCGCATCTTCGGGCTGACGCCCGACGAGGACGACATCGGGCGTCCGTACGCGGACGTGCTGCGGGTCCACCCGGACATGGTCCGCGTGATCGCGAGCACCTTCGAGCTGTCCCACCTCCCCAACCGCGTCGAGTTGCGCCTGAAGTCGACCGGCCGCGTCATCGGCTACACGCTGTCGCACATCCGCGACGAACGCGGCGACGTGGCCGGCGCGGCGCTCTTCTTCAAGGATCTCACGCGCGTCGAGCAGCTCGAGGAACGCGAACGGCTGCGCGACCGGCTGGCGGCGCTCGGCGAGATGGCGGCCGCGATGGCCCACGAGCTGAAGAACCCGCTCGCCGGCATCGAGGTGATGGCCGGCCTGCTGCGGCGGAAGGTCAGCGAGATCCCCGACGCGCAGTCGATCATCAACGACATCATCAACGAAGCGAAGATGGCCAACTCCACGGTCGTGGAGATGCTCGACTACGTCAGGCCCGTGCGCCTCGAGCGCGGGCGCACGACGCTCGGTCCGATCCTGCAGACGGCCGTCTCGATGGCCGAGAGCAAGGCGCCGCGCGGCAACGTCCGCATCGACGTGCAGGTGCCCGCCGATCTGCCGCCGATCCAGGGCGACGAGCACCAGCTGTGCCAGGTGTTCACCAACCTCGTGATCAACGCCTTCGAGGCGCTCGACGGCAGCGGCTCGGTCCGGATTACCGCGACGACCGGCGTGATGGAAGGCGAGCACCGGCGACCCCTGGACGCCCTGGCCGACGGCCCCGGGCACCTGCCGACGATTGTGGTCCAGGTGACCGACGACGGGCCGGGTATCGCGCCCGAGCTGACGGACCGCGTCTTCAACGCGTTCTTCACGACCAAGGCGCAGGGCTCGGGGCTGGGGCTGGCGATCGTTCGGAAGATCATCGACGCCCACGACGGCCGCATCGACGTGCTGACCGCGGCGGGGCGGGCACGACGTTCACGGTGACGCTGCCGGTGTGCGCCGGAGGAGTGGTTTCAGTAGGGTCCGGAGTCCGGAGTCCGTGAGTTCGGCGGTCGTCTCGTAGTCAGCTCGTTCGCTTCCGTTGAGGGATGGATATGGGTCGCATTCTGATTGCCGACGATCACGACGCACTCCGCCGCGGGCTCGTCCGCGCGCTGCAGGAGGCGTCGCACGACGTCGATGAAGCGCCCAATGGCAACGCCGCGATCGAGAAGCTCACGAGAGCTACTACGACATCGTCCTCAGCGACCTGAAGATGGGCGGCAGCGACGGCATCGAGGTGCTGAAGACGACCAAGGCGCTGCATCCGACGACCGCGGTCATCCTGATGACGGCGTTCGGCTCGGTGAGCACGGCGGTCGAGGCGATGAAGATCGGCGCCTTCGACTACGTCCAGAAGCCGTTCGAGATCGAGGAGATGGAGCTGAAGATCGAGAAGGCCCTCGAGCTTCGGCGGATGCGCCACGAGCTGGACTACCTGCGGCACACCCAGGGGGACATCTACAACTTCGACCACATCATCGGCAGCTCCGGCGCCCTGCAGCGCGTGCTCGCGGTGGTGAAGAAGGTCGCCAAGAGCAACACGACCGTGCTCATCCGCGGCGAGACCGGCACCGGCAAGGAGCTCATCGCCGGCGCGCTCCACCACAACTCGCTCCGCGCCAGCCGCAACTTCGTCACGGTGAACTGCGCCGCGCTGCAGGAGAACCTGCTCGAGTCCGAGCTCTTCGGCCACGAGAAGGGCGCGTTCACCGGCGCCGACAAGCAGCGGATCGGCCGGTTCGAGCAGGCCGACGGCGGCACCCTGTTCCTCGACGAAATCGGCGACATGAGCCCCAACACGCAGGCGAAGCTCCTGCGCGTGCTGCAGGAGCACGAGTTCGAGCGCCTGGGCGGCACCCGTACGATGCAGGTGGACGTGCGCCTCGTCGCGGCCACCAACCGCGACCTGGCGGCGATGGTCGCCGCCGGGCAGTTCCGCGAGGACCTCTACTACCGCCTGAACGTCGTCACGATCGAGATGCCGCCGCTGCGCGAGCGCAAGGAAGACGTGCAGGCGCTGGCCAGCTTCTTCATCAAGCGCTTCCCGGCGAGCTGAAGAAGAAGATGGACGGGCTCGACGGCGAGGCCGCAAGCGCTGATGCGCTACAACTGGCCCGGCAACATCCGCGAGCTGGAGAACGCCATCGAGCGCGCCATCCTGCTTAGCGAGAGCAGCCAGATCACGGCGGATGACCTGCGGCTGGGCGAGACCAGCTCGACGCAGACGGGCAGCGGCGACAGTCGCCCGTGAAGATTCCTCCCTCGGGCATCGCCCTCGAGGAGATCGAACGGGCGGCGCTGGTCGAGGCGCTGAAGATGTCCAACTGGGTCCAGAAGGACGCCGCCGAGCTGCTGTCGATCAGCCCGCGGGTGATGAACTACAAGATCAAGACGCTGAACATCGAGTTCCCGCGCGGGCGGCGGCCGCAGCCGCTTGACGTGGAGCCGCTGGCGAGCTGAGACGGCGCGCCGCTACGGCGCGTCGTGCTCGTAGGCGCGTGCCACCCATCGCTTCAGCCCGGCATCGATGTCGGCAATCGCCGCTACTTCGATGCGGTGCGTGATCCGGTCCTTCTTCGCGTAGCCGCCGGTGTCGATCAGAGGCGGCCGGCAGCTTTCGTGTCGCCGAGGGCCAGGCCGAAGTCGATCCGCGTGCGGGTGGACGGCTTGATTTGTGCGATCACGTGATGGCGATAGATCGGCACGATCGTCTTCCCAGGACACGCCTTCACGTCGTCTCCCACCGCCAGGCAGGTGTCCACGAGCGCTTCGTAGACCGGCCGTAGCGCGGCCTTCGATCCCGAGAACATCGCGTCGACGAAGCCGTTCACCGCCGCCAGGTACCTTGCGGGCGAGCTTTCCTCCTCG
>CAVRDA010000002.1:0-93222 GCA_963719755.1 Vicinamibacteria bacterium | reverse complement strand
TGACGCATGCCTGCCCGGTCACGCTCCTCTCACGAACTCCGCGGCACGCGTGTCGTGATCGCTGGCGCCGGTCTGGCGGGCCTGGTCGCGGCCCGCGAGCTGGCGGCCGCGGGCGCGGACGTTCACGTCATCGAGGCGCGCGAGCGGCTCGGAGGCCGCGTGTTGACCTTGCGAGGAGGACCGCTCGGCACCGCGCACGCCGAAGCCGGCGGCGAGTTCGTCGACGCCGGTCACAGGCGCGTGCGAGCGCTCGCCCGCGAGTTCGGTCTCCGGCTGACGCCGGTGGTGCGAGCTGGATTCGGCATCGCGATTCGGCACGACGACCGCGTGCACGTGAGCCGACGCCAGGCAACGGCGTGGCGCGAGTTGCGAAGTCTGCTGAAAGGTCCGATCGAGGCCCACGGCTACGACGGCGAATGGCACGGCTCTGTGGCCGCGGCGGTCGCCCGCCATTCCCTGCTCGACCTGCTGCGCGAAGCAGGCGCCACGCCGCGCGCGATCGCCTTCGCGCACGCGCTGCGCGGATTCTTCGTCGCCGATCCCGCCGAGCTCAGCGCGCTCGTTGCCGTCGATCAGCTGCGGCAGGCCAATCCCGGGACCGTGCGGATGTCGCGGATCGCCGGGGGCAACGACCGCCTGGTCGCAGCGCTCGCGGGCACGCGGCGATTCTCCGTCGAGCGCCGGCACGTCCTTCGACGAGTGAAGCACACGGCCGATGACGTGCGGCTCACGATCGAGTTGCCGGACGGGCTGCGAGCCGAGCGGGGTGCCGACTTCGTCGTGCTGACGCTGCCGCCGCCGTTGCTCCGGCAGGTCGAGTTCTCCCCTGCCCTGCCTGGACCGACCGAGCGCGCGTTCCACACCGTGTCGCTCGGCGCCGGCACCAAGTCGCTGCTTCGCTTTGCGACCCCCTGGTGGCGGCGCGACGGCTGGCCCAGTGCCTACGGGACCAACCTGCCGGTCGGCGCGGTCTGGGACGCGGCCGCGGACCAGAAGGGCGAAGCAGTGCTGACGTTGTTTGCGGGAGGCTCGTCCAGCGGCGACATGCAGGCGACGTTGAAGTCGCAGGGCGTGTCGGGGCTGCTCGAGCAGCTTGCGCTGGCTCGGGCACCCCGAGCGACCGATCGCGCACACCCATGTCACGTGGGAAGACGAGCGATGGTCGGGCGGCGCGTATGCGGTCTTCACGCCGCGGTTCGATCCCCACGACCGCGATCTCCTCGCGCGCGCCGTTGGCCGCATCCTCTTCGCCGGAGAGCACACAAGTGCCGAGGCGCAGGGCTACATGGAAGGCGCGGTCGAAAGCGGACAGCGCGTGGCGGCGGAACTGCGGGCGTTGAGGCGCCTTTACCCACCCGGCCGCGTCCGGCCGGTGCGCGACCAGTACCAGTAGAACGGCAGTCCCAGCGCCATCAGGCCCAGGCCCGCCAGCGCCTGGGTCGGCGCTGTCACGAACGTGTTCACGAGCAGCCACGCCGTCACCAGCAGCGCGAGCAACGGGACGACGGGATAGCCCAACGTCCGGTACGGCCGCTCGGCGTCGGGCGCGCGGCGGCGGAACACGAAGACCGAGGCGGTGGCCATCGCGACGAAGAACAGGATCGAGAACATCGCGTAATCGGTGAGCGTGTCGAACGACCCCGACAGGACCAGCACGCTCGCCCACACCGCCTGGGCCAGCAGCGCGCGGATCGGCACGCGCGAGCGCGGCGACACCTTCGCCAGGCCACGAAAGAAAAGCCCGTCCTCGGCCATCGCGAACGGCACGCGCGCGCTGAGCAGCGACGCGCCTTGCAGCGCGCTGAACACCGACAACGCGAAAGCCGCGGCCAGAAGGCTTGCCGCGGCCGGCCCGAACAGCCGCGTCACCATCTCGGTGGCGACGGTCGATCCCAATGACACGCTCGCCACTTCCGCCGGCGTCAGGATGTAGAAGTAAGTGGCGTTCAGGAACACGTAGAGGAACGCGATGATGCCGAGGCCGCCGATGAGCGCCAGCGGCAGCGTGCGTCCTGGATCCCGCACCTCGCCGGCGCCGTAGGTGATCTCGTTCCAGCCGTTGTAAGCCCACAGCGCCGCCATCATCGCGGCGCCGAAACCAGCGAGGCCGCCGCGTGCGGCCTCCGGCACGGCGGCGCAGGCCCCGCCGGCGCCCGACATCGCGAAGTGCGCCCAGTCGCCTCGTCCGAAGGCCAGCGCGACGACGCCGAGGCCGACGACAAATACCACCTTCATTCCCGCCAGCACGGAGGCCACGTGGCCGCTCGCCGTGACGCTGGCGCAGTTGATCAGGGTAGTGACGACGATGGCTGCGACGGCTACCAGCTGGATGCCCGTGAGATCGATCGGACCCGGGAGGGTGGCCGCGTGGAACTCGAGCGCGCCGCCCAGCAGCACGTTGAGGAAGATCGCCAGCCCGGTCGCCAGCGCCGCGTGGGCGCCGGTGTTGCCGATGAAGAAGCGCATCCAGCCGAAGAGGAACCCGGAGGCGCGGCCGTACGCCTTCCGGATGAACACGTACTCGCCGCCGGCGCGCGGCATCATCGCGCTCAATTCGGCGTAGGTGAGCGCCCCGGCCAGCGCCAGCAGGCCGGCGACCACCCACACGGAGACGACGAGCCACGGCGACTCGACGTTGCACGTCATCACCCGCGACTTGAGGTAGACGCCGGTGCCGATGACGGTGCCGACAACCATCGCGACGGCCGCGAACGGGCCAAGGCCGCGGACCAGAGAGCTGCTGGGGAGAGCGGGGGGCGCCGGGGTCGGCATTGGGGGGCGATTGTAGCTGGTCGGGGGTCGAGCGGGTCGGGCAGGTCGGCGGGTCGGCAGGTCGGGCAGGTCTGGCGGGTCGGGCAGGTCCGCAGGTCGGGCAGGTCTCGCGGGTCGAGCAGGTCCCGCAGGGCGCACGCAATTGTGAATAATTGGCTTTCGGAGGGAGAGCCGACATGTCACGACGACCGTCTGCCCGACTCGCCTGCGCGCTCCTGCTGATCGGATTGGCGGCGTCGGCCGCCGCGGTCCCCGCCGCCGACGACGCCCCGGTGGCGCTGGCCATCGGCGCCGAGGCGCCGGACTTCACGCTGCCCGGCGTCGACGGCAAATCCTACTCGCTCGCCAGCTTCGCCAGCAGCCCCGTGCTCGTCGTGATCTTCACGGCGGTGCACTGCCCGACTGCTGAAGTGTACGAGGCGCGGCTGAAGCAGCTGGTCGCGGAGTATCAGGCGAAGGGCGTCGCCTTCGTGGCGATTCAACCGAACAGCGCCAAGGCGCTGCGGCTCGACGAGATGGGCTACACGGATCTCGGAGACTCCCTCGACGACATGAAGACCCGCGCGGCGCATCGGCAGTTCAACTTCCCGTTCCTGTACGACGGCGACACCCAGGAGACGTCGCGCAAATACGGGCCGACTGCGACGCCGCACGTGTTCGTCTTCGACAAGGCACGGCGACTCCGATACCAGGGCCGCGTGGACAGCAATCCGCGCGAGGCCTACGCCAAGGTCCCCGACACGCGGCTCGCGATCGACGCGCTGCTGGCGGGAACCGCCGTCCCGGTCGAGAAGACGCCGACCGTGGGCTGCTCGGTGAAGTGGCTCTCGAAGTCGACGCTGCACGACGCCGAGCAGAAGGCGATCGAGCAGGCGGTGGTGCCCCTCGAGAAGATCGACGCCGCGGGCATCAAGGCGCTGCGGCAGAACGCCACCGAGAAGACGATCCTGGTCAACTTCTGGGCGACGTGGTGCGCGCCCTGCACGGCGGAGTTCCCCGAACTGCAGACGATCTTCCGGATGTACCGCAAGCGTCCGTTCGACCTGGTCACCGTCGCCATCAACTACCCGGACGAGGAGAAGGGCGTCCGGCGCTTCCTCGAGTCGCAGCACGCCTCGTCGCGCAACTACCTGTCGGCGACGATGGATCCGTACGAGCTCGTCAAGGCCTTCGACCCCGAATGGAACGGCGCTGTCCCCTTCTCGATGCTGATCGCGCCCGGCGGCAAGGTGCTGATGAAGACCAGCGGCGTCATCGAGCCGCTGAAGACCAGACGCGCCATCCTCGCCAGCTTCCCCGACGACGACTACGTCGGGCAGAACGCGTATTGGAACCAGCAGTGACGGGTTGGGCGGGTTGGGCCGGGTTGCGTCTGGTTCCGTCGGGTTCCGTCGGGTTACGCCAGGTTGGTTGCGGTTAGGTCAGGTTCCGTCAGGTTCGGTCAGGTTTGGTCGCTGCCAATCGTGGCCTCGAGGGCTTCGAGCAGCGGGACCTGGCCGGCGTTGATGCGCTCGCGCGCCTCGGCCACGGTGAACCAGGCGGCGCGATCGACTTCGGGAAACGTCTGCTGGCGGCCGCTGCGCGGCGGCCACTCCATCGTGAACGTGTTGCTGGCGATCCGCTCCGGGTCGACCTCGGCTTCCACGGCCCACGCCTTCACGACCTTGCCGCCGACCTGACGAACGGAAGGCAGCGCGAGAAAGGGACCGGTCACCTCGAAGCCCGTCTCCTCGCGCAGCTCGCGCTGTGCGGCGGCGAACGGGTCCTCTCCGTCCGTGACCACACCCTTCGGAATCGACCAGGCCCCCTGATCCTTCTTGCGCCAGAACGGCCCACCCGGGTGCACCAGAAACACCTCGAGCCCACCAGCCCCGCGGCGATAGATCAGAAGCCCCGCGCTCGTCGCCATGGCCAACCCGACGAAACCTGACCAACCGCAACCAACCTGGCGCAACCCGACGCAACCCGACGTAACCCGACGAACCCAACCAACCTGACGCAACCCGACGAAACCTGCCGCAACCTGACCAACCCGGGTCAATGCATCTCCACCCGACACGTCCCGATCCCGCCGCGATAGAAGTTGAACTGCACGTTGGGATGATCGGCGAGCAGCGACATCGGCACGGCGGTATCCGCCACCCGCTTCGAGATCATCAGCGTCGTCAGCCGCTGGCCGAACGGGTTGTCGTGCGTGCCGGCGTGCCAGATGGACACCTTCTCGGCCTTCCACGTCTCGACCGGGCCTACCGTCATCGCCTGCGTCGGCACGAGCGAGATGTTGCCGCCGCCGCTGGTGCGCGCGTTCTGCGCGATGGTGATCGGATGCAGGTCGACCAGCCGCGTGGCAAGCGCGCGATACTCCGCAGGCGAGGGCGGCGCGTCGACGTACTGGCCCGTGCGCCGAGGCGGGTCGTTGAAGGCCCAGTGCTTGATGTCGCCCTGACCGCCCTGCATCACCGCGCAGCGCACACCGGCGTCCCAGCTGCTGCGGTACGCAGCCGTGTCGGCCTTCGGGAAGTGGAGGTTGGCGTCCGGCATCCGCAGCTCCGGCCGGATGCGGCTGAAGCAGAGATCGCGATCGGCCTTCTCGAACGACAGCGGATGGGCGGGATCCACCTCGCGTCCGTTCACCACCCATTCGTCCATGCCCCAGAAGTGCGCGTGCGCGAGCGAGAGGCCAAGCTCGTTCACCAGCCGCGCCACCAGCGGCAGCTGCTCGGTCGGCCCGATGGGACCGCAGATGCCCGACCGGCGCGTCGGAGGTGGCCTGCCGCCACGCGGTGATATATTCAAGGGCTTCGGCCAGGTAGAACTCCTCCAGCGTGTCGTAGATGACGACGCGGAACCCCGGCCGCGACAGTTGAGGCAGGTCCTCCGGCCCGAGCCGTGCGGCGTCGGCCAGGATGGCGGCATCGAGTGTGGTGTAGTCCCACCAGTCGGGTGCGATGGCGCTCGTCGTGCGTGGCATGCCGCACAGAAGACACCAAACAGCGGGAAATCTCAAACATGACCAGTCCTCTTCGCGTGCTCGTCGCCGGCTGCGGCAACATGGGCGCCAGCCACGCCCGCGCGTACCACAAGATGCCCGAGTTCGAGATCGTCGGCCTCGTCAGCCGCGGGCCGGCCTCACGCGCGGCGCTCAGCAAGGAGCTCGGCGGCCTGCCGGAGTTCAGCGACTACTACGAGGCGCTGAAGGCCACCAAGCCCGACGTCGTCAGCATCAACACGTATCCGGAGACACACGGCCCGTACGCGCGGGCGGCGATCGAGGCCGGCTGCCATGTCTTCTGCGAGAAGCCGCTGGCCGAGACCGTGGAAGAGGCGCAGGCCATCGTCGACGCGGCGCGAGCCGCCAACCGGAAGCTGGTGATCGGCTACATCCTGCGCGTCCATCCCGCGTGGGCGCGGTTCACCGAGATCGCGCGGACGCTCGGCAAGCCGCTGGTGATGCGGATGAACCTCAACCAGCAGAGCCACGGCCAGGCGTGGAACTGGCACCGCAACCTGATGGAGTCGATGAGCCCGATCGTCGACTGCGGCGTGCACTACGTGGACGTGATGTGCCAGATGACCGGCGCGAAGCCGGTGCGCGTCTCGGCCATCGGCGCGCGCCTGACCGACGACATCAAGCCGGACATGTACAACTACGGCCAGCTCCAGGTGACCTTCGACGACGGGTCGGTGGGCTGGTACGAGGCCGGCTGGGGCCCGATGATGAGCGAGGTCGCCTTCTTCGTGAAGGACGTGATCGGACCGAAGGGCTGCGTCTCGATCGTCAAGGATCCGAACGAGGCGGCCTCCGCGAGCTCGGACGACATCGACAGCCACACGAAGACCAACTGCATCCGGCTCCATCACAGCGCCATCGACGCCAACAACGAGTTCGTGAAGGCGGACGAGTTCATCAACACCGAGGACGAGCCGGATCACCAGGCGCTCTGCGATCGCGAGCAGGCCTACCTGCTGCGCGCGATCCAGCAGGACGTGGACCTGTCGGCGCACATGAGCGACGCGGTCAACAGCCTCCGCATCGTCCTGGCGGCCGACGAGAGCTTCAGGACCGGCCAGGTCGTCACGCTCTGAGAGCACGCTGCGGACCTGAGCTGCACCATCGTGTTGCCGACGCACATCGGACGCTATCGCGTCACGCGGTTGATCGGCCAGGGCGGCATGGGCGTCGTGTACGCCGCGCACGACGACCGGCTGGACCGGCCCGTCGCCATCAAGGTCGTGCGTCCGGAGGCCGTCTCCGACGAGCGCGCGCGCGAGCGGTTCCGCCGCGAGGCGCGCGCCGCCGCGCGCGTCAGTCACCCGCACATCTGTCCCCTCTACGAGTTCGACGAGGCGGACGGCCATCCATTCCTGGTGATGGAGCTGCTCGAAGGCGAGCCGCTCTCGGTCCGGCTGGCTCGCGGAGCGATGCCGCTCGACGAGGCGCTGACGCTCGCGCAGACGATGCTCGACGCGCTGGCGGCGCTGCACCGCCGCGGCATCATGCATCGCGACCTCAAGCCGGCGAACGTCTTCCTGACGCCCCACGGCCTGAAGCTGCTCGACTTCGGCGTCGCGCAGCCGATCACCGGAGAGGACGACACGCGGGAACGGGAGCTGACGGGACCGAACATGCTGATCGGCACGCCGCAATACATGGCGCCGGAACAGCTGCTCAAGGGACGGATCGACGAGCGGGTCGACATCTTCGCCGCCGGCGCGGTCATCTACGAGATGCTCGCCGGGCATCCGGCATTCCGCGGGGCGTCGCTGCCGGAGCTCGTCCACGCCATCGGCTATGAAGATCCGGCGCCGCTCGACGGCACTCCCGAGCTCGCCGCGTTCGACGCGGTGCTCCGGCGGGCGCTGGCCAAGACTCCGGACGACCGTCCCGCACGGGCCGACATCCTGGCCTCGCTGCTGCGCGAAGCGACAGACACGCCGCTTGCCGTCCCGCGGCCGCGCGCGCGTGTCACGCGATTCGTCGCCCTGCCGCTGCGCGTGCTCAGGCCGGATCCGGAAACCGACTTCCTGGCGTTCAGCGTGCCCGACGCAGTCTCCGTCGCGCTGGCGACGCTCGAGTCGGTGCTCGTACGCCCGACGCAGTCGTCGACACCGGCGGCCGCGGTCGACGTGCGCGCGCTGGGCCGCGAGCTTTCAGTCGATGTCGTCCTCACCGGCACGCTGCTGCGGGCCGGCCAGCACGTGCGCGTGAGCGCCCAGCTCGCCGACGTCGCCGCCGGCACGATCATCTGGTCGGATGTCGCCCAGGCGCCGATCGAAGACCTGTTCCAGCTCCAGGACACGCTGACTCAGCACATCGTCTCCTCGCTCGCGCTGCCGTTGACGACGAGGGACCGCCGGTCGCTCGAGCGCCATGCGCCTGCCAGCGCGCAGGCGTACGAGCTCTACATGCGCGCGAACCAGATGATGACGGACACGAAGCAGTGGGAGGCGGCGCGCTCGGCCTACGAACGCGCGGTCGAGCTCGATCCCGACTACGCGCCCGCCTGGGCCAGGCTGGGCCGCGCGCGGCGCGTCCTGGCGAAGTGGGGCGGCCCTGCCGGCATCGGGCTGCTGCCGGAAGCCGAAGCGGCGTTCCGCCGCGCCTTCGCGCTCGACCCGGATCTCTCCATCGCCCACGATCTGGCAGCGTACGTGGACGCGGAGCTCGGGCGGGCGCCGGAAGCGATGGAGCGGCTGTTGCGCCGTGCCGCGGCACGTCCGGCGGACACCGGCGTGCTGGCGGGCCTCGTCACGACCTGCCGCTATGCCGGCCTGCTCGAGCAGTCGCGGGCAGCGCACGAGCGCGCGCTCGCGCTCGACGCGGGCCAGTCGACGAGCGTGGCGTGGACGCATCTGCTGCTCGGGGACTACGAGAACGCCATCCGCACCGATGGCGGCTCCCCGCCGTTCTGCCAGATCCTCGCGCGGTTCATCCGCGGCGACTTCGATCTCGACGCGCTTCGAGCGCTCGAATCGAGCCAGGGGTCTCCGGGCACGCGGCTCGGCCTCGGGGTGTACACAGCCCTCGCCGAGGGCGACCTCGAACAGGCGACGGCCACCATGGAATTGCTGCGGCAGGCGGGCTTCGCCGATCCGGAAGGCTGGTACGTCTACGCCTTTCTCTTCGTCAGCCGCGGTGCTCTCGATCAAGCCCTCGAGTTGCTGACACGCGCTATCGACGGCGGCTACGCCTGCCACCGGCCGCTGGTCGAGCAGCCGCAGTGGTCGCCGCTTCGCGGCGTACCGGCGTTCGACGCGCTCGCCGCACGTGCCGAGGCGCTGATGGCCGACGCGCGGCGTCGCTTTGCTGCCGCCGGCGGCACGGCAATCCTCGCGTCCCGCGACCTGCGCGCGTGACGGTCATCGCGGCCGCACGCGTCAGCGTGCCGCGAAGCGGCCCGCCAGGTGCGGCCGGGACGCCGGCCCGCAGCGCGTGACGAACTGCTGCGCGTCGCCGCTCGCCAGGCGTCCGCGAGCGCCGGCCGATTCATCGGCGACGTCTTCAGGGCGGAACGACTCGCGCATCACGCCCGAGGCGCTGTGCTCGCGGCGCGCCAGCAGGAAGTGTCCCAGCTCGTGCGCCAGCGCCCGGGACGAACAGCTTCGAATGGCGGAACTGAGTTCCGCCCGCGGACAGTCAGGCCGAAACCTGGCCCGGCGCCGGCTCGTATACCTTCCCAGTTCCTCCACTGCTTCACGCCTCTAGCCCGGGACCTCCTCCATGCGCTGGCCGTCGCTTCGCCTTGCCGTCCGACGACTGATTCACGCGCCGCTGTTCACCGCGGTGACCCTGCTGACGCTCGCGGTCGGGATTGGCGCCAACACCGCCATCTTCAGCGTCGTCTACGGCGTGCTGCTGAAGCCGCTGCCCTTCGCGGAGCCCGACCGGCTGGTCGGCGTGTGGCATGCAGCCCCGGGCATGGGCGTCGACCTGCTCAACCAGAGCCCGTCCACCTACTTCACCTATCGCGAGCAGAGCCGGACCTTCCAGGGCATCGGCATCTGGGACACGACGGCCGTGTCGATCACGGGCCGTGGCGAACCCGAGCGCGTGCAGGCGCTGCTCGTCACGCACGACACCCTGCCGCTCATCGGGACCGTCCCGCTGCGCGGCCGTCTGTTCACCGAGGCCGACGACTCGCCGGGGACGCCGCAGCGCGTGATCCTGACGCACGCCTACTGGCAGCGTCGGTTCGGCGGCGCCGAGGTCCTTGGACAATCGTTGACCATCAACGGCGGCCCGAGCGAGATCATCGGCGTGCTGCCGCAGTCGTTCACGTTCCTGCGCTCGGAGCCGGCCCTGGTCCTGCCGCTCCAGTTCGACCGCACGAAGACCTTCGTCGGCCAGTTCAGCTACCAGGGCCTCGCGCGGCTGAAACCGGGCGTCACGCTCGAGCAGGCCAACGCCGACGTCGCGCGGCTGCTGCCGGGGATCCCCGACCAGTTCCCGCTGCCGCCTGGCTTCACGCGCAAGATGTACGACGACCTCCGCATCGCGCCGAAGGTGCGCGCGCTCTCGGAGGACGTCGTCGGCGACGTCGGGCAGATGTTGTGGGTGATCCTCGGGACCGTCGGCATGGTGCTGCTCATCGCCTGCGCCAACGTCGCCAACCTGTGCCTCGTGCGTGCGGAAGGGCGGCAGCAGGAGTTCGCCGTGCGAGCCGCGCTCGGCGCCAGCCGCGGGCAGATCGCCCGCACGCTGCTCTCGGAGAGCCTCGCGCTCGGCCTCGTCGGCGGCGTCCTGGGCGTCGGCCTGGCCCAGGCCGGCCTGTCGCTGCTCGTCTGGCTTGCCCCGTCCGGGCTGCCCCGCCTCCACGAGATTGCGATCAACGGGCCCGTCCTCGCCTTCACGCTCGTCATCTCGCTCGTTGCCGGGGCGCTGTTCGGGCTGATCCCGGTGCTCCGCTTCGGCGAGCCTCGCGTTGCCGCGCTGAAGGAAGGCGGCCGGTCCGCCAGCGAAGGGCCGACGCGGCACCGCGCGCGCAACACGCTCGTCGTCGCCGAGATCGCGCTGGCCCTGGTGCTGCTGGTCGTCTCGGGCCTGATGGTCCGCAGCTTCCAGGCGCTGCGTGCGGTCGACCCCGGCTTCCGCGACCCGGAGCAGGTCCAGACGTTCCGCATCGCCGTGCCCGAGGCGGTGGTCGCCGATCCCGATCAGGCCGCACGTACGCACCAGCAGATCGCCGAACAACTGGCGCGCGTGCCGGGCGTGCAGTCGGTGGGCTTCTCCTCGTCGCTGACGATGGACGGGTACGACAGCAACGACCCGATCTTCGTCGAGAACGTGTCGCCCACCGGCGGATCGATGCCGCCACTCCGCCGCTACAAGTGGATCGGCCCGGGCTACTTCGAGACGATGGGCAACAGGGTCCTCGCGGGCCGGACGCTCACCTTGAACGACGCGTATCAGCGAACGCCGGTCGTCGTCATCAGCGAGAAGCTGGCGCGCGAGTACTTCAAGACGCCGTCGGCCGCCCTTGGCAAGCGCATTCGCAACAGCCCCAGCAATCCCTGGCGCGAGATCGTCGGCGTCGTCGGCGACGAACGGGACAACGGACTGAACGCGCCCGCCCCGGCGATCGTCTACTGGCCGCTCGTCATCAACGACTACTGGGACATGAAAACGTACGTCGCGCGCAACATGGCCTACGCGATCCGCTCGGAGCGGATGCAGTCGCCCAGCTTCATGCGCGAGCTCCAGCAGGCCGTCTGGTCCGTCAACGCCAGCCTGCCGATCGCCAACGCCCAGTCGCTCGAAGAGATCCGCGCCAGCTCGATGGCGCAGACGTCTTTCGCCCTGACGATGCTGGCGATTGCCGCGTCGGTGGCGCTCCTGCTCGGTATCGTCGGAATTTATGGCGTCATCGCTTATATCGCCGCGCAGCGGACGCGCGAGATCGGCGTGCGCATGGCGCTCGGCGCCCAGGCCTCTGACGTGCGGCGACTCTTCGTCGGCCACGGCCTGAAGCTGGTGGCGGTCGGCGTCGTCCTCGGCGTCGGCGCCGCGATGGGCCTCACGCGGCTGATGTCGACGCTGCTCTTCGGCGTCGGCCCGATGGACCCGCTCACCTACGTCGTGGTGTCGCTGACGCTCGGGAGCGTCGCGCTGCTGGCCACGTGGCTTCCGGCTCGCCGCGCGTCGCGCGTCGACCCCATCGTGGCGCTCAGAACGGACGCGTAGAATCGGCCTTCAGCCTGTCCCATGACTCTGCTCGAGCTGCAGTCGGCGGTCGACGATCGGCGCGCCCTTCCCGCTTCAGCGCCCGCGCTCGTGAGGGCGCTGTGGCACGACGCCACCGGCGACTGGGACGAGGCGCATCGGCTGGCGCAGGACGTCGAGTCGGCGGACGGCGCGTGGGTGCACGCCTACCTGCACCGGCGGGAAGGGGACATCGGCAACGCGCAGTACTGGTATCGTCGCGCCGGCCGGCCGGCGGCGTCAGGTCCGCTCGAGGACGAATGGCGGGAGATCGCCGCCGCCCTGCTCGACCGGCCGTCCGCGGAACCGACTGCTTCGGGGATCGGGTGGATCCGCGGATGCGCGATGCAGGGATTTTCTTGCTCGGAATCTTTTTGGTCCCGAAAGGACGCCGATTTAAAGGATTGGATGACCCATGCACGAGTCGATCGGATTGCCAACGCTCGTCGCGATCATGGTCCTGGCGCTCATTCTCTTCGTGCCGCGCCGCTGTCGCCACGCGGACCGCGCGGCTGGAACTGACCAGCCACAATCGCCCTCCTACTCTTTCGCGCGCGGATCCTCGGCACGCAGCAGGCCGCCACGAGCCGCCGCTACTGAAGGCTCGTCTGGCCGAAATTCAGCAGCAGGCCTCGTTTCAGCCCGGCTCCCTTCAGGTAGTTGAGCACCTGCGCCTGCTCCACCGGGCCGAGCCCGTCGAGCGCCTTGATCTCCACCAGGATCGTGTCGAAGCAGACGAAGTCGGCTCGATAGCCCATGGACAGCGACTGCGCCTTGTAGCGGATCGGGATGTTGACCTCATTGGTGAACGCGATCTGCCGGTTCTCGAATTCGATCTCGAGCGCTCTTCGATACACGGCTTCCAGATATCCGCAACCGAGTTCCCGGTGTACCTCCATGGCCGCGCCGATGATCGTGTACGTCTCCGGATCGGTGAATGCCTGTGTAGTCATGGCAGGGCTGGCAGCACATCATGTGCCACGCAGCGCGTGCCGCATCGACGCGGTGAACATATCGCTTCGATATCCGGTGATCGCAGATTCTGATCGTGTGATAGCTAGAGCCTCGTCAGATACTTCAACATCGCGCTTTGCAGCGCGTCGAGTCTGTTACGGCAGCAATCTCCAGCGTCCGGAAATCCATGGATCCGAAAATCCGCGGATCCTTCGAGCCCTTAAGCCAAGCAATCTCGAGTGTTTGAAAATCCGCGGAATCCTGAAATCCGCGGATCCCCAATCGATTAATCCCATCCAATTACGTCGCGCTGAATCCTGTTACGCCGCAGGAAAGCCATCAACAAGCCCGTCCACGCGTCCCGTCCGCGGACCACTCGATGCGCACTGGTATCGCTCTTGCCGTCATGATCGTGCCCCCCACTTTCGGGAGTCACGATGATGCAAGCGCGACAGTGGCACATGGCTCTGCTGCTCGGCGCGGCGCTGGGCACGACGATGGTCGGCCCGAGCGACCGAGTGCGCGCGCAGGGCGCGACGCCGGAGTTGCTCAGTCCTTCGCTGCGGCTTCAAACGGTCGTGTCAGGGCTCGAGCTGCCGATCGCCCTCGCCTTTCTGGGAGAGAACGACCTGCTGGTGCTCGAGAAGGACACGGGACGCGTCAAGCGCGTCACCGGCGGCGCCGTCAGCGCGACGGTGCTGGACCTCGGCGTCAACAACGCCTCGGAACGCGGACTGCTGGGAATCGCGCTGCATCCGGACTTCCCGGCAAACCCGGGCGTCTATCTCTACTGGACATGCCGCACGGCGGCGTCGCCCGTCGATCCGCTGTCGCCGGCCGAGCTGGAATGCCTCGACGCCAACATGTTCCTGGACGACACCGATAACACGAACGTGAACGCGGTTCTCGATGTCCCGCTGCTCGGGCACCGGATCGATCGGTTCAACTGGGACGGCACGGCGCTGACCTTCGACAGCAACCTGCTGATGCTGCGCGCGTTCCAGAACGACAGCGGACCGATCCCGCCCGGACAGGGCGACGAGGCGCAGCCGCCGCGCGGCAACCACGACGGCGGCGTGCTGCGATTCGGCCCCGACAAAAAACTCTACGCGGTCATCGGCGACAGCGGCCGCCGCGGCCAGCTGCAGAACCTGGTCGACGGCCCCGGCGGCCCGACGCGCGAGGACGATCAGTTCGGCGGTCCGGAGCCGGACATCGAGCACCTCACCGGCACCATCCTCCGGCTGAATGACGACGGGTCGGCGCCGACGGACAACCCGTTCTTCGCCGCGGGCGCGGCGATGGGCGGCGGCGTCGGCGACGCGGTTCAGCTGATCTACGCCTACGGCCTTCGCAACTGCTTCGGCATGGCGTTCGATCCGAAGTCGGGCGCGCTCTGGGAGCAGGAGAACGGCGACGACTCCTTCTCGGAGATCAATCGCGTCGACCCGGGCTTCAACTCCGGCTGGACGCAGATCATGGGGCCGCCGGAGCGGATCGCGCAGTTCAAGGCCATCGAGACGACGGTGACGCCGTCCCCGCCCGACCCGTTCGCCAGCACCTACTTCGGCCTGCAGCAGCTCCGCTGGTCGCCGGTGAACATCGCCGACTCGGCGGCCGAGGCGCTGTCGCGCCTGTTCATGCTGCCCGGCGCCAGGTACAGCGCGCCGGAGATGTCGTGGAAGTATGAAGTCGCGCCGGGCGGTATCGGCTTCGTCAACGGCCGCGGGCTCGGGCCGCAGTTCGACGGCGACCTGTTCGTCGGCGGCGCACGCGATTTCCTCCAGGGCGGCCACCTGTTTCACCTGAACATCACCGGCAACCGCGACAAGGTGGGCGTCGACGACCCGCGGCTCGAGGACCGCGTCGCCGACAACCTGCACAAGTGGGAGATCACCGAGAGCGAGAGCCTGCTGATCGGACGCAACTTCGGCGTCAGCACCGACATCCAGACCGGCCCCAACGGCCACCTCTATGTCGTGTCGCTGAGCCACGGCGCCGTGTACGAAATCATGGGCAGGCGCTGATCCCGGAAGGCGCGGGGTCGAAGGTCCACGGTCTGGCGCCTTCGACCCTGCGATCCTGACCTGCCGCTAATCCCGCCCTCTGTATCGCGCGCCCAGCACGTCGCGGAGCGGATCGTCGTCGGGCCCGCAGAGCCCGAGATGCCGGTGCCGGCGCCACCCTTCGGCGTGTTCGAACGCGCCGGACATCCGTCCCATCTCGCGCGACATGTCGTCCATCATCGACAGGTACGAGCTCATGTGCTGCGTGTCGGCGAGGAACTCGTGCTGGCTGCGATGGGCGGCCAGCGCCTGCTGCTTGATGGCGTGGACCGATGTCGTGTCGACGAACGCGTCCGGCACGATCCGCTCGCGGAGCGGGCCCAGCAGTCCATGCGGCATCGCGTGATACACCGTGACGTCGCCCTCGATCGCCCGTCGCGCCGGCATCGTGCGGAAGTTCGGCATGCCGCGCACGAATGCCGCGGTTACCGCGAGCCGGCACGTCTCGGTGTGGTCTTCCATGTAGTCTTGTGGCGATGGCGCCAGCACGACGGCCGGCCGGACGAGCCGCACGACGGATGCGATCCGCCGCAGCAAGGGCATCCCGTACAGGATCGTCGCGTCGTCGGTGAGGCTCGGATGGAACCGCGCGCCGAGGATCCGCGCGCCGGCGCGGGCTTCGGCGGCACGGATGCGCGCGATGGCCGCCGGGCCGTGGGTCGTGGAGCCGCACGAGCCGTTGGCGACGGTCATGTAGTGCGTCTGCCATCCGGCCTCGTGCAGCAGGCGGAGCGTCCCGGCCATCAGGAACTCGATGTCGTCGGGGTGCGCGGCCAGCGCCAGCGCGACGTTGCGGAGCGTCGCAGGCATCAGCGCGGCGTCCGTGGGCCTTCGTTCGGCCCGGTTGGCACGATCACCTCGAAGTCCGAGCCCTTCACGCGCGCGAGCGACTCGAGTCCCTCGAAGCGCCGATCCGGCGCGATGGACATCAGCCAGTCGCTGCCGTTGTCGGCGACGAACATGCCGTAGCGCTTCAGTCCTTCGAGAATCGCCCTCGCGTGCGGCGGGAATCCCGAGGTGTCGAAGTCCTTCCTGAGACGCAGTCGTTCGCCCATGCGAGGCAGCGTCGGGTCTGTCAGGCGGCTGGCGAAATGGCGCGCCGGGTAGACGTACTCGCGCCGCGTGCGGCGCACGGTCACGCGCATCGCGTGGCGGACCATGCCGCGCTCGACCTCGTCGTAGCGCGGGATCGAGGGAAAGATCGGCAGGCCCGCGGCGTCGGAGGACGTCCAGCGTTCCGGGCGGAGGGCGTTCGAGGTCAGATCGAACGTCGAGGCCTGCGAGGCCTCCCAGCCGCTGTCGGTCAACCGCGCCTGCCAGAACTCGTGCAGCCGCCCCGCCTGCGGGTCCACGACAATCAGGTGGCGATCCCCGGTGCCCTCGCGCTGAAATTGCTCCAGCGTCACGCCCGGCTTCGGCAGCGCGCCGCGATCCTCGTTGCGCGACAGCGGCCAGTTCTCGATCAGCGCGTTGGGAGGAATGGGGAACGGCCCCGGGTCGGACTCGGCCGGATACTCGGTCACGCGGACCGGCACCTTCGCCTGGTCCGGCGGCACCAGCACGAAATTCATGTCGAGGTTGTAGCCGAGCGGCTTGTCGGCGCCGATGCCGGCGATGATGGCGGCCGAATCGGGGTGGACCGGGCGATCCGAGATGTCCTCGTTCCACGGGTTGTCCGGCGGCAGGATCTGCATCGCCTGGAGGATGCGATCGGCCTCGGGCGTGTCGAAGGGCACCGGCGCGGTCACGCGCGTGGCCTGCAGGCGCGCCGCGATTGCACGGCCCAATCTGATCCGGGCGTCCTCGAACGCGTCGCCGTTCTCCGCGAAGCCGACGCGATCGGCGGCGTCCGAGAACACGCGCGGGACGACGGCGGCCAGCGAGGCGGCGACGAGGTCGTGGAGGCCGAGGCGCCGCGCGAGCGTCAGGTATTGGTGATCCTGGAGCCCGCGACGGAAATTCGCGAGCTGCACGGTGGCGACGGGCCCGGCGATGCCGCGATCTTCGCCGGGATGGAGTCGCTCTTCGCCCGGATAGAGCAGGACGCCGTCGCCGTGGATGTAGCCCTGGTCGTCAATCGGCTTGTTCGGCTGCTTCCGGTTGTCGAACGTGATGGTGTCGGCCCAGACGTTCTGATCGCGCTCACCCACCTTCTGCGAGTTGTGCCGCCAGTGCACCGCGTGCCAGTAGAAGTAAACGCGCACGTCGTGCTTGAACGCGGCCCAGATGGTCGCGCGCGCGTCGGTCGCCGGCGCGTCGATCGTGATCGCCCCTCCGGCCGGGCGTCCGCCGTTGTAGAACCAGTACTGGCGGCCGCGCGCCCGTTCGCTGGCGACGCGATCGAGGCGGAAGCCCTTCGGTCCCGAGTCCCAGATGTCGATCGCCGACTCGAGGTCGGCGACGTAGGCACTCGTCACGAAGATCGGCAGGGCCCGGCCGGGGCCGGGATTGGAGTGGATGTTCTCTGCCAGCGCGCGGATGCGTGGATACTGCGGCGGCCCGGGCTCGTCCGGCATGTAGAGAAACGTGATGGCGCGCGGCAGCTTCTGCCCGAGCAGCGTCATCCACGCGTCCGACCGCGCCCATGCGCTCGGACGGTCGTCGAACTCCTTGCCGGGCCCGTAGAACGTGCGGGGCGCGAGCACGTTGCCAACGCTCCTGCCCGGGCCCTCGTAGCCACGGGACGGCGTGAACGCCGCGCCCGAGAACCGGTCCCACGTCGCCAGCAGCGCCTGCTCGTCGTAGGCGTGCACGAGTTCCACGCGGTGCCGGTGCGCGAAGCGGTGGTACTGGGCGTCGAGGTTGCGGCCGTGATACCGCTCCGGCTGATCGCTCGAGTAGTAGACCATCGCGTGCATGCTGTTCTCGTCGGGCAGCGCGAAGTCGAGCACTTCGAGCTCGACTGGCACTGCGTGCGTCTTGCCATCTCCGACGACTTCGATCGTCCCGCGATAGATGCCGGCGCTACGCTCGGGAGCGATGTAGACCTCGATCCAGATCGACTGGTTCTCGTTGCCGCGGACCGCCACCGGCAGGCCGCCGCGCCCCGCCCGCGCCTGTTCGGGCACCAGCTGCACGGGCTTCCAGCCGGTCGGATCCGCGGGCGCCGCGAGCCGAGTCGCGGTCGTACACCCAGGACGCATGCGACGGCATGTCCACGCGCATGTAGTGCGCGGCGAAGATCTGGATGGGACGCCCGACAGTGTCGGTGGGGTCTGACCCCGGCGCACGGTAGACGATGCGCTCCTTCGCCGACACAAGCTCCGCCAGCCGCGCCGAGAGGCGTTCGATGCCGGCGCCATCGGCCTCGACGATCACCTGGAACGCCAGCACCTCGTTCCGCGCTCCGACCAGGCGGACGGTCCGGCCGTCCCATGCGGAGTTTCGAGCGCTCGCCGGATGGTCGCGCGCATCGCGTTCGACCTTCTCCCCGTCGTTGACGGCCCAGATCCGCCGCACGCCGGCACTCGCGCCGGTGGGCGCGGCCGACAGCGCCAGCAAGAGGCCGAAGGCGATTTTCGTCATCGCGTCTGCTGCTCCTCGGGCGGAAGGCCGACTACGGCGTGCCGTCCTGCCGCGTGGCGGCGTCTCGCACGTAACGCGCAAGCGCGTGGGACAGGTTGCGGTCCGGAAGGAGCAACGCCCGTCGAATGGCGTCCCGAGCCTCGCCGGGCCGGCCGAGCGCGTTGAGCAACATCGCCCGCGACGACTCGACGATGCCGGGGTTGCTGGTGCTGCCGGTGTCGATGGCGCGAGTCGCGACGGCGAGCGCCGCCTCGAGGCGCTGCCGAAGGTCGGACGCCGGCGGTCGCCCAAGGCGAGCCGACGCCTCCGCTGCCAGCGCGACCGCGAGAGGATCGCCGCTGGTCAGGCCGCGGCGCCAGCCGCTGCCATCGCGCGCGGGCCTGGTCGCGCCGGCCGCAGGTCCACTCGACGCCCGCAACCTGCAATGCGAGCGCGCGCTGATTCAGCAGGTCGGCCAGGCCGCCGGCGGTGAACGTGAGGTCGGGCTGCTCGCGCACGACAGCGTCGAGCCGTGACAGCGCGTCGCCGCAGCGGCCATGCCCCGCCGCGTATCTCGCGGATGCCACCTGCACCTGCGCGTACGCCGCTCGGACGCTGGTGCCGCCTTCCTCACGCGGGAAGAACCGGTCGTGGAACAGGCGTTCGGCCGCATCGCCATCTCCGGCGTCCGCCAGCGCCAGCGCCAGCTTGAACACCAGCGCCGACGGCATCGCCGTCGTCGTCGGAAATCGCTGGAGCGCGGCGACGCGGTCCCGCGCCGGCAGGTCCAGCGCGCTCAGCACCTGGTCGAGCGCCAGATACAGATCCACGTTCTCGCGATCGACGCCGGCGCCTTCCTCGAGGACCGCCCTCGCGCGCGGGAGCGCTGCCGGATCGCGCAGCAGCGTGAGCCCGAGGTTGCGGTGCAGCGTCGGGATCGCCGGCTGCGATCGCCGCACGCGCTCCCACGCGTCGATGGCCGGCGCGGTGAGCCCGCTCGAGAGGTAGAGCGATCCGAGCAGGAACCTGGCGCGCGCCGCCTCCGGATCGGCGCGAAGCGCCGCGTTCAGCGCCGCATACGACGATCGCCGCGCCGGGAAGACGTAGTCGGTGGACAGCGACTCCGCGAGCCGGTACTCGGCCTCGCCGGTGCCGCCCAGCCGGGCGCGAACGAATCCGCGATAGATCGCGACGAGCGGCGAATCCGCGGGCGCGACGACGCCCGCCTCGTGCATCGGCGCGGCGACGGCGGGATACGGCCGCGCCAGCAGCGCCAGCGCGGCGTCGTGATCCCCGACCGCGAGGTACTGGTCGACGAGATCGAGCACGCGGTTGCTGTCGGCGCCGAGGTGCTGCCACAGCGGATCGTCGGCCTCGCCAAGCAGCGTCCGCTCGAACCTGAGAAAGCTGTCGCTTGGATCGGCCAGCCGCCAGTAACCGGCGCGCGCCCTCGCGTCGTCTACGCGGCCGGCACGACGCAGCAGCGCGACTTCGAGTCCGCCGACGCGCGTCGTGGCGCCGCTGTCGTCGACGATGGACCGGACGTGGGCGAGGGCCGAGGCGACGTCGCCATCGCGAGCCGCAAGTCGTGCGAGCGCCAGCAGCGCCGCGCGCGCGAGTGGCGCGAAATCGGGCCGCGGCCTCAAAGTGCGGGCGCGCCTCGACGGGGCGGCCGGCGCCGTCGAGCGCCAGCCCGAGGTAGTACCGCGTCTCGGCGTCGCTGGTGTTGCGCGCATACGCAGCGGCGAGCCAGTCGATCGCCTCGCGCGCACCCGCCTCGGGCCAGCCAAGCGCCACCGACAGCCGGCCCGCGGCCTTGAGGAGCGCGGCGTTGCCGGCATCGCGGGCCAGCGCGTCACGATACGCGGCCATGGCCACCAGGCGCCGGCCCTCGAGCTCGTCCTGCAGGCCGCGTTCGACGACGGCGGGCGCGGCGGTCTCGCGCGGATCGATCTGGGGCCCGACCTTGACGTCGGCCGCGCGCGTCAGATCGAACACGCCCTCGGTGTGCGTCATCACGAGCGCGCCGTCGCTGTCCCGGATCTCGACCGTAACCGGCGCGACCGAGGCGTCGAGATCCCGGCGCCAGACCTCGCGGGGCGACAGGTCGACGCGGCGGTCATCGACGACCGTGGCCCCCTGCCGGACGACGATGCGGGCGGCGCCGAGGTCGCGGGTGACGTCGAGCGCGATGCGGACTCGCGTCGGCGAGGGTCGCGACAGGAACAGGACCGCGTCCTCCGCCGCACGCGTGATGCCGCCCAGATCGCGCACCGGCAGCCAGTGCTCCGAGAACCGCACCGTCTCCTGGGGCTCGAGGAAGCCGTAGGTCTCCTGGTTCCGGAACAGCCCCGCCTGCAGCTCGACATAGGCGCTGTCGTCATCCGAGAGCGCCGTTCGCCACGCGAGCGCCTCGCGGTCGGCGCCCCACGACCACACCTTGTGGACGGGGAGCTCGGCTGGCGCCGCCACGTGCACGGTGCCGCTGGCCGTGGACGGATGGTAGACGCCGACGAAGCCCTCTCGCGTGCCATGGGTGAAGAGCGACACCGGGCCGTCGGTCTGATTGCGAATCACGCTGAGGTCGCGGCCCTTGCCGTCCACCGGCCACGGCTCGATGCGGGTGAACCCGTGCGTGCCCATCAGCTCGGTGGGATAGACGAGACGCGAGTCGTCCCACACCTGCACGGCGGCATTGCTCCACCAGTAGTACCGGTGGCGCACGTCGCCCACGTTGGCCAGCGCGACCTGCTGGTCGAGCACCGCCCGGCCCGGCCGCAACCGCAGCTCCACGCGCCATCGCGCGCCGTACACCTGATCGGTGTTGGCCACCCAGATCGAGCCGCTCCCGTCGGGATGCCCGGTCGTCGCGAAGTCCACGGGCGACATCGACACCCAGTTGTGCGAAACCGGGAAGTTGAACTCGACGCCAAAGGCCGCCCAGGCGCCGCGGTAGCCGATCAGCGCTTTCTTGATCGAGGGGTTCGCGTAGAACATCTCGCGCGACGTGCGCTTGTCGAGGCAGCTGTAGATCCGGCCGCCGAGATCGGGCAGGACAGTGAGGCGGAGATACTCGTTCTCGAGATGGAGGCTGCGCCAGACGACCGGCTCGCGGCGGTCGGTCAGCGCCTCGCGCATCGTGTAGGGATAGTTGAAGCGCCCCCAGGCGAAGAGGTCGAACGGCGGGTTGCGGTTCGGAGGGCCTTCGGCGTAGGTCGGCAGCGTGATCGTTGCCTGCCACACGCGCACCGCGGTCTGCGGCTGGGCGGCGGTCACCGCAACGGCCGAGGTGAGCACAAGAGCACAAAGAGTCGCGCGCACGTCTGGTGTCCGCGCTGAGCGTTGCCTGCCTGCCACGCATACGTCAAGTTACGAGTTACGGGTTACGGGCGAGTTACGGATAGAGTGACGTGCGGAGGGCGTGCAGATGGGACGGTGGATTCGACAGGTCGTGGCGATCGCAGGCGTGGCGCTCGTGCCGTGTGCAATCGCGGGCCGGCAGGCGGCGCCGCGCGCGATCGTCCTCGACAACGTCCGCATCGTCGACGGCACTGGCGCGGGGCCAATCGAGAACGGCCGCGTGGTCATCGCGGGCGAACGCGTGGCGGCCGTGGGCGCCGCGGCGGAGGTCGCCGTGCCGCCCGAGGCCGAGCGCATCGACCTTGCCGGGCGCACGGTCACCCCCGGCCTGATCGACCTGCATTTCCATATCGAGAACGACCCGAAGATGGCGCTGCGGCAGCTGAGCCACGGCGTCACGACGTTTCGCGATCCGGGGCAGTGGGAGGAGAAGTTCGAGGGACTGCGGGCGATGATCGCCGACGACCGTCTGCCCGGGCCGCGCATCTTCACCGCCGGGCCGCACATCGACGGCGAGCATCCCGCGTACCCGGCCGACGCGGTCGTCGCGCGCGACCCCGAGGAGGCCCGCCGGCTGGCCGAGCGCAATCTCGAGCGCGGGGCGTCGTCGCTCAAGATCTACTTCCGGCTGCCGCTGGCGAGCGCCCGCGCGGTCATCGGCGTCTGCCGCGCGCACGACGTTCCCTGCACCGCGCACCTGGAGCTGCTCGACGCCCGTGAGCTCTTCGACGCCGGCCTGCACGGCGTCGAGCACATCACGTCGCTCGGTGTCAGCCTGCTGCCGCGGATGGAGGCCGAGGCCTACCGGCAGTCCGTCCTCGCCAGCAACGACGCGCGGCGCGACGGCCGCTACGCGCTCTTCGCTCGCGCCAGCCTGGACGGCCCCGAGGCGAAGGCGCTCTACGTGCACGCTGCGGGAGCGGCGGCCCTGGCTCGATCCGACGCTGGCCGTCTTCGAGCGGCGCGCCGACCGGCCGCCGAAAGGCACGAAGCCGGCGATGGCGCCGGTGCTGGCGGCCGGCTTCGCGAAGATGCAGCAGCTCACGCGGCGGGCCGCGGCCGAGGGCGCGCGCGTCGTGATGGGCGGACACACCGAGGTCCCGTTTGCCGGCCGCGGCGAGGCGCCATGGCGCGAGCTGGAGCTGCTCGTGGACAGCGGCTTCACGCCGCTCGAAGCGCTGACCGCCGCCACCGGCACGGCGGCCGCGTTCCTCTATCGCGCCCACGAGCTCGGGGCGCTGCGGCCGGGTTTCAAGGCCGATCTCGTCGTCTTCCGCGGCGATCCGTCCGCCGACATCTCGGCCGTTCGCTCCGTCGAGCGCGTGATGGTCGGCGGATCGTGGATCGACGTCGAGCGGTACCGGACGTACTGATTCGGGGGTCGATGCCGCACGTCAAGGACGAGTTTGCTTTTGCTTTCGTTTCATTTCGACTTCTCGGTTGACATCAAGAATTGGAAAGGATTACAAAGGCGAATCCCCAACGTTTTCCAGGAGGTTCGCCGCATGAGATCGCTGCTTGCGCTCGTACTGGTCGGCCTGGCGAGCGGCGTGCTGCCGGCCTCGGCCCAGAGCACCCTCGGCACCATCCGCGGCACCGTCTACGACCCGCAGCAGGGCATCGTCCCGGGCGCCAGCATCGTCATCACCGACGAAGCGACCAGCCAGACGCGCGAGGTCACGGCCGACGCGCAGGGGCTCTACGAGATTCCCGACCTGCGGTCGGGCACCTACACGGTCTCGGCGAGCCTCACGGGGTTCAAGAAAGTGCAGCGCACCGGCGTCGTGCTCCGGCCGGCGGCGAAGGTGATCGTCGATCTCCACCTCGAAGTGGGCGGCCTCGAAGACGTCGTCACCGTGACGGCGGAGGGCCAGAACAACATCACGCTCGAGAGCCAGGCGATCGCGCGCGGGCTGGACGACCAGCAGCTGCGCGATCTGCCGCGCAACAGCCGCGACGTCCAGGACTTCCTCGTCCTCAACCCCAACGTCGTCGGCGGCTTCGACGCGATCCAGTTCCTCGGCGGCCGCACCTACGGCGCCTCGTACGTCCAGGACGGCCAGCCGTCGAGCGGCCGGCATCTTCGGCGAGCTGTCGAACGCGGCGCCCGGCCTCGACGCGATCGCCGAAGTGCAGGTGCTGTCGAACTCGTACAGCGCGGAGTACGGCGGCCTGGCCGGCGTCATCGTCTCGACCAAGCGCGGCGCCAACCAGTTTCACGGCACGTCGTTCTACGACTTCAACTCCAACGAGCTGAACGCGCGCACCTACGCGCAGACGCTCAACGGCGTGTCGCGCGACGACCCGAACTCCGACACGCACGACCACCGCTATCGGCGCCAGCATCGGCGGGCCGATCATCACCAACCGGACGTTCTTCTTCGGCAACTACGACGGCAGCCGGCTGAAGGCGCTCGGCGGCGGCGCGCAGGCGATCGTGCCGACGACGGCGATGCGCAGCGGCGACTTCTCGGCGCAACAACTTCACGATTCGCGACCCGCAGACCGGCGCGCCGTTCCCGGGCAACCGCATTCCGGCCGAGCGGCTCGACCCGGCGGCGCAGAAGATCATGAACGAGTTCTATCCCGATGCCGAACCGGCCGGCGCTGGCCAACGGCTACGGGACCTACCGCGCAGATCCTGCCGCTCGAGCGCGTGCGCGATCGCGTCGACGGCCGCATCGACCACGAGCTGACGACGCAACGACTCGCTCTTCGCGCGCGTCAGCTGGCAGCGCCGCGACCCGGACGCGTTCACCTTCGAGAGCACCGGCGGCAACGGCGGCGGCGGGCTCACCAACCTCGGCATCCTCGACCGCGAGTCGAAGGCCTTCACGCTTGCCAGCGGCTGGACGCGCATCTTCTCGAGCACGCTCGTCAACGAGTTCCGCGCCGGCTACAGCGTGGACGAGCGCAACCGCCGCAGCCAGTTCATCGCCGGCGACGTCGGCCAGTCACGGTCGGCATCGAGATTCCCGCGCTGGCGCCAGACGTGCCGGGCTTCCCGCAGTTCATCTTCGCCGGGCGCGAACCGGCCGTCGGACATCCGCGACCAGCGCGCAGAACACGTTCCGCGACCTGCGCCAGGCGTCGTTCTCGATCAGCAACAACACGACGTGGCTGAAGGGCCGTCACTCGGTCCGCGTTCGGCGGCACCTACACGCGCAACTTCGCGAAGGACGGCTACTCCACCGGCGCGAACGAGTCGAAGGGCCAGTACAACTTCAGCGGCTGGGCCACCGGCAACGCGTTCGCCGATTTCCTGCTCGGCCTGCCCAACACCGTGCGCGAGCAGCGCAACACGCGCGGCGACCAGCCGATGGACACCGTCTCGAACGACTGGGCGCTGTTCGTGCAGGACGACTGGAAGCTGTCAGCCGCAGCTGACGCTGTTCCTCGGCCTGCGCTACGAGGTGGTCGGCGTCGTTCGTCGACCGCAACGACATCTTCGCGAACTTCGTCCTCGACCGACGGCGGCCACCACGTCGTGCCCAACGCCGCAGATCGCCGCAGCTGCTGCCGCCGGGCGCCCAGGCGCTGGGCCGGACGATCCTCGCCGACGACGTCGGCGTCGGCGACGCGACTGATGCAACACCGACATGAACAACTTCAGCCCGCGCGGCGGCTTCGCCTACCGCATCGGGCAGCGACAACAAGACGGTGCTGCGCGGCGGCTTCGGCATCTTCCATCCGACCGGCGCCGCGCAGGGCGCGCGCGACATCATGTCGCGCAACCCGTTCCGCTACGCCATCACGCGCAACCGCGCCGACGCTGCAGCACGGCTTCACCACCGGCACCGTCAGCACGTCGCAGGGCTTCGGCAACCAGGGCCTCGACCTCTACCTCGAGAGCCCGGACATCTACCAGTACAACCTCACGGTCGAGCGCGAGCTGCCGGGCGACCTCGGCCTGCGCGTCAGCTACCTCGGCTCGACGATGAGGAAGCTGCTGGTGACGAAGGAATACAACAGCGTGCAGGCGAGCGCGGTGCCGCTCGGCGACATCAACGAGGATCCGGCCGCGCACGCGCGACTGCCCTATCCGATCTACGGCACCTTCCTGAACATGACGGAGAACGCCGGCGAGGGCCAGTTCAACGCGCTGCAGATGGAGCTCCAGCGGCGGTGGCGGCGCGGCTTCGCGCATCAACGCCGCCTACACGCTCGCCGGATCCGACAGCAACGCGCCCGACAGCGGCAACAGCACCATCGGCGTCATCCAGTACGACCCGTACGACATCGAGAAGGATCGCGGGCCCGACCCCAACGTCGTCAAGCACCGGTTGGTGCTGAACAGCACGTGGGACATCCCCGTCGGCCGCGACCGCGCCTTCGGCTCCGACATGCCGCTCTGGGCCGACGCCATCATCGGCGGGTGGACCGTCTCGTCGATCTTCCAGGCGCGCTCGGGGCCGAACCTGACGCCCTTCTACGTGCTCGGCACCGACCCGATCTATCCGGCCAACACCGGCGTCGGTCTGGACGGCGTCGGCCAGTTCGGCGAGTCGTGGCGGCCCGACGTCATCGGCGATCCGAACAGCGGCGGATCGCGCGACCAGTTCTTCGACGTCACCGCGTTCACGCCTGCCGGCCGACGGCACGCTCGGCAACGCGAAGAAGGGCAGCGTCCGGGGGCCCGGCACCTGGATCGCCAACTTCGCGTTCTACAAGGACATCGTCCGCACGGCGAGCTGGCAGGTGGAGTTCACGGCGATGCTCGACAACGCCTTCAACCACCCGCAGTTCTTCGTGCCCGGCCTCGGCACCGGCGGGTTCGTGGATCTCACCGAGCTACCTGGTGGACGGCGATCCCGAACAACGGCACGACGGCGGTGCTCGGCGCCGACACCGTCGGCAACTCGGAGGGGTTTGCCGCGGGACGCGTCGTGCGCTTCGGAGTGCGCATGCGGTTCTGATGCGCGGCCGCGCGCCCCGCCCGACTGCTCGTCGAAGAGCGCCGGCGGCGCATCCTCGGATCTGCTCGCGGACTCAGGAGCGCGTGACCGTGAGCGAGCTGGCCGATCGGTTCGGCGTGTCGACCGTGACGATCCGGGGCGACCTGGACGTCATGGCCGACGCCGGCCATCTCGTGCGGTCGCACGGCGGCGGGCTGCCGCGCCTCGACCCGCAGCACGACATCCCGATCACGGTCAAGGAGACGCTGCACCGCGCCGAGAAGCAGCGCATCGGCCGCGCGGCGGCGGCGCGGGTCCGCGAGGGCGACACCGTCATCCTCGACTCGGGGACGACGACCGCGGAGATCGCGCGCCACCTGAAGACGCGCGTGCCCGGCCGCTTCACCGTGATCACCAACGGCCTGAACATCGCCGCCGAGCTCGGCCAGCACCCGCACATGCGCGTGATCGTCGTCGGCGGCCTGCTGCGCCAGACGTCGCACTCGCTGGTCGGCCCGCAGGCCGAGCAGACGCTTGTCCGGGCTGCGCGCCGACAAGCTGTTTCTCGGCGTGGACGGCTTCGACCCCGAGGTCGGCATGACGACGCCGGACGTCCTCGAGGCGCAGCTGAACGCGCTGATGATCCGCGTCTCGCGCGAGGTCACCGTCGTCGCCGACGCCAGCAAGTTCGGGCGGCGCACGCATGTCGGTGATCGGGACACTCGACTCGATCCACCGCGTGATCACCAGCCGCAACGCCGACAAGCGGATGCTTCGCACGCTGCGCGCGCGAAAGATCGACGTCGATTTCGTCTGACGCGTCCTCTCCGGCAGCCGGCACATCCTTTGCACCCGACTGATGCGTGGAAACACGCCTCGTCGCTGCCGCGCTCGCTGTGAGCTCTTGCGACCGCGATCGCCTGCTCACCCGGAGGGAAAGACGACGCCGAATGGACCGAGGCGGCGCGGCTGGACGCGCTCGCCCGCGCCGCCGTCTGGCGGCCGCCGGCTACGCCAATCGAGTCTGCGGACCTCTCGCGCACTCCTGGCGCACTCGCCGACGATGTCCGCTGCCGCTTCAACGTCGACACGGTGCGAGGCACGACGCCGAAGTTCGAATGCGAGCTGCCGGACGGCGAGGTCGTGAAGGTGAAGTACACCGGGGCCGAGCCGCACGGCGAGGTGGCGGCCTCGCGCCTGCTCGGCGCCCTGGGCTTTGGCGCCGACCGCGTCTTCTTCGCCAGCCGACTGCGCTGCTACGGCTGCCCGCGCTATCCGTTCCCGACGCTCAAGCTGGTCACGCTGGCTGGCGCGGACAAGGCGTTCGCGCGCGGCCTCGACTACGACAACGCCATCGACTTCGAGTGGGTCTCGGTCGAGCGAAAGACCGAAGGCGAGTTCATCGAGACCTCCGCCGGGCGTGGCTGGGCGTGGCACGAGCTGGCCCGGGTGCCGACGGCGTCGCGCACGCACGCCGACGCGCTGCGGCTGATGGCGATGTTCCTGGCCCATTGGGACAACAAGCCGGAAAACCAGCGGCTGATTTGCCTGAGCGGCCAGCCCGGCCGCGACGGCCGCTGCGCGCGGCCGTTCGCGATGCTCCAGGACGTCGGCGGCACGTTCGGGCCGCGCAAGGTGGACCTGGACGGATGGCGCAACGCCCCTATCTGGAAGGACCGCGCCGCCTGCACGGTGAGCATGGAGACACTGCCGCACGACGGCGCGACCTTCGTGACGGCGACCATCTCCGAGGCGGGACGGCAGTTCCTGGCGGAGCGTCTGACGCGGCTCCGCGACAGCCAGATCGAGGCACTCTTCCGCGGCGCCCGCTTCGACCAGCACGACGGCGCGCTCGCCGAATGGACCGCGACGTTCAAGTCGCGGGTCGACGCCATCGCGAGCGGCCCGGCGTGCAGGCAATAACGGCCTTCAAATTCAGGGCCTTCAGCCTTCGTGCCGCAGCACGCCGGCATCGACCGTCACGCCGCGCGCGTGATCGCCTGGAAGTACAGCGCGTCGTCGGCGATCTCGACGAGCATGAAATGGAAGTCGTCGTCGAAGCTCCGCGCGATGGCAGCGGTCTGCGAGCCGTCACCGCGGCGCAGCGAGCCGGCGCCGCCGGTGATGAAGTACTGCACGCCCTGCCGGAGGCGGCTGCGCTGATAGATGTGCTCGTGTCCCGAGAAGACGACGTCCACGCCATGCTCGACCAGCAGTGACTCCAGCTGCCAGCGGGTGATCCGGGCCTCCGTGGGATACCGCCCCGATGTGTAGAGCGGATGGTGCAGCAACAGGATCTTCCACCGCGCCTTCGATTCGCCGAGCTCGCGCGACAGCCACGACACCTGCTCGTCGTCGAGATGCGTGCTGTCGATGGCGAAGACCTGGACGTCGGTCACCAGGCCGGCGACGAGCGAGGCCGGCGGCGTGAACGTGTAGTAGCGGTGGCCGTGCATGTTGAACGGCGGATAGTGCCGCTGCTCCGGATCGTCGTGGTTGCCGAGCACGGCGTAGAAGCGGACGCCGGCGCCGAGCAGCGCCGCATAAGGTTCCTCGAACTTCACGCGGTAGTCCTCGGGCGTCGCCGGGCCTTCGTAGATGTTGTCGCCGGCCATCAGCACGAAGGCGAAGGGAAAGTGCTCGCGGTAGGCGGCCATCTGGCGCGCCACTTCGTGCTGCGGCGCCCAGCCGCGGCCGCTGTCGCCGATGACGGCGAACTTCACCGAGTCGGGGCGCGACGGCAGGGCCAGCCAGCCTCCGGGAAGGCCGGCGGTGGCAATCTCGACGACTTGTGCGTGTGCGTTCGAGGGTCCGCCTCGCGGGCTGCAGCCCGCGGACGAAGCAAGGCGAAAATCGCGGCGGCAAGCGCGCGCGACATGAGCAATTGCCGCCCGGGTGTCCGTCTGCCGGACACCTCAGCCCAGCGGCTGGGCCATGGCCCGATTGAGCAGCCGCAGCACGCCGTGCTGCGAGTCAAGACAGGCCGGGACAAAGGGCACGAGGCCCTGCTTCAGGCTGCGATCGCCGAACCGCGACACGACGTAATAACGCAGTGTTTGCTGTTCGGGATTGACCATGAAGCCGTCGAGGCGCCCAAGCTCGAAGCCGTCAACCGACTCGACGACGACGCCGGGCGCGTCCTGGACGTTTTCGACATCGCGGGTCGCAAGGTAGCGAAGGGATTCGTCGTTCCGCATGGCTCGTGCCTCTCTGCGCAGAAAGGTCAAAGCAAAGCAGGTACCAACGGCCTATCGACCACGCTTCGCGGAGTCAACACGGATGCGATGGTCCGTGAACTGGAAGTGCATGTCCGGAACGTCGTATTTCGGCATGTGGCAACCGGCACACCCCTCCGTGCCAACCGGGCATGCATGGATGGGTTGGTTTGCGGCAGGCGTCGCGCTTGCGTGGCATCCGAGGCAATTGCGATCGTAAGCCGCTGCCCCACGCACGAGCGGCTTGTGCGGGTCGTGGCAGGCGACGCATGTCAGGCGATCGTCGGCTTGTTGCCAGCAGCGGCTGCTCTGGAGCCGAAACGGCTGTGACCTGAGCGCCGCCAGCCCACGCTCGTTCGCCAGCCGCACGTCCCAGAACGTCGCGTGACAGGCACCGCAGAAATCGACCGAGTCGGAGGCAGAGAGCGTCGAGGGGTTCAGGATCGTGCCGCGTGCTCTCTCCGGGCCGCCGCGTTCCGCGGCCTCACGATGTGCGCGTCCCGGACCATGACAGGCCTCGCAGGTCACGCCCGGCGTGAGGCGCGACAGATCGAAGCCTTCGCGCGTCGAAGAGGCGGTGGTATGGCACCCGAAACAGCGGCGCGCTTCGGGTTCGTCCACTGGCCGCGCCATGGCTTCGGTCAGATCGCGAGGGCTGGTCAACGCGCGATTGGGGGTGAATCCGAGCCGCCTGACCGTGTGGTAGTAGCTCACACGCGCCTCGTGAAGCCGCCCGTCGAGGTCGAAGAGAAACGTTTGCCCGACGTTGCCCGCGCCAATCGCCCACGCGAGCGGCGCGGTACGCGACGCGCCGCCGTCGCTGACCGAATAGGCGACGCGGTCCCCGTCTTTCTCGATCGCGTAGGTGTAGTGGCCCAGCTGGAACTGCAGGCGCTCGCCTGCCGGTAGCGCAGGTGATTCGCCCGCCCGCCATGCCGTCTTCGCCATCGACGTCGCCTGCTGCCTGGCCTGCGACGGATGACACCTGACGCATTCGGCGGCGCCGATGTAATCGGCGCGCGAGGTCGTCCGCGTGGTCGGCCACCAGTCCTTGCCCGACACGCGGTCGGCGGTCGCGATCTGGGCGACCAGCGGCGTCGCGACGCCGGTTACCAGCAGCGCCCCTGCAAGCCACCGCGTCATCGTCCGCGGCCTTTCAGCGTGGCGGCGGCACGAAGGCTGGCGGCGGCCTCCTCAGGCTTCTGCTGTCGCGTCAGCGCCTGCCCCAGGTCGAGATACGCGGCCGCATCGTCGGGCTCCCAGGCAACAACGGCATCGAGAGCCGCGACCGCGGCCGCCCAGTCCTCTCGAGCGATCGCGAGACTGGCACGTGCGCGCTGCGCCGCCAGCAGCCCGGGGGCAAGCGTGGTTGCGCGGTTGAAGGCGTCGCGTGCCGCCGGCTCATTGCCCTGGCGCACTGCGAGTGCGCCGAGCGCGTGGAGCGAAGGGGCATGCTGCGGTCGCAATTCGAGCGCCCGTCTCAGGGCGGCCTCCACTTCGGCGCCGGGAGCGCCGCTCTCGGTGAGCGCCAGCGCGAGCTGGTAGTGGGCCTCGGCAAATGTCGGCGCCACCGCGACGGCCTCGCGGAGGGCCGAGACCCGAGCGGCGCCATCTCCCGTGCGCTGCTTGCCGGCTGCCGTGTCGACCAGCACCATCGCGCGCCCGAGGGCCGCACGTTCGTCGTTGAGCCGGCGCACCTCGTCCTGCTGCCGTCGCGCCTCGTCGCGCCGTCCCGCTCTCGCCAGGGCCTGCGCCAGCGTGACGCGCGCCTCGACCAACGACGGCTCGAGCTTGATGGCGCGCTCGAGCGCGTCGAGCCCGGCTTCCACCTCGTCGCGCTTCAGGAGCACCGCTCCCAGCAGATGGAGGGCCTGCGCGTCCTCGGGCGAGGCTGCGACGGCAGCGCGAAACTCCCGCGCGGCGCCGTCGAGATCGCCCCGTGTTCGCAGGACCAGTCCCAGCGCGCGATGGGCGGGTCCGTGGGCGGGATCGCCAGCGACGGCAGACCGCAATTGGGACTCCGCGCCACCGAAGTCTCCGGCGAGCCGCATCGCCAGGCCCAGATCGTACGCCCGATCGGGACGCTGCGGCTCGAGCGCCAGCGCCTGCCTGAACGCGGCGACGGCGTCCTCGAGATCCTGTCGGTCCGCCAGCACCTGGCCGAGTGCGGCATGAAAGCGCGGCTGCGACGGCGCAAGCGCAACCGCGCGGCCGAGCTCGGCACGCGCCTCATCGAGATCCTTGGCGCGACGCGCGCCCGGCGCGGCCTTGTAGCGGTTCCACAGGTTCACCCCGAGGTTGTAGTGCGCTTCCGCGAGATCGGGCAGCGCCGTCAACAGCTGACGGAGCAGCGCGATGGCGCCATCGAGATCGCCGATCGTCGCGCAGGCCGAGCTGAGGCCGTAGCGCGCCTCGAGCAATCCACGATCGAGCCGCAGGGCCTGCATGTAAGCCGCGGCCGCCTCGTCGGGCCGAGCGGAGCGCTCGAGGGCAAGACCGAGGTGAAGCCTGGCAGCGGCAAAGGTCGGGTCGACGCGCATCGCGTCGAGAAACGCCGCCATGGCGCCTTGCAGATCACCGCGCTCCGCCAGCGCGATCCCGCGCGAATCGTAAGTCAGCGGCGTCGACGTTCCCGACATCCTGGGTGAGAACGATCCGATTGCCGCCGATGGCAAGGAGGCTGGCGGCGACGGTCCATCTGAGGGAGCGCAAGGTCATGGCCGTTCGAGAGGTCACGCCGCGAACTACGGCCGTGGGACGGCTGGCGCCGCCGCGGATTCCTCGCGGACCAGCCGCACGACGACGCGTTTCAGCTCGCTATCGAGGTCGTCGCCACGCTCCTCCGCGTTGAGACGGCTCACCGTCGCGAGCAGTTTCCTGGCTTCGTCCGTGCGGCCGACACGGCCGTACGCCTGTGCCAGCGAGTAGGCCGGCGCCGCGCTCGCCGGATCCAGGCTCACCGCCTTCTCGAGCTGCACAATCGCGCGTTCGACCTCGCCGCGCTTGAGCAGGAGCTTCCCGAGTTCACTGCGCGCGCCGCCGAGTGCGGGGTCCAGGCGGATTGCCGATTCGAACGCCAGCATCGCCTCGGCGCCACCTGCCGCCTCGGGATCGGCCCCGGAGCGCAGCAGGGCAATGCCAAGCATGTACGGCACGATCGCTTGCTTCGGCTTGCCGCGGTTCTCCTCGCGGAGGAGCGCCACGGCGCGATCGGGCTGGCCTGCCTGCATCCACGCCATGGCGAGCGCGACGGCGGCCGCGGGGTTCGATGGCTGCAATTGACGGGCGCGACTGAACTCGCCCTCCGCCTGCTCGACGAGGCCCTTCATGACGAGCAGGACGCCTCGATACAGATGCAGCATCGCGGCGTCCGGCCGACGGCCGATAGCGATGTCGACGATCTCGAGCCCGAGGTCGAAGTTCTCGTGGTCCATGCAGATGAGGGCGAGGTCCACGTAGTGCTGCTCGACGGCCGGCTCGAGCGTGATGGCGGCACGAAGCGCGTCATAGGCCTGTTGCACGCGTCCAACGCCGAGATAGGCGCGCGAGACGAGGCTGTAGAGCTCCGCCTTGCGCATGCCCTGCACGAACATCTCGTCCGCCACTTGAATGGCGCGCTCGTGATCGCCCCCCTCGATGAGCATGAGCACTTCGTTGTACCCGGCGGCGTAGGGGTCTTCGAGCCGTCCCCGTGCGGACCCGAACAGTCGCGCGGCGTCCTTGTAGGCACGGGCACGTCCCAGCGCCGCGCCCGCCTCGAATCGCCGGGCGGCGGCCTCTGGCGGCAGCCGCTCGAAGGCCGCGACCGCATCGGCGGACTTCCCTGCCTCGAGCAGGCAGATCCCGTAGTGAAGCGTCCAGGACGGATCGGACCAGACGCGATCGCCGCCTTTGACGTAGTGCGGCAGCGCCGCGGAGAGGCGCTTGCGCGCGTAGGCGATCTCTCCCAGGTGCACGTGCACGACGCCGTCGTCGGGCGCAAGGGCCAGCACCTGTTCGAAGTGGCGCTCGGCCTGCGCGAGGCGGCCGCTCCTGAACTCGTTGATCGCCAGGTTCTTGCGGGCGGGATAAAAAGCGGGATCGATCGTGAGCGCCGCGCGGAACCTGACGTTTGCCTGATCGACACGTCCCGCGCCGGTGAGCGCGATGCCGAGCAGGTTCAGGGCGCGGAGGTGGCGCGGCGACTCGGCCAGCACCGCTTCGAGCGCGCGAATCCCGCCGTCGAAATCGTGCTGCTCAACTCTGCTGACGGCACACTCGTAGGTCGCGGGGGCGCAGTCCGCCGGTGCGACAGCCTGCGGTGCCGCAGAGAGCATCGCGGCAGCAGAGAAGGTAGCGAGGAACACGTCGGCGCATTGTCCTTCTGCTGCGCCCTCGGTGCAACCGTAGGCGCACGTGTGTCGTGGCGGCAGGCCTTCACGCGTGGGCGCGTCGCGAGATGGCGGGGCTCACGCCCCGCCTCCACTCAGAAGGTGAACCGTCCCGCGATCTGGAAGATGCGGCCGGGCAGCGCCTCGGTCGAGCGTCCGAACTGCGGGCTCGTCATGTTGCGCTGCGGCAGCGTGAGGTTCGTCGTGTTGAACAGGTTGAACACCTCGAAGCGCAATTGGACGTCGCTGCGCCGACCCGCCACCGATGGCAGCCCGATGGACTTGGCGAGCATGAAGTCGACGTTGAAATAGCCTGGGCCCCTGAACGTGTTCCGCCCCAGCGTGCCCTGCACACCTGGCGCCGGTGTCGGGAAGTCGGATGCCTTGAAGATCCCCGTGAGGAAGTCGTCGTTGCTGAGGCCGGAGAGCGACGACCCGAAGGCCGGGACATTCGGCCGGTCATTGCCGGCGCCATCGGCGTTGTAGTCGCAACCGCTGTTCCCCACGATCGCGCCCGAGGGGTCGCGCACCGGCGTGAACGCACGTCCCTCGCAGATGACCGTGAACGGCGTGCCGCTTTGCGCGATCATGACAGCCGACACCTGCCAGTCCGCTAAGAGCACCTTCGCGACCCCTTCAGACGGCCCCGGGATCGACCAGATTCCCCAGAGTGCCACCTTCTGCGGCACATCGAAGTCGGCCGGTCCTTCGTCCTGATCGGCCGGCCCGTAGGCGTCAGGCCGCTGCGGCGGCGAGAAGGTGCTCGAGAAGTCTGTCGCCCGGCCAAAGGTGTACGACCCGCCAAACATCAGGTCGGCCTTCATGACCTTGGCCGCCACGGTGCCGCCATGGAACGAGCTCTCGTCTGTCGAGTCGGTGTAGTTCATCGCGGCATACCCCGGCACGAGACGGTCGAGCCTGCCGTCGAAGAGATCGCCGTTGAACCGGTTGACGTCCCACTTGAAATAGGCGTTGCGTCCCCTGGATCCGATGTAGTTGGCCTCGACGACGATCTGCGAGGTGAGCGATCGCTGCACGCCGAGGAACCAGTTGTCGAGATACATCGGCTTGATGGCCGAGTCGACGACGTGCACCACCGCAGTGCCGTTCAGCAGACCGCCCTGCGGGTTGAGGCCGGCGGTCAGCCCGGAGGGACGCGGGTAGTTGTACGGCAGCGTGTCGCTCTGGCCCAGCCCGAACACCGGTTTCACGGCGCCCTGCGTCGTGACCGAGAGTGTCGCAAACGCCGGCAGGTTCTGGTACTCGCCATCCCAGATCTGGTTCGACATGCGCTCGTACGCGCGTCCGATGCCGCCGCGCACCGACATTTTGCCCTCATTGGTCGGATCCCACGCGAAGCTTGCGCGCGGCGCCAGGGTGTGCAAGCCTCCGCCGAACAGGCCGCCCTCGAGGTAATAGTGCCGCTCGACGACCCGGGAACTGGCCACGCGCGTGCGGAGATCGCCGTCGTCGGTGGTGAACTCGATGTTCGCCATGTCACCCGCGGCGTCGTAGATGTTCATGTATCCCTCGTAGCGCAGGCCGACGTTGATCGACAGGTTCGGTCGAACTTTCCAGTCGTCCTGGACGAAGGCGACGATCGACTGGGTGCGATGGAACCTGATGATCTCGGTGATGGCGTTGCCGGTCGCCGGGTCGATGGCGATCTGGTCCTGTCGGAACGGCTGATCCGCTGCGAAATCGAAGACGCTGTTGAACCCGTACGTGGGCCGGTTGAACACGCGCGACGCCTCGTTGTCGGCGTGCTCCCGCGTGTAGGAAGCGCCGATCTTCAACGTCTGCGTTCCGCGCGTCATCGTCAGGACGTCCTTCCATTCGAAGCTGTTCTGCACGAACTCGTTCGGGCCCCAGCCGACCTGATACGTCGTGATGCCGGTGACGCTGACGCCCGGGATGTCGGGGCGCGGGTTCAGCAGCTCGCCCCACGGCCGCACCCAGGAGAAGGTCGCCTCGTTGACGGTCGTTGGCGAGATGATTCGCGTCCAGTTGGTGTTGAACTGCATGCTGCTGGTCGGTGACGCGGCGGTGAAACCCGGGTAGACCTCCGGCGTGCCGAAGCCGACCTTGTCGGTCGTCGTCCGGTTGAACGATCCGTAGATGCGGTCGTTGGCGCCGAGCGAGTGGTCGACACGCGCCATCCACTGGAAGCCGTTGCGCGGCGACGTCTCGTTCCATGTGCCCTCGCCGCTCACCGGGAGGTTGCAGGGCACGGGTCCGATGGGCGAATCGATCGGGCTGCCGCCGCTGCAGGTGACGCCGAGGTGCTGGCCCGCCGTGCGGAAGTTGCGGTCAGGGGCGAACGAGGCGGGGTAGTTTTTCGCGATGTACGTCGAGACGTTGTTCGGGCGGGCCTGCTCCATGAACCTGATGAAGTCCGGGGTCAGGACCGACCGCGCGCCGCTCACCGCGACGTCCGATCGCAGCACGTCGCCCGAGGTGAAGAAGAACGTCCGCTCGCGCTTGATCGGTCCACCCAGGCCCCACGACACCTCGGTACGGCCGAAATCCGGGTGGCGAAAGCCCGTGGCCTGCTGCTGGAAGTAGTTCTTCGCCTGCATGCTGTTGTTCGTGTAGTACGTCCCGAAACTGCCGTTGAGGCTGTTCGAGCCGCTCTTGGTGATCACGTTCACCAGCACCGAGCCGTTTCGGCCGTACTCGGCTGAAAAGTTGTTCACGGCGACGCGCACTTCCTGGACGCTCTCGCTGTTCGGGTTGATGTTCACGACGCCGCTGCGCTGGCTCGAGCTGACGGTCGAGGAGTCCACCAGGAAGTTGTTCGACTCGGCGCGCGCGCCGTTGGCGTTCATGTTCACGCCGAACTCGTTGTTGTAGAGATCCGAGTTCGACTGCGCGTACGCCTGTCCGCCCCCGGTGGCGCGTCCGACCACGCCCGGCGTGAGCACCACCAGGCTGAAGAAGTTGCGGCCCATCAGCGGCAGGCTGTCGACCTGCTTGCCTTCGATCAGCCCCGAGACGCGGCCCTGGGAGGTCTCGACCAGTGGGGCCTCACCGCTGACGGTCACCTCTTCTACCGTCTGTCCGAGCTCCAGCACGACGTTGATGGTCTGCGTTTGGGTGGACTCGAGCCGGATGTGTTCCTGCACGACGGTCTTGAACCCGTCGAGCGCGACCTTGATGGTGAAGAGCGACCCGGGCAGCGCGGACACCCGATAGTACCCGGCGCTGGAAGTCGAGACCGACTGGGTGGCACCAGTCGCCTCGTTGGTGATGGTCACCGTGGCTCGCGGAACGATCGCGCCACTCTGGTCGGTGATGGTGCCTTCGATGGCGCTAGCGAACTGCGCCCAGGCGGGGGCTTCGGACAGCGCCAACAGTAGAACCAGCACCGCCCCAATCGTTGCGATACGCTTCGTCATGTTGACCTCGAGGAGAGGGTCGGCTGTCGAGGGTCTAGTTGAAAATCGGGTCGTATATCATATATTTCAAAGTGGTCTGTCAAGTCTTAACTGTAGCGGTCACGTCGATTACTTTACCGTTTGAGTGAGAGCCCGTGGCGTTCCGCGCTAACCAGTTGGTATCACTGGCCTTAATCGCATCCATGAGCTGGACGGGCATCGAAGCCTTCCAGGGAATGGGTCGGACCAGCCGCGCGCCTCGCGCGACAAAGCCCGTCGAAACCGACCTGCCAGCGATCTCGGTGGCGTTCAAGGATCTCGCGGCGGAAGCAGGGCTGACCGCACAGAACGTCTCGGGAGATCCCGACCGCAAGCAGTTCATCCTCGAGGCCACCGGCAACGGCGTCGCGATATTCGACTACGACAACGACGGCCTGGTGGACGTGTTCGTCGCCAGCGCGACGACCTTCGACCGAGCGCCCGGCGCCGAGCCGACCAGCCACCTCTATCGGAACGTGGGTCAACTTCGGTTCGAGGACGTCACCGCCCGATCCGGACTGGATCAGGCAGGGTGGTCGCAGGGCGTGTGTGTGGGCGACGTCGACAACGACGGGCACCGCGACCTCTTCGTCACTCGCTATGGCGAGAGCCGGCTGTACCGGAACCAGGGCGGCAGGTTCGTGGACGTCAGCCGCACTGCCGGCGTTCTGCCGGCACGACCCCGCTGGGACACCGGCTGTACGTTCGTGGACTACGACCGCGATGGCCGGCTCGATCTCGCCGTGACCAGCTATCTCGAGTTCGATCGCTCGAAGGTGCCGGCGCCGGGCGCCAGCGGGTACTGCCAGTGGAAAGGCATGCCCGTGATGTGTGGGCCGCGCGGCCTGCCGTTTGCGCGCCATCGCCTGCTGCGCAACACGGGCGACGGCATCTTCGTCGACATGTCCGAGTCGAGCGGGATCGGAAAGGTCACGGGCTGCTACGGCTTCACGGTCACCGCGGCCGACGTCAACGACGACGGCTTCGCGGATCTGTACGTCGCGTGCGATTCCACGCCCAGCCTTCTGTACATGAACCGGCGCGACGGCACATTCGAGGAAAGCGGCCTCCTCGCCGGCGTCGCGCTCAACGACGATGGGCAGGAGCAGGGAGGCATGGGAGTGGCGATGGCCGACTATGACGAGGATGGCCACGTCGACATCGTCAAGACCAACTTCAGCGACGACGTCCCGAATCTCTATCGCAATCGCGGCGACGGCACGTTCGAGGACCGCGTCTTTCAATCGGGTCTCGGCGCGTTCATGCAGTACGTCGGATGGGGAGTCCAGTTCCTCGACGTCGATCACGACAGCCGCAAGGACCTGCTGCTCGTGAACGGCCACGTCTATCCGGAAGCCGCGCGGCTTCCGGGCGTGCAGTATCGGCAGCCGCGGCTGCTCTACTGGAACGTCGGCGGGCGCTTCAAGGACATCACCCCAGAGGCCGGGCCCGCGCTTGCGGAGGCCTGGTCGTCGCGCGGATCGGCGGCAGGCGATCTCGACAACGACGGATCGCTCGAGGTCGTCATCAACAACATGGGCGCGCGGCCGAGCCTGCTGAAGAACTTCGGCGCGCGGAAGAACTGGCTGCTCGTGCGCGCCGTGGGCACGCGCAGCAACAAGGACGCGCTAGGCGCACGGATCGCGGTGGCGCTCGGGCCGCGAACGGTCTCTGGCGAGGTGCAGGGCGGATCGAGCTTCCTCTCGCAGAATGACGCGCGTGTACACGTCGGTCTGGGCGACGCGGGCCGGTACGACGGCATCGACGTCAGGTGGCCGAGCGGCGACCGCGAGCATTTTGCGGGTGGCGCGGCAAATCAGATCGTCACGATCACCGAAGGTGCCGGCACGCCGAGGCCGTCTCCGCCGCCAGCCCGATCAAATCTCCGCGAGTAGGCGCTGAGCTGGATTCCGGGCGCGGTCGCCGGCACGGTTCTTGGAATAGTGGATGGCAGCTCCCCTCGAAGGTTGTCGTGTCCGACCAGCCAGCTCTCGGATGCCGGCTCCGAGCCGTCCGACGCGCTCACCGACGAGCAGATGCGGCAGACGCTGCTGGAGCTGGCGTTTGGCGGCTCGCCCGAGCGCCTCGAGGAGTTCTGCCAGGCGATACGCGAAGTGCTTCCTTCCAGCACGCACGCCATCCTGCGCGGCAGCGCCATCACCGGCGTGCGCTGGAAGGACGGCGCGCCGTTTGACGCCGAGGGTCCAGGGACCAGCGATCTCGATCTCACGCTCGTCGGGCCTGACCTGCTGGTGCTGTATGCGATGCACGGCTTCTTCGTCCCCGGCGTTCACACCAAGCCGCTCAGCGACGACGACCCGGACATCGCGCCCGATCTGGTGCCGCTGCGGACGCGGCTGATGGCCATCGCCGGCCGCCCGGTGAACATCCAGGCGACGCGAGACATCGTGATGTTCCTGCGCGGCGACGTGATCGGACAGCCCTACCTGATACTCGTCGAGAAGGCTGCATCCTGATGGCCTTCTCGCTGGCGACCTACAACATCCGCCGCGGCGGCATCGGCCGCGAGGCAGCGCTGGCCACGGTCATCGCCGGGCTCGGGGCCGACGTCGTCCTGCTCCAGGAAGCGACCGCTCCTGGCGTCGTCGCCCGGCTCGCCGAAGGGGCGGGGATGGCGCACTGGATGGCGCGGCAGGGATCGTCGCTGGCCTTTCTCAGTCGCGAGCCCGTGGTGTCGTATCGATGGCGGCGCCCGGCGTGGTCCCAGCACGCCGTGCTCGACCTGGTGCCGCGCGAGGGGCTGCGGGTGTTCGGCGTGCACCTGAGCGCGGTGCACTCGAACTGGACCGAATGGCGGCGCGTGAAGGAAGTGCAGGGGCTGCTCGCGATGGCGCGCGCCGACGGCGAAGCACACGTGCTCGCGGGCGACTTCAACACGCTGGCGCCCGGCGAAGTCCTCGACCTGGCGCGGCTGCCGCCGCGCCTGCGCGCGGTCACCTATCTCACGGGACGACGGATCCGCTGGAAGACGGTGTCGTTGATGCTGGACGCCGGATACGTCGACGCGTTCCGGATCGTCGAGCCGAACGGGCCGGGCTACACGTTTCCGACGTGGGATCCGCACCTGCGGCTCGACTACGCGTTCGTGCCGCCCAGTCTTTCTCAGCGTGTGCAGCGCTGTCGTGTCGTCAGCACGGAGGCCGCGGCGGCCGCCTCGGATCACCTGCCGCTCGAGGTGATCTTCGAAACCTGAGCGTTGGCGTCCCGATTGCAGTTGGCATGACGGAGGAATTCATATGGCCGTTAGACACGCACTATTTATCGCCTGCTGCGCCGTTGCCGTGCAGATCGTGCCCGGTGTCGCGTGGGCAGACACCCCGGGCCGGCTCGCGAAGGCAACCGAGACCGTCCGCAGCCTGGCCGCCGGCGCCGACAAGGGCATCCCGGCCGACCTGCTGAAGAAGGCCGAGTGCGTCGTCGTCGTGCCGTCGCTGAAGTCCGGTGCGTTCGTCCTGGGCGGCGAATACGGCCGCGGGTTTGCGGCGTGCCGGACCGCCAGCGGCTGGTCGGCGCCGGCAGGGATCAAGATGGAGTCCGGCAGCGTCGGCTTCCAGATTGGCGCGAGCGAGACCGAAGTGGTGATGCTCGTCATGAACAAAAAGGGCATGGATCGGCTGCTCTCGACGCAGTTCACGCTGGGCGGCGACGCGACCATCGCCGCCGGCCCGGTCGGCCGCAACGCGACGGCAAAGACCGACGCGGCGATGACGGCCGAGATCCTGTCGTATTCGCGCAGCCGCGGCCTGTTTGCCGGCGTCTCGCTCGAGGGCGGGACCCTGCGCCAGGACGACAGCGCGAACCAGGACCTCTACGGCAAGGCTATCGACAATCGGACGATCCTCACCGGCGGCGTTCCGCCGCCGGAGGCCAAGGCATTCCTGGCTGCCATCAAGAACTTCTAGCCCCACCACCCCAACGGCAGCGGAACCGCGCTCGGGACCGCTGCCGCCCTCCTCCGGCAAACGAGGACGGCGTCGATCGCGTCTAAGGCCGTTATGGGCCACCTCGTTTCCGACCTGCGCCTCGCGCTGCGAGGCTGGGCGCGCACGCCCGGCTTCACCGTTGTCGCCATCACGTCGATCGCCCTGGGCATGGGCGCCACCACCGCCGTCTTCACGCTCGTCGATCAGGTGCTGCTTCGGACCCTGCCGGTGAAAGCACCCGAGCAGCTCGTGCAGATCAGCATCGACGGGTCGCTCTACGGCAGCAACTGGGGCGACGGCAGCGAGCTGTCTCATCCGTGGTACCGGGAGCTGCGCGACAATCCGGCGTTTGCCGGCGTGCTCGGGCGATTCGCCTACGGCATGCACCTCGGCGCCGGCGGGCGCACGGAAGCTATCGAAGGCGAGCTGGTGACGGGAAGTTACTTCCCGGTGCTTGGCGTGACGCCGGCCGCCGGCCGTCTCCTGGCTCCCGACGACGACAGGCAGCCCGGAGCGCACCCGGTGGCGGTGCTCAGCCATGGCTACTGGCAGTCGCGCTTCGGCGGTGACCCCGCAATCGTCGGCAGCAAGGCCATCATCAACGGGCACCCCTTCACCATCGTCGGCATCGCCCAACCGGGCTTCGAGGGGTTGGAGCTGGGCCGAAAGAGCGACGTCTTCGTGCCGATGATGATGAAGAAGCTGATGACGCCAGGCTGGGACGCCATCGACGCGCGGCTGTATCGCTGGGTCCGCGTCTTCGCGCGGCTCGCGCCAGGCACGTCGATCGACGAGGCGCGTATGGCGATGCTGCCCTTCGCGCGCGCGGCACTGACCTCCGACCTGGCGGACAAGGAATTCGCCAACGCATCGAAGGAGACCAGGAAGCAATACTCTGAGAACAAGGTGACCGTCGAGCCGGCGGCGCGGGGCCGCTCCCAGCTGCGGCAAACGCTGACGACGCCGCTGCTGGTGCTGATGGGGATTGCCGCGGGCGTTCTGCTCATCGCCTGCGCCAACGTCGCCAACCTCCTGCTCGCGCGCGCTGCAGGACGCCAGCGCGAGATGGCGCTGCGCCTGGCCATCGGCGCCGGCCGCGGACGGCTGGTGCAGCAGCTGCTCGTCGAAAGCCTGCTGCTCGGCCTCGCCGGAGGCCTTGTCGGGCTCGCCGTGGCGATGGCGGGCGCACCGCTCGTCCTGAGCTTCTTCGTGCCCGCCGACGCGCCGCCGCCGATCTCGACGCTGCCCGACTTCCGAATTCTCGCGTTCACGTTTGCCGTGGCGATCGTCACCAGCCTGGTCTTCGGCCTGGCGCCGGCGCTCCAGTCGACGACGGTGGATCTCGCGTCGACGCTGAAGGCCGAATCCGGCTCCGTGGCGGGCGCGAATCCCCGTCTGCGCAAGATCCTGGTGGCCACGCAGGTGGCTCTGTCGCTGCTGCTGCTCGTCGGCGCGGGTCTCTTCATCCGCACGCTGCACAACTTGACGCGGGTCGAGATCGGCCTGCGACCGGCCAGGCTCTTCGCCTTCGACATCGACCCCGCGCGGAGCGGCTACACGTCGGACCAGACGAAGCAGTTCGCGCGGTCGCTGCTCGAGCGGCTGGCCTCGGCCCCTGGAATGGAGTCAGCCTCGCTGGCGACGATGCGGATTCTGCTGGGCGGCCAGTGGAGCAGCTCGTTCACCATCGAAGGCTACGAGCCGGTTCCCAACGACAGCTCGAGCCTGCTGTGCAATTCGGTGAGCCCTGGGCACTTCAAGACGCTCGGCATGCGCGTGGTCGCCGGCAGGGACTTCGAAGTGCGCGACGCCTATGTCGGCGATCCGGGCGAGGACGCCGGCTTCCGCGTCGCGATCGTGAACGAGGCGTTCGTGCGCAAGTACTTCCCGAAGGGCGACGCCATCGGGCGGCACATGGGCTTCGGCACCGATCCGGGCACGAAGACGCCCATCGAGATCGTCGGCGTCGTCAGCGACGCGAAGTACACCGACGTCCGCGCCGAGATCCGGCGCCAGGTGTTCTTCCCGTATCACGAGCAGCGCAACGCCGGCGGCTTCACGGTCTATGCCCGGACGCGCCAGGATCCCGGAGACGGCGATGACGCTCGCCCGCCGCACCGTGCAGGAGCTGGACGCGAACATCCCGGTCAGCGAGCTGCGCGCCGTCGAGCGCGAGGTGGATCAGTCGCTGAGCAGCGAGCGGATGATGGCGACGATGTCCACGCTCTTCGGCGGGCTGGCCACGCTGCTGGCGGTCGTGGGTCTCTACGGGGTGACCGCGTACACAGTGACCCGGCGCACGCGCGAGATCGGCATCCGCATGGCGCTGGGCGCGCGGTCCGTCAACATCGGCTGGATGGTGATGCGCGAGGCGCTGGTCATCGTCGCAGCCGGCGCCGCCCTCGGCGTGCCGGCCGCCTGGTGGCTGAGCCGCTACGTCGAAGCGCAGCTCTTCGGCGTCCAGCCGATGGATCTCGCCGCGATTGCCGGTGCGCTGGGCGTGCTGCTGGCGGTCTCGGTCGCCGCGGGCCTGATGCCGTCGCGGCGCGCGGCGCGGATCGAGCCGATGACCGCGCTCAGATACGAATAGGCGAAGCGGTCGCACGGTCGATGAGACCTGCTGGACCTTGGACCTCTGGACCTTGGTCCTTTTGTGAAGCCGGCTCTACAATGAGCCGCCCGGCGACGACCCGCCGGCACAAGGGACCGGGGAGGTCGCTCATGCATCCATCCAGTCGGCGCGTCGCGGCGGTGGCGGTAGCGGTGGGCTTGTCGGTCATGGCGTCTGAGGCGGCCGCCCAGGGCAAACTGGTCGCGCCGGTCCGCGGCAACGCGAAGGTGGAGATCACCAAGCCGAACACGAAGGTCGTCGGCCAGGAGATCGTCACCACGTTCCTGATGAAGAACATCGAGGCGGCGCCGATCGCCGGCATCAAGGTCGAAGAGAACTGGTTCGACAAGGCGGGCAATCCCGTCATGGGCGACGTCTTCCGCTACACCAAGCCGCTCCAGCCCGGAGAAGTGATCACGATCAACTTCAAGGTGCCGCGCTCGTCGAACATGCAGCGCAACCAGTACCTGTTCACGCACGCCAACGGGATCATCAAGCAGCAGGTCGTGCCGAAGCTCGAGGCGCCGAAATAAGCCAGACGCCAGCGCAGGACTTCCGGCCTTCGATTCGCGTCGTCGCGCCGGGTGCGCTTGCCCGATACCCGCGCCATGCCATAAGGTTAGGCACGCTTACTGGCAAGTCCACGGTCAACGGCTCGGTCGGAGTGTCGGCGATGACGACGGTTCCCGTGAGGGTAGTGCCGCGCGGCTTCGGTCAGACGACGCGGCGGGATGCGTGGTGGGTAGTGCCGGGGGTCGTGTTCACGATCCTGTCGGCGTTCGTCGGTGTACGCGACGTGGGCGGCGTTCCAGGGCCAGCACTACACGGCCGGCCCGTATCTGTCGCCGTTTTACTCGCCCGAGCTCTTCGGCGACTCGCCGCACGCCTGGTTCGGTCCGAAGCCCGCCATCTGGCCGGCGTGGCTGCCGTTCTCGCCGGCGCTGCTGATCCTGCCGTTTCCCGGCCTCTTCCGCGTCACCTGCTACTACTACCGCGGCGCGTACTACAAGGCGTTCTGGGCCGATCCGCCGTCGTGCGCGGTCGGCGAGCCGCGATCGTCGTATCGCGGCGAGAACAGCTTCCCGCTGATCCTGCAGAACGTCCATCGCTACTTCCTGTTCATCGCGCTGGGCTTCCTGCTCATCCTGGCGCACGACGTGTGGAAGGCGATGTGGTTCACCGATCCGGCGACCGGCCAGACCACGTTCGGCATCGGCGTCGGCACGATCGTGCTGGCGACGAACGTCGTGCTCCTCGGCGGCTACGCCCTCGGCTGCCACTCGCTCCGGCACGTCATCGGCGGCAAGTGCGACGAACTGAAGTCGGACACGAGAGCGCAAGCCTACCGCTGCGTCTCGTGCCTCAACGAGCGCCACATGCTGTGGGCCTGGTGCAGCCTGTTCTCCGTCGCGTTTGCAGACATCTACGTGCGGCTGTGCGCCATGGGCGTCTGGACCGACTGGAGGCTGCTCTAGATGCCGGCGTACACGCGATACGACTACGACGTCCTCGTCATCGGCGCCGGCGGCGCCGGGCTGCGAGCGGCGATCGAAGCCGCGGCCAGCGGCGTGTCGGTCGGCCTGATCTGCAAGTCGCTGCTCGGCAAGGCGCACACGGTGATGGCCGAAGGCGGCATCGCCGCGGCGCTCTCCAACGTCGACGACCGCGACAACTGGAAGGTGCACTTCGCCGACACCATGCGCGGCGGCCAGTACGTCAACAACTGGCGCATGGCCGAGATCCACGCGAAGGAAGCGCCCGACCGCGTCCGCGAGCTCGAGGCGTGGGGCGCCGTGTTCGATCGCACCGCCGACGGACGCATCCTGCAGCGCAACTTCGGCGGCCATCGCTATCCGCGGCTCGCGCACGTCGGCGATCGGACGGGGCTGGAGCTGATCCGCACGCTGCAGGATCACACTGTCCACGCCGGCGTGACGGTGCACATGGAGTGCACGATCGTCGATCTCACGACCGACGACGGCCGGGTCACCGGCGCGTTCGGCTACGAGCGCGAGCGCGGACGGTTCGAGCTGTTCGGCGCGAAGGCGGTGATCCTGGCCACCGGCGGCATCGGCCGGGCCTACCGCATCACCAGCAACAGCTGGGAGGGCACCGGCGACGGCCATGCGCTCGCCTACCGCGCCGGCGCGGCGCTCATCGACATGGAGTTCGTCCAGTTCCATCCGACCGGGATGGTCTGGCCGCCGAGCGTGCAGGGCATCCTGGTCACGGAAGGGCGTCCGCGGCGAAGGCGGCGTGCTGCGCAACAGCAAGGGCGAGCGCTTCATGTTCGGCGACATCCCCGACAACTACAAGAAGCAGACCGCCGACAACGAGGAAGAAGGCTGGCGCTACACGCAGGGCGACAAGCACGCCCGCCGGCCGCCCGAGCTGCTGACGCGCGACCACGTCGCGCGCTGCATCAACCGCGAGCTCAAGGCGGGGCGCGGCAGCCCGCACGGCGGCGTCTTCCTCGACATCTCCTGGATCAAGGCGAAGCTGCCGAACGCCGAGGAGCACATCAAGCGCAAGCTGCCGAGCATGTACCACCAGTTCAAGCAGCTGGCCGACATCGACATCACGAAGGAGCCGATGGAGGTCGGCCCGACGACGCACTACATCATGGGCGGCGTGCAGGTGGACGCCGACTCGCAGATGTCGACGATCGACGGGCTGTTCGCGGCCGGCGAATGCGCGTCGGGCATCAACGGCGCCAACCGGCTCGGCGGCAACTCGCTGTCCGACATCGTGGTCTTCGGCAAGCGCGCCGGCGAGTACGCCGCGCGAGTACGCGCGCGCGCACGCGGCCGGACAGACGAGCGACAGCCAGATCGAGGCGTTCACGAAGACGGCGCTGGCGCCGTTCGACCGCGGCGCCGAAGGCGAGACGCCGTACAAGGTGCAGCAGGAGCTCCAGGCGACGATGCAGGACCTCGTCGGCATCGTCCGGACGGAGAGCGAGATGCGCGAAGCGCTGGCGCGGCTGGCGGCCTACGCCGAGCGCGCCGAGCGGGTGGGCGTGACCGGCCACCGCGAGTATCACTCGGGCTGGCACACGGCGCTCGACCTCCGCAACCTGCTCACGGTCTCCGAAGCGATCACGCGGTCGGCCCTCGAACGCACCGAGAGCCGCGGCGGGCACTTCCGCGAGGACTTCCCCACCCAGCATCCGGAGTGGGGCAAGCACAACGTCCGGGTCGAACGCGGCGCCGACGGCGACGATGCGGGTGACGCGGATGCCGATCCCGCCGATGCCGGCCGGAGCTGGAGAAGGTCATCGAGGAGATGAAATAGCCGGAGTGGCGGGTTCAAGAGGTTATAGATCGACAGGTTCCGACAGGTTGCGTCAGGTTGCGTCAGGTTCCGTCAGGTTCCGTCAGGTTGGTGGTCGGGTCCGCCAGGTTCGGTGGGGTGCGTCCGGTTTGTCGGGTTCTGCGCCGGAGATATCCGGTTTCTAATCTCTGTGCGTCTCTTGTGTCTCCGTGTCTGTGGTTGACGGACGTAGACGATGGCCAAGGCGACGTTCCGGATCTGGCGGACGACGGGGAGCGAGGGGCGGTTCGAGGACTACTCGACCGAGGTCTCCGAGGGCATGGTCGTGCTCGATGCGGTCCATCGCATCCAGGCGGAGCAGGCGCCCGACCTGGCGTGCCGCTGGAACTGCAAGGCCGGCAAGTGCGGGTCCTGCTCGGCCGAGATCAACGGCCAGCCGCGGCTGATGTGCATGACGCGGTTGAACGAGCTGCCGATGGCCGAGCCGGTCACGGTCGAGCCGATGCGCGCCTTCCCGCCGATTCGCGACCTGGTGAGCGACGTCTCGTGGAACTTCCGGGTCAAGCCGCGCATCGCCAGGTTCGCGCCGCGGCCGGCCGACGCTCCCGACGGGACGTGGCGGATGGCGCAGCGCGACATCGACCGCGTGCAGGAATTCCGCAAGTGCATCGAGTGCTACCTCTGCCAGGACGTCTGCCACGTGCTGCGCGATCATCAGCTGCAGCAGCAGTTCATCGGCCCGCGCTACCTGACCTACGCGGCGGCGCTCGAGATGCACCCGCTCGACACGGCCGACCGCGAGCCGGCGTTGAAGGACGAGTTCGGCATCGGGCTATTGCAACATCACCAAGTGCTGCACGAATGTCTGCCCGGAGCACATCCACATCACCGACAATGCGATCATCCCGCTGAAGGAGCGCGTCGTCGACCGGTTCTACGATCCGCTCACGCGGCTGCTGCGGGTGTTCGCGGTAAGCAGAGGGAGATGTCCATGTTCGAGCTCCGTCCGTTGTCGCCCGGCGCCATTCCCGCGGCGCTGGCCAAGGCCGAGCGCTACCGCCTGCTCAACGAGAGCGGGCAGGCCGAGAGCATCTGCCAGGACGTGCTGGCCATCGACCCGCACAACCAGGACGCGCTGGCGATGATGATCCTGGCCATCACCGACCAGTTTCGCGATGAAGGCACGGCCGCCCACGTCGGCCGGGCCGAGCGGCTGCTGCCGCAGCTCCAGGACCAGTACACGCAGGCCTACTACGGCGCGCTCATCAACGAGCGGCGGGCGCGCGCGGCCATCGACGCCGGCCGCGCGACGATGGCCTACGACTGGCTGCTGGCAGCGCTGCACGGCTTCGACCGCGCGCTGGCACTCCGTCCCGCCGGCAACGACGACGCAGTGCTCAGGTGGAACGCGTGTGTGCGGGCGCTCGAGCGCGTGCCGGCGCCGTCGCACGCCGATCGCGCCGACACCGCGATCATGTCGGAATGACGCCGCGCGCCGGTGACCGCTGAGCGGACAACCGGTGCAACTACGACTCGCCCGCCGCCGGCGACGCCCGCGTCGCCGCGTTTCACCTCCCGCCCTTTCACCGCAGTTGCGCCGCGCAGCCGCGGCATCGGCGTCTGCACGCCGTGGCACATGTCTTGAGTTGTCCTCCGGAGACCCCGACCGACGCGAGATGTCGTCGATCCCGGTGGAGACGGAGGAACCATGGCTCAGGCAGCGACACTACACGACGCGTTTCTGGACGAGCTCCGCGACATGTATCACGCGGAGAAGCAGCTCACGAAGGCGCTTCCGAAGATGGCGAAGGCGGCATCCGACCAGTCGCTCGCCAAGGCGTTCCAGGACCACTTGCGCGAGACCGAACAGCACGTGGCCCGCGTCGAACGCGCGTTCAAATCCCTCGGCGAGTCGCCGAAGGCGAAGCCGTGCGACGGCATGAAGGGCATCATCGAGGAAGGCAAGTCGATCATGCAGGAGGACTTCGACGGCATGACGATGGATGCCTCGCTGATTGCCGCGGCGCAGCGCGCCGAGCACTACGAGATGGCCGCTTACGGCACCCTGGTGGCCTGGGCGCGCACGATGCAGCACGAGGAAGTGGCCGACCTGCTGCAGCAGAACCTCGACGAGGAAAAGGCGGCCGACGAGAAGCTTTCGGCGCTGGCAGAAGGCGGGATCAACCGGTCCGCGGCTGAACTGGCACACCCGGAAATTGGAGTCGGTGGCCGACGACAAGCCGCAGCGCGGTTCGACCACGGGCAGAAGCTCGAAGTCCGGCAGCCGGCGGCGCTGATACCGTGGCTGCGGCCCTTCGTCAGGCCGAGACCGCCTCCGAATCGGCGGTGGTCTCGGCCTCCGCCTCTTTCTTCGCTGCCCCGGTCTCCGCCCAATCCTTCTCGAACACCGTGGCCACGGTCTTCGCGATCCTTCGGGTCCCTGACGATCACGCCGACTTCACGGCGTCCGTCGAGCTCGGCCGTGCGCAAGCTCTGGCTGCCGAAGAACACGTCCGTGCCGTCGCGGATTATGACCCGCGCGTGGAGCCGAAGCGACTTCATCTTGTCTGCCCGGAACTGCTTCGCGCGCTTGCCGACCGAGCCGAGCACCCTGACGTCCACGCCCTTCTGCACGCGATCCTCGAGCACGCGGGTGATGGCGTTGTCGTTGATCTTCGGGTCGTAAATCCACAGCGACTTCTTCGCGCCCTTCACGAACTCGGTCAGCTTCTTCCTTGCGTTGTCGGGGCTGACGACGAGCGTCTGCGGCGACGGCTCGCACGGCTGGCGCAGGACGTCGGCGTCGAACAGCCGCTGCGCTTCCGACACCTCGGCCCGCCGCGTCGTCACGATGCCGAAGCTTCGGCTCCTGGCGTCGAGCGCGGTGAAGTTGAACAGCAGCACGTGCAGCACTCGGCCGTCGACGATCATGAATTTCGCGTGATAGCGGGCCAGGTCGTCGCCGCTGCGGGCGACGGTGACGCCGGCCTGCAGCAGCCGCTGCTCGAGCTTGCGCAGCAGCTTTTCGCCGCCGCGGTTGGTGTGCGCGATGAGCGCGCGCACCCGGACGCCGCGGCCGACGGCGGCCTCGAGCGCCTTCTCGATCTCCAGACGATCGAACCGGAAGATGGTGACGTCGATCGACGTCTTGGCCTTCTTGATGGCCGCCACCATCGGCGACATGCCATCGTCGGGCAGGACGAGCAGTTTCACGAAAGCTCCACGGTCATTTGACTTTCTTCTCTTCCCACTCGACGCCGACCTGGTCCTTGCTGCCGAGGCCGACCAGCGACGTCGAGAGCTCGTCGATCTTGCGGGCGAGGGGGACGTCCACAACGTACATCAGCTCGTTCTGTCCCCAGCTGCGGAGTTCGTAGCCGAGCTTGGAGCGGCGCAGCAGCGCCTCGACCGACTTCGGAGACCGGCCGGATCGGGCGTCGTGATCTTCAGCTGGAACGGCGCGACGTGATCGGCCTCCTTTGATTCCAGTACCCACAGCAGGGCGAGCAGGAAGACCGTCGCGATTGTGGCAAGCCAGTGCAGGCCGACTCCGCACGCCAGGCCCACGCCCAACCCCGCCAGCATCACGCCGGCGTCCTTCGGGTCGTTGACCTTCGCGCGGTAGCGGATCAGCCCGGCGATGCCGACGACGCCGAAGGCGCGCGCCAGGCTGGCGCCGACGACGATCATCACCAGCGCGCCGATGACGGCGAGGAGCACCTGCGTCTGGACGACCTCGGGCTTGCGTGCGGGCGTCCCGGCGCGGCGCGGCCGCATCGCGAGCGCGCTGCCCAGCGCCGCTGCCAGCGGCAGCCGGACGCACGCTTCGAGCAGCGATACCTGTTCGGCGGTTGGGGGGAAAAGGTCTGGAGGCATCGTTTGACGAAAACGCCGTGTGGACCCTTACCACAGCAAGTCCCGCGCCGCCCGTTTCGAAATCGCCATCGTCATGGATCACTGGATTAATGGGCGAGGAGATGGCTGCGGAAGGGCCCGCATTGTTCAGTTTGCTGGCCAAACCGCGTAGAAATTACGCAGGAGGCCTGCGAGACCTATGGATTTCTCGACGCGCCGGCAGCAGCGTCGGCCGTCGGTTGAGGAGAAGGCGAACGGCGGATCTCGCCGCTGTCGACGTTGGCGCCGGTGCGTGAGAGCGTCTGGAAACGGAGGACGTCTCCGTCGATTTCGACGAGCATGAACGAGCGATCCGCGTCGAACCCCTTGGCCGTCATGTTGGTCCGCGTGATGTCGCCGCTGCGAAGCTTCGCACCGCCGCCGTTGACGAAGTAGTGGATGCCCTTCTGCGGCTTGAGGCGCTCGTAGAAATGTTCGTGGCCGGCGAACACCACCTGGACGCCGTACTTCAGGAAGAGCGGCTCGAGCTGCGTTCGCAGGTCGACCTCCGAACCGTGGCGGGCGCCGGACGAGTACAACGGGTGGTGGAAGTAGGCGATCTTCCAGTCCTCGGTGGAGCTCTTCAGCGCCTGCTCGAGCCAGTCGGCCTGCTTCTGGTCGAAGTAGTTGCTGTCCAGCACGAAGAAGCGGACCGGCCCCTTCTTGAACGTGTAGAAGCGCTCGCCGTTCATGCTGAACGGCTTGTACAGCGTCTGATTGGGATCGTCGTGATTGCCCAGCGCGGCGTAGAACTCCACCTTCGCGTCGAGCAGCGTCTTGTATGGAAGCTCGAACTTCTTCGCGTAGTCCTGGGGCCGCTCCGACCCGTACAGGTTGTCGCCGAGCATGATCGCGAAGGTGAACGGGAACACGGCGTGCGCCTTGGTCACGATGCCCGCGACCTCGTTTTGCGCGCGATCGCCGGTGCCGGTGTCGCCGATGGCGAGAAACTGCACCGAGTTCTTCGACACCGGAGGGGTGACCTGCTGCGCCACAGCCGCCGAGGCGAGCAGCCAGACACCGAGGCTTGCAGCAAGACGAATACGTCCGGCTGTCATGTGCGCGCTCCTGGAAGGACGTTCGGCAGCACGTCGACGATGATGTTGGCCTTCACGTCGCGGATGATCAGGTGGCGTCCGACGAGGCGATACTCGAGGCCCTCGGCCAGCGGCGGGAGCGCCGCCAGCAGGTTGGCCGGGAAGGTCGCCAGCGGAAGGACCGACGGGTACGTCGCGTTGACGTCGGCCACCGTGCCCGGCGGCACCTCCTCGGTGATGGCCTTGCGATCGGCCGCGGACCGCTTCTTCCAGTCCTTCTGCACGGCCTTGCGGATGTAGGGCGACAGGTCGCTGCCAAACAGGTCGCCCGGCTTCGCGTCGGTCCGCAGTTGCCGGATGGCCTCGCCCAGCGCCTGCTCACGCGACGTGAGCTTGCCCGGATCGCTCGTCTCCTTCAGTGGAGGCACGGTGCCGGCCGCCTTCTGGTGCAGCGCCAGATAGGCGTCGCAGCGGTCTCGGAACGCCTTGACGGCCGCGCCATAGGCGTTGACGGGGGGCTCCTGACGAGCCGCGGCCGTCACGCTGGCGGCGGCTATTCCCAATGCACCGAGTAACAGCGCCACTCTCTTCGTGGATCGCATTCGCACACCTCATCGGTAATCGTTTCAAAGGCCGTGCCGGCGCGGCGCTTGCAATTGCTACCCCGTCAGGAGGAGAGATGAAGTTCATCAACATGTACTTCGTGGGCTACGTCGTGCTGCTGCTGGGCCTGGTGCTGGGATTGTGGCAATTGGGTGTGCTGCAGGCGCTTGCGCCTGTGTGGATCGGCATTGGCGTGGTGATCGCCATCGGCCTCGGCATCATGCTCGCGGTGTCCGCCGGCAAGCCACCGACGCAGATCTCCTCGTAGCGTCCGCGAGCTGGACGGGCCGAGGCGTTACACAGGTTACGCGTCACGGACAGGCGGCCGTGGCACGGCATTTGGAAAGCCTTCGGCCCTGCGGCTCCCCGGGAGGCCCACATGGCCAAGTCTCGTCCCCGTTATTCAGAGAAGGCCAGCGACACGGTCGAGAGCGCGATGCGACGTCGAAAGCGTGGCACGCTGCGCTCCAGTTCCGGCGCGAAGGTGACCAGCCGCAAGCAGGCGATTGCCATCGGACTCAGCGAAGCCCGTGAGAAGGGCGCGCGCGTGCCGAGCAAGCCGACCCGTGCGTCAGCCTCCAGCCGATCACGAAGTCATCAAGCCAAACGCGAAAGACGTCGACCTCGCGTGGACGAAAGAAGTAGGCCTCAGGTCTGCGGCTTCTGCGCGACGACGATGAAGCGCCGCGCGGCGATGCTGGTGGCGACCGCGGACGTGAAGCCGGCGGCGGTGAGCTCTTCGACGACCGTCGCTCGTCCGACGCCGTGACGGCCGTCGGACGAGCGGCCGGCAGGAGACGCGCTCTCGGCTCCCGACCGCGGCTCGAAGTCCAGGATCGCAACCAGGCCGCCAGGCCTCAGCGACGCCAGCAGGCTGGCGTTCATCGCCGCGGGGTCGCCGAAGTGGTGGTAGACGTCCCGCATCACGATGCCGTCACAGCACGCCTCCGGAAGATTGGTGCGCGCCTGATGCGCTTCGACGACGTCGACATTCGACAGCCCCGACGTCTTGACTGCCTTCCGCAGGGCCTCCAGGCGACCGCGGCCCAACTCAGTCGTGAAGACGCGGCCCGACGCGCCAACATGCCGCGCGACGGCCAGCGTCAACTCGCCATCGCCTGCGCCGATCTCGGCGACGACGCCGCCGCCGGTCAGCTGAAGCGCCTCGATGACGCGCACGGGATCGCCGGCTTCGTCCTGAGGGCGTGCCGGAGCGCTCCCGAGCATCACCAGCAGCAACGCGAGACTGTAGCGGCGCCACGTCGTCAACATGACTCCGATTCTAAAAGAGCCCCGGCCGCGCCGGCCCTTCGGTTCCGGCCTGCCTCGATTTGGGAGTGGACGAACGGTGTGACCAAATGGCATCTAAGGGTAGAGGGAGCACACCAATGCCCGTTACACCCGTTCGGGGTCTGCATCACGTCACCGCCATTGCCGGACCGGCGCAGGAGAACCTGGATTTCTACGCTGGCGTCCTCGGCATGCGGCTGGTGAAGAAGAGCGTCAACCAGGACGACCCCGGCACGTACCACTTGTTCTACGCCGATGGCGAAGGCCATCCCGGCACCGATCTCACGTTCTTCCCGTGGGCGCACATGGCGCCGCCCCGGCTCGGTCACGGGCTCAGCGTCGAGGTGTCGCTCACCGTCCCCCCCGGCAGCCTCGACTTCTGGGCCAGCCGGCTGACGCACTACGGCATCCGGCAGGACGCGATCGAGCGGCGCTTCGGGCACCTGGCGCTGCCGCTGACCGACCCGCATGGGCAGCGCGTGGCGCTCGTCGAGGCGCCCGACGCGCTGACGCGGACGTTTGCGCCATGGGACGACAGCCCGATTGCCGTGGAGCGCCAGATCCGCGGCCTCGAGAGCGCCCGGCTGTGGGAGCACAGCCTCGCGCTGACCGCGACGTTTCTGACCGACGTGCTCGGCTTCCGTCATGCGGGCAGTGAGGGCGACTGGCACCGTTACGCCGTCGGCAACGGCGGCACGGGCGAGTACCTCGACGTCCGCGAAGTACCCGGCGAAACGCGCCGCGGCGCATGGGGCGTCGGCAGCATCCATCACCTGGCGTGGCGGGTCGCCGACGAGGCCGAGCAGCTGGCGGTGCGGGAGAAGGTGGACGCCGCCGGCCGGCGGCCGACGCCGGTGATCGACCGCTTCTGGTTCAAGTCCGTCTACTTCCTCGAGCCTGGCGGCGTGCTGTTCGAGCTGGCGACTGACGGGCCGGGCTTCGCCGTGGACGAGGACCCGAAGCATCTGGGCGAATCGCTCGTCCTGCCGCCGTGGCTCGAAGACGCGCGTCCGAGCATCGAAAAGCAGTTGCCGGTCCTCGAAGCGCCAGCGCCGCGTCCCGTGTAGAAAGCGGGTCCCGCAGGTCGGGGCGTGTCAACGTGGGTCAACGCGGGTCGGGCAGGTCGGGCGGTCGGGCAGGTCGGGCGGTCGGGCAGGTCGGGCAGGTCGGAGCGAAGGTCGAGCGGGTCAGATGTTATCGTCATGCCCATGCGACGCACGCTTCTGGCCCTGGCGCTCTTCGGTCTTTCTCTCGGGCGGGTCGGCCTCGCCGATCCGCTCGTGCACACCTACTCCATCGTCGCGCGCGATCCCGCCACCGGCGAGCTCGGCGTCGCCGTGCAGTCGCACTGGTTCTCCGTCGGCTCCATCGTCGCGTGGGCGGAAGCCGGTGTGGGCGCCGTCGCGACGCAGTCGTTCGTCGATCCCGGCTACGGCCTGCGCGGCCTCGAGCTGATGCGGCGCGGCATCACGGCGCCGGAAGCGCTCGAGCAGCTGGTGAAGGCCGATCAGCAGCGCGATGGCCGGCAGGTGGCGATGATCGACGCGGCGGGCCGCGTGTCGGCCTTCACGGGCGCGTCGGCCATCGCCGCGGCCGGTCAGCACATCGGCAAGGACTACTCGGTGCAGGCCAACATGATGGCGAACGAACGCATCTGGCCCGAGATGTCGCGCGCGTTCGAGTCCGCCAGCGGCGATCTCGCGGATCGCATGCTTGCCGCGCTCGACGCCGCCGAGGCCGCCGGCGGCGATGTGCGCGGCCGGCAATCCGCCGCGCTCATCGTCGTAAAGGCCAAAGGCACGGGACGTCCATGGGCCGGCGCCGATCGCACGTTCGATCTGCGGGTCGACGACAACCCGTCGCCGCTGGTGGAACTGCGGCGGCTGGTGCGGCTGCAGCGCGCCTATGCGCACGCCAATCGCGGCGACGAGCTGATGACCGAGAAGAAGGTGGACGAAGCGCTCGAGGAATACAAGGCGGCGGCGCGCTTCGCGCCGGAGATCCTCGAGCTGCCCTTCTGGCACGCGGTGACGCTGGCGTCCATCGGACGCGAGGCCGAAGCGGCGCCGCTCTTCAAGGCGGTCTTCGCGAAAGAGCCGATCTGGGCGGACCTGCTGACGAGGCTGCCGGCGGCCGGACTCTTCCCGGACGACAAGGCGCTCATCGCACGGATTCGCGCGCTGCGATAGCAGCTCGGCCGTCGTCGCTGCCGAATTACCCGGCTCGTAAGCGCTTTCGCGGCTCGGCCCGCGACGTGTCAGCGACCGCGAAATTGGCCCGATAACTCGGGCCGAAAACCCCGGCAGCGTCTTTGCTCCATGTTCCACCGCCACCCACCCCGGTGAGGAACTGGAGTCCATGGACGACAACAATCTGCTCGACCGTCGAGAGTTCACGCTGCAGAGCGCGCTGGCGATTCTCAGCGCGGCGACGATTACGATCTCCGGATGTGGTGGTGGCGGCGATGACAGCCCATCGCCAGGCCCCAGCCCGAGTCCCAACCCCGGAACGAACGTCACCGGCAACGTGTCCGCCAACCACGGGCATGTGGCGACCATTACGGCTGCGCAGCTGACCGCCGGCAACGCCATTCAGCTCGATATCAGAGGCACGGGCGATCACCCGCATACGGTGGAGCTGTCGGCCGCGGATGTGGCGCAGATCGCGGCGCGGCAATCCGTCTCGAAGAATTCGACGACCGACGCGGCACATTCGCACACGGTGACGTTCAACTAAGGGCTCGCGCCTCCGGCGCGAGGGTCAGTCGCGCAGCAGCGCGACCGGGATCGACACGCGCGGCGCGACGCGCGGGGATGACGCAGGCGACGGCGGCGACCGCCGCAAGGCCCAGCGCGGCGGCGGCGTACGTCGTGAGATCGGTGGCGGTCACGCCGAAGAGCAGCGTCGACAACGCGCGCGTCGCGAGGGTTGCGGCGGCGATGCCGGCGACGATCCCCAGGGCCGCCATCGCCATGCCTTCGCCGACGACCAGCGAGGCGATCTGCCGCCGGCCGGCGCCGAGCGCGACGCGGATGCCGAGCTCGCGGCGGCGCTCGCTGACGCCGTAGCTCAGCACGCCGTGCACGCCGATGACGGCGAGCACGAGCGCCAGCCCGGCGAAGCATCCCAGCAGCAGCATCGCGAATCTCTGCTGCCCCACCGAGCGGCCCAGCGTCTGCGCGAGCGGCTCGACGCCGAACACCGCCAGGCCGGGATCGATCGCGCGCACGACGCCGGCGACCTCTCCCCCGAGACTTGCCGGATCGCCGGAGGTACGGACCAGCAGCACGCCGGGGCCGCGCGTCGGCGCCTGCGCCATCGGGGCGTACGCAGCGATCGGCGACGCCGCGGCGACGCCGTGGAACTTCTCGTTGGCCACGACGCCCACGATCGTCCGCTCGACGCCCCAGAACCTGATGCGCGCGCCGAGCGGCTGGCGGCCCTCGAAAAATCGCGCCGACGCCGCTTCGTTGATCACGAGCACGGGCGGACCAGCCGTCGTGTCGGCGTCCCGCAACAGCCGGCCCTGCGCGAGCGCAAGGCCGGTGACGCGGAAGTAGCCGGGCGTGACGCTCCTGACCGAGAGCTCCGGCCAGTTCTTCGACTCCGCCTCGCGTCCGACGACCTCGAACGAATTCGTGAAGCCCGGATCGAGCGGATGGTTGGCAGCAACAGCCACCGCCTCGACGCCTGGCAGCCGCGCCGCACGCGCGAGGAGCTCATTGGTGAACGCGTGAATCTCGACGAAGTTGGGCCACTTTCTGAAGTCCACCGGATAGCGAGTCGACGGCAGCTGGTACTCCGCCTTCAGCACGCCGGCCACATGGAAGCCGGCATCCACGCGCATCAGCTGCCAGAAGCTCCGGACGAGCAGCGTCGCGCCGACGACGAGCACGACCGCCAGCGCCAGCTCCATCACGACCAGCGCGCCCTGCATCCTCCGGCGAGAGCGGCCAGCCGTCGCGCCGTGCCCGCCCTCGCTCTTGAGCGCGGCCTGCGGGTCGATCTTCCAGGCCTGCAGCAGCGGCACGAGGCCGAAGACAAGTCCGGTCGCCAGAGTCACGACGAGCGTCAGGGCGAGCACGCGTCCATCGAGCGTCACGGCATCCAGACGCGGCACGCTCGGCGGCGCCAGGGCGAGCAGCGTCCGCAGCGCCGCGGCAGCCAGCGCCACGCCGATGGCCGCGGCCGACAGCGTGAGCACCAGGCTCTCGCTCAGGAACTGGCGCGCCAGTCGTGTCACGCTCGCGCCAATCGCGAGACGCACCGCGACCTCTCGCGCCTTCGCGCGGCCACGCGCGAGCAGGAGGTTGGCGACGTTCGCGCAGGCGACGACGAGGACCAGCCCGACGGCGCCCCACAACACGAGCAACACCGGGCGCGCGGCACCGAAGACCACCGCGTCGAGCGGCTCGACGAAGACGCCGCGGCCGTCGTTCTCCTGATGGGCGCGCTCGAGATCGCCAGCCAGCCTGGATAACTCGGCCTGCGCCGCATGGACGCTGGCATCTGGCGCCAGGCGTCCGAGCAGCAGGATCGGGTGCGTGCTGCGCGGCAGCTGCTTCACGTCGGGCTGAAGCGGCAGGAACACGTCCGCAGTCGCGCGGTCGCCGCGGTCGGCGTAGCCGCGCGAGTAGTCGGCGGCGCCGAGAATCTGCAGCATCCCGAAATCGGCGTGATCGGGCATCACGCCAATGACGGTGTGGATCTGATCGTCGAGCCGGATGGTCCCGCCGATGGCCTCCTGTGCTCTACCGAACGACCGGGTCCAGAGCGACTCGCTGATCAGCACGACGCGCGGCCCGCCGGCGCGATCCTCGTCGGCGCTGAACGCGCGGCCGGCGACCGGCGACAACCCGAGCGACGGCAGCAACCCGTGCGAGACCATCAGCGCCGCCAGACGCACGGGGTTGCCCTGCGGGGGCGCGAAGTTCACCTCGCCGCCGATCACCCCGTCGAGCGACGCCAGCGTGCGGCTGTCGCGCTTGAAATCGAGGAAGTCCGGCACCGACGCCGGCTCGCGCGTCGTTCCGGTGTGCCGGTCGGTCTCCCAGACCATCACCACGCGGTCGAGCTCGGCCACCGGCGCCGCCTTCAGCAGCACGCCATCGACGACGCTGAAGATCGCCGTCGTCGCGCCGATGGCCAGGGCGAGCGTCGCGATGGCGACCGCAGAGAACGCGGGCTGACCGATCAGCGTGCGAACGGCGTGACGGAGGTCGGCGAACATGGCGTCTCCGATCCGGACGAGGGCCGATTGCTAAAAATTTAGCGTACAGGTAGCAGGCCGCGTCCGAGGCGTCAAGGTGTGAGAGTGGAGAGTGGAGAGTGGAGAGTGGGGAGTTGGGAGCTCCAGCTCACTGGCGATAAATCCGGCCCGCCTTCATCACGAAGCGAACGGATGTCAGCGCGTTGATGTCGGCCGCGGGATCGCCGGCGACCGCGACAAGGTCGGCGGCATGGCCGGCGCGCACGTGGCCGATCCGATCGCCCATATGGAGGACGCGAGCGGCAACCGATGTCGCACTCTTCAAGGCCTCGAGCGGCTTCATGCCGTACTCGACCTGCAGCCGCAGCTCCCGCGCGTTGTCGCCGTGGCGGAAGACGCCGACGTCGCTGCCCGTCACGATGACCACGCCGGCAGCGCGGGCGTCCCGGAAGGCCGCGCGCTTGCGCGTCAGCGAGGCGGGCTCGGGCGACGTGCCCTTCTTCCATCCGCCGTACTCGGCAATCGCCTCGCCGGCCGAGAGCGTCGGGCACCACGCCACCTTGCGTTCGGCCATGAGCCGGAAGACCTCTGGCGTGCCGCCGTCGCCGTGCTCGATGGTCTCGACGCCTGCGGTCGCGGCGCGCCGCATGCCCTCGGCGGTGGCGGCATGTGCGGCAACCGGCCGGCCGCTGCTGCGCGCCGTCTCGACGACGCGGGTGAGCTCGTCGAGCGAGAACGTCGGCGCCGCCTCGCCGTTCGGTCCCCATCGGTAGTCGGCGTAGACCTTCACCCAGTCGGCGCCGTGGCCGATCTGATCGCGCACCACCCGCACCAGCGTCGTGTCGTCGGCTTCCTCCGCCCCTTGCGGCACACGCCACCCCAGCGCGTAGCCCTTCGGGCCGTAGCTGCCGGTGGCGACGATCGCGCGCGTCGCGACCAGCAGGCGCGGTCCCGGGATGATGCCCTGCGACAGCGCCTGCTTCAGCTCGGCATCCGCGGCGCCCGCGCCTTCGCTGCCGAGATCTCGCAGGGTCGTGAATCCGGCCATCAGCGTGTCCCGCAGGTGCACCGTGGCACGCGCGACGCGCAGACCGGTCGACTCTTTGAGCACCTGGTCGTTCCAGCTCGTTTCGTTGTACGGGTGCAGCAGCACGTGCGAGTGCGCATCCACGAGCCCGGGCAGGATCGTCGTCCCCGGCAGGTCGATTGGCGTCGCTCCTGCGGCCGAAACCGATCCCTCGGGGCCCACGGCCTCGATGCGGTCGCCGCTCACGCGGACGACCCATCCCTCGTGCACGCCCTCGCCGTCGAAGACACGGGCAGGGCGGAGGATGGTCGCCGTCCCGGCGTCCTGCACGCCGGCGACGTGTCCGGCGCCGGCCAGGCAGGCGCTGGCCAGGGCCAGCGCGGTCACGCCACGGCCCCGTAATCGAGGGAGACGACCGATCTTCGGCATGGGCGCGAATCGTAGTCACCAGCCTGACGGCCGGTCAAGCAACGGCGCGGGCACTTCGATACAATGCCGCGGCGCCCGCCGTCCCGGGACGCCCGGAGATCACACGTGCCCTACATCATCGCCCTCGACCAAGGCACCACCAGTTCCCGCGCCATCGTCTTCGACCACGACGGCAGCATCGTCGGCGTCGCGCAGAAGGAGTTCCAGCAGCTGTTCCCGAAGCCCGGGTGGGTCGAGCACGATCCCAAGGAGATCTGGGCGACGCAGATTGGCGTCGCGACCGAGGCGCTCGGCCGCGCACGGCTGCGGCCGCGGGACGTGGCGGCCATCGGCATCACCAACCAGCGCGAGACCACGGTGATCTGGGATCGCGAGACCGGCGAGCCCGTCTACAACGCGATCGTGTGGCAGGACCGGCGCACGGCGGAGTTCTGCGACCGGCTGAAGCGTGACGGCCACGAAGCGCTTGATTCGCGAGCGCACCGGGCTCGTCATCGACGCGTATTTCTCGGGCAGCAAGGTCAAGTGGATCCTGGACAACGTGCCCGGCGTGCGCGACCGCGCGAACGAGGGCAAGCTGGCCTTCGGCACGATCGACAGCTGGCTGGTGTGGCAGCTCACCAGCGGCAGGACGCACATCACCGACGTCACCAACGCGTCGCGGACGATGCTGTTCGACATCAACCGGCTGGCGTGGGACGACGACCTGCTGCGCCTGCTCGACATCCCGGCCAGCCTTCTCCCCGAGGTGCGTTCGTCGAGCGAGGTCTACGACCGGGTGTCGACGACGCTCGGCGCGGCCGACATTGCCGTCGCCGGCATCGCCGGCGATCAGCAGGCCGCGCTTTTCGGGCAGATGTGCGTGACGCCCGGGCTGACGAAGAACACCTACGGGACCGGCTGCTTCCTGCTGCAGAACACCGGCGAGCAGCCCGTGGCCTCGAAGAACCGCCTGCTCTCGACGGTCGCGTGGCAGGTCGGCGGCAAGACGATGTACGCGCTCGAGGGCAGCGTGTTCATCGGCGGCGCGGTGGTCCAGTGGCTGCGCGACGGGCTCGGCATCATCCGCAGCTCGGCGGAAGTGGAGGCGCTGGCGACCTCAGTCCCCGATAGCGGCGGCGTGTATCTCGTGCCGGCGTTTGCCGGGCTCGGCGCGCCGCACTGGGACCCGTACGCCCGCGGCGCCATCGTCGGGATCACGCGCGGCACGACAGCGGCGCACATCGCGCGTGCCGCGCTCGAGAGCATCGCGTTCCAGGTGGCCGACCTGCTCGAAGCCATGCGCGGCGATAGCGGCATCGGCCTGGCGGAACTGCGCGTCGACGGCGGCGCGGCAGCCAACAACACGCTGCTGCAGTTCCAGGCCGACCTGCTCGGCGTGCCGGTGGTGCGGCCCGACGTCACCGAGACCACGGCGCTCGGCGCCGCGTACCTGGCCGGGCTCGCCGTCGGCTTCTGGGACTCCACCGAGGCGCTGGCGACGCACTGGCGGGCGGATCGCCGCTTCGAGCCGGCGATGACGCCCGAGCGCGCCGCCGAGCGGCGTGCCGAATGGCGCGAAGCGCTCGGCCGGTCGAAGGGCTGGATCGCACCGGAGCGGTAGCATGACCCGACAGGAGATGATCGCGCGCGTCGCCGGGCGTTCGACGCCGTGGGACATCGTGATCGTCGGCGGCGGCGCCACCGGCGTCGGCATCGCCGTCGATGCGGCCAGCCGCGGCTACGACGTGCTGCTGCTCGAGCAGCACGACTTCGGCAAGGGCACGTCGAGCCGCAGCACCAAGCTGGTGCACGGCGGCGTGCGCTATCTCGAACAGGGCAACATCGCGCTGGTGATGGAAGCGCTCAAGGAGCGCGGCCTGATGCGGCAGAACGCGCCGCACCTGGTCAGCAACCTCGCCTTTGTCGTCCCCAATTACGACTGGTGGGAAGCGCCGTTCTACGGGCTCGGCCTCAAGGTCTACAACGTCCTTGCCGGCAAATACGGGTTCGGCACCTCGGAGATCCTCTCGCGCGAGGAGACGCTGGCGCGGCTCCCGACGATCAAGACCGACGGCCTGCGCGGCGGCGTCGTCTACTACGACGGCCAGTTCGACGACGCGCGGCTGCTGATCAACCTGGTGCAGACCGCGGCCGAGCAGGGCGCGACGCTGGCGAATTACGTCAAGGTCGTCGGCATCACCAAGGGCGCCGACGGCTTCGTCGACGGCGTCGTCGCCAGGGATCAGGAGGCGGGGACGGAGTGGACGCTGGGCGCACGCGTGGTCATCAACGCGGGCGGGCCGTTCTCCGACGGCGTGCGCAAGCTCGCCGAGCCCGACGCGCCGACGCTGATCGCGCCGAGCCAGGGCATTCACCTCGTCTTCAACCAGTCGTTCCTGCCGACCGACGCCGCCATCATGGTGCCGCACACCAGCGACGGCCGCGTGATGTTCGCGATTCCCTGGCACGGCCACACGCTGGTTGGGACGACCGACACGCCGGTGCCGACGCCGACGCTCGAGCCGCGCCCGCTCGACAACGAGATCGAGTTCATCCTCGAGACGGCCGGACGGTATCTCCACAAGGCGCCGACGCGCGATGACGTCTTGAGCGTGTTCGTCGGCATCCGCCCGCTGGTGCGCAGCGGCGACGGCACGCTGACGGCGGCCCTGTCGCGCGACCACACCATCCACATCGACGCCTCGGGCCTGCTGACGACCACCGGCGGCAAGTGGACCACCTACCGCAACATGGCCGAGCACACCGTGGACCAGGCCGCCGATCTCGCGCGGCTGGCCGAGCGGCCCTGCGTCACCCGCACGCTGAACGTGCACGGCTTCTACCCCAATCCGGATCGGCTGGGATCGCTCGGGGTCTACGGCTCCGACGCCGCGGCGATTCAGGAACTCGTTCGAGCGACGCCGGCGCTGGGCGAGCCGCTCAATCCCGCGCTCCCCTATAGCGGCGCGGAGGTCGTCTGGGCGGCGCGTGTGGAGATGGCGCGAACGGTCGAAGATGTCCTGGCGCGGCGGACCCGCGCGCTGTTCCTGAACTCGCGCGCCGCCGAGGCCATGTCGCCCGAAGTCGCGCGCCTGATGGGCGACGAGCTGGGATGGGACGCCGCCCGCCGCGCACAGGAGGTGCGGGAGTTCGCAGAACTGGCAAAGGGGTACAGGCTCGACTAACCGGAGGTCTGTGGGTCGGGAGGCCTGTGGGTCGGGAGGGCTGGGTCGGTGAGTCGGGAGGTCGGCTGAGTCTGTGGTCGGTGGTCGATGCGACCGACCTACCGACCTACCGCCCTCAGCGTCACCCTGATGGTGACGCTGTCGGCGTCGCTTTCGGCACTGACGCGGCCGTGATGGGCCTCGACCAGGTGCTTCACGATCGCGAGGCCGAGGCCGGTGCCGCCGGTGCCGCGCTGGCGTGACGGGTCGGTTCGATAGAAGCGATCGAAGACGCGCGTCAGCTCGTCCGGCGACAGCCGGCTTCCGGTGTTCCGACACGCGCAGCTCGACCTCCCCGCCTCGCGCCTCGGCGACGACCTCGATCCGTCCGCCGGCCGGCGTGTGACGGCTGGCGTTGCTCAACAGGTTCCACACCACCTGGCGGAGCGCGCGTCGGGTCCGCACTCACTACGCACTCCGCCGGGACCGTCACGTGCAGCCGAGGATCGCTGTCGAGTCCGGCGGCGCTCACGGCCGCCCGGACAATCTCGTCCAGCCGCGCCGCGACCACGGAGAGGCGCAGCTCCCGCGCCTCGGCCAGCGCGACGTCCTGCAGGTCGTTCACCAGCGCCCCGAGATGCCGCACGTCGTCATTGAGGTCGCGCACGGCGCGGACCGGGTCGGGCGCAAGGCCGTCGATGACCGTCTCGAGCCGGCATTGCAGAGCCGTGAGCGGCGTGCGCAGTTCGTGCGCGACGTCGTGGAGCAGCTGCTGCCGGAGCAGGTGCTGCCGCTCGAGCTCGTCGGCCATGGCGTTGAAGTCGCGTCCCAGCTCCACCACTTCACGACCGCCCTGCGGAACGACGCGCGTGCTCAGCCGTCCGCGCGCCAGTTCGCGTGTCGCGCCGCGCAGCGACTGGATCGGCCGGACGCTGCTGCGGACGGTGGCCCACGTCAGCGCCAGCGCGAGTGTTCCGACGATGACGGTTGTCCACAGAAGCCGGAGGTCGACGGCCATCAGGAAGGCATCGCGGCGCCGCAGGCGATCCGGGGTGGGAAGCGGCACGACGTAGAGCCGCGCCGGCCGGCCGTCCGCGAGGTGCAGCGGCACCCCGTCGGTCGCTATGCGCAGGCTCAGCAGCTCACGTGGCCCCTGGCCACCGGTCTTCACATCGATTGCCAGCGTGTGATCGCGGCGCGATGTCGCGACCTCGGCGGCCGCATCCAGCGGCTTGCCGGCCGAGGCAACGAGCGTCCCGCGATCCGGGTCGGTGACGAAGATCGTCAGATCCGGGTCGAGTTCTCGCGCCGCCGCGTCCATCGACGCCCGATCGCAGCAGCGCCCTTCGAGAATGCGGGCGACGCGCGCGATTGCCGTCGACCCCTTGCTCTGATCCGCGCGCCGCTCGAGTTCCTCCAGCCGCGCGAAGTCCTGACGCGTGCCCTGCCGGGTCAGCAGCGCGACGGCTGCCACGGCCGTCAGCGCGAGTGCGCCGACGGTCAGCAGCAGGCGCGTCTGCAGGCTAGTGGCCATCGGGGGACTCCAGCCGGTATCCGAGGCCGTGCACGGTGTGAATCAGCCTACGCTCGAGGCGCGCGTCCAGCTTTCGACGGAGATTGGTCACGTGGCTGTCCACCGTGCGGTCGAGGCCCTGGTAGTCCGGCCCGAAGGCGCGCGCCACCAGCTCGTCGCGAGTGAAGGTCCTGTTGGGATGCGCAGCGAGCGCTTCGAGGAGGCGGAACTCGGTCGGCGTCAGCGGCACCGCCTCGCCGTTGACCCGCACGAGGCGGCGGAAGTGGTCGACCTCGAGCGCGCCGATGCGCGTCGGCTCGGCGACCGGCGCGTCCTCGGCGGCGCCGGCGCGGCGCAACAGCGCCTGCACGCGCGCGACGACCTCGCGCGGGCTGAACGGCTTCGACACGTAGTCGTCGGCCCCGGTTTCCAGCCCGCGGATTCGGTCGTCTTCCGCGGCGCGCGCCGTGAGCATCAGCACCGGAACGGTGGAAACCGCCCGCACGCGCTTGCAGACTTCGGGCCCGCTCATGCCGGGAATCATCCAGTCCAGAATCAACAGCGCCAGCCCCGGCTGCTGCGCAAGCGCGACGGCCTCGCGGCCGTCCGCCGTCGCCACGGTCTCGAACCCGGCGTGCCGCAGGTACGTGGTCAGCGTCTCGACCACCACGGGATCGTCCTCGACGATGAGCACGCGCGGTCCTGGCACGTCAGTTCCGAGAGAGTTGCCTGTGGATGGCGGTGCCCAGCTGCTGCGCCGCCGGCGGATCGAGGTTCGCCATCACGATGACCGTCCAGTCCCTGCTCGACTCGAGGATCGCATTCAGGCCTGGCGCTCCCCCGGCAACTCCCAGCGCGCCGTCGCTGCGGCCGGGAGTCACCTCGGGCACCTGCAGCAGCCATGCAGTGCGCGTTGCGTCGGTCAGCTTTCCGGCGCGCAGCGCCTCGTCGAACGCCAGCAGGTCCTTCGCGGTGGCGAAGCCTCCGCCGGCCGCGCTGCCGGAGGCGCCGTGCATCGAGACGTTGCTGACGAGCGGGCCGCCCGGCGCACTCCCGCGCTTCGTGTACCCGACGGCCCCGCCCTCGCCCGTCGCGCCTGCCGACGTCATCCCGGCGGGCCGATAGACATTGGACGCGATGTACTCCTCGTACTTCACGCCAGACACCCTCTCCACGATCGCGCCCAGGACGATGTAGCAGCCGTTGCAGTACCTGGCGCCTGGCGCCAGGCGCGAACTGCTGCGGCAGGGAACCGACCAGCCGATAGTAGTCGGCGTTCGACGTGAACCCGCTCTTCGGCGCCCGATCGAAGGCCGGCCCGAAGAAGTCGGCGATGCCGCCCTGGTGGTTGAGAAGCTGGTCGACGGTCGCGGGCTTCGCCTCGGCGTTGGGGTAATCGGGCAGCAGCGTGCCGAGCGTATCGGTGAGGGCCAGCTTCCCCTGCGCGACGAGCTGCGCGATGGCGGTCCTGGTGAAGATCTTGTTGATCGACCCGATGTTGAATCGCGTGTCGAGTGCGTTGGGCGTGTGGCGCTCGCGATCGGCCTCGCCCCACGCCTTCTGGTAAATCGGCACGCCAGCCTTTGCCACCACGACGACGCCAGAGAAGCGGTCGGCGGCGACGAGCGGGCTGAGATACGCGTCGAGCGCCTCGGTCAGCTCCGGCGCGCTCATGCTGCCGCGCACGTCGGGCGGAGGCGGCGCACCCTCGCGCGGGCCGGCGTCGCCGATGTCGATCGCGATGCGCGCGATGCGCCGTGGCGGCTCGGGCTCCAGCGTCAGCGCGATCGACCCCTCGAGTCCGGTTGCACCGCGGACCTTCAACGTCACCACGCCATCGGGCGCGACCTCCATCGACCCGAGCGTCATCTGGCCGAAGTCGGCTTTGATCCGCTCGACCATCTGCTTCCGATCGGCGGCGGACCGCCTGGCCAGCATCTCCGGCTGAAAGTGTTCGCGGGCCATCGTCTCGAACGTGTCGGGGTTGCCGCTCGCGAGCGCCTTGAAGAACGCGTCGGCGCGCGCCTTTGCCACGTCGACGTCGACGCGGGTCTTGACTGCCGAAGAGGCCGGCGGCTGCGCGCCCGCAGGGATGCCGCTGATGGCCACGGCTGCGGTCAGAAGATACTGAGCGATCATCGGAACCCCCCACCGCGGAGCGTATTGAGGGATTGTGGAGGAGTTATGGAGAGGCCGTCTTACAGCTCCCGGGTCATCTCCACCATCGTTCGGCGGAACCCCATCCGGCCGAACATCTGCTGCGCCGCGTAGTTCGGCTCGGCCGTCCACAGGATCGCGCGCGGCGCGCCGCGGCTCTTCAGCCACGACAGGGCGGCGTCCATGAGCGCGCTCGCGACGCCCGACCGCCGCGCGCCGCCGTTGACGACGATGTCGTGGACGAAGCCGGCGGCATCGCGCAGCTCCTTCCATGACTGCGGCTCGAGGCCGGCGTAGACGTAGCCGACCGGCACACCGTCCACCTCGGCGACGAAGATCGCCACCTCGTCGTCATGGATCTGCGTGCCGAGAAACCACGCGTAGCCCGACTCCGGATCGACGCCCGGGTCCATGAACCGGAGGGGATCGAAGGCGACGTGCACGCGCATCAGCTCTGCGCCGAGGCGGCCCAGCGCGGGAAGGTCGGCTTCGACGGCGCGGCGAATGGTGAGATCGGGCATGGCTCTGGAACGCTGGCGTCAGTCGACGGCGACGATGCGATGGTTGTCGCTGTCGGAGATGTAGAGCGTGGCGCCGTGGCGATAGGCGCCGTGCGGGCGGTTCAGCTGCAACGCCGTGGGTGGCCCGCCAAGGCCGGCGGCGCCCTTCTCGCCGGTGCCGGCCACGCGCTCGATGCGGCCGGTCGCCGGGATGTAGCGGCGGATGACGTGGTTCTCGGTGTCCGTGACCAGGACCGAGCCGTCGCGGTCGATGCTGATGTGCTTCGGACCGCGGAAGCGGGCGGAGATCGCGGGACCGCCGTCGCCATCGAATCCGGCCTCGCCGGTGCCGGCGACGGTTCGGATGCGTCCCTGGGTGTCGACGACGCGCAGCGCGTGGCCGCCGCGCTCGCAGATGTAAACCTGTCCGGCAGCGTCGACGGCGACGGCGCGCGGGTCGACCAGCGGCTGCGTCCTGGCATCGGCGCCATCGGCGGGCACCCCCTTCTCGCCGTTGCCGGCGACCGTGCGCACGACGCTGGTGGCCAGGTCCACGGCACGGATGCGCCGGTTGTCGAGGTCGGCGATGAAGAGCGTGTTCTGACGAATGTCGATGGCGAAAAGGGATCCGAACTGCGCGTCGATCGCGCGCCCGCCGTCGCCGGCGAAGCCTTTCGCTCCGGTCCCGGCAAACGTCGTCACCGCGCCGGTGCGCGGGTCGACACGGCGTACGGCGTTGTTCCAGGTGTCCGCGACATAGATCAGATCGTCGGGGCCCCGCAGCAGGTGGTGCGGGCCGCCAAACGGCGTCGCGAGCGGCGTGAGCGTGCCCTCGGCCCAGATGCTGACGCGATTGCCCGCATGCTCGGCGATGAACATGCGTCCGCTGGCGTCGAAGTCGACGGCAAACGGCTCACGCAGTCCCTCGCCGACGACGAGGCGAGTTTTCAGGGCGGACTGCGCGGAGGGAACTGCGGCTGCGAGAATGCCGAGCAATGCGGCAGCGGCGATGCGCATGCGCGCATTCTAGCCGGTGGCGGCGAAGCCGGCCTGGCGACACTGGCTCCGCGCCGTGAAGCCGCGGGCTAGACGCCGGCGCTGCTCGAGTGCGGGGTCGCGTGCGCGGCGCCAGAACGCCAGCTTGCCGAGGGCGGGACTGGTCGCCAGGTCGTCGAAGAGCGAGTACGCCACCGGCGTCACCAGCAGCGTCAGCAGCAGCGAGAGCGTCTGGCCGCCGATGACGACGACGGCGATGCTGCGGCGCTCTTCGGCGCCCGGGCCGGTGCCGAGCGCCAGCGGCAGCATGCCGCCGACCAGCGCCAGCGTCGTCATCAGGATCGGCCGCAGCCGATCGCGGTTGGCCTGCATGATGGCGTGCAGCCGCTCCTGCCCTGCTCGCCGCAGGTTGTTCATGTGGTCGATCTGCAGGATCGCGTTCTTCTTCACGACGCCGAAGAGCACGAGCAGGCCCAGCGCGGAGTACAGGTTCAGCGTCTGATCCATCGCCCAGAGCGAGAGCAGCGCGAAGGGCACGGCCAGCGGCAGCGACAGCAGGATCGTGAGCGGGTGCACGAGGCTCTCGAACTGCGCCGCCAGGATCATGTACATGAAGATGACCGAGAGCAGGAACGCCCACAGGAACTCGCGGAACGTGCGCTCCAGTTCGCGCGCGCGGCCGGCGACGGCCGTCGAGTAGGCGGCCGGCAGGTTCAGCTCGAGCGCGGCCTGTTGCAGCGCCTGCATGCGGTCGGCCTGCGCAAAGCCCGGCGCGACGTTCGCGCGGACGCTGACCTGGCGCTGGCGATCCAGGCGGTCGATGCGCGACGGGCTCTCCGCCGACACGATGGTCACCAGGTTGTCGAGGCGCACCAGCGCGCCGCCGGCGCGCGGCACGAACAACTGGCCCAGCGTCGCCGGGTCGTTGCGATCGCGTTCGGCGAGGCGCAGCTGCACGTCGTAGTCGTCGTTCACGCTCGAATCGCGGAACCGCGTGACCTCGTCGTCGCCGCCCACCATGACCCGCAGCGCCGCGGCGATGTCTTCGGTGTCCACGCCGAGGTCGGCGGCGCGGTCGCGGTCGATCTGCACCCGCAGTTCGGGCTTGTTCAGCCTCAGCGTCGTGTCCGCGTCGACGATGCCGAGCTCCGGCGCCTTCAGGCGCAGCCGCTCGCCGTATTCCGCCAGCCGCGTCAGCTCGGGACCGCGGATCGCGAGGTCGAGGTCGCAGCGGCCGCCGCCGAGGTTGAGCGACTGGATGTTGCGCACGTTGCCGCGCAGCTCCGGGAACTTCCTCAGGCGTCGACGCACGTCCTGCATCACCTGCCCCTGTGAGTAGTTGTCCCGGAACGCGCTCAGCGGATCCAGCCGCACGAAGCTGCCGACGAGACGGCCCCATCCGAAGACGCGCTCCTCGTGCGGCGCGAGCCGCACGTACAGCTCGCCCTGGTTGACCGCGCCGAGGAAGCTGCCGCCGACCGACGCGAGCACGAGCCGCACGCCGGGAATCGATCGCACTTCCTTCTCGACCTGGTCAATCGCCTCGTTCATCGCCGCCAGGCTCGTGCCCTCCGGCGCGCGTCACGCTGACCTCGAACTCGCCTTCGTCGACGTCGCTCGGCACGAACTCCTGCCGCACCAGTCGAGTAGAGCGGCACCGCGGCCAGCGCGACGACCACCGCCAGCCCGGCGATCAACGTCGCGGTGCGCCATCGACCAGCCGAGCATCCTCGTGTAGACGCGATCGATGTGGCCGTAGAACCCGCTGCGCGACCGCGCGGTGTCGTGGCCGCCGCCATGCCCGCTGGCATCGTCGCCGCGCAGCAGCCTCGCGCTCATCATCGGCGTGAGCGTGAAGGACACGAGGAGGCTGACCATGATGGCGACGGCCGCCGTGATGCCGAACTGGTACAGGAACCGGCCCGAGATGCTCGACATGAACGAGACGGGAATGAAGATGACCGCGAGGCTGAGCGTCGTCGCCAGCACGGGGAGCGCAATCTCCGCGGTCGCCGCGCGGGCCGCCTCGAACGGGCCCATCTTCTTCTCCTCGACGAAGCGGAAGATGTTCTCCAGCACGACGATCGCGTCGTCGATGACGATGCCGACCATCAGCACGAGCGCCAGCATCGTCACGCTGTTGAGCGTGAAGTCGAGCGCCCCCATCATCCCGAAGGTCGAGACGACCGACGCCGGAATCGCGACGCCGGCGATGAGCGTCGCGCGCCAGCTGCGCATGAACGCGAACACGACGAGGCAGGCCAGCATGCTGCCGAGGACCAGGTGGACGTTGATCTCGTGCAGCGCCGCGTAGATGTAGCGCGACTGGTCGCGGATGACGTCGAGCTTGACGTCGGCCGGCAGCTGCGGCTGCACGCGCTCGAGGTTGCGCTTGACCGCCTCGATGACGGCGACCGTGTTCGAGCCGGTCTGCCGCCGGATGCCCAGCGTGACCGTGGGGACGCCGTTCAGCCGGGCAATCGACCGCTGCTCCTTCGTGCCGTCCTCGGCCCAGCCGATGTCGCGCATGCGGATCGGCGATGCCGTTGCGCGTGGCGATCACGATGTCGCCGAAGGCCTTCGGATCGACGACGCGGCCCATCGTGCGCAGCGTCTGCTCGCGCGTCGTCCCGGTGACGTTGCCGCCGGGCAGGTCGGCGTTCTGGCTGGCGAGCGCGTCGCGGACCGCGGTGATCGGCAGTTCGGTACGCGGCGAGCCGGTCGGCGTCCACCCAGACGCTGATGGCGCGCTCGAGTCCGCCGACGATCTCGACCTCGCCGACGCCCGCCGACCGCTCGAGCAACGGCTTGACGATCTTGTCGGCGATCTCGGTCAGCTCGCGCAGCGGCCGGTTGGCCGAAAGCGCGATCGTCATGACCGGCGAGCTGTCGTTGTCGGCCTTGGCGACGATCGGCGGCCGGACGTCGCGCGGCAGCCGCGCCAGGACGGTCGCGACCGGTCGCGCACGTCCTGCGTTGCGGCCTCGATGTCGCGATCGAGCTGGAAGGTCGCGATGACGATCGAGCTGCCGGCGCCGGAGATCGAGCGCAGCTCGTCGATGCCCTCGACCGTGTTGACGGCTTCCTCGATCGGCTGGCTGACTGAGGACTTCGACTTCCTCGGGCGAGGCGCCGGGCAGCATCGTGCGGATGAAGACCGACGGCAGGTCCACCGCCGGGAACCGGTCGACGCCGAGCCGCACGTAGCTGGCCGCGCCGACGACGACCAGGCACAGGATGAGCATCGCGGCGAAGACCGGACGCTCGATGCAGACGGCGGCTAGCTTCTTCATGGACGCCCTACTCCGCCGTGCGTGCCCCGGCGACGCGCACCGGTGTGCCCTCGACGAGGTTGCCGGGCTTGGCGATGACCGGCTCGCCGGCGGCCAGGCCGGTGACGATCTCGAGCCGGTCGGCGTCGCGGCGGCCGACCGTGACGCGCTTCTCGACGACCTTGCCGTCCTTGACGCTCAGCACCTTCTCGACGCCGGCAAAGGTCACGAGCGCGGAGGTCGGGACGATGACAGCGCGGTCCGTGTCGGCCGAGATGATGGACGCGTTGGCGAACGAGCCGGGGCGCAGCAGGCCGTCGGGATTGGGAATCTCGGCCTCGACCATCAGCGTGCGGCTGGCTTCGTCGATGGCGGGGCTGATGCGCGCGACGCGGCCGGGATGCTTCGCCGTGTCGCCTTCGACCGTCACCTGCACTTCCTGATCGACCCGGACCTGCGGCGCGTCCCGTTCGGGCACCGCCACGCGCAGGCGCAGCGGGTGCATCCGCACGATGGTGACGACGGGCGATCCGGCGGCCAGGTACTGCCCCTCTGTCACGTGTCGTTCGCGGACCATGCCGTCGAGCGGTGAGGAGAGCGACGAGTCGCGCACCGCCTGCTGCGCCAGTTCGACCTCGACGCGGCGCTGTTCGAGCACCGCCTGACGGTTGCGGGCTTCTTCGAGCGCGTCCTGGTAGCGGCTGTCGGCGACCTGCAGGGCGGCGTCGGCGGAATCGAGCGCGGCCTTGGGAGAGATGCCGCGCTCGACGAAGGTGGCCGTCCGCTCGCGCGTGAGCCTGGCCTCTTCGAGCATGGCCTTCGCCGAGCGGACCAGCGCCGTGCGCTCGGGGTCCACGCTGTCGTCGTCGCCCTGCGCGGGCAGGCCGAGGCGGGCGCGCGCCTGGCGCAGGGCCGCGTCGGCCTGGCTGGCGCGGAGGTTGAAGTCGGTCGGCACCAGCCGTGCGAGCGTCTGGCCCTTCGAGACGCGGCTGCCAAGATCGACGTAGAGGTTCTGAAGGCGGCCGGTGACCTTGAGGCTGAGCGTGACCTGATCTTCGGCGGCGAGCGTGCCGGTGACCGCGATGGCCCGCACCATCTGCTCTTCGGTGGCCGGCACGACCTGGACTTCGCGCGATTCCGACGCGGCGTCACGCTTGCCGGCGTCGCGCGACGCGGACGAGGCCTGGCACCCCTGCAGCGATGTCGCGGCAAGGACCGACAGCGCCAGTCCCAACACCCGACAGCGACCTCGACCCCTCAGCTCGTTCACGCGGCGGCAGCCTCTCTGATCCGGGACCAGGCCCGGCTCGAAATCCCACTGATCATACGTCTCCCTGCGGTCCTGCGCCGAGCAGCGCCTGGTTGATGTCTTACGACGCCGCCGGGCCGTCGCGCTTACCTCGATATGACTGGCTCTGAAGGGCTAGACGCAGCCCACGAACCCGGCGTGCACCTGATAGGATGGCCGCCTTCGAGGAGCATGAGATGACACACGAGAGAAGGACCCGCGTGCGGTGTGGCGGGCTGGCAATCGCGATGATGCTGGGCACGGGCGGCTTCGCCGCGGCGCAGGTCTCGACGGCCTCAGGTCCGGTCGAGGGGACGCAATCAGCTGACGGCACGGTCCGTGTCTTCAAGGGAATTCCATTCGCCGCGCCGCCGGTCGGCGAGGGCCGCTGGAAGGCGCCGGCGCCGGTCGCTCCCTGGACGACGCCCAGGAAAGCCGACGCGTTCGGCGCGCGATGCGCCCAGGGGCCGATCTTCGGCGACATGATCTTCCGCGACGAGATGAGCGAAGACTGCCTCTACGTCAACGTCTGGACGCCGGCGAAGAAGGCAGGCGAGAAGCTGCCGGTGATGTTCTGGATTCACGGCGGCGGGTTCCAGGCGGGCTCCGCCTCCGAGCCGCGCCAGGATGGCGAACACCTCGCCCGCAAGGGCGTCGTCGTCGTCAGCGCCAACCACCGGCTCGGCGTGTTCGGGTTCCTGTCGCACGCGGATCTGACGAAGGAATCGGGAAAGAACGCGTCCGGCAACTACGGCCTGCTCGACCAGATCGCCGCGCTCGAATGGGTCCAGCGCAACATCGCGGCCTTCGGCGGCGATCCGGGCAACGTGACGATCTTCGGCGAGTCGGCGGGCTCCTTCGCGGTGAGCGCGCTGGTCGCCTCGCCGCTGGCGAAGCAGCTGGTGCACAAGGCGATCGGCGAAAGCGGCGCGTTCTTCACGATGGGCGGCGCGCTGGCGCCGCAGACGCTGGCCGGCGCCGAGGGACAGGGAGCGACGTTCGCGAAGGGACTGGGCGCCGCCGACATCGCCGCGCTGCGCGCGAAGTCGACCGACGAGGTCCTCCAGGCCGCGCTCAAGGGACGATGGTTCTCGCCCATCGTCGACGGCTACGTCCTGCCGAAGACGGTGGCCGAGATCTACGCCGCCGGAGAGCACAACCCGGTGCCGCTGCTGGCCGGGTGGAACGCCGACGAGATCCGCTCCAGCGTCACGCTCGCGAAGGTGAAGCCGACCGCCGCCAGCTTCGAAGCCGAAACGCGGAAGCGGTACGGCGCCTCCGCCGACGCGATCCTGAAGGCGTATGGCGCCACGACCGACGCCGAGGCGATCGAGTCGGCCGCCGCGCTGGCGAGCGACAACTTCATCGGCTATGCCACGTGGAAGTGGATCCAGGCACACGCCGCCCCTGGCAAGGCGCCGGTCTACCGGTTCTCGTTCGATCGGAAGATCCCGGTGGCGGCCGACGCGAAGGTCAACGGCATCGCGGTCACCGCCGCCGACATCGGCGCCAGGCACGCCGGCGAGATCGAATACGTCTTCGGCACGCTCGACTCGGTGCCCAAGGTCACCTGGGAGCCGGCCGATCGGACGCTGTCGAACCAGATCATGACCTACTGGAGCAACTTCGCGAAGACCGGCGACCCCAACGGCAAGGGGGTGCCCAGGTGGGAGAAGTACAGCGCCGGCACCGGCGCGGGCATCCAGCACCTGGACACCGTGATCCGCTCGGCGCCCGATGCCCACCGCGCGCGCTACGAAGCGCTCGACGCGGCGGCGGCGGCGGGGACGAAGTAGGGGTGTAGGGGTGTAGGGGTGTGGGGATGTAGGGGTGTAGGGGTTGAAGGTTGGAGGTTGTGGGGTTGGTGAAGTGCATCGTGAGATGCGCCTGTTCCGCCGATTCCCCGTTCGCCCCTACAGCCTCCACATCCCCACATCCCCCATTCCTTCTTACGTGAGCTTCGGAATCTCAAACCCCTTCCGGTACTCGCGCGTCAGCAGTTTGTCGGCGTCCTTGTCGTTCACGAACTGCTCGGTCTTGCCGTCGAACGTCAGGCCGCGGCCGACGCGGTACGAGATGTTCGCCAGGTGTGGCAACGCCGACGACAGGTGCCCTTCGAGCACGTCGCACGTCAGGAGCTTCGGGTCGTTGGCGCGCAGTGCGTCGACGAAGTTCTTGTAGTGCGGCGTCTCGATGCTCGTCAGCACGTTCGGGTCGCTGCCGCCTGATTCCGATTCCGGCGGCGCGTCCGAGCCGGGCCCCTTCTCGTTCTTGCGGCCGCGATACGACTGCCACTTCCGGCCGTCGCCGTCCACCCACAGCCAGCCTTCGGACCCGTAGAAGAGGTTGCCGATCGTCTGCGTGCCCTCGTCGTTGGTGTACTCGCCGCGCGTGGCGAACTCCAGCACGGTGCCGTCGGCGTACTTGAAGAGCGACGTCTGCGTGTCGGGCGTCTCCTGCGACGACTCCGGACCGAAATAGCCGCCGGTCGAGCTGACGGTGACGGGGTGCTCGTTCTTGTTGAGCCCCCAGCGCGCGATGTCGAACTGGTGCGGTCCCTGGTTGCCGGTGTCGCCGTTGCCGTAGGCCCAGTGCCAGTGCCAGTTGTAGTGAAAGTGGTTGCGGTTGAATGGCCGCTCGGCGGCCGGCCCGAGCCAGAGGTTGTAGTCGACCTTGCTCAGGTAGGCGGCATCCCACGTCGGCTCGTACTGCGTGGCCTCGGCGTTGAGGCGGTACTTCTCGCCCGGCTGGAGCGGGCCGTCGGGATACTTGCCGATGCCGGGGCGGGCCTTGAAGCAGAGGCCGCGGGCCATGTAGACCTTGCCGATGCCGCCCTTGTGGATGAACTCGATTGCCTGGCGTACGGCCGGCCGGCTGCGGTTCATGGTGCCGACCTGGACGATCTTGCCGTAGCGGCTGGTGGCGGCGACCATCTGCCGACCCTCCCAGACCGTGTACAAGGACGGCTTCTCGACGTAGACGTGCTTGCCAGCCTGCAGCGCCCAGACCGTGGCCAGCGCATGCCACTGGTTCGGCGTGGCGATGATCACGCCGTCGATGTCCTTGTCGTCCATCACGCGGCGGAGGTCCTGCACGAAGCCCGGCTTGAACGTCGGCACGTCCTTCAGCTTCGGGTCATTGACCCGCTCGTCGGCGAGGTTCGCGTCGATGTCGCAAAGCGTCTTGATCTCGAGGTTCGGAATGCGCGCGAAGCCGCGCTTCAGCGCGTTGCCCTGCCCGCGGATGCCGATGCTCGCGAGCACGACCTTGTCATTGGCGCCCAGCACGCGGCCAGACACCGACGGCGCGGCGCTCACGCCCGCCGGCGAGAAGAAGTCGTTGCCGGCGACGAAGGCCGCCGCGGCGACACCGCCGACCCGCGTCGCGAACGCCCGACGGGTCATTGCGTTTTGATCTCTCGAATCACTGGCCACGGTCACCTCCTGCAGAGGTGTATGGTAGCGCAAGGTCAGACCACTCCATCCGCTTTCGTGCACGGGCGCGCCTTCGATCGGCGAGCGCAGAAGTGTCCGCGGGCAGGTCAATGAGGATGTCCACCCCATGTACACCGTGCAAATAATTCCTGGCGACATCCTGGCCAATTCCTCGATCGCACCGTGATTTTCCTCACGGCTGTGTTTGGTAAGTCTTTTGCCCCGGCTCTCGCAGCTCAGCTTCTCGTTCGTCAATCAATCAGAAACTTCGCGCGTCTGGTCTTGTCGAAACCGGCCAGCCGCTCGGCGGCGATCCCCCGGCGGGGCGCCCAGGAAGTGACTCGCGATGCCCACGTCGCAAACGCTCGACCCGACGGTCGCCACCTCTCTCCTGCAGGGCCTCCTGGCGCTGAAGCAGGGCGACTTCTCCCATCGGCTGCCCTCAGATCTCGTCGGCATCGAGGGCAAGCTCGCCGACACCTTCAATGACGTCGTTGCCATCAACCAGCGGATGGCGCAGGAGCTCGAGCGGACCAGCCACACGGTCGGCCGCCAGGGCCGGCTTTCGCAGCGCGCGAGCCTGGGTGACGTCGGCGGGTCGTGGGCGGCGTCGATCGACTCGGTGAACACGCTGATCGACGACCTGGTCCACCCGACAACCGAGATGTCGCGGGTCATCGGCGCCGTCGCCAAGGGCGACCTCTCGCAGACCATGGCCCTCGAGACCGAAGGGCGGCCGCTCGAAGGCGAGTTCCGCCGCACGGCCATCACGGTCAACACGATGGTCGATCAGCTCGGCTCGTTCGCCTCGGAAGTCACGCGCGTCGCGCGTGAGGTCGGCACCGAGGGCAAGCTCGCCGGCCAGGCGCAGGTGCGCGGCGTCGCCGGCACGTGGAAGGACCTCACCGACAACGTCAACCTGATGGCGGGCAACCTCACCGCCCAGGTGAGAAACATCGCCGAGGTCACCACCGCCGTCGCCAACGGCGACCTGACCAAGAAGATCGCCGTCGACGTCAAGGGCGAGTTCCTCGAGCTGAAGAACACGATCAACACGATGGTCGACCAGCTGCGGTCCTTCGCCTCGGAGGTCACCCGCGTCGCGCGCGAGGTCGGCTCGGAAGGCAAGCTGGGCGGCCAGGCCCGCGTCGAAGGCGTCTCCGGCACCTGGCGCGACCTCACCGACTCGGTCAACTCGATGGCCGGCAACCTGACGTCGCAGGTCCGCAACATCGCCGCCGTCACCACCGCCGTCGCCCGCGGCGACCTCTCCAAGCAGATCACCGTCGACGTCCAGGGCGAGATGCTGGAGCTGAAGAACACCGTCAACACGATGGTCGATCAGCTCTCGTCGTTTGCCGCCGAAGTCACCCGCGTCGCCCGCGAGGTCGGCTCGGAGGGCAAGCTGGGCGGCCAGGCCCGCGTCGAAGGCGTCTCGGGCACGTGGAAGGACCTCACCGACTCGGTCAACTTCATGGCCGGCAACCTGACGTCGCAGGTCCGCAACATCGCCGAGGTCACCACCGCCGTCGCCCGCGGCGACCTGACCAAGAAGATCACCGTCGACGTCCAGGGCGAGATCCTGGAGCTGAAGAACACCGTCAACACGATGGTCGATCAGCTCGGCTCGTTCGCCGCCGAAGTCACCCGCGTCGCCCGCGAGGTCGGCACCGAAGGCGCGCTCGGCGGCCAGGCCGAAGTCCCCGGCGTCGACGGCACGTGGAAGGACCTCACCGACAACGTCAACCTGATGGCGAGCAACCTCACCGTGCAGCTGCGCGACGTCTCGAAGGTCGCGACGGCCATCGCCACCGGCGACCTCACGCAGAAGGTCACCGTCGACGTGCGCGGCGAGATCCTGCAGATCAAGAACGTCATCAACACGATGGTCGACCAGCTGCGGTCCTTCGCCTCGGAGGTCACCCGCGTCGCGCGCGAGGTCGGCTCGGAAGGCAAGCTGGGCGGCCAGGCCCGCGTCGAAGGCGTCTCCGGCACCTGGCGCGACCTCACCGACTCGGTCAACTCGATGGCCGGCAACCTGACGTCGCAGGTCCGCAACATCGCCGCCGTCACCACCGCCGTCGCCCGCGGCGACCTCTCCAAGCAGATCACCGTCGACGTCCAGGGCGAGATGCTGGAGCTGAAGAACACCGTCAACACGATGGTCGATCAGCTCTCGTCGTTTGCCGCCGAAGTCACCCGCGTCGCCCGCGAGGTCGGCTCGGAGGGCAAGCTGGGCGGCCAGGCCCGCGTCGAAGGCGTCTCGGGCACGTGGCGCGACCTCACCGACAACGTGAACCTGATGGCCGGCAACCTGACCAGCCAGGTGCGCGGCATCGCGCGCGTCGTGACCGCCGTCGCCAACGGCGACCTCGCCCGCAAGCTGACGGTCGATGCCGAAGGCGAGATCGCCGCGCTGTCGGACACGATCAACAGCATGATCGAGACGCTCGCCACCTTCGCCGACCAGGTCACGACCGTGGCGCGCGAAGTCGGCGTCGAAGGCAAGCTGGGCGGCCAGGCCAGCGTCCCCGGCGCCGCCGGCACGTGGAAGGACCTCACCGACAACGTCAACCGCCTCGCCGCGAACCTCACCACGCAGGTGCGCGCGATTGCCGAAGTCGCCACCGCGGTGACGACCGGCGACCTCACGCGATCGATTCAGGTCGAGGCCCAGGGCGAAGTCGCCGCGCTCAAGGACAACATCAACGAGATGATCGGCAACCTCAAGGACACCACCTTGAAGAACGCCGAGCAGGACTGGCTGAAGACCAACCTCGCGAAGTTCTCGCGCATGCTGCAGGGACAGCGCGACCTGCTGGCCGTTGGCCGGCTCGTCCTGTCGGAGCTGGCGCCGGTCGTCTCGGCCCAGCAGGGCGTGCTCTACGTGCTCGACTCGACGGAAGAACCCGGCATCCTGCGGCTGCTTGCCGGCTACGCGCACAAGTCGGAGGCGGCGGCGTTTGGCGAGACGCTGGCGCCGGGCGAAGGCCTGATCGGACAGTGCGCCGCCGATCGCCGCAAGATTCAGCTGACCCACGTGCCGCCGGGCTACCTGAAGGTCGTGTCCGGGCTCGGCGAGGCGTCGCCGCAGCATCTCGTCATCCTGCCGATCCTCTTCGAGGGCCAGGTCAAGGGGGTGCTCGAGCTCGCCAGCTTCGAGCAGTTCAGCCCGACGCACCACGCGTTTCTCGACCAGCTCACCGAAAGCATCGGCATCGTCCTGCACACGATCGAGGCCAACACCCGCACCGAGGACCTGCTGAAGCAGTCGCAGTCGCTGGCCCACGAGCTCCAGTTCCAGCAGCAGGAGCTGCAGCAGACCAACCAGCAGCTCGAGGAGAAGGCCAAGCTGCTGGCCGAGCAGAACGTCGAGGTCGAGCGGAAGAACACCGAGGTCGAGCAGGCGCGGCAGGCGCTCGAGGAAAAGGCCAAGCAGCTCGCGCTCACCTCGCGGTTCAAGTCCGAGTTCCTCGCGAACATGTCGCACGAGCTGCGGACGCCGCTGAACAGCCTGCTGATCCTCTCCGACCAGCTCTCGAAGAACAGCGCCGGCAACCTCACCGGCAAGCAGGTGCAGTTCGCGCAGACGATTCACGCCTCGGGCAACGACCTGCTGACGCTGATCAACGACATCCTCGACCTGTCGAAGATCGAGTCGGGCACGGTCGCCGTCGACATCGAGGACTACACCCTCGAGCAGCTGCGCCGCTACGTCGAACGGACCTTCCGCCACGTCGCCGAGGCCCAGCGGCTCGAGTTCGCGATCGACATCGAGCCGCGGCTGCACAAGACGCTCGAGACCGATCCCAAGCGCCTCCAGCAGGTGCTGAAGAACCTGCTGTCGAACGCCTTCAAGTTCACCGCCCGCGGCTCGGTGCAGCTGGCCATCCGGAGCGCGCGCAATGGCTGGAGCGCGGGCCACGACGTCCTGGACCGCGCCCGATCGGTGCTGGCCATCTCGGTGACCGACACCGGCATCGGCATCCCGCCGGAGAAGCAGCAGATCATCTTCGAGGCGTTCCAGCAGGCCGACGGCAGCACCAGCCGCAAGTACGGCGGCACCGGTCTCGGCCTGGCGATCAGCCGCGAGCTGGCGCGGCTGCTGGACGGCGAGCTCACGCTCTCGAGCGTGCCCGAGCAGGGCAGCACCTTCACGCTCTACCTGCCGCAGCACTACTCGAAGAGCCGCGCCAGGAAGGCGCCCGGCGATCTCGCCGAGCTGGCGCAGGCCCCGCCGCCGCGCGCCGCCGACGAGCCGGTCGACATCGTCCGCGGCATGGCGCCGGTCGTCGCCGACGACCGCGACGCCGTCGGCCCGCAGGATCGCGTGCTGCTGATCGTCGACAACGACGCGTCGTTCGCCCGCGTCATGGTGGATCTGTCGCACGAGCATGGCTACAAGGCGCTCACCACGGCGTTCGGCGCCGGCGCGCTGGTGCTGGCGCGCGAGCGGCAGCCCGACGCCATCACGCTCGACATCTCGCTGCCCGATCTCGACGGCTGGCGCGTGCTCGATCGCCTGAAGCACGACCTCGCGACGCGGCACATCCCGGTCTTCGTCATCACCACCGACGACGAGCGGGAGCGGGCGTTCTCGCTCGGCGCCATCGGCGTGCTGAACAAGCCGGTCCAGACGCGCGAGCAGCTGGCATCGGTGTTCGAGACGATCGGCCGGGTGACGCGCCGCGACACGCCGCGCGCGCTCGCCGTCCTCGACGGCGACGGCGCGCAGACGCGCTGCAGCGCCGTTCTTCGCGGACCCCGCTGTCTGTCTCGATATCGTCGCGCACCGTCGCCGAGGCTGCGCGAGCGGCTGAGCCAGGCGGCCTACGACTGTCTCGTCGCAGACTGCCGGGCACGCGGCGGCGGCCTTCGACGCGCTGCCGGCCGAATCGGCGATGGCGCTGGCGATTCACGCGCCGTCCGGGCTGTCGCGGAAGCTGCGGCAGGACGTGCGGCGCCAGGGACTGGCGCGGCCGGTGCGGATCTCGCAGTCCGCGGAACGCCTCTTCGACGACGTCGCGCTGCTGTTGCACGCCAGAGTCGACCAGTTGACGACAGACGGCCGGGAGACGCTGGAGCGGCTCTATCATGGCGACGGCATGCTCGCCGGCCGCAAGGTCCTGATCGTCGACGACGACATCAGGAACATCTTCGCGATGACGAGCATGCTCGAGACCCACCAGATGCACGTGCTCTCGGCCGAGAACGGCAAGGACGGCATCGAGAAGCTGCGCACTACGCCCGGTATCGACATCGTGCTGATGGACATCATGATGCCGGACATGGACGGCTACGACACGATGCGGGCGATTCGAGGCATCCCCGCATTCAAGAGCCTGCCGATCGTCGCGGTCACGGCCAAGGCCATGAAGGGCGACCGCGAGAAGTGCATCGAGGCGGGGGCGTGGGATTATCTCCCGAAGCCCGTTGCCTCCGGACCAGTTGCTGACCGTCTTCCGCACCTGGCTCCATCGCTGAGGTCACACATGGACCCGATCAGCGTCCTCGTCGTCGACGACACGCCGGCAGAACCTCGTGACGCTCGAAGCCATTCTCGAGGCGCCCGACCTGCGCGTCGTCGGCGTCAGCTCCGCGCGCGAGGCGCTGCGCCGGCTGCTGAAGGAAGAGTTCGCGGCGATCCTGCTCGACGTGCACATGCCCGATATGGACGGGTTCGAGACCGCCAGCCTCATCCGGCAGCGGCCGCTCTCGCGGCACACGCCGATCCTGTTCCTGACGGCGTACGCCGTCGAGACGCAGCTGACGAAGGCGTACGCGCTGGGCGCGGTCGACTACATGCCGACGCCGGTGCAGCCCGAGGTGCTGAAAGCCAAGGTCGGCGTGTTTGCCGACCTCTATCGCAAGCGGCTGGAGGTGCGGCGTCAGGCGGAGCTGCTGCACGACGCCGAGGCGCGGCTGCGGCAGCAGGCGGAGCTGGCGCTGCGCCAGAGCGAGGACCGCTTCAAGGTGCTGTGCACGGCGGCGCCGGTCGCGATCTTCCAGCTCGACGCGCAGGGCCAGTGTGTCTATGCCAGCCCGGTCTGGGAAGAGATGACGAGCGCCGCGCCCGAGGACGCGCTCGGCCTCGGCGTGGGCAGACGTCATCAGCGGCGGCAAGGGCCCTGAGGTGCTGACCGCCTGGCGCCAGGCGCAGCAGGAGCACCGGCCGTGGTCCTGCGAGTGCCTGCTGCTCGACGCCGGGCCGGACTCGCGGTGGGTCCACGTCCGCACGAGTCCGATCCTCAGCGACTCGTCGGCCGTGCTGGGTCACGTCGGCACGGTCGAAGACATCACCTCGCGAAAGGTGACCGAGGCCAGGCTCATCGACGCCGACCGGCGGAAGGACGAGTTCCTCGCGATGCTGGCGCACGAGCTGCGCAATCCGCTGGCGGCCATCAGCAGCGCCGTCTCCGTTGCGCGGACGCCGCACCTCGAGCGCGAGCGCGACTGGAGCGTGGCGGTGATCGGGCGGCAGGTGCGGCACCTGGAGAAGCTGATCGACGACCTGATGGACGTCTCGCGCATCACGCTCGGCAAGATCGAGATGCGGCACGAGCGGCTCGACCTGTCGCAACTCCTCATGCGGGCCGTGGACGCCGTGCGCGCGATGGTGGGCGATCGCCGGCAGCGGCTCGACGTCAACGTGCCCTCGACGCCACTCTGGGCCGACGCCGATCCGACGCGGCTGGAACAGGTGTTCGTGAACCTGCTGGGCAACGCGTCGAAGTACAGCCACGACGGCGGACGAATCTGGGTCGCGGCGATTCCCACCGGCGACAGCGTGGAGATCCGCGTGCGTGATGAAGGGATCGGGCTCGACCCGGTGATGGCCGAACGGGTATTCGACCTGTTCGCGCAGGCCCATACCGGTCTGGATCGTGCCAAAGGCGGCCTCGGCATCGGGCTGTCGCTGGCACAGCGGCTGACGGAGCTGCATGGAGGAAGGATTCGCGTGCACAGTGAAGGCCTTGGCCACGGAGCGGAGTTCGTCGTGACTCTCCCACTCGCGACTCCCGTCGAGAGCAGCGTCCAGGCGATCCCGGAGCACGGGGCGGACGCGGCGGCGCCGTCGGCGCCGACGACGGTGCTGCTCGTCGACGACAACATCGACGCCACGCGGGCGCTCGATCTGCTGCTCACGCACGCCGGCTTCGCCGTCGTGACGGCGCACGACGGCGGCGAGGCGCTGACACGCGCCACCGAGACGCGTCCGGACATCGTGCTGCTGGATCTGGGACTGCCGGTACTGGATGGTTATCGCGTGGCCGAGCGGCTGCGCGCGCAGCCGGAGTGCGCCGCGGCGCTGCTGGTCGCCATCTCGGGCTACGGGCAGCCCGAGGACCGCGAGCGATCGAAGGCCGTGGGCTTCGACCACCATCTGGTGAAGCCGATCGACTGCACGGAGCTGCTGACGCTGATTCGCGCCAGCACGCAGGCGCGGCGCGCCGGCCGAGACGCGTCGGACGCGGCGACGGCCGGCTAGTCTCCGCCGCCGCCCCCGCCGCCGCCGTCGCACGCGCCGCCGTCCGAGCCGCTCGCGCAGTCGCTCGAGCCGTCACTCCCGGCGGTGACCGCCGCCATCCACGAGACGTCTCCGTGGGCGCCGCCATTCGCGCGCGCCCGGTGGGTGCGTCGCGCGCCGAGCGCGAGCAGCACCAGCAGTCCGACACCGACCAGCAGGGCGAACACCGCAATCGCCATTCGAGTCCTCCTGACCTGCCTCGAGTATCGCCGGGCCAGGTTTCCGGCGCGTTTCTCCAGGGTTACGGCGCCGGGAAATTTTCCTGCGATCGTCGGCGCCGGCGCGCGATCTGCACGTGGTTGCATCTCGTTGGGCTGGAATCGTTTACAGTGTTACACGACTTGTTTCCGTGTTACATTCCGCCCGGTACCTGTTCGAGGAGTGGCGATTCCCATGCAAGACACCCAGACGCAGACGGGCAGTCCGATTGGCAAGCCCGCCGACGAATTCCGCAACTACGCCGCCGAAGCGCGCGACACGGTGAAGGAGTTCTATCGGCTGAACCATACACATCAGACGCTCGAGTTCGTCCTCGACAAGAAGCGCGACTACCTCGCGCTGAACCGCAAGCGGATGAAAGTGTGGGAGGCGCTGGAGTTCCTCGACACGCTCGTCGACGACTCCGACCCCGACGTCGACTTCACCCAGATCGAGCACGCGCTGCAGACGGCGGAAGCGGCGCGCAAGTCGAACCAGCCGCGCTGGATGATCGTCACCGGGCTGATTCACGATCTCGGCAAGATGCTCTGCATCTACGGCGAGCCGCAGTGGGCCGTCGTCGGCGACACGCACGCCGTCGGGTGCAAGTTCTCCGACAAGTGCGTCTACCCGGAGTTCTTCGCCGACAACCCGGACAGCACGCACCCGGTGTACTCGACCGACAACGGCATCTACGAGCCGGGCTGCGGCCTCGACAACATCCACCTGTCGTGGGGCCACGACGAGTACATCTACCACGTGGTGAAGGGTCTCCTGCCGACCGAGGCGCTGTACGCGCTGCGCTACCACTCGTTCTACCCGTGGCACAAGGAAGGCGCCTACGACCATCTCGCGAACGACACCGATCGCGCGATGATGAAGTGGGTGAAAGCCTTCAACCGCTACGACCTCTACTCGAAGGGCGACGGCCGGCCGGACGTCAAGGCGCTGCGGCCGTACTACGAGGAGCTGGTCGAGGAGTTCTTCCCCGATCCGTTGAACTGGTAGCTTCCCCGTTGACGGTTTGATGGTTGACGGTTGACGATTTCGGAGGGCCGAACGTCAGTTCGGCCTGCTTGCTCCGGCGACACGCCTCTCGCACCTGTGCTATAAGAACGGTCCATCCATCGCGGGCGTCCAGCACGCGCCCGCTCTCGAGCCATCTTCCCTTTGCTCCCGAGGGTCACCGGTGTCCGAGTTCGAACGCGCGCGATCAGTCGTGCCGCCTTTCACGCCACCTGCGCGGCCCGACGCGCTTCTGCCGGATGACGACGAGACGCCCGACGGCTTCCACGGCGACCCGGCCTACCAGCGCGAAGGCCTGCCGCCAGGATTCCGCATGCGCCACGACGCGCACTACGTGGACCAGTTGACGACGAGGACCGCGGCGCCCCAGGTGCGGCTGATCCCGCTTCGCGACCTCGATGCGGCGCGGGCCCACGACCCACGCGACCTCGGCGCGCTGTCGCGGTCGATCGCGAAGCACGGCGTGCTGCAGCCGCTGCTGGTCAGGCCGCGGGCGGGCCGCTTCGACGTCATTGCCGGCGTGAAGCGGCTGGCGGCCGCCGCGGCGGCCGGGTTGTCGGAAGTCCCGTGCATCGTCCACCAGGTGGACGACACGCGCGCGCGGGCGCTGGCCGAGGCCGACAACCTCCAGACACCGCAGCCGGCGGCCCTCGATCTGGCGTCGTCGGACGTGCCGGGCGCAGGCCTGGCGGAGTTGTCGCGGAGTTTCGACGCGATCGGGTCGTGCCTGCACCTGCTGGCCGACCGCGACGCCGCGCTGCGCGACCGCGTGGCACTCGACCTGGTCCGCACGGAAGTGCATCGCGCAAGCCGGCTGGTGCGCTGCCTGACGGCGCTGGCGCAGGACGCCTCGCTGTCGGAGACCGACGTGCCGCTGGCCTCGACGCTCGAGCAGGCGATCGAGGGATTCGCGTCGGAGCGGCGGTTGTCGGGCGCCGTCATCACCGTGGACGCCGCCGACGGCCCGCACACGCTTCGCGCCGACCACGACTGGCTCGGCGTCGCCCTGGCCGGCGCCATCGGCGGCATGCTCGCGCTCGTCCACGGCGCGAAGTCGCCGGCGCTGTCCGTGCGCGTGTCGGCATCGGGATCGCGCGCGTCGCTGATGATCGAGATCGCGCAGCACGCCGTCACCGTGCCGGCGTGGGCGCTCGGACGCTTCTTCGATCCGGCGTGGACCGATCGGCCGGGCGGTTATCAGGCGGCGGCGGAGCTGGCGGCGGCGCGCAAGGTCGCCGAGTGGCATCGCGGCGGCGCGGAGGTCCTGCCGGGCGACCGCGGCGGCTGCCGTCTCGTGCTGCTGTTCCCGACGATGTGATTGCCGACGTTCACGGTGACTTCTACTCGCCGCGGCTCTGCGCCTCGAGCGCGCCTTGCGGCGCACACCTGCGCGGCTGCCCTCACGACACCCGAGAATCCGCGGAATACCTGAAGGCAGAAGGAAGAAGACTGAAGGCCGTCGTTGCCGCCTCGTCAGTGGGTTTGCTACACTTGGAGGTTCCGGCCAGACGGCGACTGTAGCTCAGGGGTAGAGCACCTGACTGTGGCTCAGGGGGTCGCGGGTTCGAGACCCGTCAGTCGCCCCATTTTCCTGACAATTTCAACGAGTCGGCGATTGCGCATATGAGCGAGGTGCGGGATTGCCTGCCGACCACGCGGCCCGACGTCAGCATCATCGCGCCCGTGTACAACAACGCCCCGTCGCTGCCGGCGCTGTGCGAGCGCACGCGCGCGGCGTTCGGCCCGACTCCGATCGAGATCATCCTCGTGGACGATCGATCGCACCGACGATTCGCGCGACGTCATCGCGAGCCTCGACGTGCGCGCCGTGCTGCGGTCCGAGAATGGCGGTCAGAACGCGGCGATTCTCGACGGGTTACGTGCCGCGCGCGGCCAGATCTGCTGCGTGCTCGACGCCGACCTGGAAGATCCGCCCGAGGGGCTTCCGCAGCTGGTCGCGGCGATCGGGAGTCGCGGCGCGGGCGTGGCCTTCTCGAGCCGCGACGAGCCTCGCCGCGTCGATTCGACCATCTTCAGGCGACTGCTCGTTCGCCTGTTTCCGACGTTGCCGCCACAAGCCTGCCTGTGCTTCGCCATCGATCGACCGGCGCGCGAGCAGTTGCTCGCGGCGGCACGAGACGGCGACTATCTGCCGGCGGTGGTCGGCGCGCTGAGGATCCCGACCACCCAGGTGGCGGTGCCGCGCGGCGCGCGGCCGTGGGGAATGTCGGGATACGACGGCTGGGGGCGTTACCTGTACGCGGCGCGCGTGCTCCAGTCGGCCGCCCGGCTGCGATGGAGGCGACAGGCCGTCTCGCGCAGCTCAGGGGCGTGAGGTCCGCCGCCGAGAAGATGCGATAGTGCGCACGTCGTCGAATCCCAGCGCGCGCAGGATGGGGAACACAACTGCCAGGCGCATCTTCGGGATGCTCGGCTCGCCGGTGCACGACATGCCAGGCGTCAGCGTCACCGGAGATAGACCAGCGGGTTCCAGCCGTTTCGTTCGGTGGTCGTCGTCATGGCTGTTCGTACATCCTGCACAGGCCCACATCGGGCCCCGGTGAGAGTTGCGTCTCGATAGCCGTCGCGATCTCCTCGAAGTAGTAGAGGCCGCGGCGGTCGTGCCCGACACAGACGACCGGCAGGCGGCCGCCCGCGATGGCCGCCAGCAGGCGCGCGCGCCCATGACGGCCGACGCTGGTCACGGACGGGAAGTCGTACGGCGTCGGGTTTACCACGTCGCTGGCGAGATACAGGAAGCCTGCCCGCGGGCTGACGATGAAGACGGGACGCGAGCGCGCGGCCAGTGTGAATTGCGATGCCGCCTCGGCCAGCCTGGCACGCTCGGCGGGCGACAGCAGCGCTCCGCTGAAATGCGGCAGCTCCGAGAAACGCGCGCCGTGGACAATCGCGCCGACGGTCGGCACGAGCAGCAGGCACAGCGCAGCCATCAGCGCCGCCCCCGCAGCCAGTCCACCAGTGGCCGGCCAGGGGCGCCTGGCGAGCGCGTCGCGTCCCGCACCGAACGCCGCCAGCGCCATCAGCAGACACGGCAGCGAGTAGGCCATGTGATACCGGTTCCATCGCGGATACGCCACCGTCGTCGCGGCCGCCGCAAACACGAGCAATGCCGCCAGGCGAGGGTCCGAGCCGATCCGCTTCCACCGAACGGCGGCAAGGATGCCCACCGCCACTGGCAGGAGCAGGATGGTGCCGCGGGCGAACTCGTTCAGCGTCGCGGCCGACCAGGGCGTCGCAGCCGGCGCGAGCCACTGCTCGATCGTCGCGGTGTACGGGACGACGCCGTGCTCGACATAGGCCACCTTGTTGAGGAAGACATAGTCGAGCAGCATCGGCAGCCCGCCCGACGTCCACACGGCTCCCATGCCGGTCAGAACGACTAGCAGTGCGGGGATCGCGAAGTCAGCCAATCGCCGCGCTCTCTCCGTTGCGGTGTTCCCCGGCCCGAGCGCGAGCGTCACGGTCGCGGCCACGCCTGCGAGCAGGCCCACATTCGGCTTCGTGAGAAACGCCAGACCGGCGGCGAGTCCGCCGCGCGAACCCTCCACGGACTTCCGGACGGCGCCTGAGTCCGAGCGGCATCCGGGAGGACGAGCGCCAACGTCGCCATGAACGCGGTCATGGCGAGCGGAGTGTAGGGGGCTCGTGTATGGGCGCCCGAAGACCAGCACCAGCGCCGCGACAGCCGCCGAGACGCCCGGGGCGAGCCCCGCGCGCAGCCCAATCAGCCACGTGATGAGCGTGGTCGCGGCAAAGGCGGCGTTCGTGACGACCTTGACGGCGATCACGTCGACGCCTGTCAGCCAGGTGATTGCGGCGGTCAGCCACACCGAGAGGGGCGTGGCGCCAAAGAACAGGTCGCGGTAGAGCACGTCGCCAGCCCGCACGCGCGCGATCACCTGCAGGAACCAGCTCTCGTCGACGAGCCCGATGCCGTCGGTCATGCTCCGCACGAGCGCGACCGTGAAGAACGCGGCGAGCCACCAGAGCCGCGTCATGCGGCGTCGCCGTCGCGGCTGGCCACTGCACAGGGCGACTCGTCCGGGTAGTAGTGCCGATGATGTCTGAACCAGTTCAATGTCTCGCGCAATCCAGCGGCGAGATTGTGCCGGGCGCGCCAGTCGAGCAGGTCGCGCGCCTTCGAGACGTCGGCATGCCAACGGTCGCCATCCCAGGGACGTGCCTGAAACTCGTGCTCCAGTCGCGCGATTGGACGACCGCACAGCCGCTCGACTTCACTCACCAGATCGTCGTTCGACGTCGGCAGGCCGGTCGCGATGTTGATGATCTCGCCGTTCACGTCCGGCGCGGTCGCGGCCGTCAGACACGCGTCGATGACGTCGCCGACAAAGACCCAGTCGTGAACGAGAAGACCTTGGGTCACCGCAACCGGATGCCGATCGAGCGCCGCCCTCATCAAGGTCGGGACGAACCGGGAGGCGCCTTCCCAGGGTCCGTAGACGGTGAACAATCGCAGCACGACGGCCGGGACGTGCGCGGTCCGCGCGATGTGCTGCACGAGCATCGACGCCGCCGCCTTTGTCAGGCCATGGACCGTCGTCGGCGCGGGCGCTTCCCTCTCGCGCAGCGGAGAACGCGTCAGATTGTACCGAGCGACGATCGGCATGGACGACTCGCGCCACGGGCGTCGCCCGTACGGCGTCGAGAATATGTCGCGTCGCGTCGAGATTGTGGACGTAGGCCTCGGCGAGATTGATGGCCGCGGATTTCCCGCGATGACAGGCCAGGTGAAAGACGAAATCCGGACGGACCTGCGAGATGAGGTCGGCGACGGCCGACCGATCAAGAAGGTCGAGGACATGGAACGTAATGCCAGCCGGCGCATCGGCGAGGCGCCACCGATTCGAGCCGCGTCGGACGACGGCATGCACCGCCGCGCCCTCGGCCGCGAGCCGACGCACCATGGCGCCCCCGACGAATCCTGCCGCGCCGGTGACGACCGCGACCCTACCGTCGAAGGACATCGAGCAGACCTCGAGCGGCGATGTCGAGGGCCAGTCGATCGCGGTCGATGTCGCTGCGCGATTGCTGGCGCGCAGCGTCGAGGCCCTCACGGATCGCCGCGACGACACCCGGCAGAGAGCGGCCCGTCAGATTGCGATGGAACGAGCGACGCAGGAACGAGAATGCGCACTCGAGTCGCATCATCTCGGCGATGAGCAGACGACAGGGAATCGGGTGGCCGAGCGCCGGCATCGTGAGGCCGCCGAAGCCGAACGGCCGGTCGCAGACGCGGCGGACGCGCTCGACGGTGCCGTCGGTGACGGCGTCGAACAAGTTGGGGTTGCCTCGATTGATGGCGAGATTGTTGAGGCCCACGTAGACGCGCGACAGCGGTAAGGCAGCCAGTGCGGCGGCCCGCTGGACAGCGTCCTCGGTCTCGATGAGGATGCCGACGCCGCACCGCCCCCCGACCAGTTCGAGGACCTCCGCCGCCTCGCGTACCGTGCGGATCATCGGCACGAGAATCTCGGAGGCACCGCACTCGAGCGCGGCCTCGATCTCGGTCGGCGTCGAGTCGCAGACGCCGTTGATGCGACAGATGACGGGGGCGGCCGTGACCGCACGGACGCGCCGCAGGTCCTCGGGCGTGTCGTCGTTGATTTGGGTGTCGCACAACGCCTGCCGCCGGTGCTTGCCGCGCCGCTCCCAGTCGATGACGACGCCATCCACGCCGGCGCTGACGGCGTGTGGGACCAAGGTCACGTCCGTCGAGAAGACCAACAGCTGAAACAGACGGCCGCCGTTCATCCACGCGCCTTGCGCGCGACGGCGGCCAGCGACGAGCCCAGCGGCCAGCGGACGACGTCGCCGACGCCGACCTCGAAGCGGTTGATGGCCAGGCAGATGCGGTTTACCCAGGTCCCTGGCCGCTCCTCTGCCCGTTGCGTCGTCGGCCAGAGCCGCCCGGCCAGACGTGCGAGGGCGATCGTCGGCAGCAGCAGGCACTGATAGAAGCGCAGGTCGACCACGTCCAGGCCCGCCCGTCGCATCAGCGACTCGAACGTCCGCCTGGTGTAGCGCCGCCGGTGACCCGCCTCGTCGTCCCGCGCACTCCACAGCCACGGGAGCGCCGGGACTGTCAGGACGGCGACGCCGCCAGGGCGCAACACCCGGGCGATCTCGGCGATCGCCACTTCGTCGTCGACATGCTCCAGCACATCGAGTGACAGCACGACGTCGGCGACCGCCCCGGGCACGGGAAGCTGTGTCGCGTCGGCGCACGCGACCAGCACCGGCGCGCCCGCCGCGCGCAGGCGCGCGATGCCCTCGGTGCGGAGATCGAGGGCGAGCACGCGAAGACCGTCGGCGCCCAGGCGCGCGGCCAGGGCGCCGGTCCCACAGCCGACGTCAATCAGGCTCGCGCCCGGCGCGGGTCTGGCACGCGCCAGCAGGCGCGTCACGAGCGCACGTCGGGCCACGAACCAGAAGTGCGATGGCTCGAGGTCGGCGATGGTCTGCCCAGACGATTGGCGGCGAAGACCTGGTGCTGGGGCACGAAGCGGATTCAGTCTAGCACGAGTGCTGCGACGGAGCGGCTCCGACGGCCCAGACGCCGTTCATGCTCGGCGTCGTTGACAGTGATCGGCTGGGGCAGGCGTCCGCATGACAATCAGGGCCGCGGCCCCCACCGCTCGTCGATCAGCCGCACGATTGACAGCGTCCCCAGCGTCAGCGCCACCGCGAGAACGGCCAGGCGATCCGTCCGAACGCGACCGTGACGCCGACGGCTGCCGTCATCCAGATTGTCGCCGCCGTCGTCAGGCCTATGACCTCGCGCTCGTCGGTGAGCTTGAGAATCGCACCGGCGCCGAGAAAGCCGACGCCTGCGGCCAGGCCCTGCACGACGCGCGAGAGATCGGCGATGGCCATGCCCGTCTCCGCCGGCGCGAGGACGAAGAGCGCCGCGCCCATCGACACCAGCATGTGCGTCCGCAGCCCGGCGGGCTTGCCCATCTTCTCGCGGTCGTAGCCGATCACCGCGCCCAGCAGCCCCGCCGCGCACAACCGCACCGTCAGTCGCAGGAAGGTCGCGATGTCGGGGAAGCCGTCG
>CAVRDA010000001.1:0-219313 GCA_963719755.1 Vicinamibacteria bacterium | reverse complement strand
GCCCTCCGTACGTCTACTGCAGCCCCGCCAGCTTCTCGTCGATCTCCTGCTTCGGCAGCCACCGCCCGCGCACGACGACGCCGCTGATGCGGCCGGCGTTGGCGACGTCCTCGAGCGGGTTGCCGTCGACCAGGATGAGGCTGGCTTCCTTGCCCGCCGCGACGGTCCCGGTCGTCTCGGACGTGCCGAAGTACCGCGCGACGTTGACCGTGCCCGCGCGCAGCGCGCGGTAGGGCGTGAGGCCCGACGCCGCCAGCGCCTTCAGCTCTCCGTGCGTCGCCCAGCCGGGCACCTGCATCACCTGCGGCGAGTCGGCGCCGAGCAGGACGCCGAAGGACTGCGGGGGCTGAAGCCCCGCCGCCACTCGTGTCCGCTTCGTCGAGCGCCTTGATGATTCGGGCGCGGACGACCTCGAACTGCCGGCGCTCCAGCGGCGGCACGTCCGCGATGCCCTTCAGGAAGTTCTCGCGAGAGGTGATCCACTGGTCCACGAGGCTCTTCGGCAGATAGCGCATCTCCGGACGGCCCGCCAGCGCCTGGGTCGATTCTTCGCCCATGAACGCGGGCACGAGGCTCTGCGTCGGCACGTTCCAGACGCCCGCGGCCTTGGTCTTCGCGACCAGCCCCGGCAGCTTCGACTCGTCGAGATGGCCGATGAAGGCGAGGCCGAAGAACCCCGGCTGCTTCGGATCGACCGGCGCGCCAGTCTTGAGCAATGCCTCGACGTAGCCGTCGAGATGATCGAATCGACCGGTACTTCACCTCGATGGCGCGCTCGACGCCGACGTCGACCGGCACATGGCCGGCCATGCCGATGCCGAGCTTCGCCGCGGTCGCGGCCAGCGCGTCGAAGGGACCCCGCAGGATGCCGGGATGAATCTTCAGGAAGTCGTAGCCGGCGGCCTTCTGCTCGGCAACCTGTTTCTCCGCGGCCGCGGCGTCGGGCACGGTCTTGCCGTTGAGGGAGGGGCCTGACGTGTAGATCGTCGGCCCGAGCAGCTCGCCCTTCCGAACGCGCTCCCGAAGCACGAGGTGCGACGGGTGCCCCAGCATGCCTCGCACCGTGGTGATGCCGCGCGCGACGTTGAGCAGCAGGATGCGCTCGTTGAGCGCGTCGTCGCCGCCCATCAGGTGCGCGTGCATCTCGGCCAGGCCCGGCATGAGGAACTTGCCGCGTGCCGTCGACGACGGTCGCGCCCGCCGGCACCTTCGCGGCGCCCGCCGTCCCCACCGCCTCGATGCGGGCGCCGCGGACGACGACGGTCTGGTCGCTTCAGCACCGCTCGCTGTCCATCGGGACGACGGCGACGTTGCGGATGACGAGGACAGGCTCCTGCGCCGAGGCCGAGACCAGGGCCAGCGCCACAACGACGACGACAAACACAGCACGCATGCGGCGATCGGCGGAACTAAAGTTCCGCCCTCCTTGTTCTCGAAGTGGCGGAACTGAAGTTCCGCCCTCCTGGTTCCGAAGCGGCGGAACTGAAGTTCCGCCCTCCGTACGTTCCTAGCCCTCGATCAGCAGGTGGCCCGGATCCTCGATGAACTCCTTCAGCTTCACGAGGAACTGCACCGCCTCGAGCCCGTCGACGATGCGGTGGTCGTAGCTGAGGGCGACGTACATCATCGGCCGGATGACGACCTGGCCGCCGGACGCGACCGGCCGCTCCTCGATCTTGTGCAGGCCGAGGATGCCGACCTGCGGCGGGTTCAGGATCGGCGTCGACAGCAGCGATCCGAAGACGCCGCCGTTGGTGATCGTGAACGTCCCGCCCTTGATCTCCTCGAGCGTCAGCGTGCCGTCCTCGGCGCGCCGGGCGAAGTCCTTGATGCCCGCCTCGATGTCCCAGAACGACAGCCGGTCGGCGTCGCGCAGCACGGGCACGACCAGGCCGGAGCTGGCGCCGACGGCGATGCCGATGTCGTAGTAGTGCTTCAGCACCATCTCGTCGCCCTGGATCTCCGCGTTGATGCGCGGAAACGCCTTGAGCGCGCCGACGGCCGCCTTGACGAAGAACGACGAGAGCCCGAGGTTGACGCCGTGGCTCTTCTGGAACGCTTCCTTCCGCCGCGCCCGCAGCGCCTGCACCGCCGTCATGTCGACCTCGTTGAAGGTCGTCAGCATCGCGGCGGTGTGCTGGGCTTCGACGAGGCGCTTGGCGATGGTCGCGCGGCGCTTGCGACATGCGCACGCGCTCTTCTGGACCGAGAAGAACCGACCGGTTTCGATCAGGTTCGGACGGGTTGCGTCAGGTTGCGTCAGGTTGGTGGCGGTTCCGCCAGGTTGCGTCAGGTTCGGCCGGGTTGCGGCAGGTTCGCGCCAGGTTGGTTGCGGCTACGTCAGGTTTGGCCTGGGTTGGCGACGTGCTTCTGCACGTCTTCCTTCGTGACGCGGCCGCCGTCGCCGGATCCGGCGACCTTCGACAGATCGACGCCGTGCTCGTCGGCGACTTTGCGGGCGGTCGCCGTAGCGCGGATGTCGACGGGAACCGGAACCGGCACCGGAACCGAAACCGGTTGCTGTCTGGTTCCGACGGGTTGCGTCGGGTTCCGTCAGGTTGGTTGCGGTTGCGTCGGGTTGGGCGGGTTGGTCAGGTTTGGCCGGTTGGACCCCGGAGCCCGGACCGTCCTCGATCGAACCCAGTACCTCGCCGACCTTGACGTCCTCGCCGTCCTTGCGCTCGATGCGCGCGAGCACGCCGGCGCTCTCGGCGTTGACTTCGAGATCGATCTTGTCGGTCTCGAGCTCCACCAGCGGCTCACCGGCGGCGACGGCGTCGCCTTCCTTCTTCAGCCAGCGCGCGACGCGCGCTTCGATGACAGACTCGCCTAACTGCGGAACGACGATGTTCATATTGACGATTGGCGATTGATGATTGACGATTAAATTGACGATTGCACGATTGACGATTGGCGATTGAGCCGGGAAATTCGTAATCCGCAATCTCAATCGCCAATCGGCAATTCAGAGCCGTTTACTCAGACACCATGTGCTTCTGCGCGCGCTCGAGGCCGGGGGCGAACGCGGCGTCGACGAGGATCTTCTGGTTCACCGCGTGCCACGAGGCGGTGCCTTCCGACGGGCTGGCGCTGCGCGCGCGGCCGACGTAGCAGAGCGGCAGGCGGCCTTCGAGCAATTCCTCGATCACCGAGCGCACGAACCCCCAGGCGCCCATGTTCTCCGGCTCTTCCTGCACCCAGACGACCTCGTCGAGCGCCGGGAAGGCCTCGAGCGCCGCCTTCACGTCGGCCCACGGGAACGGGTAGAGCTGCTCGACGCGGACGACGGCGATCTCCGGGATGCTGCGCGCGGTGTTCGCTGCTGACCAGGTCGACGTAGACCTTGCCGGTGCAGAGCACGAGACGCCGCACGGCGCCGGCGCGCTGCTTGGCCTCCTCGTCGTGGATCACCGGCTGCCACCGGCCCTCCGCCAGGTCGCTCGGCCGGCTGGCGACCAGCGGATGCCGCAGCAGGCTCTTCGGCGTGAGGACGATGAGCGGCAGCGGGTCGGTGAGCAGGAGCACGGCCTGCCGGCGGAGGAGGTGGAAGTACTGCGCGGCGCTGGTCGGATAGGCGACGCGGATGTTGATGTCGGCCGCCGCCTCGAGGAACCGTTCGACGCGCGCGCTCGAGTGATCCGGCCCCTGGCCCTCGTAGGCGTGCGGCAGCAGCAGCACCAGCGACGGCGTCAGCCCCCACTTCGCCCGCCCGGACGTGATGAACTCGTCGATGATCACCTGCGCGCCGTTGATGAAGTCGCCGTACTGCGCTTCCCAGAGGACCAGACGGCCGGGCGCCTGCAGGTTGTAGCCGAACTCGAAGCCGATGGTCGCGCACTCGGTGAGCGGGCTGTTGTAGATCTCGAAGGCGGCCTTCGCCTGCGGGATGCGCTGCAGCGGCACGTCGCGATCGCCGGTGACGAAGTCGTGGAACACCGCGTGGCGGTGGCTGAAGGTGCCGCGCTCGACGTCCTCGCCGGTAAACCGGATGCTGATGCCGTCCTCGAGGATCGAGGCCAGGGCCAGGTCCTCGGCGGCCGCCCAGTCCACTGAAGTCCCGTCGGCCTGCTCGAGGACGCCCCGCCGCTTCTCGCGCGCGCGCTCGAGCTTCTTGTGAATCGTGAAGCCGGACGGCACTTCGGTCAGCGACGCGTTCAGCGCCCGCAGCCGCTCCAGCGGCACCGCCGTCGCGCGCCTGCCGGGCGACGCCGCGCGGCGGTGGCTCGGGATAGGCGTCCCTGGGCTGCGCGTTCTGCTTCACCGTCTCCAGCGCCTGCTCCAGCGCGGTCATCGAGGCCTTCACGAAGCCGTCGGCCTGGGCGGCGGTCACGCGCCCGCGCTCGACCAGCCGCTTCGCCCAGATCTCGCGCACGGTCGGGAGCCCGCTGATGATCTTGTACATCGCCGGCTGGGTGAACGACGGCTCGTCGCCTTCGTTGTGGCCATGCCGGCGGTAGCCGACGAGGTCGATCAGCGTGTCGCGCTTGAACTGCGCGCGGTACTCCGCCGTCAACCGCGCCACCTCGATGCACGCCTCCGGGTCGTCGGCGTTGACGTGGAAGATCGGGATCTTGAACCCGCGCGCGAGGCCGCTGGCGTACGACGTCGAGTAGCTCTGGCGCGCCGTCGCGGTGAAGCCAATCTGGTTGTTGGCGATGATGTGAATCGTGCCGCCGACGTCGTAGAGGCGCGAGCCGCGACAGGTTCAGCGTCTCGGCGACGATGCCCTGGCCGGGGAAGGCGGCGTCGCCGTGAATCAGCACCGGCAGCGTGATGTTCTTGTCGACGACGGCCGGGCCCGGCGCCGAGGTCTCGGTGCAGCGCGGCGCGCGCCATGCCGACGACCACCGGGTTGACGAACTCCAGGTGGCTCGGGTTCGGCGGCATCGAGATCACCACCTCGCCGACGCCGCTCACGCTTCCTCGCGCACGCGCGCCCGGGCCCCGGCGTGATACTTCACGTCGCCGGTCCAGCCCAGGTCTTCACGGAACGGCTGATCGCCCTGCGCTTCCTTGAACTCCGCGAGGATCTGCGCGTAGGTCTTGCGCATGCACGTGCGCGAGCACGTTCAGGCGGCCGCGGTGCGCCATGCCGATCAGCACGTGCCGCACGCCCGCGTCGACCGAGTCCGCGATCAGCTCGTCGAGGATCGGGACCATCATGTCCAGCCCCTCGATCGAGAACCGCGTCTTGCCGGTGAACGCCTTGTGGAGGAACTTCTCGAAGGTCTCGACCTCGGTGATGCGCTCGAGGAGATCGACGTCCTCGACCGGCGCGTTCGGCGCGCGGAACGTGCCCGGCCTCGATGTGGTGGCGCAGCCACTCGCGCTCCTCGGGCACGAAAATGTGCGCGAGGTCGAAGCCGATGCTCGAGCAGTACACCGTGCGCAGACGCGCGATGGCCTCGCCGGCATGCGCCGCGCCTTCGGCCAGCGGCCCGCCGACGAGGCTGGCCGGCAGCGCGGCCAGGTCCGCTTCGCTCACGCCATGGGTGTCGGGCAGCAGCGACGGATCGCCGATCGGATCGGAGCCCAGCGGGTCGAGTCGCGCCGCGAGGTGACCGTAGCGCCGAATCGACTCCGCGAGGTTGACGGCGCCGACGATGGCGGCTAGCCCGGGTTTCGTCAGGTTCCGTCGGGTTGCGTCGGGCTCCGTCAGGTTGGTTACTCGCGGGTTCCGTCGGTTTCGTCGTGTTCGTCGGGCTCGCAGGTTGGCTGCGCGACGGCTCGTCAGTTCGTCGGGTTCGGTCGGGTTGCGATTGAAGTCCGGCGGGCCTTCGCGCTCGAACAGCGCGCGCGTGGCGGCGTCGACCGAAGCAGGGTCGTTGCGGAACTTCTCGTAGAGCTCGAGGACGTAGCCCTCGTTGACCCCGCCGAACGCGCGCCAATCGGACATAACCGCACCATTTTATAGACCGGTTCCGTCAGGTTTCGTCGGGTTGCGTCGGGTTGCGTCGGGTTCCGTCAGGTTGGTTGCGGTTCGGTCAGGTTATTGCAGCGCGTGACGTCGATCCGTCCGTCTATCCGGTTTCTGTCGTTTCAGATCATGATGGGCTTCGGTTTGGGCGGACGACGGCACCTGGAGGTCGCGGCGGGCTGGCATGGTGCAGCTGAAGGTGGAGGGTCCGCCGTCGATCGCGCCTGGGACCTCCGCGCAGTTCGTCGCCTCCGCGCACCGGGGCCGACGGCACACGCCGAAAAGTTCGTCGTCGGCGACACTCGCCGGCAGCCTGGAGGGGACATCTCCGACGTCTCGACGTTCCAGGAGCAGACGTGGCAGGCCTCCGACCACGCCGCCGTCGAGATGCGGCGGTGATAACCAGTTCTGTCAGGTTTCGTCGGGTTGCGTCTGGTTCCGTCAGGTTGGTTGCGGTTGCGTCCGTCAGGTTGGTTGCGGTTCGTCAGGTTGGTTGCGGTTGCGTCAGGTTCGGGTGGTTTCGGCGGATTGGACAGGTTGGTCGGGTTGGACAGACGCTTGCCGCGTCGAAGGCCCGTGGAGGCGCTAGAGTAGCCGGGGCGAAGTCGGGCGGCCGCAGGCGTCGGGCATCTCGCGCCGCAACCGGCACTGACGCTGCACGAACACGGTTGCTCTGCGAGATGCCCGACACCTGCGTCCGGATGAACCGGACGAAACCTGTCGGAACCGCAACCAACCTGACGGAACCTGTCGGAACCCGACGTAACCTGACGGAACCCGTCGAAGGGAGGCAACAGATGGGATGGCTCGGCGGTTTCCTGAAGCGCGTCGGCGGCGCGGCGCCCGAAGAGATGGTGTTCGCCCCCTCGGTCGCCGCGCCGGCGTTGCCCGGTATCGGCGAGCCGATCGTGGCCGACGAATGCTACGTCGAGCTGTTCGTCGAGTCGCTGCGGCTGACCGAGGCCCGGCGGTTCGCGTCCCGCTTCAACGGCGTCGTCTACTCGTTCGTGACGCTGGCGCGGGAGGGCGAGGCCAATGCGCAGCTGGCCGCGGTGTCGAAGCCGGACAAGCTGACGGAGATCGACGACACCTCGCTCGACAAAGTGATCACCGTGTCGAAGCAGATGATGGCGGCAGTGCCGTGGCGCGGCGGCGCGCTCGAGCCTCGAGATCGGTCTCTTCTCGGTCAAGACCGGAAACCTGCTGTCGCCGATCCTGGACTACGTCACCCGTGTCTCGTCGGCGGCCGGCATCAGCTTTGTCGGCGCAGTGAAGCCGTTTCTCCCGCTCATCACCGAAGGCATGGACCTGATCACCGGCCAGCGCGCGGACACGGCGGTCGAGGTCGCGCTCGACACCGACCTCGCGCTCCGCCAGAGCGCGGTGCTGGCAATCGTCGCCGCGCCGAGGGGCAGCATCGACGTGGCGAAGCTCTCGCTCGACGCCGACCGCCGGCTGCTCCTCGATGGTCGTCCTCTCGACAGCGGCTATTGCGTGTTCTCCATTCGACGGGCGGCACAGAAGGCCGACTTCGGCGAGATTCCGGAGCTGAAGGAGAAGTACGCGACGCTCCAGGCCGCCATCCGGGCGAACAAGGCCGCCGATGCCCGGGACGCGATGACGGCGTTCCGGCTCGCGACCATCGCGTCGCCCGATTCTGATCTCCTCCGACGCGCGCCGCCTGGTCGAGAAGGCGCAGCAGAAACTGGATGCGGCGTTCGTGTCGACCGAAGGGCGTGGGCGTGCGCGCCGGGCTCAGGCACGCCCCGTCGAGGCGCTTGCCGACATCGGGCTGTATCGCTAGCGGGAGTCTGCGGCCGCCGCAGGCGTCGGCATGGCTCGCCGAAACCAGTCGGAACCGCAGCCAACCTGACGGAACCGCAACCAACCTGCCGGAACTTGACGGAACCTGACGGAACCTGACGTACCTGACGGAACCGTCGAAGGCAGGCGTCAGGCGAGCCGTTCGAAGACTCCTGCCGCGCGGTCCTTTCGCACGTTGTCCCAGCGGAAGTGCGTGCCGTTCATCGCAATCCACACGCCGGCGGGCAGCACCTGCGCGAACGAGATCGCGCTGCCGAGATTGAAGAGGCCGTCGGAGCTGCCGAACGCGTACGGGATCATCGCGCCGGTGATCACGATCGTCTTGCCGCTCACCTCGCGCGCCAGGACGGCGGCGGTGTCAACCATGGTGTCGGTGCCGTGCGTGATCACGATGAAGGGCTCAGGCGCCGCCTGGCAGCGGGCCGCAATCATCGCGCGATCGGCGTCGGTCATCTGCAGGCTGTCGAGCAGCATCACCGTCTCGATCACGACCGGCACCCGACAACGGCCCAGCCGCAGCATCTCCGCGACGTGCGTGTCCTTGAAGAACAGCCTGCCGCCGATCTCGTCGTACTCCTTGTCGAAGGTCCCGCCGGTCACCAGCAGTCGCAGCATCGGGGAACCATCATAGCGATATTGCGGTTCGGTCAGGTTTCGTCAGGTTTCGTCAGGTTGCGTCAGGTTGGGTTCCGTCAGGTTGGGTTTCGTCGGGTTCTGCGGCGGAACGTGGCGGAACTCACCAACCTGACCGAACCGTAACCAACCTGACGCAACCCGACGAAACCCGACGAAACCTGACGAACGACAGGTTCTTGGTAGTATCCCCCCCGTGTCCGCGCGCATCGACGCCGTCCAGGCCCCGATCATCCCGATTCTCGGCGAGTGGATTCGCCAGAGCCCCGGCACCATCTCGCTGGGGCAGGGGATGGTCGCCTATGGGCCGCCGGCCGAGGCGCTGGCGGCGGTCCCCGCCTTCGTTGCCGACCCGGCCGCGCATCGGTACGGCCCGGTGGAAGGGCTGCCGGCCCTGGTCGACGCGCTCTCCACGAAGCTGACCGCCGAGAACGGCCTCGACCTCCGCGGCTCGCGCGTCGTCGTGACCGCCGGCGGCAACCTGGCCTTCGTCAACGCGCTGCTGGCGGTGGCCGATCCCGGCGACGAGGTGATCCTGCTGGCGCCGTATTACTTCAACCACGAGATGGCGGTCGTGATGGCCTCGTGCCGGCCCGTCGTCGTGCCCACCGACGAGCGCTATCAGCTGGATGTCGAGGCCATCGCCCGCGCCGTCACTCCGCGCACGCGCGCCGTGGTCACCATCTCGCCGAACAACCCGACCGGCGCGGTGTACGCCGAGGCCGACCTGCGCGCGGTGAACGCGCTGTGCGCCGCGCGCGGCATCTGGCACATCCACGACGAGGTGTACCAGTACTTCACCTACGGCAAGGCGCGGCACTTCTCGCCGGGGTCGGTACCCGGCGCCGATGCGCACACGATCTCGCTCTTTTCGCTGTCGAAGGCGTACGGATTCGCGAGCTGGCGCATCGGCTACATGGTGATCCCCGAGGCGCTGTGGCTGGCGGTGAACAAGATCCAGGACACGCTGCTCATCTGCGCGCCGCACGTCTCGCAGGCGGCCGCGGTGGGCGCGCTCGGCGCGGGCCGCGCCTGGTGCGCCACGCGCATCGCTCCGCTCGCCGACGTCCGCGAGCAGGTGCTGACGCGGCTGTCGGCCATTGGCGACCTGGCCGAGGCGCCGTCGGCCGACGGCGCGCTCTATTGCCTCCTGCGCGTGCGCACGGCGATTGACGCGATGACGCTCGCCGAGCGGCTGATCCGGGAACACCGCGTGGCCACCGTGCCCGGCACCGCGTTCGGTCTGACCAACGAGACTTACCTGCGGGTCTCGTACGGCGCGCTGGCGCGGGAGACCGTGGACGAGGGAATGGAAAGGCTCGTCGGCGGCATCAAAGCCTTAGCGGGTTGAACCGGACGGAACCGGAATGCCGGGTTGCGTCAGGTTCCGTCGGGTTGGGTCGGGTTTCGTCAGGTTGGTTGCGGTTCGTCAGGTTGGTCGGGTGGCGTCTGGTTCGTCGGGTTTGAGAGGAGAGTGCGATGAGACGTGTGATGGTGCAGGTCGTGGCGGGAGTGGCCATCGCGGCGGCCGGGTATGCAGTCGGCCGCGCGCAGGGGAGTGCGCCGCTGAAGTCGGGCGTGACCCCGGAAGCGAAATCCGTGCTGGCCCAGTCGGGCGACTGGGGGACATTCCGCAGCCAGTTCGCGGGCCCGACGGCGGCGACCGCGGAGGTGCTGTCCGGCTACGTCGACCTGAAGCCCGGGCAGGAGCCGCATCCGCCGCACACCCACGCCGACGAGGAGTTCCTCTATCTCGTCGAAGGCAGCGGCGAGTGGTACCTCAACGGCAAGACGATTCCCGCGACGAAGGGCGACGTGCTCTACACCGCGCCCAACGACCTGCACGGGATCAAGAACACATCGACCGACAAGCCGCTCCGGTTCTTCGTCGCGAAGTGGAGAACCAAATAACCGAGAACGCAGGTTCGTCAGGTTCCGTCGGGTTACGTCAGGTTCCGTCAGGTTGGTTGCGGTTCCGTCAGGTTGGTTGCGGTTCGATCGCGGGTTCCGCTGCGAACCTGACGAAACCGCAACCTGATCAACCTGACCAACCGCGTAACGCAACCTGACGGAACCTGTCGAACCCGAACAACCTGTCGGAACCCGACGGAACCCGACCGAACCTGTCGGACCCTCCGGTGTGGTTCGTTACTTGATGAACAACATCTCCCGATAGGTCGGCAGCGGCCAGATCTCGTGCGGGATGTTGAGCTCCAGCGCGTCGCCGGTCTCCCGCAGCGTCGCCATCAGCGGGATGACCTTGTCGCGGAAGTACTTCGCGTGGACGTGCGCGTTGCCGTTGCTGTGCTCGAGCGCCTTGGCCAGCGCGTCCGACGTCGACTTCAGCTTGTCGGTCAGCTTCACCAGCGTCCCGAGCAGCGCCTTGCCCTGCTTGGTCGGCACGCCGCCGGCCTTGGCCGCCGCCACGCTCTGTCCGACCTCCTTGGTGTACTCCAGCGCGGCCGGCAGGATGTAGCGGTTCGCCATCAGCACCATCAACTGCGCCTCGATGTTGATGGTCTTGTTGTAGGCCTCGAAGGCGATCTCTTCACGGGCCTTCAGCTCGCGCTCGTTGAGCACCTTGTGCTTGGTGAACGCCGCGACGACCGGCTTGCTCACCAGTTCCGGCAGCGCATCCACCGTGTTGCGCAGGTTCAGCAGGCCGCGCTTCTTGGCTTCCTTCTGCCAGTCGTCCGAGTAGTTGTTGCCGTTGAAGACGATCCGCTTGTGCTGCTTGATCACCTTCGGCAGCAGCTTCCAGGCGGCCTCTTCGGCCTTGGCGCCGCCGGCGACCGCCTTCTCCAGGTCGGTCGCGATCTGATCGATCGCGTCGGCGACGGCGACGTTGAGCGCGATGTTCGGGTAGGCGATGCTCTGACCCGAGCTGACCGCGCGGAACTCGAACTTGTTGCCGGTGAAGGCAAACGGGCTCGTGCGGTTGCGGTCGCCCGCGTCGCGCGGCAGCTTGGGCAGGAAGGTCACGCCGGTGTCGAGCTCTCCGCCCTTGGTGGCGGCCGTCGCCTTGCCCTTCTCGATCTGCTCGAACAGGTCCGTCAGGACGTTGCCGAGGAAGATCGAGATGATGGCCGGCGGCGCTTCGTTCGCGCCGAGGCGATGGTCGTTGCCGGCGCTGGCGATCGAGCCGCGCAGCAGGCCCTGCCACGTGTCCACCGCCTTCAGGACCGCCGCCGAGAAGATCAGGAACTGCAGGTTCTGGTGCGGCGTCTCGCCGGGGTTGAGCAGGTTCTTGCCGGGGTCGGTGCTCATGCTCCAGTTGAGGTGCTTGCCCGAGCCGTTGACGCCGGCAAAGGGCTTCTCGTGGAGCAGGCACGCCAGCCCGTACTTCGGCGCCACGCGCTTCAGCGTCTCCATCACCATCATCTGGTGATCGGTGGCGACGTTGGCGTTCTCGAAGACCGGCGCGATCTCGGTACTGGCTCGGCGCGACTTCGTTGTGCCGCGTCTTCACCGGCACGCCGACCTTGTACAGCTCGACCTCGCACTCCATCATGTAGGCGAGCACGCGCTCGGGGATCGCGCCGAAGTACTGATCCTCGAGCTCCTGGCCCTTCGGCGGCTTGGCGCCGAAGAGCGTGCGGCCGGCGTTGATGAGATCGGGCGGTTGAAATAGAAGTGCCGATCGATCAGGAAGTACTCCTGCTCCGGTCCGCAGGTCGTGATGACGCGCGTGGCGTCGCTGCCGAACAGCTTCAGGATGCGCAGCGCCTGCACCGACAGGGCTTCCTGGCTCGCGCAGCAGCGGCGTCTTCTTGTCCAGCGCTTCGCCGGTCCAGCTCACGAACGCGGTCGGGATCACCAGGTCGAGCCGTTCGGGTTGACCAGCAGCCACGGCGGGCAGGTCGGGTCCCACGCCGTGTAGCCGCGCGCCTCGAACGTGCTGCGCATGCCGCCGGACGGGAAGCTCGAGGCGTCGGGCTCGCCCTTGATGAGCTCCTTGCCCGAGAACTCGGCGACGGCCTTGCCGTTGGCGGTCGGGGTTGAGGAAGCTTCGTGCTTCTCGGCGGTGATGCCGGTGAGCGGCTGGAACCAATGGGTGTAGTGCGTGGCGCCTGCTCGACGGCCCAGTCCTTCAGGGCCGAGGCGATGGCGTCGGCGCTGGCGGCGTCGAGCGGCGCGCCCTGCGCGATCGTCTTGCGGAGCGCCTTGTAGATGGGCTTGGTCAGCCGGGTCTTCTGGACCTCGTCGTTGAACGTGAGGACCCGAAGGTCTCGGTCGCGCGCGGCAGATCGCCGCCGACCGGCCCACGGTTTCGCCCCAGTCGATGATGCCGGTGATGGCGTCGCGCAGTGCTGCTGATCCCATCGGTGGTCCTTTCTCTCGTCTATCGTGGATGAGGTGCGGAGTGCGGGCGGGGTCATAACCTGAGCGCATGCGCACGCGTAACCTCGGCCGGACAAGGAATTATCACGGATCTGCGAACACTGTGCAAGAAATTTGCTGCAGTTTCGCAGTCCGTACGCTGAATTTGTGGTTCTGACATCGAATCCTGCAAATCTGCACGTTCAGCCCTGTCGGCGCATCGCATACGAACCCGCCGAGCCTACCGACCGAACCAACCTGTCCAGACCCGCCGGAACCCGACCGAAACCCGACGCGGACCTGCCGGAACCGCAAACCCGCCGGAACCGCAACCAACCCGGCGGAACCGCCGGAACCCGACGAACCCGGTTAAGATGGCCCGCTCATGTCGCACCCGTCCGCTTCCCGCGCAGCGCTGACCCTCGCGGCGCTGGGTGTGGTCTTCGGTGACATCGGCACCAGCCCCCTCTACTCCCTGCGCGAATGCTTCCACGGCGCGCACGCCGTGCCGCCGACGCCCGACAACGTGCTGGGGCGTGCTGTCGCTGATCTTCTGGGCGCTCGTCATCGTCATCTCCATCAAGTACCTCGCTTCGTGATGCGCGCCGACAACCACGGCGAGGGCGGCATCCTGGCGCTGATGGCGCTGATTCCGTCGACCTACCGTGGGCCGCAGAGCCGCGGCGTGCTGATCGGCCTGGGCCTGTTCGGCGCCGCGCTGCTGTACGGCGACGGCGTCATCACGCCGGCCATCACGGTGCTGGGCGCGGTGGAAGGGCTCAGACGGCGCACGCCGGCGCTGAGCCCGTACGTCGTGCCGATCTCGGTCGCGATTCTGCTCGGTCTGTTCCTGGTCCAGTACCGCGGCACCGCCAGCATCGGCGGATGTTCGGACCGGTGATGCTCGTGTGGTTCCTCGCCATCGCCGCCACTTGGCGTGCGCTGGATCCTGCTCGAGCCGCACGTGCTCACGCGCGATCAACCCGCTCCACGGCGTGCGGTTCTTCGCGAACAACGGCTATCACGGCTTCGTCGTGCTCGGCTCGGTGTTCCTCGTGGTCACCGGCGGCGAGGCGCTCTATGCGGACATGGGCCACTTCGGCGCCGGCCCGATCCGCATGGCGTGGTTCGCGCTGGTGCTGCCCGGCCTGCTGCTCAACTACTTCGGCCAGGGCGCGCTGCTGCTGCAGGATCCGACGGCCGCCGAGCAGCCGTTCTACCGTGCTGGCGCCGCCCGCGCTGGTCGCTGCCGCTGGTGTTGCTGGCGTCGGCCGCCGCGGTCATCGCGTCGCAGGCGCTCATCTCGGCGGTGTTCTCGCTGACGCGCCAGGCGGTGCAGCTCGGCTACAGCCCGCGCGTCGAGATCCGCCACACCTCACATACGACGATCGGCCAGATCTACATCCCGACGCGTCAACTGGGCGCTGATGCTGGCGACCATCGCGCTCGTGCTGCTGTTCCAGTCTCCAGCGCGCTGGCCGCGGCTTACGGCATCGCCGTCACCGCGCACGATGGGCATCACGACGGTGCTGGCCTACGTCGTGGTCCGCCACGTTGGGGCTGGAGCCGCTGGACGACCGGCGGGATTACTGCCGTGTTCCTGATCATCGACACGGCGTTCTTCGGCGCCAACGCGCTCAAGATCCTTCACGGCGGCTGGGTGCCGCTGGTGATGGCGGCGTTCGTGTTCCTGTTGATGTCGACCTGGAAGACCGGCCGACAGATCCTCGGCGCGCGGCTGCGCGAAAGGCGTACCCGCTCGACCAGTTCCTCAAGGAGCTGCCGCGCGCGCATCCCGATCGCGTGCCCGGCTCGGCGATCTTCATGACCGGCAGCGGCGCCGGCGTGCCGCCGACGCTGCTGCACAACCTGGCGCACAACAAGGTGCTCCACGCCCGCGTCGTGCTGCTGACCGTCGTCACCGAGGAAGTGCCGGAGGTGGACGACAGCCGCCGCGTCGAGGTGGAGGCGCTCGGCGCCGGCTTCTTCCGCGTGCTGCTGCGCTACGGCTTCGTCGAGGAGCCCGACGTCCCGGCGGCGATCACGCTGGCACGCGGCCGCGGCCTGCCGATCGACAAGGACGACATCACCTACTTCCTCGGCCGCGAGACGCTGCTGGCGACGGCCGCTGCCGGCATGGCGCAATGGCGCGAGTCGCTGTTCGCGCTGATGTCGAAGAACGCCATGCGCGCGACGGCGTTCTTCAAGATCCCGCCCGAGCGCGTCGTCGAGCTCGGGATGCACGTGGAGCTGTAACCAGGAAACCAGAACCCAGGACTGAACCGGAAACAAACCTGATCAACCGGTTCCGTCGGGTTTCGTCGGGTTCCGTCAGGTTCCGTCAGGTTCCGTCAGGTTGGTCGGGTTGGTCAGGTTCGTCAGGTTTGGTCGGGTTGGTCGGGTTGGTCGGGTTTGCGTACATTTCGCCGCGCCGGAGCGGAATAGACACCATGGGAGGAGATATCACGTGGGCAAACCCGTACTCGGATTGATTCTTGGCGGTGTTCTCGGCGCGCTCGACGGGCTTAGCGCGCTGGTCTCGGCGCCACAGGTGGCACCGCAGATTGCCGGCATCGTCATCGGCTCGACGTTCAAGGGGCTCATCGCCGGGCTGATCATCGGGTTCTTTGCCCGACGCGTCCACTCGGTCTCGAAGGGCGTGATCTTCGGCGGCGCCGTCGGGTTGTTCCTCGCGTTCCTGATCGCCGTGATTCCCGAGCCGGACGGCACCCACTATTGGTGGGAGATCATGCTGCCGGGAACGATTGTCGGGCTGATCGTCGGGTATGCGACGCAGGTGTACGCGGGGAATCGCGAAGCCAGATTGTAGGGTATCGGGTTCCGTCAGGTTCCGTCAGGTTTCGTCGGGTTCCGTCAGGTTGGTTGTGCGGGTTCGTCAGGTTGCGTCGGTTGCAGGTTGGTTCCGGTGGGTCAGGTTGATCGGGTTGGGTCCGTGCGGCGCAGATAGGCCTTCAACTCCTCAGCCGCTCTAATGGCGCGTTTGGCGCAGGTGCGGAAGGCCAGATGTTCGTCGGTGGTGATGTACTGGCGTTCGAGCGCTTCGTCCACGTGGTTCTCGGTTTCCTGAAGCGACCCCAGCGCGACGTCCAGGAACTGCATGAACACACGCCTCGGGCGCTTGAAGCCTTCGGCGATGTTCGCCGGTGCCGAGCGCGCCGAGGCGCCCACCTGTTCGCAGAATCTGAAATTGCCCCGAACCCTTCGACCGATCACAAACTGCGATCAGGCCGCGCCGCAATTCGACGGAAAGCTGCCAACACACCAATTCGCGATAACTCTTGAACGTGGCCATACGATCGTTGGAGCACGACGCATGCCACTGCGCCAACCTGACCAACCCGGCAAACCTGATTAACCTGACGTAACCCGAACCAACCAAACGAAACCTGACGGAACCCGACGAAACCTGACGAAACCTGACGAAACCTGACCGAACCAGTTTGGTTAGGTTTGAGTCGGTCAGTCCCTATACCCCCCTGAAGAGCAGCAACCCGACCCGCATCACGAGGTATCCCGCGACCAGCAGGATCGCGACGCGGTAGGTGCGTCCGAAGCGCGCTGCGCGCTCGAGCGGCGACTCACGATGGGCGTGCACCGGCTCGCCGTCCAGGAAGCGCGCGAGGTCGGCAGCGACTTCGTCGGCGGTCGCGTAGCGCGCGGACGGGTCCCCGGCTCGCGCCTTCTCGGCAATCGATCGGAGCGCGCGCGGCCAGCGCGGCGGGCCGCCGCGGCCACGATCGAGCAGCCATACCAGCAGCGAACCCAGCGCGAAGACATCGCTGCGTTCGTCGGCCGTGCCATGGGCCTGCTCCGGCGCCATGAATCCCGGCGTGCCGACGACCGAACGGAGGGGCAGTGACGGGCTCCCTTCGCCGCGTTGCGTGCACCAGCGCGACGCCCCAGTCCATGACCAGCACTTCGCCGAACGGCCCGATCATGATGTTGGCGGGCGACAGGTCTCGATGGACGATGCCGTGCGCATGCGCAAAGGCGACGGCCTCCGCGACGCGAACGAGGAGCCGCAGCCGTTCCGAGACAGGGGAGGCGTCGGTCGTCACCGCATCAAGCCGCCGGCCTCGCACAAGTTTCATCACGTAGTACAGCCGGCCGTCGGGAAGACGTCCGACGTCGTGGACCGGGACGATTCCCGGGTGCTCGAGCCGGGCCAGGATGCGCGCTTCGGTCTCGAGGCGCGTGAGCGCGTCGGGCTCCGCGACGCCGGCCAGCGACCTTCATCGCCACGTCGCGATCGAGTGCGACGTCACGCACCTGGTACACCGTCCCCATGCCCCCGCGGCCGAGCGGCGCCACTATCTCGTAGCGCGTGCCGGTCAAATCCGGCAGGTCCGCCACGTGCCGCAGGTGCCGCAGCGCGGTATCGGTCAGCACGAGGGGATCATAACCAAACCAACCGAACCACCAGGTTCTGTCGGGTTACGTCAGGTTGGGTCGGGTTCCGGCAGGTTGGTTGCGGTTACGTCAGGTTGGGTCGTGGTTTCGGTCACGTTGGTTGTGGTTACGTCACGGTTGGTCCGAATTCCGCGGCGTAACCTGGTCGAACCGAACCAACCGGGCCGCAACCCGATTCAACCCAATGGAACCTGACAAACCTGTCGGAACCGCCAACCAACCCGACGCAACCTGACGGAACCTGACGAAACCTGACGGAACCCGGTTGGTCAGGTTAGCCGAACAGGTTCCTGGCCTCGCGCTCGTACTCGTCGTCGGACGCGCACGACTCGCGCAGCAGGTGCAGGACGTGCCCGCGGAAGTCGCGGCGTGTGGCGGCGAGGCGATTGGTGACGTCGTTCACGGTCCAGCCGCGGAGTTCGGCCAGCGCCTTGTAGCTTGGGCGATCGTCGTCGCGCAGGTCCGCGAGGTCGTAGGCCTCGAAGAGGGTGAAGTGATCGGCGCGGCCGCGCGCGAGGTAGTCGGCCTTCAGCGCTTCCACCGCCCGCGCGAAGAGCGCACGCACGAACTCCTGGTGGAACCAGGCGTCGAGGTCCACGTCGGCTGCGAGCGCCACCTCTCGCACCTCGCCTTCGGCGTCCGTGAAGTTGAGCGGGACCGTGGTCATGCCGCCGCCGCGCTTCAGCCGGCTGGCGGCTTCGTGCGCATGGCCGGCAACCCCGTCGAGGCACGTTCGCAGCCAGGTACGGAATCGCGCCTTCGACGGGTCGTACTCTTCGAGGAAGCGCTTCTCCACGGCGCGCGCGAAGAAGTCCTGTGTCAGGTCTTCGGCAGATTCCGGCGACAGCCGCCAGCGCGCACGCAGGTACTTGTAGGCCGGCCGCCAGTACGCCGCGACCAGCGCGTCCCACGCCACCTGGCGCTCGGATTCGTCGGCGCTCCGGAGACGCTCGACCACAGAGAGACGGGTCGGTGGGAACAAACCAAACCTACCTAACCTGACCTAACCTGGCGGAACCACAACCAACCTGACGGAACCCGACGGAACCCGACGAAACCTGACGGAACCGCTCGGTTCTGCTTCTATACGTCCAGCTCCTGCGACGTTGTCGGCCCGGTCCATGATGAAGCGGAAGCGTGCCGACGCGTCCTTGCCCATCAGCTCGTTGATCACGCGGTCGGTGACGAGTTGATCCGACACCTCGACGCGCAGCAGCCGCCGCGTCTTCGGGTTCAGCGTCGTCTCCCACAGCACCTTGGGCATCATCTCGCCGAGGCCCTTGAACCGCGTGATCTCCGGCGTCGAGCGTCCGTTCGGGCCGCGGCCCGCCGTCTTCAACACCTGCTCCTTCTGCGCCTCGTCCAGCGCCCAGTGCGTTTCCTTGCCGATGTCGATGCGGTAGAGCGGCGGCTGGGCGAGGAAGACGTGGCCGAAGCGCATCAGGTCCGGCATGTGCCGGTAGATGAAGGTCAGCAGCAGGGTCGCGATGTGATTGCCGTCGGAATCGGCGTCGGCGAGGATGATGACCCGGCCGTAGCGCAGCCGGCCACGGTCGAAGTTCTTCCCGAGGCCGCAGCCGAGCGCGGTGACGAGATCCGACAGCTCCTTGTTCTCCAGCACCTTCGCCAGCGAGGCGCTCTCGGTGTTCAGCACCTTGCCGCGCAGCGGCAGAATCGCCTGCCGTGCGCGGTCGCGTCCCTGCTTGGCGCTGCCGCCGGCCGAATCGCCCTCGACGATGAAGATCTCGGTGTCTTCGCGAGCGGTGTGCGAGCAGTCGCTCAGCTTGCCGGGCAGCGCCATCCGCGACGACGTCGCCGTCTTGCGCGTGACTTCCTGCTGCGCCGCGCGGCTGGCCTCGCGCGCGCGGGCGGCGAGGATGATGCGCGCGACGATCGACTCGGCGACGCTGATGTTGTGATTCAGCCAGTGCTCGAGCGCCGGGCGAATCGCGCCATCCACCGCCGACAGCTAGCTCGGGGTTGTTCAGGCGGTCTTTCGTCTGCCCCTGGAATTGCGGCTCGGCGATGAAGAGGCTGAGGATGCCGGTCAGGCCCTCGCGGATGTCTTCCGCCGTGAGCGTGACCCCTTTCGGCGTCAGGTTGTGCGTCTCGATGAAGTTGCGGACGGCCTTGCCAATCCCGGCGCGCAGCCCGTTCTCGTGCGTGCCGCCGCTGCCGGTCGGGATGCCGTTGACGTAGCTCCTCAGGTGCTCGTCGGTGGACTCGGTCCACTGCAGCACGGCGTCGAGCCGCAGGCCGTTCTCGCGCGTCACCGCGAACGGCACGTCGTGCACGGGGCGGCTGCCACGCTCGCCGACCACCTTCCGGAGGTACGCGACGAGCCCTTCCTCGTGCGTGAACACCTGCTTGTCGCCGGTGGCCTGGTTCTCGAAGGTCACCTTCACGCCCTTGTGAAGGTAGCTGACCACCTCGAGCCGCTCGCGGATCACCTCGGCGTCGAACTCGATCTTGGGGAAGATCACCGGATCGGGATGGAACGTGACCGTGGTGCCCGTCCCGCGCGCCGCGCCGAGCTTCTTCAGCGGGCCCGCCGGCTTGCCCTGCTTGAAGCGCATCTCCCACTGCTGGCCGTCGCGCTTCACCGTCGCGACCAGCTCCTTCGACAGCGCGTTGACCACCGACGCGCCGACGCCATGTAAGCCGCCGGCCGTCTTGTAGTTGGTGCCTTCGAACTTGCCGCCGGCATGGAGGACCGTGAAGATGACCTCGATGGCGCTCTGGTTGGTCTTCGGATGCTTGTCGACCGGAATTCCGCGCCCGTCGTCGGCCACCGTGATCGTCGACCCGTCGTCGTGCAGGGTGACGACGATGCTCGACGCGTAGCCGTTCATCGCCTCGTCGACGGCGTTGTCGAGAATCTCCCAGACCAGGTGATGCAGGCCCGCGCTGCCGACGCCGCCGATGTACATGCCAGGCCGCTTGCGGACCGGCTCCAGGCCTTCGAGGACCGTGATGTCTTTCGCCGAATAGGAGGACATGGGCGGGGGAGATGGTACTACGACAAGAACCTGCGGTTCGCGTCGGGTTCCGTCAGGTTTGCGTCGGGTTCCGTCAGGTTGGTTAGGGTTCCGTCAGGTTGGTCGTCGGGTTCCGTCAGGTTGGTCTGGGTTACTCAGGTTGGTCCGTAGGTTCCGTCGCGGTCTGCGGATCACGCACGCAGCCGAACCGCGCCGGTGCACCCGACGCAACCGCAACCAACCAGACGGAACCTGACGGAACCGCAACCAACCTGACGGAACCCGACGGAACCAGACGTAACCTGACGGAACCTCCGACTTACAGGTTAGGCTTCTTCGCGCTCTTGCGCGGGCGCACGGTCTTCGTCGCGGACTTCTTCGCGGCCGGGGCCCGCTTGCGCCCGCGGCCCTTCGGCGGCGGCGCTCCCGCCTGACCGGCAGGCGCGACTTCGCCGTCGACGACCATGGCGGCCTCTTCGACGACGACGTCGCCGGCCGGCACGTCCGGCTTCCGCGCCGCCTGCGGCGACCTCGTCAACGACAATCGGCTCGACGGTCTCGACGACTTCTTCGATGGCCTCTGGCGCCGCCTCGACCGTGGCCGCCGTCGCCGCGGGACGCGAGAAGTTCGGCCCCGCGAACACGCGCAGCACGCCCTGCCGGTCGCGGTCGAGGCGCAGGAGCCCTTCCTTCTGGCATGCGCGCAGGAACTCCACGATGCCGGAGAAGCCGAACTTGCGCTCGTCGAAGGTCTCGTCCACGGCGCGCAGGTACTGACGGACCTGCCGCATGTACATCGGCCAGCGCGGCGCCTGCGTCGCGGCGGCAAACAGCCGCCCGGCCGTCCTGACGCCGTCGAGCGCCTGTTCGGGGGGCGCCGTCTGGCGCGTCTCGACCACGTCTCCGCTGTCCTCGGCGCTCGCTTCAGGCGCTGCGCTCTCACGCGGGATTGCCGGGGGCTCGACGACGTCGGCCGGCGCCGCCTGGGGCACGGCATCGGGCACGCTGGCGCTGACGGCGTTGTCGGCCAGCTCGACCAGCATGCTGCGGCCCGCCTGCTTCAGCGTGACCAGCCCGCGCTCGGCGACCTTCTCGACGAAGTCACGGAACGTGCCGGTGCCGTAGTCGCGCTCCGAGAACGTGGAGTCGAGCTGCAGCAGCGTGCTCTTCAGCAGCCCGAGCTGCGGCGTGACCTCGCGGTCGGCCAGCACCTTCAGCGCGCGCTTCACGAGCGGCAGGGCCTTGTCGATGTCGGCGTGCGCCGGCGCCGCCGGCGCGCCGGTCCGGGCGCGGCCGCCTCCGCTGCCGCTGCTGCTGGCCGCGCGGCGCGTGCCGAGCAGGTTCTCGTAGGCGATGAACTCGTGGCAGTTGCGCTGCATCACGAGGCTCGTGAACTGCCGCCCGCCGACGACGAACACCTTGCGGTCGTACTGCTTGAGCTTCTCGACCAGCGTGATGAAGTCGCTGTCGCCGCCGACGATGACGAAGGCGTTGATGTGGGCGTGGGTAAAGGCCATCTCGAGCGCGTCGAGGGCCAGGTTGATGTCGGCGCCGTTCTTGTCGCCGCCGGGGGTGAGGTTGCGCTGCACCATGCGGATTGCATGCTGCGAGAGCAGCCGGCCGTGGTCGCCGGCGCGCTTCCAGTCGCCGTAGGCGACCTTGGTGACGACCTCGCCGCGTTCCTTGATGGCCTCGAGGATGAGGCCGATGTCGAACTGTCCGCCGAGGGTGGTCTTGACGCCGATCTCGATGTTGTCGAAGTCGACGAAGACGGCAATCTTCAATCGTGGGTCTGTCAAAAGGGATTCCAGTCAGTCAGGTGTGGTGAATCTGTTGCGCCTGGCCGGGTCGACCCATCGCCGGAAGCGGTGGGGGCCTGCGCTGCCGCAGGGACCAGGACGCCGAGGTAAATCCATCGCAGCGCCGTGCCGGGCGTCAGCCGGGCTTCAGGGCGCGCGGGTTCATGATATCACCACCTGCGGGGGGCTCGGCGCCTTGCAGCGCGAGTGAAGGCGCGCCTTCGGCGCGCGGGGCGCGCGCTTCGCCGCCAGCTGGGTCGAACGGCTGCGCTCGCGCCGCAGCCGGAACTGACGATGCACGAACCCGGCTGCTCTGCGAGACAGCCTACCGCCCCAGCCCGTTTGCCGGTGCAGCCGACGCGCCCCCGGCGCGAGCGTGAGTCGAGTGCGCCGGATTACCCGACCAGCGGCAACTCCGGCGGCGTCGGCACGATCCGCGTGAACTGCCCGCGCTGGAGCAGTTCCCGGCCCTTGCCGCCGCGGCCGGTGACTCTCGTACTTCGCGGTGCTGATCGTCTGCTCGGCGCCCCGGCTGGTCTCGACCGTCAGCAGATCGCGATCGCCGACCGACGCGACGAAGCCGAGCACGCGGTCCTCGTCGTTCTGCAGCTTGATCAGGATCACGCCGCGCCCCGGACCGGAGAGAAAGTTGATCTCGTCGGCGCGGCACAGCATGGCGCGCGCGTCGCGCGTCGCCGCGATGACGATCTCGCTGCCGGTGATTTTGGCGACGCCGACGACCTCGACGCCGTCGCCGGCCTTGGCATAGCGGCGTCCGGCGCGCGTGCTCGGCTCGACGAAGCCGTCGAGGCCGAACCGCAGGCTGTAGCCGTCGCTCGTCACCGCCAGCGCGTGCACCGGCGGCGCCTGGCCTTCCTTCACCGTCGCGATCTTCGACGCGACCCGTGGATCGAGGCTGAACGCGTTGACCACGCGTTCGCCGTCGCGGAACTTGAACAGCTTCTGGATCGGCTCGCCGTAGCCGGTGCTCGCCGGCACGTCGACGATGCGGCAGGTGTAGGCGGCGCCGAAGTTGGAGAAGAAGACGGCCGTGGCACGCGTGCTCCCGGCGAGCACCGCGAGGACTGAATCGCCTTCGCGCAGTCGGGTCGTCGACAGGTCCTTCACTTCCTTCTGGCGCTTCACCCAGCCGTCGCGCGACACGATGACGACGTTGTCCTCGTCGACGATGAAGTCGTCGGCGGAGTATTCGGCGTCGCCCTCGTCCGAGGCGAGCTCGCTGCGCCGCTTGTCCTTCTTCCCGTCGGCGTACGCCTTCTGGATCTCCTCGAGCTCTGCCCGCACCAGGTCCCACCGGTCGTCCTCGTTGCGCAGCAGCCCGCCGATCTGCCGCGCGCGCTTGCGCTTGTCGGCCAGCTCCGTCGTGATGATCTGAATCTCGAGGCGGGCGAGGCGGTAGATCTTCAGCTCGAGAATCGCGTCGGTCTGCTCGGCGTCCAGTCCGAACCGCTTCATGATCTGCGCGGCGGCGTCGGCCTTGCCGTCGGACTTGCGGATGATGCGGAGGATCTCGTCGAGCGCGTCGAAGACTTTCTCGAAGCCCTCGAGGATGTGGATCCGCTTCTGCAGCGCGCCCAGCTCGTGCTCGAGGCGCGCGGTGACGACGTCGAGCCGGAACTTGAGGAAGTACCAGAGGATCTGGTGCAGGTCCAGCCGCTCGGGCCGGCCCACCTCCGGGTTCTCCGTCGGCACGAGGCAGGTGAGGTTGACCGGGACCGAGGTCTGCAGCGGCGTGTGCTTCCAGAGGTACGCCATCACCAGCTTGGGGTCGACGTCCTTCTTGATCGTCAGCTCGATGCGCACGTCGTCGGTGGAGATGTCGCGTGACGTCGATGAGCGGCGGCAGCTTGCGGCCGATGACGACCTCGGCGATGCGCTCGACCAGCGTGGCCTTGTTGACCATGTAGGGCACGCTGGTGATGAAGATGATCTGGCCGGCGCGCGTCGCTTCGCCCTTCTCCCAGGTGCCGCGGAGGCGTACGGCGCCCGAGCCCGTTCGATAGATCTCCTTCAACTCCTCGGTGGAGTTGAGGATCTGGCCGCCAGTGGGGAAGTCGGGCGCCTTTACCCAGCGGCACAGCTGCGCCGTGCTGAGGTCCGGGTTGTCGAGCAACTTCAGGAGCGCCGTGCAGACCTCGCCGAGGTTGTGCGGCGGGATGCTGGTCGCCATGCCGACCGCGATGCCGGTGGCGCCGTTGATCAGCAGGTTCGGGAGACGGGCCGGCAGCACGACCGGCTCGGACTTGGTGCCGTCGTAGTTCGGGCGGAACGGCACCGTGTCGTGGTCGATCTCGGTCGAGCAGCTCGTCGCTGAGGCGCGCGAGCCGGCACTCGGTGTAGCGCATCGCCGCGGCGCTGTCGCCGTCGAGGCTGCCGAAGTTGCCCGATCCATCCACCAGCGGATACCGCAGCGAGAACGGCTGCGCCAGGCGCACCAGGGTCTCGTAGATCGCCATGTCGCCGTGCGGGTGAAAGCTGCCCATCACGTCGCCGACCACCTTGGCGCACTTGCGGTGCTTGGCATCGGCGGTGAGGTTCTGCTGCCACATCGTGAACAGGATGCGGCGCTGGACCGGCTTGAGCCCGTCGCGCACGTCGGGCAGCGCGCGCGACGTGATCACCGAGAGCGCGTAGTTCAGGTAACGGGCCTGCGCGGCCTCGTGCAGCGGCACCGCGTCGCCGCCAAAGCGCGACCCCGACGAACTGGACGGCGGTGGCGGCGGGCCGCCGGCGCCCTCGTCGTCAGCGGGAAGATCCCAGAGGGAAGGTTCAGAGTCAGTCCGATGCTTCGACAACCAGCGAGCTCCTCAGATCACAATCGCGATGGCGCGATGCCGCCATGCCGCGAAGACACGATACGCCGATCACAATCGCGATGCCGCGAAGCCGCGAAGCCGCGACACATCGCAATGACACGTTTCAGGACGCGGCCAGCGCCCGCAGCGCGTCGCCGGTGACGCGGCACGTCCGCCAGTCGGGCAGCACGTCGGCCCCCAGCTTCTTGTAGAACCCGATGGCCGGCTCGTTCCAGTCGAGCACGTTCCAGTCCATGCGGCCGCAGCCGCGCTCGACCGCCACGCCGGCGAGATGGCGCAGCAGCGCGCGTCCCACACCGGCGCCGCGCGCGTGCGGCTGCACGTAAAGGTCTTCGAGGAACAGCCCGGGCCGTCCGAGAAACGTGGAGAAGTTGTGGAAGAACAGCGCGAAGCCGACCGGCGCGCCGTCGATCTCCGCAAGAACCACCTCGGCCGCCGGACGGGGCCCGAACAGCTGCGCGGCCAACCCGGACTCGGTGGCCACCACCTGGTGCTCCAGTTTCTCATACACCGCAAGCTCGCGGATGAACCCCAGAATCCGCGCTACGTCAGAAGGTGCTGCCGGACGCAGCGTCACGGCGGCCGGACGTCGTGAGTCGCTCATCGTCAAAGCATACGGGAGAAGCGCCGCGCTACCTCCGCAACCCGCAACCTGGTCCGACGTGATCAACCTGCCCAGCCGCCTCGCCGCCGCAGGCGTCGGGCATCTCGCGCCGCAACCGGAACTGACGCTGCACGAACACGGTTGCTCTGCGAGATGCCCGACACCTGCGGCGGCGCGAACCCACGCCAACCCGTCCAACCGGATCAACCCGTCCAACCCAAACCAACCCGACGAAACCTGACGTAACCCGACGTAACCCGACGTAACCCGATCAACCCGTTCCAGCGTTACACTACGGTCGATCAAGGAGGTGAGGGTGCGCTATTCACTGCTCGCCGCGCTCGTCGCGACCATCGGCCTGTCGTCGATCCCCCGGATCGTCGCGCAGACGCCGGCGGCCGCCCCGCCCGCGGTGGATCTCAAGGCCGGCGACCAGGCGCCAGACTTCGCGCTGCCGGGTTCCGACGGCAAGACATGGAAGCTGTCGGACCTGCGCGGCAAGGCGGTCGTGCTCGCGTGGTTCCCGAAGGCGTTCACCGGTGGCTGAACGGCCGAATGCACGTCGCTCCGTGAGAGCGGCAACGACATTCGCCAGTTCGACGTCCACTACTTCGCCGCGAGCGTGGACGATGCCGAGACGAACAAGAAGTTCGCCGAATCGCTGCACGCCGACTATCCCATCCTCGCCGACCCGGCCAAGACCGTCGCCAGCGCGTACGGCGTCGTGACGCCGACGCGGCCGGTGGCCTATCGCTGGACCTTTTACATCGGCCCCGACGGCAAGCTCCTCTACGTGGACAAGGCGGTCAGCACCGCCACCGCCGGCGCCGACATCGCCAAGCGCCTCGGGGAGCTCGGCGTGAAGAAGCGCGGGTAGTCTACGGACGTCAACCACAGAGACACGGAGATCACAAAGACACACGGAGAACGGCTTTGGCAACGGATGGATGCACCCCTGCGTTGGGGTTCATCCGGACGGCTGCCAAATGCGTTCTCTGTGCGTCCTCCGTGTTCTCTGTGTCTCTGTGGTTGACGTACGTGATCACCGCGGGACGATGGTCATCTCCGGGCAGCTGGGGGCCGGCGGCGGCGCGCTGCCGGCGTTGATGGCCCTCACGGCTTCGTCGGCGATATAGGCATAGCCGGTGTCGTTGGGATGGAAGCCGTCGGAGGAGTACGTGGACGCCTGGTAGGACCGCGCGTTGCAAAGCAGGTCCACGACGGTGACGTTCAGCCCCACCAGCACGTTGGCGCCCCTCGTGCTGAAGCCCACCGAGAGGCGCTGCAGCCACTGCCGGTCGCGCGTGGGCCGGTTGAGGGCAAAGGGCAGCCCCGCGAGGTTCGGCAGGTTCAGGACGTAGATTCGCGCCGATGGCGCCCGCCCCCGGATGATGCCCACCAGTTCCGCGTAATCCTCGGCGAAGGCCGCGATCTGGCGATCGATGTACTCGTTGGGATCGCCGCCGCCGGCGGCGCCGCGGTCGATGGCCGTGGCGAGCGTGTTGGCGTCGTTGGCGCCGGCGAAGATCGTCACGATGGTCGTCGACGACGGGACAAACGGCGCCTCGTGCTGCAGGAAGTTGTTGTTGATGCCGATGCCGACGGCGTTGCCGATGTCCTGGACCTCGCGTGACATCACGGCGCCTGGCAGCCCGATGTTGGTCAGCGCGGTGGACTCGGCCGACTCGCGAAGCTCTCGAAGGATTCGTGGGACGTAGCCGGTGCCGCCCGGGCAGTCGGTGAAGGGCAGGCACGGCACCGACGCGCCGATGCCGACGGCGTCGCTGGCCCCCAGGGCGGTGTAACGCGGCGCCGCCGGGGACGGCCCGGCGCCGCCGTCGCCGTCGCCATCGTCGGTCGACGACTTGTTACACCCTCCAAGTAGCGTCAGGCCCAGAAGGGCCACCATCAGTCGCATCGTCGTTTGCATCGCCTGTGAGCAAGCAAGAGGTGCGCCGCGCGTCCGACGCGGCCCGAGACGCGTTGCGGCGGCGCGACGTGACATTTCCGTGCGTTCTCGGTGGTAGACTAGTCGGTCTCGACCCCCAAGGGCGGAGTACAGATTGACGATTGGCGATTGACGGTTGACGATTACGCAGGGGCAACGCGACGTTACGGGGTGAACGACCCGTCACGCGCGTAGCCGGGCGATCATCGCCCAGCCGGTTGCCACGCGCGGGCACGGACCAACGGGTTGCCCCGATGCAATGGTCAATCGTCAATCCGCAATCGTCAATTCCCGCCTACTACCAGAGCCATGGGCATTCTCGATCGATTCAAGACGCAGCCAAAGTGGAAGCACCCTGAAGCCGACGTTCGGCTCGCCGGCGTTCACGAGCTTCCGGAAAACGAGCAGGACGTGCTGGCCGAGGTCGCGCGCACCGACGAGGACGCGCGCGTCCGGAAGGCCGCGGTGAGCAAGCTGGGCACCGTCGGCACGCTCGGCGAGATCCTCAGGGCCGACGCCGACGAGTCCGTGCGCGACGAAGCGGCCGGCGTGCTGCTGGATATCGCCCTCGGCGCATTCGAGGCCGACGAGGCGTCGAGTCTCGCGGCGCTCGGGGCATTTGCCGGCCTGCCGCCGCTGGCCGCGCAGAAGCAGATCGTGCTGGTGGCCAAGACCGCCAAGCGCGAGAGCGTGAGTCAGGCGGCGCTGGCATCGCTCGGCGCGGACCAGAAGGCGCTGGCGACGGTCGCCCGGCGCAGCGAGCACGCGCCGGTGCGCCTGGCCGCGCTGGCCCGCGTCACCGACGCCGAGGAGCTGTCGTCGACGGCGCTCAGGAGCAGCTTCCGCGACGTGGCGGTGGCCGCGCTCGAACAGCTGAGCGATCGCGGCGCGATCAAAGCCATTGCGACGCGTGCCGCCAATCCGGCCGCGTCTCGGCGCGCGCGCGTCATCCTGCGCGGCTTCGAGGAGCAGGAGGCGGCCGCCGCCGCGGAGGAAGCCGCGAAGGTCTCGGCCGCGCAGGCGCGACGCCGAGGGCTCACGGAGCTGATTCGCGACGTGGAACGCGTCGCGGCACAGCCGGACGCCGGCGCGGCGGACCGCATCGCCGCTCTCGACGCCCGCTGGCAGGCCGAGGGCGCGGAGGCGGACGCAGAGCTGCGCGCGCGATTCGGCGCCGCCCTTGCGGCCGGGCGCGACGCGGTCGCGCGTCAGCAGGCCGAGCGTGCGGCCCGGGACGAACGGCAGAAGGAAGTGGAAGGGCTGCTGGCGGCGCGCCGTGCGCTGGTCGCCCGGTGCCGCGGACTGGCGGGGAATACGACGCCGGACGCAGAGGCGCTGCTCGTGGCCGAATGGGAGGGCCTGCCGGTGCTCGATCATCCCGAAAGTCGACAGCTCCAGGGCGAGTTCACGTCCGCGATGCGGGCGCTGGAGCGCAAGCGGAGCGACGAGGCCGTCTTCGGCGAGCGGCTCTCGCATCTGACGGACCTGGCGGCCGCCCTCGAAACCCTTTCCTCCGACACGCGCTTTCCGTCGTCGCGCGACGTCCGGCAGCGGGCCCGGCGCGTGCGGCAGGACGCGCAGACAGCGGCGACCGGACTCGAGAGCGACCCACGGGCCGCAGACGCGGTGGCGCGCGTGAAAGCCGCCGAGGCAGCGCTGGGCACGAGGGAGCAGGCGTGGCGCGACGCGCAGAACGCCGAGGCCGAGCAGCGCAAGCGGCGCGCGCAGCAGACCGTGCAACGGCTGGCGGACCTGCAGAAGGTGGAGTCGCCGACCCTGAAGGCGCTCGAACGGGCGATTCCGGACGCCATTTCCCTCGACGCCGAGCTCGAGGGCGAGCCCGCCGACGCGGAACGCCAGGCGCTGCGCGAGCAGCTGGCCGCGGCGCGGGCGGACCTGCAGCCGAAGGCCACGGCGCTTCGCGAGGCGGACGACTGGCAGCGCTGGGCCAATGCCGGCGTCCAGGAGCAGCTGATCGCCAGGCTCGAGGCGCTCTCGACCGAAGCGGACCCGAACGTCGCGTTCCGCAAGATGCGCGAGCTCCAGGAGCAGTGGAAGTCCGTGGCGTCGGCGCCGCGCGACAAGGCCGAGCAGCTCTGGAACCGCTTCCGCAGCGCGGCGCAGGCCGTCCGCGAGCGCGTGGAGCCGCTGCGGGCCGCGCAGCACGCGCAGCAGGCGGAGCATCTCGCCGCGAAGAAGTCGCTCTGCGAGAAGGCCGAGGCCCTGGCCGAGTCGACCGACTGGATCGCGACCGCCGATGCGCTGAAGGCGCTGCAAGCCGAGTGGAAGACCATCGGTCCGGCGCCGCGCCGGGAAGAGCAGGCGGTGTGGGATCGCTTCCGCACCGCGTGCAACCGCTTCTTCATCCGCCGCCAGGACGACCTGAAGCAGCGCAAGCAGGTGTGGTCGGGCAACCTCGAGAAGAAGGAAGCGCTCATCGCCCGCGCGCAGGCGCTCGCCACGTCGACGGACTGGGAGGCCGGCTTCGCGGAGCTGAAGGCGCTGCAGGCCGAGTGGAAGGCCACCGGCCCGGTCAAGAAGGCGAAGTCCGAGCAGGTCTGGCAGCAGTTCCGCTCCGCCTGCGACGCGTTCATGGAACGCTATCGCACGCGCGACTCGCAGGCGTTTGCCGAGCGGCTGTCGCGGCGCGAGGCGGTTGCCGCCGATCTCGAGACGCTGGCCTCGGGCCTGGCCGCCGGCACGGTGGCGCACGAGGGCCTGCTCGAACGCGTGCGCAGCATCCGGAGCGGCTGGCAGCAGGGTGGCTCGGTGCCGCGCGACGTGCTCCGCGCCGTGGCGGCGCGTTTCGACGCCGCGCTCGGCGCCGTCCTGAACGCCGCCCCGGAGGCGTTCCGCCACAGCGAGCTCGACGCCGAAGCCAACCGCCAGCAGCTCGAGCGGCTGTGCGTCCGCGTCGAGCAGCTGGCGAACCGTCAGCCTGCACCCGCCGAGTCGCCGGTGGCGGTCCTCGCACACCAGCTCCGCGAGGCGCTGGCCGCTAACACGATTGGGGGCCGCGTCGACGAGGACGCGAAGTGGAAGAGCGCCGAATACGAGGTCCGCGCCGCCCAGGACGCCTGGCAGCGCGTGGGCTACGTGCCCGAGGCCGTGGCCGCCCCGCTGGCCGCCCGCTTCCAGCGAGCCGTCCATCGTTTCTACGGCGACAAGAAGGGACCGGCGCGGAAGGGCTAACCTGTCCAACCTAACCTGACCCGACCTAACCTGTCACCACGGTTCCGTCAGGTCGCGTCAGGTTGGTCGTCAGGTTGGTCGAGGTTAGGTCGGGTTCGTCAGGTTGGTCAGGTTGGCATTCGGTTGCGCCAGGTTCGCGATCGAACCCGACGCACCAGACCAACCCCAACCAACCTGACGAACCCGACGAAACCTGACGTAACCCGACCGAACCTCTCCGTCAGGTTCTGGTTCTGCGTCAGTACCGGTAGTGCTCGGCCTTGTACGGCCCGTTCACCGGCACGCCGATGTAGTCCGCCTGGTCCTTCGACAGCGTCGTCAGCTTCACGCCCAGGTGATCGAGGTGCAGCCGCGCCACCTGCTCGTCGAGGTGCTTCGGCAGCATGTAGACCTGCTTGGCGTACTGGTCGTTCCGCTGGTGCAGCTCCAGCTGCGCGATCACCTGGTTGGTGAACGACGCCGACATCACGAAGCTCGGATGTCCCGTCGCGCAGCCCAGGTTGAGCAGCCGGCCCTCGGCCAGCACCATCACCGAGTGGCCGTCGGCGAACTTCCACTCGTCGTACTGCGGCTTGATGTTGATCCGCTCGATCCCCTTCACCTTCTTCAGGCCGGCCATGTCGATCTCGTTGTCGAAGTGGCCGATGTTGCCGACGATGGCCTTGTCCTTCATCTTCGCCATGTCGGCGGCGGTGATGATGTCCTTGTTGCCGGTCGCGGTGATGAAGATGTCGGCGGTGGAGACGACGTTCTCCAGCGTGTTGACCTCGTAGCCTTCCATCGCCGCCTGCAGCGCGCAGATCGGATCGATCTCGGTGACGATGACGCGGCAGCCCTGGCCGCGCAGCGCCTGCGCGCAGCCCTTGCCGACTTCGCCGAAGCCGAGGACGACGGCGACCTTGCCGCCGAGCATGACGTCGGTCGCGCGCGCCAGGCCGTCGGGCAGCGAGTGCCGGCAGCCGTAGATGTTGTCGAACTTGCTCTTGGTCACCGAGTCGTTGACGTTGATAGCGGGGAAGAGCAGCGTGCCGGCCTTCGCCATGTCATAGAGCCGGTGCACGCCCGTCGTCGTCTCCTCGGAGACACCGCGGATGCCGCGCGCCACCTTCGACCACACGCCCGGCTGGTTCTTCAGCTCGGTGCGCAGGGTCTCGAGGATGACGCCCCACTCCTCGGGCTCCTTTTCGGGGTTGAACGCCGGCACTTCACCGGCCTGCTCGTACTCGAGCGCCTTGTGGACGAACAGCGTCGCGTCGCCGCCGTCGTCGACGATCAGCGTCGGACCGCTGCCATCGGGCCACACCAGCGCTTCCTTCGTGCACCACCAGGTCACTCCTCGAGCGTCTCGCCCTTCCAGGCGAAGACCGGGGTGCCCTGCGGGTTGGCGACCGTGCCACCGGTCTCGGGGCGGCCGACGGCGACGGCGGCCGCGGCGTGGTCCTGCGTCGAGAAGATGTTGCAGGAGACCCAGCGGACGTCGGCGCCCAGCTCCGTCAGCGTCTCGATGAGGACGGCGGTCTGGATCGTCATGTGCAGGCTGCCCATGACGCGCGCGCCGGAGAGCGGCTTGCTCTTGCCGTACTGCGTCCTGAGCGCCATCAGGCCGGGCATCTCCTGCTCGGCGAGACGGATTTCCTTGCGGCCGAACTCGGCCAGGTTCAGGTCCGCGACCTTGAAGGGCTCGCGGCCGGCGGCCTTGGCCGCGGCAAACGGATGCTGAAGCTTCTCTGCAGTTGCGCTCATTGTTGTTGTCCTCGGATCACGTACGTCAACCACAGAGACACGGAGAACACGGAGGACGCACAGAGAAGGTTTTAGCAGCGCTCGGGTGAGCCTCAACGCCGGGGCGCATCCCAGCGCTGCCAAAAGAACCTCTGCGTGTCTTTGTGCCCTCTGTGTCTCTGTGGTTGGCGTCCGTCATCGTAAATCCTTCCAATCTTACGTACGAATCGCCCGTGCCACGAACAATCCTGGTCCCTTCGCTTCAGGCGCCGACGGCAGCGCATGGAGCCGGACATCGGTGAAGCCGGCATCGGCCAGCCAGCTCGTCATCTGCGCGTCGCTGAAGCCCAGCCACTGGTGGCCGAGCTGCTGCCGATACGCCTCGCGGTCGTGCGGCAGCAGGTCCGTGACCAGCAGCCGCCCGCCCGGCTTCACGACGCGTGCGACGTCGTGCAGCACGCGCGCCGGCGCCGGCAGATACGGCAGCACGAGCGTCAGCACCGCGGCGTCCAGCTCTCCATCCGCCACCGGCAGATCTTCGAGGTCGCCCCGGCGCAGCTCCACGTGCGGGCTGCCCGCAAGCCGTCGCTTGGCGGCCGCCAGCATGGCCGCCGAGTTGTCCACCGCGATCACCCGCGCGACAAACGGCGCCAGCGCCGCGGTCATCGCGCCGGTGCCGCAGCCGAGGTCGCCGATCACCCACTGCGGATTCACCAGCCCGCAGGCCGCCTGCAGATGGAAGTGGGCGCCGAAGAGCTCCTCCCGCATCCGGTCCCACTGTCCGACCGCCGACGAGAAGAACTCCTGCGATCGCGAACGCCGCGCCGCCAGCACCGTCTGCAGCCGCCGGTGGTCCTGCTGCGCCGTCCGGCTCTCGGCCACCTGCTCGCGTACCAGGAGCCACAGCCGTCGTGCCGTGCCGTGCCGGTTGTCCGGCGCCATGGCGTAGAGCCGGCTCGTGCCTTCCGCGCGCGAGCTCACCCAGCCGCCATCAGCCAGCGCCTTCAGATGCCGGCTGACCGTGGACTGCGGCAGCTGGAGCACGGTGCAAAGCTCCGTGACCGTCATCTCCTGCGTCTCGAGCAGCAAAAGCAGCCGGTCGCGGGTGATGTCCGCGAGCGCCGAGAGCTCGTCGAGGATGGCGGGGGTATCGGGCATGTATCCGTAAAGCCGGATTGAAGGATAAATCGAAAGAGAGCCCTTGTCAATTGCAGATTGCAAATTGCAGATTGCAGATTACGAATTCGTGCTGGTGGCAAGGTTTGGCTCGAAACGCGATATCCGACTCAGCCGTTACGGCCCTGGCTCGTAGTTCCCTGGTAATTCGTGTGCGCTCGCGTGGGCAGCGAAATTGCTCCTCCGATGGGGATGAATGCCGCCGACTACCGAGCCAGGACCAGAGCGTTTGCGATCGCAGTCGTTCGCGAGGTTCGACGGCTGCCGCCAACGCTGGTATGCCGGACGATCGGCGCGCAGTTGCTCCGCGCCGCAGGAGGTACGGCGTCGAACTATCGAGCCGCCTGTCGCGGCCGATCGACCGCCGAGTTTGTCGCAAAGCTGGGCAACGTGCTCGAAGAGTCTGACGAGAGCGCGTTTTGGCTCGATCTGCTCGCGGAGTCCGGCGAGCACGTCCCCGTAGAGCAACTGCGAGCGTTGCAGGCGGAGGCCGAAGAAATCGTCGCGATGACCGTGGCATCCATCCGCACGGCAGCCCGCAGCCTGCCGTCATCACATCCGGCACGACGCCAGCAACGCGTGACGACCGATTACAATCCCTGAAATCCATCCTCCATCCGTGAAATTTCGTAATCTGCAATCTGCAATCTGCAATCTCCAATTCAGCTACGATTTCCCCGTGTCCTCGATCCGTCCAGCCGCTCCCCGTGAAACGGTCCACGCCCGCCTTCCCGACGGCCGCATCTTCGAGGCGCCGCCGGGAACATCCCTCGGTGACATTCTGAAGGTCGCCGAATCACACGAAGGCGACGACGCGCACGTGGCGGTGGGAGCCGTGGTGGGCGGCCGTCTGCGCGAGCTGACGACGCCGCTGCTGTCGGACGCCGATGTCGCGCCGGTGACGCTGAGCGACTCCGACGGCTCGCGCATCTACCGCCGATCCCTCACGTTGCTGCTGGTCACGGCGTCCGCCAAGCTCTATCCCGACGCCGCCGTCCACGTGGAGCACTCGGCGCCGACGCTGGGCGCCTACTACTGCCGCGTCAGCGGCCGCGCGCCGTTCACGCCAGCCGAGCTCGACGCCATCGCCGCGTGCATGCGCGAGATCGTCGCCGCCGACGAGCCGATTCACAAGACGAAGGTCCCGGTGGCGCAGGCCGTCGCGATCTTCGACGCGCGGGGAGAGGCCGACAAGGCGCGGCTGCTGGCGCACCGGCAGCAGGACAGCCTGGTGCTCTATGAGCTCTGCGGCCGCCAGGACTACTTCCAGGGCTACATGCTCCCCTCGACCGGACGCCTGCGTCGGTTCGACCTGCGCCCGCTGGGCGACGGCTTCCTGCTGCAGTATCCGCACACCGCGCGCCCGGACGAGCTGGCGATCTTCGAGGCCTATCCAAAGCTGTTCGAGACCTTCAAGCAGGCCGCCGCGTGGCTCGAGACGCTCGGCATCCGCAGCACGGGCGCGCTGAACGACGCCATCGTCCAGGGCCGGCTGGCCGAAGTCTCGCTCGTCGCCGAAGCGCTGCACGAAGCGCACATCAGCCGCATCGCCGCCGACATCGTGTCGCGCGGCGATGCCGTTCGCGTCGTCCTCATCGCCGGCCCGTCCTCTTCCGGCAAGACGACGTTCTCCAAGCGGCTGGCGGTGCAGCTGCTGGCGAGCGGCCGGCGGCCGTACCCGATCGCCCTCGACGACTATTTCCTCGATCGCGACCGGACGCCGTTCGACGAGCACGGCGAGCGCGACTTCGAGTCGCTCGCGGCCCTCGACGTGCCGCTCATCAACGAGCAACTGCTCGGGCTGATGCGCGGCGCGACGATGGAGCTGCCGCGGTATTCGTTCCTCACCGGCACACGGCAGGCAGGTCCCGCCGTGACGCTGGGTCCACGCTCCATCGTCATCGTCGAGGGCATTCACGGGCTGAACCCCGACTTAGTGCCTGCGCTGCCAGGTGACGCCGTCTATCGCGTCTACGTGTCCGCGATCACGCAGCTGAACCTCGATCGCCACAACCGCGTGAGCATCTCCGACACGCGGCTGATACGGCGCATCGTCCGCGACGCGGCGTCGCGCGGCTACGGCGCCACCGACACGCTCCGCAGGTGGGACAGCGTCCAGCGCGGGGAGCGTCTGCACATCTTCCCATTCACCCAGAACAGCGACGCCATCTTCAACTCGTCGCTGGTTCATGAGCTGTCGGTCCTGCGCGCGCAGGCCGAGCCGCTGCTCCTGCAGGTGCGCCCGGACACCCCCGAGTACCGCGAAGCGATTCGGCTGCTGTCGTTCCTGCAGTGGTTCCGCCCGGCCGGCGCCGACACGGTGCCCGACAACTCGATTCTCCGCGAGTTCATCGGCGGGTCGATGCTGGAGAACTTCCGCACCCTCTAGCGATTCTTTACGTGCACGTCAACCACAGAGACACGGAGGACACAAAGGACGCACAGAGAACATATTTGGCAGCGGCGGGATGTACCCAAGCGCCGGGGCTCATCCGTGCAGTACCAATGTGGACTCCGTGTGTCTTTGTGTTCTTGGTGTCTCTGTGGTTGACGTACGTGGAGGAATCCATGGTGGCGATTGGGTCGGACGTGCTCGTGCGGTCGCTGAAGCGCCGCGGCGTGGTGATCGAGGCGTTGAAGGCGGGCGCCTATCGGGTGCAGGTGGGCGCGCTCGTCATCACGGCGCGCGAAGCGGACCTCGAAGTGCCGGCGCCGTCACGGAAGACGCGCCGCCGGCCGTCGGCCCCCTCGGGGGCACCGCGATCGGGCGAGTCTGAGGCCTCGCATGCGTCCGAGCCCGATTCGATCGACCTGCATGGGTTGACGGTGGACGACGCGCGGAACCGGGTGGCGGGGTACATCAGCCGCGCGATCCTCGCCGGACACGAGCGCGTCGAGATCATCCACGGCATCGGCACCGGACGCCTGAAGGCCGCGGTCACGAAAGATCTGCGCGCCCTGGCCTCCGTCCGCGCGGTCAAGCCTCATCCCACCAATCCCGGAATCACGGTCGTGTACTTCTAGTCAGCGCAATTTCCTCAATCGCCAATCGCCAATCTTCAATCGTCAATTCACGGTAACCACCTTGGCGCTCCAGGGACAGAACCGCCCCCCGCCGAAAGCCGTGCCCAGCCGCTCGACGTCGGACGGGCGTCCGTCGCAGAGCTCGATCGTGACGTCGGCGAACTGCACGTCTTCGACGTGCCACCGCCACCCGGTGTTGATGCCGGTGCCCATCACGATGCGGCCATTGGGAATACGGGGACCGCGTCCGTCCCTGGCGGCCTCGGCCGCCGCCACCAGGTCCGCGGTCGTGAGCTCGATGCGATAGGTCTCGCCCGAGACGTCGATGGTCGCCACCCGCGGCGCGCTGGGCGCCCCGGAGTCGCCGCCGCAATTCAACGCGACCATCGCGATCAACAGCAGTGCCGTCAGTAGAACGCCGCGCATGTGCAAGCCAGGGCAGACCTCCCGCCCAACCCGCTCAATCCCTCAATGCGTCAATCCGCGAAATTCAATCGTCAACCGTCAATCATCAATCGTCAATTCTCGTTCTATGTAGTTCCCGGCCTTACCTTGATGCTGCGGTAGCAGACCGCGTCGCCGTGATCCTGGAGCAGGAGGTGCCCGGGCTTCTTCGTGCCGAAGCCCGCGTTCGTCTTGAACTTGCTGTCCTGGACGGCGGCCAGCGTCTCCGGCGAGCCGAGCTCGTACTCCAGCACCTTCGTGCCGTTCAGCCAGTGCTCGACGTGGTTGCCCTGCACCAGCACGCGCGAGGTGTTCCACTCGCCGACCGGCTTGGTCGGACGCGCGGTCGCCGCCTTCACGTCGTAGAACGACGCCGTCTGGCGTTCGGTGCTCACCTTTGCGTCGGGATGCTTCGCGTCGTCGATGATCTGGTATTCGTGGCCGATCGCGGCGCCGGCGGTTTCGGCGACGAAGTACTTCACGCCGCTGTTGCTGCCGGGCTGCACCTGCCATTGCCAGGTGAGGTCGAAGTCGCCGAAGGTGTCGGCGCTGATGATGTCGCGGTGCCCGCGGGTGTCGGCGCCGTCAGCCGGCGGCAGGCAGATCGCGCCGTCCTTGACAGTCCAGCGCATGCCTGTCATGTCGGGCTTGCCGTAGCCGCGCCACCCCTTGGTCGTCGAGCCGTCGAACAGCAGGCGCCAGCCCGCGGACTTCTCGGCGGCCGTCAGCGTGTTCGCGTTGTCGGACGCGAGCGTCGGACCGGCGAGCGGAACGGCTGCCAGGGCCGCGATCGCGATTCGCGTGAGAAACTTGGTGGTCATACCGGCGACAATAGCATGCAGCGCACCTGAAGTTGATCGGCGGCGCCACTCGAGTGGCGCCCTACCACGCTCACAACCCTACAACCTCACAACCCGGTCCATTTCGTGTCTCCACTCAAACCTGACCTGATCGTCCGTTCCGAAGATCCGCTGGCCATCGAAGGCCGAGCCGACCTCCTGATGGGCCTCGAGACGCCCGTCGAGCATTTCTTCGTCCACTCGCGCGGCCCGGTGCCCGATGTCGATCGCGACGCCTGGCGTCTGCGGGTGGACGGGCTGGTCGAGACGCCGCTCGCGCTGGACTATCGAGAGGTCACGGCGCTGCCGGCCTCGACGAGGCGGCTGGTGCTGGAATGTGCGGGCAACGGACGTCGTTTCTTCGACCCGCCGGTGCCCGGACTGGCCTGGGGGCGCGCGGCGCTCGGACAGGCGCGGTGGACGGGCACGCGGCTCGACGCGCTGCTCGAACGCGCCGGCCCAGCCGCCGAGGCCGGCCATGTCGTGTTCCATGGCCTCGGCGCGCCGGCGTTCGTGCGCAGCCTGCCGATTGCCGACGTGCGAGCGGCGGGGCGTTCTGCTGGCGTGGGCGATGAACGAGGAAGAGCTCGCCCCGGAGCACGGGTTCCCGCTGCGGGTCGTCGTGCCCGGCTGGACCGGCCATCACTGGACGAAGTGGCTTACGCGCGTCGAGGTCGTGCGCGAGGCGCTCGACGGCGAGCGCATGCGCGACGACCGTCAGGACCCCGACGGCGCGATGATTCGCGGCGCCGGCCCGAAGGCGCTAATCACCTCGCCGGCAGACGGCAGCCGCCTTCGCGATCGCGTCGTGCGTCTGAGCGGCATCTCGTGGGCAGGGGAGGCGGACATCGCGGCCGTGGACGTGTCCATCGACGGCGGCGCGACGTGGCATGCAGCCGCGCTGGCGCCGCATGGCGGCAACGGCGCGTGGCGCCGGTGGGATCTCCACATCGACCTGCCAGACGCGGTGGCCGGTGACGTGGAGGTCCTGGCGCGTGCGACCGACGATCGCGGTCGCACGCAGCCAGAGCGTGGCAAGTGGAATCCGGGCGGCTACCTGTGGAACGGGTGGGATCGCATCCACGTACGTCAACCACAGAGACACTGAGACACAAAGACGCACAGAGAGGGAACTTGGCAGCGTCCGGATGACCCCGTGCGCTCGGGTGCATCCCGACGTTGCCAGGCTCGTTCTTCGTGCGTCTTTGTGTCTTCGTGCCTCTGTGATTGACGGACGTGTTCTACCGGGCGCCAGCCGTCGGGGCCGGAGTCGCGGGCGCCGGCTCCGGGGTCGGCGGCGGCTCGGGCTTCGGCATCGCCTCCTTCGAGAACCGCGGCAGCATCTCGTCGCGCATCGCCAGCTCGTACACCACCGCGGCGATCACCGCCGCCTGCGTCTTCACGTCGTCTTCGACGATCCGCTCGTAGGTGTCGAGGTTGGTGTGCCAGGTGTGCGACTGGTACTCCATCGGATCGAGCTGCGTGCCGATGCCGGGCAGGCCCGCGGCGTTGAACGACGTGGAGTCGGTGCCGCCGGTGCGGCGGCTCTTCGTCGGTGATCGCGCCGGCGACGCCGAGGTCGGCAAACGGCTCGACTGCCTTGCGCAGGATCGCGCCGGCCTCGTCCGGACCGAAGACCGTGAGACCGCGAATCCGCCCGGTGCCGGTGTCGATGTTGATGTAGCCGGCGAAGTTGTCTGTACTCGGGCTTCGGCTCCTCGGCGGTCCCGAAGTGCTCCTTCACGTATGCCTTCGAGCCGAGAAGGCCCTGCTCCTCGCCGCCCCACAAGGCGACGCGGATCGTGCGGCGCGGCTTCACGCCAACCGCCTTCAGAATGCGCGCCGCTTCCATCATCACGGCCGAGCCGATGCCGTTGTCGGTGGCGCCGGTGGCCGAGTGCCACGAGTCGAGGTGGGCGCCGAGCATCACGACTTCCTGCGCCTTGTCCGATCCCTTGATCTCGGCGACCGCGTTGTAGGCCGTCTTGCCTTCCGGGTAGGTCGTGTTCACGATCTCGAGCTCGACCTCCACCGGCCGGTTGTTGGCGAGCAAACGGCTGATGCGTCCGAAGTCCTCGTTGCGGAGGACCACCGTCGGCACCGCCTTCGCCACGTCGAACGTCCGGTTGTTGAAGGCGCGGATCTGGCCGTGCTCGCGGCCGGCGTCGTTGAACCGCGCGAGCGCGCCTCTCTCGACCAGGAACTTGTCGAGCTGCTCGGCGACCTGCGCCGCCGTGAGCCGGCCGGGCGTCGGAGTGGGCGGCGTGCGGTTGGCAAACGGGGATGGCGCCGGGTCCACCGCGTCGAAGCGCGAACGGGCTTCAGCCGTGTCGAGCCGCTTGTTGACCGGGTTCAGGCTCACGGCGACGGCCTGCGGCTTGCCGACCAGCACGATCTTGCCGGTCACCGCGCCGCCGGTGGCCGTGAAGAACGCGGTCAGGTCCTCCTGCGACGGGCGCTCGGGCAGGACGATCTGCGTCACGGCTGCCTTGACCGCGCCCTTGGTCGACGGCGTCCAGGCCAGCACCTCGCCGACGAGCGCGTCCTTCACCGGCGAGACCAGGTGCGCCGAGAAGTGCTCGTTGAGCCAGCCCGGTTTGCCGAAGTCCCACGGCTCGAGCTTGCCGTCGGTCAGCCCCCACGACTCGAGCTGCTTGATGGCCCATTCGCCCGCGTTCTTCAAGTTGGGCGAGCCGGTGAGACGAGGCCCGTACACGTCCGTGAGGACGTGCAGCGTCTTCATGATCTGCGAGTTGTCCGTGGCCTCGCGGCGAATCTTCCAGTTGATGTCGCGCGAGGTGGCCTCGTCGGCGCGGACCGTCCAGCCGGTCGCGGCGACCAGGCCGGCCAGCATCAGGGCGTAGCGAGTCTTCATGTAAAACAGCTCCACTGGCGTCCGCCGCGGCGGGCGGACAAATGTTGGTTCTACCACAAGCATACGACGGGGACGGCAGGGGTATTACGGGGGGTGACGGTTGGCGGTTGATGGTTGACGGTTACAGGGGTGCCTCGACTATCACGTGGTCGGCCACCGGCCGGCCGCCGATCAGGTGTTCCTGGATGATCCGTTCCAGCACGGGCGGGTCGCAGTCGCGGTACCACGTCCCTTCGGGATAGACGACGGCGACGGGACCGTTCTGGCAGATGCGGAAGCAGTTGGCCTTCGTTCGCAGGACGCCGTGGTCGGCGAGGCCGAGCTCGATCAGGCGGCGCTTCAGATAGTCCCATGCGACGATCGACCGCTCCCGATCGCAGCACTTCGGCTTGGCCTGATCGCAGCAGAGAAATATGTGCCGCCGCGCGATGCGCAGGCCCAGCTTGTCGATCAGCGCCGCCTCGGAGGCGTCGCGCTCTGCAGCCAGGGTCGCTCATCGTTCAATTATGCGGCGAGCGGCGTCGCCCGCGCGCAGGACCGTCACCGTCAATTGAGCAGCCCGCGGCCGCGCATCCAACCGAGCAAACGGTCAGGCCACGTGGAGAGCTCGCGGTCCTCGGGTGCCAGGCCGACGCCATGGCGGCCCTTCTCGTAGATATGGAGCTCGGCGGGGACGCCCGCGTTCTTCAGTGCCAGGTAGAACGCGACGCTGTTCTGCGGCGGCACGCCCGTGTCTTCGTTCGTGTGGAAGAGGAACGTCGGCGGCGTCTTCGCCGTGACTTGCCGATCGGTCGAGAGCCTGGCGATGAGCTCCGCCGACGGAGAATCCCCGAGGAGGTTTCGCTGCGATCCCTTGTGCGTCACATCGGCGCCGAAGACGATCACCGGGTAGCCCAGAATCGCGAAGTCGGGGCGCGACGAGACCGCCTCGAGGCCATCGGCCGCCTTCGCCTCGGCGAGATCGAAGAGCGTCGCGGCCGACGACGCAAGGTGGCCGCCGGCGGAGAATCCCATCACGCCGACACGGTCCGGCTTTACGCCGAGCTCCGCCGCGCGCGAGCGTACCAGCCGGATCGCGCGCAGTCACGTCCTGCAGCGGCGCCGGATGGTGATAGCGCGGTCCCAGCCGGTACTTCACGATCGCCGCCGCGACCCCGCGCGAGGTGAACCACCGCGCCACCTGATGCCCCTCGTGATCCATCGCCAGGGCGCCATAGCCGCCGCCCGGACAGATCACCACGACGGTGCCGGTCGCCTGCGGCTTCGCGGGCTGATAGAAGGTGATGGCGGGCTTGTCGAGGTCCTCGCCGCCGAGCGCGCCGGGGGCGCCGCTCGGCCAGAGCAGCTCCGTCTTCGGCGTGTCGACGGCGCGCAGGTAGTCGGGCTGAGCGAAGGCGGGAGAGGCGACGGCGACCACGAGCGCCATGCCTGAGAGAAGAGTACGCATGGCGCAGGAGAGTACTACAACGCGAATTGACGATTGCGGATTGACGATTGACGATTACAAATTACGCGGATTGACAACCACGACGACACTTTGACTCGACGCCACGATGGTTTCCGACGGAAACTTTCGGGGACGTGTATCAGCGTCCTGAAGCTTCGTGGCTTCGCGGCATCGCGTCTTCGTGGTTGTTGGTTGACCGCGTGGTTCCCGTACAAACGAACGGCGGGCCGACTGTCCGGCCCGCCGTTCCACAATCGCCAATCGTCAACCGTCAATCGTCAATTAGAAAGCGAAGCGCCCTCCGAAGCGCAGGCTGCGCTGGCCGCCGGTGGTGGCGGTGATCTGGCCGAACGTGTTGCCCGCGGCGGTGCTGTAGGCCGGCGTTCGGGTTGGCCCAGCGGACGGAGTTCGTGACGTTGAAGGCGTCAATCGCGGAACTCGGCGTAGCGGTGGCCGCCGACGCCGAACCGCTTGAACAGCGCCGCGTCGAGCGACCAGAAGCCGGGGCCCGTCGGGTCCGCGGTTGCGGCCCATGTTGCCCTGCACGCCGTTGGCGGGCTGTGTGTAGACCGTCGGATCGAAGTACAGCTTGCCGGGCCCGAGGCCGCCGAGCACGCTGTGTTCGCCGTTCTGGTCCGGATACGCAGTCGTGCCGGGCGTGTTGAGCACCGTGTTGTTGCCGGTGATGTTGACGGCGAGCCCGACTGCGCGATGAAGAGGCCGCTCACCTGCCAGCCGCCGATGATCTTGCCCGCCAGCCCGTCGGAGAGCCATTTCTTGCCGGGCCCCCACGGCAGCTCGTAGATCGCATTCAGCACGTACATGTGCTTCCGGTCGAAGTTCGAACGGCCGTAGCTCTGCTCGAAGTCGAGCGGCGTGCTGATGGTGGTGTTCTCGTTGACGTAGTCGCGGGCGCGGCCGAGCGTGTACGAGTTGTTGAGCAGCAGGCCGTTGCGGAACCGCCGATCGACCTTCACCTGCAGCGCGTGGTAGTCGGTCTTGCCGTCGTTGGTGCGGGTGCGGTTCGTGGCGGTGCGGTTGAAGGGCGCGAACTGCGGCTGCCCGGCGTTGCCCGACCCGTAGATCCGGCTCGCGTTGGTGTCGAGGTCCATCACGATGTCGATGCCGCGGTTGCCCACGTAAGCCGCCTCGGCGGTCAGCGCGTACGGCAGCTGCCGCTGGAAGGCGACGTTCCACGAGTGCAGCGTCGCTTCGTGCAGTCCAGTCGGGATGACGTCGAACGTCGCGTTCCGCAGCGCGCCGCTGACGGGGATGACGCCGTTGCTCGGAATCGTCAGCAGCGCCGGGTCCGGGAATCCTTGCGCCATGGAGCCGGCGGCCTGGAAGCCGTTGGCCGCCGAGCCCTGGTAGTTCTGCTTCACCGGGTAGTTGAACGCATAACGGTTATCCGGGTAGGGGAGCGTGCTGGCGCCGTAGCCGGCACGGACGACGGTGCGCTCGTTCACACGCCATGACAGGCCGGTGCGCGGCGAGAAGTGCGTGAAGTCCTTCTTCACGTTCAGGCTGTCGTTCTGGTCGCCCGAGGCCCGCGACACGCAGCGTGTGCGTGGCCGGGTCGTAGTTCGAGAGGCTGCCGGCGCCCTCGAGCCCGGTGAGCGGGTTGTAGTACTCGAACCGGAGACCGAGATCGACCGTGAGGTTGGTCCCCACCTGCCACTTGTCGTGGACGAACGCGAACGTCGCCCAGTGCTGCGTCCCCGGCTCGTCGATGACCTTCAGGTCGCGCTGCACGATGTTCGGCCAGTCGAGCAGGAACGAGGCAAAGGAGTTCGCGACGCCGCTCAACGTGGCGTTTTCGCCCTGCAGGCCGGTGCCCGAGGCGATGAAGTCGAAGCGGCCGCGGCTGCCGCCGGCGTCCTGCGTCTGCAGCAGCAGGTCGCGGTTGTGCCGCCACTCGCCGCCCAGCTTCACCGTGTGGTTGCCCACCAGCTTGGTCACCGTCGTCGCCAGGCTCCAGGTCTTCTCCGAGCGATCCCACGGCAGGCTGGGCGAGAAGCCGAGCACCGGGCGCCGAGTAGCCGCCGATCGTGATGCGCGACAGGCCGCTGGTGTACTCGTCGATGTTGGCGCCCGGGATGCCGACGTCTGTGCTCTGGTCGAGGCCGTTGGCCTCGGTGATCGCGACGTTGTGGTAGTAGTTCAGGCCGCCGCGCACTTCCATGATCAGCGAGCTGCTGAAGACGCGCGTCCAGTTCGCGCCGGTGCTCATGCTCTTGTTCGTGCCGGTCCCGGCAAACCCGTCGTTGGCGGGGCCGCCGACGATGCCGTAGAGGCTCGGGTCGAAGACCACCGGGCGCTGGAAGCTCATGCGCCACGACAGCTGGTTCTTGTCGCTCAGCGTGTAGTTCAACTTGGTGTCGAACGAGTCGGTCGTCTTCTCGCGCGTCTGCGCCTTCTGGTAGTTGTTCTGGCCGAGCGCCGCGTTGGCGATGTTCGGCTCGGGGATCATCGCGATCAGCTCCCGCGCGATCGGGCTGATGCGATCCTGCGGGATCTGGTTGTTGGCAAACGGCGTCCGTCCGGTGCCGGTGATGGTGCCGGTCAGCGGGTCGTAGATCCGGCTGCTCACCTCGCTGAAGTCGCCGTTCCGCATCTTCATCGTCGGCACCGTGGCCCGGACGACGTAGCCGAGGTTGTCGATGGTGCGCTGGTAGTCGCCGAAGAAGAAGAACTTGTTGCGCAGGATCGGACCACCGAGCGTGAAGCCGCCCTGCGAGAACTTCGTCGGCGCCTTCAGGTGCGTGAAGTAGTCGCTGGCGTTGGTCTTCTCCGTGTTGCCGAAGTAGAAGACGCTGCCGCGGAAGCTGTTGGTGCCCGACCGCAGCGTGACGTTGGTGATGGCGCCTCCTGCCCGGCCGAACTCCGCGTCGTAGTTGCTGGTCGAGACGCTGACGGTCTCGAGCGCGTCCACCGACGGGATCACGACGTTGAGCAGGCCCGTCTTGTGGTTGTTGTCGAGGCCCTCGATCAGCGTGTTGTTGGCGAGACGCGGCTGCCCGTTCACCTCGGTGGCCAGGCTGTCCTGCGAGTTGAAGAACTGCGAGTGCTCGCGGTGCGGCCGGGTGGTGCCAGGCACCGTGACGAGAATGCCCTGGAAGTTGCGGTTGAAGCCGAGCGGCGTCTCGGTGACCTGCTTGGATTCGATCAGCCGGCCGGTGTCGGCGCGGTCGGTCTGGAGCGCCGGGGTCTCGGCCTGGACCGTCACCGTCTCGGTGAGGCTGCCGACGCTGAGCGCGACGTCGACGCGGACCGTCGTGTTGACGTCGACGCGGACGCCTTCGCGGACGAACTTGCGGAACCCCTGCAGTTCGGCCTCGACCCGATACGTCGCCGTCCTTCAGGTTCGAGAAGATGTAGTACCCCGTCTCGTTCGAGACGGCGGTGCGGGAGATGTTGGTGTTGACCTCGACGGCAGTGACCGTGGCGCCAGGCACCGCGGCGGAGCTCTCGTCGAGGACGTTGCCGAGCAGCGTGCCGGCAACGGCCTGGGCGGCCGCGTCGGTGGGAGCGCCGACAATCAGAAGGGCAGGCACGCACAGCGCGAGCATGCCGCGGACCACGGATACCGCCGACCGGCGTAGGCGAGACATCACGAACCTCCTCGACTGCAAGAGATGGGCGTGCATCCGGCCAGACGCGAAGCGGCCCGCAGAGGTACTCCACTTCCTCGTCTGCCGGCTCTACTGGTCAGACCAGTAGCGATTTCGTCACATAGAAAACTCCAGCGCCGCGCGTACTGTCAAGGAAAAACGTCAAGTCCTGGCGCCGAACTGGAATAACTGGTCAATCCAAAGCCGTTTACGTGCCTCGTGCCTCGTGCCGCGTGCTGCGTGCGGTGCTGGGTGCCACGTGCAGCGTGCGGTGCTGGTGCCACGTGCAGTGCTTGGTGCGGGTGCTGCGTGCCCGACATGTGGCACTCCGCGACGCAGCACCAGGCACGAGGCACGAAGCACGGCGGGGCTACCCGGTATTCCGCATCCCCGCGGCGACGCCGTTCACGGTGACGAGGAACGCGTTGCGGAGGCGGTCGTCGCCCTCGCAACTGCGCAGGCGGCGAAGCAGTTCGACCTGCACGAGGTTGATCGGATCGACGTACGGGTTGCGCACGTCGATGGACCGGCGCAGGACGGGGTTGTCGTCGAGCAGGCCCTGGCGCCCGGCGACGGCGAGCACCGCGGTGGCGGTCGCCGGCAGGCGCTGCCGGAGGTTGGCGCCGAGGTCCCGGAGATCGGCCGGCACCAGCACCCCCTCGTAGTGGGCCGCGATGCGGGCGTCGGCCTTGGCCAGCACCATCTCGATCAGGTCGAGCGTCGCGCGGAAGAACGGCCAGCCGGCGTACATCTCGGAGAGCTCCGCCGCGCCGCCGTTGGTGCGCGCCTCCTCGAGCGCTTCGCCGACGCCGAGCCACGACGGCAGCATCAGCCGCGTCTGCGTCCAGGCGAACACCCAGGGAATCGCGCGCAGCGTCTCCACGCCGCCGCCGCTGCGCCGCCGCGCCGGACGGCTGGCGATCGTGAGGTCCTCGAGCTGCGGCGCCGGCGTCGCGGTGCGGAAGTAGTCGATGAACCGCGGCGTCTCGTAGACCACGCCGCGATAGGCCTCGTGCGCGCGGTCGGCGAGGGCGTCCATGCGGGCCCGCCAGGCCGGCTCCGGCGGCGCCGGCGGCGACAGCGTCGCGTCGAGCGTCGCGCTCGTGTAGAGCTCCAGCGTCCGGATCGCCAGTCCGGGCAGGCCGAACTTCGCCTGCACCATCTCGCCCTGCTCGGTCACCCGCAGCCGTCCGTCGACCGACCCGGGCGGCTGCGACTGGATGGCGAGGTACGTCGGCCCGCCGCCGCGCCCGACGCTGCCGCCGCGCCCGTGGAACAAGGTGAGCTCGACGCCGGCGGCGCGCGACACCGCAACCAGGTCTTCCTGCGCCTTGTAGAGCAGCCAGCTCGCCGCGAGCCGTCCGCCGTCCTTCGCGGAGTCGGAGTAGCCGACCATGACCTCCTGCCGCCCGCCGCAGCGCGCGCGGTACCACGGCACCGCGAGCAGCCCCTCCAATGTCGTCCCCGCACCCTCGAGCGCCTCCATCGTCTCGAACAGCGGGACGACCCGGAGTGGATGGGTGGGGCGCGACTCCTTCTGCAGCAGCTCCACGGCAAGCACGTCGGACGGCGCCAGCGCCATCGAGATCACGTACGCGCCGAGCGAGTCGGCCGGCAGCGTCGCCGCAGCGCGGAACGTGTCGAGCACCTCGCGCACATCCGGCGATACCGGCAGATCGTCGGGAATCAGCGGACGACGGCTGTCGAGTTCGGCGAGGAGGAAGGCCTGGCGCTCGGCTTCCGGCCAGGCGGCGTAGTCGCCGAGGCCGAGATGCCGCGTGATCGCGGAGAGCGCCTCGGTGTGCCGCGACGCGTCCTGCCGCAGATCGAGGCGGACCAGCGTCACGCCGAAGGCGGCGACCCGCCGCTCGAGATCGAGCAGCCGTCCGCGGGCCAGCAGGCCGTTGCCGGTCTGCTCGAGCGATCGACGGCAGAGCGCCAGCGGCTCGGCGATCTGCTCGACGGCGACGAGCGGGAGCGGGCCGTCTCCGCGGCGGCCGTCGAGCCGATCTTCGATCGCCCGCAGCGTCGCCGAGAGCCTGTCGCGCACGTCGCGGAGCAGCGTGCGATAGGGCTCGTCGGCCTCGCCGCCGACCCGGGCCGTCAGTTCCTCGCTGCCGTCGCACATCGACAGCTCCAGGCGCAGCGCATCGATTTCGCGGAGGTACAGGCTGGCCGCCTGCCACCGCGCCAGCAGGCACACGGTCTCGGTCACCGCCGCGGTGACGGCGGGGTTGCCGTCGCGATCGCCGCCAATCCACGAGCCGAAGGTGACCGGCGAGTAGTCTGGCGCCAGCCCGCGCCCGGTGTGCTTCACGAGCGCCGCGTTGAGCGATCGAAGAAACGTCGGCACCGCGTCCCACAGCGCCTGCTCGAAGACGGCCATCCCCGAGCGCGCCTCGTCGATGGGCGAGGGCCGCCGCTGCCGCACCTCGCTGGTCTCCCAGGCGGCGCCAATCTCGATGCGGAGGGCGTTGACCAGGTCCTCGTGCTCCGGCGGCGTGAGGTCCGCCCGATCGCGCAGCTCCAGCAGGTCGGCGATGCGCTTGAACTTCTGCATCAACGTACGGCGGGTGACCTCGGTCGGATGCGCGGTGAACACCAGCTCGATGCGCAGGCGGCTGATCGCCTGGTGCAGCCGATCGGGCGCGATGCCGGCGGCGATGAGCCGCCCGAACGTCTCGTCGCACGATCCGATCTGCGGCGGCGCCGCCTTGTCGCGCTGGTAGTCGCGGCGACGCCGGATGCGGTGATGCTGCTCGGCGATGTTGGCCAGATTGAGAAAATGCGAGAAGGCGCGGGCGACCGGCATCGCCTCCTGCACGGGCATCTGCTCGAGGATGCGGGTCAGCGTCGCGAAGTCGGCGTCGCTGCCGCCCCGCGCTTTCTTCGAGAGCGCGCGCACGCGCTCGACCAGCTCGAAGATCGCCTGCCCTTCGTGCCGCCTCAGCGTCTCGCCGAGCAGCTCGCCCAGCAGCCGTACGTCCTCTCGCAGCGCTTTCGGTAATTCGTTCGCCATCGTCGGGTGCAGTGTACGACAGGCAGGTCAGTGGGTCGGACGGGGTCGGTGGGTCGAGCGGGTCTGGCAGGTCGGATGGGTCTGGCAGGTCAGGCGGGTCTCGCAGGTCGGTGGGTCTCGCAGGTCGGTGGGTCTGTGAGTCGGTGGGTCGGTGCGTCGGCTTGCCGCGCCGAAGCCGACGGCGAAGGCGGGCAGACCAATTCCGCTACAATACGGCCGCCTCTCCGAGGACGGCCTGTCGCCCCCTCGCCCGGGAACGGGTCCCGGATTCAAGGAGTCACCCATGCTTCAGCGTTGCCTGATCGGCGCGCTCGTGGTTGTCCTGACAGCGGTCGTCCCGAGCGCGGCCGGGCAGTCGCCGGCCGCACAGCCGCCGGCGCCGCCGCCGCCCCCCCAGCAGCCCGAGCAGAAAACCGAAGTCGTCGCCACGCCCGAAGAGTCACCGACCTACAAGGAGCAGATCGTCGTCACGGCGTCGAGGACCGAGCAGGCACTGGTCAACGCGCCGGCCACGGTCAGCCTGATCGCGGGCGAGACGCTGCAGAACAACGCGTCGACCAGCTACGCCGACCTCTTCCGCGCCGTGCCGGGGCTGAACGTCACGCAGACCTCGGCGCGCGACATCAACCTCACCAGCCGCGGCGCCACCTCCACGCTTTCGACCGGGCAGCTCGCGCTGGTCGACGGCCGCAGCATCTACCTGGATTTCTTCGGCTTCGTCGCCTGGGACTTCCTGCCGGTGAACCCCGCCGAGATCAAGCAGATCGAGGTCATCCGCGGACCGGCGTCCGCGGTCTGGGGCGCCAACGCGATGAATGGCGTCGTCAACGTCATCACCAAGTCGCCGCGCGAGCTGCAAGGCACCAGCGTGACGATGGGCGTCGGCACGTTCGGGCGCGAGGTCTCGCCGGCGGTGGCCGGCAGCGCGCCCGACTCGGATGCCGGGCAGGGATCGATCTTCTACGTCAACGGGTCGCACTCGCGCGCGGTCAACGACCGCTGGGCGTACAAGTTCTCGGCCGGCTTCCACACGCAGGATCCGCTGGCGCGCCCGCTTGGGCTCATTCCCAACGGCGGATCGACTCGCGTACCCCAGCTTCTCCAACGAAGGGACGTCGCAGCCCAAGGTCGACGCGCGCGTCGACTACGACTTCGAGGACGGACGCCGGCTCGTCTTCCAGGGCGGCGTCGCCGGCACTGACGGCATCCTGCACAGCGGCATCGGCCCGTTCGACATCGACACGGGCACCGTCCTCGGCTATGGCAAGGTGAACTACCGCAAGGCCGGGATGAAGCTGAACTTCTTCACCAACATCCTCAACGGCGACGCCACCAACCTGCTCGCCGTCGGCCTCGACGGCCAGCCGCTGAACTTCGTCTTCAAAAGCAGCACCTACGACGTCGAGTTCGGCGACGTGCGTACCTTCCAGAAGCGGCATGTGCTCAGCTACGGCGGCAATTTCCGCTACAGCAACTTCGACCTGTCGATCGCGCCGCAGGGCGACTCGCGCAAAGAAGGCGGCGCCTACGTCCAGGACGAGATCTTCCTGGGCAACTACGTGCGGCTGCTGCTCGGCGTGCGGCTCGACAAGTTCGACATCATCGAGGACGTGCAGCTGTCGCCGCGGACGACGCTGATGTTCAAGCCGTCGGCGGATCAGACCGTCCGCGTGTCCTACAACCGTGCGTATCGGGCGCCGTCGGTCATCAACAACTATCTCGACACGACGATCATCAACCAGCTGCCGCTGGGGAGCATCAACCCGGCCTTCGGCAGTGCGGTGTTCAACTTCCCGGTGCGGGCCGTCGGCAGCAACATTGGCCTTCCGCAGGCCGGCGTCCTGCCGCAGGACCTGGTCGAACAGTCGCTGACGGCGTACGAAGTCGGCTACTCCGGCGTCATCAAGCAGCGGGCGACGATATCGGTGGCGTGGTTCTTCAACGAGACAAAGGACGACATCTTCTTCACGCAGGTCGCCTCTTACCGCGCCACGAACCCGCCCCCCGGCTGGCCGCCGGCGCCGATCCCCCCGCCGCTCGGTTCGATCATCCTCGAGGGCCTGTTCTGCCCGCCCGGCTTCACGCCCACCGCGCAGCGGCCGTGCCCGTTCGGCGTCGGCAACGGCCTGCCGGCCGGCTTCAGCTACCGGAACCTGGGCGAGGTGCACCAGAAGGGCCTGGAACTCGGCATCGACGGGGCCATTTCCAAGGAGTGGACCGCCTTCGCCAACTACTCCTACCAGCCCGATCCGGAGGCCATCGGCTTCCCGCAGTCGGAGATCAACCTGCCGCCGAACAACCGCTTCAACGTCGGCGTGAACTACGGCGGCGACCGCTATCTCGGCAATCTCGCCGTCAGCTACCAGGATCAGGCGTACTGGCAGGACGTCCTCGACAGCCGCTACTCGGGCTTCACCGACGCGTTCACCCTCGTCAACGGCGCCTTCGGCGTGAAGTGGGGCGAGAAGCGGAACATCGTGACGACGCTGAAAGCGACGAACCTGTTGAACGACGAGATCCAGCAGCACGTATTCGGGGACATCTCGAAGATGCAGGTCGTCGCTGAGCTCCGAGTTGGGTTTTAGAGTGTCCACAACCACGAGGCCGCGAGGCCGCGATGACGCGATGAAACGCCTTAACGGGAGTGCCTTCGTGGCGTAGCGGCTTCGCGGCTTCGCGGTTGTGTCCCTGGCTGCTACGATTGACGGTGATGTCAATGGAACGCCCGACTCCGTCGATTCTCTGGAAGCAGATGTCCGAGCAGCAGAAATTGCAGGCCGCCGACGCCTTCTGGCGCGAGAGCGATGCCGCCGATCAGCAGATCGAAGCGATGGTGCTGATGTCGCAGAAGCTGAAAGCGCGGCCGAAGTACATCGCGACGCTGCCGGTAGACAAGAAGGCGCGTCACCTGGCGCATTTTCCAGGCATGCCCGACGTGCTGGCGGCGCGGCTGCTGGTGAGTTATCACCTCGGCCATCAGCGGCCGATGATGGCGGCGTTTCTCGACGCGCTCGCCATCAAGCACGACCAGGGACTGATCGCCGACGACCTCGAGGGAGCGGTGCCGGCCGACCGGCTGAAGGCCGCAGCCGAGGCGCTCGCGGCGTCGTACCCCGCGGCCGACATCCGCCTCTACTTCGAGACGCTGCTGCTGCAGGACCCGGACACGTGGGGGGCGCTGGCGCCGCTCGTCGACTGACGGGCGCGTCCAGCCATCAGGCGCCGTGCGGCTTGCGCTGCGCGTGCAGCAGCAGCGAGATCGCGCCGTAGTACACGGGATACGCCAGCGACGCCCAGACCAGCCATCGCGGCGGCGACGGCAACAGCCAGATGATCGCGATCATCGCGCACCCCCACAGGCCGCCCAGCGCCACCGTCGGTCCCTGCCAGCGCGCGGTGCGCGACGGGTAGACATAGCCGATCGGCACGAAGACCAGCGCCACGAACACCCATAGCCACGCCGCGTTCACCGCCGGGTCGAAGCCGGAACGCGATCATGTACGCCGCGACGATGTTCCAGTACGACGGAAAGCCTGTAAAGAAGTGATCCGCCGTCTTCGCGTCGAGCCGGCAGAAGCCGTAGGCGCTCGACAGCAGCACGGCGGCGGCGACGGCCAGGCCGGCCGGACCGTCGGGCAGCAGCGCCGAGTGGCGCAGCAGGACCACCGGCACGAAGACGAACGTCAGGTAGTCGATGATGTTGTCGAGCAGCGCGCCGTCGAATAGCGGCGTTCGCTCCTTGACCCGCGCGAGCCGCGCAAAGACGCCGTCCACCGCGTCGATCGCGGTCGCGGCGACCAGCCACAGGAGCGCCGCGCGCGCGTCGCCGGCAATGCCGGCCTCGAGCGCGAGGTAGGCCAGCAGCGCGCCGGTCGCGGTGAAGGCATGCACCAGCCAGGGGGTCATGGGGGCTCATTGACGATTGAGGATTGGCGATTGACGATTGACGGTTGACGGTTGACGATGCAGAGTACCACCGCGCCACGTAAAGGATCGTTACCGCCCCCAGAGGTAGTCAATCGGCGCGCCGGCCCCGGGAATGTCGTCCGCCAGCGTGACCCCGACGGCTCGCGCGAGGGTGGCCGCCACCTGGTTCGAGAAAGCGTCCGGCGCATTGCGTCCACTCGCCGCGCCGCGGCCAGTCCGGGCCGATGGCCGCCAGCCACGTCTCCTGGGCGCCGTCGACGTCGTCGCCGTGGTTGCCCCAGTCCTTCGCGGTCCGGCCGCGTCCGTGATCGACGGTGATCAGGATCGCGGTGTTGTCGCGGTACTGCGCGTCGCTCTGCAGCCAGGTCCACAACTCCTTGAACCACGCGTCGGTGCGCTCGAGCGTCTGCAGGACGCGATCGTAGCGCTGGTCGTGGGCCCAGTCGTCGGTCTCGCCGAGCGCGAGGTATAGCACCCGCGGCCGCGCCTTCTGCACGTGCGCCAGGGCGAGGCGGAAGGTGTACATGTCGTGCCGCACGCTGTCCCAACCGGTCTGCGTCTCGAACTGCTCGCGGCTCAGCCGCGCGATTTCGGCGTCGCCGCCCGCGAAGGCTTCGTAGCCGGCGTTGATGACGAAGCTGTCCTCGTCGCGTGAGGCGATCCAGTTGAAGGTCTCCCACGATCCGAAAGCGGCCACCTGCTCGCGCGACAGCGACAGCCGCCGCTTCAGCACGTCGAGCAGGGTGGGGAAGGAATAGCGGCGGTTGTCGTTGCTGTCGATGACGGCGTCGTGCGGCTCGCCGGTGAGAATCTCCGAGTAGCCCGGATACGAGAAGCGATGCCGGTTCGTGATGCCGAAGCGGCTGCCGCGCGCGCGGTTCCCGGCAATCGACCCGTGCTTCGGCATCCACTCGGTCCAGAAAAACGGCATCACCTTGGCGCGCCGCTCCCCGGCCGTCGCCGCCCAGTAGCGTTTATAGGCCGGCGTCTCTTCGACCTGCTGGTCCTTTTTCAGCCCGGCGCGCAGGACGTCGAGGTCGAGGCCGCCGAAGATTTCCTGCGTCCGCGCGCCATCGAGGGTGATGAGGATGACGTTACGTGCGGGCGGCGATTGCCCGAGCGCGCTCGAAGTGAGGAGGAAGGCGAGGACTAGCGCGGTTCGCATGCGCCTGAGTTTAGCGCATGCGAATCGTGCTGCGTGCTACGTGCTACGTGCTGCGTTCGGTGCTGCGTTCCGGGTGCCACGTGCGAGTGCCACGTGCACGAAGCACCGCACGAAGCACGAGGCACTGCACTGAAGAACGAGGCACGAAGCACCGCACGCTGCACGTAGCACGCGGCACGCAGCACGAACCAGGTGCCTACTGCATCCCCGGCCCCTCGATTGAGCCGCCGTCGAGCAGGCGCTGCTCGCGCGCGGCGTCGGCCTGGGCCATCCGCAGCCCGCCGTGACTGACGAGCTCCGCGCGGACGAGGTAGCCGGTTTCGCGCGCGGCCGCGGAGTCGAAGCTGTCCGGCCCGGTCCGCAGTCCGAGGCGGCGGTAGAACTCGCGCAACTCGTCGGGCGAGCCGACTTCGGGGTGCTCGGCGACTTCGACGACGTGCTGCAGCTCGTGACCGAGCAGCGCCACCAGCGTCGGCTCGTTGTGCCGCGCGTTCAGCAGCACCCGCACGTAACGATCGCGCGGGCTCTTGGCGACGAACCGCATCGACGCGCCGACGTCGTCCCGCAGGTCGGGGCGCGCCTCGACGTAGACGATCACGTCCGACGCTTCGATGCGGCGCACCAGCTGCCTGAAGGTCGCCGATCGATCCATCCCGAGGCTCAGGAGCTTCTCGACGCGGGCGTTCACCGGGCGGACACGCGCCCACGGGTTCGTGGCGCGGTGTGTCTCTGCCTGCAGCGTCCCCACCAGTCCGAGCGCGACGACGAGCGAAAGCGCCGTTCGCATGTCCGTCCCTCCAGAGCACTCGGTCCGGCGTGCGGTGCCGGCCCGTCTGCAGGCGTTAGACGGAGGGTTTTCGTGCGAGTCGCGGTTTGAGAGGGGCGATCAGTTCGCGCTGTGACGGGGCGTGGGACGATCCATCACCGCGCCGATGCGATAGTCACACGCCGGCGCCGTTCGCCACTCCGGACGCGCAGACAGTCACCTGCGTTGGTCACACGGATGGTCACAGCGAAAAGAGAGGGGAGGAGGAATAGGGGGAACACGAAATGGTCGAGTAGGTCTGGCGGGTCGTGCGGGTCGGCAGGTGACGCAGGTCGGGCAGGTCACGCAGGTCGGCGCGCAACCCTGACCAGACCCGCGCAGACCCGCCAGACCCGTGTTCTTACGTCGTGAGCGCCGCGAGCACGCCTCGCATGTAGGAGAGCGACTCCAGCATGCCGGGCAGCGGCGCGTCGGCGTTGATCTCGTACTCGAGCCCCACCTGGCCCTGGTAGCCGAAGCCGAGCAGTGCGCGGAACAGGCCCGGGAAGTCGATGGCGCCGCGGCCGACCTCCACCTGGCTGTCCTTGTCCGTGATCACCTTCAGATCCTTCACGTGCATGTCGTAGAGCCGGTCCTTGCACTCGACGCACGCCTTGATCGGATCGGTGCCGGTGCGGATCGTGTGACCGACGTCGATGCAGAGGCCCATCCGCTGGTCGCGCGACTTGACGGCCTTGTAAACATCCTGCGGCGCCGGCCACCACTTGTCCTCAGGGCCGTGGTTGTGGATGACGAACTTGATGTCGTGCTCCTTGACCATCGACTCGATGAAGTCGAGCGCCGCCGGATCGGGCGAGCAGTAGATGAGCGGCATCCCGGCGTTCTTCGCGTAGACGAAGTCCTTGCGGATCTGATCCGGGCTTGTTCTCCATCGTGATCGTGCCGCCGCCCATGATCGTGACGCCCGCGGCCTCGATCTTCGCGCGCAGTGCGCGGGTGGTCTCGGGCGGATCGGTGCGCGGGATGTGCACGTCCTTGAAGGTCATGTGCGTCACGCCCAGCCCCTTGGCGGCTTCGAGCACCTGGTCGAGCGTGAACTTGCGCAGCGAGTAGGACGCCACGCCCAGGATCAGCGTCTTGCCGGCCGGGGCAGGCGCGGCCGCCGCCGGCGCAGCCATGCCGGCCAGAACCGGGGCCGCCGCGGCGGCCGCCACCGTGCCGACGAAGGCCCGGCGGGAAACGTCAGTGCTCATCTAACTCCTCCCTCTAGCGATCCGTGCGATTCCGCGCAATTCTTCACGCCCGGCGGGCAGCCGTCAACCCACTCCGGAGCCACTGCGTGGTTGCTCTTGACGTCAAGACGTCTTACCACATAGCATCCCCGGCGAAGAATATACGATATACAATCCCAAGGGTTTCGGGGATTGGCGAGTTCTGGTCACACCAGTGTGCATGACTCTGGAGGGTGGTTAATGCAGTTCAGGTCTCGTTCCATCGTACGGCGCGCGCTTGTGGGCGTGTGCCTCGCCGCTCTCTCCCTGGCGCCGGCGGCCATGGCGCAGACCATTGTCGGCCAGATTGCCGGCACAGTCCTGGACACGTCCGGCGCGGTGCTGCCGGGCGTGACGGTCACCGTGACCAACGACGGCACCGGCCTCGTGCGGAGCGCGATTACCGACGAGCGCGGCACCTGGGTCGTCACCAACCTGCCGGTCGGGCGCTATAGCGTCACCGCAGAGCTCACCGGATTCCGGAAGGCGCAGCAGGCCGGCTTCGAGCTGAATGCCGACAGCCGCCTGACCGCCAACTTCAAGCTCGAGGTCGGCGGGGTGGCGGAGACCGTCGACGTCGTCTCGGTGACCGGCGAGAAGGTCAATACCACCTCCGGCGAGATTGCCCGCACCATCGACGGCGCGCAGGTGCGCGAGGTCGCGCTCAACGGCCGCAACTACCTGCAGCTGGCTTCGCTGATCCCGGGCGCAGTCGTGACGAACAACGATCAGCTGGATCTGGCCACCAGCCTCAGCGTCACCGGCCAGTCGATCAACGGCAACCGCGGAGAGTCGAACAGCCTGTCCATCGACGGCGGCAACAACCTCGACTCCGGCAGCAACGGCAGCCAGATGAACAACATCGGCATCGACTTCATCGACGAGGTGAAGATCCAGACGTCGAACTTCTCGGCCGAGTACGGCCGCAACTCGGGCGCGTCGATCAACGTCGTCACCCGCAGCGGCAAGAACAGCATCTCGGGCAGCGTGTTCGAGTTCTTCCGCCACGACAGCCTCGACGCGGCCAACTTCTTCTCACCCAAGGACGCCTCGGGCAACGCCATCAAGGCCAAGCTGGAATTCAACGACTTCGGCGGCGCCGTCGGCGGGCCGATCAGGAAGGACAGGTTCTTTTTCTTCGTCGGCCAGGAGTACAAGGTACATCCGCCGCGAGACCCCGCCGGCGCGATTCACGTTGCCGACGCGGGCCGAGCTGAGCGGCAACTTCAGCGCGCGATCGGGTGTCACCATCGTCGACCCCGTGACCAAGCAGCCGTTTTCGAACAACACCATACCGGCCGATCGCATCACGGCCGACGGCCGTGCGCTCGCCAACACGTACCTGGCGATGATCGACGAGGCGGCGGCGTTCGACGACCGGCCCGTCGGCAACAACGCGACGTATCAGCTCGACAACCCCTTCGACTACCGGCAGGACATCGTCCGCCTGGACTACCGGTTCAACGACGAGCACTCGATCTACGGCCGGTACATCCACGACAAGTACGACCTGATCGAGCCGCTCGGCACCTTCTCGGGCTCGAACCTGCCGACGACGCCGACCAACCGGCTGCGGCCGGGCAACAGCTACCAGGTGTCGCACACGTGGGTGGCCTCGCGGAACATCGTGAACGCGACCAAGGTCAATGCCTCGTGGAACGGCCAGCGCATCCCGCCGGTCGGCGTCAACTGGGAGCGCGAGACCCACGGTTTCCAGTTTCCGCAGCTCTACGAGGGCGGGACCATTCCCGACGGCATCCCGAACGTCGACCTGGCCGGCTTCGCCAACTTCCGCGGGCCGCACTTCTCGCTGCTGTCGCCGACGACCGACATCGCCCTCGACAACACGACGACCTGGATCAAGGGAAATCACCAGCTGAAGGGCGGCGCGAAGTACATCCGCAACCGGAAGGACCAGAACGGGCGCCCGACGTATCTCGGCGGGCTGAACTTCAGCACCGGCGGCAACCCGAACACCACGCGGCTTCTCGGTCGCCGACATGCTGCTCGGCAACTTCCGCACCTACAGCGAGGCGTCGGACGACCCGGTCGGCTTCTTCCGCTTCAACCAGTACGAGGCGTTCGCCTCGGACAACTGGCGAGTGAACGATCGGCTCAGCCTCGAGCTCGGCGTGCGCTACCAGTTCGCGCCGCCGATCTACAGCCAGCAGAACAACCTGGTGAACTTCGACCCGTCGCTCTACGACCCGGCGCAGGCCGTGCGGATGAACAACAACGGCACGATCGTCGCCAACTCCGGGTACCGCTTCAACGGCCTGGTGCGCGCCGGCGACGGCATTCCCGAGGACCAGACGGGCCGCGTCGACCTGGTGACCGGCGGCGATTTCGATCAAATCCCGACCGGCGCGCCGCGCGGACTCTACGACGGCCAGCACCTGTTCATGCCGCGGTTCAGCGGCGCGTATTCGATCGGCGACGACGGCCGGACGTCGGTGCGCGGCGGCATCGGCCTCTTCTACGACCGGCCGCAGGGCAACATCATCTTCTCGTCGGTCAACCTGCCGCCGATCCTGCAGATCTCGCAGTACGAGAACGGCAACCTTGGCAACCCGTCCGGCGGCACGCCCTCGGCGCTGGCGCCGCTGGCGACCATCTCGACCATCGACCCTGGCCTCGAAACCGCGCAGCAGCTGCAGTACAGCGTCAGCGTGCAGCGCGAGGTGATGGACGGCTACCTGTTCGAGGTCGCGTATGTCGGTAACAAGGGGCGCGACCTGCTGTGGTTCCCCGATATCAACCGCGTGCCGTTCGAAGTGCTGGCCGCCAACAACGCCCTCCCGGCAGCGCAGCGCCTGTCGGAAAACGCGCTGCGGCCGTACAAGGGCTACTCGGCGATTCAGCAGCGGCGCAGCGAAGGCCGAGTCCAACTACAACGGCCTGCAGCTGTACTTCAACAAGCGCCGCGGCGACTTCACCTTCACGGTCGGCTACACGCTGTCGAAGGTGGAGACCGACGCCAACGGCTTCGGCGACAACCCGATCGACAACGAGCTGGCCTACAACTACGGGCCGGCCAGCTACGATCGCCGGCACGTGTTCGTCTCGACCTGGACGTACCGCGTGCCGTTCCTGCGCGATCGCCGCGACATCCTCGGCTTCATGCTGGGCGGGTGGGAAGTCAGCGGCATCACGCGTGTGCAGTCCGGTCAGTACCTGACCGCCATCGGCAACACGTCGATCGGCAGCCGCCGGGCCGACTACGTCGACGGCCAGGACATCGCGATCGACGACGGCGACGAGAACCAGTGGTTCAACACCGCCGCCTTCGTGTCGCGCGCCCGACAACCGCCGCGGCACGGCCACCGTCGGCCAGATCGAGGGCCCGGCGTACTACGTCTGGGACGTCTCGTTCCGCAAGAAGTTCGCGGTGACCTCGACCGTCAAGATCGGCGTGCAGGCGGACATCTTCAACCTGTTCGACCGCGTGAACCTCGGCAACCCGAACGTGACGACCACCGACGGCAACTACGGCCGCATCAACGCGACTGCCGGCCCGGCGCGGCAGATGCAGCTTGGGGTCAGGTTGGAGTTTTAGGGAATTGCCGATTGCTGATTGACGATTGACGATTGGAGAATGCACGCAGGCGGCGCGGTTCCTTCGGGGACCGCGCCGTTCGTGTTTTTGCGGTAGGCTTCGGGGCATGAATCGTCGGTCATTTCTGGTGTCGTCGGTCGGACTGGGGGTCGGCGCTGGTGCCGAGAGGCGGAGTCGGCGCCATGCAGTCAGCGAAGCCCGCGGCCTCGTCGCCGCGGGCGCAGTGGCTGGCGGTCCTGCAGAAGCTCTCTGAGCCCGTGTTGTCGAACCTGGCAGCCGGAACGCTGAAGTCGCGGATGCCGGTGGAGGAGGCGTCCGGCGCCAACCGGCGGCCGGTGACGCATCTCGAGGCGTTCGGCCGGCTCATCGCCGGCATCGCGCCGTGGCTGGACCTCGACGACGGCGCCGAGGACGAGCGTGCGCTGCGCGCGAGGTACCGCGCGCTGACGGCGAAGGCGCTTGCCCAGGCGCTCGATCCCGCCTCGCCCGATGCCCTCAACTTCACGGAAGGCGGTCAGCCGCTCGTGGACGCCGCGTTCCTCGCGCAGGGCGTGCTGCGCGCGCCGGTGGTCCTGCAGCAGCAGCTCGATCCCACGACGCGCGGGCGGCTCGTGGCGGCCTTCGAGTCGGCGCGCGTCATCCAGCCCGGGTTCAACAACTGGCTGCTGTTTGCGGCGACGGTCGAAGCGGCGCTGAAGATGCTGGGCGCGCGGTGGGACCGGATGCGCGTCGACTATGCCCTCCGCCAGCACGATCAGTGGTATCGCGGCGATGGCGCGTATGGCGACGGCCCCGCCTTCCACTGGGACTACTACAACAGCTTCGTGATTCATCCGATGCTGCTCGACGTGCTCGCCGCCTGCGGCGACGCCTCGCCGGCATGGACGGCGCTGCGCTCGAAGGAAGAGGCGCGCGCGACCCGCTACGCGGCCGTGCTCGAACGGCTGATCGGACCCGACGGCCACTTCCCGCCACTCGGCCGATCCATCGCCTATCGCTGCGGCGCCTTCCACGCATTGGCGCAGGCGGCACTCCGGCACGCCCTGCCGAAGGAGTTGTCACCGGCCGCGGCCCGCGGCGCGCTGACGGCCGCCATCACGCGAAGCCTGGATCCGCCGGCGACGTTCGATGCGTCGGGCTGGCTGACAATCGGCTTCGCCGGGCATCAACCGGGCATCGGCGAGCGCTACATCTCCACCGGGAGCCTTTATCTCTGTGCGATGGCGCTGCTGCCGCTGGGACTGCCGCCGGCCGATCCGTTCTGGGCGAGCGCCGACGAGCCATGGACGTCGAAGCGCGCGTGGGCGGGGCAGGGGTTTGTCGATAGATAAAGCGCTTACAGAGAATTGACGATTGCGGATTGACGATTGACGGTTGGAGAGATTGGCGGTGGCTGTAGGCCCGACGACGGGCGCGCGGCACGCTCCGGTGTGGAGTGCAGCCGCCGTCTTTCAACCTACGAACAGGTCTCGGACAACGATGCGAACCGACTTGACGTGGAAGCGTGGTCCGCTCAGCGACGGCGCCCGACCGCGCTCGGTGCGCGCCGAACGGTCGGCGCTCGACGCCGCCCTTGTTGTCCGCCGAGCCCGTGATCTCGACGCGCTTGCCGACGTACTTGGACAGATCGACGTCGGACTTCGACATCAGCGTCCAGCGGCCGGCGCTGCTCGTCGCGCCGCTCGCTGCGGTCGGCTCGGTCGGCTTCGGTGCCGCCGCCGCCGATTCGCTCAACGTGAACGTCCCACCGGCGCCCGGCGCCACACACCCGGTGATCGTCTTGCTGTCGGCGGAGGCCGGAGCCGTCGCCGAGGTGCTCGGGGTCTGCGGGCTGGGCGGAGTCTGCGGCGACTGCGCGGCAGCAGGAGCCGCCAGCGCGGCCGCTGCGATCATGGCAAAAACGTGTGACTTCATTTCGAACCCTCCAGCTTGGCGGCGCGATGCCCGCTGTACCTCGTCATCTAACCTCGAGTGCGCGCGACCTCATGCCGGCACGCCATGCGAATCGATGACTACAAGTGCATGTGCCACCCGCCAAAATCCCCGTATTATCGGCGCCGCTTGCAGCTGAGGTGGACGGGCATGGACATGTCGAACTTACAGCATTGCGTAATCCTCGGCTCCTCGTTCGCACAAACCTCGTCCGTCACACGGTCCACCCCGCGACTCGTTTCAGAGCGCCAGCAGGCTGCCACCTCGTCTGTCGCTGACATAAGATGATTCGACATGAGCCAGCGAAGAGACATGCCGTGTAAGGACGATCAGCGATCGCGACGGCGCTGGCGCTGCTCAGGACTGACCGCGACGGCGTGCCAGATCCCGGCAGGACAAACAGGACAGGGAGGCTGCGATGAATCGTGCGGTTGAGCTGTCGGCCGGCAGTCACGTCCCTGAACATCGAGGACGTGAAGGTCGGCACGGGCGCAGAGGCCGTGGCCGGACGCCGCGTCACCGTGCACTACGCGGGCACGCTGATGGAGGGCACGCCGTTCGACAGCTCGAAGGATCGCAACGAGCCCTTCCAGTTCGTCCTCGGCCGCGGCGAGGTCATTCCCGGGTGGGATGAAGGCGTCAAAGGTATGAGAGTCGGCGGCACTCGGCGGCTGACGATTCCCTCGTCAATGGCGTACGGCCCGCGAGGCGCCGCCGGCGTCATCCCGCCGAATTGCGCGTTGAAGTTCGACATCGAGCTGCTGGGCGTCGAGTGATCGCGGCATGCGTGCGACGCTTGCCGCTCTGCTCCTGCTCGGCATGCACGCGGTGACCGCGGCGGCCGCTTCCGACGTGTTCGCCACGCTTGCCGAACGCTACGTCCGGCTCGTGCTGTCCGTCGGCCAGCACGACGCCGATTTTGTCGACGCGTACTATGGACCGCCTGACTGGAAGGCGGCGGCCGAGGCCGGAGGCAAACGGCCGCTCGCCCAGCTCCAGCGCGAGGCGGATTCCCTGGTCGCCGACCTGCGCGTGACGGCGGTCCCGGCCGATCCGCTGGAACGGCTGCGCCGCGAGTACCTCATCGCCCAGTCCAGCGCCACCGCGACGCGCGTGCGCATGCTTGGAGGCGCGAAGCTGACGTTCGACGAGGAATCCAGGGCCCTCTACGACGCGGTCGCGCCGACGCACGACGAGGCCTACTTCAAAGGCGCGCTGAAGGCGCTCGATGGCCTGGTGCCCGGTGACGGCCCGCTCGCCGCGCGCGTCGAGACATTCCGGCAGCGCTTCGTAATCCCGCACGACCGGCTCGATGGCGTGTTCCGCGCTGCGGTGGACGCCTGCCGCGCGGAGACGGTCCGCCATCTCGCGCTGCCGCCGGGCGAGCAGTTCACGATCGAATACGTCACCGGCAAGTCCTGGAGCGGCTACAACTGGTATCAGGGCAACTACCGAAGCCTGATTCAGGTCAACACGGACCTGCCGATCTTCATCGACCGCGCGCTCGATCTGGCCTGCCACGAAGGCTATCCGGGCCACCACGTCTACAACGTCCTGCTCGAGCATCATCTGGTCAGAGGCCGCGGCTGGCAGGAGTTCACGGTCTATCCGCTCTTCTCGCCGCAATCGCTCATCGCAGAAGGCACAGCGAACTTCGGGATCGAGGTCGCGTATCCGGCGAGCCGGCGCGTCGCATTCGAGCGCGATCGGCTGTTCGCGCTGGCCGGCCTCGATCCGGCGTCCGCCGCGCAGTACTACGCTGTGTTTGCCGAGCTCGATCGGCTGTCGTACGCCGGCAATGAAGCCGCACGCCGCTATCTGAACGGCGAGATCACCGCGGCCCAGGCCGCCGACTGGCTGGTGACGTACACGCTCTCGTCGAGGCCGCGCGCCGAGCAGCGCGTGCGATTCTTCGACCAGTACCGCAGCTACGTGATCAACTACAACCTGGGCAAGGACCTCGTGCGCGCCTACGTCGAACGGCTCGGCGGCGTCGAGACGGCCCCCGACCTCCGGTGGCGCGTCTTCGGCGACCTGCTGTCGTCGCCAAGACTGCCGTCCGGGCTCTGACATCACGCACCCACCAAGGCGCTTCGACATGCACAGATCGGCGATTGCACTCGTTGCGGTGCTGGCCAGCGGCCTCTCCGCGGTCGGCGCGCAGAAACCACCGGCGACGGCGCCCGCGGTGAAGCCGGAGGACGTGGCCAAGCGGATCAACAGCCCGCGGCCCGACGCGCGCACAGTGACCTTCGAGACGCACGAAGGAACGTGGATGTCGGTCGACGTCTCTCCGGACGGGCGGCAGATCGTCTTCGATCTGCTGGGAGACCTGTACTCGGTGCCGATCGAGGGCGGCGTGGCGACGGCGCTCACGCGCGGGCCGGCGTTCGATCATCATCCGCGCTTTTCCCCGGACGGCAGGACGCTCGCGTTCACGACCGACGAGAGCGGCATGGAGAACATCTGGCTGGTCGACGCCGACGGCCGCAACCGTCGTCCAGTGACGGCGGAGAAGGCCGCCTACGTGCGAAGCGCCGCCTGGCTGCCGGATGGAGAGTACCTGGTCGCGCGCAAGGTCGACGGCCGCCGTGCCGGCTTGCCGCCCAACGAACTCTGGCTCTATCACCGGCGCGGAGGCAGCGGCGTCAAGCTGACGGCTGCCGCGGACGTCAACGCCGCGACCGGCCCGGTCGCTTCGCGCGACGGGCGCTTCATCTACTACGCGGCGCGCAAAGGCCGGTTCTCCTACGAGCCCAATCTGCGCCGCGGCCTGTGGGCCATCGTCTGCTACGACCGCGTGACCGGGGAGCGGACGACGCTGACCCAGGGCATCGGCGGCGCGGCGCGTCCGGCGCTCTCGCCCGATGGGACGACGCTGGTGTTCGTCACCCGGCGCGACGCCGGGACGGTCCTGGTGGCGCGAACGCTCGCCAGCGGCGCCGAGCGCGTGCTGGCGCGCGGCGTCACGCACGACGACCAGGAAGGCTTCGCGGCGATGGACGTGTGGCCGAACTACGCGTTCACGCCCGACGGGCAGTCGCTGGTCTACAGCAGCGGCGGCGGCCTGCATCGGCTGGCGCTGGCCCCCGGCGCGACCCCGCAGCCGATTCGGTTCACCGCCCCGGTGTCGATCGCGCTGGCGCCGACGGTGACGCGCCAGGATCGACTCCCCGAAGGGCCGGTCGAGGCGCGCATCCTCCGGCGGGCGCAACAGACGCCGGATGGCCGCGCGGTCGTGTTCGACGCATTCGGCCGCATCTGGATTCAGCCGCTCGATGGTGTCCGCGCGGTCGGCAGCCCGCGCCGGCTCACTGCGTCAGACGCGCCCGCGCGCGAGTACTCGCCTGCCGTGTCGCCAGACGGCCGCACCGTCGCGTTCGTGACCTGGAGCGACGCCGACGGCGGTCACATCTGGAAGAGCGCGCTGGCTGACGTGCCGTCCGCGCCGGAGCAGTTGACGAAGAGCCCGGGCCACTTCGCCAACCCGGCATGGGCGCCAGCCGGCGACAAGCTCGCGGTCGTGCGCGGCTCCGGCCTCGAGCTTCGCGGCCAGCAGCCGGAAGACGAGAACTATTTCGAGCTGCGATGGCTGCCGGCGACCGGCGGAGATCCAACGCTCGTCACCACCGCGGATCACCCGGCGGGGGGGCGCTTTCATCCGTCGGTCCACTGGAACGCCGACGGCACGCGGCTCTTCTACGAGCGGCCCATCGAGCTCAAGGGCCCCGACGACGATCCGAAGGTCGACCTCGTGTCGACGCGGCTCGACGGCACCGATAAGCGCACCCATCTGCGTCTGCCGCCGGTCGACGACTTCGAGCCGTCGCCCGATGGCCGCTGGCTGGCCTTCACGCTTCGCGATCAAATCTACGTGACAGCCATTCCTCCGACGCAGCTCGATCCGGCGCCCGAGGTCGGCGTGAAGGAGAGCGGAGTGCCGCTCTGGCTGCTCTCGGAGACCGCCGGCAACCACGTCGCGTGGGCCGACTCTGGCAAGACCGTGACGTGGACGTTAGGACCGGTGTTCCAGCGCGTCACCTTGTCCGCGGCGATGGCGTTTGCCGAAGACCAGGCGCGCAAGGCGCGCGAGAAGGAGGCCGCCGCCACGCCGGCCGTCCCCGCGGCGCCATCAGGGAGAACGACGAAAGCACCTGCAACGGAACCGGCAAAGAAGCCGGAACCGAAGACGCCGCCAGCCGAGCAGATTCGCATCACGCTGACGGCGCCGCGTCCCGCGCCTGCCGGGTCGGTCGCGCTCGTCGGCGCGCGCGTCATCACCATGAAGGGCGACGAGATTCTGGCCAACGCCGACATTCTCGTCACCAACAACCGGATTGCGGCCATCGGCCCGAGTGGCACGCTGCGTATTCCCGCTGACGCACGCCGCCTCGACGCCACGGGAACGACGGTGATTCCCGGCCTCATCGACACCCACGCCCACCTGCACTACTCGGGCTTCGAGGTGTTTCCGGAGACGAAGTGGGAGTACGCGGCGAATCTCGCGTTCGGCGTCACGACCGTCTACGACCCTTCGGCGCCGTCGCTCGACGTCTTCGCGCAGGCCGATCTCGTCGAGGCCGGCCGCATGCTCGGGCCCAGGGTCGCCTCGTCCGGCATGGTGCTGTACGGCGGCCAGCAGGTCTCGTTCTACGCCGAGGTCGACAGTCTCGACGACGCGCGGCGGCAGGTGCGTCGGATGAAGGCGTACGGCGCGCGCATGATCAAGGTCTATCAGCAGCCGCGACGCGACCAGCGCCTGTGGTTCGCGCAGGCCTGCCGCGAGGAGGGCATGCTGCTGACCGTCGAAGGCGCCGGCGAGCTGAACACCGACCTCACGACGGTCGTCGACGGCTTCACGGCATTCGAGCACGCGCTGCCCTACGAACTGCACGACGACGTCGTCCAGCTGATCGCGACGATCGGGGACGTATTACACGCCGACGCTGTTGGTAGCGTACGGCGGGCCGACCGCGGAGCAGTATTTCTACCAGACCGCGAACCCGCACGGCGACGAGATCCTCGGGCGCTTCGTCCCGCATCGCATGCTCGACAACTTCGGCCGGCGCACGCAGTGGATGTCGCCCGACGAGTACCATTTCCCGCGCGTGGCGCGCGGCGCCGCCGCGGTGCAGACGGCCGGCGGCAAGGTGGCGCTGGGCGCGCACGGGCAGCTGCAGGGCCTTGGCGTGCACTGGGAGCTCTGGGCGCATGCCGGGGTGGGCCCGAGTGGCGGCGCGCCGGCGATGTCCCCGCATGCCGCGCTCCGCGCCGCGACGCGCGATGCCGCCGACAAGCTCGGCTTCCTGCAGGACCTCGGCACGGTGGAGGCCGGCAAGCTGGCGGACCTGGTGGTGCTCGAGGCCGATCCGCTCACCGACATTCACAACAGCCGCCGCCTGCGCTGGGTGATCAAGAACGGAGAAGTGTTCGAGGCGCCGACGCTGAAAGCGATCTGGCCGGTCGAGCGCCCGCTGCCGAAGATGTTCTGGCAGGGCTTTGAGAATTGATGATTGGCGATTGGCGGATTGACGATTGGAGATTGACGATTGGGGATGCGATGACGATTGCGCCGAATCCGGTACGAAGGGGATCTGGACGGCCGCGACCCGGTGGTCGCGTTGCGTGAGACGCCGGCGGCGTACAGCGCGCTGGTCGGGTCGTGGGCGCCGGCGAAGTTCGATCGGCCCTACGCGCCGGGCAAGTGGACGGCGGCCCAGGTCCTGACGCACCTGGCGCAGGCGGAGCTGATGATCCAGCCGCGGATCCGGCTGGCGTTGACGGTGCCCGACTTCGTCGTGCAGCCGTTCGAGCAGGACGACCTGCTGGCGCTCGAGGCGTCGGTGGACGCGCGGGTGGCACTGGCGGCCTACCGCGGTCTGCGGCAGTTCAGCCTGCCGCTGATCGAATCTCTGACGGCGGACCAGTTGGCGACGCCATGCCGGCACCCGCAGTTGGGACCGATCGACGTGCGCTGGTTCCTGGTGATGCTCGCGGGCCACGAACTGCGGCACCTGCGGCAGCTGCAGCAGATCGGCGACTGACCGTCCCGCTTCGGGTCACACCGGGCCGAACGAACGCTCGAACAGGTCCACGATCGCGCGCCGGCCGTTGTCCTGCAGCACGCGCGTCCCCGTGCCGGTCACGTGCGGGTGGGTGATCGTGGGCAGTTCGTCGCTCGTGTGCGGCTGCCAGGACGCCCCGGTCCACGTGAACCAGCGATCGCGCGTCTGGTCGAAGACCGACAGCGGCTTGTTGCACAGCTTCGCGAACTCTGCGCCCCATCCCGTCCCGCCGCGCACGGTCATGTCCTCTTCGATGTGGCCGACGACGTAGATCTCCTGGCCGTTGTTGACCTGATACCAGATCGTCTGGAGGATCTTCCGCAGCGTCGGCCCCTCGGTGTAGCGGCGGTTCATCAGCCGCGACACGTACTCGAGGCTGACGTCGCCGGCGAGCAGCTCCTCGTGGTTCAGGATGCGGAGTCCGCGCTGCCGCACGTGCGAGTGGCCTTCGAAGCTGTAGTTGACCTCGTCGATGCCGTAGCGCTCGGCCTGGGCGCCGAACTCGGCCTCGGCGCCGGCGGCGCCGCCGCTGAACAGGATGCAGTCTTCGCGTCTCATGGGCCGGTAGTCTAGCAGGGGAACCGCCCCCCGACCTCGACAGTGTCGGGGCGGCATGGTACCGTCGAACGCGATGACCTCGATGCGCAAGCCCGTCATCTTCATTACTGGCGCCGGCGGCGAGATCGGCCACGGCCTGATCCATCGCCTGGCCGCCAGCGGCCGGCCGATCGTCACGCTCGACCTGGCGCCGCTCGACACGTCGCTGGCCCGGCTGGTCCAGCGCGAGTTCCTCGGCTCGATCCTCGACGCGGGACTGCTCGAGCGGATCCTGGCCGAGTTCGAGGTCGACCTCGTCTTCCATCTGGCGGCGCTGCTGTCCACGCGATCGGAATTCACGCCGATGCGCGCGCACGAGGTCAACGTCGAGGGCACGCTGACGCTGCTCGAATTCGCGCAGAAGGAAGCCGAGTCGCACGGCCGCCCCGTCAAGTTCCTCTACCCGTCGTCGATTGCCGCGTACGGCCTGCCGGACCTGGCGACGAAGCAGTCCGCCGGCAGGGTCCGGGAGGACGACTTCAACCATCCGACGACGATGTATGGGGCCAACAAGCTGTATTGCGAGCAGCTTGGCCGCTACTACGCGCGCCACTACAAGCAGCTCGCGGCGGAGGCGTTGAGCGGGAAGGTCGACTTTCGCGCGGTCCGTTTCCCAGGTCTGATCTCGGCCATGACCGTCCCCTCCGGCGGGACCTCCGACTACGCGCCGGAGATGATCCACGCCGCGGCGCGTGGCGAGCCGTACGCGTGCTTCGTGCGGCCCGACACGCAGATTCCGTTCATGGTGATGCCCGACGGCGTCGAGGCGTTGATTCGACTGGCGGAAGCGCCTCGCGAGCGGCTGACACGCACCGCGTACAACGTCGCCGCGTTCAACCCCACGGCGGCCGAGATCGAGCGGGTCGTACGCGCCGCGTTCCCGTCGGCGGAGATCTCGTACGTCAACGACACCAAGCGCCAGGGCATCGTGGATTCGTGGCCGGCCGCCGTCGACGACTCCGCGGCGCGGCACGACTGGGGCTTCTCGCCCGAATACGACTTCGAGCGCGGGTTCAGCCAGTATCTGATTCCGACAATCCGGAACAGGTATCAGTAGGGTCGGCCTTCAGCCTTCAGGCCTCAGCCTTCAGGCTTCAGGCGGAGCGCAACGACGAACCACGCCGCGTACCAGGCAATCGTCGCGACGGCGACTGGTTCGCGGATGCCGGGCGCCAACGACGACGGCCAGATGTGGGTCGTCACGATGAGGACAGCCGCGGCGAGCCCGAGGCCGGTCGCCCAGCGTGCGAGCGTGACGGCGCCCGGGCGATTGCTCCAGAGCGCCCGCCCTGCCGCGACGCCGACGCCGGCAATCGCCAGCCTCACGATGAGAAACGCCACGGCTGGCCATCCGCGATCCGAGACACGATTCAGGAGAGCCGAGGCGGTCAACGCGAGGCTGAGCGGCTCCCATACAACCAGCAGGAACGCGAGCAGCCGACGGAGCATCAGCCTTCGAGACCGGCGGCGGAGTGTGGCGCCGGAGAAGCCGCCGGCCGCACGGCAAGCGCAGCGCGCGGACCGAAGCGGCGATCGACGAGCAGGAACATCGGCAGCGCGAGCGCGGCCAGCACGGCCGCCACGGCGAACGCGATCGGAAAGCCCGTCCGGCCGCTGAGCCATCCGGTCAGCGTCGATCCCGTTCCGATGCCGGTGTCGAAGGCCGCCAGGATGGCGCCGAAGGCCGCGCCGCGCCGGGTCTCGCCGACGTCCTGCATGACATAGGCCGCAAAGACCGGATACGACGACCCGAAGCCGACGGCGAAGAGTCCGGCCGACAGCACGAGGTGCAGCGCGGTCGTCGCCAGCGGCAGCACGGCGAGCCCGCACGTCATCATCACGAGGCACGGGATGAACAGCCGGCGGTAGCCCAGCTGATCGCCGAGCCGCCCCACGATGGGACGCGTCACCAGGGTCACCAGCGCGAGGGTCGTGAGGTAAATCGTCTTCGGCTGCACGCCGATCACATCCGCGTACACCGCGCTGAAGCTGCTGATGGCGCCGTAGCCGTAGGCGTAGAGAAACAACGGCAGCGAGAGCACCAGCACTCGACGCTCCAGCCACGCCCTGCGAGGAGCGTGGGACTGCGGGAGCGTGGGCGCGTGGGAGGGCGGGGTGTCGTCGTGGAGCTTCCACGCGATGCCCGCCATCGCGAGATTCAGCAGCGTCGTGCCGACGCAGAGCCACGTCCAGCTGTGGCGGTACATCCAGAAGCCGACGCTCGGCGCGATTGCCATCGCGATCACCGACGCGAGGCCCCAATAGGCGATGCCTTCCGCCCGGCGCGCCGCCGGCAGCACACCCGTCATGTACGCCGCCGAGGCCGACAGCAGCGACGACCACACGATGCCGTGCACCAGGACGAGGGCGAGCAGCAGGCGGTAGTTCTCGATGAAGGCGTAGCTGGCGGAGAACCCGGCGAGCCCGAGGCTGGCGAGCACGAGCGTGCGGCGGCGGCCGATGCGATCGGCATAGGCGCCCGTGAAGGGCGCCGACCAGGCCGACGCGAAGGTGAGGAACCCGAGGAAGAGCCCCGAGGCGAGCGGACCGCCGCCGAGATCGCGCAGATGGAACGGCGACACCGGAATCAGCTGGAACACCGAGAGGAACACGGTGACCGTGAAGCTGCACATCATGAAGAAGCGAGGTGTGAACAGCCGGTCCGTCGTCACGAATGGGCGCCTCCCGGCACCAGGTGTCCGACCGCGTCGGGGTCGACCTTCAGGCGGCGCATGTGCCGCTGCCACACGCCGAGCAGGAACGCGCCGACCAGCACGAGCCCGACGCAGAGCCCGCTCCACAGCCCGACGACGCCGTATCCGAGGGTGAAGCCGGTGATGGCGGCAATCGGGAGCGCGATGAGCCAGTGGCCCACGAGGTTGGCGAACATCGGCGCCCGCGTGTCTCCGAGTCCCCGCAGCGCGCCGGTGGTCACGACCTGCAGGCCGTCGAACAGCTGGAACGCCGCCGCGACGCGCATCAGTTGGATGCCGGTCGCGACCACGGGCTCGGAGTTGGTGAAGAGCCGGACCAGCCACTCCGCGCAGAAGATGAAGATCAGCGCCGAGATCGACATGGCGCCAAGTCCCAGCGCGATCACGGCCCATCCGGCGCTTGCCGTCCCCTCGACCGAACGGCGGCCGACCGCGTGGCCGACCCGCACCGCGCCGGCCGAGGCCAGGCCGAGCGGCACCATGAAGGTGATGCTGGCCAGGTTGAGCGCCACCTGGTGGGCGGCGAGCGCAATCGGGTCGATGCGTCCGGCGAGCGCGGCGACCGCGCCGAAGACGCCGACCTCCGCCGTCAGCTGCGTGGCGGCCGGTGCGCCCAGCCGGAACAGGCGCGCGATGCGGTGCCACTCGACCTGGAGGAACGGGACGTCGAACAGGCCCGCCTTGTGCGCGTGCTCGTGGCGGACGATGACGACGAGCAACGAGACGGCCATGAACACGCGGCCGAGATTGGTCGCCCACGCCGCGCCGGCGACGCCCATCGCCGGGAACCCGAGGTTTCCGAAAATCAGCACCCAGTTGGCGCCGGCGTTCACCAGGTTCGCCACGAGGAGCGTCACCATGACCGGCCGCACCAGTCCGAGCGCTTGCAGGTACCGGCGGAACGCCGCATAGAGCAGCAGCGGCAGCGACCCCCACGCGGCGATCGTCACGTACGGCGTCGTCAGCGCCTGGACATCGGGATGGAGCCCGATGAGCGGCAGCGCGGCGACGATCGCCTGCGACAGCGCCATCAGCGGCAGCGCCGCCAGGATCGCGAGATGGACGCCGTCGCGCAGCCAGCGGTGGCACTCGCGCAGGTTCCCCGCACCGTAGGCCTGCGACACGAACGTGTCGAGCCCGAGCAGCAGGCCCATCCCGAAGATCGCGACTGAAAAGTAGAGGATCGATCCCAGGCCGACGGCGCCGATCGCTTCGGGCGAGAGCCGTCCGACCATGAGCGTGTCGACGACGCCCATGAACATCCAGCCCAGCTCGGCCACGATCACGGGCCATGCGAGCTGCAGGGTCGGCAGCAGCTCGCGGCGAGCCGCGTCGATCTCCGCGCGCTTTGCCATCAGCATGAAAACGACGAGGTTATCACGCGTGACGGGCGTGACAGGACGCCGCTGGCGGCGTGGGGTTCAGGTGGCTGCAGGTTCCGCTGGCCTACTCCGTCGCGAAGAACACGGCAAAGGCCATCGCCACGCCGTACATCAGCGGATGCACCTGCCGCGCGCGGCCGCGGCAGACCGCGATGGCGACAAACGCGAGGATGCCGTAGCCGATGCCGTGCGCGATGGAGTAGGTGAGCGGCACCAGCAGGATCGTGATGAACGCCGGCAGCGCCGTCTCGACGCGCGTGAAGTCGATGCGCGTGATGGCGGTGCACATCAGGAAGCCGACCGCGATCAGGGCCGGCGCCGTCGCCGCCGCGGGGACGACGCCGGCCAGCGGCGCGAGAAACGCCGCCAGCGCGAAGAGGACGGCGACGGTGACGGAGTGCAGGCCCGTTCGCGCGCCGTCGGCGACGCCCGCCGCCGATTCGATGTAGGCGGTCGTCGAACTCGCGCCGAACCAACCGCCAATCGAGGCGCCGAGCGCGTCTACGGCCAGCAGCCGCTTGAGCTGAGGAATCCGTCCCTGGCTGTCAGCCAGCCCGGCCTCTTCGACGATCGCCGTCGCCGTGCCAAGAGTGTCGAAGAAGTCCACCATCATCAGCGACAGCACGAGCGGCACCGCGGACCACGAAAGCGCCGCCGACAGATCCGCCGCGCCGAGGGTGTCCAGTCGCGGCCAGGCCAGCCACGCGCCGCTGGCGGGCCACGAGGCGCGTCCGAGAGCCAGCGCCAGTCCCGTAGTCGCGACAATCCCGATCAGCAGCGCGCCGCCTTGCCGACGAGCGATCAGGACCCCGACGAGCAACAGACCGGCCACGGCGATCGCGGTGTCGATGTTACCCAGCGACCCGGCGGTCACCGGCGGCAGGGTCGCCGCGGGATTCGTCGCGAGCGCGGCGATCGTGCCGGCGGGCACCACCACCAGCTTCGCGTTCACGGCGCCGATGAAGGCGATGAAGAGGCCGATGCCGACGCCAATCGCCCGCCGCAGATCCACGGGAATGGCTGTCAGCACCGCTTCGCGCACGCCGGCTCCGACCAGGAGCAGCACCAGCAGGCCCTCGGCCACGACCAGCCCCATCGCCGCCTGCCACGATCCCGTCGCGACCGCCAGCTGGTAGGCGACGACGGCGTTGAGGCCCATCCCGGGCGCCATCGCGATCGGGACATTGGCGATCACGCCCATCAGCGCGGAGCTGGTTGCGGCGGCGAGCGCTGTCGCGGCAAGTGCGCTCTCGAGCGAGATGCCGGCTGCGGCCAGGATGCCGGGATTGGCGAACAGGATGTACGCCATCGTGAGGAACGTCGCCAGCCCGCCTCGGAGCTCGCGGGCGATGGTCGTGCGACGTCGAGGGATCTCGAAGAATGCTTCGATGGCTGCCAGCATCGGGCGGCAGCATAGCAGAGCGGGTCTGGCGGGTCGGGCGGGTCGGGCTGGTCTGGCGGGTCGGGCAGGTCTGGCAGGTCGGTTCTCCCTCGCGGGTCTGGCGGTTGACGCGCCCGCGCACGGGCGTCGACGATACGGCGTGGTCTATCGGTATCGAACGGAAGTGCTCGAGGCGCTGGCGCGGCATGGCCTGCAGCCCGGGGCGGCGACGTCGCCACAGTTCCTGCGTGACGCGGTGAACGACCTCTATCGCCACGAGATTCGGCGGCTGCGGTTGCGATTGCTGCGGGAGGAGTTCCCGAAAGAGGAGTACGTGCCCAGGGTCATCGAGCTGCGCGGGAAGTACCTGCTGCTCTCGATGCCGATGGATGACTGGCTCGAGCCGTCGTAGAAGCTCGATGGCGGCGGAACTGAAGTTCCGCCCTACGTACGTGCGCCGTCGTCCTGGGGAATGACGACGAGCGTCCGCAGGCTGGCCTGTCGGACGACGGCCAGCGGCTGCGGCTGACCGATTACCTCGTCGGTGAGCAGCCGGTGCAGGTCGTCGATGCCGGTGACCGGCGTGCCCCCGAAGGCGACGATCACGTCGCGCGCCCGGGCGCCGGCCAGCGATGCCGCCCCGTTCTCGATCACGTTCACGACGCCGACCCCGCGCTCCGCGGCCAGGCGAAGGGCGCGCGCGACATGACGGGGCAGGGTCACATCCTGGCCCGCCAATCCGAGCACGCTCCGCCGCACGCGCCCGTGACGCAGAAGCGAGCCGACCACGTGCCGCGCCGTGTTGATCGGGATCGCGAAGTTGATGCCGTGCACGCCCAGGATCGCCGCGGTGTTGACGCCGATCACGTCGCCGCGGCTCGTGACCAGCGGGCCGCCGGAGTTGCCGGGATTCAGCGCGGCGTCGGTCTGAATCAGATGTTCGATGAGCCGGCCGCTCGTGCTCCGCAGCGACCGGCCGAGCGCGCTGACCACTCCGGCGGTCACGGTGTGCTGGAAGCCGTATGGCGCGCCAATCGCGATGACGACCTGCCCCGGACGCAGGTCGCGCGAGTCGCCAAGCATGCGCCACGGCAGGTGCTCGCCGGCCGTCCGCACGACCGCGAGGTCCGTTCCGTGATCACGTCCGAGCACTTCGGCTGACAGATGCTGTCCGTCCGCGGTGTGGACTTCGATCCGCGCCGCCTCGCCGACGACATGCGCGTTGGTGAGGATCAGGCCGTCGGACGTGAACAGCAGGCCCGAGCCGGTGCCGGACTGCCCTCGACGGCCGGCCGGCACCTGCAACTTCACGACCGAGGGGCCGACCAGATCCACGGCGTCGACGACGGCGCGCGAGTACGCGTCCAGGAGATCGTGGTCGGTGATGTTCGGCATGGCCGCGCTCAAATGGCCACCAGCCCCTGGCGGAGGCCGAGCCTGACGGCCTCGGTGCGCGTGGTCGCGCCGAGCTTCCCGAATATCGACGCCAGGTGGAACTTGACCGTGTGTTCGCTGATGCCAAGGGCTCGCGCGATGGCGCGATTCGCGAGGCCCTCGGCCAGGCACTGGAGCACGTCGCGTTCGCGGCGCGTCAAGCGCTCGACCGGCGCCAGCGCGTCGTCCTGCGAGACCTGCCCGACCCGCGAGACCTGCCCGACCTGCAAGACCCGCCCGACCTGCCCGACCCGCCCGACCTGCCCGACCCGCGAGACCTGCCCGACCCGCGAGACCTGCCCGACCCGCGCCAACCCCATCGGCACGACCGTGAACCCCGCGCCCACGGCACCGAGGACCGCCTGGAGCGCGGCATCGCCGATGTCGGGTGGCACGAGCGCCCAGGCGTAATCCGCGGCGGCGGCGATCTCCGCGGCCAGGTGCGGCCGATCGCTCACGACCACGAGCGGGCCCCGCGCGAGCTGCCGCCGCAAGGTGTCGGAGTCGGGGTCTCGGGAGACCACGACGGGAAGCGCGGTCGGGACGGATGTCATGTGCGATTCGGCGACGGCAATCACCCCTGGTCGGCGCGAGCGGCGATGGTCGCGACAAGATCGACCCTGGTCGTGCCGCGGACGGCGACGAGCGGCACCGACTGGCCGATCCGGTCGCCGGACAGCCGCGTCAGCAGCGTCTCCGGATCGGCGACTGGGGCGCCGTCGAAGTCGACCAGGATGTCGCCCACCAGCAGCCCGGCCGCTGCCGCCGGCGCGTCATCGGCCACACCGACGATGAGCAGGCCGTGTTCGGCGGAAAGACCCGCACGCTGCGAGGACGGAATCGCCACCGGCTGGCTTGTGATGCCGAGGTACCCCCGCTGCACGCGCCCGTCGCGTTCCAGGGCGTCGAGTGTCGCCTTGACCGCCGCGGCCGGCAACGCCAGCCCGGCGCCCCGCGCGAGTCCTGTCGTTGAGATGCCGGCGACGGTTCCGTCGGGCAGCAGCACGGCGCTGCCGGAGAAGCCCGTGTAGGCGCCCGTGTCGAGCCCGAGCACGCCGTCCAGCGTGCGGCCGCGACCCACCCGGATCGGCCCTTCCAGCCGTGTGAGGACGGTCAGGCGCACCTTGAGCCGGCGCCCCCATGTGCGGCCGACGATCAGGCCAAGCTCCCCGGTCTCGGGCACGCGTTCGGCCAGCCGGATGGCCGGCGCAGACAGGCCGGGGACCTTCAACAGCACCAGGTCCGTGGCGGGATCGCGTCCGGCGATGGACGCGGTCAGCGGCTGGCTGTCGTCGGCGCGAACTGCGATGTCTTCCTCCCATTCGACCGAGTGGCTGGTCGTAGCCAGGCGTTCGGGACCGACCACCAGCGCGCTGGCCGGATGGCGCGGCCGTCCCTGAATCTGCACCACCGAGGCGGCAATGCTGGCGGAGGCGTCCCGGCACGCGGCCGACAGGTTTGTAAACGAAGTGTGAGTAGGCATGTTCCGACTATCGCGCCCTCGGGACATCCGGCGGATCAGCCGTTCGGGGGGCTGCGGGGAATTGACGATTGAGGAATGACGATTGGCGATTGGCGATTGCCGACCACGGCTGGGCTAGACTGTTTGGAGTGCGTGCGATCGGACTTCCCCTCCTGATCCTGCTCGGCGGCGTGGTGTCGTCGGCAGCCCCCAGCGAACCTCCCGACCTGCGAACGCGCGCCGAGCGCACGCGCTTCGAGGAGACCAGCCGGTACGACGACGTGCGCGCGGTCCTCGACGGGCTGGCGGCCTCGCGCGGCACGCTGATTCACGTCACGTCATTCGGGCGCAGCGAGGAAGGGCGGGAGCTGCCGCTCGCGGTGCTCGGGGCGCCGGCGCCGCGCGACGCGGGCACGGCGCGCGCCCTGCGCAAGCCCCGCGTCCTGGTCCTGGCCAACGTTCATGCCGGAGAGGTCGAAGGCAAGGAGGCGGCGCTGATCCTCGCGCGCCGGCTGGCCGGCGGCGATCTGCGCACGCTGCTCGACCGCATCATCGTGCTCGTCGCGCCGATCTACAACGCCGACGGGAATGAGCGCATCAGCCTCGACCATCGGCCCGAGCAGTTCGGGCCGGTCACCGGCGTCGGGACTCGCGAGAACGGCCGGGGCCTCGACCTGAACCGCGACTTCATCAAGCTCGAGACCGCCGAGTCGCGGGCGCTCGCGTCGCTCCTGGCGACGTGGGATCCGCACGTCGTGGTCGATCTCCACACCACCAACGGCTCCTATCACGGCTATCACCTGACCTACGCGCCGACGCTCGCGGTCAACGCCGATCCGAAGATCGTGCAGGTCTCGAGATCGCTGCTGGCCTCGGCGCGGCAGGTGCTGGCCGACCGCGGCTGGCGGAGTTACTCGTACGGCAACTTCGTGGCGGAGGGCGCGCTCGACAAGGAGCGCGAGCGTCCCGATCCGGCCAGCGCGCCGGCCTGGCGCACCTTCGACGCGCGCCCGCGGTTCGTCACCAACGGCGTCGGCCTGCGGAACCGGATCGCAATTCTCTCGGAAGCGTACAGCTACCTCGGGTTCGAGCGCCGCGTGCGCGTGACCGAGGCGTTCGTTGAGACGCTGCTGGCGCTGGTGGCGCGGCGCGGGCGTGCGATCGTGACGGCGACCTCCGACGCGGATCGGACCGCGGCGCGGGCGGGGGAGCCCGATGGGCCGGGCCCGCTCGGCACGCGCGGACGGCTGGTGCCGCTCGACGGCGCGGTCCCGATCCTCGTCGGAGACGTAGAGGCACGCACCAACCCGAAATCCGGAAAGCTGATGCAGGTGATGCTCGAGGGCGTGGCTCGGCCGGTGTTGATGCAGGACTACGCCGGCTTCGCGCCGGTCGATCCGGTCCAGGCGCCGAGAGCCTACGTGATCCCCGCGGACCCCACGCACACGCCGCTGGTCGAGCGCGTGGCGGCGCTGCTGGCCCGTCACGGCATCGCGACCGAACGGCTCTTGGCCGAGCTCCGCGTCGAGGTGGAGGCGGTCGTGCCGGCGACAATCATCCGCAGCCCGCGCGTGTCCCAGGGCCATCGCGAGGTTCGGCTGGGCGAGGTCGCGCGTCAGCCTCGCACGCTGGTGGCGCCTGCCGGCTCACTCCGCGTGTCGATGGGCCAGCCGCTGGCGCGCCTGGCGTTCCACCTCCTCGAGCCGACGTCGGACGATGGGGTCGTCACCTGGAACCTGGTGGACGACTGGCTGCGCGATGGCGCCGAGGTTCCGATCTACCGCGTCGTGCGGTAGACCTGGACGCCCCGGCGCCGCCACACGCGGCTCAGGCCCAGCGGATACTCTCGAGCAGCTTCTTCGTCGCCCGGATGCCCTCGGCCTCGGACAGCTTGCTCGCCCTCGTACTCGATGCCGACGTAGCCGCGGTAGCCGGCGTCGAGCACGATCTCCATCATCCTGCGGTAGTCGGTCTGCGTCTCGTTGCCCTTGTCGTCGAAGTCGTGCGACTTGGCGCTGACGCCCTTGGCGAACGGCATCAGCTCCGTCGACGCCCTTGTAGCGGTCGTACTCCTCGCTCGCGCTGACGCGGAAGTTGCCGAAGTCGGGCAGCGTGCCGCAGCGCGGGTGATTCGACCTTCTTCATCACCGCCGCCAGCCACTGCGCCGTTGGACGACAGCCCGCCGTGGTTCTCGACGATGACGTTGATCTCGTGCTTGTCGCCGAACTCGCGCGAGCTTGCGCAGGCCGTCGGCGGCGCGCTCGCAGCTGCTCGTCGTAGCGTGCCGCTGCTCGTGGGCGTTGACGCGGATCGAGTGGCAGCCGAGGAACTTCGCCGCCTCGACCCACTTGTGGTGGTTCTCGACCGCCTGTCTGGCGCTTCGTCGTCGTCGGCGTCGCCGAGCTCGCCCTCGCCGTCGCACATGATCAGCACGCTCGTGACGCCGTTGTCGTCGGCGCGCTTCTTCAGCTCGGCCGAGGTACTTCGTCGTCCTTCGCCTTGTCCTTGAAGAACTGGTTGACGTACTCGACGGCGTCGATGCCGTAGTCCTTCTTGCGCGATCGTCGGCGAAGTCGAGGTTGTCGAGCTTGCTTGGCGAACAGGGCCTTGTGCAGCGACCACTGGGCCAGCGAGATCTCGAACAGCGGCTTCTTCTGCGCGGCTGCTGACAAGCCGGATGCCGCGACGACCAGCCCGGTGGCCGCGGTCTTCAGGAACTCACGACGCGTTTCACGCATGCTCTTGAACCTCCAGCAGAACATTTGGCCACGCCCGCGCCGCGGGCGTCAATGTTGTCCACGTACGTCAACCACAGAGACACTAAGGGCACGAAGACGCACGGAGAACACGTTTTGGCAGCGCTCGGATGAACCCTGACGCTGGGGCACATCCTGACGTTGCCAAAGTTTCCTCTGTGTGTCCTCCGTGTTCTCCGTGACTCTGTGGTTGACGTACGTGGATCTAGTGGGTCGTCAGAGGCAGACGTGCCTGGCTGGGGCCCGGGTCCGCGTCGAGGAGCTCGCGGACGCGATGCACCAGCTGCCCGGGCGTGAACGGCTTCTGCAGCAGCGCGGTGCCCGAAATCACCGAGCCCGCCTGGAGCAGCGCCATATCTGTGTAGCCCGAAATGAACAGCACCTTGAGCGTCGGCCGGCCCGAGAGCATGCGGACGGCCAGTTGCTCGCCGCCCATCTGGGGCATCACGACGTCGGTGACGAGCACGTCGATTGGGTGCGGCACGCTGGTTGGCGAGGTCGAGCGCTTCAAGCCCGGTGGACGCGGACAGGACCTGGTATCCGTGGCGGCGCAGCGCGTCGGCCGCGAGATTGCGGACGAGCCCTTCGTCTTCCACGAGCAGCACCGTCTCGTTGCCGCGCGGCTGCTCGGTCACGTGTGATTCGCGTCGGCTCGGACACCGGCATCGAGGCGTCGGCGCGCGGCATGTAGATGCGGAACGTCGTGCCGATGGCATGCTCGGAATCCACCCAGATGCTTCCGCCGTTCTGCTTCACGATGCCGTAGCACGTCGCCAGTCCAAGGCCGGTGCCCTTGCCGACTTCCTTGGTGGTGAAGAACGGCTCGAAGATGTGCGCCAGCACGTCGCCATCCATGCCGGTGCCGGTGTCGGAGACGGCGAGCAGCACATGCGGGCCGGGCTGCACGGTTGCATGCTGCCGCGCGAACTCGTCGTCCAGGTACACGTTGCGCGTCTCGATGATCAGCGTGCCGCCGGCGGGCATCGCGTCCCGGGCGTTGACGGCCAGGTTCACCAGGACCTGCTCGATTTGCCCGGGGTCGATCCGGATGCGCCAGAGCTCCGGGTCGCTGCACGGTCACGAGCGCGATGTCTTCGCCCGAGCAGCCGCCGCAGCATGCGGTCGACGTTCAGCACCAGCGCCATTCAGGTCGACGATGCGCGGCTCGATGATCTGGCGTCGCGGCGAACGCCAGCAGCTGGCGCGTCAGGTCGGCGGCCCGCTCGCGCGGCGCGGGTGATCTCCTGCGATGTTGCCGCGCGCCGGGTCGCTCGGCGCGACGTCGTCCTGCGCCATCTCGGCGTGGCCGAGAATCGCCGTCAGCAGGTTGTTGAAGTCGTGGGCGATGCCGCCGGCCAGCCGGCCGATGCCTTCCATGCGCTGCGACAGCAGCAGCTGATGCTCCAGCCGGCGCAGCTCCGAGATGTCCTGGCCGATGACGAGCAGCGGCGACCCGTCGGCGCCGCCATGGTCGAGGCGCGTCGCGTTCCAGAGAAACGACTTGTGCGTGCCGTCGCGCTGGAGGATCGTCGATTCGCGGCCGGGCATCGAGTCGCCGGCGCGGATGCGGGCCAGGTCGCTCGCCACGGCCACGCGCTGCGACTCCGACACGCAGACCTCGAGGTAGTCCCGGCCGAGAGCGTCGAGCCGCGGCACGTTGAAGAACGCCTCGGCCTCGCGGTTGAACTCGACGATCCGTCCCTGGAGATTGACCACGACGATGACGCTGCCGGCCAGCTCGACGAGCGAGCGGTAGCGGTCCTCGCTGGCGCGCAGGGCCTGCTCGGCGCGCATGTGGGCGGTGATGTCCACTGCGATGCCGCCGACAAGCGGGGACCCGCCGTCCTGCTCCATCATGAACTTCATCGTCGTCCACCACTGCTGGGCGCCGGCGTAGGAAACACCGGACTCGACCTGCTCGATTGGCGTCTGCGACGAAAGGGCGCGGGCGTCGGTGGCCTGGAAGCGCCTGGCTGTCTCCTCTGGCCAGAAGTCGAAGTCGGTCCGCCCGACGAGGGAGGCGGGCACCTGTCCGCACTGGGCCGCCCAGGCTTCGTTGCCAAAGACGTAGCGTCCGTCGCTGGTCTTCATGAAGGCGCCGGCGGGCGAGTGCTGCATGAAGGCGCGGAAGCGCGCCTCGGTGGAGCGATGCTCGATCTGCGCACGCGTGCGTTCCCGCACGAGCGCCGCCAGCATCAGCGCGGTCACGCCCACGACGCCCATGAAGCCCGCCACGAGCACGGCCTCGGTCCGCGTCGGCGCCTGGGCGAACGGGCCGAAGCCGTGGCCGCTGCCGACGACGGCCATCGTGGCGATGAGCGCGGTGACAGCGGTGACGCCCGGCTGGCCGAAGCGGAACGCGCTCCAGACCATCAGCGGGAAGCTCGTGTAGGCGACCGGGAGCACGACGTTGACCGGCCACGTCTGCTGGCCGAAAAGCAGCGTGCCGATGATGAAGGCGGCCGACAGCATCCCCACGAACTCGAGCAGGCGCCACCGCTCGGTGAACTCGACGCGCGTGCCTGTCCACACCAGCAGCGTTGGCGTCAGCAGCAGCATCGCGAGCGCGTCGCCGACCCAGAATGTGACCCAGACGTCGGCAAAGCCGCCGCTGGCGTCCGGCGAGATCGCCGTGAGGTTCCAGGTGCCGGCGACGCCGGTGAGCGCAGCTGACAGCAGCACCGTCAGGAAGAACCGGAGGACCGTGGCGACGTCTTCCAGGCGGCGGTCGAACGGCGCCTTCCAGTTCAGGACCGACCAGGCGAAGAGCGCCTCGAAGCTGGCATAGCCCGCCGCCAGCAGCGCCGAGGGCAGGTGCCGGTCGGGCATGAGCGATGCCACGAGCGCCCCCAGCGCCACCCCGGGCCAGCGATTGCGCCCGCGCAGCAGCACGGCCGCCAGGCTGATCCCCGAGGGAATCCAGACCCAGCTCGGTCCGTTCTCAGTAAAGGGAAAAAACAGCCGGAGGCGGGAGCCGATGACGTAGAGCGCCGCGATTACGGCGATCTCTGCCATCCATGCGGCGCGGGACCGGGGCCTCGGTGTTTGCCACATGCCGTGCCCAACATCATAGCCGTGGTTGGCGGTCCGGATGGGCCGGGATTGCACAGTATGTGCCCGCGTATCGCCCTGCCGCCCTCGGCATCGAACTAGGAGAACGCGGAGTTTCGAGCGCGGCGCGAGAGTGTGCTAGCGTGTCGGGGCATGACGGAACCCACGGCAGCGGTGCTCGACGAGCAGGCGCTGCTGCAGGGCCTGCGAACGCATCGGCCCGAAGCTTTTGAGACGCTCGTCCGGACGTACACCCCGAGGCTGCTGGCCGTGGGCCGGCGGATGCTGGGCAGCGACGAAGACGCGCGCGACGTGGTGCAGGAGGCGTTCATGAATGCCTTCCGCTCGATCGATTGTTTCGAGGGGCAGGCCAAGCTGTCGACCTGGCTGCACCGCATCGTCGTCAACGCGGCGCTGATGAAACTGCGGACGCGGCGGCGCAAGCCCGAGGAATCGCTGGAGCCGCTGCTGCCGGCGTTTCGCGACAACGGGCACCACGTCGACAAGTTCAGTCAGTGGGATGAGACCGCCGATCAGATGGCGGAACGGGAAGAGACGCGCCAGGTCGTGCGCGACGCGATTCTGTCGCTGCCGGATACCTATCGCGACGTGCTGATCCTGCGGGACATCGAAGAAATGAGCACTGAGGAAACAGCCCGCGCGCTCGGCATCACGGCCAACGCCGTCAAGATTCGCCTCCATCGCGCGCGGCTGGCGCTGCGCACGCTGCTCGATCCCCACGTCAGCCGAGGAACCCGATGAGCGCTCCCCGCCTCACCTGTCGCGAATGCGTCGAGTTCCTGATGGAATACCTGGACGAGACGCTCGACGTCGAGACCAGGGCGACCTTCGAACGCCACCTCGCGGCCTGCGCCAACTGCGTGCGCTACCTCGAGAGCTACAAGACAACGACCACCATCTGCAAGAAGGCCTTCGACCCGGTCGAGCGCGAGCGGCTGCCCGCCGTGCCGGAGGAGCTGATTCAAGCCATCCTCGCCGCGCGTCCGAAGGGCGGAGTCTGAAGGCGTTGTGGGGTTGTACCGGTTGTCGGGTCGTAGGGGCGTGAGGGCGTAGGAGCGTAAGGGTAGAATCGAGCGGAGATGCCCCGGTTTCGTCTCCGACGCTCCCACACCCTCACGCTCCCACACCCTTCTCTCGATCGTCGCCGCCACAGCCATTGGATTCGCGGCAGTCCTGACCGGCCCCGTCGTGCTGGGGCAGGGCGGTGGCGTGACCTTCAAGGACGTCACTGCCGCCGCCGGCATCACGTTCACGCACAACAGCGGACGCGCCGGGAAGAAATACCTGCCGGAGACGATGGGCAGCGGCGGCGCGTTCGTCGATCTCGACGGCGATGGCTGGCTCGACCTCGTGATCGTCAACGGCCGCAACTGGACCGCCGGCGGGCCGCCGTCGCTTCATGGTCTTTACCGGAACAACCGGAACGGCACGTTCGCCGATGTCGTGAAGGGCAGCGGCCTCGACCAGCCGGCCTACGGCCTCGGCGTCGCCGCGGGCGACTACGACAACGACGGCGACGAGGACCTCTACATCACGGCGATTGAGGGCGATCGGCTCTACCGCAACGACGGCGGCTTCAAGTTCACCAACGTCACGAAGGCTGCCGGCATCGTCAACGCGAACTTCGGGACGAGCGCGGCGTTCGTGGACTACGACCGCGACGGCCGCCTCGACGTGTTCGTCGCCAACTACGTGAAGTGGTCGGAGGCCACCGACAAGCGCTGCGCGCTCGACGGGAAGAACAAGTCGTACTGCACGCCAGAGGTCTATCCCGGCGTCCCGTCCAAGCTGTTCCGGAACCTCGGGGCCGGAAAGTTCGCCGACGTGAGCCAGAAGGCCGGTGTGGCAATCCCGAGCGAAGGCCCTTGGCGTCGCGCTCGTCGACTACGACGCCGACGGCTGGCTCGATCTCTTCGTGGCCAACGACACGCAGCCGAATCAGCTGTTTCGCAACAACGGCAACGGCACCTTCACCGACAACGCCGTCGCGGCCGGCGTCGCCTTCTCCGACGACGGCGTCGCGCGCGGCGCGATGGGCGCCGATGCCGCCGACTACGATCGATCGGGCGGCCGCACCTGCTGGTCTCGAACTTCCAGAATCAGATGCTCGCGCTCTATCACAACGAAGGCAGCGGGCTCTTCACCGACGTCGCGCCGGCGAGCCCGGTCGGCCGGGCCAGCATGGCGACGCTGGGATTCGGGGCGTTCTTCTTCGACTACGACCTGGATGGCTGGCTCGACGTCTTCGCCACCAACGGGCACATCGAGGAGAGCGTGACGGCGGTGCAGCCGAAGGTCCAGTTCAAGCAGCCGCCGCTGCTGTTCCGCAACGCCGGCAAGGGACGATTCGAGAACGCCTCGTCGTCGGTCGGCGCCGACTTCGCCGTGCCCCAGGTCGGCCGCGGCGCCGCCTATGGCGACTACGACCGCGACGGCGATCTCGACGTGCTCCTCGTCAACAACCATGCGCCCGCGCGCCTGCTGCGCAACGACGGCGGCAACGGGCGGAACTGGGTCTCGATCAGAGCTGGCCGGTACCAAAGCCAACCGCAGCGGCATCGGGGCGATCGTGCGGCTGCAGAGCGCCCAGGGCACGCAGTCGCAGATGGTCCGCAGCGGCTCGAGCTACTGCTCGCAGAGCGATCTTGCCGTGACTTTCGGTCTTGGAAACGACACCGCCGCGTCGTCGGTCGAGATCGTGTGGCCTGGCGGCGGCAAGGAACGGATCGCGAACGTGCCCGTCAAGACGTTCGTGAAGGTCGTCGAAGGGAAGGGGTGGGTTCAGTGAATTGGGGATTGACGATTGAGGATTGCCGATTGAGATCGACGATTGCACGGTTGCGGAGGCAATATAGCGTCTGTGCTGAACGCCGAGTCTGGCAATCGTCAGCTGATCTGCAATCGACAATCCGCAATCGTCATTCCTCGCGCCCTGGAAGCAACGTCAGCGCAACGAAGAACAACGCCGAGCGTGATGAAGGCGAGATAGCCGGTGGCGGCGCCGTCGGGCACGAAGCCGAGCGTGCCGAGCGCGACGCCGTCGAGCAGCGTCAGCAGGACGCGGCGCAGCAGCCCGCCGTTCTGGTCGTAGATCGCGGCCAGCACCACGAACTTCACCACGAAGGCGCCGCCGAAGAGCACCAGCAGGCTGCGCAGCAGCTGGCGGCGGTCCGGCTCCACGGCCAGCGTGTTCCACAACAGCAGCGCGAAGACGACGGTCATCATGAACGCCAGCAGGCCGGCCGACGGCGTCACGAGCGTGAAGACCTGGGCCGACGCCGTCAGCAGCGACACGAGGACGACGGCGCCGGAGCAGTTCTGAAGCGGCGTGCGCGTGTCCCCGACCAGGCGGCCGGGGACCAGCGCGCCGGCGCGGACGAGCGCGCTCATCAGCACGACCGCCAGCACCAGCGACACCAGCGACGGCGGCACCAGCGCAAGCTGCCCGCCCTGCGCCACCCGCACCCCGCCAAGCGCGGTCACCGTCAGCAGCAGCAGCGGGAGCGTGACGGCTTCGCGGCCGACCGGGATCTCGCGCTCGAGCCGCGGCCGCAGGACGGCCGCTTCGTGCGCCTGCTCGCCGAGCGTGAGCTCGTGCGGGCCGACGGGCGAGGGCAGCGGCACTTCGCGAGCCCGTCCCCGCGGAGGCACCTGGCTCATGGCCGCTCCTGGAAGACGCGCGCCGGATTCAGGTCTGACAGCTCACGCGTCAAGCCACGCTGGAACTCGGCCGCGAGCTCTTCCGCGGTATGCAGTCGAAGCGTCGGGTCGTCGACGACGATGGCGCCGCCGGGCGCCACCGATCGCGCGTGGTCCAGCGCTGCCGCGCCCGCCTTGTAGAGTGCGTCGTCGGCGTACATCCGACCCCAGCCCTGCCGCAGGTACGCATAGGCGACATAGAACTGGACGCGCGCGTCCTGACGCGCCGGGTCGGCCTGCGCGAAGGCGTCGCGGGCCTCGACGAACTGATCCTGGCGGAAGAAGCGCAGGCCGGCGTCGAAGCGCGCCTGGTCGATCCGATACGCGCCGACCGACGAGGTGAGGCTCCCGGCGACTTCCGGCAGCGTCGCCGGCTGCCGCACGTACACGCGCACGATCGCCGCCGCGTACATCAGCGACAGCGTCAACCCGAGCACGCGCAAGGCCGTGGGGGACACGGGACATTGTAGTGATATCGGGTTGTGGGGTTTCGGCGGTTTCGTCGGGTTCGTGGGTTGGTCCAGGTTGGTGAGTTGGTCGGGTTGGCCAGCGTGACGGGGTTGGACGGCGGAACCGCAACCTGACGAAACCTGCCGCAACCTTACGAACCCGTCCGAACCTCAGTGAAAAGAAGGGCGCAGCCCCTTCGAGACCGCGCCCGCACCAGCCTGCCGTGAGCTAGAACTCGTACTGAGCAGGAACTGCATGCAGCGGCCGGCGCCGCCGTCGCAGGTGGCCAGCGTGCTGTTGTAGCGGCCGAACGTGGTGTCGATGTCCGGCAGCATGTCCACGTCCGAGAGATCGAACCGCGGCGTGTTGGTGATGTTGAACATGTCCCAGCGGAAGCGCACCCGCTGGTTGCTGGACCAGGGCATGCGCCACGCCTTGCTGACGCTGAGGTCGACGGTGAAGTAGCCGTCGCCGCGCAGCTCGTTGCGCACGCCGGACTCGCCGGGCATCGCGTAGCGGAAGTAGCTGATCGCGTCCTCCGGATCGGCGAACGTCGCCGGGTTGCCGTCGATGACGTCTTTGAACACGCCGCTCTCCGGCAGCACGCCCGGGTTGGCCAGCTCGGCGTTGCCCTGCAGGTTCCAGTTCGTCGCCCAGCACGAGCGGCAGTTCTGGACGCTGAACGGGAACCCTGAGGTCCAGCGCCAGAGTCCGGCGACCGACCAGTCGCCGATGACCGCGTTGGCCCAGCCGGGCGCGCCGTTGCCAATCGGCTTGCCGTTACCGAACGGCAGCTCGGCGATCCAGTTCACGTTCAGCTGGTGACGGACGTCGAAGTCCGAGTTCCCCCACTGCTTGTCGATGTCCCACGAGTCGATCATGAAGCCCGAGTAGCCGCCGGCGCCGAACGAGGTGAAGAAGCTGCCGCGCTCCACGGCCGACGCGTGGTCCTGCGAGTGGCCCAGGGTGTAGTTGAAGTCGAACTGGTAGCCCTTGCTGTACCGCTTGCGCAGCGTGAGCTGCAGGGCGTTGTACTCGGCCTCGGCCAGTGAGCTCTGCGCCGCCAGCGAGTCGTACTGGCTGTTGAAGTAGCTGAAGGCCCCGAACTTCGAGCACGCCGGATCGCAGAACTGGTCGGCGGCCCACAACGCCGTGATCCAGTCGGGTCCGTTGCCGATGAAGGCATCGGCCATGTTCTGCGTTGCCGTGCGGCCGTCGAAGGCGGCGTCCGGGAACATGTTCTCCCAGTACGGAATTGGCGCCATGTTGTCCGTGCCGTTGGCTTCCGCGGCCCGGATCAGCTTGCCGGCGGCCGTGAAGTAGTCGTCGCCGGAGGCCGGGTCCTTCAGGTTGAGCGGCATCATCATGTCGCGGCGGATCAGGAGGTTCCGGCCCAGGCGGCCGACGTACGCCGCTTCGAAGCTGTAGTCTCCGCCCAGTTCGCGGCCAACCACGACGTTGAAGCTGTGCGCGTACGGCGTGCGAATCGAGCTGTCGAGCGCCGACGTGATGACGCCGGCGTACTGCGCCGGGGTCTGCGGGAAGCCGCCCGGCGGGGCGGGGGGAACGGTATTCGGAATGACGTTGATGCCCGTGAACCGCACCTCAGGCATCGTCTCGTACGGCAGGCCGAACTGGCTGTCGAGGTTCGTCGAGAGCCCGAACGCGCCGACGTTGTCGAACTGCGTCGCCAGCGCCTGGCCGATGCGGTCGTAGACGATCGAGTAGCCGCCGCGGACGACCATCTTCTCGCCGCCCGTTATCCAGCCGAGCAGGCCGCCCTCGAACCGGGGCGTCCACGCGACCGCGAACCGCGGCGCGAAGTTGTTCTTGTCCCAGTCGTAGTAGCCCGGCTTGCCGTTGGCGGGACCAGCCAGATCGAAGCTGATGAGCGGCAGCTGGTTATCCGGGATCCCGGCGACCATGTTCTGCCGGCGGAGTTCCGCCAACTCGCCGAGCGGAGTATCCGGGGCGACCTGCTGGCCGTCGACTTCGTACGGCGGCGAGAAGAGGCTGTAGCGCAGCCCTGCCGTGACCGTGAGGCTGCTGCCTACCTTCCAGCTGTCCTGCGCGTAGAACTCGTACTCGTTCGAGCCGTACTTGCGCGCCGTCGGCTCGCCGAACGGGATCACGCTGCCGTCGACGTTGTAGTTGTACGTCGCGGAGGTCTGCGAGATGATCCCGAGGATCGGGATGTAGCCATCGCCGTACGAAGCGTTGAAGCCCGAGGACACCGGTGGCAGCGCGTCACAGGCCGCCTGCACGGTCCCGCACAGCGCGCTGCCCGGCCGGTAGCGGCGTCCGACACCGGCCACCCACGACCCGTTGGCCGTGCCGGTCAGGTACGAGTTGACATTGGTGTACCGCGGGATGCGGCTGAAGCGCAGGTTCGTGCCGAACTTGAGGCTGTGGGCGCCCTTGACCCAGTTGAAGTCGTTGACGAAGTTGTGGGTGGGCGTCTCGCGGCCGTCGCTCGCGGTGAGCGCGTCGAAGTCGTCGATGAACCGGAAGCTGACCGCGTCGTCGTTCAGCAGTCCGATCGTGTCCTCGACGATCTTGGTATACCCGTAGCGGAATGTATTGACCTTGTTCGAGCCCAGCACCCAGTCGTGGCCGACCGCGTAGCCCTTGCTGGCCACTTCCCGTGTCGTGTTCGCCGGCTGATCCGGGAACTGCTGCGCGTTGAGGATCGCGTCGTCCTGCAGGTTGAACCGGCCGAAGATCTTCTGGTTCGACGTCATGTTGAAGTCGACCCGGCCGATGTAGGTCTTGAAGTCGTTCTCGATCGGCGACGCGAACCGATAGCCCATGATGTTGTAGCCGTCACGGCCGGTGTCGTTGGGCGACGGGTACTTCTTGAACAGGTCCGACGTGAGGCGGCTGGGCCCGATGCCGAGCGGGTCGATGGACCTGAGCGCGTTCGGGTCGAGGCCGTAGAAGCCGGCCGGCACGGCATGGGTGTTCGAGAACCCGGTCACGGTGCCGCCAGGGCACTGCGACTCGACCGCGCAGCGATAGAGCATCACGCCGTCGCGGAACGTGTCCGACGGCACGCTGCGGTTGACGGGCGTCTCCGACACCTCGTTGAGGCGCTCGAAGTTGCCGAAGAAGAAGAACTTGTCCTTCGCGATCGGCCCGCCGAAGGCGCCGCCGTAGATCTTCTTGTCGAGCTTTGGCGCCTGGCTCTCGAGCCCCGACGACAGCTGGGACCGCTTGAGGAAGTACTCGTTCGACGACCACGCGGTGTCGCGCTGCTGCCAGTAGCCGGAGCCGTGATAGCTGTTGGTCCCGCTCTTGGTGACCAGCGACACCTGCGCCGCGCTCGAGCGTCCGGACTCCGCGCCGAAGTTGGACGTCGTGACGCGGAACTCCTGCAACGAGTCCAGCGTCACGCGGACGGCGCTCGAGTAGGCCGTGCCGAACTGCGGGTCGTTGACGTCGACGCCGTCGAGCGTGACGTTGCTCTGGTCGGCCCGCGCGCCGCTGACCGACCCGTTGCGCGGATCCATGGACCCCGCGTTGGGCACGTAGACGGCGCCGGCCTGCAGGCTCAGCAGCCCGACGACGTTGCGCGCTTCGAGCGGCAGCTGCGCCACCTGATTGGCCGAGATGACGTTGCCCAGGCTCGCGTCGGTGGTGTGGATCGGGGAGACGATCGAGGTGACCTCAACCGTCTCCGACATCTGACCGAGCTCCATGGGGATGTCGAGGCGCGTGCGCACGTCCACGGCCAGGTCGACCTTCTCGCGAACCGCGGTGCGGAAGCCCTGGCAGCTCCACCTTCATCGTGTACTGGCCGGGCGGCACGGCGACCAGCTGGTAGTCGCCCGAGCCATCGGTGACCGTCGCGCGCGCCAGGCCGGTGCCTGGGTTCGTGATCGACACTGCCACGCCTGGCAGGGCGGCGCCCTGCTGGTCGGTCACCCGGCCGTAGATCGACGCGGTGCCGCTCTGCGCCAGGGCGGTCCCGGCCGAGGCGAGCACGACGAGAGCAGTTATAGCGGAGAGACGTGCGCAGGCACTTCGCAACCTCACCACTCACCTCCATCCGGGGCGTTTCGCCGCCGGGACAGACAAGGGATCGCCGCTAGGCCGATCCAACACCCGCCACACCGCGCAGCGAGGGATGAACTGCGGGACAACGTGGGGGTAAACGGAAGGAACTGTTGAGTAAATACGTGGTCGGTCGAGGGAAGTCAACCGAATTTCGCCGCATCGACAACAGAATTCCGGTCGTTCACCACTCCTGACTCGCCGTTCCAATAAGTTGTATGGCGGTTGGGCGCAATGGATCGAATGGCGGGACGGCAAATCGTCGCACCGATGGGCCGAATCGCCGCGATCGTGTGTCCGGCGCCGCGCTCGGCGCTGCCGGCGGCGTTCAAAAAACTGTCGCGCGCCGCCGGACGAAGGTCAGACCGCTTTCACGCCAGTGGTGAAGCCAGTTCGGCGTCGGCGGCGCGTGCGCTCCTTGACACCGTTGACCACGCACCGTAGCGTCTGCGCATGGTCGTGTCGTCGTTATGGGTCGGCTTACTGGCAGCGCTGTGCACCTGTGCGGGTCTGGGGTTGGTGCGCCGCTTGAAGCCGGGGCCGCGGGCCGGCGGCATCCTCACGATGGGCGCGGCTGGTCTCGTCCTCTTCATCCTCATCGACGTCGGCTATCAGGCCCTGGGAACCGTCGAGTTGGTCGCCGTCAGCGAGAACGTTGCGGCGCTGGTCCTCAGCGGAATCCTCCTCCTTGTCGGGCTGTTGCTGGGGATGGTGGGGCTGGCGTGGATTGAGTCGCGCCGCGGCCACCCCGGCGCCTGGACACCGCAGCCGCTCGACGTCGCCGTGATGCTGGCGGTCGGCATCGGGCTCCACAACTTCGCGCAAGGGCTATCGGTCGGCCAGTCGATGGCGACGACGCTGACGGGACCAGGCGCGTGGCTCGTGATCGGCCTTGCGCTGCACAGCCTCGCCGACGGCGCGGCGGTGGCCGCGCCGGTATCCGGTCAGCCGATGCCGCCGGGCCGGCTCGTGCTGCTGGCCGCGTGCGCGGCGGGACCGAGCCTGTTCGGCACGGTCGTCGGCACGACCTGGGTGGGCCCCGGGCTCGAGCTCCTGGTCTTGTCGCTGTCCGCGGGCGCGCTGGTGTACGTGCTCCGTGAACTGCTGCGCGCACCCCTCGAGGGACTGACCGCGGTCGGCGCGATGTGGGCGCTCGCGCTGGGACTGCTCGCCGGACTCGCCACCGAGATGGTCATCAACGCCGGGCGCCTTGGAACGCGCGTTGCGGTCGACGCGATCGCCTCGCCCGTCTACGCAGCGGCGGCACAGCCGCCGGGCCGCCTGCAACCGCCGCCGAAGCTGCCGTGCTCACGCGACGAGCTGACGTCCTACACCGGGCGCGTCAACGCGGTACGCCGTCAAGGACGGCAAGACGACGATCGTCATCGACACTGATGAGCAGACGACCGAAACGCTCGAAATCGTGCACCGTCGGGTTCAGGGACGCGAGCGCGTCGTTCCTGATCGGTCGCGTTGCGTTCACAGCGAAGGACTGGAAGCGGATCGAGGAGGCGCCTGGACGCATCCGCAAGGGCCAGCGTGCGACCGCGTGGGTCTGCACCAACGGCAAGACGATCGTGGACTGGGAAGCGGACTGAAATTGGCGATTGGCGATTGGGGATTGGCGAATTGAGGCAGCGGTGACGGTCGACGGCTGATCGGTCTCGACCGTCAGCCGCCAAACCATCAACCGAGCCCTCTACTTGCCGTAGCGATAGGTCGTGAACAGCGCGTCCATCCGCGTGTCCTGGCCCGCCCGTGAACTCGAACATGCACGCGTCGTCGGTGTAGTCCATGAAGTTCGTGATCGGGTCGACGCCGGGAACTGCCGCCCGTGCAGGTGTCGCGGCCGATCGGGCAGCCGATAGGCCGGCGACCGCTCGGCCGGCGTGTCGTCGACCAGGTCGCCGTTCTTGCGCGCAGCCGCCCTGGAACGTGTGATACAGGCCCATCCAGTGGCCGACCTCGTGCGTCGCCGTGTCGCCGAGGTTGTACGGCACGGCCGATGCCGCCGGGCAGACGACGAGTACAGGATGCACGACGCCGTCGTCGCTTGGGGTTCGATGCGTAGCTCGACGGGAACGTCGCCCAGCCCAGCAGGCCACCGCCGATGTTGGCCGCTGTAGATGTTCAGGTCGTCCGCCGTGCCCTTGCGCAGCGCGTTCTTGGCCTGCTGTCTCGGCGGCGCTGTCGTAGCCCATCGTGTACCACGTCGCGTTGGTCGTGCGTGTCGGTCGCCGACGAGATTGAAGCGACCAGCCCGTCGCCGCGTACGGCGTCGTTCAGCACGTCGATCTGCGCCGTGATCTGCGAGTTGGGGATGTCGCCGTTGGCGATCGCCGGTGCCCATGGCGATGACGTGGAAGTAGACATTGATCGTGCCGCCTGTCCTTGCCGAGGCCGCGCCCGTTGCCTTCCATGAAGCGGCGCACGGACGCGTCGATCGCCTCCGCAGTGATCTCGTCAGGATGCCTGGTGCCGCAGCGATCCTGCGAGATCTTGTCTTCCTTGTCTTTGTCTTTCTCGGGTTGCGCGGCCTGCACGTGCCAGGCCGACTGCATCACGAACGCGGCGGCGACGATGAGTGCGGTAAGTGTGAGGCCGAATACCGACTTGCGCATGGACACTCCTGAAAACGTGGCCGCGTCGGTAGCGACGCGCGGGATGACGCGACGGATGATACGGGTCGCCCCGGGTTCAGGTCAACTGATCCCGCCATGGGAATCAATTTGTCATCGGCATGATACGAACGACATTCGTCTCATTCCGCGTCCAGCACGATGCTCCACAGCTTTTCGTTCTTGAGGTTCCACAGCGCGACGGTCATCCGGAACGTCCCGGGGTCGATGTCCAGCGTCCCGAAGAACTGGAGTCCTTCGCTCGGGGGCCGGTTGGGCTTCAGGTCCGGGGGCACGCTGTTGAAGACCTGCGTGCAGCCGAACGTCGGGTCGGCCCGCCCCGACCCGAACGTGCCGGCGTGCAGCGGGCCGGCCACGAACTCCCAGAACGGCAGGAAGGTCTTGAACTCGGCAACTTTCGGGTCGTACCGATGCGCGGCCGCGTAGTGCACGTCCGCCGTCACCCACACGACGTTGCGGATGCGGTGGCTCTTGATGAAGGCGAACAGATCGGCGAGTTCCAGTTCGCGTCCGAGCGGCTTGCCGGGCCCGTTGGCCCAGCCTTCGTAGGCCGGCACGCCATCCCGCTCTCCGTCTCCTACCAGCAGCCCCAGCGGCATGTCGCTCGCGATGATCTTCCACTTCGACCGCGACGACAGCAGCCGCTGCTTGAACCACTGCAGCTGCGCGGTGCCCAGCATCCGCGTCGCCGCGCCGCACTTCGCCTGGCGGTTGGGGCCGTTGGCGGCCGCGATAGCTCCGCTGGTCGAGGACGATGACCTCGGCGAGCGGCCCGTACAGGTACGCGCGGTAGACGCGCCCGGCCTCGCGGGCATGGCGCCTGATGGGCAGATACTCGAACATCGCGCGCCTGGCCCGCAGCATCAGCGTCTCGATGTCGCGTTCGATGTAATGCGGGCGGCTGGAGAAGTCGCTCGCCGGATTCCAGTTGTTCAGCACCTCGTGGTCGTCCCACTGAACGATCATGGGGACCTGGCTGTTGAACGTCCGCGCGTGAGTGTCGAGCAGGTTGTAGGCGAAGTTGCCGCGGAACTCCTCGAGCGTCTCCGCGACCTTCCGCTTGGCCGGCGTGACCATGTTCTGCCAGCGCGTCCCGTCGTCGAGCGTCACGTCCTCCTTCAGCGGGTTGTCGGCATAGATCTGATCGCCGGAATGAATGAACAGGTCTGGCTCGTGGCGCAGCATCGTCTGGTAGAGCCGCATGCCGCCGAAGGTCGGATTGATGCCCCAGCCCTGACCGGCGACGTCGCCGGACCAGCAGATCTTGATGGGACGTCGGTCGGTCGGCGCCGTCCGAAACTGGCCGATGACGTAGTCGCTGCGCAGCCCCGGGCGCTCGAGATCGTCGAACCACAACCGATAGAACACCGGCTCGCCAGGCGTGAGCTCCGTCAGTTCGTACTTCGCCGTGAACTGTGTCTCGTCGGTTGCGATGGGACCGTCGATGAGGCGCGCCGTCGAGAACGCATCGTCGTCCGAGACTTCGAGGCACATCCGTGCCTTGCGGTCGGCGGCGCTCCAGATCACGGCGCGTGTGCCGGTCACGTCGCCGACCTGCACGCCACCGAGCATCGTCGGCGCCGCTGATTCCTGGAGCACGCGCGACATCACGGCGGGGGCGCGGCCGGTGAGGCCGGTGGCGGCGGGGACGAGCAGCCCTGAGGACAGGCGCAGGAACGACCGTCGATTCATGGCAGAAGGATAGCGCCTCCGGAGGCCGGCACGAGTTCGGCGACGTCACGGGCCGCGACCGGTCGAAAGTCCGCGAGCAGCCCCGCCGCCATTGCCGCGCGGCCGATGACGTCATCGGGCCCGAGGCCGGCGTCACGCAATTCGCGGATGCCTGTGTCGCGCCGAGACTTGCTCAACTTCTCGCCGTCGTCGCCGAGGATCAGCGGATGATGCAGGAAGCGTGCGGGCTCGCCGCGGCCCAGCAGCCGCGCGAGTCGCTGCTGCCGTCCCGTCGACGCCAGGAGGTCGCGTCCGCGGATCACGTGCGTGATTCCGTCCGCGAGGTCGTCGACGGTCACCGCGAACTGGTAGGTCCACTGGCCGACCCGATCGCGGACCAGCAGGTCACCGCACTGGGCGGACGGGTCCTGCTGCTGCAGTCCGAGCAGAAGGTCTTCGAACGCCTCGACTCCGGGATCGAAGCGGACGCGCAGGCCGACGTCTGAACCGAGGCTCAGCCCCCGAGTCCGGCAGTGGCCGTCGTAGCGCGCTTCGTCATTGGCAGCCGGAGGCCCGAGTCGACGGGCGAGCTCCGCGCGTGAGCAGTCGCACCCGTAGACCATGCCTTGCGCCTGGAGTGTCGCGACGGCGCTGGCGTAGCGCTCGGGACGATCGCTCTGACGGCCGTCACACGGCCCGTCGCGAAACGCCTCGATGGACGGCGTGTCGAGGACGAAGCCCAGCCACTCCAGGTCATCGAGAATGCTCGCCTCGAACTCGTGCCGCGACCGCTCGCGATCGTGGTCCTCGATCCGCAGCCGCACGCGCCCGCCGGCGCGGCGCGCCCAGCCCCAGACGAAAATCGCGTTGACCAGGTGTCCCAGGTGGAGATGGCCGGTTGGCGAAGGCGCGAAGCGCGTCCACATGGCGGCGATCTTCGCCTTCAGCCTTCAGCCTTCGGCCGAGTCGTACGCCGCCGCGATGGGGAAGCGTCGGCCGACACCGAAGGCCTTCGACGTGATGCGCAGCCCCGGTGCGGCCTGACGCCGCTTGTACTCGTTGCGATCGATGCGGCGCACCACGTCGCGGACCACGCAGCGATCGAGGCCGTCGGCGACCAGCGCGTCGATGTCGAGCCCGCGCTCGACATAGCCTTCGATGATGCGATCGATCTGGTCGTACGGCGGCAGCGTGTCCTGATCGGTCTGATTCGGCCGCAGCTCCGCGCTCGGGGCCTTCGTGATGCTCGACTCCGGGATCACCTCGCCACCACGGTTCACCCATCGCGCGAGGTCGTAGACAAGGGTCTTCGGCACGTCGTTGATCACCGCGAGGCCGCCGCACATGTCCCCGTAGAGCGTGCAGTAGCCGACCGCCAGCTCCGACTTGTTACCGGTCGAGAGCAGCATGCAGCCGTGCTTGTTGGAGTAGGCCATCAGCACTGCGCCGCGCACCCGTGCCTGGATGTTTTCTTCGGCGACGCCGGGCGGGCCCGGCAGGATCGACTCCAACCCGTCCAGGTAGCTCTGAAAGATGTCGTCGATGGGGACGACGTGGAAGCAGAGGCCGAGGTTGCGGGCGAGCGCCTCGGCGTCGCGGAGCGAGTGCTCCGAGGAGAACCGCGTCGGCATCGCGATCCCGGTCACGTTCGCTGCCCCGAGGCTCTCGACGGCGAGCGCCGCGGTGAGCGCCGAGTCGATGCCGCCCGAGAGGCCGAGCACGACGGAGGTGAAGCCGCACTTGTGCACGTAGTCGCGAAGTCCCAGTCGGAGCGCGCGCCACGCTTGCTCCTCGCGCGACTCGCTGACGGAAGCCAGCGCGTCGACCGCGGCCGCTGCGGCGCCAGCCGCGCTCGTCCCGGCCCCGGTGCCGATGTCGGCGACGACGAACGCCTCGTCGAAGTCCACGGTCCGCAGCAGCAATCCGCCCGAGACATCGAACCCGAGCGAGTGACCGTCGAAGATCAGCTCGTCGTTGCCGCCCACCTGATTGACGTAGACAAACGGAATGCGATGACGCCGTGCGTGCTGGCGGATCATGTCCCGGCGCAGGGCCGCCTTGCCGATCTCGAAGGGACTCGACGAGATGTTCACGAACAAGTCCACGCCCTGCGCCGCGAGGTCGGCAATCGGATCCCGCGGGTAGAGGCGGCGCGGCCAGAACTCGGGGTCGTTCCACACCTCCTCGCACACGGTGACCCCGAGGCGCACCCCTTTGAAGAGCATCGGCGCGACCGACGCGCCAGGCTCGAAGTACCGGTCCTCGTCGAACACGTCGTACGACGGCAGCAGGGTCTTGCGATGGCGGCCGGCGACGACGCCCCGATGGCACAGCACCGCCGTGTTGAAGAGCGGTTTGCCGCCGGCGGCATCGTTCGGCTCGGCGCAGCCGACGATGATGCCGAGCTGTTCAGAGGAGAGGGCAGCCACGCGGTCGCGGAGCCGGAGGTTGGCCTCGACGAACGACGAGTGCGTCAGCAGGTCCCGCGGCGGATAGCCGGTCGTGGCGAGCTCGGAGAGCAGCAGCAGGTCTGCGCCGGCGGCCGTCGCCTTCGCGGCGGCGTCGGCCATCTTCTCGAAGTTGGCCTCGAACGCGCCAACGGTGAAATTCAGCTGAGCGAGAGCGACGCGCACGGGGGAATTGTACTGAAGTCTGTGCGGCGGTTGTAGGGTTGTGGGTGTAGGGTTGTAGGGTTGTGGGGTTGTAGGGCTGTAGGGAGATGCCCCTGTTCAGCCCCCACAACCCTACAACCCCACAACCTCACAACCCTCACAACCTCCTCCCCGTCGCCGCGAGCGCGATCGCCGGCGGCGACCGTCACGTTGAGCGAGTCGGCGGACGCGGCGATCGGGATTGAGACGCGCCCGGTCGCGCGTGCCAGGCACCCGGCGGTGAGCCCAGGGCCCTCGGCTCCGGCAATCAGCGCCAGGCGCTGGGGGAGCCCCGACGCCACGGCGAGGCCGATGGGCGTCGCGTCGTGGCCGGGAGTGAGTGCCCACGTCTCGATGCCGAGGGATGCGAGGGTGTCGAGCGCATCGGGCCAGGGCGCGATCTCCGCCCAAGGCAGCACGAGCGCGGCGCCGCACGAGACGCGGATGGCCTTCCGGTACAACGGGTCGCCTGTCCCGGGCCCGATGAGCACGGCGTCCACGCCGAACGCGCGCGCGGTGCGGAAGAGCCCGCCGACGTTGTCGGGATTGCCGACGCCTTCGAGCACCAGCAGCCGCCGCGCTGGCGCCGCCAGGTCGCGCCAGACGAGAGCCGGCCCGCGCTCGCCGACGGCCAGGCAGCCGCGATGCAGGTTGAAGCCGGTGATGTCGCGCATCCACGCCGTCGGCACGACGTGAATCGGGAGCGCCGCCTGCGTGCATCGCGAGCACGTCTGCCAGCGACGCATAGGCGGCGTCGGTCACGAGCAGCGCGCGCGTGCGATAGCGCGATTCCGTCAGCAGCCGCCGGACGACGAGCCGGCCTTCGGCGAGGAACAGCCCGTCGCGCGCCCGTGCCTCGCCGGCGTGCACATCACGAAACGGCGCGAGACGCTCGTCGCCTGGCGAGTCCGGACGCAGAACAGGCACAGTCCCTCCCGCGAGTGCGTTGCCAAACTCGCGTAGCGCAGCCCTTCAGAGCTGCCGAGTGGCCGTTGGGCAGGCCTGAAGGCCTGCGCTACAGCGGCCACCGTCAGTCTTGCGTACGCGACCACATTGACCAGCTTGACATGATGCCCGACAATCCTGGCGTCCAACGGAGGCAGGCATGGATCGCTCCCTGAATCGCCGCGGGCTTTCTCGTTCCCAACCATGACGTTCAGCCTCCCCTGGTCAGCCCCGGTCTAGCTCCTGCTCGTTGCGTTCACCGTTGTCGCGCAGCCAGTGGCCGCGCAGCAGGCATCACCACGCCGTGCGAACGTGCTGCTCATCATGGCGGACGACCTCAACAACGACCTCGGCACGTACGGTCACCGTCTGGTCAAGACGCCACATCTCGACAGGCTCGCGGCTCGCGGCGTGCGGTTCGACCGCGCGTGCAGCAACCAGTACCCGTTGTGCAATCCGAGCCGCGCGTCGCTCCTGAGCGGGCTGCGCCCTGACACCATTCGCGTGTCCGACCTCGTGACCGAGCTCCGGAAGCTGCGTCCCGACGTCGTGACCCTGCCGCAGATGTTCCAGCGGAACGGGTACACCGCTGCGCGGGTCGGCAAGATTTATCACTACGGGAACCCCGGTCAGATCGGCACCAGTGGATTGGCCGATCCGCCGTCGTGGAACCAGGTGGTGAACCCGCGCGGGATCGACAAAGACGAGGAATCGCAGCTCACCAACTACACGCCGAAGCGTGGCCTTGGGAGCGCACTCGCGTTCCATGCCTCACCGGCTCCGGACGAGCAGCACACCGACGGCAAGGTCGCCACGGAGACGATTGCGCTTCTCGAGGCGCACACCGACCGGCCGTTCTTCATCGGTGCCGGGTTCTACCGCCCTCATTGCCCGTTCATCGCACCGCAGAAGTATTTCGACATGTACCCGTTGGAGCGCATTCCGGCTCCGCCGTTCTCGAACGAGGATCTCGGCACGCGTGCCCCCGGCCGCGTTGTTCACCACGCCAACGAACTGGGACTTGAGCGTTGAGCAGCAGCGCGAGACGATCCGCGCCTACTACGCGTCGATCAGCTTTCTCGATGCGCAGGTAGGGCGGCTGCTCGACGCGCTCGACCGGCTGAAGCTCACCGACAAGACGATCGTGATCTTCATCAGCGATCACGGCTTCAACCTGGGCGCGCACTGACAGTGGATGAAGCAGTCGCTGTTTGAGCGCTCGGCCCGCGCGCCGTTGATCATTGCGGGACCCGGCGTCGCGAAGGGGCGGGCGTCGAACCGAACGATCGAGTTCCTCGACCTGTTCCCGACGCTCGCCGCGCTGACTGGTGTCGTGCCGCCCGCGGTGCTGGAGGGCAAATCGCTGATGCCGCTCCTGCGCAACCCGAACGCCCGCTGGGACCGGCCCGCCCTGACGCAAGTGCAGCGCGCGACCGGCTCGGACCGCTTCATGGGCTACAGCGTACGAAACGAGACCTGGCGCTACACGGAGTGGGATGAAGGGAACCGAGGCACGGAGTTGTACAACGAGACCGCGGATCCTGCCGAGATCCGCAACCTTGCGGATGACCCGAAGCATGCCAACGTGGTTGCGACGATGAAGCGACTGCTCCGAAACGCGCGCGGCTTGCCCGAGCCGTGGCTGACCCCTCTCCGTCCGCGCTGATCAGCGCGGCGGCATCGCCTCGAACATCTTCTCGATGTTTTCGAGCACGGCGATGGTCGAAGCGACGCTGGCCTCGAGGTACCGTTCGCCCTGTTCGGGTGTCGAGTTCCTCGCGTCGCCCCAGGTGCCCGACTTCGTCGCCCAGTAGACCGAGCCCGGGTTGCTGAAGAAAAACGCGGTATGGACGGCGCCGGCGTTGACCTTGAACGGCGGGAACGGCGGAAACTCGGCGTTGGCCTTGTCCATGTCCACCAGGTCGGGGTTGATCCGGAGCACGGCCGAAGTCTCCGCCGCGTTCGCGTGCATGCCCTTCTCGATGCTGGCGTACTCCGCCCCCACCTCGGGCGGCATGCCGTCCCAGTAGTTGATCGGAAACGCCCGCACGCCGTCCGGCAGCCGATCCGCGGCGTTCGCGCAGGCGTAGGCGAGCGCATAGGTGTTGTCGTAGTGCCCATTCAGGAAGACGACCCGCTTGAAGCCCATCTTCGCCAGCCCCGCAGCGACGTCTTCGACGAGCGCCATGAACGTCTCCATGCGCAGGTAGACGACGCCGGTGAAGCCTTTGTGGGGATACGAGAGGGCATAGCTGATTGGCGGCGCGACGGCCGCCTTCAGAGCCGGCGCCGCGCGCCGGGCGACCTCGTTCGGAATCAGCACGTCGGTCAGCAGGGGCCCGTGCGGCCCGTGCTGTTCGACCGCGCCGACCGGCACGATCACCATCGAGTGCGTCTTCACGAACGCCTCGACCTCGGGATTCGTCATCTCGCCAAGGAATACGGTTGGGGGCTTCATAAACGGGTTCCGTCGGGTTACGTCGGGTTGCGTCTGGTTACGTCGGCTCAGGTTGGTTTGGTTACGTCGGGTTGCGTCTGGTTACGTCAGGTTGGTTTTGGTTGCGTCGGGTTGCGTCTGGTTACGTCAAGTTGGGTCAGGTTGCGTCGGGTTCTCAGCGCGTCGAGGGGGCGACAGCTTCGGCGCCGCAAACGGCAGGCGCTCCGGCGTGACGTGCACGTCGGTCGTGATCTTCAGCGGCTGCCTCGCGCCGACGTCGAAGGCGAACTCGACGAAGTACGCCGTCCATCCCTTCGCCGGTGTCATCACCCGGGCTTCCCATGTGTTGGGGCCGACGGGCGTCAACGCGGTGGAGGTCCACTGCTTGCCGAAGGTCTCGAGACGGAAGTCACGCGTCTCGGCATTGGAGGCGGTCCAGAGCGTCGCGGCGCGCGGGGCGGCCGATGTCCTCACGCGCAGCGAGCCGTCCTTCTCCGTCGTCCAGGTGACGGACGGACGCGGGGTGCCGCTCACGACCGTGGCGTAGAACGCGCCGAGGCTGTCGAACGCGTCGGTGTCGTCGAGGGAGTGGTCGGAGTTGGGCACGTAGCGCAGCGACGTCTCGCCCTTCAGGCCGCCCAGATAGAACTGCGACGAGTCGGGAAGAAAGAACTGATCGCCCGCCGAGTTCAGCAGGAACTTCGGCATCGTCAGCCGATCGCGATACGACCAGGGATCTTCGATGGCCATCAACGCCTTGAACTGGGGTGTGCCCATCCAGCCCATGATGTCGTGGTGGACGTAGTCGTCCACGGCCGGCGCCCAGAATCCGTAGGCGCGCCAGTGATGGTTGAACGACGGCTCGACGTTCAGCACGTCGATCACCGCCGGCGCGATCGCGACGACGCGGGAATCGACCGCCGCGGTGGTCCAGGTGGTCCAGCCTCGCTTCGAGCCGCCGGAGACGACGAACCGGCGCACGGCGGCGCCGCCGCCGGCCGCGCTGGCCGACCATGCGGTGACGGCGTCCATTGCCTTGACCGCTGCCTTCGTCATCGGCAGTCGGAGCGGCCACTTCTCGTCGCCGGTCCGCAGGAACTTGTCCCAGGTGTACGCGATGAGATCGTCTTCCTTGCGTGGCTTGCGCTCGGGGTCGCCGAGCAACGTTAGTTCCTGGTTCGGCACCATCCGCAGTTCGGCCGTGATGGTGCCCGTGTCGCGCGCCAGCCCGGCCAGGACGGCGTTGCTGCGGGACGGAAGCTTGCCGTTGTTGCTGCCGCCGCTGATGTAGAGCAACCCGACATCCGCCTTCACGGCCGCCGGACGATAGACGACGAGCCAGTGCTTCCACAACGGGCGATCGACCTCCGCCGCCGTGAGCCACTGCTGCGAGGTCAGCTCGAGCACGGTCGCGCTGACGCCGCCAGAGCCGGGCAGATCGGCGACCTTGGCGAAGGCAAAATTGGGGTCGGACGCCGCGACATACCGATCGAGCGCCGTCTCTCCCGATCGCGGGGCGGATGTCGGCTTCGGCGCCTGCGCGGCCAGGTGCGCCGACGCCAGCAGGACGATCGACAGAATCACGGTTCGCACGAGGAGAGAAGTATCAGAAGCCCGAGCCAACTGCAAAGCGCGGCACGCATGCCGGAGGCACGTGCGACGGGCGTGTTACGCTTCCGCCGGATGCCTCGCGCTTCCCGACCGCATTTGCCGATCGTGATCAGCCGGGCGGCCGGCGACGGCCGGCCGGAGCGGCACGAAGAGACGATTCGCGCGGCGCTCGAAGGCGTCTGCGCGCCCGAGTTTCACTATCCCGACGGCATTGCCGCGTTGACGCGGGCGGTCGCCGACGCGGCCGGCGGCGGCGCACGCGTGATCGCGGTCGGCGGGGGAGACGGCACCCTTCATCACGCCGTGAACGCCATCGCACGGGTCGAAGGCTCGCACGTCACGCTGGCGCCGCTGCCGCTCGGCACGGGGAACGACTTCTGCCGCAGCCTTGGCGTCGCGCCCGGGCTGCCGCGCGCGCTTGCCGCGCTCAAGAGCGGCGTGACGCGCGACATCGACGTGCTCGACGTGAATGGCGCGCGCGTCCTGACGGTCGCGGGACTCGGCGTCGTGTCCGACAGCGGCCTGCAGGTCGGCCGCCTGGGCAAGCCGGGCGGAATCGGCCGGCCGCTCGTGCGAGCGCTGGGCTCGATGGCGTACCTCGGCGCTGCCGGCGCGCGGCTGCTGTTGAAGCCGAAACTCGCGCGCCACGCGTCGGTCAGCTGGCGCGCCCAGACAGGAGACGCCTGGCAGCAGGCCGATGGGCTCTACTACGGCATCTTCCTCGCCTGCCGCCCGACGCTCGGCGCCGGGTTGAAGCTGCCGCTCGACGTGCCTTCCGACGATGGGCGGTTCGAGATCGTGCTGGTGGAGCGAAGCCCTCGGCTGTCGGTCGCGATGCACCTGCCGCGCCTGCGCAGCGGGCGGCCGGTGCCGCACGACATCCTCTCGATCCACCATGCGGTCGAGGCGGTCGTCGAGTGGCGCGACGGCACGCTGGTGATGGGTGACGGCGAAGATCTCGGCGTCGCGACGACCATCGAGGCGCGCCTGCTGCCGCAGGCACTGAGGGTGACGGCGGAACCCTGAACAGTAACCCCCCATGAGCGATCAGGTTCGAGTGTCCTTTGACGACGTGGTGAGCGAGCTGTCGCGGGTGCTCGCGGCTCTGGGCTTTGCCCCGGAACGCGCGCGGCGGTCGGCGACGCTCTTTGCAGAGACGCATCGCGACGGCGTCTCGTCGCACGGCTTGAACCGCTTCACGCGCTTCGTGCGGCAGATCAAGGCCGGCATCGTCGTTCCGAATGCCGAGCCAGTGCTCGTGCAGGCCTTCGGCGCCTGGGAGCAGTGGAACGGGCAGCTCGGCCCCGGCAACCTGAACGCCACCGCCGCCACCGACCGCGCGATTGCGCTGGCGCGCGAGCATGGCATCGGCCTGGTGGCGCTCAGGAACACCAATCACTGGATGCGCGGCGGCACGTACGGCTGGCAGGCCGCGGCTGCCGGCATGGGCTTTCTGGGGTGGACGAACACGACCCCGAACATGCCGCCGTGGGGAACGGTGACTTCGAAGCTGGGCAACACGCCGGTCATCATCGCGATTCCGCGCGGCGACGCCCCCGTCGTGCTCGACGCGGCGATGTCGCAGTTCTCTTACGGCAAGATGGAACGCGCGCAGCTGCGAGGCGAGCAGCTGCCGATGCCGGGCGGCTACGACACCGCCGGCCGCCTCACCACCGACCCCGGCGAGATCCTCGCGACGCAGCGTCCGCTGCCGACCGGCTACTGGAAGGGGGCGAGTCTCTCTTTCGCGCTCGACGTCCTGGGCGCGGTGCTTGCCGGCGGCCAGACGACGTCCGACATCGGCAGGCAGCCCGACGAGTTCGGCTTGTCGCAGGTGTTCCTCGTGTTCGACGTCCATCGCGCCGGCGGAGCATCCGCCGTCTCGCGTGTCGTGTCCGCCGTCGTCGACGACCTGCACACGGCGGTGGCGGCGCCTGACGGCGGCGCCGCCAGGTATCCGGGCGAGCAGGTGCTGAAGACGCGCGCGGAAAATCTTGCACGCGGCATTCCTGTTGATGTCGCGGTCTGGGACGCGATTCTTGCGATGCCGTGATCGGGGATGCCGATGGAAAAAACCCCTCATCCACACCCTATCACTACGTTAACATTACCCAAATATTAATTATACACTAAACTACTCAAAACCTAACTACACAAACACACTCCCACCATCCAGCTCCAACCTTTAACTTCCAGCCCCACGTCGTGTGCTCGTGCAGCGAGAGTCGTTCGAGACATCGGTGTTAGCAGCAGCGGCGCCACGAGCGCGCTGCTCGAGCCCAAAAAGGTCACGTCGTCAACGCGCGCCAGATACCGCACCGGTTGAAAACCTCGTATACCTGCGGTTCAGCCAGCCTGATCATCCAGGTGCGTCTCGGCAGACTGCGATCAATCTCAAGCCCCACGTCACGCGCCACAGATCGATTGTCGGAGTCCCCTTGTCCGATTGACGAAGTGCCAATCCCCGTCTGTCTTAGTGCATGAAGAATGCAATCAGGCTGAACTAGTCGACGTACACCTTTCAGGCACCGCGAGAAACTTGCTGCGGAACAGGTCCATCTGGTGCTGCAGGAGCCAGCCAGGCGTCACACGAAACGTGCATATACAGGAAGCCACTGCATTCCAGCATACAGAGACCATGAGAGCTAGAGTGGCGGCGGTTCGCCAGATCCTGCTCACGTTAGCTGTCGTGAGGCTCACCGCTGTTCCCATAGCGATGATCATGAAAGAGAACAGCACGTACTGGTGGCGAAGCTCGCCGCCGAACACGTAGCGAGCTGCCACTCCGCAAAGAGCCAGCGCGCCCAGAATCAGTCCGCGAAGGAGATCGGCAACAGAGCTCTGAGGCGAAGCTGCCGCCACGCCGCGACGAATGCCACCAGCGCGACAGCGCGACAAGTCCCAGAGCCACCGAGACCTGCCCAAACCCGTGGTGGCGAACGCGCGAACATCGCGCCATGTTCGAACCCTAGCGTTCCAGAAAGGCACTGCTGACTCCCGCGACACGTCGCGCAGGAACTCCGAGACGTGATAAAGCCCGTGCTGAACACCAGCGAATAACCGCTACCAGCAGCAGCCCCCTATCGGCGCACACCAGTCGACGATGTTAGCCCTCGCCGCACACAGATTCCTGTCCGTCGCGCGTGCGCGATACTCCGAGAGATCGCCGCGAGGAGATCGCCGCCACGATGCACGCGCCAAGCACGAAGACGAGCTGTAGTGCGTGAGCAACGCGAGCGAGATGCCGAGAGCGAACACCAGCAGCAGCAACTCGCTCGCCGAAGCCCTGCGCGCCATCTTCGAGAAACCCATGCACCGCACCAGCTGAAGAAGATACCGAGCTGGTAACCAACGCACCTCGACGCCGACACCATCGTGCTCCACGAGACCGCGAAAGCCACCGAACCAACACCGAGATCGCGAGCGACGCACCCGATTCGCGACAATACAGCCAATCCAATAGATCGAAGCCGACATCAGCGAGATGCTGATGGCCCGATAGTCGACTGGATCTTAGCAAAACGCAATCGCGCTCCACAGTAGTAGGTAGAAGAGCGCGATAGCGTTTTGCGCCACCTCGTACGCGAAGTTGTACCAGTGTCCTGATAGCGATGAGATGTGCCAGTAGCCGTCGTCGCCATCATCTGGCTGACGCTGAACCACGCCAGTGAGCCGCTGCCAGCACCGCGACGCAAGCTGAAGCACGCGTTCGCGCCAGAGAGATGTGCCGACGATCGAATCCGTGGAAGAGGCGACACCGCTTCCCTTCACCGATAACGTAATCATCGCTCGAGCGTGCGCGCGTCAGCATCCGCACTATTCTAGAGCACCAGATACGCCGTCCATGCGAGCGCTGCCGCGGAGTCGCCGATGCCCGTCGTCCGTTCTGACTGTCGTCTGGCTCGCCGTCGCGCATGCCGCGTCGGCGCAGCCGGCCATCGACCTGCGCTCGTGGCGGGTCGTCGATCTGACCCATCCGTTCGACGAGCGCACGGTCTACTGGCCGACGTCGCCCTCGGCATTCGAGCTGAAGACGCTGTCCGAGGGCCAGACGCCCGGCGGCTTCTACTACTCCTCGTATGCGCTCTGCACGCCCGAGCATGGCGGCACGCATCTCGACGCGCCCGGTGCACTTCTCCAAGGAGGGTCGATCGGCAGGTGAGGTGCCACTCGAGCAGTTGGTGGCGGCAGCGGTCGTCATCGACGTCGTCGCGCAGGCGGGACGCGACGCGGCCTATCGGGTGACGCGCGCCGACGTCGAGGCATTCGAGGCGTTGCACGGCAGGATTGCGCCGGGCACGATAGTGCTGGTCCGCACCGGCTGGAGCCGTTTCTGGGGCGACCGGAAGCGCTACCTGGGCGACGACACGCCAGGAGACGCGTCGAAGCTGAGATTTCCCGGATTTGGCGCCGAGGCGGTGCGGCTGCTGGTGGAGGACCGGCGCGTCGCGTTGCTGGGCATCGACACGGCGTCAATCGACTACGGCCCATCGACCGATTTCGCGGCGCATCGCATCGGCGCCGCGGCGAACGTGCCGAACCTGGAGAATCTGGCCGCGCTCGATCAACTGCCGGCCACAGGCGCGACCGTCATCGCCCTGCCGATGAAGATCGCGCGCGGGTCGGGTGGGCCGGTACGGGTGATTGCGCTGGTGCCGCGCCTGGCGGCTGCCGCGAGCGGCCTACTGAGAGACCGCCCAGCCTGTCGCAAGACGAGTCAGTTCGGGCGCTTGTGCGTCGCCATTTCCAGCGCTCGCGGAAACAGGCACCGGTCCTCCAGGTCCAGCTCTTCGATGAGGTCGGCGCAGAGCATGTCGACCCGCCGGTGGAGCATCAGCCATTCAGGCGTCTCGGCCACGATCCAGTCGCCGTCCCTCATGTGCTCGAGCAGCCGTCCCGCGGCGTAGCGGATGCGCGTGTGTTCGTCGGCCAGCGTGCCTACGAGCCGTACCAGCGCGTCATCGCTCATCGTCGTGGAGAGGAGCGCCGGATGATCCCGGGCGGTCAGCACCGGGAACAGCAAATCGTCTTCCGTCCAGATGTGCGTCTCGACCTCGTCGCGAAGGCTGGCGAGCAGGACGGACAGCCCCCGCAGGTGGAAAGCCCGGTTGTCGCGGCACATGCGCTCGAGCCCTGCAGCCTGCTGGATCAGGAGAGGGAACTCGCGCCTCGTGCGCGCGTGGTAGATCGCGCTGATGTGCGCGGCGAGCGCACTCACCGGCCGCAGCAACCATTCGGACTGGCATGCGGCTGGCAGCGGGAGGAGAGAGCTCTGAGCCATGGGTCAGAGCGTACCGGCCCGCCCGCCGGGTGTCGTTGCGCGCTGTCAATGTTGCTCGCGAGCAAGCTTTGCGGCCGTCCTGGCGAAGCCGCGGGCGTTAGCGGCCGGCCAGCGCGGCCGCGAGCGACTTGCCCTCCGCGCTCGGCAATTGAACGCCCAGCCACTCGGCAATCGTCGGCGCGACGTCGATGGCGCTGAACGTCGCCGAGCCGCACACCCGGCTTGATGTCACGGCCCCAGGCCAGGAACAGCGCGCGCATCGACGGGTCGGTGCTGAGCGCGCCGTGGTGGCCGACATGCGTCGCGTCGGTGTTCACCACGACGGTTCCCGTCTCGCCTCGCCCGAAGTCGTAGCCGTCGATGGCCGAGACGACCACGTCCGGCGCCTGCGAGCTGGTAGCCGGGTCGGGCAGGCCGAGCGCCGCCAGCTGCGCGCCGGAGGCGATGGTCCCGACGCCCTCGATGCCCCTGACGGCAGCCTCAATCTTCGGCACCAGCGCCGCGCGCTGAGCCGGGTCGGTCACATAGAGGCCGGCGGCGCCGCCCCACGGCATCACGGCGACGTCGGCGCGCCGCGTGGTGCCCTCGCCCTGGATGAGTCCCGCCGCCCGCAGCGCGACATTGAGTTGAATGGTGCGGCGTGCCGTGCGGAAGCCGTGGTCTGCGAGCACGACGACGGTCGTCTTCGACGCCAGGCCGCTGCGCTCGAGAGCCGCCATCAGACGCGCCACCTGTCCATCGACAAACGCCATCGCCGTCGCCGCCGCCGGCGTGCCGGGCCCGTAGGTGTGATGGGTGCCGTCGAGCGCGAGCAGGTGATAGAGCAGCAGATTGGGCTTGTGCCGCTCGAGGATGTGGATCGCCGCATCGGTCCAGACCTGATCTCGCCAGGCCGCCGCGGTGTTCTTGTTGAACGTCGCGATGTCATCGGCGGAGACGATGCCGGCGGCGACCATCTCCTTTTCCACGACGCCCTCCGGATTGGGCCGCTCGGCAAACGACCAGGTGATGGTCCCTGGCTCGTGAATCGCGACCCAGTCCACCTGCGCGGTCGTCAGCCCGGCCGCATGCGCCGCGTCGTAGACCGTCGGCGCCTTGACCATCTCGTTCTTCGGCCGCCACGGCTCGATCTTCGGCGTGCCGGCCGCGTCACGGGTCAGCAGGCCGTTGAACAGCACCTGGTGCTTCGCCGCCGTCACGCCAGTCACGTACGTCGTGTGATTCGGCCACGTGACGACGGGGTTGATTGGAATGACGGCCGCGGCCCGCGCGCCCTCGCGAACCAGACGATGCAGGGTCGGCACCGGTGTCCGCGGGTTGTCCAGCGCGACGGCCGGGAAGCCGTCGAGGCTGATCAGAATCACGTGGCGATCGGAGCGGGCCGCCGCAGGTCCCTGATTTCCCGCCGTCAGCATGGCCAGCGGCAGGAGCACTGTGGCCGTGATTGCGCACACGAGTCGTCTCATGTCCGCGAGCATATCGTGATTCGCCGGGCGCAAAGAGCCGCGGGAAGTTCGGGGGCTAGTCGGAGGGGGCGTCTGCGATCGCCCGCAGCCCTTCGGTGCTATGGATGCGCACGTGCGCGCGTGACGACGAGATCAGACCGTCGTCCTCCCACTGCGACAGGAGCCGCGACGCCGTGAAGAGCGACGTGCCGACGACGCTGGCGACGTCCTTTCGCGTCAGCGGCGGGGCGATCATGATCCCAAGCGAGTCCGGCTCGCCGTGCCGTTCGGCGAGCTCGAGCAGCGCGCGCGCCAGCCGCTGGGCGACGCGCCCCTCGCTCACGAGGTGCAGCCGTCCGAGGACCAGGTCGAGATTGCGCGCGAGCGACGCGTCGAGCTTCTGGTGCACTTCGGGGAACTCGTTCGCGATGGCGAGCGCCCGCGCCCGGTCCCAGCAGGCGGCCGTCACCGGCGTCAGCGCCGTCGCGGTGACCAGGTAGTCGCGGACGCTCTCGGTGATTGCCGCGTGCCCGAACGCGTCCCGCGGTCCGGCCAGGCCGACCAGCACTTCGTGCCCGTCAGGGGACGTAGAGACCAGCTTCGTGTAGCCCTCGCGGATCACGTAGATGCACCGCGCCCGATCGCCCTGGCGAGTGATTGACTCGCCGCGCTTTGCGGTGACGATCCGTGCGTGCTTCAGCGCGTAGTCCACGATCGACTGCGCGAGCCCGTCGAAGGTGTGCGCGCGGGCCGGGGCGTGGGGCAGGAGCATCGTCATGGGAAGTGCCACGTGCCGAGTGCCAGGTGCAGTGCCGAGTGCCGAGTGCGGGTGCGGTGCTGAGTGCCTGGTGCCAGGTACGTGTGCTGCGTGCCTCGCGCCCGGCTACATTCTGCACCGGCGGCTTACAATTTTTCTATCCGAAATCCTGCGGTGGGACTGATGGCAGGAGTGTGACGTCACGTATGACGACGGCGGGGTTCGGGCCTTGGACTGAAGGGCCACAGGCGGCCAGCAGGCCCTACCAGAGGCCGAGTTGCAGCTTCGCCGCGTCGCTCATCCGGTCCTTCGTCCATGGCGGATCGAAGACGACGTCGACAATCGCGCCGGTCACGCCGGCGACCGATTTGGCCTTCTCCTCGACCTGGGCGGGGAGCCACTGGGCCGCGGGACAGGCCGGGGCGGTGAGCGTCATGCGGACGCCGACGAGGCTGTCGGCCGTGACGATGATGTCGTAGATGAGCCCGAGGTCGTAGACGTTGACGGGGATCTCGGGGTCGAAGACCGTCTTGATCGCCGCGCGGACCAGCGGCTCGATCTCGGCCGCGCGGGCGGCGTCGTTGACGAGGCCCGACGTCTTGGTCTCGGCGGCCGGCGCGGCCGGCGCGGCAGGTTGAATCACGGGTAGGGGTTTCACAGTTAAGTTACGAGTTACGGGTTACGGGTTATTCGGTGGATACAACGGCGTCCGGTGTCGCGACGGCGGCCTTCATCGTGTGCCACGCGAGGCTGGCGCACTTCACGCGCGCGGGGTACTCGCGCACGCCGGCGAACACGGCCAGCTTGCCGAGACCCTCGGTCCTGGCAGGCACATCGGCCGGGCTGGTGACGAGCGCGTGGAACCGCTCGAACAGCGCTTCGGCTTCCTCGATGGTCTTGCCCTTCAGCGTCTCGGTCATCAGCGACGCCGACGCCTTGGAGATGGCGCAGCCCGAGCCCTCGAACGCGACGTCGGCGATGCGGCCGTGGTCGAGCGTGAGATAGAGCGTCAGCCGGTCGCCGCAGAGCGGGTTGTGCCCCTTGGCGGTGCGCGACGGCTGCTCGATGCTCCGGAAGTTGCGCGGCCGCTTGTTGTGGTCGAGGATGACCTCCTGGTAGAGCTCCCGCAAGTCCGACATTACCCGAACACCTCGCGCACCTTGTGCAGCCCCGCGACCAGCCGATCGAATCTCGCCGCGCGTGTTGTAGATGGCAACCGACGCCCGCACCGTGGCGGGGACGCCATAGCGGTCCATGACCGGCTGCGCGCAGTGCTGCCCGGTGCGCACCGCGATGCCCTCGGCGTCGAGGATCGTGCCGATGTCGTGCGGGTGCACGCCCTCGAGCACGAACGACAGCACGCCGCTCCGACGGACGCCGGCGGCAAACACGCGGACGCCGGGAAGGGCGCTCACCTGGGCCGTGGCATAGGCCAGCAGCTCGTCCTCGTAGGCCGCGGCCGCCGGACGATCGAGGGCCGGTCATGTAGTCGACCGCCGCGCCGAGACCGACGATGCCGGCGATGTTGGGAGTGCCGGCCTCGAACTTGTACGGCAGCACGTTGTAGTCGGTCTTCTCGAACGTCACCGAAGCGATCATGTCGCCGCCGCCCTGGTACGGAGGCATGCGGTTCAGCAGCGCCTCGCGGCCGTACAGGATGCCGGTGCCGGTCGGGCCGAACATCTTGTGTCCCGAAAAGGCGTAGAAGTCGCAGCCGATTGCCTGGACGTCCACCGGCAGGTGGGGGACGGCCTGGGCGCCGTCGACCACGGTCACCGCGCCGGCCTCGCGTGCCGCCGCCACCATCTCGACGACCGGGTTGACGGTGCCGAGCGCGTTGCTCACGTGGATCACCGAGACGAGCTTGGTCCGGTCGCTCAGCAGCGCCCGGAACGCGTCGAGGTCGACTTCTCCCTCGTCGGTGATCGGCGACGATCGCAGCACCGCGCCGGTCTGCTCGCACACGAGCTGCCACGGCACGATGTTCGAGTGGTGCTCCATCCACGTGACGAGGATCTCGTCGCCCGGCTTCAGGAAGGTGCGTGCCCAGGCCTGCGCGACGAGGTTGATGCTGTCGGTCGTGCCGCGCGTGAAGACGACCTCGCGCGACTGCCCGGCGTTGATCAGCCGCTGCACCTTCGTGCGCGCGCCCTCGTAGGCCCGCGTCGCCCGTTCGCTCAGCAGATGCGTGGCCCGATGGATGTTGGCGTTGTCGTGGCGGTAGTAGTGCTCCAGCGCGTCGAGCACCTGCTGCGGCTTCTGCGACGTGTTGGCGCTGTCGAGATAGACCAGCGGCTTGCCGTGGACGATCTCGCGCAGGATCGGGAAATCCGCCCGCACCTTCTCGACGTCGAACGTGCGATTCGCAGTCTCGGAGACCGAACCTGTCATTCGGCTGTGATCGTCTCTGCGTCCGTCGCATCGATTCGGCGGAACTGAAGTTCCGCCCTCCTGGAGCGCCCTAGCGCGTGGCGTCGGCCGGAATCGCCGCCAGCAGCCAGCGCTCCAGGCGGTCGCGCAGCGGCTCGAACTTCACGCGCGCGACGATGTCGCCGGCGAAGCTGCGGATGAGCAGGGCGCGCGCCTCGGCGCGGCTGATGCCGCGCGTCTGGAGGTAGAACAGCGCGTCATCGTCGAGCTGGCCGATGGTCGCCCCGTGCGTGCACTTCACGTCGTCGGCGAAGATCTCGAGCTGCGGCTTGGTGTTGATCTGCGCCGCGCCCGACAGCAGCATCGCCTTGTTCGTCTGCTTGGCGTCGGTCTTCTGCGCGTCCTCGCGCACGATGATCTTGCCGTTGAAGATGCCCTTGGCCTTGCCGCCGAGGATGCCCTTGTAGACCTCGTGGCTGCCGCAGTGCGGCATCGCGTGGTCGATGGTCGTGTGGTTGTCCACCATCGTGTCGCCGTCGGCGACATACAGCCCGTTCAGCGTGCAGTCGATGCCTTCGCCGCCCAGCACCGCGCCGAGGTCGTTGCGGACGATCGCGCCGCCCAGTGAGAAGGCGTGCGACAGAAACGTCGCGCTCCGCTCGGCGTGCAGCTGCAGCCGGCAGTAGTGATAGCCGTGGCTGCGCTCGAGCTGCATGCGGTAGTGGTCGACGATCGCGTGCGGCCCGCAGACTGCCTCGGTGACGGAGCACGAGAAGTACGTCGCCTCGCCGAGGCCGATGTGCGACTCGACGATCGTGCTCTGGCTGTGCTCGCCGGCGATCACCAGAATGCGCGGGTAGCTCACGACCGGCGACGAGCCGCCACGCGAGACGAACACCAGGTTGATCGGCGCCTCGATGACCGCGCCGCGGGCGACGCGAATCACCGCGGCGTCCTCGAAGAACGCGGTGTTGAGCGCAGTGAATGCCGACGACTCGATCGTCGCCAGCCGGGTCAGCGTCGCGGCCACCTCCGGCACGTCGAGCGCGTCGCCGAGCCCGGAAACCGTCAGGCCGGCCGGCACGGCGCCGGTCGACGAAAGCGCGGGCTGAAAGCGCCCGTTGACGAACACGAGCTCTGCCGCGGCCGCCCGGCCGTAAAGGTGATCGGCGACGTCGGCGGCGTCCACCGTCTGCTGGTCCGACGCCCGTTCGAACGGGGTCGCGGCAATCGGCGCGACGTTCGTGAATCGGTACTCCTCGTCGTGCGTCGTCGGGAAGCCGACCGCGGCGAACCGCTCGATGGCGGCGCGGCGCGCCTGCTCGATGGCGGGCGGGCCCGCCGGCCGGCGGTCCTGCAGCGACTCGAACGCGGTCACGTAGCGATCGACGCCGGTGTTCACCGCGCCCTGTTCGGCGAGCGAGCTCATTACGCCGCCCCCTGGTCGAGCCATCCGTAGCCCTTCTCTTCGAGCTCCAGCGCCAGTTCCTTGCCGCCCGACTTGACGATCCGGCCGTCGCTCAGCACGTGGACGAAGTCGGGGACGATGTAGTTCAGCAGCCGCTGGTAGTGCGTGACGACGACGATGGCGCGATCGGGTCCGCGCATCGCGTTCACGCCCTCGGCGACGGTCTTGAGCGCGTCGATGTCGAGCCCCGAGTCGGTCTCGTCGAGCACTGCCAGCACCGGCTGCAGGACGAGCATCTGGAAGATCTCGTTCCGCTTCTTCTCGCCGCCCGAGAAGCCCTCGTTCACCGGGCGCTTCATCAGCTCGCTGTCGATGTGCAGGACGTTCAGCCGGTCCTTCACGAGCTCCAGGAAATCCATCGCATCCAGCTCGGGCTCCCCGCGGTACTTCCGCTGCGCGTTGAGCGCCGCCTTCAGGAAGTACGCAGTTGTTGACGCCCGGAATCTCGACCGGGTACTGGAACGCCATGAACATGCCCTCGCAGGCGCGCTCCTCGGGGTCCATGTCCACGAGGTCCTTGCCGTTGAAGCGAATCTCGCCGCCGGTCACCTGGTACGCCGGATGCCCCGCCAGCACGCGCGCCAGCGTGCTCTTGCCCGAGCCGTTCGGGCCCATGATGGCGTGCACTTCGCCCTTCTTCACCGTGAGCGAGATGCCGTTGAGGATGTCGCGATCCTCGGCGCCGGCTTTCAAATCCTTGATCTCAAGCATGATGTCGCGTGTCCTCTTACGGCGGAACTGAAGTTCCGCCCTCCGTACCGTCGGTGTCACGTCCCGCTATCCGACCGAGCCTTCAAGGCTGATACTCAGCAGCTTCTGGGCCTCGACGGCGAACTCCATCGGGAGCTCGCGGAAGACCTCCTTGCAGAAGCCGCTGACGATCATGTTCACCGCGTCCTCGGTCGAGATGCCGCGCTGCCGGCAGTAGAAGATCTGGTCCTCGCCGATCTTGCTCGTCGAGGCCTCGTGCTCGACCTGGGCGCTGGCGTTCTTGATCTCGAGATACGGGAACGTGTGCGCGCCGCAGCGGTCGCCGATGAGCAGCGAGTCGCACTGCGAGTAGTTGCGCGCGCCCTCGGCGTTCGGCCCGATCTTGACCGCCCCGCGGTAGGTGTTCTGCCCGAAGCCGGCGGAGATGCCCTTGCTGACGATCGTGCTTCGGGTGTTTTTCCCGAGGTGGATCATCTTCGTGCCGGTATCGGCCTGCTGGCGGTTGTTCGTCGTCGCCACCGAGTAGAACTCGCCGATCGAGCCATCGCCGATCAGCAGGCAGCTCGGATACTTCCAGGTGATGGCCGATCCGGTCTCGACCTGGGTCCAGGTGATCTTCGAGCGCTTGCCGCGGCACGCGCCGCGCTTGGTGACGAAGTTGAAGATGCCGCCCTTGCCGTCCTTGTCGCCGGGATACCAGTTCTGCACCGTCGAGTACTTGATGGTCGCCTCGTCGAGCGCCACCAGCTCGACGACGGCGGCGTGCAGCTGGTTCTCGTCGCGCATCGGCGCGGTGCAGCCTTCGAGATAGCTCACGAAGGCGCCGTCCTCGGCGATGATCAGCGTCCGCTCGAACTGGCCGGTGTTCGAGGCGTTGATGCGGAAGTAGGTGCTCAGCTCCATCGGGCAGCGCACGCCCTTCGGGATGTACGCGAAGCTGCCGTCGCTGAAAACGGCGGAGTTCAGCGACGCGAAGAAGTTGTCGGTGTACGGCACGACCGAGCCGAGGTACTTCTTCACCAGCTCCGGATGGTCGTGCACCGCTTCGCTGAAGGAGCAGAAGATGATGCCCATCTCGGCGAGCTTGGCGCGGAAGGTTGTCCCGACCGACACCGAGTCGAACACGGCGTCCACGGCGACACCGGACAGGATCTTCTGCTCGTCGAGCGGGATGCCCAGCTTGTCGAAGGTCCGGCGCAGCTCGGGGTCCACCTCGTCGAGGCTGTTCAGCACCGGCTTCTTCTTCGGCGCCGAGTAGTAGCTGATGGCCTGGTAGTCGATCGGGTCGTAGTGGACGTTGTGCCACGTCGGCTCGGTCATGCCCAGCCAGGCGCGGTACGCCTTCAGCCGGAACTCCAGCAGCCACTCGGGCTCCTGTTTCTTGGCCGACAGCGCGCGGATCACGTCCTCGTTGAGGCCGGGCGGAAACGTGTCGGCCTCGATGTCGGTGACGAAGCCGTACTTGTACTCGCGTGTCGCGAGCTGTTCGATGGTTTCGGTAGAGGTGCTCATCTCTTCACAATCACGAAGGCACGATGCCGCGACAGGCACGAAGTTACACACTGAAACTGACGCCGCAGCCGCACGTGCTCTTGGCGTTCGGGTTGTTGAAGGTGAAGCCCTTGCTCACCAGGTTCGTGTCGTAGTCGAGCACCGTGCCGTCGATTAACCGGAAGCTGCGCGGGTCCACGAACACGCGGGCGCCAGCCGGCCCGTCGAAGACCTTGTCGTCGTCGCGCGGCGCCGCTTCCCAGCCAAAGGTGTACTCGTAGCCCGAACAGCCGCCAGCCTTCAGGCCGACGCGGAGCCCGCCGCCGGCCAGCCCGTTTCTGTCGAGCATCTTCACGATCTGCTTCGATGCGTTCTCGGTAATCTCAACCATGTCTTCCTCGCCGCCGCCGGGCGTCGAGCCCCTCAGTCCCGCCGGGCGCGCCCGGCGATGGCCATGCCGCCGATCGCAATCGGCATCGCCGTCGGCTCGTCGTGCCGCTCGCTCACCAGTTCCGCCACGGTGCAGGCCATCAGCGCGCCGATGATGCGGTCGCGAATCCGGTGGAGCGGGTCGCGGATGTTGCACTTCGAGAACTGCTCGCACCGTTCGTCCGTCGTCCCGCAGACGGTGAGCTGCAGCGGGCCGTCGATGGCTTCGACGACCTCGGCGACGGTCACCGTGTCGGCGGGGCGGGCCAGCAGGTAGCCGCCATGAATGCCCTGCTGCGAGCGGAGGACACCCCGCTGGACCAGCCGCTGCAACACTTTGGCAAGCAGCTCGACCGGGATGTCGTGCCGTTCCGCGATCTCACGGGCACTGGCGGGGTGATTCCCCCGCGAGGCCACGTAGGACAGCGAGATCAATGCGTAGTCGGTCTTCTTGGAAAGCCTCAGCATCAGGACGGCCAGTGAAATACGACTGGAACAGTCCTAGTTTAAGGCGTTTTCGTCCCGGAACTCAAGCGGGACAGTGCGATGCGGGGATCGGCTTCTTACGGCTTCTCAGGCTTTTCCGGCTTGGCCGGGCCCGCCGGGGGCGTGATTTCGGGGTGCCGCGACCGCCGATGGCAGGTGGCGCAGGTGACCTTCACCGGCTCATCCATTTCCCCCAGGTCCTTGAACGTCTCGTTGAGGCTGGCCGTGGACTTGGCCATCAGCCGGGCGACCTCGTGCCGCTTCTTGGACGTGTCGGTGAAGTCGTAGGTGGACCACGGCTTGCCGACCTGGCCCTTGTGGCAGAAGACGCAGTCCACGTTCAGGGACGCGTTCCAGTCCTTCATCACCTTGATCAGGGCATCGGGGGTGATGTCCTTGGGCAGCACCTCGATGTGGTGCAGCGTGTCGGGCTTCCAGTCCTCCAGCGGGTTCGGCGCGGGAGGTTGCTCGCCGGCGGGTGGCTGCTGCGCCGCCAGGCCCACCCACGCCAGGACCACCGCTGCCGCCACGGCGGCTCCGCCACACACGACACGCCTCATCGCCGACCTCCCTGAGGAAACAATGGCGGAAGGGTACTGAGCGAGACCCCGAATTGCAACTCTGCCCGAGCCGGCGTTCCGCGCTACGAACGGTCGCCGAACTCGCGCTGCAGTTCGGCGAGGGACCGGTCGGCCAGCGACGCGAGCGTCAGATGAGGTGACGGAAAGGGCAGCGCGCGCGTCAGCGGACTTGGCACGGCGACCACCCACGTCCCGGCGGCGTGCGCCGCGGTCACGCCGTTGGGCGAGTCCTCGAAGACCAGGCACTCCTCCGGCGGCACGTCGAGCCGGCTGGCCGCCAGCAGGAAGAGATCCGGCGCCGGCTTCACGCGCTCCACGTCGTCGCGCGTGCAGATGGCGTCGAGTTGCGGCGTCAGGCCGTGACGGGAGAGCCACGGCTCCACCCAGTCGCGGCCGCTGCTCGAGGCGACGGCCGTCGGCAGGCCGAGGGCCTGGGCCTCGCGGAGCCGGTCGACCAGGCCGGGGCGGAGCGGCTCGTGCTCGCATCGCCGCCAGTGGTCGACGCGGATTCGCGGCATCCAGACCTCGCGCGGAATCAGGACGCCGGTCTGCCTGGCGAGCTCGCGGTAGGGGTCGAAGCCGTTGTGCGTGCCGAGCGCGTAGCGCCAGTGATCCATTGTGAGTTCGGCGCCGTGCTTCTGGTAGACCTCGCACCAGATGTCGAACAGGGGTGTCTCGCTGTCGATGACGAGCCCGTCGAAGTCGAAGATCACCGCGCGGAAAGCCACTGCCGAAATTGTACTGCCTTCAGTCCTCGGGCTTCGGCCTTCCGCGCCCGAGGGATGGACTCTGCGCAATACCAGAAGGCCGAAGGCTGAAGGCCTGAAGGCTGAAGGCTGTTAGAATCCGCGCATGGCCGACTTCTCCCGCCGCGATGTTCTTCGGACGGCGTCCGCGGTTCCCGCTGGCTGCCTGGCTGCACGCGGCCCGCGAAGCCGAGGCGCGACAGGCGCCGGCGCCGACGGCGCCGAAGCGCGCCGTCCTCGTCTCGATGCTGCCGAAGGAGTTGTCCTGGCAGGATCGTTTCGCGCTCGCCAAGGCCGTCGGCTTCGACGGCATCGAGATGCAGACGGTGACCGATCAAGCCGAGGCCGAAACCATCGCCAAGGCGTCGCAGGCCACCGGCCTCGTCATCCACTCGGTGATGAACTCCGACCACTGGCAGTACCCGCTCTCGAGCCCGGACCCCGAGGTCGTGAAGAGGAGCGTTTCGGGGATGAAGACGTCGCTGACGAACGCGGCGTTATGGAAGGCGGGCATCGTCCTGCTGGTGCCGGCGGTCGTGGACCCGAAGACCACCTACGCCGAGGCGTGGGCGCGGTCGGTGCCGGTCATCCGCGATCAGCTGATCCCGATCGCGTCCGGCTTCAAGGTGCAGATTGGCATCGAGGAGGTGTGGAACAAGTTCCTCCTCAGCCCGCTGGAGTTCAACCGCTACGTCGACGAGTTCCGCTCGCCGTTCATCAAGGCCTACTTCGACGTCGGCAACGTTGTTTTCTACGGCTACCCGCAGGACTGGATCCGCACGCTCGGCCGCCGCATCGCCCGTCTTCACCTCAAGGACTTCAAGGTCGATCGCAACAAGGGCACGTTCGAGTGGAAGCACCTCGGCGAAGGCGAGATCGACTGGATGGAGGTGCGCAAGGCGCTCGACGAGGCTCCCAACGTCACCTGGGTGACGACCGAGATCTCCGGCGGCGACCGCACGTATCTGGCCGACGTCGTGCGCCGCGTGGACCGGTTCCTGGCGGGGTTCAAGCCGGTCGACTCGCCGAGCGCATGATTGGCGCTGAGGCCTGGCGCGCCCGGGCCGATGAGCATTCCCTGGCTGGCCGACGACGACCCGCTGCCTCCGGTCGAACGCGCGCTCCGCCGCCCCAACGGCCTGCTGGCCGCCGGCGGAGGGCTCTCGGTCGACCGGCTCGTCGACGCCTACGCGCACGGCTGCTTCCCCTGGTTCAGCGACGGCGAGCCCGTGCTCTGGTGGAGTCCGGATCCCCGGATGGTGCTCCTGCCGGGCGAGCTCCACGTGCCTCGATCGCTGGCGCGCCGGATTCGCCGTCGGAGACTTCACGATCACCGCCGACGCCGCCTTCGACGACGTGATCGCCGGCTGCGCCGAGCCGCGCGACGACCAGGGCGGCACGTGGATCACCGATGAGATGATGGCCGCCTACCGGCGGCTGCACGTCGCCGGTCACGCCCACTCAATCGAAGCGTGGCAGGAGGGCTATCTCGTGGGCGGCCTGTATGGCGTCGCGCTGGGACGGGCGTTCTTCGGCGAGTCGATGTTCACCCGGGTGCCCGATGCCTCGAAGGTCGCGCTGGTCCACCTGGTGCGGCAGCTCGAACGCTGGCAGTTCGGCGTGATCGACTGCCAGATGAAGACGGGCCACCTGGCGCGCTTCGGTGCGCGTGAGATTCCGCGCGCCGAGTTCCTGGCGCTGGTGCGGGACCTCGTCGGCCGGCCCGGGCCGGCGGTGCCGTGGAGGATCCAGGAAGAGCGTGCGGGCGTGGGAGAGTAGGGGCGTGGAGGAAGGCGTGGGATATACCGCCGAGCAGGTGATCGCGATCGTCGACGAGGCCTTCCGGTCGGCCCCGTATCCAGGCGACCCGTTTCTGATCAACAGCCGCGAGGGCTGCGAGCCCGACGAAGTCGCGGCCGCGTTTGCCGGCCGCACGGACTGGCGCGCGCTCGACGCGGCGTTTCTCGACGAGCAGTACGTCGCGTTGTCGTTCTTCTCGGAAGGCGCGCTGCGCTTCTACCTGCCCGCCTACCTCACCGCCGACCTGCGCGGCGCGCTCAAGACGGCCGATCCCCTGTTCCCGCTCGTGTGTCAGTTCGCGGAGTGGAGCGTCGACGCCGTCACCGGCGGCGAGCCGTTCGTGCGGCGGCACGGCGGCGTGCTGCTGAACCCGCGCCGCTACGGCGCGATGCGCGACGACGACTACGCGCGCTTCCGCTTGTCCGTCTTCGCGCGCGAGGAAGCCGCCGCCATCGTCGCGTATCTCGAATGGCGCGGCGCCCGCGACCCGGAGTCAGACGACGGCGCGCAGGTCGCCGCCGCGCTCGATCGCTTCTGGCGTCACCGCGTCGAGACCGCCCCGACGCTCGCCGAGATCGACGCGCACCTGGCTGAAGAGGCCCGCTACGCGGCAGCCATCAGGCGCCAGCACGGGTAAGTCGCTGCCTCACCTCGGGAGGCGCTGCTGCCGATAATTCCTCTCGAGAGCGCATGCCCGCGTCTGCCTGGATTTGCCCATCGTGCACACGCCGGATCCCGGGAGGGGTAGTCCGGTGCCGCTGCGGACACGCGCGGCCCGGTACCGACGGCTTCGGAGCGGTGTCGACCGCGGCCGAGGACGAGTCGGCGCCGCGGATGATGCCGCTGCGTCGCGGGGGCGCTGTCGCTGCTCGTCGTCGGCGGCGTCATCGTCACGATGGCCCGGCGGCCGCCCGCGGCACGACCCGCGCCGCCGGTCGCCGCCGACCGTGTCGTGCCGAACGAAGAGGCGCCTCTTCCCCAGGAGGCCGCCGAACACGTCTCGACAGTGCCGAGATGGCCCGACGACCCGACGCTGTGGAAGGACTCGTCGTCGCCGGCGGCGGTGGGCCTGTCCCGCAGCGCCGATGCCGTCCCGCGTGCGCGGGCGACTGAAGACGTGATTGGCGGCGCGCTCCCGGCTGTGGCGCTCGTCGAAACGCCTGGCGGGCGAGGCACCGGCTTTTTCGTCGCGCCCGACACGCTCGTGACCAACGCACACGTCGTCGAGGCGCACGCCTACGTCACGGTCAAGCTGTCGAATGGCGAATCGCTCACGGGCCGCGTCGTTCAGCGGAGCGATGAACTCGACCTCGCGGCCGTTCGCACCGCTGACGCGCGCGCCGGCCAGTCCACCCTGCCGCTGGCTTCGTCGCGCGAGGCGCGCATCGGCCAGGAGGTGTTCGCGATCGGATCGCCGCTCGGCCTGCAGAACACGGTCACGCGCGGCATCGTCAGCGCGCTGCGGCAAGCCGGTAGCGTCGTCCTCGTGCAGACCGACGCCGCGATCAATCCGGGGAACAGCGGCGGGCCGATACTCGATCGCAGCGGACGCGTGCTCGCCGTCGCGACCATGCGCCTGGCCGGTCGGGCCGAGGCGCTTGGATTCGGCGTGGCCGCCGAGCACGTGCGCGCGCTGCTCGACGGGCGCGCGGCGTCGTCGGCACGGAGCGTGTCGAGACCTGCCGACGCCTTCGGATCAGGCGAGGCCGACGGCGATCGTGAGGGCGGAGAAGCGGGATACGAGCGATTCCTCGTAGAGGCGGCGCGCCGCGCCGACCAACTCGATCGATCGTGGACCGACTTCGTCGCCGACTGCCTGTCGGGCCGCGCGCCCGCGACCAGAAGCGATCGCGGCTGGTACGCGCTGTGGGAGCGCTTCGACGACACGAAGGTCTCGCCGTCGTGCGCGCGATTCTCGGCGGACTTCAAGGCCGCGGCTCGTGAGTTCGAACAACGAATGACCGACGCCGCCGATGCGGCGCGCCGTGTGGGCGTGTATCCCGGGGTCTGCCGCCAATTGCGCCAGCGCCATCGCCTCGACTCCCCGGACTGGTAATCTCCGCGGTCACGACGTGCACGGATTGCGCGCCGCGCTGGCAGTTCTGATGTCCGCGGTGGCCGCCCGACCGCACCTCTCTACGCGTCCAACACCATCCTGACGAAGCAGTTTGCGGCGAAATCCGACGGCTCAGCCGGACTGGCATTAATATTGATTCTCATCGGCAAAGACCGAGGAGGACGAGATGCGACTTTCAACGGCCGTTGTCCTGGCGGCGGCGCTGGCTGTGCCGGCCGCACCTGCGCTTGCCGGCCCACCGAAGACCAAGCCCGCAACGGCGGGGCCCAAGACTCCGAAGACCTCCCCCAAGGCTTCACCCAGTGTGAAAGCGTCGCCGACGGTGAAGGTCTCACCGAGCATGCAGGGCGCTCCAAAGGTGAAGTCGACGCCCAAGGTGAAGTCGACGCCTCCGTCGGCCTCGGCGCACGCAGCCAAGCCACCGAAGGGTCCAAAGACCACGACCGGCACACCAAGGTGATGTCTCCCAAGGGAACCGCACCGCAGGTCACGACGACGGGCGTGATCGTGCCACCGGCGCTGCCCAAGAACCCGAAGCTCGTCGCGAAGCTGCAGGGGCAGCTGCCTCCGGGCATGACGGTGGAGCAGGCGGCGCTCGGATTCAAGAATCAGGGCCAGTTCGTCGCCGCGGTGAACGTCTCGCGCAATCTCGGCATCCCGTTCGCGGACCTGAAGACCAGCATGGTCGACAACCAGCTCAGTCTCGGCCAGTCGATTCAGCGGCTGAAGCCGCTGGCTGACGCGGATGCAGAGGCGGCGCGGGCATTCCGGCTGGCGAACGAGCAGCTTGAACCGCGCTGACTGCAATGCGCCTGCTCCTGAACCTGATCGTGGTGGCAGGGCTGCTTGACGGCAGCCTCGCCTTCGCGCAACGGCCGCACGGCACGCCGCCGGGCCAGTTGAAGAAGCAGGGCCCGCCGGGCACGGCGAGCGCCGCAGCGCCGACGCCAGACATCGCTGCCGCGGTCGATACGGGAGTGCCGGGCGGGATCTCTCGTGTTCGTTCGCTCGGCGTCTGGCTCGACGATGCGACGGCGATGTCGCAGGGAGAGGCATGGCTCACCGTGTCGATTCAGCGGTGGGGCTCGCCAATCGGCAGCGGATTCGATGCGCCGGTCTTCGATGTCGTCGGCGGCATCGTGCCGCGCGTCCACGCGTTTGCCAGCATCCCTTACTCACGAACGACCTACGTCGGGCTGCCGTCGGAAGGTGAACTGGGCACCGTGTACTTCGGGGGCAAGGCGGTGCTGAAGGAAGCTGGCGATCGCGTCTTCGGCATCGCCGTCACACCGACGCTGGAGATTCTCAGCAGTTCTGCGATTTCAGACACTGGGTACTCGCGCGTCAACGGCGTGCTGCCGGTCAATCTCGAATGGCGCCAGGGCCACACGCGTGTCTATGGCTCTACGGGGTATTTCACCCGGGGCGCCGTTTTCATGGCCGGAGCCTGGGAGCAGACGCTCACCGACCGGGTCGTCGTCACCGGCGCGCTCAGCCAGGCGTGGGCGACCGATGACCTCGCACTGGCCGAGGAAGTCGGGCTGCGCACCAGCCGCACCGACATCGTCGGAAGCCTGGCGTGGATCGCGTCGCCCCAGCTGATGCTGTTTGGCAGCGCGGCGCGCACGCTGTCGTCGCTCGACGCCGATGCCACGCGGTACGCGTTCTCGTTTGGCGCCTCGTTGAATCTCTTCCAGCCGGGCCGACGCACTCCCGTCAAGAAGCCCTGACGAGTGGCGCTCGTCACGCGAGTGGGGAAGTCGCCCCAGCAATTGCCCAGCCGCGCGAGCAACTGCTAAACATCCAGCATTTTGCTTCCGTCGAACTCCTGCAAGCGACGCCGGCGCGTCGCCAGGGAGTGAGGCGCGATGCGAGAGTGGCTCCTGGTGCCGATCGTGACGGTATTGACGTTGACGCCGGTTTCCGCGCAGGACGGAGCCACCCAGGCGCGTCGGGTCGTGCTGGCCGTCGATCCTCTGATGGCGGTGAAGGAGACCTCTGCGCGCGGGACGGTGGCGGCGCAGTGCGGCGCCACCGGCACGACGCTGCGATTCGAACTGGCCGGGCTGGTGCCGGACGGCACCTACTCGCTGTGGATGTTCGTGTTCGGCCTCACGAGCGACGCCGTGACCCCGGCCGACGCGACCGCGGCGGGCGCGCTCGGCAACGGCAACGGCGCGAGCCACGAGTTCGTGGCCGACGGTTCCGGCCGCGCCTTGCTCGTAGTGCAGCAGCCGGCGGGCCGGCTGTCGGCATTCGGCGTGGTCCGTGGCTGTCTGCTGGACGAAGCGCACTGGCGCGTGATCGGCGGCTACCATCCACGGCGGGTGACCAACGGCACGTCGAGGCCAGCCAACGGCGAGGTCGTCGAGTACTTCGGCGTCCGATCGACCGCCGCCATCGTGACGTCCACGAACTGACGGCCGGAGGCGCGCCTTGGTAGTATCTGCAGGTGCGCATCCATCTCCAGTACGGCCGCGAAGGCGTCGACGCCGACATCCCGGGCGACGTGACCGTGCTGCAGCCGCGGTTCGTCGCAGGCCTGCCCGACGAGCGTGCGGCCTTCGAGGACGCCGTGCGCCATCCACTCGGCACGCGGCCGCTGGCCGAGATCGTCCGGCCGGGCGAGCGCGTGGCGCTGGTGATTCCAGACATCACGCGCCCGCTGCCGTCACACCGGCTGCTGCCGTGGGTGCTCGACGAGCTTCGCCACGTGCCGCTCGACCAGATCGTGATCGTCAACGGCACGGGATCGCACCGGGTCAACACGCCGGACGAGCTGCGGGCGATGGTCGGCGAGTCGGTGTTCGGCCGCGTGCGGGTCGTGAATCACGACAGCCACGACGCGACGACGCTGGCGCCTGCGGGCACCGGCCTCGACGGCCGCCAGGTGCTGATGAATCGCGACTACGTCGACGCGGATCGCCGGATCGTGCTCGGCTTCATCGAGCCGCACTTCATGGCCGGGTTCTCCGGCGGCTACAAGGCGGTGTTTCCCGGCATCGCCGACATCCAGTCGATCATGCGGTATCACGACGCGCGGATGATCGGCCACCCGAAGACCACGTGGGGGCTGACCGAGGGGAATCCGACGCAGGAGCGCATCCGCCACGATGGCGCGCTGCTGCCGGTGGACTTCTGCATCAACGTCACGCTGAATCGCGATCGCGCGATCACGCGGTTCTTCTGCGGCGACGTGATCCTGGCGCACGACGCCGGCTGCCGCTACTCGCGCGAGACCGCGATGGTCGCCTGCGAGCGGCCGTTTCCGATTGTCGTGACGACCAACAGCGGATATCCGCTCGACCAGAACCTCTATCAGGCGGTCAAGGGCATGTCCGCGGCCGCGCAGGTCGTGGAGCCCGGCGGCTTCATCGCAGCCGCCGCGCGCTGCAACGACGGCTTCCCCGAGCACGGGAATTTCCGGACGCTGCTGATGGACCACGCCTCGCCCGAGGCGCTGCTCGAGACGATCCTCGCGCCAGGGTTCCTGCTCTACGACCAGTGGGAGGCGCAGATTCTCGCGAACATCAGGCTCAAGGCGCGCGTCGGGCTGATGAGCGAGATCGCCGCCGACGACGTGCGGCGCGCGCATCTCGAGCCGCTCGAGGACCTGAGCGGGGCGGTCGCCGCCGAGCGGGCCAGGCTCGGCGGCGACGTCCCTGTGGCGGTGCTGCCGGAAGGGCCGATGACGATCCCGTATCTGCGCGTGAGCCAGCGGGGCTGGCGCGGCTGAAGCCGCGCCCTCCTATTCCTGAAGCCGCGCCCTCCTGCTAGACGGCGACTCCCTTGATCTTCCAGTCCTTGCGGTACCGCCGCGACAGGTGCGCGTTGGCCTCGGGCTTGCCGGTGAAGGAGAGACTCGCCGCGTCGAACGTCAGCGCTTCGCCCGGGTAGTACGCCGCGACGTTGCCGATGAGCACGGACTCGGTCAGCGGCCCGCTGTAGTCGAAGTTCGCCGAGCACGGCGTCGTCCCGCCCGCCAGCACCGCGTCGAGGAACTCGCGATAGTGGTCGCGCGCGGGAAACTGCGGCTTCTGGACCGTCGCCATCTTCTCGTCGGGCAGGGCAAAGGCCGGCACCTCCGAGTGCGGCAGCACGATGAGGCCGTCGGTGCCGACGAAGATGCTGCCCTGGTCGGGCATCCGGGCGCCGACCTGCGCGCGAAGCGCTTCCGGCGGCAGCTCGCCGCCGTCGTACCACCACACGTCCACCTGCGGTCCCGCGGTGAACTCCGTGCCCGGATAGACCAGGTGGACCTTGGCCTTCATCGCCCAGTTCTCTTCCGAGGGCGTGGATCCGTGCGAGGTCACCTGCACCGGCGCCGTGAGCTTCAGCGCCCGATACGGCGGGCTGTAGATGTGGCATCCCATGTCGCCCAGCGTGCCGGTGCCGAAGCCGATGCGGCGGCGCCAGTGGCCGGGGTGGTAGACGTTGCGCTTGAACGGCCGCGTCTCGGCGACGCCGAGCCACTCATCCCAGTCGAGTGTCGGCGGCACCTGATCGACGCCTTCCGGCAGCGGCTTGTCGTCGCCCCACGACTTGTTCGAAAACGTGTGGACCTCGCGGATCTTGCCGATGACGCCGCTGCGGACCAGCCATTCCCCGTACCGCTGCGGCTCTGTCGACGAGACCTGGATCCCCATCTGCGAGATGACGCGCGCCTTGCGGGCGTACTCGGTGAGCGCGCGGGTCTCCCGGAGCGTAGAGGCCAGCGGCTTCTGGACGTAGACGTGCTTGCCGCGCTTCATGGCCTCGATCGCCTGCAGCGCGTGCATGTGATCGGGCGTGGAGACGTTGATCGAGTCCAGCCCCGCGTGCTCCTTCTTCAGCAGCTCCCGCCAGTCCTGGTAGACGCGCACCTTGGGAAAGCGGTCGAGAATCCGATCGAGCCGGCACAGATCGACGTCGGCCACGGCCACCAGCTCGAACGCTTCGTGCTTGGAGAACGCGTTGATGTCGGAGAGCGCCATGCCGCCGGCGCCGAAGCTGGCGTGCCGCACGGTGCGCGTCGCGCCGCGCACGGGAATCCAGAAATAGGGCGCGGCAACGGCCGTGGCCGCGACCGTACGAAGGAACTGACGTCGACTCGGACCAATGGACATACGGGAATTATTGCAGATTGCAGATTTCGGATTGCAGGTTACGGAAGACCGAAGGCTGACCGCTGAGGGCTGATATGTTCTTCCCATGTCCGCGCCGCTGCTGGAATTCCGCAACCTGACGGTCTATCGCGAGGAGACGCCGGTCCTCGACCGCTTTTCGCTCGAGATTCCGGCCGGGCAGAACGTCGCCATCGTCGGGCCGAACGGATCGGGGAAGTCCACGCTGTTGAAGCTCGTGACCCGGGAGCTCTTTCCGGTCGTCGCGCCGGAGGCCAGCCTGCGCGTGCTCGGGCGCGAGCGCTGGCTGCTCTTCGAGCTTCGGGAGCACCTCGGGATCGTCACCAACGACCTGATGGCCACCTGCACGCGGGACATCAGCGGCCGGGACCTGGTGCTGTCCGCGTTTTTCGGCAGCGTCGGTCTCTGGCCGCATCACGAGGTCACGGCAGCCATGGAGGCGCGCGCTGCCGTCGCCCTCGAGACGATGGAGGTGTCGCACCTGGCGGATCGGACGGTGAATCACTTGTCGTCGGGCGAGGCGCGGCGGCTGCTGATCGCGCGAGCGCTGGCGCACGGTCCCCGGGCGCTGGTACTGGACGAGCCCACCAACAGCCTCGATCTCCGCGCCTGCCGGGATCTCACGGCCAGCCTGCGGCGGCTCGCGCAGGGTGGCACGAACATCATTCTCGTGACGCACCACCTGCCCGACATCATCCCGGAAGTCTCACGCGTCGTCGCGCTGAAGGACGGGCAGGTGTTCCGCGACGGCGCCACCGCCGACGTGCTGCGAGACGACGTCCTGAGCGAGGTGTTCGGCGTCCCCGTCAACGTGACACGCCGCGACGGCTTCTACGCCGCCTGGTGACGGCGGAACTCGAAGTTCCGCCCTCCTAGGTCTGCAGTTCGGCGGCTTCCGCGTCCGATAGCTGCAGATCTGCTGCTCCGACGATGCCGTCCAGTTGGTCGGCGCGGCGGGCCCCGACGATGGCGGCGGTGACGGCCGGGTGGCGGAGAGTCCACGCAATCGCCACCTCGCCGGGCGATTTCCCGTGCCTGGCGCCGACCGCCGTCAGGCGCTCCACGAGCCCCAGCGCCTGGGTCAGGTACGGCTCCTGAAAGAACTTGCCGCGCCTGCGCCAGTCGTTGTCGGGCAGCGCCGCGAGCCTTTCTCGCGTCATCTTGCCGGTGAGCAGACCCGACTGCATCGGGGAGTACACGATGACGCCGGCGCCGTGTTCAAGGCACCAGGGCAGGACGTCCTGTTCGATGTCGCGGCGCAGGAGCGAGTAGGGAGGCTGCACGCTCGTCACGGGCGCGACTGCTTGCGCGCGCGCCAGATCGTCGACGGTGAAGTTCGAGGCGCCGATGTACCGCACCTTGCCCGCCTTGACGAGGTCGGCCATCGCGCCCCAGCCCTCCTCGACGGTACCCGGATCCCAGCCGGCGGGAGAGCTGCCCCAGCGCGGCCAGTGGATCTGGTAGAGGTCAATCGCATCGACGCCGAGCCGCGTGAGGCTGCCCTCCACTTCCTGGCGAATCGAATCGGCGCGCAGGCTGTGCGAGACCTCACGCTTGTCGTTCCACACCAGGCTCGACTTCGTGAAGACGTACGGGCGCCGGGATTCCGGCAGCTCTTTCAGCGCCCGTGCCACCACCTCCTCGGAACGCCCGAGCCCGTATACCGCCGCCGTGTCCACCCAGTTGATGCCGAGGTCTACCGCGCGGCGGATGGTCGTCACCGAATCGGCGTCGTCCTGGGGACCCCAGCCGAAGATCCAGTCGCCGCCGCCAATGGCCCAGGCGCCAAAACCCACAACGGTGATGTCGAGATCGGAATGTCCAAGCCGTCGAGTGCGCATCACTAGACTTTATGCGATCGGGTCGCAGCGGCACCCGATGGGTGACGGTGGGACGGTGGGGTCTGACCCCTTCGTCCCAACGTTGGTCCCGCACGCGTCCGCGCGGAGGTAGAATCGAAGTATGTCGCCGCTCTTCGCAGGGCCGGGCTTGCGCGTGTCGCGGTATCTCTGCCGCGCCCATCGGCATGCGCCGGCGGTGGACGAGGCCGCCGTCGAGCACACGATTGCGTTCGTGCGCCGCGGGTTCTTCGTGAAACAGGTCGGGTCCGAGCGGATTGCGGCAGACGCCACGCAGGCGGTCTTCTTCCCGCGCGGCGAGACCTACCGCGTGCATCATCCCATCGAGGGCGGCGACGACTGCGTCGTCATTGCGCTGGACGACGACTTGCTGGCCGACGCAGCACTGGACCTCGGCGTGGACGCCGAGAGCGGCCCGCGGCTGCCGTCGGGCCATGTGCGGCTCGACACCCGGCTGTCGATGCTGCTGTCGCAGCTGTTCGCGCGCGCCACCAGCGGCCTCGACGCGGTATCCATCGAGGAAACGGCGTGCCGGCTGGCCTCGGCGGTGCTCGGCGCCGCGCGAGCCGGCCGATGCGCATGGCGGTGCACGCCAGCGGATCGCCGCGAGCGCGTCGCCGCGGTGCAATCCACGATGACGAGCCGCCTGGCCGAGCGGCTGTCAGTCTCCGGGCTGGCGGCGTCGGTGGGTTGGAGCCAGTTCCAGCTGCTGCGCGCCTTTCGCGAGGACACCGGCATGCCGGTGCACCGGTACCTCACCAACCTGCGCGTGGCGGCGGCGCTGGCGCGACTATCGGACGGCGAGACCGATCTGACGCGCCTGGCGCTCGAGTGCGGCTTCAGCGATCACAGTCACTTTTCGAACGTCTTTCGCGAGCGCGCGGCGCTGACGCCGTCGGCGGCGCGGGCGCTCATCAATCAGCCACTCGCGTGACGGCAAATGTTGCCGTCGCCTCGTCCCACGCCGCCTGTAGCGTGCCTCGCGGCGTGAGCCCCAGGTAGCGCGCCGGCTGCGTCGAAGCCATCGCCAGCACGTCCGACAGCGGGAGGCCGGTGAAGCGGACGGTATTGGAAATGGCGCGATCGAGCGACAGCGCCGACCCGGCCAGGTTGGGTTGCCCGGGCACGGCGACACGTCCGTTCTCGTCCAGGTGCACTTTGAGGCTGCCGAGCATGTAGTCGCCCGGCGGACGCCCCGCGGCGGTCGTCGCATCGGTGACGAGAATCGTGCGCGCCGGGGTCTTGGCACGCACCATCGCCTTTACTGTTGATGCCGGCAGGTGGTGCCCGTCCACGATCAGTCCGGCCAGCAACTCGTCGGCGGCGAGCTGCTCCCAGATGAAGTTCGGATGTCGCGGCAGCATCTGCGCACAGCCGTTGCCGAGGTGCGTGGACATCGTCGCGCCGGCGCTGACGGCATCGCGCACCTGGCCTGGTGTCGCGGCGGTGTGACCGATGGCGACGCGGACCCCGTCTTTGACCAGCCGCTCGATGAGCGGCAGCACGCCGGCCACCTCGGGCGCGACCGTAACGAGGCGGATCCGGCCACCGGCCGCCTCCTGACGCCGCGCAAAGTCGTCCGGCGTCGGCGGCGAGACGTCCGCGCGCTGGTGCGCGCCGCGCGCGCCGTCTTCCGGCGAGATGTACGGCCCTTCCATGTGCAGTCCCGCCAGCGCCGGCTCGCGAGACTTCGCCAGTGTGCGTGCGCAGAGACTGAATCGATCCAGCGGCGCCGAAATCAGCGTCGCCAGGAACTGCGTGACGCCGGTCCCGCGCATCGCGGCGGCGGCCGCCGCAATCTGGTCGGTGGTGAGAGCGGGGTCGTTGAAGTCGATGCCCGCGAACCCGTTCACCTGGAGATCGACGAAACCGGGCGACGTCACGGTGCGCCTGGGCGCCTGCGGCGTCGTGCCGGCCGTGTGCCACGCCTCGCCCGAGCGCCGGCGCGGCCGGCAGTCCTACGGTCAGCCCGCGGAGGAGCCCACGGCGTGTCATCACGATGGCGCCCTCATTTTGCGCGTCCCTCGTTCAGGTAGATCCGAACGTTGCCGGTGGCTCGGCCGCCAGCGACGATGTCCGGACGGCCGTCGGCGTTGAAGTCCGCGACGACCAGATCCTCGACGGCGACACTGCTGTCGACGACCTGCCTTGCCCCAACCCGTCCGGCTCCGTCGATGACATAGCGCGCAAGCGCATAGGAGCCGTCGCGCCAGCCCGCGACCAGCTCGTCGTCGCCATCGCCGTCGAAGTCGGCCCACGCCACTGCATGTCCGCCGGTGATCGTGTCGTCGACGACGTGGCGCGTCCAGCGCTCGCCGTCTTCACGATGAACGACGACGGACGTGCCATGCCACGGCTCGATGGTCGCGAACACGCGGCGTCCGGCAACGCGGCCGAGCACGACTTCGCCCGGTGCGGCCTGCGACGAGCAGGCGGCTCGTCCAGGATCCGCTGGGCGATCGCGTGAGGAGCGTGAGGCCTTCGCGGCTGGCCGTGACGAGCTCATCGCCCGGCCGATCATCGAAATCTGTCGCGATGAAGTTGTGGAGGATGTGGCGGGTGTCATCGATGGCCTCGGACGTCCACGGCGCCTCGCCTCGGCCGGTCGGTCGGAGCGCGAAGATTCGCGCGCCGACGCCGTCCCATGCGGGCGGCGCGGTACCGCGGCCGTGTAGCGGCGTGACGATGAGCGCCGGCGATCCAGCCAGCATTGCCCAGCGGATGCGGTGAAGTGTGGGCTCTTCCCCGAGTGAACGCACGGTCCAGGGGGCGCGGCCATCGGGCGTGCTCCGCGTGACCAGGTGCAACGTCCCGCCCGATGTCGTGTTCCGCGGATTCCACCCGGCCGCCAGTGCGATCTCGACGCGCCCGTCCCCGTCGACATCGAACGGCGCAATCGACACATGATCGCGCGGCACGCGGTCGTCGAGGATCACGTGGCGCTGCCATGACGGATTCTCGAACCAGGCGAGTTGTGACGGGTTGATGGCGACCACGTCCGGACGGCCGTCCGCGTTCACGTCGGCGACGCGAACGGCGTAGACGACGCCCCAGTCGCGCTGGAGGTCGACCGCTCGAAAAGCGACTTCTGACGGGCCCCCGGTCTCGGCCGCGGCCAGCGCCAGCACGACAGCTCCTGCGACGCGCATCATCGGCCCGAGGAGATATCACAAAGTTGTGGTGTCGCGGGCGATTTTCAAGCGTGACGCTGCCGCGGGTCGCCCGGGGTTCGGGCCCAGGAAATTCCGAAAGTCCGCGTACCGCCGCGGATCGCTCTGGCCGCCGCTCCCAAACTACAATCGACCTTGACATGGTCATTGAACGCGAACGGTATCTCGACGACGGCAGCGAGTCGCTGGTCTCGGTCGCGCTTCGCAGCCGATCGGGCCCGATGCACAGCCTGCTGACGGCGCTCACCGCCGAGGAGCGGGCGGTCGTGGCGGACGCGTTGAGCCGGGCGCTCGACACGATCGTGCCGGTCCTGCGTGCGAAGCTCCAGGAGCCCACGCAGTGAAGGCGCTCGAGATCGAACGGCCCGGAGTCGCGCGGCTCGTCGAGCGCCCCGAACCGCAAGCCGGTCCCGGTGAGGTCCTCGTGCGAGTCGCGTACGCGGGCCTGTGCGGCACCGACCTCAGCACGTTCCTCGGCAAGAACCCGCTGATCGCGTATCCCCGGATCATCGGCCACGAGATCGCCGGCGACGTCGTCGCGCTCGGCGCCGACGTGGACGCCAGCTGGCTGGGGCGGCGCGTCGCGGTCAGTCCCTACAAGAACTGCGGCAGCTGCGCGGCCTGCCGCGTCGGACGCCCCAACGCCTGCAGCCGCAACGAGACGCTCGGCGTCCAGCGTGACGGCGCCTTGACGGAGCTGGCCGCGGTGCCAGTGACGCGCCTGGTGCCATCGGACACACTGCCGCTCGAATTGCTGGCGATGGTCGAGCCATTTTCGATTGGGATGCACGCCGTCCGGCGGACGGAGGTGGGGTCCGACGACACCGTCCTCGTCCTGGGCTGCGGCGGCGTTGGCGCGGGGGCGATTGCTGCCGCGGCCGAGCGCGGCGCGCGCGTCATCGGACTCGATCTCGACGAGCGGAAGCTCGCCCAGGCGGCCGCACTTGGCGCGACCGACGTCGTCGACGGCGCGGCCCCGGATGTGCCAGGTCGCGTACGGTCGATGACCGGAGGAGAAGGGCCGTCGGTCGTCATCGAGGCCGTCGGCAGCGCCGCGACCTATCGGCTGGCGCTCGACCTGGTTGCGCCGTGCGGGCGCATCGGGTGCATCGGGTGGCTGAAGGGGGACGTGCCGCTCGAGGCCCGTCTGATTGTCCTGAAGGAAGTGGACATCCGCGGATCGCGGAACGCGACCGACGAGCTGTCGGCCGTCGTCGCGATGTTCGAGTCGGGCCGCGTCGATCCGCGGCCGCTCGTCACGCACCGCGTGGCGCTCGACGAGGTGCCGGCGATGTTCGAGCGGTGGGCCGCCGCGCCGGCGGCCGTCGGCAAGATTCTCGTCGCCGTCAGCTGAAGCCCCTCACGGCGCGTCGATGGACGACGGCGCCTCGGCTCCGGTCAGCGGCGGCGGCGCGACCGCGCGCGCCAGGGCCTGCTGCTGCATCACCAGCGTGTGCGCGCCCGGCACCAGCCCCAACACCAGCATCGCGATCACCAGCGCGGCGCCAATCGCCTCGCGCTCCCGCCCCTCGTCGTTCGTCAGCAGATCGGTGACGGCAATCATCAGGCCGGCCGCGAGCATCGGCACCAGCACCCGCGCGGGCCGACCCGTGCCGATGACCAGCGACGCCTGCCACAGGCAGGTGGCGCCGAGCGTGAAGGCCAGCTGGCGGCGCCGGCGCGCGTCGTTCGATGACGCGTCGGCGAGGCGAGACACCGCGAGGCCTGCCAGCGCCGCTGCCGGCGCGGTCTCGACAAACGACGCCATGGCGCCGACGGCACCTGGCGCCATCAGCGCGACGGCGGTTGCGATTCCCCACCACGCGAGCAGCGCTGTTGCGGCGGGCCGAACGACGAGCCGCAGCCCGTCCATCACGACGGCGCCGGCAAGGAGCGGAATCCACCAGGGGAGCGACAGCAGCGCGAGCGAGGGGACTTGCTCGCCGTCGACGTGCGCGCCGGAGAGTGCCGGCAGCAGCGACGAGACCAGCAGCACGGCCGCCACACGCGCGGCGCCGCGGCCGGCGCAATCGCCGACGAGCCGGTAGAGCAGGAAGGCCGCGACACCAAGTGTCGCGAAGTCGTACGGCACAGGCAGCAGCCGCGTCGCGCTCAACGTCAGCGAGACGCAGGCCGCAGCCCCAATCAGTCGCGTCATCGAGAACACCACGTCGCAACGTGGCGCTGGCATCACGATGGTAGTCCGGCTGGCGACTGGCGCGGTGTGAAGAGTTTGCCAGTCTTGTTAAAACGATCGTTAAGTAGATGAGCTGGTTCCTGCGCTACTGCAGAGGCTGTCGGCCCTGGTCGAGCTATTGCAGCCGCGTCGACGATTGCCGCGGGGACGGCCAGCGTGGTGCCGTGGCGTGCGCCGGCGGGGAACCGGATCGTGGTCGAGACGTCTTCCCACGTCACGAAGTCTTTCGTCCGCATCGCGCCGTACCTCTTGCGCGTGTACTCGTCGAAGTAGACCATCCACCAGTCACCGACGCGAAGCGCCGTCGGGCCTTCGACCCAGTCGGTCGAGAACGCCGGACCGGCCGCGGACCACGGCCCGTCGGGGCGTTCCGCGAATGTCATCCGCAAGTGCTTCTTTGGCGTCGGCCACCGCGTCTCGTCCTTCACGATCATCGCGAACCGCGATCCCAGATCGACGATGGTCCCGTCGATGACGTTGAAGCCGCCGTCGTACAGCAATCGCGTCGGCGTGAACGTCGTGAAGTCCGTCGTGGTCGTGGCGTAGAGCCGGTGATTGAGGCGCCCCGAGCTGTCGTCCTTGTCGCCGAGCGCGTCAGTCTCGGGGAAGCGGCCGGGGATGGTGCTCGACCAGTAGATCAGGTACCGGCTCGCCGCGCGGTCGTAGAGGATCTCCGGCGCCCAGCTGTTCCTGGCCTCGGGTTCGTGCGCCATCACCGGCACGAACTGCTGCGGCGTCCAGGTCTTGAGATCCTTCGAGTGGGCCAGGCCGATGCCGCGATCCCACCATCCGGTCGTCCAGACCATATGAAAGGTGCCGTCGGGTCCCTGGAGCAGACACGGATCGCGCATCAACTTTCCGCCGGCCGTCGGCTGCAGGAACGACTTTCCGTTGGCGAGCGGCGTCCAGGCGAGCCCGTCCGCGCTCTCCGCCAGATGCAGTCCGTCTTCGCCGTTGCCTGTGAAGTAGCTGAAGAGAAATGCCGTGGAGCGGCCTTCCGGCTGGCCCGCCCAGGCGAGGCCGCCGGCAAGCACGAGAGCGAGCACCGAGCATCGAAGGGCGTCTCTCATCAGAGTTCGAAGACCTCGCGGAGATCGCGGCTCTCCGGGCTGCCGTCCGGGTTCGAGGGCATCAACGCCTTCATCGACTGCCACCAGCGCTGGCAGACATCGGTCCCGGCAATTGCCTGCCACCGCTCTTCGCTCTCGATCTCGGCATATGCGAACAGGTCGCCCGTCGCGTCGTCGAGGAAGATGCGGTAGCGGCTGACGCCGTGCGCGCGAAGCACCGCCTCGAGCTCCGGCCAGATCGGGCGATGCCGGCGCTCGTACTCGACGGCCTGCCCGGGATGTACGCGCATGCGGAACGCCTTGGCGATCATCGGCGCCTCGTCCTGATCATTGCGCGGTCCATCCGCCATCCACGAAGACGGCGCTCCCGGTGACGAACGACGACGCGTTCGACGCCAGGAACACGGTGACGCCGGCAATCTCGTGCAGCTCGCCCCAGCGGCCCATCGGAATCTTCGCGACGAACGCCTTGAACTTCTCGGGGTCGTCGAGCAGCGGCCGGTTCATCTCCGTGCCGAACGGCCCCGGGCAGATCGCGTTGACCGTGACGCCGTTGCCGGCCCATTCGAGCGCCAGCACGCGTGTGAGGTTCACCACTCCCGCCTTCGACGCCGCATAGGGGGCCCTGCCCGGCAGGCCGATGACGCTCAGAATCGATCCGAGGTTGATGATGCGGCCCCAGCCGCGCGCCGCCATGCGTGGGCCGAAGAGGCGGGCGCACAGAAACGGGCCCTTGAGGTTCGTGTCGACGACAGCGTCCCATGCCGCCTCGGTCAGCTGATCGCTGGCGCCGCGGACGTTGATGCCGGCGTTGTTCACGAGAATGTCGACGCCGCCGAGCGACTTCTCGACCTCGTCGCCCAGCCGTGCGATGTCGTCGGCAACCAGGACGTCGGCCACGTAGCCGCGCACGTCGCGCCCGGTGGCGGCGGCAATCTCGCGCGCCGCCTCGCTGGCGCTGTCCGCGGATCGGCTCGTGATCGCGACACTGGCGCCCGCCTCGGCGAGTGCCTCCGCCATCACGCGACCCAGCCCGCGCGCGCCGCCGGTGACCAGCGCACGCCGGCCGTCGAGATTGAAGTGGTCGAGAACGGGCATAGGAGTTGGGAATTGGCGATTGGCGATTGACGATTGACGATCCTGTCCGAACCCTGGACTCTGGACCTTGGACCCCGGACCGGTATCGCTACAGCTTCAGCACATCCTTCGCGTACCTGACGCTGCGGCGGACGTTTTCGTCTTCCGCCTCGACCTGCTGCGCGGGCGGCAGGTGCGAGATGCGGGGCAGCGCGGCGGCCGACGACTTGCCCAGCACGTCGCGTTCGAAGCGCGCGAGCGCGTCGGCGGGCGGACGGTCGACGGCAATCCAGTAGGCCTCGGTCCGATATGGCACCTGCAGGGGGTCGCGCGTGATCATCTCCAGGCACAGCCGCGCGTCCGGGCGGGCGCCCTTCACGATGGCGATGGCCTCGGCGAGTGGCACGATGCCTTCGCCGAGCGGCACCTCCGACAGTTCGAAGCCATCGGCCGACGTCTTCACCGCCATGTCCTTCAGGTGGGTCGTCACGGCATACGGCGCCAGCGTGCGCACGGTCTCGAGCGGATCCTCGAGCAGCGAGACGTTGTTGCCGAAATCGACGCAGGCGCCGATGTTCCCGCTGTCGAGCGACCGCAGCAGCTCGGCAAGCTCCGCCGCCGTGAAGTCCTTGTGATTCTCGATGCCGACCTTGATCGGATGCCGCTCGATCGCCGGCTTCATCGCACGCAGCTGGTCGCGCCATTTCCGGTCGAACGCCGACCACTCGTCCCGCGTCTTGAAGCTCTCGTAGCGCCGGCCGTAGAGCAGCGCGACGCGAATGCGATCGACGCCGAGCGCCTGCGCCACCTTTGCCATCGCCGCATAGGTATCGGGGCTGTCCAGGTGCTTCGACGGCACCGAGAGCTCGACCCAGAGCCCCGCCTTCTCGGCGCGTTGACGGACGCGGGCCAGATACGCCGGCTCGTGCGACTCGAGCTGCGAGAAGTCGATCTGCGCGCCGCCGGCCCAGAACCGCTCGGTCAGATCGAGCAGCGCCTCGGCCGGCAGCGCCGCGGCGTTGCTCTTCAAGATGTCGCGTCCCTGGAGCATACGAACGGCGAACGACGTGTAGGCGAGGCACATAAGCGAATGAACGGTTGCCGTCTGCCGGCGGAGAAGGGCCGTGGCGCCCATCGCCACGCTGGACATGAACTCCCGGCGCGTCGGCCTGCCGATCATGCCGTGCCCACTACCGCACGCAGCTCGCGATCCCAGGGCGCGCGATAGGTCTTGGTCAGCATCGCCGAGGCGGCAGGGTCGCCGGCGATGTCGTTGGCCGCCATGTCCCATTGGATCACGCGGCCCGTCCGCATCGCGATGTTGGCGAGGTGGCACGCGATCGAGGTGCGGTGCCCGCTCTCGAGGTCGGCATACCGGGCCTGCCGCGACTTCACCGCAGTCGAGGAAGTTCCGGACGTGCGGCACGAACTGATCGCGCACCTGATCGTAGCCGACGTCCTTTACGGGCTCGCAGCGCGAGGCAGGCGTCGCCTCCGGCCCGGCCGGGCCCGTGAAGCGGGGAATCTGCGCCTCCGGCGGCAACGCTGGGTCGGGCAGGATCTCGAACCCGCGCCGGTTGATCGCCAGCGTGCCCTTGGTGCCGTACATCTCCAGGCCGCCGCGACCGCCGGCCGCGACCTCGCGGCTGGACCAGTTGAGCAGGAATCCGGGGTAGTCGAAGATGCCCTCGAAGACGTCCGGCGTCTCGCCGATGCCCGTGAGCGACTGCCGCTGCGCGAAGGCTGCGACCCGCCGCGGCAGCTGGTCGGTCACCCACTGGACGATGTCCACTTCGTGCGCCAGCAGGTTGGTCGTCTGCCCGCCCGAGTAGTCCCAGAACCAGCGGAAGTGGTAGAGCGCCGCGCGTCGGCTCGTACGGCACCGCGGGCGCCGGGCCGAGCCACATGTCCCACTGCGCGGCCGTCAGCGGCTTGCCGACCGGCGCGCTGAAGCCCGGCATGATGTTGCGGGCGGTGCTGACGCGCGCGCCGCGGATATCGCCGATGTGGCCGCCGCGCAGCAGCTGGCGCGCGCGCTGGTAGTGCGCGCCGGCACGCTGCTGGGTGCCGACCTGCACCACGCGGCGATGGCGTTGGGCCGCGGCCAGCATCCACTCGCCCTCGCGCAGCACGTGCGTCAGGGGCTTCTCGACGTAGACGTCCTTGCCGGCGGCGCAGGCGAGGATGGTCATCAGCGCGTGCCAGTGGTCGGGCGTCGAGACGACCACGGCGTCGATGTCCGCGCGATCGAGCATGCGGCGGAAGTCGTCGAAGCGCGGCGGCGCGTTGCCGGAGGTCTCCACGCCATCGGCCATCCGCTCGTCCGACACCTCGGAGATGCCGGCGATCTCGCAATCCGCCTGTGCCTTGAAGTCCAGCAGGTGGCGGCGCCCGATGAGCCCGATGCCGATGAATCCGACGCGAACGCGATCGTTGGCGCCCATCACACGGCGCGAGGAGACAGCCGACGCGGCCGCGGCGCCCGCCAACGTCTTCAGGAATGCTCGGCGCTGATGCATCTCTTCGGCCTTCAGCCTTCAGTCTTCAGCGATTTCGCGGGTTGCTGTTGCGCCTTCAGCCTTCGAGTAGGTCGAGCATGCGGACCTGGTCCGCTCAGTCCGCGCAATCCTGAAGGCCGAAGGCCGAAGACTGAAGGCGGAACGAGTCCGGCAACGTATATCACCGCTGCGGCGAAGTTGGTAGTATCCGGCCGTGATCACACGGCGCGATTTTCTGGCCAGCACGGTCGCCGCGACAGGGTTTCCGGTCAGCCGGTGCGCGACGCCGCCGGCGGCTGGAAGGCCGGTGCGGCCGCGGCCGAGATCACGCCGCCCGCGGGCTCTGGATACGAGCGCATTACGGCAGGCCGAGCTCGCGCGACTCGCCGAACGCAACCGGTGCCCGGCATATGAGCGCCTCTGCACCGAAGCGGTCTGGCTGACGCAGACGATGCTGCTCGGCCCGCGCGGCGACATGGATCAGATCGCCGACGCGGTTCGCAAGATTCAACGCCACGCCGCCGATCTCCGAACGCTCTGACGCCGTCCCCACGCCTCGCGAAGACGATGAGCTTCGACGGGGCAGACGGCCGCGGGAGCGGGTTGATTGGTCACACCGATGCCCGCAGCCGCGTACCGTCCCATGGGACGAATGGCGGCATTGCGATCCGCCATCCCGGAAAGCGCACACCTCGACACCACATAGTTTTGGATCGCCCCCGCAGCCCCTTGCTTTGCGTCTTCGTCGGCCGTAATTCAGCTCTGACACGCTGCGTTGCAGCAGATGGCCGAGGCCGATTCTCTCGCGGATCGCGCCGTTCCGGACGCTCCGCAGCCGTGCCAGGAGGTGACGTGTGGCTCGGTGCATTCGCACATCGGGATGGATGGCGCTCATCGCCGCCGCGTGGCTGACCGGCACGACACTGGCGGCCGCGCAGGCCGGCACGGCCGCGGTCAGCGGCACCGTGACGGATCAGCAGGGCGGAGCGCTGCCGGGAGTTACGGTGAGCGCGACCAACACGGCGACCGGCCTCGTGCGGTCGACGATGACGGGCGACAGCGGCGGATATCAGCTCCTGGCGCTTCCGCCCGGGACGTATGACGTGCGGGCAGAGCTGTCGGGCTTCCGCACCGCGCTGCGCGAGAAGCTGGCGTTGCCGGTCGAAGTCACGACCCGCTTCGACGTGCAGATGGCCATCGGCACGCTGACGGAGACCGTGAGCGTGACCACCGAGGTCTCGCCGATCAACGTCACCGATGCGAGCCTCGGCAATGTCATCACTGGCGCGCAGGTCCGGGCGCTGCCGCTCGAGGCCAACAACGTCAACGGCCTCCTGAGCCTGCAGCCGGGCGCGGTCTACGTCCCGAACGCGCAGGTGACCGACGCCCGCACCGGCGCGGTGATGAACATCGACCCGCGCAGCGGCGCCGTCAGCGGCGCCCGCGCCGACCAGTCGAACATCACGCTCGACGGCATCGACGTCAACGACCCGCAGTTCGGCACGTCGTACGCCAGCGCGCTGCGCATGACCCTCGACTCGCTGCAGGAGTTCCGCGTCAGCACGAGCAACTACGGCGCCGATGCCGGCCGGTCGAGCGGACCGCAGGTGTCGCTCGTCACGCGCAGCGGCACCAACGACTACCACGGCTCGTTCAACTGGGTGCAGCGCGACACGCGCTTTTCGTCCAACGAGTACTTCCTCAAGCTCTCGCAGCTCGAGGCCGGAGAGGCGAGCCAGGCGCCAAAGCTCGACAAGAAGATCTTCGGCGGTTCCTTCGGCGGGCCGATTGCCAAGGACAAGCTGTTCTTCTTCGGCAACTACGAGCGCCTGAACGAGGACAGCGAGTCGCCGGTGCTTCGTGACATCCCGTCGATGACGATGCGCGATGGCGTGCTCGTCTATCCGTGCGCCGTCGCCGCCGAATGCCAGGGCGGCACCGTCCGCGGCTTCGCGAACAGCCACACGATCGCGCCGGGGAACTACGGACTGTCGCCAGGCGACCTGGCGAGCCTGGATCCGCTCGGCATCGGCCCCAGCCGGCTCGCGACGGATTACTTCTCGCAGTTCCCGGTGCCGAACGACTCCGGCATCGACGGCTTGAACCTGGTGGGCTACCGCTTCGCCGCGCCGATCCAGAACACGTTCAACACCGGCATCGGCCGCGTCGACTACCGGATGGCCAGCAACCACACGCTCTTCGGCCGGTTCAACCTGCAGAACGACGAAGTCGTCAGCGTGCCGCAGTTCGAAGGGCTCGCGCCGAACACGACGCGGAAGGTGAAGAGCGGCGGCTTCGCGCTCGGCTGGGACGCCGTGCTGTCCTCGAACATGGTGAACACGTTCCGTTACGGCCTGACGACCATCAAGGAGGACATCGTCGGTCTCCAGGCGTCGTCGCAGGTGAACTTCCGGAACATCGACAACATCGACGCGCTCACTGCCTCGAGCGGCCGCGACATCCCGACCCACACGTTCGTCAACGACCTGAGCTGGATAAAGGGATCGCACACGTTGAAGTTCGGCACGAACCTCCGGTTCAGCCGCATCGGCACGACGAACAACGCCAACTCGTTCCACATCCCGACCGCGAACGGATCCTGGGTGGACGGCGTCGGCACCAACTACATGCCGGGCTCCGGCTGCGACGGCTGCGATCGGTTCCCGGCCGTCTCCGACGGCGGCGTCTCGTCGTTCGGCGACACGTTCGTGCCGCTGCTCGGCATCATCTCGGAGACCACCGCGTTCTACAACTACGACCGCGACGGCGGCGTGCTGGCGGTAGGCGACCCGGTGTCGCGCCGCTTCGCGACCGACGAGTACGAGTTCTTCGTGCAGGACAGCTGGAAGATCGGGCAGGACCTGACGTTCACCGCCGGCGTGCGCTACAGCCTGTTCTCGCCGCCGTACGAGACCAACGGGCTGCAGGTCGCGCCCGATATCAAGCTGGGCGACTGGCTCGAGATTCGCCGCCAGCTGATGGAGGCGGGCCGATCGACGAGTGAAGCGCCGCTGGTGAACTTCGACCTGGCCGGTCCGAAGAACGACAAGCCCGGCTACTACGACTGGGACTACAACAACTTCGCGCCCCGCGTCGCGGTGGCCTGGACGCCGAGGGCCGAGAGCGGCTTCTTCGGCTGGCTGACCGGCAACGGCAAGATGGCCGTGCGCGGCGGCTACTCGATTGTCTACGACCGCGTCGGCACCGCGCCTCGCGAGCAACTTCGACAAGGAGGGGTCGTTCGGCCTGTCGACGAACCTCTCGAGCCCGTTCGGCGAGCACAACGAAGACGACCCGTCGATCCGCTTCCAGGGGATGGACTGGATCCCGTCGACGCTGCCCGACGCGCCGCCCGGCGGCTTCCCGCAGACGCCGCCGTCGTATGCCGGCGTCATCACCTCGGCGCTCGACGGCACGATCGTCACGCCCTACAACCACGCGTTCAACGTCGTCGTCGGGCGCGAGCTGGGCCGCGGGTTCTCATTCGAGGCCGCGTATGTCGGCCGTCGCGGCCGCAACCTGCTGGTGCGGCGGGACGCGGGCATGCCGGCCAACATCACGGATCCGGCCTCGGGCGTGGACTACTTCACGGCCGCGGGCCAGCTGATCAGGTCCGCCCAGGGCATCGACGGGGCGTCGCCGATGTCGGCCTACAACGGCATCGGGGCGATCCCGTACTGGGAGAACATGTTTCCCGACGCCGCCGGGTCCGGGCTTACCGCGACGCAGCGCATGGCGTACGAGTTCAATCGCCGCGGCCCCGACTACATCACGGCGCTCTACCGCGCCGACGAGGGCTGCCTGCCGGCGTGCAGCAAGCTCGGCGAGTTCGCGTTCTTCGCGCCGCAGTACGACACGCTCGGCATCCAGAGCACGATTGCCCGCGCGGAGTACGACGCCATGCAGTTGTCGCTGCGCAAGCGCTTCAGCGACGGCTACCAGTTCGACCTGAACTACACGCTCGGCTACGCGTCGGACCACGGGTCGCTGCTCGAAGGCGACGAGACGTTCCAGGATTTCGACAACGGCGGCTACACCGGCTTCCTGCTCGACACCTGGAATCCCGATAAGCAGTACGGCCGCGCCGATTTCGACGTGCGGCACCTGATCAACCTGAACTGGATCGCCGAGGTGCCGGTGGGCCGCGGCAGGCGATTCGGCTCGGACATGCCGGCCGTGCTGGATGCGATTGTCGGCGACTGGTCCACTGCCGGCATCGTCCGCTGGAGCAGCGGGTTCCCGTTCAGCGTCTTCAACTGCCGCCAGTGCTGGTCCACCAACTGGAACCTGCAGGGCAACGCCGTGCTGATCGACCCGAACGACGCGCCCGAGACGCGCACCACGCGCGACCAGGTCAGCGGGTATCCGAGCCCGTTTGCCGACGTCGACGACGCGCTGACGAAGTTCCGCCGCGCCAACCCCGGTGAGGTCGGCGTGCGGAACGAGTTCGAGGGCGACGGCTACTTCTCGATCGACTTCAGCCTCAGCAAGGGCTGGACGCTGCCGTGGTCGCCGACACACAAGCTGCGGTTCCGCTGGGACACGTTCAACGTCACCAACACGCCGAAGTTCGACGTGTTCTTCATGGACATGTTCCCCGATCGCGAAGCCAGCTTCGGCCGCTACTTCAACACCATCCAGACCTGCGACGGCGGGGCAGGGCGGTGCATGCAGTTTGCGTTGAAATACGAATTCTGAAGAAGTCGGTGAGTCGGCGAGTCTGTGGGTCTGGAGTGCAAGGCTGAGCTGGAGGTCACGCTAGAGGTCGCAGGCTGTGGCGGGCTACCGTTCACCTACCCACCGACTCTACCGACCCGACCCACGCGACCGACCGCTCTAGAGTCTTCCGATGTGCAGTCCCCCCGCGACGTGGATGACTGAACCGGTCGCGTAGGGCACGTCGCCCCGCAGCAGTGTGGCGACGGCTCGCCCGACGTCGTCGGGAAAGCCCCAGCGGCCTTCGGGGACCAGGCCGTCGGCGATGCGCTGGTCGTAGACGTCCTTGACCTTTGCGGTCATGTCGGTGGCGATGATGCCCGGCCGCACTTCGTAGACCGGAATCCCATGCGGCGCCAGCCGCACCGCGAACAGTTGCGCGCGCTCATCGCGAGCCCGGCCTTGCTGACGCAGTATTCGCCGCGGTTCGGCGAGGCAAGCTCCGCCGAGACCGACGTCACGAAGACGATCCCGCCGGTCGAGGAGCCACCGCCTGTGTCGCGCCGTTCGAGCATCAGGCGTGCCGCCTGCTGTGTCAGGAAGTACGGGCCCTGCAGGTTGGTGCGGATCAGATCTTCGAAGCTCTCTTCACCCGCCTCCAGCAGATCCGCTCGCACCTTTGGCGCCTTGCCGGCGTTGTTGACCAGCGCGTCCAGCCGCCCGAAGCGCGCGACGATGGCGTCGAGCAGGCGGGCGCGGTCGGCGGCCACGCCGACGTCGGCGGGCCAGTAGGCCGCCTCCGCCGCGCCGGCCGCGGTCAGCGTGTCGAGCGTCGCGGCGATGTCGGCCGCCGGCCGCATGCCGCAGAGCGCGAGCGACCACCCGTCGCGCGCGAGCGCCTGGGCGATGCCAAGGCCGATGCCGCGAGTGCCGCCGGTGACCAGCGCGACGCCCGGCGCGCTCACGGTGTGGCCTCGGGACCGAAGAACGTGAGGTAGGGAAGTCCGGTTGCCAGCCGGAGCACGTAGAGCGCTGCCTCGCGGGCGTGGTAGTCGCCCCACTGGCTCGACTCGCCCCGCGGAATCGCCGAGCCTTCAGGCACGTAGTCCCACCCGTTGGGCCGGTGATAGATGGAGTGGAGGATCAGGCCTTCGTGTTCCGGGCGGTACTCACGTACGGACCCGCGGGATCGAAGAGCACCGACAGGACCGCGAGGCCCGCTTGCTCGTAGCGGGCGCCGTCTTCTCCACGCGACCGCAAGTACCGGCCGAAGCGCAGCAGCCCCTGCGCCGCGATCGCCGCCGCAGAGCTGTCCACCGGCTCGTGGTCGTTGAAGGGATCGGCGGAACGCGTCTGCCATCCGGGAAGCTGCGCGAGCCCGGGAGCGCCGGTGTCCCAGTAAGGAATGCCGTCGGCGGCTGTCGCCTGGTCGATGTAGAAGTCGCACGTGGCCCATGCGGCCTCGCGCATCATCCACTCGATGCCGGCGCGCGCCGGCGCTTCCCGCGGCCCCGGGTATCGCCGATCGCCTTCGCGATGGACGCCTCCGGGCCCGGGGAGGTAAAGGCCTCGTCGCCGAGCGTCGCGAGGAACTCGAGCTGTTCGGCGAAGCCGAGCATCGCCCACGCCAGTCCGCGCGTCCACGTGCTGAACGGCGAGTAGCCTTGCTGGCTGTTCGGTCCACGGAACGAGCCGTTCACGGTGTTGAAGATCGCCTCGTGCGTCGTCCGGCCTCGCACGTCGTAGTGGTCGCGGCCGCGGCCGTAGTAGACGCTGAACCCGGCCGTCGCCTTCGCGTGCTGGACGAGCCGCTCGAGCAGGCTCACCTGCGTGTCCTGCTCCTCGCTGAGCCGGTGCCCGAGCTGGTGGGCGAGTGCCAGCGCGCGGAGCGACCGGATCGTGTCCACGAACAGCGAATGCGGTCCGTTGAACGAATGGATGAAGCCGCCGTCGGGCAGCCGCGTCCAGCGGCGGGCCTGCACGGCGCCGCTGACCTTCAGCGCCAGCTCGTGAAAGTGCCGCTCCCAGTCCGAGGCGTCGTAGCGCCCCTCCCGCGCCAGCCGCCAGAGGCCGCCGTAGGTGCTGACGTTGTTGAAGCCGTGATCGTGGACGCCGACGTGCGTCAGGTGCGGCGCCATCCGCTCCAGGGTCCGAGACCGCGCGAGCTCGAGGAACGCGCGGTCGCCGGTCGCGTCGAACTGCAGCACCGCGGCGCCGAACTGGAAGCCCTGCGTCCATTCGGTCCAGCCGCGCGCGCGGTACTGGCCGGCGACGGTGAAGACCGGCGCGCCGTCCTCGGGCCGCCACCGCCGTTCCAGCGCGTCGATCTTGGCGGCGGAGAGCTCGAACAGGCCCTGGATCTTCGAGACGAGGTCGGCGGGCGCAAGCGGCTGCTGTGGCAGTTTCATGTGTGATCGGCGCGGCGATGAGCCTTGGCAGATTACACCGAACGCCCCTGAACGGTAAGGATTACAATGCCGCGCGATGCCCACCGCCGCGCTCCCGCCCACACGCAACATCGCCGTCGACGCGTACCGCGGGTTCGTGATGCTGCTGATGATGGCCGAGGTGCTGCAGGCTCGACCGCCTGGCCGCGGCCTTCCCGGGCAGCGCGACTGCCGGCGTGCTCGCCTACCACCAGACACACGTGGACTGGGCCGGCTGCTCGCTGCACGACCTGATTCAGCCGTCCTTCTCGTTCCTCGTCGGCGTCGCGCTGCCGTACTCGGTGGCGCGGCGGCAGGCGGAAGGCGGCACGGCAGGACGCCTCTTCGGGCACGCGCTGTGGCGATCGCTGGTGCTCGTCGCGCTCGGGATCTTCCTCCGCTCGACGCACAGCGCGCAGACCAACTTCACGTTCGAGGACACGCTCACCCAGATCGGGCTGGGCTATCCGTTCCTCTTCCTGCTGGCGTTTCGATCCGTGCGCGCCCAATGGACCGCGCTGGCGCTCGATCCTCGCCGGCTACTGGCTGGCGTGGGCGCTTGTACCCCGTGGCCGGTCCCGGCTACGACTATCAGGCCGTCGGCGTGCCCCCGGACTGGCCCCATCACTACTCGGGTCTTGCCGCGCACTGGAACAAGAACAACAACCTCGGGCAGGACTTCGACGTCTGGTTCCTGAACCTGTTCCCGCGCGAGAAGCCGTTCATCGCCAACGGCGGCGGCTACCTGACGCTCAGCTTCATCCCGACGCTGGGCACGATGATCCTCGGCCTGATCGCCGGAGGATGGCTGCGAGCCGCGGCGCCGGCGATTCCGCTGCGGCGCCTGATCCTCGCCGGCGTCGCGGGCGTGATAGCCGGACTGCTGCTGCACGTCACCGGCATCAACCCGGTCGTCAAGCGGATCTGGACGCCGGCGTGGACGCTCTTCAGCGGCGGCGCCTGCTTCCTGCTGCTGGCGGCGTTCTGCTGGGTGATCGAGACGCTCGGCTATCGCCGCTGGGCCTTCCCGCTGGTCGTCATCGGCCTCAACTCGATCGCGGCGTACCTGATCGCGCACCTGTTCGAGTCGTTCATCGCCGACTCGTTCCGCATCCATCTTGGCGCGTCGATCTTCGCGACGTTCGGCGCCGCCCTCGAGCCGCTGGTGCGTGGGCTGGTCGTCCTCACGGTGTACTGGCTGATCCTCCTCTGGATGTATCGCCGCCGTCTCTTCCTCCGCATCTGACGCGATCGCAGCGGCAGCGGTGTTCACGTTTCAGGACTCCCTGCGGCGGAAACCCTGGCAAATATCGCCATATTTCAGGCCCCGATCCAGCCGACTGGTTGGCACGTGCCTTGCCCCGCTTCTTAAGGCGGGTCATTGCCAAGGCAGACGCGCCAGGAGGAGATCATGCTGACGGTGAGACGGATCGGAACGGGCCTCGTGCTTGGCCTGACGCTGCTGGCAGCGGGCTGCGGCGCCAGGAGCATCAACCAGTTGCTTGCCGACCCGGCGAAGTACCGCAACGAATCGGTCACCGTCAGAGGGACGGTCGATCAGAGTGCGTCGGTGATGGGCCGCGGCGCGTACCGGATCACGGATCGTGATCAGGGGCTGTGGGTTGTCACGACCGGCGGCGCGCCGCGCAAGGGCGCGCGCGTGGACGTGACCGGACGGCTGCAGGACGGCTACGATCTCACCGCGTTCGGCGGCGCCATCAGATTGCCCGGCGCGCTCCAGAGCGGGCTGGTGCTCGTCGAGTCGTCGCACAAAGCGCGCGACTGATCGCGCTCGGCGCGCGAGTGTACCAGCAGCTTACGTTTCGAGACGCCAGAAGCACACGGTTCACGGTAGCGGCGGATGTGTGCGCGCCTGCATCCGCCGCGAATCACGAGACAATTCGCACGGTTGAGGTTGGGCATCGTTCTTGCCGATATGTGGCACGATGCCGCGAGTCGTGGGCCTGATCCTTCTCGTGATGCTCGTGACAGGCTGTCGCGCGCCGCTGGCGTCGCCGACGGCTCCCTCATCGACTCCCGAACCTGGCATGCCGGCGTACTCCGCGGAAGCCGGCCTCTGCGTGGAGCAGACCAACCGTTATCGCGCCATGGCCGGCCGCGGGCCGCTCGATCGCTCGGCCGCGCTCGAAGAGGTACGCCGCCCTCGCCGCGCGCACCGACGGGCTCGCCCACGTCGCACACCAGCATGCACGGCAGACCAATCTGGGCAACGGCACGTCCCGCGCCGAGAACGCGATCCTCTGGTGGAGCCTGCAGCGCTACGGATCGGTCGGGCAGATCATCAAAGGCGGCCTGGCCGACATGTGGTCGCAGGGCGCCGGCGGCACGCACTACAAGAACCTGGTCGGGACCTTTACCGAGGTCGGCTGCGGCGTCTTCGTCAACGGCGACGAAGTGACAGTGGTCCAGGCATTCCGCTAGTCGGCCGCAGCCTGGAAAAATCAACGTGAACACGCTGCCGTTGCCGGGCATGCTCGACACCTCGGCTCGGCCGCCGTGGGCTTCGACGACCGCGCGCACGAGACTCAGCCCCAGCCCGAGCCCGCGCTCCCGCTGACCCGCCTCGCCGCGATAGAGCCGCTCCCAGATCCGCGCGCGCTGTTCCTCGGGAATTCCCGGGCCGGTGTCGCGCACGACAAACGCCACTTCTGCTCCACGCCCCTCGGCCCCGACGGTGACCGTGCCGCCGGCGGGCGTGTACTTGACGGCGTTGTCCACGACGTTGGCGAGCGCCTGCCGCAGCCGCGCGTAGTCGGCGTACACCGTCAACCCCGGCGCTGGCTGTTCCATCGTCAACGTGACGCCGCGGGCGTCGGCGACGTCTTCGTATAGGTCGACCGTCTCCCGCAACGCCCGAGCGACGTCGACCGGCTCCCGCCGGAGCCGCAACGCACCGGCCTCCGCCTCCGAGATCTCCATCAGCGTCGTCAGCAATGCCGATACGCGGTCGGACTCTTCGACCGTGTCTTCAAGCGCCTCGCGATAGCGCGCCAGGTCTGGTTCCCCGAGCAGCGCCTGCTCGGCACGCCCGCGCAGCCGCGCGATCGGCGTGCGGAGATCGTGGGCGACGGCGTCCAGCGAACCGCGCATGCTCGTCACCAGCGTCTGAATGCGGGCGAGCATGTCGTTGGAGACACGGCCCAGCTCGCCGAGGACGTCGTGTTCGTCGCCGACCGACACACGCGCGTCCAGCTGTCCGGTGCGGGTGATGTGTCGCAGGGTGTCCAGCAGCTCGCGCACCGGACGGAACGCCTGCCACGTGAGCGCCCACCCGCCGGCGAGACCGATGATGACGACGGCGACGAGGAGCACGCCAAGCAGCGCGCGCACTTCCCGCAGGATCCGTTCGCGGCCCAGGGTGGTGCGGCCGACCTGCAGGATCGTGCCGTCCCAGAGGCGCACAGACTCGACCTCGAGCCTCACCGGTCGTCCGCGCGCCGGCACGATGCGCCAGCCCTCGCCGCTGCCCAGCTGCTCGAGCGCGTAAGAGCCCCAGCTCTGAGGCAGGCTGGTCAGCAGGACATCGGCGTTGCTGGCGAGCAGCCGCACGAACACCTGTTCCTCGCTGCCCGCCGCCTGCTCCGCGAGCACCGCCCGGCTGACGCCATTGACCCCGGCACTCTCGAAGCGCGCGGCGTATTCGGCAAGCTTCAGCCGGATCAGGTCGTGATCGCGCTGGGCCAGCGACCGCGAAAGCAGCGCATAGGCGACGACGGCGATGGCCAGCACGCTGAGAGTGAAGATCGCCGCATACCAGACGGCCAGGCGCACCCCCAGCGTCTGCGCGATGCGTCCATTTCGAGGCGCCGCCATCACGCCCCGGGGCCGCCGCCGGGACTCGCCGGCGGCTCGCCGGCCGAGAGCACGTAGCCGACGCCACGGCGCGTGTGCAGCAGCTTCGGCTCGAACTCCCGGTCCACCTTCTCGCGCAACCGGTGCACCAGCACGTCGACGACGTTGGTGCGCGGGTCGAAGTTGTAGTCCCACACCCGCGACAGGATCATCGTCTTCGAGACAACGCGTCCGGCGTTGCGCATGAGGTACTCGAGCAGGGCGAACTCGCGCGGCCGCAGTTCGATGTCACGGCCCTGCCGGGTGACGCGGCGCGTCAGGAGGTCCAGTTCGAGGTCGCCGACCGACAGCCGTGTCGGCTCGACGGCGGCCGTCGAGCGCCGGACCAGCGCCTGCACGCGCGCGAGCAGTTCCGGGAATGCGAAGGGCTTGGTGAGATAGTCGTCGCCGCCGGCCTGCAGGCCTCGGACGCGGTCGTCGATGGTGTGACGTGCGCTGAGGATGAGCACCGGGGTGTTGACGCCGCGCTGCCGCAGCCGCTCGATCAGCTCGAGCCCGTCGAGCCCGGGAAGCATCACGTCGACGATCGCGACGTCGGGTCGGCGTCTCCGCTGCCAGCGCCAGCCCCCGATCGCCTCGGTCCGCCAGGTCCACCGCGAAGCCGGCTTCGCGAAGGCCGCGGGCGACGAAGTCGCCGATGATGGGGTCGTCTTCGACGATGAGGGCTTTCATGAGTTGACGGTTGCAGGTTGACGGTTGACGACTACCGAACTCGGGATGTATCCGAGCCTTGGGTTGTACCAACCGTCAACCGTCCCCCTTCAACCGGCAATAGTGGCGAAGAAGGCCGCCTCCCCGCGCTGGACGAGCATCAGCGAGGGGCGGTTGCCGCCGGCGCCGAGCGCCGATCGCAACTCGGCGGGGGACGTGACCGGCTTGCCGTCCACCTGCCGGATGACGTCCCCTTCGCGCAGGCCGGCGCCCGCGGCGCGGCCGTCGGGGTCGATGTCGGTGACCACGACGCCGTCCACGTCACGCGGCACCTCGAGGCGGTTGGCCATCTGCGGGGTCAGCGGCTCGACCGTGAGGCCGAGACCGTCGCCAGCCGTCTCGCCGTCGCCCGAGCGGCTGCGCGCCGAGCGCCCCTCGAGCTTTGCCACCTGCACCGTCACGTCCTCCGTGCGGCCGTTACGGACGATGGTCACCGTGGCCCTGGAGCCCGGCGCCGTCGAGGCCACGTGGTTCCGGAGGTCGTTGCCGTTCTCGATGGCCTGGCCGTTGAACTTCGTGATGACGTCGCCGGTCGTCAGACCGGCGATGGCTGCCGGGCTGCCGGGCTCGACGCCGTTGACGAGCGCGCCCTTCACCGTCGGCAGGTTCATGCTGCGCGCGATGTCACCCGTCACCGGCTGAATGGTGACGCCCAGCCGCGAGCGGCGGACCTCGCCGTGGTCGACGATTTCATTGACCACGTGCCTGGCCATCGTCGCCGGAATCGCGAAGCCGATGCCGATGTTGCCGCCCGACGGCGTCAGGATCTGCGTGTTGATGCCGATAAGCTCCCCCTGCGCGGTCACCAGGGCGCCGCCCGAGTTGCCCTGGTTGATCGGCGCGTCGGTTTGCAGGAAGTCCTCGTAGCTGCCGTCGCCGGCGCCAGTGGCACGGCCCTTCGCGCTGAGGATGCCCATCGTCACCGTCTGACCGACCCCGAGCGGGTTGCCGACGGCCAGCAGGACGTCGCCGACGCGCGGCTTCTCGGAGTCGCCGAACGGCAGCACCGGCAGGCCCGTCGCTTCGACGTCGAGCACGGCCAGGTCGGTCGGCTTGTCCACGCCGATCACCTTGGCGTCGAACTCGCGCCCGTCCGTCAGCGCGACGCGCACACGGTCAGCGCCCTCGACGACATGGGCGTTGGTGACAATGCGGCCGTCGCCGGCGATGATGACGCCGCTGCCCAGCCCGCGCTGCCGCGGCTGGCGACCGGGCGATCGGCATCCGGTCGCCGAAGAACCGGCGAAGCTCATCCGGAATGCCCGACGTCGGCTCGAAGCTGGCCTTCTTCTCGACCTGCACCGTCACCACCGCCGGCGCGACGCGTGCGACCGCGTCGGCGTACGACGTCGCCGGCGCCGCGCCGGACGGCGCCGCGCTCGCGACCACCGCAGCTTTGCGCCGTCACCGGCGCGGGAGTCGCCCACCAGGCCACGCCGCCGCCGGCTATGGCCACCACACCGAGCGCCGTCGCCATCCGAGCTGCACCCGCCTTGAGATCACGAATCGTGAATGCCATGTGACCAGAATCCTCCTGAATAAGAACGGTCATCTGTTATGACGACCGCCATGATTGCTGGCCGGTGGCGGGGGGATTACAAGCGTGTAATGTGACGCGCTTCGTGCTTCGTGCTTGCGTGCTACGTGCGGTGCTGTGTGCCTCGTGCCTCGGGCCACGTGCGGTGCCTCGTCTCCGCACGCAGCACCAGGAACTCAGCACTCGGCGCGGCACGTGGCACTCAGCACGCGGCACTCAGAGTGCAGCCCGTGTTGCGTCAGAACGTCGCACCGAGCGTGAAGTGGACCCGCGTGCCAGAGCCCAGGCCGCGGGCGACGTCGAGGCGCAGGCCGATGAGGGGGGCTTGCAGGAAGACGCCGGCGCCGACGCCGGTGTCCCAGAGCGACGACTCGAGCGCCTCGTGGGCGGTGTAGACGGTGCCGGTGTCGGCGAAGACGGCCAGGCCCAGCCGCGTGACGTGGCGCGGCGTCGACAGGGGCACACGGATTTCAGCGGAGCCGGCGAGCAGGCGGTCGCCCGTGCGGTAGCCCAGCTTGAAGCCGCGCAGCGTGTAATCTCCGCCAAGCAGCGACTGCTCGAAAGGTGGAAGCGGGTCGGCCGCGCGGACGTGCTGCGCGCGCAGGGCCAGCACGGTCTGTCCGAAGAGCCCGACGAAGCCGCGCGCGTCCGCGGTCAGCCGCACCGTGTCGTCGGTGCTGTCGAACCAGAGGCGTTCCAGCGCGACCGACCCGTAGATCGCGTTGCGCGGAAACGCGGGGTCTCGCCGCGTGTCGACCACCACGTCGCCGCCGAGCGTCGTCATGCGGTCGTTGAGATCGCCGAAGCGCACGTCGTCCAGGCTCGCCCCGCCACCGAACCGCAGCCACGATCCGACACCACGCTCGGCGCGGACTCTTCCGCCGGCGCGCGTATCGCCGACGTCGAGCGTCGGATGCTCGCGCCTCGTGATGCCGCCGCCGCCGAGCAGGCGCGTGAATGGGCCGCGCTCGAAGCGCCGCTCGAGGTCCACGGTCGCCCGGCGCTCGCCGCCCCAGGAGAGCGGCACGGACAGCCGGGTGCGGCGTCCCAGGATGTCGACGAAGCTGAATCGCGCGCCATAGGTGAGCCCGTAGCCGTCTTCGCTCCGGAAGATTGGCAGCCACATTGTCTGCGCCTTGAGCTTGCGGAACGGCCCCGGTGATGGCACGTCGAGCGAGATGCCGGCCTCCTCCTCGACGACGATCACGATCAGGACAGCGGAGAGATCGGAAATCGAGGCATAGCGCTTTCGCACGTCGACGCTGCGGAACCGTCCGCTGTCGTCGAGTCGCTTGCGCATCTGCTCCAGCAGGTCCTCGGTGAATGGGTGGTCCGGGCCGACGGCCGCGAGTCGCAGGACTTCGGCGTCAGGCGTCGTGTGGTTGCCGTGCACGCGAATGCCGACGACCCGTTCGGCGGCTGGCGTGGGTGTCGTTGGCGGCTGGCCGGTCAGCGCGAGCAGAAGCGCCAGCGCGGGGAGGGCGGTCATCGGATCTTTGCCTTGGTCGTCGCTTGGCGATAGTCGCGATAGCTCACCAGGTAGTGCACGTCGTATGTGCCGTTGGCGAGCGTTGCGGCGCCATGTCCGTCGATCTGCCTCGGCAGCCACACGCCGGGAAACGGCTGTCCCATCTCCATCGTCGCGCGGATGTCGTCCACTCGGACGAAGGAGCGGCCCGGAAGGAAATCGAGACCGATGTTCTCGAAGACGTACTTCACGACCTGATGCGAGTCGGGCTCGATCCAGAGTGTGACCAGCGCGACCTTGTTGAACTGGCGTTGGAGCCGCTCGCCGGTCTGGCGATCCTCCTCGGACTCGGCGCGATTGGGTTCGTCGTCCGCGTAGAGCCTGGTCGGGTAGTACTCGATCTTGAGGACGCGGCGTCCTTCGTAGAGTTCGGGTCCGGCAAACGCATAGCGGCCGGACTCGAATTTGAACTTCAGGAAGTAGGCGGCCGAGACGAACCTCGGCTCCTTTGCCAGCCGCACGAGCGCCTCGACATCCTGGGCGTCGGGAGGTGGGCCGTCCGGCGCCGCCGTCTTCGACGACTTGTCCTCGCGCGCCTTCTCCCGTGCGAGCCACTCGTCCTCGTACTTGCGGCGCTCCTCCTCGTTGAGCGCCACCCCGTCGAAGGCGACCGGGCTGCGGACGAACACGCCGTCCCGGATATACCAGACGTAGTCGCGCCGCAAACCGTAGAGACGGACGCGTCCCGGCCCCAGCAGCTCCGCCTGCTCGCGCTCGTCGAGCACGTATTGCTGGAGCTTGCGCCAGTTGTCGTCCCGCCGCGCCAGCACCTGCGCCATGAACTCGTCGAGATCTGAAGGGGACTGCACGGGTCTGGACGGGTCCGACAGGTCCGGCAGGTCTGGCAGGTGCGGCGCCGAGCGGCAGCGGCGCGAGGACAGCGACCGCCACGATATTCGCGAACCGACCAGTCATGAGGACACTCCGGAAGGCTCCGCCGACAGCTAATCAGGTTCCGTGCCAGTGGGGAGCCGTCCGGTGAGACGGTGACCTGGCCCGGGGAGTTCCATGGAAGGCGGGGAAGGGCGTTGTAACGAAGTCGCGCGCGGGCTACAGTCGCCGTCCATGTATCTGGCGCTCCTGCTTGGCCCTGCTCATCGGCGTCGTCGCCGGGCTGCGTGCGATGACGGCGCCGGCGGCGGTGAGCTGGATGGCACGGGTCGGCTGGCTTGATCCGGGAGTGACCGCGCTGGAGTTCCTTGGATACGCGTTCACTCCATGGATCTTCACCGTGCTGGCCATCGGCGAGCTCGTCACGGATCAGCTGCCGAGCACTCCCAGCCGGACGGTGCCGGTCCAGTTCGGCACTCGCATTATCAGCGGCGCCCTGTCGGGAGCTGCCATCGGCGCACACTCGGGCCTGCTCCTCACCGGCCTGGTGACCGGAGCTGTCGGCGCGGTGGTCGGCACCCTCGGTGGCCGCGCCGGTCGTGCGCAGCTCGCTGCCACTTTCGGATCCGATCGTCCCGCGGCCTTTATCGAGGACGCCGTCGCGATCGGAGGCGCGTTGCTCATCGCGCTGGCGCTGCCATGACGCCGTTTGACGCGATCGTCATCGGCGCCGGCCAGGCCGGTCCCTCGCTTGCCGGCCGGCTCACGCAAGCGGGCATGAAGGTGGCGTTCATCGAGCGCCACCTGTTCGGCGGCACCTGCGTGAACACCGGCTGCATGCCGACCAAGACGCTGGTCGCCAGCGCTTACGCCGCGCACCTCGTGCGGCGGTCGGCCGACTACGGTGTGGTCACCACGCCGCCTCAGATCGACATGCCGAAAGTGAAGGCGCGCGCCGATGCGGTGTCGGCCAACGCCAGAGCCGGCGTCGAGCGTTACCTGCGCGGCATGGCCGGGTGCACGGTGATCCAGGGGCACGCGCGATTCGAATCGTCGACGACGGTCCGCGTCGGCGACCAGCGACTGACGGCGCCGCGGATTTTCATCAATGTCGGCGGGCGTGCGCTGGTGCCGGACATGCCGGGCGTCGATCGAGTCCCGTTCCTCACGAACACCTCGATCCTGGCCCTCGACTCGGTGCCGCGCCACCTGGTCGTCGTGGGCGGCAGCTACGTCGGCCTCGAGTTCGCGCAGATGTATCGCCGCTTCGGCGCCGAGGTCACCGTCGTCGAGAAGGGATCGCGCCTGATCGGGCGCGAGGACGACGACGTCTCCGACGAGGTGCGACAAATCCTGGAGGCCGAGGGCATCGCGGTCCGGACTGACGCGACGTGCATCGCGCTTGCGCCGCACGAGGCCGGCGTCGCGGTGTCGGTGGACTGCACGCACGGCCCGCCGGAGGCCGTCGGTTCCCATGTGCTGCTTGCAGTTGGCCGCCGTCCCAATACCGACGACCTGGGCCTCGACGCGGCGGGTGTTGCCCACGATGCCCGCGGATACATCACTGTCGACGACACGCTGGCGACCAACGTGCCGGGGATCTGGGCGCTGGGCGACTGCAACGGTCGTGGCGCCTTCACGCACACGGCCTACAACGACTTCGAGATCATCGCCGCCAACCTGCTCGACGGCCAGCATCGGGGGCTGCATGAGCGCGTTCCGGCGTACGCGCTGTACATCGATCCGCCGCTCGGCCGCGTCGGAGTCACCGAAGCGCAGGCGCGGTCGACCGGGGCACCGCTTCTGATTGGCAAGCGTCCGATGAGCCGCGTCGGGCGGGCAATCGAGAAGGGCGAGACGCTGGGGTTCATGAAGGTCGTCGTCGACGCGACGACGAAACGGATTCTGGGCGCGGCGATCCTCGGCACCGGCGGCGACGAGGCCATCCACGGCCTGCTCGACATCATCAACGCCGACGTCCCGTATGACGTCCTCCAGCGCGCCGTCCCCATTCACCCGACCGTGTCGGAGCTGATCCCGACGCTGCTGGGGGAGATGCAGCCAGCTGGCTAGCACGTGCCGAGTGCCGGGTGCCAGGTGCCGCGCCGGGTGCTGAGTGCCGTGTGCTGAGTGTTGCACGCAGCACCAGGCACGCGGCACCGCACGCAGCACCAAGCACGGCGCTCGGCACCGCACGCAGCACCAAGCACGAAGCACGATGCACGAAGTGCCGCGCCCCTACAGCCGCGGCGCCGTCGGCGTGATCGGATCCTGGAAGTTCAGCAGGCCCTTCTGGCGGACCTTCCGCTTGAACACCTTGTCGCCGATCGTCACGAACAGCTCGTCGAACTCCGGCCCGCCGAAGACGACGTTGGAGAGCGGTCCCGGCTGCGGCTTGGAGACGATGGTGTTGACCTTGCCGGCCTGGTCGGCGACCTGCAGTCCAATGCGGGAGGTGACGTAGAGCGAGCCATTGCGATCGACGGCAATCCCGTCCGCGCCGCTTTCGGCGGCGCCTTCCACGAGATGCAGGTGGTAGAACGGCTGCTTGTTCGTGAGCGAGCCGTCCGGCTGCACCTGGAACGAGTAGACGAACTGGCTGGCGGAGTCGGCCACCAGCAGCAGCGTCTGATCGGGAGAAAATGTCACGCCGTTCGGCTTCAGCAGGCCGGTATCCACCACGCGCTTCTCGCCGCCCGGCGTCACGAGCCACACCTGCTTGTTGGCGAAGTCGGTGACGTAGATGTCTCCCTTGCGGCCGATGGCGAGATCGTTGGACGGCACGTCCTCGGCAATCACGGTCTCGGCACCGGTCGCGACGTCGTAGGCGACGATGCGCTTCGTGCCGCCTTGCGCGGCGTAGAGACGGCCGTCGGGGCCGAAGCGCAGGCCGCTGACGCGCCCGGACTTGTCCTTGAACAGCGTCACCTTGCCGTCGAGGCCGATCTTGTAGATCTGCTCGCCTGGAATCTCGACGAAGAACACCTCGCCCTTCGCGTTGGCCGCGAGGCCTTCGGTGAACTTGTGTCCCTGGCTGACGAGCTGCCAGTTCTGGTCTGGCAGCAGCACGGCATTCATCGACGGCAGGCGCGAGGGCTGTCCGGCCGCGATCGGCGCGGGGTAGCCGCGCCAGAGCCAGCGCATCGCCTCGGGCAGAATGGCGCCGCCGTGGCGGCTGTCGTGGGCGCCCGTGCCCCAGTTCGTCGTGACGTCGTAGCCCGCCATGTCGAGCGACGAGTAGAGCTCCTGGTTCGCGAGAAACCAGTTGCCGACATAGTTGTTCAGGTCCGACGTGCCGCCCTGCAGGTAGATGCGAAGCGGCTTGGGCTCGGACTTGCGCACGAGCGGCGCCAGCTGATGCCCGCCGCGCAGGCCGACGTAGGTGCCGATGGTGCTGAACACGCGGCGGAAGCCATCGGGCCGGTTCCACGCCGCGACAAACGCGGCGATCGCGCCGGAGCTCGAGCCGGCGATGGCGCGCGCGTTGGGATCGGTGCTGAGGTTGTACGACTTCGCGACCTCGGGGATGATCTCTTCGAGCAGGAACCTCGCGTAACGATCGCTCACGTCGTCGTACTCGACGCTGCGGTTGAAGCGCGGCAGCGCGCCTTCCCGCGCCGGCGGCACGACGCCGGGGTTGACGAAGATGCCGATCGTCACCGGCATGTCGCCCTTGTGAATCAGGTTGTCGAAGACGGCCGGCACGCGCCAGTTGCCGTCCTCGCGCGTGTAGCCCTGGCCATCCTGGAACACCATCACAGCCGCGGACTTTGCCGGGTCGTACTGCTTCGGCACGTAGACGAAGTAGTCCCGCGTCGTCCCCGGGTAGATCGTGCTGGTCCACGTGTGCTTCGTCACCACGCCACGCGGCACGTCGGGCTGGACCTGCGAATCCGCGCCGAGCGTGTACTGCGGCGCCGCCTCCGTCGACGGCTCCTTCCGCCACAGCCATCGCAGCGAGTCCGGCAGAAGTGCGCCGCCGTGGAAGTGTGTGTGCGCGCCGACGCCGAACTCGAACTTGTGGTCGTAGCCCTTGAACTTCAGCGCGGCGGCCATCTCCTGATTGGCCAGCGGCCAGTTGCCGTGCGGGTTGTCCAGGTCGTTGCTGCCGTCCTGCAGGAACACGCGCAGCGGCTTGCGGTCGCTCTTGCGAATGACGGCAGGGTAGACGTGGCCGCCGCGGATGTTGGTGAAGCTGCCGATATGGCTGAGCACCTTGCGAAAGGCGTCCGGCCGCTCCCAGGCCACCGTGAACGCGCAGATGCCGCCGGAGCTGGCGCCGGCGATGGCGCGCTGGTCGGGGTCGGTCGTGAGCGCGTACTTCTTGCCGACTTCCGGGAGCAACTCGTCGATGACGAACCGCGCGTAGCGATCGCTCGGCGTGTCGTACTCGACGCTGCGGTTGTTGCCGCGCCACTGGTTCTCGGGATAGGTCTCGCCGAAGTGTCCGGGATTGACGAAGATGCCGATGGTGACCGGCATCGCCTTGGCGTGAATCAGATTGTCGAAGACCGTGGGGACGCGGTACTCGGCGTTGACGTCCACGTATTTGTGGCCGTCCTGGAACACCATGACCGCGGCGGGCGTCCCGGCCACGTACTGGGCCGGCACGTAGATCCAGTAGTGGCGGATCGTCCCGGCGAAGACCTGGCTGCGGAAAAGAAACGGGCCTTCGACACGGCCCTTCGGCACGCCCGACTGGATCTGGGAGTCGGGCCCGAGGGTGTAGGGCTCGGTCGGCGGAGACGACGGTTGTTGTGCGGTCGAGCGCGAGCAGAGCAGCGGCGAGAGCATGAAGCATGGCGGGCGCATCATACCCGAACCGTCACGCGGAAGAACGGAGGCGGGTGAGCGCCGACGTTGGCTGGCGCTCACCCCGAGTCAGACGCGACGGCGTCTAGAAGACGACGACCTTGTAGCCGTTGCTGACGCGCTGATAGTAGGTCTCGCCACACTGTGAATACGAGGCGCCACCCTTGTTGACCGTCGTGCAGCCGCCCGGCAGCGTCGTGATGATGGCGCCCGCCGGTGGGGCGACGACTTGGTACTGGACCTCGCCACCGTAGTACACCTGCTCGTAGTACGAGCCGTCGCTGTACGTGTAGTTGGAGCCGGCGACGACCACGGTCGTCGACGCCGCCGGCGGCTTCGAGACCATGGTGCCGATGGCGATGCCGGCGGCGACGCCGGCGGCGACGCCCGCCGCGGTCTTCCATCCGTCGTGATCCTCGTAGTGCTCGCCGTCGGCGTAGACGCCGCCGTAGCGGCCGACACCGGAGTAGCCTTCCTCGCTGACGGCGACCGCGCCGCCGCGGCCCACGGCGGCCGCGCCCTCTTCGCCGACGGCGACCGCGCCGTGCCGGCCGACGGCGACCGAACCTTCCTCGCCGTGGGCCACCCCGCCGCGGGGCGGGTAGTATCCGCGGTTGGCGTTGGCATTCACGTTCCGGTTGACGTTGACGTTCGTGTTCTTGTTGACGTTCGTGTTCTTGTTGACGTTCGTGTTGCGATTGGCGCTGGTGTTGCGATTGGCGCTGCTGCTGCTGGTGTTTCGTGACTGCTTGACCGATCCGCCGGAGCTGCGTCGATCGGCGAGCAGGTCAACCGGAAACGCCAGCATGGTCACCAGCGACATCAACAGACCGCCGACGGTGAGCCGCGACCCGCGTGAGGACGAGAAATTACAAGCTTTAGACATAAGTGTACTCCTCTCGCTATCGCGGTTGAGCGCCTGCCGGCGCCGCGGTCGGGGTCGGCGCACCTTCAGCCGGCGCCTCGACCGTCGCGTGCCTCAGCATCTTGATCCGCGAGTAGCCGTCGGGCACCGCGGGGACAAAGGTCGAGTCAGTGATGGTGGGGTTGGCATTCCACTCGCTGAACACGACCTCGGCCTTGGGCTGCCCCTTCTCGCCCTTGTAGGTGATCTCAATCTTGCAGGGCAGCGCCTTGTCGTCCTGCGTGAGCCACAACTGCCAGGCGATATCCCCTTCCTGGTACGACAGGTGATCGCACGTTCGGGTACCGACCTGTTCGGTGTTGACCCAGCCGCCTGTGGTGGCTGATGAGATCAGCGCCTCGTAGGGGTTGCTGTAGAGCAGGTCGCCGCTCGGCATCTGCACGGCGTACTCGGCGGAAACGAAGTCGATCGCCTCGTCGAGTGTCGGCGGCATCGGTCCGCGAACCCAGATCTTCTGCTTGTTCGAGATCGCGGTGATGTACTTGCCGTCGTACCAGGCGGCCCCGTCGCGGTCGCCGCCGCTGGTGGTGAACATGAAGGCGTCCGGGCGGCGGACGACGACCTTTCGTGTGAACTTGTGCGCGACCTTCTCGCCGCTGCGGCGCACGCGCTCGCGCACCTCTTCGGTGGAATACGAGAACGCCTTGGTGCCGGCCACGCTGTCGCTCATCTTCTTGATGAGCGCGTTGCCTTTGGCGCGCGCCTCCTCGGGCGTGAGTGGAGCTTCCTTCTTGCTGCAGCCGGCCGTGAGCGCCAGCCCGGCGACAAGCATCCAGCAGAGTCTTGCGGACATCGACGTTCTCCTGCAAACGAAGGGTAGTGCTTGGCAGTGCTGCGCGTACGCGCGGAGTCTACCACCGCTGGAATAGCAGAGCCGGCTGGCACGACAGTCCGCACGAGAGGCATCACTTCGTTCTCCCGGCGAGCGAGCAGGTCCGCCCCGCCGACTGTGATAAAACGTCGCACCATGAAGCAGATGATCACACTTGTTATGGCCGTACTGGCGCTCGCGTCCGGGTCGGCCCAGTCCGACGGATGGGTGTCGCTCTTCGATGGCAAGTCGCTCGATGGCTGGAAGCCCAGCGAGAATCCGGCGACCTTCAGCGTCGCCGATGGCGCCATCGTCGTGAACGGCCCGCGGTCGCACCTCTACTATGTCGGGCCGGTGAACAACCACGTGTTCAAGAACTTCGAGTGGAAGGCCGACGTCATGACGACGCGCCGGGTCGAACTCCGGCATGTACTTCCACACCGAGTTCCAGGAAGGCGGCTGGCCGGCAAAGGGCTACGAGGTGCAGGTCAACAACTCGCACACCGACTGGCGCCGCACCGGCGGGCTCTACGCGATCGTCGACGTCAAGGAGCCGCCGGCCAAGGACGACGAGTGGTTCACCCAGCACATCATCGTCACGGGCAAGCACGTGGTGATCAAGGTCAACGGCACGACGACGGTCGACTACACCGAGCCGGACAACGTCGAGCGCCCGGCCGACATGGCCGGCCGCAAGCTCGCCTCGGGCACCTTCGCCTTGCAGGGCCACGACCCGAAGAGCAAGGTCCTTTACAAGAACATCCAGGTAAAGGTGTTGCCGTAGCCGGTCCGGGGTCCGGGTCCGCGGGTCCAGGGCCGAGGTGCAGGGTCCGGGTGCGTGAATGAGCATGACGTCACTCAATCGACGTGACTTTCTGAGAGCCACTGCCGCGGCCGCTGCCGGCGTCGGCACGCTGGGGCCGTCGTTTCTGTTCGGCCGCTCGCCGTACCTGCCGCAGTTCGCCGACATGAAGAAGCGTGTCGGGCTGATTGGAAGCGGGTGGTACGGCAAGTGCGACCTCCTGCGCCTGATCCAGGTGGCGCCGGTGGAGGTCGTGTCGCTCTGCGACGTCGACAGCGCGATGGTGTCGGAGGCGGCAGACCTCGTGGCGACGCGGCAGGCCTCGAAGAAGCGCCCGCGGACCTACAAGGACTACCGCGAGATGCTGAAGGAGAAGGACCTCGATATCGTGCTCATCGGCACGCCGGACCACTGGCACGCGCTGACGATGATCGAGGCGGCGAAGGCGGGCGCCGACATCTTCGTCCAGAAGCCGATCAGCATCGACGTCGCCGAGGGGCAGGCGATGCTGGCTGCCGCGCGCGACCAGAAGCGCGTCGTCCAGGTGGGCACCCAGCGGCGCAGCACGCCGCACCTCATCACGGCCCGCGACCGATTCATTCGAGAAGGCCGGCTGGGCAAGATCGCGTACGTGGAGATCTACTGCTACTACCACATGCGCACTCGCGAGAACCCTCCGGACATCGCCCCGCCGGCGGCGCTCGACTGGGAGTTCTACCAGGGCCCGGCGCCGGCGCGTCCGTTCAACAAGCTCGTACACCCGCGCGGCTGGCGCGCGTTCATGGAGTACAGCAACGGCATCGTCGGCGACATGTGCATTCACATGCTCGACATGGTGCGCTGGATGATGGACCTCGGCATGCCGGCCCGCATCAGCTCGTCGGGCGGCATCCTCATCGACAAGGGCAGCAAAGCCAACACGACGGACACGCAGACCGCGACCTTCGACTTCGGCGACGTGGAGGTCGTATGGACGCACCGGACGTGGGGCGATCCTCCGGATCCGAAGTATCCCTGGGGCGCGACTTTCTATGGCGACAAGGGGACGCTGAAAGCCAGCGTGATGAGCTACGACTTCACGCCGCGCGGCGACGGGCAGCCCGAGCACGCCGACGTGAAGTACGAGCTCGAGGAATTCCCCGAGGACAAGACGGAGAAGGACCTCGAGAAGCACGTCGCGCCGGCGATCCGCGGCCACATGAAGGACCTGCTCACGAACATCCAGTCGCGCGGCAAGCCCGTCGCCGACATCGAGCAGGGCTACATCTCGACGACGGCGTGCATCCTGGCGAACCTGTCCGACAAGCTCGGTCGCTCGATCACGTGGGACCATGCCGCCGGGAAGGTCGTCGGCGACGACGAGGCGAGCAAGCTGCTCACCCGGCCCTATCGCGCTCCCTGGAAGCACCCCGGCGCCTGAGACGGCGGCACCACGCGGCGGAATTTCCGGACTGCGCCCGCAGTCCTATAAGATTCCGCCATGCGTCCATTTCGTGCTGCTCTTCTGCTGACCGTCGTCTCGTTTCTCGTCGCCGCGCCGTTGCTCGTCCGCGCGCAGCCCAAACAGCATCCGCGCGACGTCTCCAAGCTGTTCGGCGAGTTGTGCGCCAGCTGCCACGGCCCGAAGTTGACCGGCGCCCAGGCCAAGAGCCTGCTCGACGACACCTGGGCCTTCGGCGGAGACGACGTGAGCCTGGCGAAGTCGATCAAGGACGGGCACCCGGCGCAGGGCATGCCGCCGATGGGCAACGCGCTCTCCGAGCAGGAGATTCGCGCGATGGTCATCTACATCCGCGAGGAGGCCGCCAAGTTCGCCCGTGAGCAGGCGAGCTTCGCGAAGCCCGCCGCCGATACGGTCGTCAAGAGCGAGCTGCATGCTTTCAAGCTCGAGACCGTCGTCAACGGGCTCGAGGTCGTCTGGGGCGTCGAGGCCCTTCCCGACGGACGGCTGCTCCTCACCGAGAAGCCCGGACGGCTCCGCATCGTCGAGAACGGCAAGCTGTTGCCCGAACCGGTGGGCGGAGTGCCCGCCGTGTGGTCGAAAGGGCAGGGCGGCCTCCTCGACGTCGCCGTGCATCCCGACTACGCGACCAACGGCTGGATCTACCTCTCCTACAGCGATCCGGGTCCCGACGACAGCGCGATGACCGCCGTCGTGCGCGGCAAGCTGAAGGACGGCCAGTTCGTCGACCAGCAGCTGCTCTTCAAGGCGCCGGTGGAGCTGTATCGGAAGGGCCAGGTCCATTTCGGATCGCGATTCGTCTTCGACAACGGATACCTCTACTTCTCGATTGGCGAGCGCGGGCAGAAAGACGACGCGCAGGACCTGACGCGGCCCAACGGCAAGGTCCACAGGATCTTCGACGACGGCCGCGTGCCCGACGACAATCCGTTTGTCGGCAAGGCCGGGGCGCTGCCGACGATCTGGAGCTACGGGCACCGCAATCCGCAGGGCCTGGCGAAGGACCCCGCCACCGGCGCGCTCTACGACGTCGAGCACGGGCCGCGCGGCGGCGACGAGCTGAACCGCGTCGAGAAGGGCCGCAACTACGGCTGGCCGGTCATCACCTACGGCATGAACTACGACGGCACCCCCATTACCAGCCTGACGGCGAAGGACGGCCTGGAGCAGCCGGTGACCTATTGGGTGCCGTCCATCGCCGTGTCCGCGATCGCCTTCTACCAGGGGTCGAAGTTCCCGAAGTGGCAGGGGCAGCTGTTCCTCGGTGCGCTGGCCCAGGAAGAACTGCGCCGACTGGTGCTGAAGGACGGCAAGGTGACGCATCAGGAGGTGCTCTTCAAGAACGTCGGCCGCGTGCGCGACGTGGTGAGCGCGTCGGACGGAAACCTCTACGTGACCTTCGACGGCGGCCGTGTCGCGCGGCTCGTGCCGGCGGCTGAGGCCGCGACGGCCAGCCGCTGATCACGTACGTCAACCACAGAGACACGGAGGACACAGAGGACGCACGGAGACTGAACCTGGCAGCGGTGGGATGTACCCAGACGTAAGGGTCCATCCGGGCGCTGCCAAAGCCGTTCTCCGTGTGTCTCCGTGTTCTCTGTGTCTCTGTGGTTGACGTACGTGGACAACCCCCGCCGGATCGGGCACAATTCGGCTGATCTCCTTTCATTCGAAGGGTTTGCTCGTTGCCGAGGCTGGTCGTCTACCTCCCGTTTCTCGCCTTGGCGCTCCTCGGCGCGGCGCCGACGGGGGAGTCTGCGGCCGATGCCCCGGACGCCGCGGGATTCGAAGCCACCGTCCAGCCGTTTCTCGAAGACACCTGCGTTCCCTGCCATAGCGAGCGGCGCAAGCGCGGCGGCCTGAACCTCGAGGCGTTCCAGACCGTCGACTCGGTGGCCCGCGATCCGAATACCTGGGAGAAGGCGCTCGCGAAGATTCGCACCGGCGAGATGCCGCCGGAGGAGGATCCGCGGCCCGATCCCGAAACGGTGGCCGCCGTGACGTCGTGGATCGACCTCGAGATCGATCGGGTCGATCGCACCGCCGTGCCCGATCCGGGCCGCGTCACCATCCGGCGGCTGAATCGCGCGGAGTACAACAACACCGTTCGCGATCTCCTTGGCGTGGATCTCAGCCCGGCCGACGACTTCCCCCAGGACGACTCCGGCTATGGCTTCGACAACATCGGCGACGTGCTGTCGGTCTCGCCGGTGCTGATGGAGCGCTACCTGCTCGCCGCCGAACGCGTCGCGCGGACGGCAGTCTTCGGCCCCGAGCCGCTCAAGCCGACGCTGGTCCGGAAGAACGCCGGCCCGCGCAAGGTCGTGGAGACGACGACGGTGCCGGCGGAGTACGACCGGACCGGGCTCAGCCTGCCGAACGCCGCGCATTCGACGCACCGCTTCCCGGTGGACGGCGAGTACATGATTCGCGCTTACGGCAGCGGCGTCCGTCCCGGCCGGATCGGATCCGGTCACCTTCACGCTGTGGATCGACGGCAAGGAAGTCGCGAGCCAGTCGCTGGACCCGGCGGCGAGCGCGTCGTTTGCCGACGACCAGCAGGAGCTTGGCGGCAAGAACGTCGAGTTCCGCACGCACGTCACCGCCGGCGAGCACTGGGTGGCGGTGTCGGTGCCGCGCCTGTACGAGGGGCTGCCGGCAAGCTACAAGGGACCGAACCCGACGACCCGTCCGCCGCCGGTGCTGCCGGAGTTCAGGCCGCCGCGGAACAACCCGACGCCCGAGCGGATCGCCGCGGCGCGGAAGCGGTTCGACGAGGAACGGGCCCGCGTGCGTCCGGCAGGCGACGCGCGCGTCGGCTACTTCGAGATCGGCGGGCCGTACACGCAGGCGGCTGGCCCATCACCGCAGAGCCGCAAGCGGGTCTTCGTCTGCGGCCACCCCCGCGGCCAGCATGTCGCCGGCTGCTCGACGCGCATCATCTCGACGCTGTCCGAGCGCGCGTTCAGGCGCCCGGTGCCTCCGGCCGAAGCCGAGCGCTATGTCGCGATCTACCGGCAGGCCCGCCAGCGCGGAGAGTCGTTCGACGAAGCCATCGTCGTCGCGCTGCAGGCGCTGCTGGTGTCGCCCGACTTCCTGTTCCGGCTCGAGCAGGATCGCGCAGCGGACGGCGCCGCGCCGCACAACGTGAGCCAGTACGAGCTGGCGACGCGGCTCTCGTATTTCCTCTGGGCGAGCGCCCCGGACGAGGCATTGCGCCAGCGCGCCGCCGCGAAAGCGCTGCGGCGTCCCGAGGTGCTGGCAGCCGAAGTGCAGCGGATGCTGCACGACCCGCGCGCGTCCGCGTTGATTCGGGAGTTCGGCGGCCAGTGGCTCCAGTTCCGCGCGCTGGAGAACGTCAAGCCCGACGTCGAGAAGTTCCCCGACTTCGATCAGTATCTCCGTCTGTCGATGAGCCAGGAGACCGAGAAGTTCTTCGAGCGCATCATCAAGGAGGATCGGAGCATCCTCGAATTCCTCGACGCCAAGTACACCTTCGTGAACGAGCGCCTGGCGCGGCACTACGGGATCGACGGCATCAGCGGCCCGGAGTTCCGGCTCGTGCAGCTCGCCGATCCGAACCGGGCCGGCGTCCTGACGCACGGCAGCGTGCTGACCGTCTCGTCCTACTCGACGCGCACCTCGCCGGTGCTGCGCGGCAAGTGGGTGCTCGACAACCTGCTCGACGCGCCGCCGCCGGATCCGCCGCCGAACGTGCCGATCATCGACGAGACAGCGATTGGCGCGACGGCGACACAGCGGCAGCAGCTCGAGGCGCATCGCACCAATCCGACCTGTGCGGCCTGCCACCGCCGGATGGACCCGCTGGGATTCGGGCTGGAAAACTACGATCCGGTGGGCAAATGGCGCACGGTCGACGGCAAATTCCCCGTCGACGCGTCAGGCATCCTGCCCGACGGCCGCACCTTTACGGGACCGGCGGAGTTGGCGACAATTCTCTCGAGCGAGCGCGAGGCCTTCGCCAAGGCGCTGACGGCGAAGATGCTGACGTATGCCCTGGGCCGCGGGCTGGAGCCGTACGACCGCCGCACGGTGCGGATGATTGCCCGCAAGCTGCCCGAACACGACTATCGCTTCTCCGGCCTCGTGCTGGAGATCGTCAAGAGCTTGCCGTTTCAGATGCGTCGAGGAGTCGCAACGCCATGATCGCCACCGGTCGGCACCTGCCACGCCGCACATTCCTTCGGGGCCTCGGCGCAGCGATCGCGCTGCCGTACCTGGACGCGATGAGCCCAGCCTTCGCCTCGGAGGCCGGGATCCAGGCTTCGGCTCGGCAGGCCCAACGATTGATCTTCACCTACATCCCCAACGGCGTGACGATGGAGGCCTGGACGCCAGCAACGGCCGGCGCCGGGTTCGAGTACACGCGCATCCTGAAGCCGTTCGAGGCGTTCCGCGATCGGACGCTCGTCCTGAGCGGGCTCGCGCACAAGAACGCCTACGCCCTCGGCGATGGTCCGGGCGATCATGCGCGGGCGGCCGCCTGCTACCTCACCGGCGTGCACCCGAAGAAGACGGCCGGCGCCGACATCAAGAACGGCGTCTCCGTCGATCAGATCGCGGCGCAGCACATCGGCACGTCCACGCGTTTCCCGTCGCTGGAGCTCGGGTGCGACGACTCGCGGACCGTCGGCAACTGCGACTCCGGCTACAGCTGCGCCTATACCAACAGCCTGTCATGGCGCAGCGATACCGCGCCCAATCCTCCGGAGACCAACCCGAGGCTGGTCTTCGAACGGCTGTTCGGGTCCTTCGACGCCGGCCTGGATCCCGAGACCCGCGCGCGGCGCCAGAGCAGCCGCCGCAGCGTGCTCGATCTCGTCACGGACCGCACGGCGTCGCTGGTCTCGTCGCTTGGCACCGCCGACCGCCGCAAGGTCGATGAGTACCTGTCGTCGATTCGGGAAGTGGAGCGCCGGATTCAGCTGGCCGAACAGGACATGACCGGGCTGCCCGAAGGGCTCGAGAAGCCGACCGGCATCCCCGTCGCCTACGACGAGTACGTGTCGCTGATGTTCGACCTTCAGGTGCTGGCGCTGCAGGCGGACCTCACGCGCGTCATCACGATGATGATGGGCCGCGAAGGCAGCATGCGGACCTACCCGGAGATCGGCGTGCCGGATCCGCATCACCCGCTGACGCACCACCGCAACACGCCGGAGTGGATCGAGAAGGTGACGCAGGTGAACACCTTCCATATGAAGCTGTTCACCAAGTACGTGGAGAAAATGCAGTCCACCGCCGACGGCGACGGCACGCTGCTCGACAACTCGATGATCATCTACGGCAGCGGCATCGCCGACGGCGACAAGCACACCCACGAGGATCTGCCCGTGCTGCTCGTCGGCGGCGCCGGCGGCTTCAAGATGGGCCGCCACGTGCAGTATGCGAAGGACACGCCGATGACGAACCTGTACCTGACGGTGCTCGATCGGATCGGCGTGCGCTCCGAAGCGATCGGCGACAGCACCGGCCGCATCGAGCATCTGACCGACGTCAGCGCCTGATCACGTACGTCAACCACAGAGACACAGGGATCACAAAGACACACGGAGAACGGCTTTGGCAGCGACCGGATGCACCCAAACGTCCGGGTTCATCCGAGCGCTGCCAAAGCCGTCCTCTGTGTGTCTTTGTGTTCTCCGTGTCTCTGTGGTTGACGTACGTGATCACTCGTTGCGGAGTACCCGCGCCGGATCCACACGTAGCGCGGCGAGGGCGGGCACCATGTCGCCACTGCGCTCAGCGCCGCCAGCAGCAGCGGCGTGCCGACGAAGATCGCCGGGTCGGTCGTGCTCAGGCCCTCCACGAGAAACTCGGAGAGCGGCCGCGTGACGAACCACGCCCCGGCCAGGCCGAGGGCAAGACCGGTCGCGACCAGCCACGCCCAGTCGTGAAGCACCAGGCCGATGACGGCACCGCCGCTGGCGCCGAGCGCACGACGGATCCCGATCTCGGCGGTTCGACGGCTGACGACGAACGCCACGGCCGAATAGAGGCCGACCAGCGCGAGGACCAGGCCGAGTCCCCCGGAGAGACCCAGCAGCGTCGCGCCGATGCGGCTGGGCAGGAACGCAAAGGCCAGCGCGCCGTTCATCGTCTGGACGTCGACCGCGACGGCCGGATCCACCGCCGCCAGCTCCGCCCGCATCGACCGCAGCTGGGTTTCCGGCGGTGTGCTGGTTCGCGCGATGACGTGCGCCATCGTCCCGGCGCGTCCGGACTCCTGCGCGTACGGCGAGTAGAGCGCCGCCCGCCGCCCTTCGCCAATCGTGCGCTGTCTGTTGTCCGAGCGACGCCGACGATCGTCGTGGGGATGCCGGTCGAGCCCCGCGGGCCAGGCAGGATGACGCGGAGCCCCACCGGGTCGCGGCCCTCGAAGTGGCAGTGGCGAAGGTCTCGTTGATCACCGCGACCTTCGGCGCGCCCTCGACGTCCGAGGAGGCGACGTCGCGGCCCCGCAGCAGCCGCATGCCCATGGCCTCGAAGTAGCCGGGGCTGACGTAGTTCTCCTGGTAGTTCGCGCCGAAGGTCGAGGCCTCGCCGTCGACCCGCAGGTCGGCGCCGGTCGAGCGTCCCGGGTGAATGGTCAACGGCAGCCCCAGGAGATACGCCGCGCGCGTGACCCCGGGCAGCGCCTGGAGGCGCTCGACCGCCGCGCCGAGTGTCGCCAGCCGGCCAGCCTCCGCGCCGTGGCTCGTGGGGAACGTGAGTCTGGCGACGGCCGTCCGGTCGACGACGAAACCGGGGTCCAGCGTGTGGGTCAGGGCAAGGTTGCGGATGAAGAGTCCGGCCGCCGTCAGCAGCACCACGGCGACCGCCACCTGCCCGATCACGAGAAGGTTCCGCAGCGTGAAGCGGCGGTGGCCGTACTGCGGCTCCTCGAGCTTGAGCGACGAGGTGATTGACTCCCGGCTCACCAGGAGCGCCGGCGCGAGGGCGCTGGCCATTGTCGTCATGAGCAGCAGCGCGAGCGCGTAGCCGATGAGCGGGGTGTCGACGCTCGCGGTCAGGAGAACCGGCAGCGGCAGCGGGAGGGACATCTGCCCGAGGGCCTGGATGGCGACCGCCGTCAACGCGGTACCGGCGCCGGCGCCGAAGAGGCCAGCCAGAAGCCGTCGGCAAGTAGCTGCTGCACGATGCGGCGGCGTCCGGCGCCCAGCGCCGCGCGCACTGCAAGCTCGCGCCGACGCACCGTGCCGCGCGCCAGCAGCAGTCCGGCGACGTTGGCACAGGCGATCGCCAGCACGAGCCCGGTCACGACCAGCAGCACGGTGAAGAACAGGGCGGCCGCCGGCAGCTCCTGCGCGCCGCCGCCGTAAGGGCTGAAACGTCCGAGCGAGGGCGGCGTATCGCCGGGACGCGCGGCGCGCGCGATGACGGCGCCGAGTGCCGCGCGCCCCTCCTCGAACGACTGACCGTCACGAAGCCGTCCGATGAGCTGTGCAGCGGCCGAGTACGGGTCGTCGACCGACGGCATCAACGAGCGGTTCAGGGGCAGGTAGAGCTCCGGCACCAGACCGAAGCCCGGGGGCGACCGGAACCCCGGCTGGAGCACGCCGACGATGGCGTAGCGTTCGCCGTTGACGAGGATCGAGCGGCGGAGGACATCAGGCGCGCGGCCAAGACGGCGCGTCCAGAATCCGTCGCTCACCACGGCCACCCGCGGGTCGCGCTCCATCGCCGCCTCGGCAGCGGTGAACCCACGCCCAATGGCCATCGGCGGGGCGAGCACATCGAAGTAGTTCGCGGTGACGGTCAGCGGCATCACCGAGGCCGAAGCATCGCCGACGGCCATCGTCGCCACGTTCTCGATCTGGTAGCCGGTGAGGTCGCCGAGCGCCCCGCTCTCGCGCAGCTCCTTCCACTGCTGATAGGACACGTGGCTGCCCTGGCCCAGGCGAACGTCGACGAGCCGGCCGGGGTCGCGAGCCGTCGGCCCGGCGAAGGCAGTTCCCGCCCGATGCTGAAGACGAGAGCGTTGGCGGCGAACCCGAGGGCGATCGAGGCCGTCGCAGAGACGACGAGCAGCGGGTGGCGGGCCAGGGAGCGCCGCGCGTAGCGGAGGTCCTGCCCGAGGGCGCGCAGGGCGGAGAAGCCTCGCGTGTCGCGACAGTCTTCCTCGATGCGCACGCGCGAGCCAAGCGACCGCAGCGCCGCCGTTCTCGCGTCGTCAGGGGACATGCCGGCGGCGAGGTTCTCCTCCACTTGCGACTCGATGTGAAACCGCAGCTCACGCTGCAGGTCGTCGTCCACCGCGGCCCCGCGAAGGAGCGAGCGGATGCGAAGCCGAAGCGTGTCGAGCAGTCGAGGCATGGCGGCCGCTCCTCAGCTTTCGCGTACGACGAGGCCAATCGCGCCGGAGAGCCGATCCCAGCTCTCGAGCTCACGTGCGAGCTGCTTTCGGCCGGCAGCCGTCAGCGCGTAGACCTTCGCTTCACGGCCGGTGTCGGTGGCGGTCCACGTGGCCTTCAGCCAGCCCTGCTGCTCCAGCCGGTGCAGCGCCGGGTACAGCGAGCCCTGCGTGACCTGCAGCACGTCGCCGCTGACCTGGCGAATGCGCTTCGCGATGCCCCAGCCGTGCATCGGCTCGAGCGCGAGCGTCTTGAGGACGAGCAGATCCAGCGTGCCCTGAATGAGATCGGACGGTCTGCTCATGGCGATACCCAGGTAACCGACAACTATGCCTAGGTTATCGACACATGCCCACCCGCGTCAACCGCTCTCCAGGCGACGAGCCTGAACCTCGGCCGTCAGACCGGTTGACTGCCAACATCTGTGAGGTGTAGGCTCCCAACAGATGACGCCCGACAAGAGTGATGTTCTCTACGGCACCCTCGGCTTGATGGTCATCAAGACCCTGGAGGCCCTGGGCCCGCTGCACGGGTATCGGATCGCGCGGCGAATCGAACAGATCAGCGGGGATCAGCTCGCGCTCAACCAGGGCACGCTGTATCCGGCGCTGCTCAAGCTGGAGCAGATGGGGTGGATTTCGTCCAAATGGGGCACATCCGAGAGCGGCCGGCGCGTGAAGATCTACGCCCTGACGCGCGCCGGCCGCAAGCAGCTCCAGAAGGAAGAAGCGCAGTGGCAGCGTGCGGCGAGCATCGTTGAACGCTTCCTGAAGATCTCGGAGAACCCCTCTGACACGCCTGCGGTCTTGCTGTTCCGGCTGCGGGCCCTCGTTCGTTCCCGGCAGATGGATCGCGAGATCGACGACGAGATCGCCAGCCATCTGGCCGAAGCGACAGAGGAGTACGTCCAGCAGGGCCTGTCCCCGGAGGAGGCGCGCCTGGGCGGCCCGGCGCAGTTTCGGCGGCGTCACGCAGACCAAGGAGGTGTATCGGGACGTCCGGTCTTCATGTGGCTGGAGGATTTGGCGCGTGACGTGCGCCATGCACTTCGCACCCTTCGCAAGAGTCCGGCGTTTACGACGGCAGCGGCGGCCACACTGGCGCTGGCGATTGGCGCCAACACCACCATGTTCAGCGTCCTGAATGCGGTTCTGCTCCGGCCCCTTCCGTATCAGTCGCCGGAACAGTTGGCGATGTTGTGGACCGAGGATCCGACGCAGAACCTTCGCGAGGGCAGATCGGCACTTTGGGATGTCGAACAGTGGCGGAGTCAAAGTCAGAGCTTCGCGGACATGGCCACCTTCGATACCGTGTCCACGGTGCTGACCGGCGCTGACGGGGTGGAGCAGATCGTCGGCGCGAGCATCTCCCCCAACCTGCTTCCACTCCTCGGTGTCCAGCCCGTCCTGGGGCGCAGCTTTTCGACCGAAGAAGCCGAGCAGCGGCAACGGCTGGTCCTGATCAGTCATCGCTTCTGGCAGGCGCGATTCGGAGGCTCGCCCGATGCGCTCGGCGCGACCCTCGTGCTCAACGGCTTTCCGTCCCAGATCATCGGCATCCTCCCTGCTGATTTCCAAATCGCGAGGTTCGATGCAGACGTGTGGGAGCCGCACACGACCCGCCGCAGCGTGCGCGGCGGACAGACGTGGTTCGTCATCGGGAGACTTCGGCCTGGCGTGACGTTCGACCAGGCCCAGGCGGAGATGAGCGCAGTCGCCCGCCGCCTCAACGATCAATTGCCGGCTGACCGAAAGGAACCAGGGCATCAACGTCGTCCCATTGAGTCTTTACATGGTCGGACCCCAGTCGCGGTTGGCGTTGTGGATGCTCGGCGGCGCCGTGTTTTGCGTGTTCCTCATCGCCGCCGCCAACGTCACCAGCCTCTCGCTGGCGCGCAGCACCGCTCGCGCGCGCGAGATGGCCCTTCGCGCGGCGCTTGGAGCGAATGCCGGACGGATCGTCGCGGCAGCTGCTCACCGAAAGCGTCCTGCTCGCCGCCTCTCGGGATTGATCGGCACACTGCTCGCCTTTGGAGGCATTCGGCTCATCCGCGCCTTCGGTCCTGGCAACCTGCCGCGTCTGAATGAAGTGAGCCTCGATCTCCGCGTCCTCGGCTGGGCCCTGGCCATCTCCGCTTCTCGCGGGAATCCTGGTCGGACTGGCGCCGGCGATGACGACGTTGCGCCGCGACCTGCGTCCGTCCGGCGAGGAGGGTGGCAGAAGTGTCTCGGGCGGCACATCCAGCCGTCGAATCCGTCGCGCTCTCGTGGTGGCGGAGTTTGCGCTGGCGATCGTCCTGCTCGTCGGCGCCGGTCTGCTCGTCCGCAGCTGGTGGTACGTGAACGACATCGATCCGGGATTCACGCCTGAGCGGGTCCTCGTGATGGAGCTCTCCAGCCCCGACGACCTTCAGCCGTCCCCGCGCAACGGACCGACCTGTACCACCGCGTCCTCGAACAGATTCAGGCGGTTCCTGGTGTGGAGAGCGCCGGCATCACCGGCGATCTGTTCAGTGACAACCCCAGGGAACAGGTCCTCACGGTCGAACGGGACGACGGAACGGTTTCCGAGCGCCTGCGGCTCACAAGAGACGAGGTCAGCGCCGGATTTCTTCAGAACCCTCGGAACGCCGTTGCTCCGCGGCCGCTTCTTTTCGATCGCGGATCGGCCCGAGGCTCCGCGGGTCGCGATCATCAACGATGCGATGGCCCGGCGCTCGTGGCCGGGGCACGATCCAGTCGGCAGAAGGTTCAAGTTGGGCCCGCGGGATTCCGACGGCGCGTGGTACACGGTGGTGGGCGTGGTCGGGCGACATGCGGCGGCAGGGGCTGGAGCGCGAACGCGCTCCCGCAGATCTTCGAGTCGCTCGCGCAGAATCCTCCCGCGGAGCGTGGACCTCTTCATACGAACCTCGTCGGACGACCCGGTGGCGATGGCCGGGGCACTTCGGGCGGCCGTGCGTCGCGTGGAGAAGAATGCGCCGATCTATGGCGTGGCGCCGCTGGAACAGCAGCTCGGAACCTACCTCGCGCAGCGTCGCTTCCAGACGTCGCTCCTGACCGGCTTCTCCGTCGTGGCGCTGTTGATGGCCGCTGTCGGGATCTACGGGCTCATCCAGTACTCGATCGCGACGCGCACGCAGGAGATCGGCTTGCGCATGGCCATCGGCGCACAGGCCGGCGACATCTTCCGCATGATTATCGGTGAGGGGCTGAGCTGAGCCTGACCGGCATGGCGCTCGGGCTCGTCGGAGCGTGGTGGCTCGGGCGCGCGGGTCTCGAGCCTGCTGTTTGGCGTGACGGCCAGCGATCCGTTGACGTTCGCGGCCGTCTCGCTGCTGCTGACGGCCGTGGCCATTGCGGCCTGCTATTTTCCGGCGCGACGCGCCATGACGGTCGACCCGATCGTGGCATTGCGTGTGTCGTGATGTTGACCGTACGTCTACGACGAGGAGATGCGGTAGAGGTGCTTGCTGCCGCGAATGTAGAGCTCGTTGTCGACGGGCGCCGGGGACGCGTCGATCGGCTCGTCGAGCGGGTTGGTGGCGATCACCTTGAACTCGGGACCGGCTTCCAGGACCACGGTCGTCCCCTCGCGGCCGGCGATGTAGACGACGCCGTTGGCGCCGACCGGCGACGCGTACACGTTCGGGGCGGCATCGAGGCGCTGCATGTAGCGCACGGCGCCGGTGGCCGCGTCGAGCTGGGTGAGGATGCCCGAGTTCGACTTCAGGAAGTACAGCCCGCCCTTGTAGAGCAGCGGCGAGGGCACGTACGGCGTGTCCTTGTCGTAAGTGAACGCCACGGCCGGCGTGCCGGTGACGTCCCCCTTGGCCTCCGCCAGCTTGATCGCCTTCAGCGAGTTGCCGCGGAAGCCGGCCATCGCGTAGACGATGCCATTGGCCGAGACCGGTGACGGAATCACGTTCAGCGTCGTCCCGGCCGTCTGCCACACCGTCGCTCCCGTCGCCAGGTCGTAGCTGATCAGGCGGTTCGTGCCGTTGACGACGACCTGGGGCTTGCCGTTGTGCACGACGACGTGTGGCGTCGCCCAGGTGGTGGGCTCGTCGCGCGTCTGGCGCCACAGTTCCTTGCCGGTCGCCGAGTCGAACGCCGCGATGAAGTCGGCCTCCTCGTGATCCCAGGTGATGACGAGCGTCGAGCCGTGGACGGTCGCGGAGCTGCCTTCGCCGAAGCCGTTGCGCGTCCGCATCAGGCCCAGATCCTTCTGCCAGAGGATCGTGCCCTTCATGTCGAGCGCGTAGAGGCCGCGCGAGCCCATGAACGCGTAGATGCGGGTGCCGTCGGTGAGCGCCGAGCCGCTGGCGAACGTGCCGTCCTTGTGATGCCCCTCGTGCGGCTTGGCGGTCTTGACCACGCGCCGCCACTTCACGGCGCCATCGGCGCGGTTATGGGCCAGCACGGTCCACTCGAGTTCCGGGTCGGCCCCCGCGTCTTTCGGCACCGCGGTCGTCAGGATGACCAGATCCTTCCAGATGACCGGGCTGCTCTTGCCGACGCCGGGCACGGCGACCTTCCAGGCCACGTTCTTTGTCGCGCTCCATTCGCGGGGCGGCTTTGCCTGGGGCGCTTCGCCCGTGCCGAGCGGGCCCCGCCATTCCGGCCAGAACCGCTGCGCTTCCGGAGCGCTCGTCCCGCGCACCGGGAGCGACACAGCCGTCATCGAGCAGAGCAGGGCGGCAAAGATCAATCGGTGCATGCGGCTATGACGCCGCGGCCCCGGCGGGCGTTTACCGGAGAGAAGCGGTGCCGCGCGCTGCCTCATCCAGGCAGCGCAGGAAGGCGGCCTCAGTGGCGCGAGGTTGCCGCGGCCCGCGGCGGAAGGCTGCTCGACGCCTCGTCGGCGCGATGCGCGCCGCACGACCCGCGGACCTTCAGCGTCGCCGGCACGACGACGCGCTTGAAGGGCCCTCTGGATGGGCCTCGATCTGGTCGAGGATCAACCGGGCGGCCTCGCGGCCCAGGTCCTCCCGCGACCAGCTGACGGTGGTCAGCGGCACGCGCAGGATGTCGCCGTGGACGATGTCGCCGGCGCCGACGATCGCGAGGTCGTCCGGAATCCTGGCGGCCGAGATCCCACGCCGCCTTCATCGCGCCGATCGCCGAGGGGTCGTTGACGGCGAAGATCGCGGTGACTTCCGGAGCCTCGGTCAACAGGCGGGCGGCCGCTTCGTAGCCATCGCGCTCCACGAAGCCGGCATCCACGACCCAGCTGTCCTTCACGTCGATGCCGGCCTGGCGCATGCTGCCGAGGTACCCGCGATGGCGGCGGCGCGCGTGGATCAGGCGCGGCCCGGCGAGATGGCCGATGTGACGATGACCGAGGGACAGCAGGTGCGAGGTCGCCAGGCGTCCGACCTGCTCGTCGTCGGTCACGACGCGATGGCAGCGCAGGCCCTGGTGATTGTCGCGGTCGAGGAGCACCAGCCCCTTGCCCTGAGTCTGGAGATGGCGGAGCAGGTCGCCGTTGCGCTGCGCGTTGGCCGACGCGAGGATGACCCCGTCCACCTGCCGCTCGAGCAGCATCTCGAGCAGCGAGCGCTCCTTCGACGGGTCCTCGCCGAGGTTGCACAGCAGCAGGCCGTAGCCTTGCCGGCCGAGCGACGCCTCGATTGCGGAGACGACCTCCACGAAGAATGAGTTCATCAGGTCGGAGACGATGACGCCGAGCGTGTGCGTGCGCTTGAGCGTGAGGCTTCGCGCGACGGCGTTGCGCCGGTAGCCCATCTCGTCGACCTTGGCGAGCACGCGCTGCCTGGTCGCTTCGCCGATGTCCGCGTGGTTGTTCAGGACTTTCGAGATCGTCGTCACCGAGACACCGAGCTCGGCGGCGACGCGCTTCATGGTGACGGTCAGTGACGGCGGTATCAAGTGGCAGGCCCCGCGGGATGACGTGATGGCTACATCGATTCAGGAGTAGGCGGGACCGCGGGTGAGACCCGAGGGATGCGCGGCGACAGCCGCCGCGCACCCTTCCGAGCGCCTAGAAGCGCACCTTCACGCCGAGCTGCACCTGCCGCTCGGTCGTGCCGCACAGCGAGCAGTTCGGGCTCGACAGCATCGCCGTGATCGTGCCGGCCGCGGCGTTGTCGAACACCGTGTTCGGGTTGGCGAACTGCGGGTGGTTCAGCAGGTTGAACGCCTCGATGCGGATCTCGGTCGTGAAGCGGCCGATCTTCGTGTTCTTGATGATCGACGCGTCGATGTTGAACGAGCCCGGCCCGCGGATGATGCCGCGGCCCGCGTCGCCATACGTGCCCGGTGATGTCGGCGGTCGCGCACGAAGCACGACGTGTCGAACCAGCGGTCGATCGTCGGGTTGTCGAGCCGTGCCGTCGCAGACCCGGTTCGGCCGGTTGCCGGTGCCGGTCGACTGCACGCCCTGCGTCTGGGTGATCGTCAGCGGCAGGCCGCCGCGCGAGCAGCACGATGCCGCTCACCTGCCAGCCGCCGTACAGCTTGCTCGCGCGCCCACGGCAACTCGTAGATCCAGTTCGACGACGAACGTGTGCGTGATGTCGTAGTCGGCCGGGCCGCGGTTGTAGCTCGGGATCGTAGACGTTGGTCAGCGTGACCGTGCCGTCGTTGTCGGAGTTCAGGTCGATCGCCTTCCCGTAGGTGTACGAGTTCAGGAACGAGAAGTTGTCGGCGAACCGGCGCTGGAACTTGACGAGCAGCGCCGTGGTAATCGAGCGTGCCCCTGCGATCTGCACCTGGCCGATCGTGCGCAGCGCCGGCGAGAGCGTCGCATGTACGGCCGGTTGCGGTTCGCGTCGGTGACGCCGACGACAGGCGGCGCCTGGTTCGGGATCGCCCTTGAGCAGCATCTGCCGGCCCTGCGACCCGACGTAGGCGACCTCCACCATGTAGTTGCGCGCCGAAGCGCGCGCTGCACGTTCATGTTCCACTGCCGCGCGAACGCGTCGCGGAAGTTGATGTCGAAGATCGACCGCGTGTTGCCGGCGCGGCGGCCGGTTCGGGTCGACGCCCGGCGGCGGCGGCAGGCCGTCCTTGAGCAGCAGGTTGGTGCCGTAGGCCGGTGGGCGTCGGCGTCAGCGCCGTCGACTGCAGGAACGGCGGGTTCTGCGCCTTCGACGAGCTCGTGCCGCCGGGCGTGAAGTTCCAGAACACGCCGAAGCCGCCGCGGACGACGCGTCCTGCCGTCGCCGCCGAGGTCGTAGGCGAACCCGACGCGCGGCGCGACGTCGCCCTTCGAGTAGGTCTGCAGGTAGCGGCCCGACCTCGACGCCGTTGATCACCGCGTTGTCCGACGCGACGACGAACTTGCCGGTCGACTCGTCGAAGTTCGACTGGCGATCGTCGATCTCGATCCATGGCGGGTAGACGTCCCAGCGCAGCCCGGGTTGACGGTCAGCTTCGCGTTGGCGCGCCAGTCGTCCTGAAGGTAGAGGCCGAACTCCGGGCGCTTCTCGGTGTAGGTCTCGGCGTCGAACAGGTTGCGGGTCTTCGTGCTGGTGTAGCCGAGCAGGAAGCTCGCGACGTCGAACCCGGTAGCTGCTGTTGACCGTGCACCCGGCCGGCAGGCCGGCGCAGTTGCTGGTCATGTTGTTGTTGAAGCTGAAGTTGCCGACGATCGAGTCGGCGTTCAGGATCTCGCGCGACCGGAAGGTCAGGCTGCCGCCCGCCTTCAACGTGTGCTTGCCCTTGATCCAGGTGACGTTGTCGAAGACCTGGAAGTCGTTCTGGTTGGTGATGAGCGGCTGGTTGCCGTTGGCGCCGAGGTTCCGGATGTTCTGGAACGTCAGCTGCGTCATCGCCGACGTCGACGTCGTTGAGGTTGATGCCGGGCATGCCGACGGCGTCCGCCGGGTTGGTGCCGTAGTCGATCGAGCGTCATCAGGAACTTGATCGACGACCACCCGAAGCGGAACTCGTTCAGCCAGTTGCTGCTGAAGCGTGTGGGTGTCGTTGAACGCGAGGCTCTGGCCCTTGATGTTGCCGTCGCCGGCGCCGAAGGTCGCGCCCGCATCACCGTGCGGCAGCGTCGCCGGCTGGAGGCGATGCGTCTTCTGGTAGCTGTAGCGCGTGAAGAAGCGGTTGTTGGTCGACAGGTTGTGATCGACCTTGACGTCGAACTGGTTGTCCTGCCGCTCCTTGACCGGGTTGATCAGGTAGTTGTCGATGTTCTGCCCGCTGGCCGCGGTGCTGCCCGGCCGCGTGTTCGGCTCGGGATAGAGCTGCGTCGAGGATGTTGCGCGCGACGCTGTCGATGCTGGTTCGCCGGGATGCGGTTTCCCGGCGAACGGCTGGCCCGTCGTCGGGTCGTAGATCGACGCGGTTGAGCGCCGAGAAGTCGCCGTTCCGCATCGCCAGCGTCGGGCACGGTGGAGAGGAACGTCTGGCCCTGCTCCTCGCGGTGTCCCTGGTAGTCGGCGAAGAAGAACGTGCTGTCCTTGAAGATCGGGCCGCCGAACGTGCCGCCGAACTGGTTCTGCTTGAAGTCGGGCTTCGGCCGGCCGGCGCGGTTGTTGAAGAAGTTGTTCGCGTCGAACTCGTCGTTGCGCATGGAACTCGAACGCGCTGCCGCGATAGGCGTTGGTGCCCGACTTGATCTGCAGGTTGACGACGCCGCCGAGCGAGCGGCCGAACTCCGCCGAGTAGGTGCTCGTCTGCAGCTTGAACTCGTCGAGCGCGTCGACGCTCGGGAAGATCACGACCGTCTGCAGCCACGTCTCGTTGTTGTCGACGCCGTCGAGCATGTAGTTGTTGTCGCGCGGGCGCTGGCCGTTGGCCGAGAACGAGGCCGAGGCGCGCCACGCCAGCGAGCCGGCGCCGTCGATGTTGGCGCCCGGGATGCCGCGCAGGACGCCGGGGACGGTGCGCGTCAGGCTGACGAAGTTGCGGCCGTTCAGCGGCAGCGCCTCGATCTGCTCGTTGGTGACCGTGGTGCCCAGCTCGGAGGAGCTGGTGGAGACCAGCGGCGTGGTGGCCTCGATGGTCACCGACTCGGTCATCGCGCCGACCTCGAGCGGCGACGTCGATCTTGACGCGCTGGTCGACGCCGACCTCGATGTTCGAGAGCGCGGTGGACTTGAAGCCGTCCATCTCGACCAGCACCGTGTAGACCCCGGTGGGAATCGACGGCGCCGTGTACTCACCGATGCTGTCGGACTTGAGGGTGCGCGTCAGCCCGGTGTTCTGGTTGGTGACGGTGACCTTCGCGCCCGTGACGACGGCGCCAGTGCTGTCGGTGACGGTCCCGAGCAGCGTGCCGGTGACGGCCTGAGCGAACACGCCAGCCGGCGAGCCGGCGAGCAGGAGCAGCGCGGCGAGGAGCAGGGGGAGTATTCCCGTCGCTCTCGACCGGCCAGCGCAACTGAACATGACGACCTCCGGAAGGGAAGGTGAACCAGCAGACCTGGCGTGGGACCTGTGTGACCTGACCAATTGGGTAAAATCCTCGGCGTTTGTTGTGGTGCACTACGGCGTCGGATGGTCGTATATCATATTTGGAAAATCCACTTCAATAACCATGTGACCACTCCTGACCACTTGACGACCTTGTTCGCGACCCCTCCAAATCCCCCGGAGCGCCGGACCCGGCGCGAATTTCTGCGGCCCGCCCGCCCGGCCGAGCCCGCCCCGACGGCCTGGCTCCGGGTCTACCGCGAAGCCATGGCGTGCCGCGTGGAGGTGCTGCTGCCGGCCGGGGCAGCCGCGGACGTGGCTGCCGCCAGAGTGGCCCTCGAAGAGGCCGAACGCATCGAGCAGGCCTGGTCCGTGTTCCGGGAGGACAGCCTCCTCAGTCAGCTCAATCGGGGCGCCGCCACTGCACCGTGGCCGGTCGATGCCGAGCTGGCGGCCCTGCTCGTCCGGTGCCGGGACCTCAGCGAGGCGACCGGCGGCGCCTTCGACATCACGTCCACGCCGCTGAGCCGCTGCTGGCGTTTGCTGACGCGGGACGGTCGCGTCCCCTCGGCCGACGCCATCGCCGAGGCGCGGGCGTGCACGGGGATGGAACTGGTCGAGGTCGAGGCGGGTCAGGCAGGTCAGGCGGGTCAAGCAGGTCACGCGGGTCAGGCAGGTCAGGCAGGTCAGCAGTCGGCGGGTCTGGCAGGTCACGCAGGTCACGGCGGGTGGGTGCGATTCGCGCGCGAGGGCGTGGAGTTGAATCTCGGAGCGATCGGCAAGGGCTACGCCGTCGGATGCATCGCGGCGCGCCTGCGCGAGCAGGGTGTGAGGCAGGCGCTGGTCTCGGCCGGAGACAGCAGCATCGAAGCGGTGGGATCGCCGGCCGGTGGATGGCCAATCGCGCTGCGCGGCGGCGACGGCGCGTGGCAGCTGCGGCTGCGGCACGGCGCGGTCGCCACCAGCGGATTGGACGAGCAGGGCTTCGTCAGCAACGGCGAGCGCCTCGGTCACGTGCTCGACCCGCGCACGGGGTGGCCGACGCGCGGCGCCACGCGCGTGACCGTCGTGGCGCCCGACGCGGCCGACGCCGACGCGCTCGCCACGGCGTTTCTCGTCGGCGGGCCGGCCCTTGCCGAGCAGTACCTCGCGGCGCACGAAGACGTGCTGGCGGTCTTCGCGCTGGACGGGGTGGCACGACCGCGTATCATGGGGCGCGCCTCGGGCGCGGCGGTGGAGGCGTAAGTGAATCTGACACCCGAACAGCAGGCAGTCGGTCGTCGCAACTTTCTGAAGGCCGTCGCCGGCCTGCCGGCGCTTGCCGGCCTCGGCGTCGCCGCCGCGTCGCGCGGCCCGGTCACCGGCGGCCCGGTCCGCGTCGGCTTCGTCGGTCTGGGCGGTGAAGGCCGAGTGCTGCTGGCGCAGGTCGATCCCGCGTACGCCGAGGTGAAGGCGCTCTGCGACATCAACCCGGCGCAGCTCGTGCGCGCCGACGAGGTGCTCGCGAAGACCAGCAAGCCGAAGGCCGCGCACTACGCGGACCTGAAGGACATGCTCGCCAGGGAGGACATCGAGGCGGTCGTCTTGTCGACGCCGCTCTGGGCGCACGCCGAGCAGACAGTGATGGCGCTCGAGTCGGGCCGCCACGTGCTGTGCGAGAAGATGATGGCCTGGGATGTCGCCGGCTGCGAGCGCATGCGCGAGACCGCGCGCCGCACCGGCAAGGTCCTCGAGATCGGCTACCAGCGCAACTACTCGCCGATGTACCAGGCGGCGCGCGAGGGCATCATCAAGGCCGGCACGCTCGGCGAGATCTACACCGCCCGCATCGCCTGGCACCGCAACGGCAACTGGCGCCGCTCCGGCGAACCGCCGACGCCGGCGTACGATCCCTCACCCTGGGGCTACAAGAACTGGGAGCACCTGCTCAACTGGCGGCTGTACAAGCAGTACTCGCGCGGCCTGCTCGCCGAGCTCGCCAGCCACCAGGTGAACATCGTCAACTGGTTCTTCGATGCCGAGCCCGAGACCGTGCACGGCAGCGGCGGCGTCTACCGGTGGAAGGACGGCCGCGAGGTGGACGATCACGTCTACGCGACGTTCGAATATCCCGGCGGGCGCACGGCGACCTTCTCGTCGATCGAGTCCAACGCGTTCGACCACTACTACGAGGTGTTCTTCGGCACGAAAGGCACGCTGCTGCTGAAGGGAGAGGCCGAGGCGTACCTGTTCGAGGAAGGCGGCGGCGCGCGTCCCACCGGCATCGAGGTGACGTCGGCGTCGAGCGGGCCGGTGCTGGAGGCCTCGGAGAGCCGGACGGCCGATGCTGCCGGACGCAGCCGCGCCGCCACGGCGACCGGCGCCGACCGGCTCGCCGCCTACCGCAGCGAGATCTCCGGTTTCTGTTCGGCGATTCGCACCGGCGCGCCGCTGGCCTGCGGGCCGGATCGCGCGATTGGCTCCGCCATCGCCTGCATCAGGGCCTTCGAGGCGATCGAGCAGAAGACCCGTCTGAATGTGGCGGCGCCAGGAGCCGCGGCGCGTACCTAATCCCCTATGCCTTTGCCAGCCGAAACCCGCGCACCCCACCGCACGAAACAGGAGTTTGTCTACCGCACTATCCGCAGCGCGATCCTGCGCTGCGATCTGCGGCCGGGCGAGCGCCTCGTGATCGAGGATCTCGCCCAGCGGCTCGACGTGAGCACGATCCCGGTCCGCGAAGCGCTGCAGCTGCTGCAGTCCGAGGGGCTGGTCGAGAGCGTCCCGCACGTCGGCACGACGGTGACGCCGCTGTCGCGCAACTCGATCCTGGACGTCTTCACCATCATGGAAGGGCCTGCAGATCGTCGCGGCGCGGATGGCGGCGGAGCGCGCGACCGACGCGGACTTCGCAGGGCTCGACGCGCTGATGCGCGAGATGGACGCGGTTGCCGAGAGCAACCGCCTCGAGGTGTGGGGCGATCTCAACACGCAGTTCCACGTCGCCATCGCCTCGATGACCGGCCTGCCGATGCTGCTGCAGATGACCGTGCAGGCCTTCGATCGCTGGAACCAGATGCGCCGCTACTTCTTCAGCAACGTGCTCGCGGTCCGTGCGCGCCAGGCGCAGCGCGAGCACCACGCCATCGTGCAGGCCATGCGGACCTCGCCCGATCGGCTGGCGGCGCTGCTGCGCGAGCACAACCAGCACGCGCTCCACGACTACCTGCACCACCTCGACAGCCGAACGGAAGCCGACAGCGGGCACCCGCCCGCCAAGAACGCGTGAGGTTCCCGATGTCGCAACGCCCGCGGCTCGAGGTGTTCGCCCTCGTGCTGCTCCGGACGCTGATTGGCTGGCACTTTCTCTACGAGGGCTACTACAAGCTGGTGACGCCGGGCTGGACGCGGGCGGGCAGCCCCGTGGCGGCCTGGAGCGCCTCTGGCTACCTCAAGGCCGCAACCGGTCCGCTGGCCGGCGTCTTTCATGCCCTCGGCCAATCCGCCATGGCCGGCTGGGTCGACCACATCGTCCCGATCGGCCTGACGCTGGTGGGCCTGTCATTGATGCTGGGCCTGCTGACGCAGGTCGGCCTGTGGGGCGCCCTCGGGTTTCTCACCCTCTTCTATCTCTCCGCCATTCCCACCGACGGCGTGCCCCGGCCGGGCAACGAAGGCACGTACCTGCTGGTGAACAAGAATCTCATCGAGGCCGCTGCCGTCATCGTGCTGCTCGCCTGCCGTACCGGCACGTTGGCGGGGCTGGACATGCTGAGAAGAAGGTGAACTGAAAATTGCCGATTGCCGATTGACGATTGCAGATTAGGAATTGCGCGGATGACACGGATGGTTGGCAAGTCCTGATGGCGCGCTTCCTTGTTGTCCTCGCTGTGGTCGTTGGGCCGTGGCTGGTGGCCGCCGGGGTCGCTCGCGAGCAGGCGCCTTCACCGGCTGCCGGGCGCGATGTCGCCAAGGTGTACGCGGAGGTCTGCGCGGCCTGCCATGGCGCGCGGCTCGAGGGCGGCAAGGCGCAGTCGCTGCTCGACGACACGTGGGTCTTCGGCGGCGACGATCAGACGATGGCGACGACAGTCCGCGAAGGACGGCTCGCCGCGGGGATGCCGGCTTTCCGGACGCTGATGACCGAGCCGGAAATCCGCGCGATGGTGTACTTCCTCCGCGAAGCCCGGGTCAACCTCCGCGCGGGGGCGCCGGCGGGACCCCGTAGCGCTCGATACCTCCGCGCGACAGAGCGAGCGCCATCGGTACCGGCTCGAGGTCGTCGCCGACGGCCTGTCGACGCCGTGGGGAATCGCGTTTCTGCCGGATGGACGGCTGCTGGTCAGCGAGCGCCCCGGCACGGTGCGCCTGCTCGAGCTCGGCCGGCCGCTGACGCCGCCGATTGCCGGCACGCCGGCGGTGTGGGTGCAGCAGGACGCGGGGCTGCTCGACATCGCCGTTCACCCGGACTACGCGTCCAACGGCTGGGTCTATCTCGCGTACACCGAGCCGGGCCCGGCGCCGACGTCCACCACCAAGATCGTCCGCGGCCGGATCCGTGCCGGCCGGTGGGAGGACCAGCAGACGATCTACCAGTCGCCGGCGGCGCTCTACGTCGCCGACAACACCCACTTCGGCGCCCGCTTCCTCTTCGACGCCAGCGGCCATCTGTTCTACACCATCGGCGATCGCGGCACGATGGCCGACGCGCAGTCGCTCGGCGGTCCGAACGGCAAGATCCACCGGGTCTTCGACGATGGGCGCGTGCCCGAGGACAACCCGTTCGTGAAGACGCCGGACGCGCTCGGCACTATCTGGTCGTACGGCAACCGCAACCCGCAGGGGCTGGCCTTCCACCCGGTGACCGGCGAGCTCTGGTCCAGCGAGCACGGGCCGCGCGGCGGCGACGAGCTGAACGTGATCGAGAAGGGGAAGAACTACGGCTGGCCGACCGTCACGTTCGGCATCAACTACGACGGCACGCCGATCACCGACAAGACGGCCGCTCCGGGCCTCGAGCAGCCGGTGACCTACTGGACGCCTTCCGTTGCTCCAAGCGGCATCGCCTTCTACACCGGCTCGCGCTTTCCCGGCTGGAAGAACGACCTGTTCATCGCGATGCTCGCGGGCCAGGAACTGCGGCGCGTGACCGTGAGCGGCCATGCCGTCACGCACCAGGAGACGCTCTTCAAGGGCTTCGGACGCGTCCGGCACGTCATCAACGGCCCGGACGGCCTGCTCTACGTCGCGCTGAACGATCCCGGAAGATCGTCCGTCTCGTCCCGGCTGACTGACTACGTACGTCAACCACAGAGACACAGAGGACACAGAGGACGCACAGAGAACGAATTTGGCAACGTTCGGATGCACCCGAGACGCCAGGGTTCATCCCGAGCTGCCAAGCGTTCTCCGTGTGTCCTCCGTGTTCTTCGTGTCTCTGTGGTTGACGTGATCACGCCTCGATCACCAGCTTCATCAGCTGCTTCGCGCCCTCGACGCCGTCCCACGGCCGTCCTGTATCGAGAGCGATGGTGTGTGGGAGGGTCTCGTCGAGGTCGGGATGTTGGCGGCGGTTGTTCGAGACGTGGTGACCGCGACGCCAGCCGCCGCGTTCTTCGCCGCGAACTGATCGACCACTTCCGTCGAGGACGGCGCGGACGGATTGAATCGAAGACGGACTGCGACTGGCCGTCCCTGGTGACCGTGGTCTCGGTGTACATCGAGGCGTCGGTGACGTCGCCGAAGAGCGACGACCAGACGTCCATCTTCTTCACGCCGGGGAAGGTGTCCCTGGTGAACTGCGCGAAGTCCAGCAGCGTCAGTTCCGTACTCTGCTTCATCGCCTCGGCGTTGCGCATCTCGCGGCCGCCGGCCCGGCGCTTGAACAGAGCGCGGATTGGGTAGCAGCCAGACGCTGCCAATTCCGGTCTCTGTGTGTCTCCGTGTTCTCCGTGTCTCTGTGGTTGACGTACGTGGTCACACCTCGCGCAGGCGGATCGCGAGGCCGTCGAAGTCGTGGGCGAGCGTGCCGATGTCGGGCTGCGAGTCGACGCGTCCGCTCGATCGCAGCCGTTCGCCGATCGCGGCGAGGTCCCCGGCGTCCGAAACGCGCAGCGTGAACTCGGCGAGTCCGAGCGCGCCCGGCAACGCCGGCAGCCGGCTGCGCCAGACGTTGGCGCCGATGTGATGGTGGTAGCCGTCGCGCCCCAGGAAGAGCGCGCCGGGATAGCTGCGCTGCGTGACCGTGAAGCCAAGCAGGCCGCCGTAGAACTGCTCGGCGTGGTCCAGATCGGCAACCGAGAGGTGGACGTGCCCGATGCGCGTCTCGGCCGGCAGCAGCGGGCCCGGCGTCTGCGCCAGCGTCAGCAGCGACGGCAGGTCGAGTGCTTCGGTGAACATCGCGACCTGTCCGTCGTCAGACGGCGGCCAGTCGTCGCGCGCGCGATCCGCGTACAGCTCCAGCCCGTTGCCTTCCGGATCCGAGAGGTAGATGGCCTCGCTGACGCCGTGGTCGGCCGAGCCGATTGGAATGCCGAGATCGAGCACCCGCCGCAGCGCGCGCGCCAGGGCGGGCCGATCGGGGTAGAGCAGCGCGACGTGGAAGAGCCCCGCCGCGCCGCGCGGCCGCGGCGGCGCCGACGGCGCCGAGTTCAGCACCAGCAGCGCATGGGACGCACCCGGCGGCGCCAGCGCGACGACCCCGGGCGCGCGCAGGGCGTGGTCGAAGCCGAGGACGTCCTCGTAGAAGGCCTGCACGTGCGCGACGTCGGCGACGCGCAACGTGAGATCGGTGAACTCCACGCCCGCAAAGAATTGGCTCTCGGACATGCAGCCGCCAGTCGTCAACCGTCAACCGTCAACCGTCAACCGTCAATCCGTCAACCGTGCAACCGTCAACCTGCAACCTGCAACCCTCAACTCCCACCCTGCCATCTTCTCACCGCGTCGAGCGGGTAGAGCAGCATGAGGATGTTGAGGGTCAGGTTGTCCCTGATCACCAGGAGCACGCCGACCTCCATCACGACCGTCAGGGCGAGGATCGTCCGCACGGGCAGCCGCGCGGCCAGCAGGAACCCGGCCACCATCGCCGTGATGTCGCTCAGCGAGTTGATGACGCTGTCGCCGTAGTAGTCGAGGGCGATAGTCGCCTCGCGGTAACGGTTGATGACCATGTCGGTGTTCTCGAGGACCTCCCAGCCCGCTTCGACGACCGTGGCGGCGACCAGCCTCAGGCCCAGCGGCCAACGCCGTCCGACGAGCCAGGCGAGGCCGTAGAACCCGAAGCCGTGAATGATGTGTGAAAACGTGTACCAGTCGCTCAGGTGCTGCGAGTTCTCCGAGCTGTACACCACGCCGTGCCACAGCTTCACGTAGCCGCACGTGCAGATCGGCACACGCCCCATTGCCAGCAGCACGCCGCCGGCGGCGGCCACGACGAGCAGCGTCAGACCCCAGTAGCGCGGAGCGATCGTCGGCACGCCGGTGAGCATAGCGCGGCCGACCGTGGCACGTGTAACCGTTTTCTGCGCGATTCGCGGGAACCTGTCGCCGTCACCGCCGTATTCCTCGAGCATCGGCTCGCCCGTATTCGCAAGTGAGGACGCGAACGCCCTCACATTCATACGGGAGGAACTCATATGGCTCCATCGTCGTTGTCGCCGGCCGAAGCGCCGGTCATCGCCCCGGTCGACGCGCTGCTGAAAATGGGTCTCGGCTACATGACGTCGAGCGCGCTGCACGTCGTCGTCGAACTGGGCATCGCCGACCGGCTTGCCGACGGCCCGCGGTCGGCCGACGCGCTGGCGCGCGAGGCAGGCGCCAACGCCGACGCGCTCTACCGCGTGCTGCGGATGCTCTCGGCCGAAGGCATCTTCGAGGAGATCGCGCCGCGGCACTTCGCGCTGACGCCGCTGTCGCAGCCCCTCCGCACCGGCAGCCCGGCACGAGAGCTGATCCACTGGATTGCCGATCCGTTCCACTTCAAGGTGTACAGCGAGGCGCTGCACGCGGTCCGCACCGGCCAGCCGGCCGCCGAGTACGTCACCGGCCTGCCCGTGTTCGAGCACATCGGGCGGACGCCTGAACTGTCAGAGGTCTTCAACGACGCGATGACGTCGCTCAGCGCGATCGTGATTCCGGCCGTGATCGAGGCCTACGACTTCAGCGGCATCGACGTCCTGGTGGACGTGGCCGGCGGGCACGGGCGCGTGCTGACGTCGATCCTTCGCGCCTATCCGAAGATGCGCGGCGTCGTGTTCGATCTGCCGTATGTCGTCGAGGGAGCGCGGCCGGCGATTGCCCAGCTCGGGCTCGGACACCGGTGCCGCGCGGAAGGCGGGGACATGTTCGCCGGCGTCCCGGCCAGCGGCGACGCCTACATCATGAAGCACATCATCCACGACTGGGACGACGACCGCGCGCTGGCGATCCTGCGGAACATCCGCGCCGCCATCGCGGAGCGGCCCGGCAAGGTGATCCTGATCGAGTCGGTGATCGGGCCTGGCAACGGCCCCGACCTCGGCAAGCTGATCGACTACGAGATGCTGCAGATGACAGGCGGTCTCGAACGGACCGAGGAGCAGTTCCGCGCGCTCTTCGCGCGCGCCGGCTTCCGCCTCACCCGCGTCGTCAAGACCGCCGCGCCGCTGAGCGTGGTGGAAGGGGAAGCGGTCTGAACGTAGTGGAGAGTGCGAAGTGCGAAGTGCAGAGTGGAGATGATGAGCACTGCACATTCACTTCCACTCAGCACTTCGCACTCACCACTCAGCACTTCAGAGCGGTCCTTCTCCCCACGGCCCGGTAATCGCGAACGTGACTCCGGGCGTCTGGATGTTCGCGAACAGCCAGCGGCCGTCGGGGCTGTAGCACGCGCCGGCCCATTCGGACTGGCGGTAGTTGCCCGCCGGGAATGCTGGTGTTGTACGCGCTTGCCAGCGTGATGTTGTTCATCGCGAAGGTGAAGATCTCGCCGTGCAGGGTCAGGCCGAGCAGGCGCTCGCCGCTGTTGGTGGTCGCGCCGGAGTTGTCCTCGCAGAGCAGCAGACCGCCCCGCGGCGTGACGGTGATGTTGTCGGGGTTCTCGCACTCGGCCTGCGACTGCGAGTCGTAGATCAGCTTGACCGTTTCGGCCTCGGGGTCGTACTCGAAGACCTGGCCTTCTCTCACGGTGCCGCCGTCGGTCGACAGGAAGAAGCCCGTGCGGTCGCCCCACCACGCGCCCTCGAGCCGGCGGAACCTCGCGCCGCCGAGTTCTGCGCCCTGTGCATAGGTGGATTCCGACCTCGCACGCGGATCGTCGACCCGCACCCACTCGACATCCCAGGTCGTGCCGAGCGGGAAGCTCACGCCGAGGTCGAGATTCGCTTGTCCGACGACCTTCAGCATGTAGAGGTCGCCGCCATCGACGAGCTTGCCGTGGGTGAACGGCACGAACTTGTAGAAGCCGCAGTCGTCGGAGTCTTCTGTCTCGTAGACGTACCCGGTCGCCGGATCCACCATCAGCGCCTCGTGCGAGAAGCGGCCCATGTCGAAGATCGGACGCGGGTCGCCCTTCTGTGCGTCGACCTCGAAGCTCCAGCCGTGCCCGTCGTCCTCGGTCTCTTCACAGGTGATCCAGGTATCCCCAGGGTGTCACGCCGCCGGCGCAGTTGCGGATCGTGCCGGCCAGCGTCGACCAGGACTTCTCCCAGCGGCCTTGCGTGGCGTCGAAGATCAGGTTGGTCGTGCCGCCGCCGCCGTCTCCCGCGAACGTGATCGACGGCTTGTTCAGATACGGCGACCCGCCGGCGGGCTCGTGATTGCGCACCAGGATCAGCCGGCCCGAGTTGCCCTGCTCGTCGACGACCGCCATCCCGTCGTGAAGACTGGGGCAGATGACGCCGTCGGACATCACGTCGCCGTACCAGCCATAGGACCAGTAGCGGAACCCATCCGGGAGCTGCAGCAGCGGCAGCCCCGTGGTCTCGTCGAGCTTGGGGCTGAGCGATCCGTACGGACTGGCCACTACCGGTGAGCCGTACGCACGGCGGGTCATGAAGTCTGAGAGCGACAGCGCCCACATGGCGCCGGCGCCCATGGCGCCGCGACGCAGAAACGTTCGGCGATCCGGTCTGGTGAAGTCGGTCATGCACACTCCTCGCGACCGCGCTCGGCGGCGGCCGACATAGTGAGCGTGGCTGATGACCGCGACACCGGCCTCTCGCGCACGCAAAGAGGACGTGAACTTATCGTGACGACGATGTCACGGCGGCGCCGACGTTCGGTAGAATCGGCGCATGAACCTCGCATCGCTGATGGGCTCGGGTCTCCTGGCTGCGTCCGTGCTGCTCGGCTGGCAGTGGCCGGAGTTTCGCGGCCCCGATGGCCGCGGGATGGCGAGCCGGATCCGGCCTTCCGCTCCGATGGAGCGAGACCGGGGGAGTGCGATGGAAGACGGCGGTGCACGGCCGCGCCTGGTCGTCCCCGGTCGTGCTCGATGGCCAGGTATGGCTGACCTCGGCGACCGAAGACGGACGGCAGCTCTACGCGATGGCGTTCGACGGCGAGACCGGCCGGGTCGTCCACGACCTGAAGCTCTTCGACGTGTCCACGCCGCAATACGCGCACCCCTTCAACACGTACGCCTCGCCGACGCCGGTGATCGAGCCGGGCCGCGTCTACGTGACCTTCGGCTCGGCCGGCACGGCGGCGCTCGACACGGCGACGGGCAAGGTCGATCTGGCAGCGGCGCGATCTCGAGTGCAATCACTACCGTGGCGCCGGGTCGTCGCCGATTCTCTTCCGCGATCTGCTGCTGCTGCACTACGACGGCAGCGATCTCCAGTACGCGGTCGCGCTCGACAAGCGCACGGGCAAGACCATCTGGACGACGCCGCGGTCCATTGACTTCAAGGATCTGGGCCCGGACGGCAAGCCGGAGGCCGAGGGCGACATGCGCAAGGCCTTTTCGACGCCGCAGATCGTCACGGTGGATGGCGCGCCGCTGATGATCAGCATGGGCGCGAAGGCCACCTACGCTTACGACCCGATGACCGGCAAGGAGCGGTGGCGCGTCGAGGAACGGACGAACCACTCCGCGAGCACCCGTCCCGTCGCGGGCTTCGGCCTGGTGTTCCTGCCGACGGGCTTTCCGAAGGGGGAGTTGCTCGCCGTGCGTCCTGACGGGCACGGCGATGTGACCGCCACTCACGTGGCGTGGCGGCTCGCGCGCGGCGTGCCCAACAAGCCGTCCGTGCTGCTCGTCGGCGACCTGCTGTTCATGACGACCGACGCCGGCGTCGCCAGCGCCGTCGACGCGCGCACCGGGGCGGTGGTGTGGACCGGCCGCATCGGCGGCACGCATTCGGCCTCACCCGTCGCCGCCGACGGCCGCGTCTACTTCTTCGACGAAGAAGGGAAGACCACCGTGATCGACGCCGGCCGTACGTTCAAGGTGCTGGCCGAGAACCAGCTGGGCGACGGCTTCATGGCTTCGCCGGCGATCGCCGGCAAGGCGTTCTACCTCCGCTCGCGCACGCATCTCTATCGCGTGGAGTAGCCCCCGCGCGCGAAGCGCGCGCCCGCCTGTCCCGCCGCGAGCGAAGCGAGCGCCCTCGGCCGAGCGCGTAAGCGCGAGGCGCTCCCCTTCAGCCCTTCGGAAACCCCCCGTGCGCCTTGATCTCCCGGATCTGCAGGATGTGCCGCTGTGAGTGCGACGAGATCATCAGGAACCACTGATAGACGTCCATGTTCCCCTCGAGCAGCTTGCGCGAGCGCAGGTCGTCCCTGGTCGTCTTCGCGTAGTCCAGCATCGTCGCCCGCAGCTTCCGGAACGCGGCGAGCGACTGGCTGACGTCGGGGAACGTGCCGTGCGGCACGCGCGCTTCACCGGTGCGCGCGCGATTCGTGCGGTCGATGCCGTACCAGAGAATGCCGGCGTCGGTGGCTTCCAGCTTCTCGGTTGCCGGCGGCTGCTTCATCGAGTCGTGGACGCGCTGCCAGTACTGCGGCTCGGCGATCGCAAGGTGCTCGACGACGTCGGTGACCGACCAGCTTTCTGGCGTCATCTTGAAGGCGAGCTGCGCTGTCGAGAGGCCGGCCAGTTCGCTCACCAGCCAGGACTCCGTCATCTCGAGATGCGCGAGCAGGCGCTGGCGGTCCACCGGCTTCAGCTCGTCGGCGCCAAGGGGAAGAGTCAGGCCGCACAGCAGGGCGACAGTACATGCCAAGAATCGCATGGCCGCGCATGGTAGCAGGTATGGCTCCGCCCGCCGCGGCCGGGGTGCCGAAACCGTCGCGTGGCACCGCCGACTGCTGCGGGGCTGGGACGAACGTCGATCGCCGATCAGGGCGCGCGCTTGCCGCCGCCGAACTGCACGGCCACGCTGGCGCTGACGCCCCTCAACTCGTCGTCGAGGGGGCCGGCGCCGGCGGTGATGCGGTAGCCGACGCCGAGGTTCAGCCGGGCCCATTCGGCAAAGTGCCACACGACGTTGGCCTCGGGCTCGACGACGAAGAAGTACTCACGGACCAGAATCGCCGTGTCGTCAGGGACGCGCAGCGACGTGCTGGCGCCGCCGCGATGTCCGGCCTCGCCGAACCTGACCGGCCGTCCGAGCATCAGGTGTGACGGCGGGCTCATATCGGGGCCGAAGTACTCGCCGACGGTGGTGCCGAGCTGGGCGCGGCCGGCCCCAACCAGCCCCTTCACGCCGAAGGCGACCCGTTCGTGGCCGCGCGCGCGCCATTCGGCCACCAGGCCGCCGTACGCCATCTGCAGATCGTCGTCCTGGTTCGCCAGCCAGTAGCCGCCGCCGCCGAGCAGCCAGGTGCGGTCGGTCATCCACCCGACGTATCCGCCCACCAGCGCGGCGGTCTGGCCGTTGACCTCGGTGACGCGCGCGTCGGGGGCGAAGACCACGCCCTGCTCGACGCGCTCGATGGTCAGCCCGGATGGCAGGGCCGGCGGCGCCGACGGCGCCTGCGTCTGTGCCTGCGCGGCGGTCGCGCACGCGGAGAGGGTGACGGTCGCAAGGAGTGAGCGAATTCGCATGACGGCCTCCTTACGGCTGGCTGGGAAGGCTGACGTTGAGCGGGGTGACTTCACCGGAGCGGATCTGCACCGTCGCGGTGTACGTCGTGTAGCCGTCCTTGCGGACTTCGACTTGATGGCTGCCTGCAGAGAGCTCCAGCGTCAGGCGCACCTCACCGGCGGGGCGATCCCATCGCTCGCCATCGACCAGCACCGTCGCGTCGCCAGGCTGCACGCGGATCGCCAGCGTGCCGAATCCGTGTGCACCCGCGGGGGGCGGAGGGTTCGTCGCCCCGGCCGGGTATGGGTCCGGGCCCGTGGCCGGCGCGGCGCCGGGAAGCGGCACGGGCCGGGCGGAAGGCGCCTCCCCCGGGTCCGCTCTCTCGAGCACCGCGCGAATCTTGTAGGTCTCGCCCGGGCGGAAGAGCGTTTTCTGCCGCACGCTGCGGTAGCCTTCGAGATACAGCTCGATCTCGTGCTCGCCAGGCTGCAGCCGCAGGCGCTGCGACCAGCCGTCGAAGTCGTCGACCGTCCCGACCAGATAGCCGTCGACGTAGACTTCCGCCTCGCGCGGCGTCGCGAGCACGCGCACTTCGCTGGCGTAGTCGTAGGCCGGGTAGAAGCCGTAGTACGGCGGCCAGTAGCCGTAGGGACCCCAGAACGGGCTGCCGTAGAACGCGCCCCAGTAGAAGGGGCTGTAGTAGGGATAGAAGCCGCCGCCGACGACGACCACGCGGCCGTGGCCGCGGTGTTGGGCGAGGGCATCGGAGGGCAGCACCAGCCCGCCGATGACGACCGCCATCAGGCACACAACGACACGAATCCTCGACGAGTTCACCGGACCTCCAACCGACAGGCACCCCCGCCGGCTGCAAGTCGCGCACCAGCAGGAGAGGGCCTTGCACTCGTCGATTGCGAGATCGACCGGCGGCAACTGTCCCTCGTGACAAGACGGAAGGCCGTCTCCGTCGCAGGACGGCTCACAATTGGCGATTGGCGATTGCGGATTGACGATTAGGGGTTACGCGGATTCAATCCAGAATCCCCAATCGTCAATCCGCAATCCTCAATCGTCAATTCAACCTGCTACCGAGAGGGTGCGGGGCGCGGGATCGGCGACCGGCACCTGGAGGTCCGGCATCGGCTTGGCGATGAAGAGGCGTCGCGTGTGACGCGCGATGATGCGCGCCCACTTCGCCGAGCGCGCGATGCGCGCGCTGTCGGTGGCGATGCCGGTGTTGGCGTACATCTGCCGGTACAACCGCGAGACGAGGACGAAGGCCAGGCGCCCGCGCATCGACTTGATGCACGACGAGCGCTCCCAGACGCGCGGCAGCCGGTAGTACCAGTCCCACGTCGCCTGGGTGTTGCCGCGGATCTCGTCCGCGGTCATATGCGGGTGCGGCGAGTACACCTTCGGCCGTCGTGAGGGCGGAATCAGCCAGTACCGCGTCAGCGGCACGCCGTCGACCTCTCCGACGTCGGTGGCCTCGCTCTCCCACTTGGCGAAGTCCACCGTGCCGGGAAACGGCGTGAGCATGACGAACTGCGCGAACGTGACGCCCGCGCGCTGCGCGAGCTCCGCCGTCGCCGCGAAGGTCTCGGGCTTGTCGGTCGGCAGGCCGAAGATGAACGAGCCGAGGACGTGGACGCCGTGCTTCCGAAACACCTGCAGGCGCGCCACCAGCGCGTCGCCCGACAGGTTGAAGTCCTTGTAGACCGCCTTCAGGCCCTCGGGCGTCACAGACTCGACACCCACCAGGGCGCCGCGAATCCGGGCCCGGCTCATCGCGTCCAGGAACTCCGTGTCTTCGGCGGCCTCCATCGTGATCTGCGTGTAGAAGACCAGATCGTCTGGCAAGAGGGAGAGCCGCTCCATCAGCTCGAAGCGCTCGTCGCGCAGCGCCGTGAGCTCGTCCAGCCGCGACTTGTCGGCCCGACGGCGGGCCATCTGCAGATCGGCGACCGACACGGGATAGAAGTTGTCGTCGGCCAGCAGGATAAAGCGGAAGCCCCGCCGCCGCAGCTCGACGATCTCGCGGACGACTTCATCGACGCCGCGCTGGCGCGGCTTCTGCCCGTCGGTCTTCCACACCGAGCAGAACGAGCAGTGCTTCGGGCAGCCCCGCACGGTCTGCACGGAGCCCCACATGTAGCGCTCGGCCGGCAGCAGATCCCAGCGCGCCGGCACGAAGCGGTCGCCATCGACGCGGCCGCCTTCGTACAGCAACTGGGGCGCACCGGAGGCGCAATCCGCCAGCACCCGACTCCAGATCAGGTCGCCGTCGCCGCGCACCACGGCGTGGGCCTGCCCGTGCTCGCGGGCCTCGTCGGGGAACAGGGTCGAGTGGATGCCGCCGAAGACCACCCAGGCGCCGCGCTCGCGGGCGATTCGGCCCAGCGCGTAGCCGCGCAGGGCGTTGCCAGTGTGGATGCCGATGCCGACGACGTCACCCGCCGCGATAGTGGCGGGATCGAGATGTTCGAGGGTCTCGTCGACGATCGTCGGATCGCCGTATATTCGCGGGGTCGCTGCTGCCAGGACGAACAGCCAGCGTGGGGTAATCACCGCAGTGCCGAACGACAGGTCACTCGGGTTTACCAGGTGCACTCGCATCGTATCGAAGCCTCCACGCGCCCGACTGGCCAGGAGTGCGCCCGGGGAGCGGCCTAGTGGTCACCTCGACCGGAGACCGAGGGCGCCCAACTATACCCCAGACGGCGGGGGCGCGTCGGGGGACGTCTCGAGCGGGCTTTGCGAAATCTGCGCGATCTTCGGATAGGACTCCGCGAAATGCTGCCAAATCAGCGCAATCACGACCTCAGCGGCGCCGTTGGCGCGCCGCCTCGTAGAGGACGATCGACGCGGCGACGCTGACGTTGAGCGAGCTGGCGGCGCCGCGCATCGGGATGTGCGCCAGCACATCGCACGCCTCGCGATACGCGCGGCTGAGGCCGTGGGTCTCGTTGCCGAAGGCGAGCACGGTCGGACCGCGCAGGTCGCAGCGATCGATCGGCGTCGCCGCTCCCTCGTCGGCGCCGACGAGCTGACAGCGGCCGAGAGCAGCGCGGGCGCCTGCAATCCACTCCACGACGGCTGTGTGCGAGGGCACGGCGACCACGGGCAGCGCGAAGAGCGAGCCGCGGCTGGCCGTCAGGGTCGCGGGGTCGTAGATGTCCACGCCGTGCCCGGTGACGATCAGGCCGTCGGCGCCGAGCGCGTCGCACGAGCGGATGAGCGTGCCGAGATTGCCCGGGTTGGAGGGCCGGTCCATCACCGCGACCAGGGCGTCTGGCCGTATCGGTATGCGCTCCAGGTCGTCGTCTCGCATTCGCACGAGCGCGAGGAGCTCCGATGCGTCGTCTCTTCCGCTGAGCTGCGCGAGCAGGTCGCGCGTCATCTCGTAGCGAATCGGCGCGGCCGCGCCAGCGACTACTCCGGCGGCCCACTCGGACAGCCGCGCGTCCGCCTCGTAGATCACCGCGTCGAACGTCCACGCGTTGGCGAGCGCCAGCGTGATCGGCCGCACGCCCTCGAGCAGGAACGTGCGCGAGCGGTGGCGCTTCGCGCGGTTCGTCGTCAGGCTGGACAGCACCTGGAAGGCGCTGTTGGGCGCGCTGACCTGCAGCGTGCGCGATGTCATCCCGTGCCGCTCAGCGCGGTGTCTCCATCTGCTCGAGCACCTTGCCGAGCTTCTGGATCTCCTCGCCGTACGTGGCCCAGTTGCCCTCGCGCTGCGCCTGCAGCGCCCGGCGATAGTGTTCCAGCGCGCGTGCCGTGAGGGCGTCCTGCGCCGAGGGCGGCGTCTTCGGCGGTGGCGCTGCGCCGGGGGCTGTGGTGGTCGCGGGGACCGCGGCCGCGGCCGGCGCACTCGCGCTGCCGCGCGGGAACAGGCGCTCCAGCGCCTTGTCGAGCGTCTCTTCCATCACGATCTGGTTGTGGTGCGCGACGATGACGCGCTTCAGTTCAGGAATCCGGCCACCAGCCGACCGCAGGTACAGCGGGCGGATGTAGACGAGCGATTCCTCGATCGGGATGACGAGCAGCGTGCCCTGGAGCACCTCCGAGCCCTGCTGGTTCCAGAGCGTGATCTGCGGGGCGATCGCCTGATCCTGGTTGATGCGCGCCACGATCTGCCGCGGCCCGAAGACGACCTTCTGCTTCGGGAACTGGAACACGCGCAGGTGCCCGTAGTTCGCGCCGTCGCTGCGCGCGACCATCCACGACGCCAGGTTGTCCTTGCGGGCGGGCGTGAAGGGCAGCATCTGGATGAACTCCGGCGCCGGCTCGCCCGGCAGCCGCATCATCGTGTAGTACGGCTGCATCACGCGCGGCTGCGGCTGGCCGTCAATCGACGGCACCTCCCACAGATCTTCCTTGTTGTAGAAGACCGCCGGGTTCGTCATGTGATACGTCGCGTACATCGCCGCCTGCAGCGCGAAGATGCCTTCGGGATACCGCAGCCGCGTCCGCATGTCTTCCGGCATCTCCGCGAGCGGACGGAAGAGCTCGGGGAACGTGCGCTGCAGCGTCCGCGCAACCGGATCGGCCGTGTCGATCAGATAGAACGTGACCGTTCCGTGGAAGGCGTCCACGGTCACCTTCACCGAGTTGCGGATGTAGTTCACGCCGGCGACGGCCGGCGTCGCGTACGGGTAATGGCGGCTCACCGTGTACGCGTCCTGCACCCAGATCAGCCGGCCGCCGGAGATCACGAGGTACGGATCGCTGTCGTACTCGAGAAACGGCGCGATGCGCTCGATGCGCTCTGACAGCCGGCGATGGAAGAGCACGCGGCTCTCGTCGGTGATGTCGTCGCTCAGCAGCACCTTGAACGAGCGGAACCGCAGGCTGAACAGCAGCCGTCGCACCAGCCCGGACATCGACACGCCGCCCGCGCCCGTCGTACGTCGAGTAGACGTTGTCTTCCCCCTTCGGATAGTGGAACTCGCGGGCCTTGGTCCTGACGAACACGTGGTCGTTCGACTGCTGGCCGAAGTAGATGCTCGGCTCGGTGATGGTGAGGTTCGACCGACGACTGCGGCGGCAGGTCCTTGATGAAGAGCACCGGCAGGCCTTCCGGCGTCACCTGGTTGACCGGACCGAGCGTGACGCCGTAGCCGTGGGTGAAGGTCAGCCGCTCGTTGATCCAGTTGCGGTTCGGCAGGCTGTCGGAGTTGAGCTCGCGCGCCGAGAGCATGATCTGCCGGTACTCGCCGTTGATGCGGTAGCGGTCGTTGTGCACCGAGACGAAGTCGTAGTAAGTGCGGATCTCCTGGATCTGCGCGAAGGTCTGCAGCAGCGGCTGGTGATCCCAGAGCCTGACGTTGCCGAGCGTGGCGGCGTTGGTGTCGATATCGGCGCGCGTCAGCAGCGCGTCGCCGGACAGCTCCCGCTCCTCGACGGTGTCGATGGCAAACGCCGATCGCGTCGCGGCGATGTTGTGCTCGATGTACGGCGTCTCCCGCACGTACTCGTTGGGAGCAATCACGAACCGCTGCATCGCCGTGGCCCCGACCGAGCCCGCGACGCTGACGCCGACGTAGAGGGCCGCCGCCGTGAGGAGCGGCCACCAGCCGGTTACCGAGATCTGCGCGAGGGCCAGCGCGGCGCCGACCAGCGCCGCCGCCAGCAGCACGCGCAGCGCGGGGATCGCGATGGCGACGTCGGCGTTGGTGGCGCCGTGGATCAGGCTCGAGTCCTTCAGCAGGAGGCCAGGCGCGTCGAGCCATGCGCCGAAGGCCAGCACCAGGAGCATCGCCGCGGCGAGCACCGAGAGGTGCCGTCGAGCCGTCGGCCCGACGCGCAACCCCCGCATCACGTCGAGCCCGACGACGCCCGCCAGGACGTACACCGCGACGCTCGCAATCGCCGACAACAACACCAGCCCGACCAGCCACGCCTGCAGCCACTCGAGCCACGGCAGCTGGAACACGTAGAACCCCAGGTCCTTCCCGAGGATCGGATCGGCCTTGCCGAACGGCTCGCCGTACCAGAACAGCAGCCACTGCTCCCAGTGGCTCCCGGCGCGCAGGCCGAAGAGCAGCGCGACCGCGCCGGCCACCAGCATCGCCGGCGTGTGCAGGCGGCGGCGATCGAGGCTGAACGAAACCGGACCCTCGGAGCTCATCAGCACCAGCTCGCGCTGGGTCAGCGACCCCATCGCCGCGCGCAGGTTCGCCAGCAGCACCGCGAAGGCCAGGGCACCGGCCCCGGCGACGAGCATGCTCTGCGTGAAGAGCGTCCGCGCGTAGACCGCCTGGAATCCCGTTTCTCCGAACCACAGCCAGTCCGTGTAAAACGTGACCGCGCCGGGCAGGACGAAGACACCCAGGAACCCGAGCAGCAGAAGCAGGGACCGCGCGCGCATGCGCGCATGTTGTCAGATTGTGGCGGCGGCGGCTAGCAGGCGGACGCGACCGCGGCGGTCAGGCGGCACGGCATGGCCCATGCACACGTAGAGCGCTGGAGGGCCGATGGATCGTCGCTGAAACGGTAGATGCGCTCGCCGCGTTCGAACCTGTGCCGCTGCCGGTGTTGAGCCTCTACCTCGACACGACGCCAGGCGGCGATGGACGACCGACCTTCGGGCCTTATCTCCGCCGCGAGTTCGCCGATCGGCTGCGCGGCTACGCGCTCACGGCCGATGCCAGCGCAAGTCTCGACGCGGATCTCGAGCGGATCACGTCCTATATCGACGCCAAGCTCGAGTCGCGCACACGCGGCCTGGCGATCTTTGCCTGCGCCGGCGCCGGCCTGTTCGAGGCGGTGCAGATCGAAGCGCCGTTTCCCGCCCATCAACTGGTGGTCAGCGACCGGCCGCACCTCTATCCGCTGGCGCGCCTCGACGATCAGTGGCCGAGGTATGCGGCCGTCCTCGTGGACACCAACCGTGCCCGGGTGTTCGTATTCGCGACCGGCCGCCGCTCGCACACCGCGGATGTCGAAGGGCAGAAAACGAAGCAGGTGAAGGTCGGCGGCTGGTCGCAGGCGCGCTATCAGCGCCACGTCGAGAACTTCCATCAGCAGCACGTGAAGGAAGTGGCCGACGTCCTGGCGCGCGTCGTCGACGCCGAGCAGATCGCGCAGATCGTGATCCTCGGTGACGCTAGCCTCGTGCCGAAGCTTCGCGCTGAGCTGCCGAAGGCCGTCGACGAGAAGGTCGTCGACGTGATGCCGTTCGATCGCCACGAACCCGACGACGAGATACTGGCGCGCACGCTCGACACGATTCGCGCCAGCGACGCCGAGGCGGATCAGGCGGTCGTCGAGGAGCTGCTGGGCGAGTACCGGCGCGGCGGCCTCGCGGTTGTGGGGGCGGCGGCCACACGAGCCGCGCTGCTCATGGGGCAGGTGGACCGGCTGGTGATCGCCGCGGATCCCGCGGCCATCGACGTCTCGTCGCTTGGACCGACCGGCCGTGGACCGGTCGAGCACACGGGCTCGGCCGCGCTGGGGCTGGATGTCGTCGACCAGGCCGCGGCGCAGGCGCCGGAGGACGACGCCTCTCGGCAGGCAGCCGCCGTGGGAACCGACGAGCGCGTCGCCGACGAACTCGTCCGATTGGCACGGCAGACGGACGCCGCAGTGCGTTTCATCGAGGATGCTGCGCTCGTGGCGCCCGCCGGGGGCGTGGGCGCCTTCCTGCGTTTCGACCTGTCATCGTCCGATGGGCCCGGGCCGGAGACATCACGAGGAGAACCGACGACATGAGCCGCAAGATCAACGTCAACCCCGGTCAGTACAAGACGAAAGGCCGCGAGCGGCAGGGCGAAGACGTCGTGCACGAGCCGGAACGCGCGCGCTATGCCCTTGCGGAGCGACGTGGCAGCCGCCGCGCGATGCCGCCGGCCGTGGCCCGGGCGTCACGCAAGCGAGCCGGACGCAGCCGTTCGAGCTAGCCTGTTGTTTACCGGTCGATGAGCTTCATCATCTGAGGGCTGTAACGCTCGCCGGAGGTGACGCCGGGGGGCAGCGCTCTGGTCCAGCATCGCGATCTCGTCGGCGTCGAGCGCGACTTCTGCGGCCGCGACGTTCTCTTCGAGATAGCGCCGCCGCTTGGTTCCGGGAATGGGGACGATGTCGGGGCCGCGATGGAGCAGCCATGCGAGGGCAATCTGCCCTGGCGTGACGCCGCGCCTGGTCGCCATCGTCACCACGATCTCGACGGCGCGCTGGTTGGCGTCGAAGTTCTCGCCCTGGAGCCGTGGGTCGCTGGACCGCCGGTAGTCGTGCTGCGGGTAGTCCTCGGCGCGCTTCGCCGTCCCTGTCAGGAACCCGCGCCCGAGCGGGCTGAACGGCACCAGGCCGATGCCCAGCTCGCGCAGCACCGGCAGCACGTCGAGTTCGAGTCCACGCTCCCACAGCGAGTACTCGCTCTGCAGGGCGGAAATCGGATGCACTTCGTGCGCCCGGCGGATTGCTTCCTCGCCGACTTCGGACAACCCGAGGAAGCGCACCTTGCCTTCCCGCACCAGCTCCGCCATCGTGCCGACGACGTCCTCAATTGGCACGGCCGGGTCGAGACGATGCTGGTAGAGGAGGTCGATGTGGTCGGTGTCCAGCCGGCGGAGTGACGCCTCGACGACGTCGCGGATGTGCGCCGGCCGGCTGTCGACGCCGGAGACCTTGCCGTCCTGGAAGCGGAAGCCGAACTTTGTCGCGATGGTCGCGGCCTGGCGGCGGCCCTTAAGGGCCCGTCCGAGCAGCGCCTCGTTGGTGAACGGCCCGTAGATTTCGGCGGTGTCGAAGAGCGTGACGCCCAGGTCGAGCGCGCGATGGATGGTCGCGATCGACTCCGCGTCGTCGGGCAGGCCGTAGGACTGGCTCATGCCCATGCAGCCGAGCCCGAGCGGGAAGGCACGAAGGCCCTGACGACCGAGAGCGCGCAGCGTGGTCAACGGCGAGGAACCGGGACGCTTCAGGACTGGCTGGTGCCTTCGGCCGCGCGCTTCTGGTCCATTTCCTGCTGCGTCCGCAGGATGGCGCACCAGGTCGCGTGCTTCTCGACCGGCATGCCGCATTCGATGCATACCCGCACGCGCGCGACAGGCTCGGCGCCGCGGCCCAACAGTTTCTTCAGTAGCGACATTCGAAGCTCCCGGAGGCTACTCGCCGCAGAACGGGCGATGCCAATCATTACGTCATTCGATGCCCGGAGGTTCGGCTCGCTCCGCGCTCCTGCTAATAGCTTAGCAGCAGTTCCCGCTGCCGCCGGCAAGCGCGGCCGTGTGACAAGTCCGTAACCACCGACACGATGGCGTCAGCCGATGACGCGCGGCACGCACAAATTCCCGGACTTCGGAGTGCCGGGCACGGGCACGGCGCTTGCCCTCCCGCCCGGCATGCGTGCTCTCGTCTGCGTTTGCCTCTTCGCCTGGTCGGCGTCGCTCGCACAGGCGCAGCCCGCTTCGCTGAAGGGTCCGGGGTGGGAAGCGCTGCAATCCGGGGATCACGAGCAGGCGCGTCAGGCGTTCCAGCAGGCGATTGCGACCGCGCCGTCGGAGGCGCTGCTGCATCTTGGCCTTGGCGTCGCCGCGCACCAGCTTGGAGACGACGTCGAGGCCGAACGGGCGCTGAAGAAGGCACTGGCGCTCGAGCCGCGGCTGACGGCGGCCAGGGCGCTGCTTGGCGAGATCGTCTATGCGACTGGCGACCTGAACAGTGCGATCGCGCTCTACGAACGCGGAATGAAGATGCCGAGGGCCCGCGCGCTCCTCCAGCCGCGCCTTGACCAATGGCGGATGGAGTCGAACCTGCACGCCGGCTTCGAGTCGAAGGACGGCGGGCGCTTCACGCTGCTCTTCGAAGGGCCCGAGGAACGGCGCGTCGCCGATCGCGTGCACCGTGTGCTCGAGGTGGCGTACTCGCGCATCGGAGGGAAGCTCAATGCCTTCCCGGGAAATGCGATCCCCGTGATCCTCTACACGGAGCAGCGGTTCCACGACGTGACGCGATCGCCGGCCTGGGCTGGCGGCGTCTTCGACGGGCGCATCCGGCTGGCCGTCGGCGGCGCCCTCAGCGATCCGGCGTCGCTCGATCGCGTGGTCGTCCACGAGTTGGCGCATGCCTTCGTGCAGCACATCGCGCCGCGCGGCGTGCCGACATGGCTTCACGAAGGGCTGGCCGTCTACTTCGAGCAGGGCGACGAGTCGTGGATTGACGAAGAGCTGCGGGCGGCTAGACGGCTGCCTTCGCTGGCGTCGCTCGACTCGGGCTTCGGCAATCTGACGGCCGCCGATGCGTCGCTGGCGTACGCCCAGAGCGCCGCGGCGGCGCGTGCGCTCACCAATCGGCTCGGTCCCAATCTCGCCGCCTTCCTGCAGTCGCTGGACGGGTCGCAGTCGCTCGACGCCAGCATGGCGACGTTCGGCTTCACCACCGCAGACATCGAGCAGGCCGTGCGCGCCCGTGCCCGCTGAAGGCCGGTGAGAAGCCGGCCAAGCGTTTCGCTCGGCCGTCTGAGAGCCATGACCTACCCTCCACGCGGGGTGCCTTGGAATCGAACGACGGCCGTGCGCGGATTGCATCGGTTGCAGACACCCTCGCACCTGAAGTCGCGCCAATACCCTCGAAATCGCGCAAATCGTGCAGCGGCACGGTCTTCGCAGTTGTGGTAGCTGCAAGCCGGCCAGCCCGCGACACTGCGGCGGCTCCGGCACAAAGGAGGATGCGATGCTCGGCTGGGCTCTCACGTTTCTGGTGATTGGCCTGATTGCAGCGATGCTGGGCTTCACGACGGTCGCGGGCACGTCGTTCGCGATCGCGAAGTTCCTGGCGGTGTTGTTCCTTGTGCTCTTCGTCGTGCTTCTCGTCATGGGGAGGACGGCAGCCAAGAGGGTGCTGTAACCGGAACGTCGTCCCGGGCGCCCCTGCGTATGTCAGGACGGCGCGTCCCCCGCAGGCGGGAGGGTTCCCAGATAGGGAAGCCTCTCGCCCCCGTTTCGGCCGCTTCTCCCGACCCGCACTTTGTGGTAGCCTCTCCGTCAGTGATACGCCGATGCGAATTCGCCCCATCCTCCTCACCGGGTCCCCGCTGACGTTCGCACGCGACCGTCGCTGACCGCGCGGCCGCGGTCCTCTTCCGCTTCACCGGGTTCCCTCGAGACAAGCTTTTCAGCCGACGCGTGCGCGTGGTCGCAGGCGCTGGTTCGCCGCGGCCGTCCGCGCGAAGGGCAGTCATGTCGTCATCGTTTGACCGTTCGGAAGTCGTCTCCATGAATCAGCCGACCTGACGCCCGCCAGTGCCGGCGGCGTCTGGGTTACGGTCCGGGAAGCGCTGCGCGGGTCGTCGCTCGACTACACGACCGCGCCGGTCGGCCGCTCGATCGTGATGCTGGCCGTGCCGATGGTGATGGAGATGGCCATGGAGTCCATCTTCGTCGTCGCCGACGTCTTCTGGGTCGCGCACCTCGGCGCCGACGCCGTCGCGACGGTCGGTCTCACCGAGTCGATGTTGACGATGGTGTACACGCTCGCGCTGGGGCTGTCGGTCGGCGCGACGGCGATCGTCGCGCGCCGCATCGGCGAGACCGACGAGGAGGGCGCGGCGCGCGCGGCGGTGCAGTCGATAGCGCTCGGCGTCGTGGTGTCGCTGCTGATCGGAGTCGCCGGCGCGTGGCACGCGCCGGCGCTGCTGGCGGTGATGGGCGCCTCGCCCGAGGTGATCGCGTCGGGCTCGACGTTCACGCGCGTGATGCTGGGCGGCAACGCGACGATCGTGCTGCTGTTCCTGATCAACGCGGTGTTTCGCGGCGCGGGCGATGCGGCGATCGCGATGCGCGTGCTGTGGCTCGGCAACCTGATCAACATCGTGCTGGGGCCGTGCCTCATCTTCGGCGTCGGACCGTTTCCCGAGCTGGGCGTGACCGGGGCGGCCGTCGCGACCAATATCGGGCGCGGCACGGCGGTCGTCATGCAGCTGGTGACGCTGACGCGCTGGAGCCGCCGCGTGCGTGTCGAGCGCCGCCACTGGCGGCTGGACCTGCCGATGATGGCGTCGATGCTGCGGCTGTCGGGATCGGGCACGCTGCAGATCCTGATCGGCACGGCCAGTTACGTCGCGCTCGTCCGCATCCTGTCGGTGTTCGGCAGCCCGGCGCTGGCGGGCTACACGATCGGCATCCGGCTGATCGTCTTCGCGCTGCTGCCGTCGTTCGGGATCAGCAACGCGGCGGCGACCATGGTGGGGCAGAACCTGGGAGCGGGGCGTCCCGAACGGGCGGAGCACGCCGTGTGGACGGCCGCGTTCGCCAACATGATCTTCCTGGGTGCCGTCGGCCTGATCTTCGTGCTCGGCGCGCGGCCCATCGTCGCGCTCTTCACGAGCGATCCGGTCGTGACGTCGTATGCGGTCGGCTGCCTGCGGATCGTCAGCTGCGGGTTCCTGTTTTATGCCTATGGCATGGTGCTGACGCAGTCGTTCAACGGCGCGGGCGACACGTGGACGCCGACGCTCATCAACCTCGGCGTGTTCTGGCTGCTGGAGCTGCCGCTGGCGTGGTTCCTCGCGCACGGCGGCGGGCTGGAGGCCAACGGCGTCTTCGTCGCGATGGCCGTGGCGTACTCGATGCTGGCTGTCGTGAGCGCGCTGCTGTTCCGACGCGGGCGGTGGAAGACGGCGAAGGTCTAAGTCTAGAGCCGGTTCAATAACCGGTGGTGAGAGCGTCTCGACCGTGCTGAGTGCTTCGTGCAGGGTGCCGCGTGCGGTGCGGCGTGCAGAGCGCCAAGTGCGAAGCCCGACCCGCACAACACACAAGGCACACAGCACGCACGGGGCACGAAGCACTGGGCACGAAGCACCGCACCTAGCACAATGCACCTGGCACGAAGCACCGCACCCAGCACAATGCACCTGGCACGAAGCACGAGATGCCTCATCCTTGCCGCAGCGTGCGCACGGGATCGACAGTTGCCGCGCGCCACGCCGGCAGCCAGCTGGCGACGCCGGCGCTCGTGAGCAGGACGAGCACGACGCCGGCCATCGTGACCGGGTCAAGGAGAGGGACGCCGAACAACTGGCTCTCAAGGAAGCGCCCGAGCGCCATCGCTGCGGCAATTCCGACGACGATCCCGCCTGCGGCGAGCGCCACGGCCCTGGCGACGATCATTCGCAGCACGTCCGCGACGTTGGCGCCAAGCGCGATGCGGATGCCGATCTCGCGGGTGCGCTGCGCGACGGCATAGCTCATCACGCCGAAGATACCGGTGGCCGCGAGTGCCAGCGCGACCCCGGCAAACAGTGCAAGCAGGGTCGTGTAGAAACGCGGACGCGCCACGGCGCGCGTGGCGAGCTGCTCCAGCGGGATCATGTCGGCGATCGGCAGCTTCGGGTCGAGCGCATGAATCTCCGCGCGGATGGCGCCGGCCACGGCCATCACGTCGCCTGAGGTCCGGACGACGACGCGCGGCGCGCGGACGACGCGCTGCGCATATGGCACGAACATCTGGGGCAGCGGCCGTTGGCCGGGATCCCCCTGCAGCACGTCCCCGACGACGCCGACGACTTCGTAGATCGTGCCGTTCATGTTGACGCGCGCGCCCAGCGGATCCCGTTCCGGCAACCAGAACCGCACGGCGGCTTCGTTGAACACGGTGACTCGAGGGGCGTCGCCGTGGTCGCGATCGGTGAACCCGCGGCCGCGAACCAGGGGCGTGCCGATCGCACGAAAGTAGTCGGGCGTGACGCTCGCGATGCCAATCTCCTGGTTGACGTTGGCGGGAGGTGGAGGCGCCCCCTCGACCGAGAAGCCGACCAGCGCGCCGCGGCCGCTGAAGGGCAGCAGCGACGTCGCGCCTGCGGCGGTGACGCCGGGCAGCGACTTCAGGCGAGCCTCGATTTCCACGAGCCGCCGCAACACCTGTGGCCGCTCCTGATACGCGTCGCCCAGCATCCGCACTCGAAAGGCCATGGCGTTGGCCGCCCTGAAGCCGGACTCGACGCCGGTCAGCTTGACGAAGCTTCGAACGAGAAGACCGGCGCCGACCAGCAGGACCACGGCAAGCGCCACCTCGGCGACGACCAGCGCCGCGCGTGTGCGATGACCGCCGCCGCCGGTGAAACCGCCGCGCCCCTGTTCGGCCAGCGCCGGCGTCAGCTGCGTCGCCGTGGCCTGCAGCGCCGGCAGCACGCCGAACGCGAGGCTTGCGACGATCGCCGTGATGAAGGTGAACACCACGACCGTGCCGTCGACGCCTACCTGGTCGAGGCGGGGAATATCGGCTGGTTCCGCCGCGACAATCGCGGCCGCGCCGGCGTATGCGAGCGCCAGCCCCAGGGCGCCGCCGATGAGCGCCAGCACCAGCGCCTCGGTGAGGAGTTGACGCAGCAGCCGGCCACGACCCGCGCCGAGCGCCGCCCGCACGGCGAGCTCGCCCTGGCGCGCCAATCCGCGCGCGAGCAGGAGATTGGCGATGTTGGCGCACGCGACCAGCAGGACGCAGCCGACGGCGCCCAGCAGGACCAGCAGCGGCATCTCGACGTCCCCGATGATGCTCTCGCGCAACGACTGCGCCGCGAACGTGAGCGCTTCGTTGGTCTCGGGAAACGCACGCTGAAGATCGGCTCCCAGGCGCTTCACGTCGGCATCGACCTGCGCCGCCGTAGTGCCCGGGCGTGCCCGCCCGACGACGTTCAGCGACTCGCCGCGGCGGCCTTGCGCCGTCGACGCGCTGAACCGCTCGTCGTATTCGAGCGGGAAGTAGAGATCGGCCTCCGCGGGCACGCCGCGCGTCCGGCGCCAGCACGCCGACGATGGTCGCCCGCGTGCCGTTGACCGAGACCGTCTTGCCCAGCACGTTCGGATCGCGTCCAAACTCGCGCGTCCAGAAGCCGTCGTCGAGCACGGCCACCTGGCCGCGGCCCGCCCCGTGCTCGTCGCGCGCGAAGGCGCGGCCGTGGCTGACGCGCATCCCCAGCAGGTCGAACAGCCCGGTGCTGACACTGACCCCTTCGATCTCACGAGGCTCGCCGGCGTCGACGAGCGTCAGGACGTCCGTCCTGTAGGCCTCGACCTGCTCGAAGACCCGAGCGCCCTCGCGCACGCTCATGAAATCGGGCGGCGACAGGTGACTGTAGGCGGTGCCGTCGGGATAGAGCATCTGCACGACGTGCAGCCGCTCGGCGGCCCGGTACGGCAGGGAGTGCAGCAGCACTCCGGTACACGACGCTGAAGATGGCGCTATTGGCGCCGACCCCTAGCGCGAGCGTCAGGATGGCCACGGCGGTGAAGCCTGGCGCCCGGCGGAGCATCCGCAGCGCGTAGTGGACGTCCTGCCGGAACTCGCTCAGATGCTCAGCTCTCACCATGTGGCGCTTCCTCCGTGTGTCGATCGCTTCGCATTCGCCTCGCGCGGTCTCGTAGTCGCCGAAGCGGAGCAGGGCGAGTTCGCGGGCGCGGTCGGGCTGTTCGCCGCGATCGATCAGCTCGCGGACCCGCATCTCGAGATGGAACCGCAGCTCGTGGTCGACGTCGGCTTGCGGGTCGAGCCCGAACAGGCCGCGGAAGCGCCGCCAGCGCGTCATCGCCTGTGGTCCTCACTGAACGGGGCGCGCGTCGAGCGCCGCGAACACGGCGGCGGCGTAGCGGCGCCAGTTCTCGGCTGCCAGACGCAGCTGCGCCCTGCCGCTCCGGGTGAGCGCGTAGAACTTCGCCTGGCGGTTGTTCTCGGAAGTCCCCCAGCTGGCGGTCACCCAGCCGCGCTCTTCCAGCCGGTGCAATGCCGGGTACAAAGTCCCTTCACCCACGGCCAGCACGTCGTCGGTGACCGTTTCGATCCGGCGAGCGACATCGTAGCCGTGCGCGGCGCCCCAGCTGAGCGCCTGCAGGATCAGCAGGTCGAGCGTGCCGCGGAGGATGTCTGGCGTTGGCAGCTTCGCCGGCAGTCCCATCGGGTTTCAAGGGGACCATACCGCAGCGACCCATCGAAAGGCAAGGGGTGACGCCGGCGCATTTGCCCGATCAATGCGTGGATCGAGCGGCGGTCGCGTAGCTGAGTGGCGGATGCGATTGGCCGTCCACGATCAGGTGGCGTGTCGGCCGGACTTCCACCGTGCCGAGCCGCGCGGCCGGGATCTCCGCGGCCAATGCCGCGGCTTCGGTGATGTCGCGCGCTTCGATCAGGTAGAAGCCGGCCACCATCTCCTTGGTCTCGACGAACGGGCCGTCGGTCACCGTCCTCTTGCCGTTGCGCACCCGGACGCAAGCCGTGTGGCTGGCCGGCGTCAACGCTTCGGCCTCGACGAAGTGCCCGTTCGCGTGCAGGCCGCTGTTGTAGCGGAGGTGTTCGGCGTTGAGCGCGCTCATGTCGGGCTCGGTCATCGCCGCAAGTTCGGATTCGTCCAGGTAGATCAGGCAGAGAAATCGCGCCATTGCTGTCTCCGAAGTGGAAAGCCAGCCAGGACCGACTGCTGCCCGTATCTTACCGTTGGACGTCGTTGCTATTCGGCGCGACCTCAGTTGCCGAAGCGGAAGGTCACGCCGGCCGAGCCGCGCCAGAAGCTGAAGTCGGCCAGCGCGACGTCGAATTCGTCGTCCGGCTCGTTGTCCTGCAGCGAGCGGAAGTAGCGCACGTCGCCGCGAATGCCGATGTTGTCGGTGAAGAAGGCATGGAAGCCGCCGCCGACGTTGAAGCCGAAGTCGTCCGTGCTCAGGTCGTTGAAGAAGTTGCTGCCGTCGCATTGCTGCGAATCAACCCGACGCCGCCGGAGGCGTAGGGCCGGAAGCCGAGACCTGTCTGGCCGCCAATCGGCACGCCGATGATGAGATTGCCCATGACCGTGGTGACGTTGCTGTCGCCGAAGTCGAAGTTTGCGTCGCCGATCGGTGTTCTCGAAGTAGTTCGGCGTCCAGCTGAAGTCGGCCTCGAAGCCGATGACGCCGGCGCCCATCCACCCAATCGCCGCGCCGAAGTTCACGCGCTTCTCGAACTCGTCTTCGAAGTTGTTGAATTCGCCGAAGTTCGCCCTGCCGCCGAAGACCCCGCCGATAAATGGCGTCAGGTACCAGTCGGCCGACGCCTTCTGCGGCGTGGCGACGAGCGCCGCCGCGGCCAGCGCGGCGGTGATGAGAGCCTTGCGTACGAGCATGTCCATCTCCTCATGAGCTTCGCGGGTGCCGGACCGGTTCCGGCACTCAGCACGCAGTTGTCCAGAGCAAGGGACGTTCCGTTTGCGGCTTGCGGCGAATTGGACCAGCTAATCGAGCTACTTCGATGGCGCGGGCGGCGTGGCCGTGTTTCGGATCCGGACACAGGGAGCAGTTACAGCCGTGTTCGAAGGAAAATTTACTGGTCCTGGATACGCCGCTGCCGGTCTGCTGCGACCGTGCCGGGACGCTGCTCGGGCATCGCCTTGCCCGTGAAAGCGCTTTGGGCTAATCGAGTTTCAATAAGTAGATCCCATATCCGACGCCCGCTGGATCTCGACTGCGCGCCGACTGGAACGCGATCGTCTTGCCGTCCGGGCTGACGACGGGATTCGAGGCCTTGAACCCCGCGTACTCTCCCCAGCGCGTCATGCGGACGAAATCCGTGCTGTCCGGTTCGAGCTTCAGCTTCCAGATGTCGATGTAGTTGGAGTTCTGCTGCAGCTGATCGCGGCTCGATTCGACCAGCGCGTACTCGCCGTCGGGAAAGATCCCTTCGACTTCGTTGTACTCGCCCGACAGCTTGCGATAGGTCGTGATCTTCCCGGATCCGAGATCGACGCCGAACACGTCGGCAAACGGCGAGCGGTAGCAGGTGTAGATCAGCTCGGCATCGTCTTTGCGGAAGTCCTGCGCTTCAAGCGTGCATTCGGGCGCTTTCGCGCGCATGATCTCCTTCTTGTTGACCAGCCGTGGTGCGCCGGCGTCCTTGACGATATCCGCCGTGTAGAGGACCGACTCGCCCTCGGCCAGGAGATCGGGATACTGGCCGTGCGTGTTCGACCAGGCAATCCTCGACGTGCGTCGCGAGATCGCGACCCCTTCCGAGATCTTGTGGTCGAGCGGCACCGGCTGGCCGCTGCCCTTGGCCTCGAGGATCCACATCTCCTGATCGCGCCCGCGCGTCGTCCTGATATCCGTAAACGTGCGCGCGCCGATCAGCAGGTAATCGCCATTGGGCAAGTACTGCACGCGAAGGTACCCGGCGCCCGGATAATGCGTCAGAAGGCGAATCACCTTCGTGGCGACATCGACCACGAACGCATCGCCGAAGCTTTTCGACATGAACGCGATGCGGCGGCCGTCGGGCGACCACGACGCGCGCTCGCCGAAGCCAGTGAGCTGCGTGACGTTGGACGGCAGGTTCTCTTCCGGACTCCCGCTCTTCTGTCCCTGTCCGCCGGCCAATGCCACCGCGCAAATCACAGCAATGACCGTCATCGAAAGTCGTTGCGGTGCCGGCGGGGCCGAAGCCCCTGCGTTCACAGCGCGTCATCTCGCTCATTGGTGAAAGCTCCGGTACCAGTTATCCTGCGACATCCCGCGACTTCTGCGTCTCATCTTGCGTCAGAACCGACTTCCTCGGAGTGCTGCGGTGACCGCGACGTCAGCGTGAGAGTTCTTACCAGGGTGTCGGATTGGTGTCCGGCCGCCCGCGCCTGGAGATTGCCATGTATCGGGACACGACCAGCCGGTTCCTCTTCGTCCTCCTGCTCCTCGCGATGGCGTGGTTCGCGGGGCAGGTGATTGCCCCGTTCATCGCAGGCCTCACGTGGGCCGCCGTGCTCGTCGTCACCTTCCGCCCGTTCCATCGCCGCCTCCAGCGCGCGTGCGGCGGCCGACAGTGGGTCGCCACCACTATCCTCACGCTGCTCGTGGCGGCCTTCGTCATCGTGCCGGTGACGCTCGTCGCGGTGCAGGCCGTGCAGGGCGGGGTCGCCGGCTATGAGTGGGTGCAGGAATCCTACCAGGGCACGTCGTCCGGTCCGACGGTGGCGGAGCGCTGGCCCTGGCTCGTCGATCTCGTCGACCGCGGCAAGCGGGTGGTCGGCATCGCCCACATAAACCTGAAGGGGCTCGCCCTCACCGCGTTGCAGCGTCTCGCGGCGTTCCTTGCGGCGACCGGCCCGGCGCTCGTCGGGGGTGCGCTCGGCTTCGCGTTCTCGTTCATCGTGATGATCGTGGGGATCCCGGTGCTCTTCGCGCACGGGGAGGCGATGGTCGAGGCGCTTGCCTCGGCGCTCCCGTTCCCCATCGACGACGCCCGACGCATCCTGTACGACATCGGCGAGATGACGCGCGGCGTGTTCCTCAGCGTCGGACTGACCGCCGCCGTCCAGGCGGCCCTCGGCTTGATCGGGTTCCTCGTGCTGGGCGTCCCTCACGCCGGCTCGCTGAGCGCGCTCATGTTCTTCCTGGCCCTGGTGCCTGGCGGAGTGGGGCTCGTCTGGGCCCCCGTCGCGATCTGGCTCGGGCTCGTCGGGAACACCTGGGGCGCCGTGATCATGGTGGTGTGGGGCGGCGGCGTCATCGGCACGATGGACAACGTCCTGCGCCCGCTGCTCGCGGGACGCGGCGTGAAGCTCGACGCGCATCACGCTGTTCTTCGGGCTGGTCGGCGGGATGGCCGCCTTCGGGCTCGTCGGACTCTTCCTCGGCCCGATCGTGCTGTACACGCTCCGCGAGCTCGTGGCGATCCTGCGGCGCGACGTATACGCGACCGTCGAAACCGTCTAATTCACGGCGTCCTTCAGGGTGCGGATGCGCGGGGACTCCATCTGCCCGCGGTGGCGCTCGAGACAGGTATGACTCAACTCAGCGCGAGTCTCAGTGCGCTCCAGTGGGAGCCTCGGGCAGCCAGGTCACCTCACCGTTGTCGAGCGAATAGACGGCTCCCACGACCCGCAACCGGCCGGTCTTCACCATCTCGCTCAACATCGGAGCCGAGTCGCGGATCTGCGCGACTACCATTTCGACGTTGAGTCGGACGGCGTTGGCCACCAGATCACCAGGCATGCCTCGCGCTTTCTCGATCGCCGGGCGAATGGGCCTCACAAGGGCAGTCAAATGTCCGGGTGGCTCGCCAGCTTCGGTTGCCGCCGTTACGGCGCCGCACGACCCGTGACCCATGACCACGAGCAGCGGCGTATGCAGGTGCTCGGCGGCGTACTCGATGCTGCCCAGGATGGCATCGTCAGTGATGTTGCCTGCGACGCGGATGGTAAACAGGTCCCCGAGGCCCTGATCGAAGACGATCTCGGGTGGCACACGCGAGTCGGCGCAGCTCAGGATCATGGCATGCGGGTGCTGGCCACTGACGAGGCTCTTCTGACGTGTTGGCGTTTCGTGCGGGTGTCGATACCGGTGCTGGACGTGGTGCCGGTTGCCTACCTTCAACTCCGCCAGCGCTGTTTCCGCCGTTGACGCCTGCGCCTCTGCACGAGGGGCCTCGGCGTCAGCGCGACACGCAAGCGCGACGGCCACCGCGATCGTCCACAGTATCGAGCGCCGTCCGGCGCTGATCGACATGATTACCTCATGCTCGTGCGGGCGTGGGGCTGATACCACGCGACCGCCGTGTTCGGAGCTCTGCGAGCGCGCCATTTCTCTAGTAGCGCCGTGTCCGGCCCTGGATGCCCACCGTGACTTCGAACTCCCCGTTATTGTCGGGCAGGTGGTCGTCGTTGAGACCAAGATAGAGACGTCCACCCAGAGAGGCTCGGATTGACCGTCGATCGCCGACCACGATCGTCGTGGAGTCTCCAATGCGAGCAATCAGCGCCCCAGCAGGGGCATGGACGTTGGTGGCTGGCATGGCTCGGCCCGGCTTCCGTGAACCCGCCGGTGTGGCGACGTCGTTCGAATCGCTGCTCAGCTGGACGGTTCCTCGCGAGTCGAATGTCAATTCATCGCCGGTACGCACGTCGATGCCAGTGTCCGTCCACCGCTGCTGCGCGTTGATTCGCACGACCTGCGGTGTCGTCGTCGAAGCCCTGGCGCCGTCGGCGGTGGAGTCGAACTCGCGTCGCGAGAGCACACCATCACGATTCAGATCGCGCTGATTGAAGCTGCCCAGGGACCAGTGCCATTCGTTTCTGGCGATCGTGCCATTGCCGTCGTAGTCCAGGCTTGCGAATTGATCGTTGCGGGTGGCCACCTGGTCGTCGCCAGTCACTTCGCCGCGACTGAGCACGCCGTCGCGGTTGCGATCGAGCCACGTGAAGGCGTCATCGCTGGCATGCCACTCGTCTCGCTCGAGTCGTCCGTTTCGGTTGGCGTCGAGATTGTCGAACCGGTCATCACGGTCGTCGTCCATGTCGGAGCCAAGGAATTCGGCGCGATCCAGTGCGCCGTCGCGATTCCGATCCGCACGCACGAACGACTCGCGCTCGTAGTGCCATTCGTTCGACGTGATGCGGCCGTCGCGGTTGTGGTCGAGGCTGACGAAGCCTGCTTCGGTCCACGACTGGTAGCGTTCGGCCCGCGAGGGATTGTGATCCGCTTCCTCCAGGCTCGTGTTCTGCCGGGCCCCAATCCGGACCTCGTCACCAGAGAGCCGGCCATCGCCGTTCCAGTCGTGAACCTCGAAAGAGCGCGCGGACCCACGCCACTCGTCGCGTGAAATCTCACCGTCACTGTTGCGGTCCATCACTTCGAACCGCATTCGCGCAGGCCGGCTTTTACCCTGCACGCCGGCCGATATGTATGCCGGGGCAAGGCGAGCATCGGTCTCGCGCTCCATCGCCTGGATGGCACCGGTTGCCCAATGTAGAGCTATCACCAAGGACGTCAGCAACGCTCCAACAGTCATCGCGAGACCCTCCACGCACCCAAGTAGCACAAGGTGTGCCGCGCTACCTGTGCTCCGAAGCCCTCCTCTCCGGCGGCGCCGCCGCCTCTACTTACGGTCCGGCTCACGTGTGTTGCAGCGTTTCTGGACAAGTGAGCCCGATCACGAACAAATAAACCCGCACCGCAAGCGGCCGTAGGCTACGGCTGGCTGATGTTCGCCTTTATGTCTAGTGTCAAATTGACCGGCGATGTTGTCGAAGTGCTTCCTTTGCCTTGTCAACGTCTTCGGATCTGACTAGTAGCTCGGCTCCGGCGATCGCCGGGTACATTCCGCCCACGTTGTCAGCCCTAATCATGGATTCGATGCCGGCCTCGTCCAGGATTCCCTTGGCGATCTGAGCATCCGCCGTTGACCGGAATGTCGTGATCGCAACCAGATCGGAAGACTTCACCATGAGCCATTCTTGCACGGGCCACGTTGCGTGGGACCATCCGAGCCATAAGCCATGAGCGAGTGGTATTCGCCCGATCACGAGCCGGAACCAACGGAGCAGAAGAAGCTGGCGGACGACTGCGCGTTGTGGACGTTGACCAAGGGGCCGAATCGGGCGTCTGCAGTGAGGCGCCTTGTGCCTGGAGTCGGAGTCGAGCTTCGCTACTCCTGGAACGACGATACGCGGGCTACGCACATTATACCGGAACAGCGTGGAACTAGCTGCGGCGGCGACGGCGAAGCGAGAGGAGCTACTCGCGGCCTGGCTGGGCTGAGACGCCCCCGTATTGGCAAACGTGATACACCTTCAAGACCCCATATCGGGGACTCGTGAGCCTCCTTACTGAACGATCTCAGGGCCAGCACAGCACCAAAGCCGGCCAGGACGTCGTGTGGCGTGACGCAGTGCAAGCGGCCTGTGCCGCGAAACGGAGCATTGCCCCGGACGTTAGGCTGCCACGTCACGAGAGCGATGTGTTCACTGAAACACGGGTCCAGGTCACCAATGAGACGACACTCGGAGCGTCACGACGCTTGGTGGCACGCGGATCGCGGCCTCTTGCCCTGAATTTCGCCAACGGTATTCAACCCGGTGGTGGTTTTCTGAACGGAGCCAGAGCACAGGAGGAGGTGCTGTGTCGATCTAGCTCGCTCCATCAGACGCTCATTGATGATCCCATGTATCAGGAACACCGCAAGCGCCCACAACCAGATTCAACGGACTGGGCAATTTATTGTCCTGACGTTCCTGTCTTTCGCACGGACGACGGGACGGAGTTGCCACTTCCTTGGCTTCTGAGCTTCATCACATGTGCCGCTCCGTATGCGCCCCACATTGGCCAACCGCAAGCTGGAGACCTCTTAAAGAAACGGATTCATCGCGTGCTCGCGATTGCACGGGCGTACGGGCATGCCACGCTCGTGCTGGGGGCATGGGGTTGTGGCGCGTTTGAGAATGACCCGTACCGTACTGCCACGGATTTTCGGCAGGCCTTGGAAAACGACTATGGTGGGGCGTTCTCCGACGTTGTCTTCGCCATTACGGATTGGTCACCGGAGCGGAAGTTTCTTGGGCCTTTCCGTGATGTGTTTGCGGCGAAGGAGAACGCATGAGGTATCCGAGGGAGACGCCATGACAGTGATCGCGCAGAGCCCGATTTCTCCGGCGACTGGACGCTGAACCGGCACGCGAGCATGCTCAGCCCTGCCGCCGCTGCTTTCCAAAGCGGCGTAATGCGCATCGACCACCGCGAGCCGATCTTTCGGTGCCAGGCGACGTATTTCCGCTGACGGCCAGCCGGTCGAGTCCACATTCGAGCTCGGTCGGATGGTCCTGGACTGCGCTGGGACGGTGACGCGTGGGTGTCCACGTTTGACACGCAGGGTCCGGACGGGAAAGTCGCAATCTCCTTTCGTTACGAACTGCAGGAAGGCGGGCGTCGCCTTCAGGCTGCGGAACAGCTCCGCGGTGGGGGCCGAGACCAGGACAACGTGTGGGTCTACGAGCGGCCGTGAGCGCGATTTCAATTTTAGGGTGTCGGACTCGTCACAGGGCTCACCGACTTGAATGGGCCGATGCGCCAAGGCGTCCCGGCGGCCCTTCGTTTAGGATGACATCGAGGACGCTGACGCCCGTCTTGGGGGCTGGCAACCTGCCCGCGTACCCGCATGAACTGGCTTCGCCTGTTGGCCGTCATCGCCTACCTGGCCGGCTTCCTGTTCGCGTGGCGATGCTGGATTACAGCCAATGAACCTGCACGCGCCATCGGCTGGCTGAGTGCAGCGTCAGTCGCATTCTGGGTAGCTCGATTCGCCTCGCACGTTGGGGCCAGGTCTAAGCCATGAGCGAGTGGTTCTCACCTGGTCACAAGCCGCAGCGTCGCGAGCAGAAGCCCGCAGCCGAAACCAAGTTGTGGGCGCTGTCCAATCCGTCGTGACGCGGTCCTGGTCGCGACCGTCCTCCTGCTGCTCATCGGCGCCCGGCTCCTTGAACGGACCGTGACCGATCCCCCGCCGCCGCCCCTATCGCCAGTGAAGGCCACCGTGGCCCCTTACGTGACGCCCGGACTCTTCCCAACCATTCATTGACGCTGCGCCTCGCGATGTCGGCTGGCGAGGTCGGCCGCGCGTCCGTGAACAGGTCCGGTATCTCAGGGCGACCGGGCCCGGCAGGGCCATGTCGCATAAGCCACTGCTCAAACCTCCCACCGGATTCTCCACACTGGTTCCCGCTAATGTCGAAATGTGCCGCTCCTGTCCGAATCCGTGAGGAGTGCCGTTTTACCTATAACCGCAACTTGGCCTGGGGGACATCATGACCTGAGCGCCCTTGCATCTCGTGTGTGCCTTGACCATCGCGGCCGTGCTCGCCAGTCCCTCCAAGGCGTTCGGCCGAGAAGCTGCGGGCCGTCGCTGCAGGGGTTGGTCGAGGAGGTTACGGAGTCGGTTTCTGCCACCGGGCTGCGCCAGAAGCTGGTGAACAAAGCCAGGAACGCGGAACTCATGTTCGCCGCCGGTGAGTTGGATGAAGCACATGGACGCAGGCAGAGAAGATGCTGCAGCACTTGCAGTGTAAGTCTTCAGCCCCCTTGTATGATGTGATTCTCGTGACCCAGTAGCACCAACCGTGGGCGCGGGCTTCGGCCCCTGCCCGCTTTTCGCGGAGGCGTCCCGTGAGGCGAGTCGTCAAGCTGACGGTTGCTGTCGCGGCCCTTGGGGGGTTGAGTCTGGCGACATGGTCCGCACTGAGGCCGGATGAGGCCCCAACGGTGCGGAGAGAGTAGGACAGTGCCTTGAAGTGAGTCCCCCGCCCGGACGTGGGCTGGAGAAAATGCTGGTGTGTGAACCACCTTCACCGCGGCTCAAGAAACCGCTGAAGCCATTACCCAGTTGGTGGATGGACGTGCCGAAGAAACACCCGCACGGATAGGGCGCATCGACAATTCGACGGGGAAGTCAGAGCGGGGCGACCGCCTACCCGTGCGCTGAACGTTCCCGGTATCCGTTCCACGATCAGACCATCATGGTGACCAGCTGCGGCCGGATCTGCTTCCGCGGACGAAAG